>NZ_JBUQDQ010000036.1:0-517 GCF_055179755.1 Staphylococcus sp. TCBT05 | reverse complement strand
GAAATGTGTTTCTTTTTTATACTGCCTTTATGCCGGTGGAGCATGTCCATCCTCAAAACGACGTTCTAAGTTAACGAACTTATTGAACTCTTTGACGAATGCAAGTTCCACTGAACCTACTGGACCGTTACGTTGTTTTGCAATAATAATTTCAATTGTATTTTTGTTTTCCGTTTCTCGATCATAGTAGTCTTCACGATATAGGAAAGCTACAATATCAGCATCCTGCTCAATACTTCCAGATTCACGAATATCAGACATCATCGGGCGTTTATCTTGACGAGATTCTACACCACGAGATAACTGTGATAAAGCAATAACAGGCACTTGCAATTCACGCGCAATCCCTTTTAAGGTACGAGAAATCTCAGATACTTCCTGCTGACGGTTTTCTCCTGATTTCCCACTTCCTTGAATAAGCTGCAAATAGTCAATCAAAATCATACCAAGACCTTGTTCTTGCTTTAATCTACGGCATTTTGCTCGAATCTCATTTACTTTAATACCTGGCGTATCA
>NZ_JBUQDQ010000035.1:0-4717 GCF_055179755.1 Staphylococcus sp. TCBT05 | reverse complement strand
GGACATGTGGGTTGTAGGAAGTAGACAATATAAGGATTTTGAAGAATATCTTTTACCTCAAGAAAAATGGAAAGAATTAAAGGAGAAACATCAAGTTCCACTAACAATTCCAACCAACATAGATCAGTATTTACAGGAACGATTTGAGTTAATGGAAGAGCAACTCACTAAGGTAAATCATTTGATTCAAAATCAATTATTGCCAGATGTTGAAATCTATGCAGATAAAATACAAATTGCATCTTTAAAGAAAATGATTCCGGATGAGGTCGAAGATCTAACTAGACTTATTTATAGTGTATTGCCGCGCATTAAATTAACAGATCTATTGGTAGAAGTAGATAGCTGGACCCATTTTAGTAAACATTTTGTTCATCTTCATACCCAAACTGAGCCAAAGGATAAATCTGTATTATTCGCAGCTATTTTGGCTGATGGAATTAATCTTGGTCTTTCAAAGATGGCAGATGCATGTCCAAATATATCTTATACACAATTAGCTTGGATATCAGATTGGTATATAAGAGATGAAAATTACTCCAAAGCTCTTGGAGCAATCACTGATTTTCAGCATAAATATCCATTCTCTTCTCATTGGGGAGATGGTTCGACTTCATCTTCTGATGGACAATTCTTTAGAGCTGGTGGGCAGTCTAGTCCGTTAGCACAAGTAAATGCAAAGCATGGTAGGGATCCAGGATTAAGTTTTTATACCCATATCTCAGATCAATACGCTCCATTTTATGTACAAGTTATTAGTTCTTCAGAAGAAGCGCCACATATTATTGATGGCCTATTGTATCATGAAACAGATTTGGAAATCGAAGAACATTATACGGATGCAGCAGGATTTGTAGATCATGTCTTTGCCATGTGTCATATGTTAGGGTTTCGATTTGCTCCTAGAATTAAAACGTTTAGCAAAAATAAAATTTATACGTTTGAAAAGCCCTTAAATCAACCACATCTAGAGTTTATGATTGGTGGAACAATTCATACAAAGAAAATAAGAGAAAATTGGGATGATTTATTACGATTAACTAGTTCTGTTCGTAATGGAACAGTCACAGCTTCTCTTATTCTTAAAAAGCTTGCAGCCTATCCAAGGCAAAATAGCTTATCCGTAACGTTGCGTGAGATAGGTAGGATTGAAAGAACTTTATATACATTAGAATGGTTGCAGAGTCCTGAACTTAGAAGACGTGTTCAGGTTGGTTTAAATAAAGGTGAAGCAAAACACGCACTTGCTCGAGCTGTATTTTTTAACCGATTAGGTGAAATTCGTGATCGTTCTTATGAGGATCAATTACATAGAGCAAGTGGTTTGCAACTTCTTATTTTAGCAATCGTATTATGGAATACGGTATATATATCACGTGCAGTAGATGCATTACGTGCAAAAGGCGTGGACATTCCCGAAGAATATTTACAACATATATCTCCACTTGGATGGGAACATATTACGTTGACAGGTGATTATGTTTGGAATTTAAACCAAAAAGCAAGCTTCAATAACCTAAGACCATTACGAGAGAAAAACTCTATAAAAAAATGATAAATTGAATAACCGATTCCTTAACGTACAGGGAATCGGTTAATTTGTGTCCAAATTGTGTCTAAACGTACAATTTTCTTTTTTTGATATGGTGACCCCATGCCCATCAACTTAAGAAATTTTACTACCCCCAATTGTCAAAAAACGTTATTCTTTCTACAAAACTAACTAGAAAGGATGACGTTTTTTATGAATCTTTCGATTCAAGATGAACTACAACTATTTTCTGAAGAGCTGTATAGTCATTTAACCCCTTCTCTTTTGGAAGAACTCGCAAAAGAATTAGGTTTTGTAAAAAGAAAACGAAAGTTTTCAGGAAATGAATTAGCGGCCATATGTATTTGGGTAAGTCAACGCACAGCGAGTGATTCTCTCATTCGACTATGCAGTCAATTACACGCAGCTACAGGCACTCTTATGAGTCCAGAAGGACTCAATAAACGCTTTGATAAAAAAGCGGTTGAATTTTTGAAATATATATTTTCTGTATTATGGAAAAGTAAACTTTGTAAAACATCAGCCATTTCAAGTGCAGCACTCATGTATTTTCAGCGAATTCGTATTTTAGATGCGACGATTTTCCAAGTGCCGAAACATTTAGCTCATGCATATCCTGGGTCAGGTGGTTGTGCACAAACAGCCGGTATAAAAATTCAATTAGAATACGACTTACACAGCGGACAGTTTCTAAACTTTCAAGTAGGACCAGGAAAGAATAATGATAAAACTTTTGGTACGGAATGTTTAGTTACCTTACGACCAGGAGATTTATGTATTCGTGATCTAGGTTATTTTTCATTGGAAGACTTAGATCAAATGGATCAACGTGGTGTGTACTATATATCAAGGCTGAAATTAAACCATACGGTGTATATGAAAAATCCATCTCCCGAATACTTTCAAAATGGGACAGTAAAAAAACAATCACAGTATATCCAAGTTGATTTAGAACACCTGATGAACACGTTAAAACCAGGACAAACGTATGAAATAAAAGAAGCGTATATTGGAAAGGAACAAAAACTATTCACAAGAGTGGTTATCTATCGATTAACAGAAAAACAATTGCAGGAGCGTAGAACAAAACAAAGCTATACAGAAAGTAAAAAAGGGATTACATATTCAGAGAAAAGCAAACGATTAACTGGGATAAACATATATGTTACGAATACTCCTTGGGAGATTGTTCCGATGGAACAAATACATGACTTTTACTCCCTCCGATGGCAAATAGAAATCATCTTTAAAACGTGGAAATCCTTATTTCAAATTCATCACTGGCAAAATATTAAACAAGAGCGTTTAGAATGCCATGTGTATGGAAAGCTCATCGCGATTTTCCTATGTTCCTCTACCATGTTTAAGATGCGTCAACTTTTGTTGCAAAAGAAGAAAAGAGAACTAAGTGAATATAAAGCAATTGGGATGATTCAAGATCATCTATTTCTGTTATTTCAAGCAACACAGAAAAACACCCAAGCAATAACAAAGATTTTTATCCGCCTGTTTACCCTACTAAAGAAAAATGGCCGGAAATCTCATAGATATGAGAAGAGAACTGTCTTTGATATTATGGGTGTTATCTATGAGTATAGTGGATTTAGAAAACAAAAGAAAGTCGCATAACTTTTAAAAACAATACCTAATTAGGTTTATTTAGCATGCTTATTTTTAAGGACAAAAACTGTTTTAAGAGTTTTTTAGTTTATTTGAACGAAAGTTCATTTTATTTTTGTTCTTAAGTTGATGGGCATGTATGGTGACCCCTTTTATAAAAAATGTCCTCAAAAATATTACCTTATGACAAGGTTCAAAATCTAGTTTTTTCATTTCAAAGATGTAACTTAGCCATACTTGAAATTTATTAATTGGATTTTGTATATTTTAATACGTAGAATCTTCAAAATAACCAAAAACCTCTTGTGTATAAAGATTTTTACAATAAATCCCTTTCATTCCGATTTCACGATAGAGATCCACACCTACCAATAAAGTTTGATTGTGGAATTTAAAAAAGTCCTTTCAAATTTTTTGAAAGGACTTTTTAGAATTGACGATGCATTGATTTTATGTTAATAAAAGGTATTTTCATATATAGAACATGTCTTTTTAGTTACTAATTATTGTTCAATAGTTATAAACATTTTTTATGAGACACTTTATGTTACGTTGGTAAGTTTACTTCTTTGTAACAGTTCTTCTGGGAAAAATTCATCTTGTTCTAATATTTTTGTTGGTTCAATACGTATCCTATATCCTTTATTTACTTTCATATAAGACACATTTGTAGCGCCATATTTATTCATTAAATAATTTTTTATCTTCATATGTTGTTCTTCATTACAATCTCCATTGCAACCTAGTTTTGTACACATAGGATATGCAGTTTTTCTATTCCCGCCATGATAAGTAGAGAGTGCTAGCTTTTCTATTTCATCGCGATAAGGAAATTTCTCTTTTAAGTACAATACATCTTTCCATTCACTGTACAATTCATTGTAGACTGCTTGGTATGCATCATTTACGTTTTTCCGTGTTATAGAAGTTCTTAAACTTTCGTGTGCTATAAGCTCCTGTAAAAAGGCTCTTTGCTCTTTATTTAGTTTGTTTGGTGATATTTCTTTTTCTATCTTTAGATCAGATACCATAAAACGATGAATTTCTTCAACTGTCCTTTTTGTTTTCAAATTTTCTAAATAAGTCTCTAGTATAAACCTTTCATCCAAATCTCTATAGGGGAAATCTTCTATTATTTTAGTGAACGGCAGTTTTGCTAAGAAAAGGCTCAGACATACTCTTTTAAATATAGGTACTGTGTCTCCTTTAAAATCCACCATAAATCCAGCATTTTTACATACCTTTTCTAAGAATAACTTTTGTTTTTGTGTAATCTTTTTAGGTGAATCTGTATGACTTTTTGTTTTTTTCTTTTCCTTAGTTCGCCCCAAGATATTACCCATTTTAATTAAATTTCTGCTGTATGGTTGGTATTCTGCCTCTGCTCCTTTTTCTAATTTATTTATATAAAATGAAACTACTTTACTCCAAGATCTTGTTAATACATAACCATGTCCTTCTAATAATTCTTGTATTTTTTTACCATATTTATTTGACGTATAAATACGTTGATCGAGTATTGTAATGATTCCATAGTCATTAATA
>NZ_JBUQDQ010000034.1:0-278 GCF_055179755.1 Staphylococcus sp. TCBT05 | reverse complement strand
TGATTCAATTCAAGACAACAAGCATTTTTAACAAGCAAGCAATATGCTAGCAAACAAATTGAGCTTAACAATCGCGAGATTGTTCGAACTTTTTATGAGAGTTTGATCCTGGCTCAGGACGAACGCTGGCGGCGTGCCTAATACATGCAAGTCGTACGCTTCTTTTTCCACCGGAGCTTGCTCCACCGGAAAAAGAAGAGTGGCGAACGGGTGAGTAACACGTGGGTAACCTGCCCATCAGAAGGGGATAACACTTGGAAACAGGTGCTAATACCGTA
>NZ_JBUQDQ010000033.1:0-740 GCF_055179755.1 Staphylococcus sp. TCBT05 | reverse complement strand
CTGCGCCGAAAATGTACCGGGGCTAAACATATTACCGAAGCTGTGGAGTACACCTTTAGGTGTATTGGTAGGAGAGCGTTCTAAGGGCGTCGAAGGCAGATCGTGAGGACTGCTGGAGCGCTTAGAAGTGAGAATGCCGGTATGAGTAGCGAAAGACAGGTGAGAATCCTGTCCACCGAATGACTAAGGTTTCCTGGGGAAGGCTCGTCCGCCCAGGGTTAGTCGGGACCTAAGCCGAGGCCGATAGGCGTAGGCGATGGATAACAGGTTGATATTCCTGTACCCGTTGTTTTTGTTTGAGCAATGGAGGGACGCAGGAGGCTAAGGAATGCAGACGATCGGAAATGTCTGTCCAAGCAGTAAGTCTGAAGAGGAGTCAAATGCTTCTTTTCTTAAGGACAAGCTGTGATGGGGAGGGAAATAATAGTACCGAAGTTCCTGATGTCACACTGCCGAGAAAAGCTTCTAGTGAGAAAACAGCGGCCCGTACCGCAAACCGACACAGGTAGTCGAGGAGAGAATCCTAAGGTGAGCGAGAGAACTCTCGTTAAGGAACTCGGCAAAATGACCCCGTAACTTCGGGAGAAGGGGTGCTGATCATACGATCAGCCGCAGTGAATAGGCCCAAGCGACTGTTTATCAAAAACACAGGTCTCTGCAAAATCGTAAGATGAAGTATAGGGGCTGACGCCTGCCCGGTGCTGGAAGGTTAAGAGGAGTGCTTAGCGCAAGCGAAGGTA
>NZ_JBUQDQ010000032.1:0-14878 GCF_055179755.1 Staphylococcus sp. TCBT05 | reverse complement strand
TTACCAATTAATCCCATTGACATAAATAAACATCTATGATTTACGATATATTCATTCTCAAAATAAAAAGAGTCACGGAACAAATTCCGCAACTCTCTATCATTTATGCGTTTCTCCAATTCACTAAATCTCCACGTATCCACATACGATTACCGAGGTTATACCATGTATAGCCACCTTCTCCTATCGTACTACCCCATGATTGCCATTCGCTACCACGGTAGACACGTCCATTACTACCACCCGCCGTATTAATACTAGATTGCGTTGTAGGCTCTGTACGGATAAGCGCTGTATCTACTTTGACAGTAACAATACCTTGACTACCTGTTACGTGTACATCCTCTCTAGGCGCCTCATTTCGACCTGTAACAGCTTGTCCTGTTACACTTGTTACGATTGCTCTACACATCTTATCAAAGTTGTTTTCGTAGGCTTGCATGTTACCCGCATGACCTAAGAAGCAAACCTCTATTAAAATAGCAGGTGCGTTCGTACCATTTAAGACAGCTAGGTCTTTCCCTTGTTTCGGTCCACGGTCACGAATACCCAAAGCACTAGCAACCGCGCTACTTACTTTAGCAGCCAACTCTCGTTGGTCATAATACCAAACCTCTACCCCACCAACTTCACTTTCACCTTGGTTAAAATGGATTGCTGTGTCTCTACGATCTCTTGTGTGACTGTTACAATTCGCAATGATATTATTTAAGTTTTGGCGTTGTGTGAGTCCTACATCATCAGTTGTGATTGCGTAGTTAATACCATTCTCAGCGCATATTTCAGCGATTCTTGCTACGACTCGTCTTGTTTCGACTTCCTCTTTATATCCGTTCGCGTGCGCTCCTGTCACAAACGCATTATGTCCCGCGTGAAAAGTTACTAATTTACTCATTTTACATTCCTCCTTATGGTTTTAAAATCCATGAACCGTTTATATACATGATTAACGGGTCGCCCGTATCAACTCTATCTGCCAACATACTGATATACCCATCTGTTTTTACAAGTAATGAAATCGGTGCAAAGCTACCATCTTTTTTAGTGTATGCTCCGGCAACCATCGTTTTTTGTTTCGGTTCATACCCTAAGGGTACTTTTCCAATATTCATATTTTTACCATTATACCCTTGGAATACCATACCATTTAATACAACAACGCTATTTTGTTTTGTAACACGTAAACCAGCTTCGGTATGGTAGAAAGGTTCAGATAATCCTGTATCTAAACTAACAACAATACTTTTAGAGTCGTCATTAGATGTATAAAGTGTTTCCGCCTTTTTCTCTGTTAATAGACGTCGCCCACCTTCATAGACGCCTTGTGTATCACCCGTTTCACTCGACCAAACAAGGGTATACCCACGTTCGGTAAATTCCATGTCTACCTCGAAATATTCCTTGCATTCGATTGAGTGATAGACGATTACACCACCCCTTGAATAAGAAGATAGAACAAGATAGAGAAAGTGAAATCCTTCCGGGTCTTTATATACTTCAAATCGGTAACTATCTTCACGGGAATCCCCAACTTTCAGTAAGGACGGTTTGAGAAGTGAAGCAGACCCACCATTTCGAACACCGAATGAAAAGGTGTATAACGGTTGTGCTGTACCCGTGAAACCAAAGTTACTTTGCGGAAAAAGTTGTCCTTGCAGAACAGACCCTTCCGCACTATCAACCGGGTTTCTTGATTGAATTCTAGCAACCTTATAATAAAGAGGGCGTTCATTCGTTTGCGGTAACCTCTTTGTTTTTGTTTCTATGACCGGAAACGGTTTAACAAGTCCCATAAGTTACACCCCTAACAGTCGAACCATTCCATTTCCGGATTGGCGCACAAATGTTATTTTATTTGCTTTCCTTGTAAACTCTGATAATTGTTCACCGGGTTTCAAACGGATTGTCACGTTTTTACCTGATAACAAATTTGGATTTAATGCATTATCATCAAAGTTTAGGAATAGATCAGTGTCGCCTTCATTCACTAAGTACGAGAATTTAATGACGTCACCTACATTACATACATAGTTCCCTGTCCCAATCAATGCTTCGAAATAGAAGTGACTTGCTCGCACCGGGTCATTCGTAACCTGTACAGGTGGCATAGCAGAAATGGAAACCCCGCCTTCTACGTTCACACTTCCGATATGACTTGTACCTTCAGCAAGTGGCGGTAGTTTTGCTACAGTAACCGCTCCGATATGATTTGTACCCGGCGGCAATGTTTGTAGCATAAAACTAACAGCAGGCATTTCTGTCACAATTACTTTCCCTAGATTGTTGTTCCCGGCAGGTAGCGCACTTGAAAATCCTTTTACAATGACGTTCCCGTCTGTCCCTCCTGTACCACCGCCACCACTTGGTGCACTTGCACTATTGGCAAGTACAGCGGGGTTAAATGGCTCATTGAATGATGTTAGAATGATACGTGCCGTCACGTCGCTATCATTATAAATTTCGATTTGGGAAGACCCTTCTTTTCTTGCTAGGATGTTTCGTCCATTACTTGGAACCATACATTCATATTCATGCGGACTCGGTAGGACACGAACACCCGCGTATAGCGTCGCTACAGATAGATTGTTAATGTCATAATGATTTGGTCTTGTATCTTCAAATACGTGTGTATACGCCATTCTAGGCGGTAATGTGAGCGTGACCTCACGCCATGTATTATCCTTTGCCATGTTCTCAACTCCTTAAAATACTTTTACTTTCATGTCCGGGAATGCTTGGAAGAAGAAATACACAGCTATGATTAAAAAGACCAATATCATAACAGCGCGTATGATTCCCATAAAAGCACTCGTGATAAAACCTTTGTCGGAATTTGGGGAAGCCGTTCCCGTGCTTAGGTCACCGCCACCGTCACCTTTAGGTCTATCAATCAATGTTTTATCGCCTACATACATTTTCCCGGCTTGGTGTTTTCCCTCTTGCCACCCCACATGAACATGGTCATAATGTCCAGCAGTTTGCCATAACACTTCCGTAAATAGCGGTGACGTTTTCGCCCATTTTGCAAATTCGTCCATTTTATCTTTCGAACCCGCGAAGTCCATAGCCATGCCTTGGGAATGGCTATCCGGTCTTCCGCTTGGTCCGGTAGAACCGGGGCGATAACCACTCGTGAACCTGAGACCAAGGGATAACGCCTTGTCATAGACTTGTTTCAACTTGTCGTTTAGTTTGAGTCCCTTTATGTCCGCCATTCGTAGCACCGCCTTTCGGTTTTACTTTTTTATATCCCTTGGATCGTGGGGATGACTTTGTAACTTTCTTTGCTCCGCTCTTTGCCGTTGCTTCCACTTGTGGGAATGCCTTGGCAAAAAAGAGAACACAAGCCACAAAAGCCAATAGAATAAGCAAGGCACGAATGACGCCATTAGCGACGCTTGTGAATATTCCACGTTTATCACTCCCTCCACCGGCAGGAACGCTTCCTTCTCCGGTGTATGGCGTCCCGTCGTCATACTTGTCTAATCCATTTTGTTTAATAATAGAAATCAGTTGTCCCGCATAATTTGGGTCGGTTGCATAACCGCCCGCTTTAATCCCTTTTGCAAAGTCCTCAAATGTTTTCGCACCTTGCAACTTGGAAGCATAGCGCGGTGTTTGCAAGAGTCGTGCATGGTCAGCCATTGACTCATAATAACTGTTGTATTTTCGGAATCCAGAAACACGACCACCGCCCGCGTCATATTCTTGTGACCATACGGTGTATGTCCCGGCGGGTCCGACTCCTTTAATACCGAATAGATTCTTTGCATTATAGGCAAGACCGGACATTCCCCCGGGATTCTTACCACTAGATTCAAAGACCATTTGACCGAGAATAATAGAAGCCGGGATTCCTGTTTCTTTTTGGATTCGTTGCGCGTCGTTTATGAATGGTCTCACATCTAAAGCCATATTATCACCACGTTTTTATTATGTTTGTTCCGGCATTTGGCGCGTCTTTTGCTTGTACTTGCCCGGTGTGAACATTACCGGTCATTTTCTCTTGTCTTGCTTTCATGGATAATTGACTGATTAACTCTTTATCAGCAGAGAAACCTTTCACGTAGTAATACTCACGATCACCCGCGTATCCGTTCGGGTCACGGAAATGGTCTACCACACTTGATGTAATCCCGTTAGCGATTAAGTAGTTTTGCATTTTCACCGCGTCATTTAGGTCTGTATAGTCACCGCTACGTAATTGTGTATATTCCGATGGCGCTTTTTTTCCTGTTGCTTCTAACAGCGCGTTCATAATTTCCTCTTGTCGTCCAACAAGTGTATTCATTCCATCTTGTACAACCGAGTTTTGACTACCGAGCGTTGGATAGTTTGTGTAGTAGTCCTTCAATTCTTCCTCTACAGCTTCCTGAGAAGAACCGCTATGATTTGCCTTTCCCACAAAAAGAGCCACTAGGACGACGGCAATTCCGCCCCCTAGTAATAGCATCTTTTGTTTTTTGTCAAACTTCGGTTTATGTTTTCCACCACCCCCGCCACTTGCAGGAGGGTCGAGTTTTTCAAATTCTGGCATTCCCTACACCCCCATAATTGGATTCCCGAAATAATAGCCTTGTGGGAAATCCTCTCTTCGAATTTGTTCGTTTTGCAAGTTTGGGCGTGTTTTTTCCCACGGTTCCCGTATCGGGTCAGCCACAACCATTTTTGGTTGCTTTGCCGTATGCTTTACTAATAAGGCATAAGAGCCGAGGTACTCGTCCAACTCTACATTTAAATTGATGGAAGGTGCATATACAGGTTTGTCCAATGTTTGGAACGCGTGACGGTTTAAGTTGTCGCGCTTGTAATCCATATAAACCCCTCCTATCGTCCTTGTAATGTTTTAATGCCCGCAATTGAGTTTTTACCCATTGCTTCAATGATTGACACTGTTTCTCGACCATTTGAAAGGAACAAATAAATACCAATGAGCATTCCAATTCCCGCGATCATATCGAATACTTTTGTCATACTCTCACCTCATTTAATAGTTTTATAAACTTGTCCGAATTTGTAACAACCATACTCATTAACACGAGTAGCAAAAATCCATTTGTCACACGCTCATTCGTAAAGGATTGTAATAGGACGGTCACGGACATGAAAAAGATGACGAATGGCATTGACTCCGTAAATTCTTTCATTTAAACCACCCTTTCACCGTGCCCCACGTATCCTCGAATAAGTCCTCCCAACTGTATCCGAGCCACCCCTTATCTTTGTACGCGTTCGTTTGGGCGCGTTTCTTGCTTTGCTCAGAAAGTCGTTCTAACACTTCTTTCTTTTTGGGGTCTTTTTCATTTTTTGCGGGTTTCTCGAACATCATTTCACCCGCTTTTTTATCCGCTTCTTTTTGCGCTTCCCTTGTATTCTTTGTTGTTTCTTTTACAGACTCTTTTGCACCGTCCACGACTTTCTCAGCGACTTCCCCCGGGCTTGGCATGGATAAGTCCGGTGTCATCATTTGCGCCAACTTTGACAGACGTTTCTTTCCGACAAAATCGTCAAATACGAGCCATAAAAACAAAAGGGATAGAGTGAGAAACGTTAAACCTTTCGCGTCGTTGTTCACATGTCATCACGCCTTTTTCTTTCGAATTACAAAGAACCATAAAGCAAGAATGGCAACAACTAGGATTAATGATTTACTCATGCTTACCGCCACCATTCTTTTCAATTGCTATCTTTAAATCAGTTAACGCACCCGTCATGGCTTGTGTATCCTTTGATTGTTTTGTCATCATAAAAATAGCCGTGAAAATCGGGAATCCCACTTGACTAATGAATTGAGCAATCTCATTCATGACTTACAACCTCCCCGCCACATAACCGAATGCGATTATGATAATAATGAATAAACCAATGGACTTCCAAATGCTTGCACCTGTCACCGGGTCGGACTTCGGTTTCACATCTGTCTTGATGTCCTTTTCATCCACTAATACAACTTGGTCACCCATTTCCGCTACGGTGATTCCACTTGTCGTATTGAAACCCGTATCCGGGTATAGATCGTGATAGAAATGATTCAGTCCCATTCTGTTCCCTCCTTATAAATAGGTAAGGAGCATAAAGCCCCTTACATTTGTAGTCTTGATAATGTTTCCGAAACCACTGTGACCTTTCCGCCTACATTTGTAGAAAAACGGAACCAGAATTCAGTTAAACGCTCACTGTCAATATACCTATATACCCCGTCTTTCGACGTATTTAAAAGGGAGTAGACTATACCACCATCTGTTCTAGATGCCCCTTGGTAGTCGTTGAGGGCTTGCCACACGTCGTGACCTATCCCTGCTGATTGTCCATTGTTTCATCGTTACGATTGTCACACTTTGGTACGCAACGCTTTAGGAGTTTCCAGCATATTCAGGGTTTTCCTTACACATCCCTATGCAAGGGGACAATATTGTTTATCCCGTGAGCCACCTAAATTTGGTACACCTTGGTTACTGAAGTCAAAGCAATACACACCCGGTGGAAGTGGATATCCTAAGTCAGAATGGTTTTTATGAACCAATACTTCCGGTTTGATATTATACGGCGTGTCCGCTTGGTTAAAGACAAGCTCCATATTACCCGTGAAGTCTTTTGGCTCTAGCGGTTTCCCGTTTGAATCCTCAATATAGAATAGTAGTTTACGATAAATCGTCCCTACATTTAGTTTTAAAATGTTTTGTCCACCACCCGAGAAAATGTCCGATTTCGATTGAACAAGTTTTAAGACACTCATATCAGGCTGTCCACCAGGAATACTTGGAATCGAAAACGTTTCAATTACAGGTGTGATTGACATAGATTTAAATACAACTTGGTCATTATTTGATGGATTTAATTTATACGCATTTGCTAACGTTTCGACGTTAACTGTCAAATTCACGTTTGATGTGTTATTCTGTAACATAACCATACCAACAGGGTCACGGTCATTTAAACTAACAGGGATAGGAAGGGTAAATTGAATTTCATTATCCTTTCCCGCAGTTGTCGCTACATTTTCTACATAGTTTAATGATTGTTTCGTAGAACCGGGAAGTAATACATCAGGATGTTGTCTTAATGTGTTCATCATGAATAATTCTTTTCCGGAACAGATGTATGGCGAGAAACCATTATTTAAATTGAGTTCTACTCGGCGTAGGATACCATAAGGACTCATAGGGTCACGTTGGATTGTACCCGACGTACTTTTCAACGTGGCTACAGCTTTGACATGTAACCATATTTTTGTTAATAAACGTGCTTTCGGTAATGTGAAGTCAAGTGTCATACCCTCTTGTGTGACAACTTGCGTTGGTAATGTTTGTTGATATTGACGTGTCGACGTTGCCCAAATCATCGCTCTTTGTTGCGGTGAATATTGCTCTTTCTGTTGTGCCATTAGTTTGTTCCTCCTTCAGCTTGTCCGCGTGTCGCGTCTTGTTCACGTTTAATACGTTCTAATTCCGCTTGTTTTTGTTCATAAGCTAATCGTTCTTTACGCTCACCTTCGCGTAATTCGAAATCAGCAAACACCTCGTCCGATGTGACAAATTCAGCATCTTCATAACGATTTTTAAATTCAACAAGTTGCGCAAACGTCGGTTTCACTCCGCTAAAATGCGTGTTAATCAATTGCATATTTCCATTCAATACTTTTACAACGTGCATGTTATACCGCCTCCGCAATCGGTCTTACAACCGGAATATTGTACTTCTCAGAACCTTTTTTAATAATGTAAATAAAGATCATTGTGACGAATGTTGATACAAACATAGATACCCACCATGACGGGCTAAATAGTTTACCCATTTTCATTTCCTCCTTTATACGGCTTGGACAACTTCACTTAGTCCTTTCACCGGATGTTTTGTTAAAATCGCTTTCGCCATGACTGTTAACAGTACAAACATGAGCCATAACACAATAATATTTTTGAGTCCGACCCCTGCAAATTTACCCTCCACATTGTCACCCCCTTTCAAAGTTTCAAAGTGGCGCGAACGGGTTCGTCGTCACTATCCCGCATATACCAGAAATTACGATAACCCGGTTTGTCCATAAACATATCAGACCCCAAATCATCGGCAACACGTTTTCTATCCGCCACTTTATTCAAGTCAAAAATAAAGAAGTGTGTAGAGTTGGACATAATATCCGATGGAATGGTTGCAGGTCTTTGTGTACATGCCCATACGACGGAATCCACAAAGCGTCCTCGCTGATAAAGGTGTTTCATATGATACGGATACTTACTTGGACTTGGACAAACTTGCATTAACTCGTCTATCCATAAAATTGTGTTATGTCGCTCATACACCCATTTCATAAGCGCGTCATAATACTCTTCATCTTGCTCTTCCGGAATCGGGCAATAAATTACCTTTTTCGTGCGGGCTTCGGCTACTTCTTCTAGTGTCTCGACCAGTACAAAGTCTTTCCCTTCCTTTAACCCATACCATAGGTTCTCGCCTTTCTTCCGTCTCTCAAGTGACTGTCCTTTTGTATCTAACATAATCACATGATCGTACCCGGCTAGGTAAACCTCAGCAAGAAACGATTTTCCGCTACCTGTTTTACCAGCTATAAAAACATGTTGGTCAGTCGGGATTGCTTGCATGTTTCTTCATTCCCTTCTTGCTGTAACTCCTTTCCGTGCGTAAAACACCTTTTCCATTTCGTAACGCATTAAATCGTGACGAATAGGGGATACGTGGTAGTAACGTGTTGAAATAATGCTCGTCCATACGGTGGCAAATATCACCGTATTCAAAGACCACATATTTCTCACCAATCGTTACAAACCACTCGTCCAGTTTTGGTAAGCACGGACACCAATTTGTACGCCAATCATCAAGCGGTATGGAATAGATACACCTACTCGCCCGGATAAGTACCGTATTGGACATAGTCAATCACTTCTTTCAGCTTTTCAAGTCCATTGTCGATTTGTTCGTCAAAGTCCTCAAAATGGAGCGCTTGCCGGAATGAGTTGATTGAGTTCCCCGCTAAAAGTTTGACTGGAAGCGGTAGATTCTCTAGCACTTGGTCCGCTACTTGCTCCAGTCGTTCCTGTTTTGTTTCCCCCGGCGTTTCCGGTAGGCTGAATTGATTTAGCATAATTTGTTACCACCTGCGCTTTCTTCTGTTTTCTTGTGGCTTGCCACATTAAGAATTTTGGTACAAAGATTGTAAAGCATGCGATAGCAAGCGCAATCGCGTCACTATTTTCCCCGACTTTTTCGAGTGCTGCGGTTTTTGCTAACATGTTCTCTATCGGTTCACATAGCGTATTAATTTCTGTTTCACTTAAAGCCCATATTTCAAACCCTTCACGGGTAGCCACCATTTGTGACACTGTCATGAGTATTGGTTTCAATTGCAAAATTTCCATTGACGGTGCTTTTGATTTCCCGCTAGATCGGGAAGAAGATTTTGTATTCGCGCGCGAACGGGCTTTTCGTTCCCTGTCCTTTTTGCGCTTCTCTTCTAACTTCTTTTCCTCTTCAGACATTTCCGCTTCTTTACCGGGAACGTCTAAAACAGCCAATTTAGGAAGCCCTTTTTCTTCGGCTTGTCCGTTTCCTCCACTTCCTCCACTTCCGGCTCCTCGTCTTCCTCGACTTTTGGTTTCGGTGGTACTGGTACTTTTTGCGTTCCCTGTTGTTCCTCCACTTTCGGTGTTACTAGGTCTATCAGCTTTTGTGCCCATGCTGGTGCTTCCTCCTCGCTTTTTGATTTTGGTTTACGTTTTGGTTTCGGCTTTTCATCTTCCTCTTCTTCCTCGTCGTCATCGTCTTCGATGTCGTCCAAATCTTCCTCTTCCTTCTTTTTGGCGAAGAACTGTCCGTCCCCGAATCGTAATAGAAAGGGGTTTTCTTCAATTGCTTTTAGCATATCGTTCATGTATCTCACTCCTTAAAATAGAATGTTTGTTCTGTATATGTATACTATAATACGAACGAGTGTTCCGCATAACGTCACACGTGTGTCATTTTGGACAAATAAAAAAGACTAGCAACTTTGCTAGTCCTTACTTGTTTTTGGATATAAACTTTGAACATCATAGTTATATTCTCTATTTCCGCTAGGTGTATCATGTATCTTTATTTCTTCCCAAACGATACTTTCTAATCTACTAATTATTTCTTCTGTTTTATAGTGATCTCTTTTCGTGACCTTTAGTTCACGTAACCACGATATTAAATCATCCTTCACCCTTCTTCCCCTCCGCATTCTTTTCTAGTTCCTTGTAGTCTTCTTTTGTTACTTGCATTAACCTATTGATGACATAGTCCTTGCTTACGACTTGTTTGCTAGATTGTGATAGTTCAATGATAAAGTCGAGCAATTTGTCACGCATACCTTTTCCCTCCTTATAACAACTGGATGGCTCTAGGTCTTTGATGTACTCTCCTAATTCGTCCTTTACTTTCCAATTGCATTAAATAACGATGTGCGGTCTTATGACTTACGTACATACGACTCGCCATATCGCGCACACTCGGCGCGAACCCAAACTCTTCCATATACCCGCTTATACATTCTAACGTATCCTGTTCCCTTGGCGTCAACATTTTCGTCACTCCCTATTATAAGAAACTTAATTCGCCTAATAGTTCTTTCATGTCCCATCCTGTCTTTTTACACCAATCTTGGATTGGCATTCCCTCATTTGAAAAACACATGGCTTTCGCTTTTGAGGAATACTCTTTATAAAGTCCATATAACTTCCTTTGCTTTTTCTCTGGTATTTGTATCTTTCCAAACTTCATACAAAGTTCCTCTACTGCATTCATATCATCGTTAAACTCTTCCAATCTTTCATACCATTCGTCAAACTCATACTCTGACTTTTCGTCCTTATTTTCCCCATAGTCATTACGAACTAGAGGTGAGGTAATATTTTTATTTAGATCAATGTTTCTTTTTTGTTCCCTAGCAAAATTAATTGTTTTATGCATTTCCGCTAGTTCATTCATTTCTATATTATTTTTAGATTTCGTCAAGAATTTTTGAACACGTTCCCCGCCTTTATAAATAGGAATTTCCGCTTTTCCTCTTTTTACTTGTAAGTACCATTTTTTAAATGTATTATAATCTAGTTGTTCCTCTACTACCCATTTCGGAACGCCTTTCATTCGTAATACTTCCTTATACTTTCCACCCTCAATTGTTTTTTCAGCATACATTTTAGGTTGAAAATATAGTCCCTCAATGACATATCCCTCTAGCTTCCATTTCCCATATTCTTTGTCGTGTACCATCTTGTCCGGAAACTTTGTAGTTGTTGCGCAACTGTCCGTATCACAATACGCAAGAATCCCTTTTGCATGTGCATACTTCAAACCTTTAAACAATATAATTCTAGCAATAGAAGTAATATAAGCCGAAATATGAGGTTGTATGTACTCTGCCATTGCATATCCGTCATACTCTAAAAACTCCATATAAATACCATTCATATCATAAATGATTTTACTTACTGTATGTCCTTCTGCCTCAAGCTTTTCACGTTGTGACACATCAGCATACATGATACGTTCCCTTTGCATAGCAAACTTTCCATACAAAGCATTCTGCATTAATTTTGCAAATGTACGCTTTGCGCCTTTACTCGTATTCTTTATTTGCTCAAAATGAGAAATAAATTCGCGGAATATCGGACTTGTCTTTTCAAACACAACGCCACTTTCAATTTTTTCTATTGTACATCCTTCCGCTTCTGCTAGTGCTAATTCCGGAAATGTCCATACGCCTTCTATTCTACCAACTGGAAAAATTAACTTACCCGTATAATCTTTCTTCGGTAGGACAGGAATATATTTATCTTCTGGTACGTATACCTTCGCGTGTATAAAACCTGCTCCAAATCTTCTTCTTTTCCATAGATCGTAAGAGAGTTGTGCTTCTTCACTATCAAGTACATTCGGATAGCCCACCGGCATTTCCGCATTTTTCATAACATAAGGGTATAAACTATTTACATCATAGTGGTATCCATCTGTTATTCTAGGTGTGAAAACTTCCGTTCTACCACCATAGTAACCCTGTCTAACAAAGGATTCTAGTCCTTTTCCTAACTGTTTATGATTGTATTGTTTCGTGGAAATAGCAACTTTATAATCCTTCTTATACTGTTCCTTATAGACTGTTTTCGCTAAAGATGCTGTAGTCGGACAATTAACAAAATGCTCAACGTCCAGTTTTGAAAGTCCGATAACAATTTCTAAAATCTTGTATAGACTTCGACAGTCATACTCCATATACTCACATAATACAGGATCATCTTTATCTACTGTTTTGAAGAAGTTTCCTTTTGTAAGTCGATGATTCATTTTGTGATTTTTTACATTATAAATACCAAAATGATTCTCTTCCATATAATCGACAATATCTTTCTTTCCATCCTCTAAAAGCTCGAAATCTCTACATAAGTTTTCAAGTGAAGACGGTAGCAATCGGAAGCTATCATGTAGTATAATATGAGAAGCGGTAAACGTTACTATATTACCATTGATAAATAGCGAGTTATCAAATGTCGGTTCGGCATAGTCACGTAACTCTGCTATGATCTTGGAAAGGTCGAAGTCTAGGTTATGTATATATACATGACAGTCATATGCTTTGTACTTTTCAAACACTGGTAATACGTCTGCAAACGTATAGCCAGTATAGTATTGTTTTCCATCGAATAGTCCAATTCGAAACACGTCGCCGTCCAAACCACGTGTTTCAGTATCTAGCGTAAAGAGTTTAATCTCTCTACGCTTTTTTCTATTAGTAGAAGTCATCATTATCCCACCAGTCTTTTCCGTGTGATTTTACATCATATATCTTTTGTATCTCTTCCGCATTTCTATGGGCTTGTCTATACGGTAAGGAACGTAGCTTGTCCAATAGTTCCCTTAAATACTTGTCACGCTCTTTCACATCGTACACGCCCACCATAATCGTTTCTATGGCCGTTAATAGTTTTGTTAGTTCTTTTCCTTGCCCTTGATAAATCTTTACATACCCATGATTCTTCCAAAGTGTATTTGTTTTAGACACGTCACGCTTTGGAACAACACGTATAGCAACCCTTCCTAAAAAGAGTTTATTTTGCGCGTTCTGTAACCACCCTATTATAGATTTTGTAATTTGACTACGTGACCTTGTATTGTTTCTCTTTTTAAAGTCATAAATAAATTTGCTATCTGTCTCACCTGTAAAGTCTTGATAGTATATTAATAGAAAAGGCGCTTCCCTATCTTGTTCTTTTTTAATTCTTTCTATTTCGGGAAGTAACTTTTTCCAAGAGTTATACTTACTCGGTGATAGTCCCCACTGTTTTGCTAGGTTTGCTATTTCCCTAGCACGCTCTCTATTTTTCCTATTATGCGCTTTCTTTTTATAAACAGTTTCTAACTCTCTACCTTTCAGCTTCTTTGTTTCTTTCTTACTATAACCTTCTGAAACAAGTAACGACTTTTTACGTTTCGTTTCTAATTTCTTCTTTAACCGTTTATTTGCCATTGTATCACCTACTTATAAAGCCATGTGACCCGTAACAACTAGGTCACAGGTCTTTGGCTTACATGGCTTTCTTTTCTGTAATAGAGTTCATAAAGTTTGCTATCACATTATCAATATTAGACATAGCTGCAACCATGTCTAACTCTTCTTTTGTTAACACGACGGATGTTTCATCTTCTTCTAACTTTTGCTTCAAATGCACCATTCCATTAAAAGAGACAAATTCCAGTTCTCGTTCATTTGTCCGAATAGATACTTGAACTAAGTTTTTAATAGCGTTCACGACCGCACCATCCTTTTATGTTTTAAAAAAGAGGATACACAATGTGCACCCTCATTCATTTGTTACAAAATTAGCCTTGTAGTTGAAGAGTTAATGTTTTAAAGCCTTTACGTGTTTTCACTTCTGCCGGAACAATTTCTAATGGTTCGTTCCAAGGTGCTGGGCCTACAATGCTAATAATCTTTTGAATAGATGATACGACACCTTGTGACACCGCGTGGTATGCTTTACCGTTCTTATCAATTAAAACAACACGTAATGCGTCCACATCTTCTTTTGTCACTTCATCTTGTAGAGTAATAGCATGAGCAACCATGTCCGTGATTTCTAATACTTCACCTCTATGATCTGCTAGAGCATTCTCACTAGAGTTGATAGCATTATAAACTTTGATAGCTGATTTACGGTCTTTGCTTTGAATAGATGAGAAGAATACGTCCTTCGCTCCGTCCGCTTCAAAGATTGAAGGTGACACCTTGTCCACTGTTACGATGTCATTTGTATTTACCTGCTCGTCCACTACCGCGATTTCGTTAACCTCTGTATTTAATTGTTTAGTATTGTTTTCCATTGAATATTCCTCCTATTAATTGTCCATTTTATTTTTATTTTCCAATAGTCCTTTTGCATCTTCCTCTTTAATGAGGAATTTGTTTGCTACTTTTGAAGCGTCCAACTTTCCAGAATGTATCATTCTATGGATAGTCTTTTTATGAACACGCAATAAGTCTGCAACCTCTTGCGCAGTCAGTAGTTTACTCATATTACATATGCACCACCTTCTTTTCACTTGTATAGAGAGTATGTATCGTGTCTCGATTTGTCCCGTTTGTCCCTCTCTGCTACCAATATTACCCGAAAGTTACCAGTAATGCAAATGTTTTTATGTTACAGTTATGTTACAAAAACCGAACACTAATAAAACGCTTGTTCGTTTTCAACTCATTTCCTATTATAGCACCCTTGGAATATCTTGTCACACTTTTCCTTTTGGAAATTCCAATAAATTTTCCAAATTGTCAATAGTTAATTTTAGAAAATTTTGTATATCGTGTTTCATAAATGTTATTACATGTCAATAGGTAAATATTTTA
>NZ_JBUQDQ010000031.1:0-710 GCF_055179755.1 Staphylococcus sp. TCBT05 | reverse complement strand
TTATTGTAATTTTTACGGTTACAGGTTTCTTTACATTTTCATACTTTGCGACAGGAGAGTATGATGGGGCAGGTATCATATATACCACTGTTCCATTTCTTTCTTAAGCAAAATAAATAAAACGAGCTTAATTTTATTAAGCTCGTTTTATTTATTAATATCCATTTTTGTTGGTAAATCGATAATATATCTCCCAATATAGCAACCTCTTTAAAACTGTTTAACTGCATTACCGATACCCCAAATTTCATTACTGTACTGCAAAATCGTTCGATCGCTCGCAAAATGACCAGACTGTGCAATATTTAAAATAGACATTTCTAGCCACTTCGTTCGGTTCTCATAAGCTCTACCAACAGCTTCTTGTCTTTCAGCATACGGACCAAAATCTCGCAGAACGAAATATTCATCGTTTTGAATAACGAGAGAATCGTAAATTGCTTCAAATTCAGCTCCCGATTGTGCAAAGAAACCATTTGTTAATTGATCAACTATTTTTTTAATGTGCCTATTGTGGTGATAATAATCACTTGCACGATACCCACCATTTTGATAGTAATGAAGAACCTCTTCGGCCGTTAAACCGAAAATAAAACAGTTATCCTCACCGACCCGGTCTTTTATTTCAACGTTAGCACCGTCTAGCGTTCCGAGTGTAATCGCACCATTCATCATAAATTTCATATTACCTGTTCCCGATGCTTCTTTAC
>NZ_JBUQDQ010000030.1:0-9974 GCF_055179755.1 Staphylococcus sp. TCBT05 | reverse complement strand
TAGGGAACGCTTTAAAAGGTCATGATTATTATTCAACTGGATTTCAATGTTAATTTTGGTTCCAGTGTCTAATGTAGCCGATACGTCTAGAATCGATAATTTATCCTCTTCATGTTCTCGATGTAAATGTGGATCTTCGAATTGAAGGGATTGAATGGGCGATTCCAATGAATCAGCTAACATTGCATTTAGAAATGTTAACAAAATATCTTCGCTTCCGGATGTCCCGAATAATTGTTTAAAGGCAAAATCAATACGTAAATTGACCAATTTTTGATTGGACATGGGCTTCCTCTCCCTGTCTGATAAGATCTCTTTTTTCTTATTGTACATAAAAACAAATTGAACATGCAAACAGGCTCTTATGATTAACATAAGAGCCTCACTGCAGATACATACAATAGATTAGATAACGACCATAACCTGACTTGAAAAACACCTAAAAATTTTCACAAAAGAAATCATATTTAGTATACATCTAATTAGAAATATATACAAAGAATGGTGAAACACATCGCTTTTTCATCATTGATTTATGATATGATATACTTGCGGATTCGGTTTGTGCAACAAGCTATGTAGGGATAATATACGTTTCACAATCAGCACATTTTCTGAAAGTAGCATGTCTTACTACTCATAAGACATGCTATGTTAATAATGTTCAAATAAAAAACGTCTTTTATGTGCTGATAAAAGACGTTTTTTTATGCCTAAAACCGCATAATATAGTTCTTGCTTGAGCTTCTTTAGTATACAACAAATTAGCCATGAGTGCTTTATTTTTCTACGTATGTATAAAACTTTTCTAACACGTATTTCATTGAACTACTCACCACTTATCAGTCCTTACAATTTAATCAAACTTTTTTATGAAAATAGAACTATGATCTACCATCGTTCTCCTTTTAATTGGGCTTCTGCTGATCTCCGATCCATGATTGTGGTACAAAGTTCAGTAATAAGTTTTCCATGATCAAAGATAATTTGATTCTTGGTATATGGATCAATGTATTTTCCCAAACCCTTACTGAGTGTAACCTCCGCTTCCCCATTATCGTGAATGAATCCTGAAAAGATGGTTTTCTCTTTGTTATAGACTTTATAGTATTCAAGCATTGAGCATAAAGATCTCACTAAATCACGGAGCATTTCTTCCAAATCAGGATACATATCTTTTGCTATTTCTTCATTCAGAATAAAATCCATTCCCTTGTCTGTCACATCAAATCGAAATAAAAAAATCATTACTTTCACCTCGCTGATTCATTGATTTTTCTATCATAACAGAAAATCTACTCCCATCCCAACACACTTCCAACCACTTGAATGATTCATTTCATCATATAATCTAGCCATTTCAATCAGCAGAAGCACAATTTTCTTATGTTTTGTATCCAAAATAGATTTTTCATGCTCCATAACTTTGAAAATCTCTCCATCGGTCACATAACGATAGTCACATAGACTTAAGCACACATACCTAGACATATGTGCTTAAGTCTATTTTAGGGTGCATAACTTATGCACATATACCTGCTTTCCTTAAGAACCTTATAACAACAATGTTTAACCTAGATGTTCAGTCCGCTTTTTAAAAGAAAAAGGCACCTCTCAAAACGGCAACTTAATACCCTTTTACAATAGGAATTTTCATGTGAAAAAAGCCCCACAAAATAACAAAAAAGTCTTGCTGCAGAAACAAGACTTTTCGATTTATTACTTTCAATAAGGAAGAGGGCTTACTTCTTCATTTTCATGTCGATGATTGCATTTTCTGCAAAAAAGAATCCAATTTGGATATTCCTCATACATTGGAATCATTTCAACTTCCCTTTCTTCTCTTTTGATACATGCTGGACATAGCATATTCATTTTCTCCTTTTTATGCACGATATTGATTTTCACTTTTGTAAGACTGTATATTGAACTTCTTCTGAAACAAATAAACTTGCGGAATTCATTTTTATACTACATTTTCCTAATCGCCGCTTTACTTCCGAATGCAATTTCTTACTTGCTTCCTCTAAAGATTGTGCTGGAATAATCGTAGATTGTGAGTCTGTTACCTTGCCACTGTACATCACTGAAAAGTTCAATTCATATTGATGTATCAAGATTCCTCCACTCCTTCTCCCCTTAAATTTCTTCACAGATTATTCTTACTTGTTGCTTCTTCTTGCAGTTTTTGAAGCGTACGCATTTGCGGTACATACCAGCTTTTTCTTAATCGCATGATCGTAATTCCTACAATTAGAATCAAAAAGGCTTGTAGGAAAATATCTTGTGTTTCCCATAACGTGCACAAATACAGAAGACTTCCCGAACAAAAATAATACATGGCCAATAATAGATGTATATTTGCGATTATTATTTGTTTCTTGCCAATTGCGGCTATTCCTGCTAAAACAACTGTACAAACTCCTATACTTAGCAAAATATATGCAATAACTTTTAAAAAAATCATTCCAACACCCCTTTTCTCCAAAAACTCATTTAAACCACTTAAAAGGCCGAATAAAGATCACAATCTCATTCGATACCAAATGGATTAATACCCCTTCGGAAATCAATTACAAGCGAATCTGAAACGTCATTTTTTCTGAAAGGGAAACTTTTTGTGTTGAAAATCATATATACTTTGTTTTCCGACACATCCCATTGAAAATCCTGTAAAAAAAGTTGCACCAATGATTTTCAATCCCCATTGCCACGTGTTTTCTTGTAAAAAATGATGCGATACATAGAGGCATACCCCTGTACAAATAATGATCCAAATTCCATATTCATCATATTTTCTTTGTTCTAATTTTTGTTCGTGGAACGGATACACCTGGATAAACAAAAAGGCTATCAGCAAAACTGAC
The DNA here is from genome assembly GCF_055179755.1 of Staphylococcus sp. TCBT05. Classification (NCBI taxonomy): domain Bacteria; kingdom Bacillati; phylum Bacillota; class Bacilli; order Caryophanales; family Staphylococcaceae; genus Staphylococcus; species Staphylococcus sp. TCBT05. The sequence goes on along the minus strand of NZ_JBUQDQ010000030.1, from coordinate 7,107 downwards.
AGCCCAATTCCCAATACAATCATTCTTTATCGCCCCATTTCCACTCGATTAAACCTCTTTATAACGTTTCTGTAACAATTGCTGTACACGCGCCGCATACATTCTAAAATAGGGAATATTTTGTGCGGCAACCTTTCCAAAATCCATTTGCATTAATGTTTCTTCTAACAGTTTGAACTCAAATTCTAAAAATGTATCATGCTGTTTTTGAATCGAATGCGGGATATTATGCAAAGCATCCGCAATTTCTCGTACATATGTCACACTGTATTCGTCTTCTTTGGAATAGGAAAATACATTTCGAATCAATACAAACGTTTCTTGCAATATTTCATATCCAATGTGATGCAATACATTTTGATTCACCAAATCCCCTCATTCCTTTCCCTATGGCCCTTCAATTCCTGTATTGATTTGAAACTCGTAATTTTCTACAAACCATTTGTCACCTTCTAATACTAAATTTAATTTCATGGTGTGTTTTTCTTGTTGTTCTGTTCCATCTATCGTTACAAGATAATCATATTTAACCGTTACATCCGCTTTATTATCAGCGGTTTTGATGTAGTACATATCTGTTATCTTTGCTTTGGTTTGAATATGCATAGAGCCCTCATCTTCTATATGGTTATGTGCATCATCTGGCGCGTTTAATAATTTGTTTCTTGCTTCCCCTGTTATCATTTCTTTGATCTTCTCAAATCCTGGCTTTTCTTTTTGCTTGTTATCATTACGTATTAACAGCTCTACAAACTGTTTTGCTACTTCTTGCCCTTTATCCTGGGTATTTTCTGTTAAAACTGTCACGCGCTTTTCCAATGCTCGATTTTCTGTTTTTAGCTCTTTTACTTGTTCCGTCCACTTCTTTTCCGTTTGCTCGACTTTATGCTGTAAGGTGCGATTTTGATTCCATAACCATACACTGATACCCACTAGTACAACTATGATTAAACCAACGATTCCCTGTTTCATCCCTAATCCTCGCTTTCTTTCCGCTTATTTCGGCAAATAAGGTGCTGGGTCGACTTGACCAAACGTCAAAGATGTTTTGATCTCAAAGTGAAGATGTGGCCCTGTTACTTGCCCTGTTCTTCCGCAAACACCTACCTGTTGACCGACTCCAATGTTTTGACCTTCCTGTACAGTAATGGACGACATATGACCGTATAAACTCCAATATCCATTCCCATGATTAATTACAACTACGTTTCCATATCCGCCAAACCCCGAACCGGAAGCGCCAAATTTCGCCCACTCTACAACGCCACCTTTCGACGCGGCAATTGATGTGACACCGTCTTGGCAAGAATAATCAATACCTTTATGAATAGTGCCCCAGCGTGGCCCAAATGGGCTTGTAATCGTTGTTTGGGCGATAGGACGAATAAACCCTTGTGAGCTTGCTGATCCCGTATCTACAACGCCGCCTGGCTTTCCCGCTTCACAATTGAAAGTAAGTCCGCCCATTTGCGCCACAAATTTTGTTACTAATACTGGCCATAAACCATTTGTGCCATGCGGATCATTTGCGGCTCCTGGTGGTGCATATTTCGCTCCAATTGCTTCTATGGTTGTAATCCCCATACCGATATAGTTTTTATATAAGTTTCGGGCCATAGCGTTGATTCCTTCATCTAAAGTGGCAAACTTCATGAATCCTTTCATTTGTGAACTACCAGGGTCCATGAGGCCACCAGGGTTGTTATAGTTCTTTACTGCATTAGAAGTACCGTTCCCCGTTTCCAACCTTGCAATGGCTGCTAATAAAACGGGATCGATTTGGTTTTGTGTTCCTGCATTTAAAAAAGCTTGTGCTTTCCCTGTAAAAACGCCGCCTAGGTGGGGTTGTAATTCTTCTGGTGCCACTGATTTTCCACCTGGCCGACAAACCGTCATTCCATTACTTGGGATGGTTGCTGGCGCTTCCTCTTCTTTTTTGCCAATGCCTTGCGCCAAAACGATAAATAAAATAAATCCAATACAGACGAACAATCCTATTGTGAAAGTAGAACTTCCAAAAAGAAGTTTCAGTAACCAGGACTTCTTTCTCTTCTTTTTTTGTTCTTGTGCAATCTCTTCTTGTACCGTTTTATCTATAACTTCTTTTATTTCTGGTCTCATATCATCCCTCCCCCCTTACAACATGTATCAAGATTGATTGGAATATTTTTGAACAATCAGCCCATATGTAAGGGCCAAAAGAATAGGTATAATCGCAAAAATATGAAATAGTAACGTTAAAAGAGTAGATTGCTGGTTTTGTATAAAGTCTAATAATCCAAAATGACCGATTCCTACAAACCAGATGAAAAAGGCTAGTTTGGCCCTGTCATCAATAGAGAAACGTAACTCGTTATGGATAATTTGGAGAGTTAAAAGAATGAGCATATACCAGATAAGTAACCCTAAACCAATCCATCCTAATAAATCTGTCGTCCATTCTTTCTGTATGAAAAGAATGATTATGTTCATCCATCCTAAACACCCAATACAAAGAAAAATACTGATACTCACCATTTTCATACACGTTAATCCCCAGTGTTTCATAGCTAGATCGCTCCTTTTTTCGTAAAAAAATAGTAAAGTCCTAAAAGTCTAGGACTCTACTCATCTTTTTTTGGTGGCTCCAAATCATCTAAGTTATCTAAGTTTTGTGGATCAGTAGAAGGCATCCAATTTTCACTTCCCGCGGCTACAGCTCCATATTGTATATCTGATGTATCGATTGTTTCCGCTTCTCCTTGAATCGGTTCATTTTTGCTTATTTCTTTCTCACTTACTCTTGTTAAATCAGTTGGGGAAATGGATTCCGTTGGGATAAATGAGTCAGAAGAATTTATCCCTTGTGTAGTTGAATCGACATCTATATCAGATTTTTTTGCAACAATCCTCCCCGCTTCAGTCACTTCTGCAGGAATAGCGTCTGGAATATCCGCACTTGTTGTTTCTGGTGTATGAGGGACAATGACACCTTCTTCATTTACATCTGCACGAATTGTATCTGGTATTAAAGGTTCACTTGCATCTGTTTCAATTGGCGTTGAGATTTCTTGTTGTGGAATATGTGTTGAAGTTTCCTGTTCTGGCTGTATTTCTTCTCTTGAAATATCCATCGGAATTTCTTCTGTTGGAATGTCTTGTTGTGGGATATCGGATGGGATTTCTTCAAATGTTTCATGATCTGGTGACACTTCCTCCAATGGAATTTCTTGTGTTGGGACTTCTGTTTGAATCTCTTCATATGCCTCCATATCGCTTGAAACTTCTTCTAGTGGCATTTCTTGTTCTGGTACTTCTGCTTGAATTTCTTGATATGCTTCTATATCAGTTAGAACCTCTTCTAATGGCATCTCTTGTTCTGGTACTTCTGTTTGAATTTCTTGATATGCTTCTATATCAGTTGGAACTTCTTCTAATGGTACCTCTTGCTCTGGTACTTCTGTCTGGATTTCTTCATATCCCTCTATATCAGTTGGAACTTCTTCTCCTGTTGGAATTTCCTCGTCTTGTAAAGATACCAACTCTGGTTGAACCTCCATTTCTGATTCTTCTACTTCTGTTCCTTCTTGTTGTCCTTCCATTTCTTGTTCTAATGCTTCTTTATCTAAGCTGATAAGGTCTTGTTGCATTGGTGCCTCTTCCTCACCTGGTGTTTGTTCTTTCCCTTCCTGCTGTGGTAAATCCCCCTCTTTATCACGATCCTGTAAAGAAATAAGCTTTCCTTTCTTTTTATTCTCTTCTTTTTCTTGTTCCGTTTGATTATTGGGCAACTCATTCGGCATATTTGCTTGTATTAATGGATTGGCTTTTGTCTTTTCGTCGTCTGTCCCTGCATTTTCTAACTGGCCGCCTGCCGCCGCCAATTCAGCCGCGCTGTTAAAATGCGCCCCCATTTTGTCTCCTATATAAGAAATTGTATTTCCAGCATATTCTTTCCCTTTATCTACAACATTTTCAGTCATAAGGGTTATATCTGTGACTGTTTTATATACACCTTTCACCCTCTTAAAGGCCGCCGCAATATTATCTCTAAACAGATAGCAAAGAACGAAAACAAGAATTTGGAAGATCATTGTAGACACATATCCTGCAACGCCCGCTTCTGGTAATACATACAGTAATTCTGCCACCGTAAAGATGATAACCAGCATAACAGACATAAAAATTTTTAATGCCAATGGTCTAATCCACTGTGAAGCCCAGCTTTCAATGACTCTGCGGTGTCCTGGCAATAAAGCTACCGCCATGACGATTGGTGAGATAATACTCATGACAAGGAACCATAATTGGAATGCTACAATTAGTAAGCAAAACGCAATTACTGGAACACCTGCGAATGTATTCACGACATAATACATAACTGTAAATACAAGGCGCTCTCCTACAGAGGAAATAACCATCATTTGGTTTCCTTGATCCTTTACCTCTTTTTGTACTATTTTTATACGATCTTCACCTGGCGCTTTTGCCAATAATTCATCTACTCGTTTAGCTCCCAATTTTTCTTTTGAATCTTCCCCATACTGTAGAAACAAATATGGCCTTTCAACTAACAAATCCCAAATCTGCTTTTTCACTGAAAAGATTGCATCCGCTTTGGAACGTCCTGGATCACCAGCAACTGTTCCTGTTGCTTTTGCTAATACCGTTACACTAATTTCAGAACTAATCGTATTTGCACTCTTTAAAATCGTGCCTGCATTTCCAATGTACGTAACAATAAAAGCAATAACCAAAACTGTTTTCACTAACTCACTTAAACCTTTTGAGGGCTGGCGCTTAATAAAGAAAATATAGCCTGCATAACAAGCCGATAACACACACGCAATACCGATAATTGCTGGGAATAGTCCTGAAGATAAAAAGCCGCCTTTTCCAATACCAGCAATATTTTGCATAGCCGCACCTAATTTATCCGCTACGGTATCTACAATATCCAGGTTCAATGCTTGATCGACTAAAAAAATTGTTAACTGGCCAAGAATTACATTTAACTGAAACGCCATATTGGCAAGCCATTGACATGTTGTATACAACATTCTTTGCAAGTCTTTTCCTACACTATCATCACCAAATAAGTATCCACCAACTTTTTGAAACACGTTCTTATCTTCTTCCTTTGGTTGATATGTGTCGATTTCGTAATACTTATCTTTGTAAATCCCATCTGTGTATCCACTAAATAGATTTTCAGAGATTCGCGCTCCTTTTTGTTCTTGTTTTTCTTCTGTTTTTGTATCTTCCGCTAGGGCCACATGGGGCCCCAACGGTAGTAAGAAGAATGCAAGAATCATACAAATAGAGAAAAGTTTTTTCATTCCTTTTGCCCCCATTTATGGACATGTACAGGTTTCACATCTCCCACAATTGAATTAAGACTATTTGTTGAATCCCATGCCCATTCATAATTTTTCCACTTATTATCCTTTTTATCTTTAACCATTCGGAGGTATAACCCCATTTGTGCCTTTTCTACAGGATCATAAAATTTTATTCTGTAATAAAATTCATCCTCACCCTCTTGTAAATCATATCTATACAAATCGTAACGCTCTTTCATTTCTTTACTAATGTCTGGATTTTTTACTCGATCCTCTCCAAAATCATATTTTTTGTACTGTAGTTCATTTAATTTTTTTCGATCCATTTCAATATAAGCCTTTAAATAAGCAACTGCGGCTTTATCTGATTCTTTCATATCACGTTCTTTCTGACTCTCTTGTTGGTTTGCATTGCTTCTCGTTTCATTTGAGCAACCCGCAACCCCCGATACCATTAACATTCCTGCTACACATAATCCCGATAACATACGTAATTTTTTCATCGTTCCATCCTCCATATACAGATAATTTAGAATACTCTTATCTGTATTGTAATACGAATTACGCCAATTGTTGTGCGCGTTCTTCGTCTGTTTTCGTAGAGGAATCAAATGCAGTCTTTAATTCTTGGAAAACAGGATCAATTTCTACAACCGCGGTTCGGCCAAAAATATCCTGGAACAAGGCTTCGCCGCGTCGTAACTGGCGTAACATTAAGATATTTTCTTCTGTGACCGGTAAGTTATAGTAACGCAACATTTCTTCCGCTTCCTTATCGTATTTCAGCGCAAAACAGAACTTCATACCCACATTGGCAACCTCTTTGTTTTCAGATTGATAATCGGATGCGTTTTGTGTTCCTAAATACAAGCCGATATTGTGATAACGTCCCTCTCGAATGATTTTGTCAGAAGACGCCGCACCCTCTTTATTTTTCAAAATACTTGATGCCTCATCTTGTAGGTATACTTTGAAAATACTACGGTCGGAATGCATTAAAGATTTACCAAATGCCGCTAATGCAATTAAGATACTACGAGATAATTTATCTGTAACACTTTCATTCTTTTCCTCTGATTTCGGAATGCGTAAATGTTGAATTTGTAATACTTGTAATGGGCGTTCTAGGCTTAATACGCGGTAATCTTGACCTGGTCTACCAAACAATAAATCTCCTAGCTGGATGCCTTCTAAGGTTGCTAAACGATTTGTAAGAGCGTTTAACCGTTCTAATTCAGTTGGCAATAAGTTAGGTTCTTTTTTCATTTCCTCTAGCTCTTTACGAACCAAAGTTAAACATGCATCTTCTTTTTCCGCCACTCGTTCAATCGCTTTATATAAATAGTCATATCGGATATCCTCTAAACCTACATCCGATAGGAACGTCAAAATTTCAAGCGCTAAACTCTTCGCATCTTCTATCGTTGCACTGATTCGGAATGGGTCTAAACAGCCCGCATCCTCTTTATTCTTCCCAAGCGTCCATACCTGCAAGGTATCCTCGCTAAACCCTGGCAATAATTCTGGCCATCTTGTGCGGTCCCCTTTTGGATCGATGATAAATGCCCTTCCGCCACTCATCACAATCCAGAAAGCGAGTAAGTTCATTAAGAAGGATTTCCCTTTCCCTGTTTGCCCCGCAAACATAACCGATAAACTTTCAAACGCTGTTACAATGTTGTCTAATGCTTTCGCTGCGAGTTCTGGACGAATAAAAACAGGACGATTTAATTTCTTTGTCTTTCCAATGTAAAACCCTTGATTATCACCAATCTGTGTTGTCGCC
>NZ_JBUQDQ010000029.1:0-369 GCF_055179755.1 Staphylococcus sp. TCBT05 | reverse complement strand
GCTTCCGACGGGATTTCACGTGTCCCGCCGTACTCAGGATCCACTCTGGAGGGAACGAAGTTTCAACTACGGGGCTGTTACCCTCTATGGCCGGCCTTTCCATGCCTGTTCATTTACTCCGTTCCTTTGTAACTCCGTGTAGAGTGTCCTACAACCCCAGGAGGCAAGCCTCCTGGTTTGGGCTAATCCCGTTTCGCTCGCCGCTACTCAGGGAATCGCGTTTGCTTTCTCTTCCTCCGGGTACTTAGATGTTTCAGTTCCCCGGGTCTGCCTCCAATGCCCTATGTATTCAGGCAAGGGTTCCATCCCATTACGGATGGAGGGTTTCCCCATTCGGAAATCTCCGGATCAAAGCTTACTTACAGCTCC
>NZ_JBUQDQ010000028.1:0-1033 GCF_055179755.1 Staphylococcus sp. TCBT05 | reverse complement strand
CACATAGTATTTACCAGTAGGTGTCATAGAAATCGTACATGACTTGATTATATGGTCTTGTGGTATTTCTCTATGCTGTTTGATACGTACCATTTTCAGTTTTGGCAATTTGATATGACCGTTAAGCAACATAATATTTCCGTTCACTACATTCGTTGTATAAGACTTTCTGTCTTTTTGCTTTTGAATGTTGGGAAGTCATTTTGACCACGAAAGAAATTTTTATAGGCAGTTTGCAAGTTTAGTTGAGCATTTGCCAAAGCTAATGAATCCACTTCTTTTAACCACTCAAATTCTGCTTTGTATTTTGCAGGAGTGGGAAGCTTTTGTTTCTTTAGTTGATCCTTATCATCTTTATGTTTTTCATACGCTTCTTTCCGTTCAGCTAACATTCTGTTATACACGAAACGTACACAACCGAAGGTTTTACGCATAAGATGTGCTTGGTCTTCTGTTTAATACAAACGGAATTTATATGCTTTATTCTGCTTTGTCATATCATTTCACCTCACTTTTCACTTTGATTTTCAATATATGTTTTTACTACGTCTATTGGCGAACCACCAGTAGTTAGCAAGCAAAAACTTCTTGACCAAAACATCTCTTTCCAAAGTTTCTTTTTCACTTGTGGAAAGTCTCTTTTAATAAGTCGAGAACTTGCACTTTTATAAGCATTGATGAATTTTGTCATTTCTGTATTAGGGTGTGCCTTGAACAAAATATGAACGTGGTCTACATCATGATTCCATTCAACTAACGTGATGTTATAGTTTTCAGATAGTCGAACAAACATATCTTTTGCATAGTCTGACATATCATCATCAAACACATTTCTTCTGTATTTCACGACCAACACAAGGTGATAATATAACAAGAATACTGAATGGTTATTACTATCTAATTTCATTTATATACCAGCCCTTATAATTTATAAGACTGATTATATTAGAGGCAAAATAAAAAGGAAAACCTTTTGGCTACGCCAAACCGAAATTCATCTCCCACCTACCGTTGGGCTACGCCCTTCACACGC
>NZ_JBUQDQ010000027.1:0-968 GCF_055179755.1 Staphylococcus sp. TCBT05 | reverse complement strand
ACAACGAGTTGCGAAGTCGCGAGGCTAAGCTAATCTCTTAAAGCTTCTCTCAGTTCGGATTGCAGGCTGCAACTCGCCTGCATGAAGCCGGAATCGCTAGTAATCGCGGATCAGCACGCCGCGGTGAATACGTTCCCGGGCCTTGTACACACCGCCCGTCACACCACGAGAGTTTGTAACACCCGAAGTCGGTGAGGTAACCTTTTTGGAGCCAGCCGCCTAAGGTGGGATAGATGATTGGGGTGAAGTCGTAACAAGGTAGCCGTATCGGAAGGTGCGGCTGGATCACCTCCTTTCTAAGGAATATTACGGAGACTACACAATTTGTTTTTACTTTGTTCAGTTTTGAGAGGTTTACTCTCAAACACTTTTGTTCATTGAAAACTGGATATTTGAAGTAAATGTAAGTAATACAAACCGAGAACACCGCGTTGAATGAGTTTTTTAATAAGTTCAATTGCTTATTTTCTTGATCTAACTTCTATCGCTAGAAGAAGGATCAAAACCCAACCGCAAGGTTGATAAGGTTAAGTGAATAAGGGCGCACGGTGGATGCCTTGGCACTAGGAGCCGATGAAGGACGGGACTAACACCGATATGCTTTGGGGAGCTGTACGTAAGCTATGATCCAGAGATTTCCGAATGGGGGAACCCAGCATCTTTAATAGGATGTTACGATTGTGTGAATACATAGCACATTCGAGGTAGACGCAGAGAACTGAAACATCTAAGTACCTGCAGGAAGAGAAAGAAAATTCGATTCCCTGAGTAGCGGCGAGCGAAACGGGAAAAGCCCAAACCAACAAGCTTGCTTGTTGGGGTTGTAGGACTCCAATATGGTCGTTCTTTCAGATAGTCGAATGACTTGGAAAAGTCAGTCAAAGAGGGTAAAAACCCCGTAGACGAAATGTGGAAGACACCTAGGAGGATCCTGAGTACGGCGGAACACGAGAAATTCCGTCGGAATC
>NZ_JBUQDQ010000026.1:0-877 GCF_055179755.1 Staphylococcus sp. TCBT05 | reverse complement strand
AGGCGTTGGTGGGATACTACCCTCGCTGTGTTGGATTTCTAACCCGCACCATTTATCATGGTGGGAGACAGTGTCAGATGGGCAGTTTGACTGGGGCGGTCGCCTCCTAAAGAGTAACGGAGGCGCTCAAAGGTTTCCTCAGAATGGTTGGAAATCATTCATAGAGTGTAAAGGCATAAGGAAGCTTGACTGCGAGACCTACAAGTCGAGCAGGGTCGAAAGACGGACTTAGTGATCCGGTGGTTCCGCATGGAAGGGCCATCGCTCAACGGATAAAAGCTACCCCGGGGATAACAGGCTTATCTCCCCCAAGAGTTCACATCGACGGGGAGGTTTGGCACCTCGATGTCGGCTCATCGCATCCTGGGGCTGTAGTCGGTCCCAAGGGTTGGGCTGTTCGCCCATTAAAGCGGTACGCGAGCTGGGTTCAGAACGTCGTGAGACAGTTCGGTCCCTATCCGTCGTGGGCGTAGGAAATTTGAGAGGAGCTGTCCTTAGTACGAGAGGACCGGGATGGACATACCTCTGGTGTACCAGTTGTCGTGCCAACGGCATCGCTGGGTAGCTATGTATGGACGGGATAAGTGCTGAAAGCATCTAAGCATGAAGCCCCCCTCAAGATGAGATTTCCCAACTTCGGTTATAAGATCCCTCAAAGATGATGAGGTTAATAGGTTCGAGGTGGAAGCGTAGCGATACGTGGAGCTGACGAATACTAATCGATCGAAGACTTAATCAATTTTATAAACCGTTTTGATTGGTAATTATATTTTACTTACTATCTAGTTTTGAATGTATAATTTAATACATTTCATTGTCTGGTGACAATGGCAAGGAGGTCACACCTGTTCCCATGCCGAACACAGAAGTTAAGCTC
>NZ_JBUQDQ010000025.1:0-132444 GCF_055179755.1 Staphylococcus sp. TCBT05 | reverse complement strand
ATGTGTTACAAGAATTTATTTTAACATTAAGTTTTTATTAAGTCAAGAATAAATTTCTTTTTTTATTTTATTAAGTTTGTTGCGTTTGTTAACTCAACATTTAATATTGTATAACCTTTCAATCACATTAACAAGTGTCAAATTTACACTTTTTAAATATTTGTTTGAGAAGTTAAATTCGTTCGCCGCCTTGTTTTGACGACTTTTATATAATATCAAGAGAATTCGTAATCGTCAATCATATTTATCAATATTTTTAGGTTTAATTTTACCTTTGTAATTACTAATTATCGATAATATGTACATAGATTTAAAATAGTGTAAATATTTGTGGCTATATTGCTTATATTTTACCTCATTTTCATGATTTTAAGCATCATTATTTTAAAAAGGTTTTAATTTTCGTATTATAAATATTCAAAATCACTACCCTGTTTAATTCAGCAGCAACTTTAATTGCTATAAATTTTGAAATTAAAAAAAACACGAATCAATCAAATTGAGACGTGTTTCTTCTATAATTAGTTATTTATAACGATGTTACTCTTACTTTTTATCTTGGCAATCTTTGCATAGTCCATAAATTTCCATTCGGTGATGCGTAACATTAAAGTCTGTTACATGTTGTGCTAATTGTTCCACTTCATCTAACTGTGGATAATGGAAGTCTACAATCTTACCACAACTCTCACAGATCACATGGTAGTGATTATGTGTATTAAAGTCAAATCGGCTAGAGGAATCACCATAAGGCAATTCTTTAACGAGTCCAATATCCTTAAAGACACGTAAGTTATTATATATTGTCGCAACACTAATATTTGGAAAATCAGGTGAAAGTGCTTGATAAATTTCGTCAGCAGTAGGATGTGTCTCTGATGCAATAAGATACTTTAATATTGCTTGTCTTTGAGGTGTGATTCTAATCCCTGCATTTCTTAAAGATGCTATTGAATCTTCTAACTCATGTTCAATTGTGTCCATCTCTGCACTCATATCGTTCACCATCTTTCTATTTAATAATTATTATTACTTAATATAAATATAACTTCTAATTAAGGAATATGTCAATATACAAACATTATAATCCATTAATAACCTTGTTTCGCATCAACTTCATTCTCAATTAGATGGTTGTTATTGAGAAAATGAGTTAGATTCTTTGTAAATAAATCTGTAGCTTCTTGGAAGTTTTCCTTTCCATTGCCTGTTATATGAGCAGTTATAGTTACATTTGATAAATTAAACAGCTCATTTTGTTGCGTTAAAGGCTCTTTCTCAAAAACATCCAGATAAGCATGTCTTATTACGCTATCCTTTAACACTTTAATCAATATATCTTCTTTAACAATGGATCCTCTACCAACATTTATAAATAATGCTGTATTTTTCATTTGTGAGAAATGCTCACTTGTTAATAGATGAATCGTGTTCGCTGTTTCTGGCAATGTGTTAACTACTATATCCGCTTCCGGTAATACACTCAATAACTCCTTTAATGCATAGGTCTTATTAATGCCATTTACTTTATGCCCTGTAGTATTAATACCTAGGATATTCATATCTAAAGCTTGTAACACATGCGCTGTTCTTTGAGCAATTGTTCCTGTACCTAAAAAAAGTACGGTTTGTTTACCCACTCTATCAGCTGTTAGTTTGGAATCATATACTTTATTTTGTTGGTTTATATATGAAGTTCTCATTTTTTTATAATCATCTAAGATGAAGGCAGTAATAAACTCTGCCATTTGTTTTGCATGAATTCCTTTACCATTTGTCAGTAAAATATTTTGATTAGCTATATAATTTAACGGCAGTTTATTAACACCCGTTGCATACCATGCTATCCATTTTAAGTTTGGACATTCAGTTAAAAAGCTTTCATCTAAGTTGCTATCATAGCCAATTAAAATATCGAGCGTTGATCTATCAGATTTAGCAATTTCATTTACACCTTTAGTAAAAAGAAATTCGACATCTGGAAACCGATTTGTCAGCTCTTGTTCCAAATCTCCTAATCTTTTCAAACTCACGACTTTCACCTAACATCACCCCAATATATTCTTAAGTGTTTCCATCTGTGTTTTTACTTTTACTTTTTCAATAACATCTATGACTTTTCCTTCTTCATCTAATATAAATGTTGTTCGAACAATTCCCATAGATTCTTTACCGAATGATTTCTTCAATTGATAAACACCTGTAGCTTTGGATAATTGGAAATCTTCATCAACTAGCAAATCAAAATTTAACCCTAATTTTTCAATAAAGTTTTGGTGTTTTTTCTTACTATCACCACTAATACCAAATACATTAACACCTAGTTCATTAAAGCTAGCCAAGTTATCTCTAAAGTCACAAGCCTCCGTAGTACAAGTAGGTGTATTATCTCTCGGATAGAAGTAAAGTACTGTCTTATTACCTTTAATTGTTTCATTAGAAATAACTTCACCATTTTGATTTTCTAATTTAAATTGTGGAAACATATCGCCTTTTTTCAACATCAAACTCACCCTATTCTGTTTATTATTAATTTTATGATACGATAATAGGCGAAAATATAAAATTAAAAGAGGTTGATATTAATGAATTTTACTGAAAGTGAAAGACTTCAACAAGCATCTAATGAATATATATTAGGAGGGGTGAACTCACCTTCTCGCTCATATAAAGCCGTTGGAGGTGGCGCTCCTGTAATGATGCGTTCTGGACAAGGTCCTTTCTTATTTGATGTTGATGGAAATAAATATATTGACTATCTACAGGCATACGGACCTATCATTACTGGTCATGCACATCCACATATTACTAAAGCAATTCAAGAACAGGCTGCTTCTGGTGTGTTATATGGTACCCCTACAGAACTAGAAATTGATTTTGCTAAAAAATTACGCGATGCAATTCCTTCTTTAGAAAAAATAAGATTTGTTAATTCTGGAACAGAAGCTGTGATGACCACAATCAGAGTAGCTCGAGCATATACTAAGCGTAATAAAATTGTGAAATTTGCTGGTCAATATCATGGACATTCAGATCTAGTATTAGTAGCTGCTGGTAGTGGGCCATCCCAATTAGGTTCCCCTGACTCTGCAGGTGTTCCTGAAAGTGTTGCAAAGGAAGTAATTACAGTTCCTTACAATGATATTGAATCATATAAAGAAGCATTGGAATATTGGGGAGATGATATAGCTTGTGTATTAGTTGAACCAATAGTAGGAAACTTTGGTATGGTGGAACCAAAACCAGGTTTTCTAGAACAAGTTAATGAACTTACACATAATAATGGTAGTTTAGTAATTTATGATGAAGTTATCACAGCATTTAGATTCCATTACGGCGGTGCCCAAGATTTATATAAAGTTTATCCTGATTTAACTGCTTTTGGAAAAATCATCGGAGGCGGACTTCCTATCGGCGGATATGGTGGTAAACAAGACATTATGGAGCAAGTTGCACCTTTAGGCCCTGCTTATCAAGCTGGTACAATGGCAGGTAACCCTCTTTCAATGAAAGCTGGCATAGCTTTATTAGAAGTTCTTGAACAAGATGGTGTTTATGAACACCTTGATAATTTAGGTAAAAGATTAGAAGATGGATTAAATGAATTAATTAGTAAACATAACATTACTGCAACAGTAAATAGAGTCTATGGCGCATTGACACTCTATTTTACAGATGAAAAAGTAACACACTATGATCAAGCAGAGAATTCAGATGGAGAAGCCTTTGCAAAATTCTTTAAATTAATGTTGAATCAAGGGATTAATTTAGCACCTTCCAAATTTGAGGCATGGTTCTTAACTACAGAACATACTGAAAAAGAAATTGACCAAACTTTAGCTGCTGCTGACTATGCATTTAGCCAAATGAAATAAACTTGAATTTTATCGACAATCGTTGTATAACAAGTATAAATAAAAAATAATATTTTATGATGAAGGAGCGGTACATTTGAAATTAGGAGCTCGTATTCTCAAAACAGGTATAGCTATTATACTTGCTTTGTTTATCGCTTCTCTACTACCTAATGAAGCTGGATTAAAAGCAATTGCTGGAGTCAGTGCAGTAGTCGCAATGCAACCAAGTGTCTATCGATCGCTAAAGATTGTATCAGAACAAGCACTTGGTAATGTAGTAGGAGCTTTATTAGCTGTAGCTATGGTTACAGTGTTTGGTAATAACGTAGTCATATTAGGAGTCACTGTCATCTTATTAATAGCTATATTATTCCGATTTAACCTCGCACATGTGGCGACTTTAGCGAGTGTGACAGCATTGATAATTATGGGACAGCACACTGGAAACTTTTATATATCTGCATTTTATCGTTTCGTACTTGTTATGATTGGCGTCTTAAGTTCATCTGTTGTTAATCTGTTATTTTTACCACCAAAGTTTGAATCGAAAATATACTATAATTCTCAAAACATATGCTCTGACATATTCGTGTGGTTTAAATTAGTCTTGAATGATACTTCTGAATATCAGAACATTAAAGAAGATAGAGGATTGATTAGTAAGCGTATCAATAGATTAGAACAGGTATTTGGTTATTACGAAGAGGAAAATCCATGGACCAAGAAGCAAGTCTTTTCGCAAAATAGGAAGAAGATACTATTTAAAGAAGTCGTTCGTAGTACTAGACAAGCGTATGAAGTATTAAAGAGAATGAATCGCTATCAAAATGACTTGCACAATCTCAACCACGAATTATTACTACAAATAAAGTTAGAAATTGATACGCTTATTGCATATCATGAGCAAATATTTGTCAGTCTATCCAAAAGAGCAAGATATGATGTAGGTCAATTAGATAGTCAAATTGAAAATCCACAAAAGAAAGATTTAATGGATGCCTTTCAGAAGGAAATTATTAAATCGCCTTATCAAACAGAATATTCATATGCAAATATAATGCAAATCATTGCAGCAATCGAAGAATACCGATATATACTCGAACATCTCGACCGATTGCGTATCAGTTTCTTTTCTTATCATCGTAATGACAATGAAATTGATATTGAGGCAGAAGATTTTGACTTATAACAAAAGAACCCCAAACACTAACTTAACTATTAGTGTTTGGGGTTTCTTCTATATATTGTTAAAGATTTTGTATACTGTATAAATGTTCATACGCACCTTTTTTACTCAATAAGGTTTCGTGATTACCACCTTCAACAATTTCTCCATTTTCAATAACCACAATTTTATCAGCATGTGTAATGGTAGATAATCTATGAGCCACAATTAACGTTGTACGATCTTTACTTAATACGTTTAACGCATCTTGAATAATGGCTTCACTTTCTAAATCTAATGCACTTGTCGCTTCATCTAGAATAATAATTGGTGGATTATTCAAGAATATACGTGCAATTGAAACTCTTTGCTTCTGACCACCTGATAATTTTACGCCTCTTTCACCAACTTCAGTGTCATATCCTTCAGATAAATCCATGATAAAGTCGTGAGCATTCGCCATTTTAGCTGCTGCTATCACTTCTTCATCAGTTGCATCTGGTCGCCCAAGTAAAATATTTTCTTTGATTGTATCAGAAAATAATATATTATCTTGTTGCACTAAACCAATTTGGTTTCTTAAACTACCCGTAAGATAAGACTTAATATTTGTACCATCAATGCGGATTTCACCATCAGAAACATCATAGAATCTCGGTATCAAATTAATTAAGGTTGATTTACCTCCACCACTCATACCAACAAATGCTACTGTTTCACCTTGTTTAATATCAAGGTTTATATTGTTTAATATAGTAGATTCATCACTGTTATATTTGAAACTAACATGATCTAGTTCGATATGACCTTTTTTAATTTCAATTGGTAATGCGCCTTTTTTATTTTTTATATCGTATCCTTCATCCATTAATTGAAATACACGATCCATAGACGCGAAACTTTGAGTTAATGTTGTAAATGAAGAAACTAATCGACGGAGCGGTCCAAATAGTTGTTCTAAGTAACTCACAAATGCAGCCAAAGTACCAACTGTAATATTTCCTGTAATCGCAAAATACGCACCCACGCCGATTACGATAATTGGACCAATATCTGTCACAGTATTAATTGCTGAAAATGAGTAGGCATTCCATCTAGTATGTTTAAACGCACGATCTAAAAAGTGTCTATTATGTCTATCGAAATTTTTCTCTTCATTATCTTCAATAGCAAAACTCTTAATGACAGACATACCTTGAACTCGTTCATGTAAAAATCCTTGAACCTCTGCTAGTGCTTGAGATCTCTTACGTGTTAACTTTCTCAAACGGCCAAAGAAAAAATAAACAGTTAAAATATAGAACGGGAAGATTACGATTGCTGCCAATGTCAATTTCACATCTAAAAACATCATAATACTGAGTGCAATCACAATTGTTATACAGTCTAGCCAGATATTCATTAAGCCAGTAAGTATAAAATCTTTTGTCTGTTCTACATCATTAATCACCCTTGAAATAACTTGCCCTGCTTGGTTATTAGCATAAAAACGAGCGCTCAATGCTTGTAAATGGTTATATAATTTCTTTCTAATATCGTACAAAATTTTGTTACTTGTCCATTGTGCCAAATATTGCCTTAAAAATTCTATTGGTGGTCTGACAATCACAAAAATAAATGCTGCTATACCCAGAGCAATAGATAATCTTGTGAATTTTTCTGGTGTCGATATGTCACCGTTATTTATTACATCATCAATAACAAATTTAATTAATAACGGAATTAACATAGGGATACCAAATTTAATAATACCAATAATAATTGTAGCAATGATTCGCCATTTATATGGTTGCACAAACTTTAAATATCTGCGAATCATAATACATTTCCCCCCAAAAATATTATTACAAATGAAACAGCCCAAGTTGAAATTCAACTAAGGCTGTTGTAAACGCATTATCTTAGTTAGTTAATCATTACGCTAGCGATTACAGTTATATTTTTTACAAAATATAGCATAACTACATTTTGTAAGACATACCTATATTACTATAAATGATTATCTAACTTATCTCATTAAATATGCTTAATAATTTCTTACTTTCTTATATCTCTCACGCCACACTTTGATAAAGTCGGGAGCAAAAGGCCCTTTCTTTTGTTCTATCCATTGTTGTAAAATATCGACATTACGTCTTAATATTTCATCAATATCAGATGAATAATTCATTTGTTTCATATGTTGTTCATATTCATCTTCATCTAGCAAATGATATTTGCCATTTGGATAAACCTTTATGTCTAAATCATAATCGATATATTTTAACGCTTCTTCATCACACACAAAGGGTGACGAAAGATTGCAATAGTAATATACACCATCTTCTCTAAACATACATATCACATTAAACCAATATTCAGAATGAAAATAAACAATCGCTGGTTCTCTCGTTATCCATGTTCTACTATCGCTTTCAGTGACCAAAGTATGATCATTTCCACCGATAACAACATGATCCGTACCTTTTAATATAGTAGTTTCAGACCACACACGATGAATATTACCATCATGTTTATAACTTTGAATCTTTATCGTCTGTCCTTCTTTAGGTATGGATTCTTTAACCATGCTCCACACCACCTTTTCTTAGATTTCACAAGTTAAATTATAACATATCTTTGTTTCTTGCAACGAGTTTAGACCTACTCTGACTGACAAATATGATTATAAATTTTAGTCATACTTACTGGAAAGTTATATGATGCTTTATCTGTAAGTTTCATCCAGGTCATATTTTCAGGTAATACAAGTGAATTTTTCGTTATCGTTGATTCTGCAACAAACACTGATATATCCCATGTAATGTGAGTGAATTGATGTTTTAATGTATATACAGGTTTTTCATTAAATGAAATTTCCTGTCCTAACGTTTGCTGTATACTTTCATTACTTTCAGCCTCATACATTGGAAATTCCCACATTTGATTAAGTAATTTTTGTGTTCGTTGTTCAATTAAATATTCATTATTTTCATTTTTTACGATATAAACATGTTGCTTTATATGTCTTTTCTTTACTTTTGTTGTTTTGACAGGTAATTCCAATACAGTCCCTTTCTCAAATGCTTCACACTGTGTTTGAACCGGACAAAATAGACAGAGTGGCGCTTTAGGTGTACAAATGAGTGCCCCTAATTCCATCATCGCTTGATTAAATGTACCAGATTCATTTTGTACATATGGTAATAATTCTTGTTCAAATGCTTTTCTTGTTGACTGTAATTTGGTATCCCTGTAGTCATTATTTAACCTAGACCAAACTCTAAAGACATTTCCATCAACCGTCGCCAATGGTTGGTTAAATGCAATGCTCATAACCGCAGCTTGTGTATATGGTCCTACACCTTTTAAATCGGCAAATTGTTGTGGGTCATCAGGCACTTTCCCCTGAAATTTATCAGCGACTTCTTTAATTGCTGTATGAAAATTTCTAGCCCTACTATAGTAGCCCAATCCTTCCCAGTATTTTAATACATCATCTTCATGTGCGTTACTTAAATCTTCAATTGTGGGAAACCTTTTCGTAAATCTAAGATAATAATCTATAACTGTTTTTACTTGTGTTTGTTGTAACATCACTTCGCTCAACCATATATAATATGGATTGGATGTTTCTCTCCAAGGCATTTCACGTTGATTTTCATCAAACCATGTAACTAAATTCGTTTTAAATTCATTTTCTTTAAACATCACACACATCTCTTTCTATTTTTCACGTAATTTTTTTCTTGTAATTAGTTGGGATATTTTTATTATTTTAAAAATTCGATTATAATAAATGTAACATTGATACGAAATGAGTGAAACATTATGGACACAGCTACACATATTGTCATGGGCATAGGCTTAACCGCTTTAGCAACTCAAGATCCTGCAATGGCTGGGTCTTTTGCAGCAACTGCAACAACTTTAGTAGTCGGCTCCCTCATCCCTGACGGTGATACAGTGCTAAAGCTAAAAGATAATGCAACTTATATATCAAATCATAGAGGTATCACACATTCAATCCCTTTTACAATATTATGGCCTCTATTAATAGCATTATTTATCTTCACATTCTTTAAAAATGTTGATATCACTCACATATGGTTATGGGCGCAACTCGCAGTTTTTTTACATGTATTTGTAGATATATTCAACTCATATGGTACACAGGCATTGAGACCTATTACGAATAAATGGATTCAACTTAGCGTCATTAATACATTCGATCCAATTATTTTTGTAATATGGTGTATTGGCATTGCACTTTGGGTAATTGGATTACATCCTTTTGCTGTGTTTTTCCCTTTAATTGGCGTACTTGTTATATATTATATAATTCGGTTTCGAATGCAAGCAATTATTAAAAAACGTGCACTGCAACAAATACAACAAGAGCATCAACCGGTCAAAGTATTCGTTGCACCTACCATGAAATTTTTTGAGTGGCGCGTGGCTATTCAAACAGAGTCATATGATTACGTTGGTCGAAGTTTTAGTAGAAACATTGTATTTAGTGATAAATCAAAACGTCATCCTTTTCCAAGTGACGATTTAATGGACTATGTAAAAAACGATAAAAACATTAAAACTTTTTTAAACTTTTCTTCTATTTATCGTTGGCAAGCGACTAAAAATGATGATGGTACTACTGAAATTCGTTTGATTGATTTACGTTATTTAAAAAACGGACATTATTCTTTTGTTGCCATCGCACATCTAGATTCGGAAAATAATATCGATCATTCCTATATTGGTTGGGTATTTAGTGAAGATAAACTGCAAAAAAAACTTTTTGCAAAATAACAATTTGCTATTTGTTTTAGAATGCTAAGTTAGATTTTGCAATTAAAATAACCCTTAACTATCTTGTCTAAGTCGTTGACAATGATAGCTAAGGGTTATTTTTTTAATTACGTATCTATTAAGAAGGATTTGAATTTTGAACTGCTTCAGAATCTTCATCATTAATTTCAGTTTGGCTAGCTATTTTTTGTTGTTTACGTGTAAAAAATATATATTTTTTATTAGCAATTGTACGATACAAAGCATATATAATGACACATAACAATCCAATAAATAAATAGAAGTAAATATGATATGGTAAATTATTTAAACTCAACGCGCCTAAAACGACTGACTGGGAAACGCCCTCAATAAGATAATATACCGGGTTTAACATTAAAATATGTGTCACAATACCTTCATTTGTAGTTGGAATAAAAATAATTGGCACAATAAAAAATGTTATCGCTGAAATAATGTAATATATTAAATTTAATTTCGTCGTTAATATAGAAATTAAACCCATAATAGTTGATACAACAACCATGAATATTAAAGCCATTATCACATAATATAATGTGGAAATAACAGAGCTTTCTATATTAACTGGCGTCGCAAAAATGATAATAATAAGTGAAATAAACATTAAGATACTAGACGCTATAGTAATAATAATATTTTGGAAAATCGGATTTATATTATATAACTTACTAATGAAGTAATCTTTCTTATAAATCAAATAAACTTGGTAAATCGTTATCCACATAAAAGAAAAGCTTGTAAGTGCTGCTAATCGATAATACGCACGCGCTTGTTTTATTTCTTCTGTGTTATTCATTTTAAATACCAACATCATAATTAATAAGATAATAATGCTAGCAACGAATGGCGCAACAAACCATATCCATCTTTCTTTAAAACGTACCAAAACATGTTTTAACAGATATGGTATATTTTTATAAAAATTAATCAAACTATCTATCATTATTCACACCTACAATTCAATATATAACCATTTATTATTTTTTAAATCTGCCATATAGTAACCGTCACCTGATTTAGTAATCCAGAAGTCACCTTCAATATCAAATTTCTTTTTCAATTTATCTTTATCCTTTATCGGAATAGTAAAGCCTGTTAATTTATTTTGATCATTGAAAATCATTGCTATTGGCTGTTGTACAATTGGTACAACAAATCGATTATCTTTATCAGTTTCTGGTACTAACGAATCTGTCACTTTGCCATGCTTTTTATGTAAGTGACTGTTAAAAAATTCATTATAGTTACTATAATTTTTATGCATATATGGTGCTATACTTTTAAAACTATGTGATTCAAATAAACCTGCTGGATCAAAATAACGTAATTTGTTTTTCGCAATTCTATAATTCTTGTTATCTACTACCACACGGTAATATTTTGTATTTTCTCCTGTTATCGTAACAAATCCATATTTAGCAACTGTCTTTGCAGCAGTATTCTGCATGCTATCTAATTTCACAGAATCAGCAAGTACAATTCCATACGCTAGCTTTTCTTCATATGGGTTTTTATGTTGGTTTTGAATTGTAGACTGATCAATATTTTGGTTAATATTTAATTTACCAATGTCATTGAACATTAAAAGAGCCATTATGATCAGCCCTATTAAAAATATACTGATTAAACTCCAAAATCTATATAACGAAACTGGTGGTCTTACATGATTATAACGTTCAACGCGTCTAAAGTTATATGTTAATTCAGGTATACGTGCCCTAGATTTTTTCCAGTCCACATCAAAATTTTCTTTTTCCTCAGCTGTTTCTAAAGAAGTACGATCAATTTCATGATCTCTATAAAGCGGTAGGACTTGTTTCAGTGAGCCTTCCTTTCTTAATTGACCATGTGAGAACCATGCTATATAATTACTCGTTCTTGCAACACGTTCGACATCATCCTCTATCATGACCATAGTTAAACTCTTGCTTATGTATTCATCCGTTAATTCAATTGCACGCTCAAAAAATGTCTCATCTAAATGTGTGATAACTTGGTTAAAGATAAGAATATTAGCATTAGATGTACGCGCCAACGTAAATAATAGACGCGCATATGCTTCATCCGTTAATTCATTTATCTTCGTCGTTTCCGCTTCTGTTAAATGAGCATATTTTAAAATCTGTTCCACTTTATGTTCAGATGCTTTATATGGAAATAATAATACCGCATTTTTCACATAATCAAGTACAGTATTATCTTGCATCGACCTATCTTGCATATCTGCATAAAATAAATCAGTCTTTCTTACAACCTTACCTTTATCAGGTTTAATTTCACCACTCAAAATACGACCGACACGTTCTTTAGAAGATTCTGGTTCACCAATAATACCTAAAGCCTCACCTTGATAGATATGTAGGTTAATATTATTCAATTCTATATCTTCAGCATCATAACCAAAAGGTAGATACCATTTTTTAGATTGTTTATTTCTATAATAATGCGTTACATTAAGTAACTTTAAAATAATTGAACTACCCATTCTATCGTCATCCTTCTACAATTTTAATAATGCTACTGGCAATCCTTCTTCAGGTTCTGAACTATTAATTCTAAATCCCCATGCAAATATGCCCTTTAGACGTTCCACCTTAAAATAACTATCTGTACCATCATTTAATTTATAAATTTTACCTATTTCTATTTTAGTTCTATCAACTAAATAGCTTTCGGCCACAATGACTTTACTTTGATAGACGTCATATTCATTTAAAATGCCATTCATCTCAGCTTTTCTCATTTTTTCTTTATAACCTTGAATTTCATGTCTTAATTCAATTTCACTCATCTCACTCAATTTCTTCTGTTCCACTACTGATACCACTCTCTTCTAACTTTGACTTGATTTTATCATAGGTATAACCTTTTCTCATAAGACCTTCTATTGTCTTATTGATCAATTGACTACCCGTATATTTTCTCGTATTTTTATTATAAACTTTTTCTAAATCTTTCTGTATTAATAGATCAACCTCTTCTTTAGATTGTGAAAAATCCATTTCAGACATAACTTCTTTTATCTTTTCAAAGGAATAGCCTTTTTGTAATAGTGATTGCGTTAATTTTTCTTTTCTTTTAATACTTGGTCCCTTTTTTTGATTCCAAATTTTATTAGCTAATTTCAGAATATCTTCCAAAGGTTGTTCCGCTTCATATAGTTGGCCGTATTCATCTATAATTGATTTTTCAATACCAGATTGATGCAACTTCTGTTTATATACCCCAGGACCTTTGTCAGTAGTCAAAATCATTGTATTTTTTAAACTATTTGCAAAATCATTATGATCAATTAGCTTTTCTTTATGACAATAATCAATTACTTTAGCTATTACCATTTCAGAAAATTCTTTCTTAACTAGATATTGTTGTACTTCAAATTCAGTTCTTTTTCTATAAGAAAGGTATTGTATTGCTGCATTTAAAGCCTGTCGATATGACTCGTATTTTTGAATCTTTTCCATATCACTCGCTTCTAAGATTTGACCTTTTTTCAAATTGAATTGGACAAAAGTATCAACATCTATTCCCATTTCAAATGCTTCATCTAAGTATAAATTGAATCGTTCTTTATTGTTTTTTTGCACTTCTATTTTTGTGATTTTCGGCATTTTACTCACTCCACTTAATAAGAATAACTTATATCACATATGAATGGAATTATAGTGACTATTATAATGTTTTTTTAAGCTTTATTTCAAAAAAATATTACCTCATTAGCTATATATACTGTTCCACCTTTCCTATTATAAATTACAATTTTATATATTGAAATTATTGATACAAAAAACTCAACACCTACGTGAGATGTTGAGTTTCTACTTATACACCTAATTGTTCAATAGCTGTACGATATTGCTCTTCAGTAATATAGTTTTGCTGTTTCATTTTTTCTAAATTAACTTTAACTCTATTAATAAAATTATCTGACATATCATTTAAATCATATACGCTAGGTGCATTCACCTTGCTGGCTAACATTGCACTTTGTAACACAGTAATTTGCGGTAAATTTGAATTATTCTTATTCGTTGTTGTGCCAAAATAATGATTAGCGGCTGATTCAACTGTATATTGATTACTTCCAAAGTAAATATTATTTACGTAAAAACTTAAAATTTGATCCTTATCATATGTCTTTTCAACTCTATGCGCTACAAACAATTCTTTAATTTTACGTGTGATGGATTGTTCGTTATCATAAAAATAATTTTTAACAACTTGTTGTGTTAATGTACTACCACCTTGAACATTATTGTCACTTAAAGTTGAAAATAATGCTCGAGAAGTACCTTTGAAATCAAAGCCATGGTGTTTGTAAAAGCGTTCATCTTCCATTGCTACAAATGCACCTTTAGTGTAGTTAGGCATGTCTGCAGCAGATACATAACTTGATTTATCTTCTATACTCTTTAAGTCATCAACATTTGCTTGCAAAGATAAGGCATACATAACACCTATAAAAATTGCGAAGATTAATACGATTGGTAATAATATTTTGAATATTAAACCCCTACCTTTTTTCTTTTTCTGCGGTTTACTCACCGGTTGAACATAAGTGTTGTGATAGGGCTGATTATAATTTTTCTCTTTTGACTGCATTGTGGATTGCTTGTAACGATCGCTTCTTTTCATGCGGCAGCTCCTTTATATTGCTCTCACTATATTATAAGTGAGTTTAACAAGAGTTTAAACGTTTATCTACAAGAAAGTACAAAAATCAGTCGCAAGGTGTATGAATATCTCAATATCAAGTTTTAAAAAGCTTTCAAATGAATAGATTTACTTCAAATAAATAGTTATTTTTACTTAGTGAGCAAATAAAAAAATGTCACTCTCTACTATTTAATAGAAAATAACATTTTTGCTTTAATCAAATTAATTAATAAAACAGTCTAGGACATTAGTCTTTCAGACTAAATTAAAATCGATAATTTTTACTGTTAATGATTTGTAATTTTACTTAATTCTTCATTACTTAACTCGTTTTTTCAATACTTAGTTTATCTCAGTGATAATTTCTGTCTCAATTACTTCAATATAAAGCGTCTTATTTTTTGTAGTAACAATATATAAGAACTGAGTATTGTTTACGAGATACCTGAGAAAGTAGGATGCGTGTCGAGACCGAGAATTGACCCAGCCTCAAGTTATCAAGGTATGCAAGCAATAACAAGCCCATCAAAGATTAAAAATCTTTGATGGGCTTAATGCTGGGCATTTATGTCCCAGACTCAAATTGATTTAAAAGTGATGACTTAAATAATTATCAAACACTGTGTTTACGTTATAACTAGTCATTTAGTTGATTAACGATTTCTCTATTGAAATCGTCTAAATCGTCTGGTGTACGGCTTGTTACGATATTTTTATCAACTACTACTGATTCATCGACTACTTGCGCACCAGCGTTAGATAAGTCTTTACGTACATTTAATACAGCAGTAAGTGTACGACCATTTAAATCATCTGTGTCAATTAATATTTGTGGACCATGGCATATAGCAAATGTTGGCACGTCATTTTTAGTGAAGTACTTAGCAAATGTACCGTATCTACCTTCAGAATCACCACGTAAATGGTCTGGTGAGAAACCACCTGGGATTAATAAACCATCATAGTCTTCTGGTTTTGCATCGGCAATACTTAAATCAACAGTGGCTTTTGCGCCATGTTTCCCAACGACTTCACTATTTGCTTCATCTCCAATAATAACGACTTCATGACCTGCCTCTTCAATTGCTTCTTGTGGACTTGTTAATTCAATATCTTCAAATTCATCAGTTACAATAACTGCTACTTTTTTAGCCATGTAATATCACCTTTCTCTTTTATGTTCTATATTTTATATAGACAAAAGTAAAGTGATTTAAACATTATTAAACAAATCTGAATACCTATAGATACTATTGATCATTTGATTTAGATACTGTTTTAACTTTTTCCTCTAATTGATCTAAAAGTCCGATCCATTCATCAATATCTTCCACTCTAACTTCATCAGGGTTTACATGATCAATGTCATCAATGAATTTTTCTAATCTTGTTTTAATTTGATCAATTGTTTGGTTTTCATTCATTTTGTAAGGAACTCCTTTATATAAGATATGTTAATCCTAACATGAATTTGACAAAAATAGGTATAGTCTGAATAATATTTATAGTAAAATAGAAGAATTAGTACTATTATCATAATCATTTATATACCTATAATGATTACTACATAAAATTTAATTCATTATAAGTAGCTATTAGTAATGATAAATGTTCAATCTGTACATGATAACCGCTAATCAATTCATTTAAATATAGAAAAGCAAAAAGAAGGAAGTTTTAATAATGCTAAACACCTATAGTGTGAATACTAAAAAACCTATCACGATTACTAACGACCCTTGGGAATCATATAACGATATTCAGGCACATAATCAATTGACGTTGAGTAATATAGAATTTACGACAACTAATTTATGTAATATGCGTTGCAGCCATTGTGCTGTAGGCTATACATTACAAACAACGGACCCTGACCCATTACCAATGGATTTGATTTATCGCAGATTAGATGAAATCCCACACCTAAAAACGATGTCAATTACTGGTGGAGAGCCAATGTTCTCTAAAAAATCTATAAGAAATGTTGTTAAACCATTGTTAAAATATGCCTATGATCGTGGCATCTATGTCCAAATGAACTCAAACTTAACATTGCCATTAGATAGATATTTAGACATTGCAGAATATATTGATGTAATGCACATCTCTCACAATTGGGGAACAATTGATACATTCACCGATGTTGGCTTTGGAGCAATGGAAAAACAACCACCAATCAAAGCTAAATTAAAGTTATACGATCAAATGATTACTAATGCACGTACATTGTCTGAACAAGGTATGTTTATATCTGCAGAAACAATGTTAAACCAAAGTACCTTACCCCATTTAGAAAAAATACATCAAGAAATTGTAAATGATATGAAATGTAGTCGCCATGAAATACATCCGATGTATCCTGCTGATTTTGCCAGTCAATTAGAAGTCTTACCATTAGCTGATATGAAAAAAGCAATTCATCATTTATTAGACTTTCGTGATCCTAATACTTGGATGTTATTTGGTACATTGCCTATTTACCCTTGTATCAATGATGAACAAGACCAAGCATTACTTCAACGATTACGTGATACTGAAAATGTTACTATGAGAAATGATCCTGACGGACGAAACAGATTAAATGTCAATGTGTTTACTGGTAATGTCATTGTGACTGACTTTGGTGATGAAAATGGAACTATTTCTAATATCAAATCAGATAAATTACCAGATGTCTTTAATCAATGGTTACAAACACCTTTAGCACAATCATTAAATTGTCATTGTTCAGAATTTAATTGTTTGGGTCCAAATGTATTAGTAAAAAATATGTATTACCCTAACACTGACTTTAAAGAAAAAGAACGTCAAATGCACCGTATATATTCAATGACATAAAATCATATATAATAAGTATTTATAAGTGAATATATTACATGAGCCTAGACATTCGTCTTACAGATTAAAATAAATTCGATGACTTTTAACATCCTTTTAGGATGATAAAAAGAAGCACCATAGAAATGGTTGCATACATTTTTGTGGAATTGTTTCTACTAAATGATATTCAATAGGTGCGATGTCGGTTTTAGGTATAAGTATTACAGTTTCCATTGGTAGAGTTAATTGAGATATATTTAAATTTTTTATACATAAGACACCTCGTTAATTTAGTTTAGTATGTTTATTAAATTATACGAAGTGTCTTCTTTTTTGTAGTAATGATATATGCACTTCGTCTTGTTTTCGAGACACCTGAGGGATTAGGGTGAGTGCCAAGACCAATGCTCGATCCATCCCCCTAGATAAGCGATCAATAACAAGCCCATTAATGATCAAAAACCTTTGATGAGCTTTACGAAACAATGATTTACAACACAACATATAAAAAAACTACCTACAAAACAATAATGTTCTGTAGATAGTTTCATCATTTAAGAATTTAACACCTATACTTTATTCTATTTTTTGTACATTCGACAAAAATTCTATTGTGTTTTTACTCTCTGTTCGACGTTCTTTACGTCGTTTAACGCGAGCAGGCGCCGTATCATGGAACCATTTTTCAGTTTCAGATTCAGGATATACGTCTGGGACTCCAACAGGCTTACCTTGATCATCCAATGCAACAAATGTTAAAAAACTAAGTGCTGCTAAATGACGTTCATTATTCAATACATCTTCAATTATAATTTGTACACATACTTCCATAGATGATGTGCCTGCAAATGTGACCATCGCTTCGTAAGATACAACATCTCCTGTTTTTATTGGCTTCAAGAAGTCTACAGAATCCGTAGACGCTGTCACCACTTGTGCATTACTATGTTTCATAGCTGTAATAGCAGCAATTTGATCAATATTAGCCATCATAGTTCCACCAAACATTGTGTGATGGTGGTTAGTGTCTTGTGGAAAAACTTGTAACGCCTTCACACTACGTCCTTCTGACATTGGCTTACTCTTTCGATTTCCCATATATACTCATATCCCCTCTTTAAGTCGTATGACCTATCTGTAAATTATTTATACAAACAAGATTTAATTCAATTTTTCCCATTATAATTTTCATCATCGTTTATATCTCAGTTATTAGAATTTATGCCCAATTACCATTTTCAAATACTAATTCCTTTTTACCATCTTGTGTAATGCCATATATTGTTAAGTCCGAACTTCCAATCATAAAGTCAACATGTATTAATGAATCATTTAGTCCATTCTCTATTTTCTCTTCAGTAGTCATTTCTGTACCACCTTGAAGGTTAAATGCATATGCAGCACCTAATGCAACATGACATGATGCATTTTCATCAAATAACGTATTATAGAAAATCGTATTTCTATTTGAAATTGGGGAATCATCAGGTACTAATGCAACTTCACCTAAACGTTTGGCACCATCATCAGTATTTAATAAATCTCTTAATACCGCTTCTCCTTGAGCTGCTTCAAAATCTATAACTTCACCATCTTTGAACGTAAGTTTAAAGCCATCTATAATGTTACCATTATGGCTTAATGGCAATTTATTCGTTACATAACCATTTACTTTCGCTCTATGTGGTGCAGTAAACACTTCTTCAGTAGGAATATTGGCAACAAATTTTTGTCCTTTACTTGTATAGCTTGTCGCATCTTCCCAGATATGGCCATCAGGTAATCCTATTTCTAAATCTGTACCTTCAGAGATATATTGTAGCGCTTTATATTGTTTACTTTGTAATTTTTCTGCATGTTTACTTAAGTTAGCAACATGATTTTTCCAATTTTCAACCGGATCATTGCCATCTACACGAACAATATCTAACACTTCATCAATAAATTTCTCATATGCATCACCCTCATTTAACTCAGGGTATACACGTTTCGCCCAAGCTTTAGAAGGATATGCGGCAACACACCATGGAAATTCATTTTTCTGACTTTTTTCCATATAGCCTTTATACGCAATTGAATATGCGCGTTGGAAAGTTCCTAATTTATCATTATCAATTCCGTTCAATAAGTCTGGATCTTGAGTGATTAACGCAAGGTTTGCTGCACCTCTATTAACATAATCCATTCTTTTTTCTACTTCATATGCTTTAACTTCATTATTCTCAAAATGGTCTAACGATTCATGTTCAAATTTCAAACGTGTTAACCGATCATCACTATATTCAACCTTAACATCTGAAGCTCCTCTTTCATAAGCAGCTTCAACTATGTAATGTGTCAATTCTAATGCGTCTACACTTGAACGAATAAATACCGGTTGCCCTTTTTGTACATTCATACCTACATTTACGAGTAATTGCGCATATTGCTGTAACTTATCTTGTAAATTTGTCATATTAACACGCTCCTTTGTTTATTTGCGAAGTTGTCCAAGTGCATCTGCAATAGCCGCTGTTTCACTTGGAGTAAAAGAATCTTTAGAAGTAACATACTCATGGATTTCTTGCACTTCTTCTTCATTCGCAGTCTTATATTTTTCTGGATCAATTAAACTTTGATTAACCAAGTTTAATTTTTCACGAATTTCTTCAATCATTTGTTCATTTCTTGTTGTCACAGTACTCACCTCTTTTTACGTTTTATTTTATCAAAATTACCTATCTTGTTAAACTTTTATCATAAATGCCCTTTAGAAATGATTAAAAAAGCTTTAAAATGGGAATTAGGATTATACAATTTGGAGGTACACAATGATTTCAGTAGCATTTGTTTGTCTTGGAAATATTTGTCGTTCACCTATGGCTGAAGGCATCATGAGACAAAGATTACAAGAACGCAACATTACCGACATAAAGGTGTATTCACGAGGTACAGGTAAATGGAATCTCGGTGAACCACCACATGAAGGTACGCAAGACATACTATCACGAAATAATATTTCGATTGATGGAATGATTAGTGAGTTATTCACATCTACAGATGATTTCGATTATATCATTGCAATGGATCAAAGTAATGTTGAAAACATACGTAACATCAACCCAAATATCAAAGGACAATTGTTTAAACTATTAGAGTTTAGTGATATGGAGGAAACAGATGTCCCTGATCCATACTATACAAATAATTTCGAAGGTGTATATAAAATGGTACAATCATCTTGTGATAATTTAATTGATTTTATAC
The DNA here is from genome assembly GCF_055179755.1 of Staphylococcus sp. TCBT05. Taxonomy (NCBI): domain Bacteria; kingdom Bacillati; phylum Bacillota; class Bacilli; order Caryophanales; family Staphylococcaceae; genus Staphylococcus; species Staphylococcus sp. TCBT05. The sequence continues at coordinate 111,891 of NZ_JBUQDQ010000025.1, read as the reverse complement.
TTAAAGATTCAAATTTAGGAGAGGGGTAACACGACATGCAAAACAAATTAATACCGGGAATTTTATTAGGTGCCGTGATTGGAGGCACTATAACTTTAGCAGATAAATCAACACGCCAATCATTAAAACAATCAATTAAAGATGCTAAAGAAGGTAATCGTTCACAAAAACCTTCAAAAATTGGGAATATTAAAGATGAAGTTCTTTACTGGAAAGATGTAGTTGAAGAAATTAGACGCAACAATCCTGAATTAGAACGTTCATTAAAGGATGCAAAGGATACATTTGTAGACCGTAAAAATAATCGTTTAAATGGTTAACTTTATTTAACCACTTTGCAAACAATACTAGAGTGCATTTGCTCTGGTATTGTTTTTTTTTTACAATAAAAAGTCTAAACAATATTTTTAAAAAAGATAAATTAGAGTTTTATAGAAAGAATCACGTAACACATATTTACCAAAAACAATTTTTACAGTATATTAAAGTGGTATATGAAAATATAATACATAAGGAGCTTTGATATGTCTAAACAAAAACGAAGTACTTCTGAATTCCTTAATGAAATTAAAGAGGAAGAACAAGAAACACATACTCAAAATGAACATAAAAGTAAATCGAAACGTGATCGAACTTATATCACACCTGATCAATTCAAATCAAAGTCAGCAAAGAAAGAAAATCAAACATTTTTTGTATCTCGCATTAATAAACCTGTAAAGTATACCAAGGATTCTAATTTTTTCTCATATTTAATTTATCGTATTGGTAAAGATGATGCATCAGGTCTATCTGCACAATTATCATATTACTTTATGCTATCACTTTTTCCAATGTTACTATTCTTATTGTCTATAGTTCCTATGGTAGGTATAAAACAGTCGACGATTCGTTCTATGATTAAAGAACATGTACCACCAGATTACGCACCCCAAGTATCATCTATCATTGGAGATATCATGGGCAACGCAAGTAGTGGCTTACTTTCAATCGGTTTAATAATGGCATTGTGGTCAGCTTCTAATGGTATGACCGCAATCATGAATTCATTTAACGTTGCATACGATGTTGAAGACAGTAGGAACTTTATCGTCTCTAAATTACTCAGTGTACTTTTCACACTAGCAATGGTTATTATCTTCCCAATTGCAATGATTTTACCAACATTCGGCCAGCAAATTGGTGCACTACTATTTGGTCCACTCGGTCTTGGTGAACAAGTTAAGATTATTTTTAACTTAGTGAGATTTATTTTACCTCTCATTATTGTGTTTATAGCTTTTGTTGTATTGTACACATTAGCACCTAATGTGAAGATTAAAATGAAATCTGTTATACCTGGTGCTATTTTTGCAACAATTGTATTTTTAGGTGGGACTTACCTATTTAGTATTTATATTTCTAATTTTGCCAACTATTCTAAAACATATGGTAGTATCGCCGGGGTTATCATATTAATGCTTTGGTTATACATTACTGGTTTTATTATCATTATTGGCGCTGAAATTAATGCAATTATGCATCAACGAAAAGTAATCGCCGGTAAAACACCAGAAGAACAAACATTAGCAGAAATCAATAATCAACAGAATATATAAATATAAAATTAATAATAAAAAGGACAATCGAAATAATCGATTGTCCTTTTTATTATTGAATTAAATTATGTTGAAAGGCATAGATAACAGCCTGTGTTCTATCTTGAACTTCAAGTTTACTCAATATATTACTAACATGTGTCTTAACGGTCTTAATTGTTATATGTGATGCGCTCGCGATTTCTTGATTTGAATAACCTTTAGCTATAAGTAATAAGATTTCCATTTCGCGCTCTGTTAACATTTCATATAATTCTGCACGTTGTTTCATTCTATTACGCATTTTCACTAGTACTTCTGCTTCAAAAACAGATTCACCAGCATGTGTTTTCCTAATTGCTTCAGCAATATCACTTGCACTTGTTGTCTTTAGAATATAACTATCAACCCCTGAATCTAGTGCTCGATATACTTCATTATCTTCTATATAACTTGTTAACATAACTACTTTGATTTGAGGTAAGTCCTTTTTAACTTGCTCGGTAGCTTCGACACCGTCCATGTCATCCATGAGTAAATCCATCAAGATTAAATCTGGTTGTAGTTCATGTGCCTTTTCAATAGCTTCTTTTCCTGATTTACCTTCTCCTACCACATCAATATCTGACTGTGTTGATAAATAACTTGAAATTCCTATTCTAACCATTTCATGATCATCAACAAATAATACTTTAATCGTCATTAGACTCCTCCTTATTTAACGGTGCTTTCACTTCAATTCTTGTACCTGCATCAGGTAACGATACAATATGGAAAGTCGCGCCAATTTCAAGTGCACGTTCTCGCATATTTTTCAACCCATAACTTTGCTCTAATTTATCGTCAACATTAAAGCCTTTCCCATCATCTTGAATACGTAATAAAAGATAATCTTCTTTATTAAATAATTCAATCGTAACTTTAGTTCCCTTAGAATGTCTTAATGTATTAGAAATAGCTTCTTGCGTTATTCTAAACAAATGATCCTCGATACCTTTAGGTACTTTAAATTCTTCAATATCATGTACAACCTTCATAGGTACTTTCTTTTGTAAATCAACGACTAAATCTTTAATACCTTCACCTAATGATTTATCTTTTAAACCAATTGGTCTCAAATGTAAGAGTAAAGCACGCATTTCTAGTTGTGAATCTTGAATCATTTTTTCTAGGACTGGAATTTGTTGGTTTAAAGGTGGCTCCAAGTTCGATTCTTTAATAGCTGAAAGCATCATACTCGCAGCGAACAATTGCTGACTTACAGAATCATGTAATTCTCTAGCTAACCTTTGTCTTTCATCTTCTATTATTTTTTTAACCTTAACGTCATTAATATTGTATGACTCATTTGTTAAATTTTGCGTCTTCATACGCAGTTTATGTACCTCTTGATTAAGTGGCACTAACGTTTGGTACAATTCTATCGTTTCATTGTACAGTTCAATATTTTGGTCATTAATCCCTACTGTTTGACCTTCAATTGAGCGTTCTATTTGGTTTTGTAACCAATGATTTTGTTGATTTATTTTATAAGCTAAAACAGAACCAACAATGATACATAACAATATTACTAGTAAATTTAGAAAAAGCAATACTGGAATACCAAATATTTGTGTGTAAAACATGCCCTGGAAATACATGATATTTACAAACACTTTATCTATAAAAAAGATTGCAAAAAATGTACTATAAACTAATATTAACATCGAGCCAATCGCTCTTATATAGTGATTCACTTATAAATCACCTCAACATCACCTAAGAATGTTGAAACAAAGATATTCACAGCATAATTTTCAGCTTTAGTCTGTTCTTCAACCTTTATATTATTGTTTTCCACTTTGTAAGACTTATCATTGATATAAGCATTACCATATAAAGTGGTGAAATTTAATTTAATATTATAATTAAGCGGAACAATGATTTGTACTTTACCTAAAATATGTCTCACAACAACTGTATTATTTTCCTTAATATTTGCTGCTTTTGACATATCTATATGGACATCACCAATGCCGTGTTGAACCTGTAAATCTTCCCATTTATATACATAAACTGGTGTACGTTGTTCACCAAACCATTTTTGCTTAATAAACTCGGGTGACTCTACATCTTCGTCCGTTGCAACAACTTTTAATGGTTTAAATCTATAAATAATATATCTCACAATTAAGACAATTAAAAAGATAAATAAAATTATAATAGTGTATTTATTAGAGAGTAATGTAAAGGCAATTAATAATGTTCCTATCCAAAAAGACAATAGTCCTCTTACTTTATGAAAATATAAGTAACCTACATAAACTAAAATGCACCCTAGTAATAACACTAATAAGAAGCCAATCTTTTCAAAGAAAATGTAATAAAAATTGGCTATGATCATTAAAGCTGTAAATATGATCAACATTTCAGTTGATATATATTTATGAGTCATGTTTCGCCACCTTTCTTCAAGCGACTAAACTAATACGTTCGATTAAATCACATTCTGTTTCTACATTTGCTTTCTCTGTAGCTTGATGTGATAAATCGGCTTCAATTCTCGCGTAGTCTGCTTCCATTCCATTTAATTTATTTTTAATATTTTCAATTTCATTATCATCGATTTCCTTAGCGCAATAAATATGTTTTTCCTCTATTTTATCGATATATTTATTCTCTAAGGTTAAAGTTAAACTGTCAATTAATTCTTCTAAATATGCTTTTCTTTCAATTAAGTATTTGATATATAATTCGATGCTTCTTAATTTTTTATCTAATGCATCTCTGTATTCTACTAAACTGCTATAAAATGTATTTCGCGTAACTTTTTCTAAATATAACGTAATATAATTCATAGAATCACCTCATGCTTGATTAGATTCTATTATAAAAAATATCCGGAGCCATTGTAATAGGCTCCGGAACCATCTTATATTAGGACTTTAGACCGAAACACCTTTTAATCTATTTTAGTAGTTAAAACAGGTCCATCTTTTGTCACAATCACTGTGTGTTCAATTTGTGCAACAAAACTTTTATCATTTGTTTCAAATGCCCATTCATTTTTACCTTCTGTAACGAATGTAGCATTTGTTGAAATAAACGGCTCTACTGCTATTACAGTGCCCTCTTTTAATAATGTTTTATCTTTTGGATCATAATAATTCATTACGTGGTTTGGTGCTTCGTGTAATGATTGGCCAACACCATGCCCCGTTAGGTTTTTGATTACTGTCAAATCATTTTTACGTGCTGTTGCGTGTACAGCCTTCCCGATTTGACTTAATTTCGTACCTGGTTTCACCTTAGTCATTGCCGCTTCAAATGCTTCTAAAGCCACATCGCATACCTTTTGCTTTAATGGATTATCTGATTCTCCGACTACAAATGAAATTCCAGTATCTGCATAATAACCATTCTTTAATGCAGAAACATCTATATTTACCAAGTCGCCTTCTTTAATTGTGCGTTTACCAGGGATACCATGAGCAACTTCTTCATTTACACTAATACATGTTTGCCCTGGGAAGTTTTCATCATGGATAGGTGCAGAAATTGCACCATGTTCTTCAAATAAATCCTTTGCAATATCATCTAATTCTTTAGTTGTGATACCAGGTACTGTAGCAGCTTGCATTTTGTCGCGAACTAAAGCACAGATGTAACCAATGTCTTTTAACGCAATTAATTCTTCTTCTGTTTTTACAATCATTTTATCCCGTTCCTTTTTAAAATTTATATTCTTTCTTATTATAGCAGATTTTTTTTGATATAATAAATTAGAAAAATTCAACAAGTACAGTTTAACACTATACTTGAATGAATCATACGGCAACTTTTGTTTATATACTACGTTTGATTTTTTAATCTACTAGGAGTTTTGTTAATGAATGATAATTGGTATAAACGCATTATCGGTGCAAGAACAATTAAAACAGGTTTAGCTACATTTTTAACTGCATTTTTTTGTTTAGCCTTAGATTTAAATCCTATTTTCGCAATATTAACAGCTATCGTAACAATAGAACCAACTGCTAAAGCATCATTAAAAAAAGGCTACAAACGTTTGCCTGCAACTGTAATTGGTGCATTATTTTCTGTTGTATTCACCTTTATCTTTGGTGACCAGTCGCCATTTTCATACGCCTTTAGTGCAACATTTACTATTATTTTATGTACTAAACTTAATTTACATGTTGGTACCACGGTAGCAACGCTTACAGCGATGGCGATGATTCCAGGTATACATGAAGCATACTATTTCAATTTCTTTTCGCGTTTATTGACTGCCATTATCGGATTGGTCACTGCTGGGTTAGTCAACTTCATCGTCTTACCACCCAAGTATTATGATCAACTTGAAGACAATATTAATTTAACGGAATCTTTGATGTATGATTTATTCAACACACGCATGAAACAACTGTTACTTGGGAAGTTTACTAAAGGAGCACCCTTCAATCAATTGAACGCATTGTTAGATTTAAACCAAAAGGTAGAAACACTGCTATCCTATCAAAAAGACGAACTCAGTTACCATAAACACCATGACGATGAATGGATCAGACTTAAATCATTAACGACACGCTCACACACTAACAGATTATTTATCACACATCTTTCTAACCTTGTTTATTTACCTAAGGATACATATGAAGTGTTTACTTGCGAGGAACGCCTTGCAATACTTAATATTGCACATAGTATTAGTGAAATTCATAAAACCGGACATTTCGAAAGACAACAACGTGCTGCTTCCGTGTTAAAAGCATCTGTTAAAGGGTTAGATGAATTTGATGACAATCAAATAAAGAGCCATATTATTTACGAAATATTATTAATCTATCGTATATTAGATCATCGATTTGCCTAAATGGTTACAATCGATTTTAAACACTTTACTCTTCTTGTCATACAGTTTCAAACCAAGGTTCATTTAAAGTCTTTATTGGTAATTGTCTAGACTTTGTTTATTATATTTAGTACATTGCTAAAGTACCTGATAACGTGATAGACCTCGTTTAGTCACTGGTTAAATGATTGTTTCTAAGAAATCATCAAATCAAAACAGAATATTTCCATATAAAAACTGCCAATACAGTGCACGCACTGTATTGGCAGTTTTAGTTATATCTTTATTAAACCTATAAGAATAGGATTATGCTATACCTGTTACTTTGAAACACGGTCGACAATAACTTGCTTTGCCGCTTCTTCTTCCGTATTATCTAATTGTTTCGGCTCGAATGGAATATTCTTTCTCTCACATGCCTTCTCCAATAAATAATCCGTTATTTCATGATTTTTAGGTAAAATTGGCCCATGTAAATAAGTACCTAATAAATTTTTATAATGAATCCCTTCTTTTGCATCGTCATCATTATTACCAAAACCATGCACGACTTTACCTAGCGTACCAAAATTATGATACGTTCTTCCACCATGGTTCTCAAAACCAACAATTGTACCAAATGTCTCACTTTCAATTACTATATCACCAGTCAGTCGGTCAGTTTGTGATTTAGTATAAAAGTCTAAAATGTTTAAACCTGCTAATTCTGTACCATCAGGTGTAATATATTTACTGCCTAAAAACTGATAACCGCCACAAATTGTTAAGCCTGGCATACCGTCTTCAATTGCAGTTTTTAATTTTTCTTTAATTTTACTTAGTTCTTTAGTAGCTAATGATTGTTCTCTATCACTACCACCACCGATAAAGAAAATATCACAGTCATCTAATGTTACACCTTCAGTTTCATTTACATTTCTGACATTTAATTTAATGTTTCTCAGCTTGGCACGTTGCTTTAATGCAATGATATTCCCTATATCACTATAAAGGTTTAATTTATCTGGCATAAAGTGATAAACCGTTAATTCGTTCATTTATCTTTCCCCTCCTCAAAAGAGTGGTTTAACTGACTAAGCATTGGCGTTAATGAAGTATAGTTTGGTATCGCCACAGTAAAACTCTCTTTAAACTCCATTGACTTAGCAGTGGCCTTATAAATGTCTTTCTCTAATATGATTGGTACATTTACTTCAGCCAATTTCAATCTCAATTGTAACTCTTCCGCACGAGTCCCTGTAACGATTATCGCTTCAATATCCTGACGTGTTAGCTTTTCAAAGTCGGCATCATAAATCCAGGATGTGTCCTTTCCATCAGCAGCATTGTCATTTAAACTCATTAGATATACTTTACGTCCTTCTAATTGTTCACCTACTGAAAGACTCGCATTCATACCGGCAGGATTTTTAGCTAGGTTTATCATTGCTTCTTTACTATCTTTTCTGAAATATTGCATACGTCCATTATTTGATGTGTATGTTTCAAATCCTCTTCGTATCGCATCATTATTTAATCCTAATTCTCTCAGAACTGTATATGCTGCAATTGTATTATAAGCATTAAAATCGCCTGCAATTTTCATATTAAACATTTCATTTTCAATGGATATATTAATAAAAGGGGTTAAATCAAAGTGAGATACTTCGTATTTCGTTGCTTCACGCTTAAAGCCACAATTACAATGATAATGCCCAATTTGGTTATAATGGATATAATCATAATGTAATAGTTGTCCGCAATTAGGACAATACTTGCTCTCATTCATTGTACTTTGTTCAAATTCATGTGCATGAGCTTTCATACCGTAATATTCAACTGTATCACTTGCAATCTTCAATCTACTTACAAATGGATCATCAGCATTTAGTAACAACTTTATACCTTTATTACTAATAGCATTAGCAATATTGTTAACCATAATATCAATTTCACCAAAGCGGTCCATTTGGTCTCGGAAGAAGTTTGTGAATACCATCATTGTCGGCGTTACTTCATTTAGCACTCTTGGTATCGATCCTTCATCAATCTCAATAACAGCAATCTTTGTTGCTGGTTTGATTTGTAAAATGAATGCCGAAGTGATGCCAGCTGCCATGTTCGCACCTTCATTATTATGTATGATTTTAATATCATTGGCTCTTAAAGTATGACCTATTAAATTTGAAGTGGTTGTTTTCCCATTTGTACCACTTATAAATACAATTTCATCCACTTGAGAAGCTAATTTTCTTAATATATTTTTATCTACTCTTCTAGCAATTTGACCTGGCAAGTCAGTGCCCTTTTTCCCTGCAGCTCTGCTCGCTTGCCTTGCTACTTTTGCTAGTCGTGTCGCAGTCCAACGTCTCATGTCGTTCCTCCTCTACTTCTTCACTTAAAATATTATAACATGATTAAGTTGTATTCCAAACAATTCTCATTAAGAATTATCATACCCAATCTCTAGATTATAATAATTATTATTTACTAATGATAATAGATTTGTTATACTAAAAAAAATGATATATGGAGGCTATTACTTATGTTAAACAAAGAATTGTTAGACGCATTAAATGAACAAATGAACCATGAATTTTACGCAGCCCATGCATACATGGCAATGGCAGCATACTGTGACAATGGTTCATATGAAGGTTTTGCTAACTTTTATATCCAACAAGCTAAAGAAGAAAGATTTCATGGTCAAAAAATTTATGATTACATTAATGACCGTGGTGAAAAAGCAGTGTTCTCTGCTATTTCAGCACCAAAATCTGATTTCAAAAATATTTTAGAAACATTTGAAGATGGACTTGCACAAGAACAAGATGTTACACGTCGTTTCTATAATTTATCAGAATTAGCAAATAAAGATAAAGATTATGCAACAATTTCATTTTTAAATTGGTTCCTAGATGAACAAGTTGAAGAAGAATCAATGTTTGAAACACACATCGATTACTTGAAACGTATCGGTGATGATAGCAATACACTTTATTTATACGAAAAAGAACTTGCAGCACGTACATTTAATGAAGAATAAGGTTCATAATTCAGTCTATATTTTTTAAACTTAAGTTCAATCGTTCCATAACGGCTCACCCATTCACATTTAAGAATGGGTTTTTTATATTTTATCACTGCTATTAATTATGCAAGTTGTGCCATGAATATTACTATATAGTGTATAATAATATTACTAACAATATGGATATTATTTATAATTGAAGCTAGTAATTTAAACGATATATTTTTACTTTGAAAGGAACTTGCACAATGAAAGACGACGCATTTATTGCCTTGGACTTTGAAACTGCAAATGGTAAACGCACAAGCATTTGTTCAGTTGGTATGGTTAAAGTAGTCAATCATCAAATCACTGAAACATTTTACACATTAGTAAATCCGAATGACTATTTTTCTCAACAAAACATAGCAGTACACGGTATTCAACCAGATGATGTTCAAAATGCACCTGACTTTGCATTTGTCTATCCACATATGTTGGATTTTATTGGTAATTTACCTGTTGTTGCGCATAATGCTGCGTTTGATATGAATGTATTGCATGAAAGTATAAAGGCAATAGGTCAACAAACACCTAGTATGAGATACTTTTGTTCATTGCAATTATCCAGAAGAACAATCAATCACCATCGCTATGGACTAAATTATATGATGCAATATTACAATTTAGATTTCCATGGTCATCATGATGCATTAAATGATGCGAAAGCATGCGCTATGATAACATTCAGATTATTACAACACTATGAAAATTTAGATAGCATGTTAAAAATTTATGGAAAAGATTTAACTAATAAAGATTAGTTTATTAATATGCAGAACAGGCACGAAGCAAAAATTTGCTTCGTGCCTGTTTATATTTACATTAATGTAATTTAAATATAGTCATAAATAGTCATATTTTCGTATGTTGAGCGTTCTAAATTACCTACAGTTACACCAACTAATCGAATTGGTACTTCAGGGTCCTTCAACTCAGCATACAGGCTATAAGCGATATTATAGATATCTGTTTCATTTCTAACAGGTGACCTTAAACTTTTTTGCTTTGATAAGGCTTCAAATTTATATGTTTTTATTTTTACGGTTACTGTTTTACCTGACTTTTGAATTTTAGCTAATCTATCTGCAGTTTTATTACTTAGTTCCCATATTTTTTGTAATATCGCGTCATCGTCGTTCATATCAGTTGAAAAGGTTCTCTCAGTACCTACAGATTTACGAATTCTTGTTGGTTTTACAGGATTATGATCGACTCCACGCGCTTTATTATATAAACCATGACCTCGTTTACCAAATAACCTTATCAGTTCATACTCACTTTGATTATATAAATCTTGTCCATTAAATATATGGTGTTCATGCATTTTTTCTTTTGATGCTTTACCTACCCCTGGAAAATCACCAATATCTAAATTCATCAATATTTCATGAACATTATTATAATCAATTACTGTTAAACCATTGGGCTTATTCATACCACTGGCTAATTTAGCGAGAAATTTATTGTATGATACGCCAGCTGAAGCTGTTAACTTTGTTTCCTCAAAAATATCTCTTCTTATATATTGAGCAATACTTGATGCTGGAAGATCAGGTCTCACCAAATGGGTTATATCTAAATACGCCTCATCTAAAGATAATGGTTCAACAATATCTGTATAACTTTTAAATATTTTCATAATTTTATCAGAAGCTGCTTTATATGCTTCAAATCTTGGAGAAACATAATAGCCATTCGGACATAGTTTATGCGCTTGAGCTGTAGGCATTGCAGAATGAACACCATATTGACGTGCTTCATAAGATGCTGTAGATACCACGCCCCGACTACTCGCTTTACCTCCTACAATAACTGGTTTCCCTTTTAACTTTGGATTATCACGCATTTCAACTTGCGCGAAGAAATAATCCATATCAACATGAATAATGCGTCTTTCTGCCAATACCATACACCTCCTTTTCATTTATGTCATAAAATTTCATCATGGATATTACCTTCTAGTACATTTATTATACTAGCAATTTAGTTTCAGTTGTAGCCATTTGTCTATTCTAATGAGTTATTAGAACTTTAAAATATTTACAATTCATGACATAGTTAAAGCCAATGGTTTCAATAATAACTTGAAATCATTGGCTCTATAATCGAACTAACATAATATACAATTGCAATTGCCTAATTTAGCTTATTCTAGCTCAGTGCGGTATGTAGTCTTATCTTCTGTATAAAACAATATACCCTCTTCAGTATCTTCAATAAGTTTGACTTTACTATTTAATGCCCCAGTCACAAAATAAATATCAAGTACACAATATCCCACATGTATACTAGCAATAAACAATATTGATGAGTAAGCATAAAATGAAAATACAATAAATAATAATGCTGTGATAACGACTAAAGGTGCTAACATTATAATGATATATTGCCATCTTTTAAAATATACCTTTGGCATATGTGTCGACAACAAGCCCAGTTTAAATTTATATGTGGGCTTCTCACCTTTAGAGAACAATTTAAAACATACGATATGAATCAGTTCATGTAAGAAATAAATCACCGTAAACCCTAGAATCCCAAATATCATGTTAAAGACGATGTTTTGCTCAATAATATGCGTTAATGAATATGCCAACTTATAGCAAAATAAAATTGAAATCATTACCACTGTGAGTTGGAACAATATAAATCTTTCCAATGCTTTTTTATTAGCAAGCAAATCAATTTTAAACATTAGCTAACCTCCCAATCGTTACCTATTACCTAGAGTATACAATGGTTATTCCCACGTTTAAAGTACATTTCACGAAAGTTAGTTGCCTGTAATTGAAATTTAACAAACATCCGTTTCCTGCAATATTTCGAAATATTATAGTTCTATGTTAGTTGGTCTATTCCCTTTATTACCTTTTACTAACAAATATTATATTCTATCAAATTGCGCCACTGTTTCCACATGTGTTGTATGTGGGAACATATCGACAGGTGTAATTTGTGTTAACTCGTACTGAGTTGCTAAATGTTGTGCATCTCTTTGTTGCGTTGAAGGATTACAAGATATATAGACAATTCTTCTTGGATTTAATTCTAATAATGTATCTAAAAAACTTTCATCGCAACCTTTGCGTGGGGGATCAACCATAACTACATCAGGCTTGATTCCTTGTGCTTTCCATTTTAAAATAACTTCTTCTGCTTTACCACAGACAAAAGTAGTATTTTCAAACTGGTTTATAGTCGCATTTTTTTTAGCATCCTCAATAGCTTCAGGTACAACTTCAACACCATATACATGCTTTGCTTTTGGTGCCATGTAAAGACCAATTGTACCTATACCACAATATGTGTCTAACACTGTTTCCTCGCCTTGTAAATCTGCATATTCAATCGCACGTTGATATAATTTTTCAGTTTGAGTAGAGTTAATTTGGTAAAATGATTGATCGCTAATCTTAAAGGTAATATCTGATAAAGTATCTTCAATTTGATCTACACCATAAAGTGTATGTGAAACGTCACCCATGATGACATTAGAATGGGTATTGTTAATATTATGCTTTACACTTTTTATATTTGGAAATGTTTCAATTAATTTTTGAGTCATAATGTCACTTTGTTTGAATTTCTTACCATTTGTAACAAATATAACCATCAAATCTCCAGTATAATGACCTGTTCTGATAACAACATGACGCATAAGTCCAGCTTTTTTGCGCTCATCATAAATACTCACATTTAGTTCATTGCACCATTGCTTCACATGATTCATTACATCTTGATGTTTTGTATCTTGTATTAAACATTCATCCATATCTATGATTTGATGACTTCTTTGACGATAAAAACCCATGATTGCATCATTATTTTCATTTTTACCTACAGGAATTTGAGATTTGTTTCGATAGCGCCATGGCGTCTCCATTCCTATTGTGTCATGGATAATAGTATTTTCGAAGTTGGCCTTACGGTGAAACAAATTAATTACTTGCTCTTTTTTCATTGCTAACTGTGCTTGATATGACAAGTGTTGCAACTGACAACCACCACACTTGTAATAATAAACACAGGGTGGTTCAACCCTTTGATTGCTTTGTACTTTAATATCTAATAACTTACCAATTGCAAAGTTCTTTTTTACCTTAATCACTTTATATTCAATTGTTTCATCAATTAATGCATTCGGTATAAAAATAGGATAGCGATCTAATTTAACAACACCATGCCCTTCATGTGTCAAATCAATCACTTTACCTTCTCGCACTTCATTTTTTTGTAATGTACTCATTATTTCACCCCACATGAAAAGAGGTTAGGATACTTGATGTTTACCTAACCTCGTCGCTTAACTCTCTTTTAAATTTTTTCGACTATTTATTTTAACTTAAAGTGAATACACACTTCAAGCTTAATTTACGTTATTATTGTTCTACTAATTCTTGATTATGAACATCACTCGGTGTATAAACTTCAATGTGTTGCTTTAAATTCAAGAAATTACCTGGTAATTTACCGCCATATTCGCCATCGACATTTAACTGCATATCAACGAATGATGACACACTGACTGATTTTGCTTTTTTATAATGCACTTTTGGATGTTTGGTGTGCTCGCCTCTTGAAGCTAACGTCATAATATGCCCTAATTCTGCTAAATTAGCCTTCTCAACGATAATCAATGTAAAATGTCCGTCGTCTAGCTTGGCATCTGGTACTAACTTTTCAAATCCTGCCATCGAATTTGTTAAACCTAATAAGAATAACAAGGCTTCACCTTGGAACACTTCATCATCATATTCTATACGTAAATCGACAGCCTTCATTTGTGGTAACATTTCGAAACCTTTGATATAGTATGCAAAAGGTCCTACAATCGACTTCAATTTACTTGGTGTCTCATATGAAACTTGTGTGAGTTGACCGCCAGCCGCCAAGTTTATAAAGTATCTACTATTCATCTTACCAATATCAACTTTGGTACTGTGACCTTCTATAATAACATCGATTGCACTCATGATGTCATTAGGCAGATGTAAAGCACGTCCAAAATCATTCACAGTCCCCATTGGAATAATACCTAATTGAGGTCTGTTAGGCTGTTCAGCGATACCATTGATTACTTCATTAAGGGTACCATCACCACCAGCTGCAATCAGTACATCGTAGTTATGTTCTAAACATCTTGCTGCTTCTGCAGTCGCATCGCCAACCTTTTCAGTCGCATATGCACTCGTCTCAAATCCAGCTTTTTCTAATTTTATTAACACATCTGGTAACGTACGTTTAAATAATTCCTTACCTGACGTTGGATTATAAATGATTCTAGCTCGTTTTCTCATATTTTATCCCTCAACTTCATTTACTCATACTCTATATTAAATGATTTATGAAATGGATAAAAGCATTTAGACCAAATTAACTGAATATATTATGCAAATAGACAAAATTGACTTCCACATAAACTGTATCATTGACTGAAAATCAATAGATAGTCATTATGTTTAAAAATATAAGATAACCTTTTTTTCTATAAAATAACAAGTAGGGCTAATCCAATTTTTTGGATTAGCCCTACTTGTATAAGCTATGTGCAATGATGACCCCAAGCTATTATATTAATTACTCAATTATCTCTTTTCTAATTCTTGCTTTAATAATTGGTTAACTAATTGTGGGTTTGCTTGACCTTTAGAGGCTTTCATAATTTGACCGACTAAGAAGCCCATCGCCTTACCTTTACCATTTTTAAAGTCTTCAACAGATTGTGGATTATTATCTAAAGCTTCGTTAACAAATTTCAATAATGTAGCCTCATCAGAAATTTGAACTAGTCCTTTATCTTCCATAATTTGTTTAGCATCTCCACCATTTTCAGCTAATTCTGGGAATACTTTTTTAGCAATTTTACTACTCATTGTGCCATCTTCAATTAACTTAATCATACCAGCTAAATTTTCTGGTGTTAATTTTGTATCTAACAGCTCAACTTGGTTTTTATTTAGATATTCATTTACGCCACCCATTAACCAGTTTGATGTTAATTTTACATCGGCACCTGCTTCTACTGCACCTTCAAAGAAATCTGACATTTCTTTAGTTAATGTTAAGACATGTGCATCGTAAGCTGGCAGACCAAATTGATTAACATATTTTTCTTTTCTTTCATCTGGCAATTCAGGAATAGTTTGACGTACGCGCTCTTTCCATTCTTCATCTACATAAAGTGGAACAATATCAGGTTCTGGGAAGTAACGATAATCATCAGAACCTTCTTTCACACGCATTAGAATTGTTTTACCAGTTGATTCATCAAATCTACGTGTTTCTTGAAGAATTTCTCCGCCATTTAATAATTCTTCTTCTTGACGTTTTTCTTCATATTCAAGACCTTTACGTACGTAAGTAAATGAGTTAAGGTTTTTCAACTCTGCTTTAGTACCAAATTCCTCTTGACCATATGGTCGTAAAGAAATGTTAGCATCACAACGTAATGATCCCTCTTCCATTTTACAATCAGATACGCCAGTGTATTGAATAATTGAGCGTAATTTTTCTAAATAAGCATATGCTTCTTGTGGAGAACGGATGTCAGGTTCAGACACAATCTCGATTAATGGTGTACCTTGACGGTTTAAGTCAACTAATGAATAACCATCTTTGTGCGTTGATTTACCAGCATCTTCTTCCATATGAAGACGTGTAATACCGATTCGTTTTGTTTTTCCGTCTACTTCAATATCAATATAACCATTTTCACCAATTGGTTGGTCAAATTGAGAAATTTGATATGCTTTCGGATTATCTGGGTAGAAATAGTTTTTACGATCGAATTTAGATTCTGTAGCAATATCCATATTTAATGCCATTGAAGCTCTCATCGCCCAGTCTACTGCACGTCTATTTACTACTGGTAAGACACCTGGGTAAGCAAGATCAATTACGTTCGTATTAGAGTTTGGATTTGCACCAAAGTGCGCTGGTGATGGAGAGAACATCTTAGATTCTGTTTTAAGTTCAACATGGACCTCTAGTCCAATAACTGTTTCAAAATGCATGGTTTCCACTCCTTATAAATTTTCGTATTCATTATGAAGATTGAATTTTGTTTCATATTGGTAAGCAACACGATATAACGTCTTCTCATCGAACGGTTTACCGATAAATTGTAAGCCAATTGGACGACCGTTAGATTTACCACAAGGAACAGAAATACCTGGTAAACCAGCCAAGTTAACTGGTGTCGTTAATAGATCATTTGCATACATTGTTAATGGATCATCAATTTCCTCACCTAGATTAAAGGCTGGAGTTGGTGTAGTTGGACCAACAACAACGTCATATTCTTTGAATACACGATCAAAATCATTTTTGATAAGTGTTCTTACTTTTTGTGATTTTTTATAAAATGCGTCATAGTATCCTGAACTTAAAGCAAATGTTCCTAAGTAAATACGACGCTTAACTTCAGCACCAAAGCCTTCGCTTCGAGACATTTTGTATAATTCTTCTAATGAGTTTGCTTCAGGTGAGTGATAACCATATCTAATACCATCAAAACGTGATAAGTTTGATGATGCTTCAGAAGATGCAATAACATAATATGATGGAATACCATATTTAGTATTAGGTAGTGATACTTCTTCTACGGTAGCTCCTAATTCAGTTAAAGTTTCAACTGCTTGTTGTACAGATGCTTTAACTTCTTCAGAAACACCTTCCCCTAAATATTCTTTAGGTAATGCAATTTTTAATCCTTTAATGTCTTTACCGATATCTGAAGTAAAATCAGCATCTTCAACTGGTGCACTTGTTGAATCATGTTCGTCTAATCCAGTAATTGCTTCAAGTACTAATGCGTTATCTTTAACAGTACGAGTCAATGGTCCAATTTGGTCTAAAGATGAAGCGAATGCAACTAATCCAAAGCGAGACACACGACCGTATGTTGGTTTCAATCCTACAATTCCGCAATATGCTGCTGGTTGACGAATAGAACCACCTGTATCAGATCCTAAAGTAAATGGTACTAAACCGGCTGCAACCGCTGCAGCAGAACCACCTGATGATCCACCAGGAACAGCAGTATGGTCAAATGGATTCACTGTCTTCTTATAATATGAAGTCTCTGTTGAACCACCCATTGCGAACTCATCCATATTGACTTTACCGATTAGTATCGCTTGCTCATTATGTAGTTTATTCATTACAGTTGATTCATAAATCGGTACGAATCCTTCTAACATTTTACTTGCACACGTTGTTTCCACGCCTTCTGTAATAATGTTATCTTTAATTCCCATTGGGATACCAAATAGTTTCCCTTCCATTTGATCTTTCGCTTGTAATTCATCTAATTCTTGTGCTTTTTTAATAGCATTTTCTTTATCTAAAGCAAGAAACGATTTAATTGTAGGATCTGTTTCTTCTATTGCATCGTATATATCACTAACGATTTGTGACGGTTTAACTTCTTTATTTTTAATTAATTTAATTAAATTTTCTACAGACTCATAACGAATGGTCATCTTACGCGTCCTCCTCATTCATGATAGATGGTACTTTAAATTGACCATCTTCAGTGTCTTTTGCATTTTTCAATGCAAGCTCTTGAGGAATACCCTCGATTGCTTTATCTTCACGTAATACATTTTGTAAATCTAAAACGTGATATGTTGGTTCGATATCACTTGTATCTGCAGTATCAATTTGGTTGGCAAAATTTAAGATACTTTCTAATGTATCTTGCATTTCAGTTGTTTCTTCTTCAGTAATTTGAAGTCTAGCTAAGTTTGCAATATGCTCAACTTCTTCACGTGTAACTTTAGCCATTAAATTAAAAGCCTCCTTTTTACTCATTCATTACAAAATTGTACCAAAATTTCGCTTAAAAATCTAAGTTTTTCACTATTATCAGTAAATTAGTCTATAAATCTTTATCTTTCCTTGTGATTTTAATCAACAATATAATTTTAAGCAACTTGACTCTTTTATAATTTTATTAAAGTTGGCATGTACTTTTTGCATATTAAACCACCCTTTTTTATACATGGGATATAATTGCACTATTATATTGTAAGCGCTTAATTTACTGTGATAAAAAGATTTTTATAAAATTTATTTGAATTCCCACTATTCTAACAATTAAATTCAATGTATAATAATTCATGTAACACAATTATATACTTATAGACAAAGGGGGATGTTCATCATGATGATTTTAGGTTCTTCATTAGCCAGTCAAGTACATGCAACTTGGCAAACATATATCATGATCGTAGTTTATTTCCTCATTTTACTTGTGATTGGTTATTATGGTTATAAACAGTCAACTGGTAACTTGAGTGAATTTATGCTCGGAGGTAGAAGCATAGGGCCCTATGTAACAGCTTTATCTGCTGGTGCCTCTGATATGAGTGGTTGGATGATAATGGGATTACCTGGTTCGGTATACAGTACCGGTCTATCAGCAATGTGGATCACTATTGGTCTTTCACTAGGTGCATACATAAATTACTTTGTAGTAGCACCAAGACTACGTGTTTATACAGAAATAGCTGGGGATGCTATCACATTACCTGATTTCTTCAAGAATAGATTAGACGATCGTAAAAATTATATTAAAATTATTTCTGGCTTAATTATCGTCGTCTTCTTTACTTTATATACTCATTCAGGTTTTGTTTCTGGTGGTAAATTATTCGAGAGCGCATTTGGCTTAAATTATCACTTTGGTTTAATTTTAGTCGCTGCAATCGTTATTTTTTATACATTCTTTGGAGGTTATATGGCAGTATCCATCACTGACTTCTTCCAAGGTGTAATCATGTTAATTGCTATGGTTATGGTACCTATCGTTGCTTTGATTGAATTAAGTGGCTTAGATACATTTAGACAAGTTGCCGAAATGAAACCAACGAATTTAAATTTATTTAAAGGGACAACAGTGTTAGGAATTATTTCACTATTAGCATGGGGATTAGGTTACTTTGGACAACCACATATCATTGTGCGTTTTATGTCTATTAAAACACATAAAATGTTACCAAAAGCGCGTCGCCTTGGTATTAGCTGGATGGTGGTTGGTTTACTTGGTGCCGTAGCAGTTGGACTTACAGGTATTGCTTTCATTTCTGAACGCAACATTAAAATGGAAGACCCTGAAACTCTATTTATTATTATGAGTCAAATCTTATTCCATCCATTAGTTGGTGGTTTCTTGCTTGCAGCAATTTTAGCAGCAATTATGAGCACCATTTCTTCACAATTGCTCGTTACATCTAGTTCTTTAACTGAGGACTTTTACAAATTAATTCGTGGAGAAGAAAAAGCAAAGACACATGAAAAAGAATTTGTAATGGTCGGTCGTTTATCTGTATTACTTGTGGCGATAGTAGCAATTTGGATTGCTTGGTCACCAAACGATACGATCTTAAACTTAGTTGGTAATGCTTGGGCAGGTTTCGGTGCAGCATTTAGTCCACTTGTCATCTTCTCACTTTATTGGAAAGGTTTATCAAGAGCTGGTGCTTTAAGTGGTATGATTGTTGGTGCAATCGTTGTTATCATTTGGATTGCGTGGATTAAACCACTCGCTGAAATTAATGAAATTTTTGGTATGTATGAAATTATCCCAGGATTCTTAGCTAGTGTCATCGTAACTTATGTCGTTAGTAAAATGACTAAGAAGCCAGGAGACTTTGTAGATCATGATATCGCAGAAGTGAAACGTATATTGAAAGATTAATAAAAAGTTTTAACAAATCACATAACGTCTGAGATATTAAAATATTAGATACATGAAAAGGCAATTTCTATTGAAATAATATAGGAATTGCCTTTTTTTAAAGTATTTTAATCTACCCTCAGATCTGGCAATGACGTATTTTGGCGAGACTCCTGAGGGAACAGGACAAGCGGAAGACTACAGGCTGAAGCTGTCCCCTAGGAAAGCGAGCCAACAATACGAAATATGAATAATAAACCAACAGCTGAAGTATTATTTATTTAATGATTGATATAGCAACACAAGCGCAAGACAAATTGAATTCAAGCATTTAAATGAATGCTAATTTAAAAGTCACAAATGTTTCTACGTATTTTGGCGAGACTCCTGAGGGAACAGGACGAGCGGAAGACTATAGGCTGAAGCTGTCCCCTAGGAAAGCGAGCCAACAATACGAAATATGAATAATAAACCAACAGCTGAAGTATTATTTATTTAATGATTGATATAGCAACATAAACAAGACAAATTGAATT
The DNA here is from genome assembly GCF_055179755.1 of Staphylococcus sp. TCBT05. Classification (NCBI taxonomy): domain Bacteria; kingdom Bacillati; phylum Bacillota; class Bacilli; order Caryophanales; family Staphylococcaceae; genus Staphylococcus; species Staphylococcus sp. TCBT05. The sequence goes on along the minus strand of NZ_JBUQDQ010000025.1, from coordinate 91,211 downwards.
CAAGCATTTAAATGAATGCTAATTTAAAAGTCACAAATGTTTTCTACGTATTTTGGCGAGACTCCTGAGGGAACAGGACAAGCGGAAGACTATAGGCTGAAGCTGTCCCCTAGGAAAGCGAGCCCACAATACGTAATATATAAAAATAAAGCACTCAGATAAATTTAATTCATTCATCTGAGTGCTTTATTTGGAATTTAAATTTCATAATTTTTAATTATTGTTTTTATAAATATGAACTTGTGGCTCTTTATCATCTTTTGTTTTGCTGATTAATGCTTTTGAATCATTTCCATCCTTAATGTGAATCTCATATTCATCAATATTATCGAAATATTTTTCAGCTTGTTCCGTAACATATTGTGTGATTCCAATTGTTTCTGCTTTACCATAGAAATCTATCGGAATATCAACAGACAATTGCTTCGCTTTTTTATTATCAAATTTAGCCGTCCCAACAGCTTGAGAGAAGTTATTGAAATAACTTTGCAAATTATCATTAAATTGTTTGAAATTCGTGTTTAAATTTTCATCTAAATCAGCTGCTTCATTTGAAGGTAGTAACACTGTTTTTTGTTTAATATCTTTCCATTCATTGATACGTGTTTTTCCTTCTTCTACTGTCGTACCACTGATAAATTCACCTGGTACAATAGAGTTTTCACCAGATTGCTTATAAATAGCAAAGTGGATAGGAATATCCTTAAGTTCTTTATTTTCTCTCAATCTTGATAGAATTTCACTAGCCATTTGTTGACCTTGCTTTTTGATTTCTTTATCGTCTAATTTTTTACTAAATGTTTCGCCATCTTTTTCCTTTTGATAGTAATATGTACCATTCATCGCTAATCCAATAGTCATACCCTTTATTTTCTTACCTTTTGTATCTCCACTCGCATAGAAATCTTGTTCCAAAATATTAGAAAGATATGCCGGTGATTTTTTGGCAATTTTTTCAGGATCACTTTCACCTTTATGTGAAGGATTTAAACCTAAATTTTCATTCGCTTTCTTTTCTTTGCGCTCATCTTCGTCCATCTTATCTACTTCACTCTTAGTATATTTGGGTTGTAGATAAGCATTAATTGTATCCTTATCAAAGTACTGACCATCTTGATAGATATAGTCATCAGTTGGGAATACTTCTTTACTTAATTCCAATAAGCCATCTTCAAAGTCTTCACCATTATAACTATTTGCCATATTATCTTGTAATACACCACGAGCTTGACTTTCTTTAAACGGCAGAATGGTTCTATAGTTATTACCTTGGACATTTTTATCAGTTGCAATTTCTTTTACAGAGCCTGATTCTTGTTGATCATTTGTTGCTTGTTGTTTTTTGTTGTTGCCATTGTCATCATTACCACATGCAGACAACACAAAAATCGCCGAGATGATTAATATAAGCGTTCTTTTCATGCCAGATCTCCTCTATCCCTCAATTTCTTTTTGTTTATTCATAAACTCTTCTTCTGACCAGACTTCAGTACCAAACTTTTCAGCTTTTGTTAATTTTGAACCAGCATCTTCACCAGCAATAACTAAATCTGTACTCTTAGTGACACTACTTGTCACCTTAGCACCATGATTTTCTAACCATTTAGAAGCTTCACTTCTAGTCATCTGTTGTAACTTACCGGTCAATACAATTGTTTTATCATTGAACTCAGGGTGACCTTCCACTTCAGAAACTTTCACACCTTTGTAAAGCATATTAACATTTTTCGCTTTAAGTTTATCAATTAGCGCACGAATATCTTCATTTTCTAAATATGTAACCACTGATTGAGCGAGTTTATGACCAATATCATGAATACTGGTAAATTCTTCTTCGGTTACTTCAAATAATTTATCGATAGAGCCATATTTTTCAGCAATAACTCTACTCGCCTTTACCCCTAGATGTCGTATACCTAAACCAAAAAGTAATTGTTCTAGAGAATTAGATTTAGCATTTTCAATCGCAGTTAAAAGATTATTGACTTTCTTTTCACCCATTCTCTCTAGTGGTAATAGGTCTTCTGCCGTTAGATAAAAAATATCTGCTACATCTTTAATTTTTTCGTTTTCATATAATTGTTGAATAATTTTCGTACCTAAACCATCAATATTCATTGCTTGTCTAGAAACAAAATGAATCATACCTTCTACCAATTGTGCCTGACATTTAGGATTGATACATCTAAGTGCTACCTCTCCTTCAATACGAACAAGTTCATGGTCACAACTTGGACAATGCGTAGGCATGTGATAAACAGTCGCATCTTCAGGTCTTCTGTCGATAACACTTTTTATAACTTCCGGAATGATATCTCCAGCCTTTTTGATAATTACACTGTCACCAATTCTGATGTCTTTTTCATGTATTAAGTCTTCATTATGTAACGAGGCACGTGATACTGTTGTCCCTGCAACTTTAACAGGTTCTAATACTGCAGTTGGTGTGACTACGCCAGTTCGCCCAATACTTAGTTCAATATCTTTTAGCTTTGTAATCACTTCTTCAGCTGGAAACTTATATGCAATGGCCCATCTTGGCGATTTTTGAGTAAAACCTAATTCATCTTGTTGGTCAATAGCATTAACCTTTATAACTATACCGTCAATGTCATAAGGTAAATCCTCACGCTGTGCTGTCCATTTTTCAATATATTGTAAAACTTCGTCTATCGTTTCTACACGTTGGCGTTCGTGATTCGTTTTAAATCCTAGTTCATCTAACTCATCTAACGCTTCACTTTGTGTAACAGCATTAAACTGTGTAAAGTCATTGACACTATATAAAAATACGCTCAATTTACGTTTGGCCGCTAATTTAGAATCTAATTGGCGTAATGAACCTGCTGCAGCATTTCGTGGATTGGCAAATGGTTGCTCATCATTTTTTTCCTTTTCTTCATTTAAATTAATAAATGATTGACGTGGCATGTATGCCTCACCACGAACTTCAAAAGTTCGCGTATCGTTGATTTTTAATGGTATCGCATGAATGGTACGTAAATTTTCTGTAATGTCTTCACCAATCGTCCCATCGCCACGTGTTAAGCCTTGTACGAAACGACCATTCTCATATTTAAGAGAAACGGCTAATCCATCAATTTTCAATTCGCACATATATTCAACTGGACCAATAAGGTCCCTGATACGCTGATCAAATTTGCGCAAATCTTCTTCATTAAATGCATTGCCTAAACTCAACATTGGTGTATCATGTGCAACCTTTTCAAATGTAGATTGCGCCGACCCACCAACTCTTACTGTTGGTGAATCTGGTGAACGCAATTCTGGATGTTCTGCTTCAATGTCGATTAATTCATGTAATAATTTATCATATTCACTATCGGGTACCGATGGGTTATCTTGTACATAGTATTCGTAACTATATTGGTTTAATAATTTGTGTAACGTTTCTACACGTGTTTGTAACTCTGCCAAGTGTTATTCCCCTTTCTTTTCAATCGGTGCAAATTGAGCGAGTAATCGTTTAGGTCCTTGAGATTTGAAAATAATATCTAATTCTACTGAACCATTCTTTTCATTTACATTACTAACCATACCCTCACCCCAAGATTTATGAATGACTTTATCTCCAACTTTCCAATCTGAAGTTGATTGCGAATTACTTGATGTTGTCGCGCGTCTACTATATCCACGCTTTGCTGGTTGTTTCGTCGCTGATTTAAATCCATTGGTAGTTTGTGATCTTGGCTTAGATTGATTTACTTTATCTAATAAATCTTCAGGGATCTCTCTTAGGAACCTTGATGGCATGTTAGATTGTGGGCGCCCAAATAACATTCTTGAAGTTGCGTGAGTTATATATAATGTCTCTTCTGCTCTTGTAATGGCTACGTAGCATATTCTACGTTCTTCTTCCATTTCGTGATCATCGTCACTTTTTATAGCTCTAATATGTGGGAACAGTGATTCTTCCATACCCATTATAAAGACAATTGGAAACTCCAAACCTTTAGCAGAGTGCATTGTCATCAATGTAACACCATCTTCGATTTGCGCTTCGTCAATATCTGCAACTAATGATAAGTCCGTCAAGAAATTAATTAATGATTGTTCTTCAAGTGGTGTATTTTCTTCATAATCTTTCGGTACAGACATAAATTCATCAATATTTTCCAAACGACTTCTTGATTCTAAAGTTTGTTCACGTTCTAACATTTCTCTATACCCAGATTTTTCAAGCACTTCGACTACAATTTCACTAATTTCTAAGAATTCTTGTTGTTTTATTAAGTTTTGCATTACCTCATAAAACTGAACACATTCTTGTGTCACTTTCTTAGATAATCCAATAAAGTCTACTTCTGCTAAGGCATCAAACATACTAATATCATTTTGATTTGCGTATGCTTGTATCTTATCCACTGATGACGGACCTATACCTCTCTTAGGAACATTAATAATACGTTGTAAACTGATGTCATCATTACTATTTGCAATAATACGTAAATAACTTAATAGATCCTTAATTTCTTTACGATCATAGAACTTTTGACCACCAACCATCGTATAAGGAATATTCGATTTCATAAATGTTTCCTCTAATACACGAGATTGTGCATTTGTACGATATAAAATAGCCATATCTTGATACTTCTTACCATTGCGTTGATGCTTCATCATTTCACGAACAACATATTCCGCTTCATCACGCTCTGTCGTAGCCTCATAATAATGAATCTTATCACCATCAGTATTACCAGTCCAAAGTCCTTTCGGCTTTCTTTCAGAATTATGTTTAATTACCTCATTAGCTGCGTTCAGAATATTTTTTGTAGAACGGTAATTTTGCTCTAGGAAAATAGTCTTTGCTTCTGGATAGTCTTCTTCAAATGATAAAATATTTTGAATATCTGCACCACGCCAACCATAAATAGACTGGTCTGAATCACCTACGACACATAAGTTTTTAAATTTACTTGCTAATAAATTAACTAACGTATATTGTGCCTTATTGGTATCTTGATACTCATCCACATGAATGTATTGGAATTTATTTTGATAATAATCTAACACCTCTGGCACACGTTCAAATAAACGAATTGTTACCATGATTAAATCATCAAAATCTAATGCCTCATTACGTGAAAGTTGTCTTTGATAACCTTTATATACTGTAGCTACCATTTGTGAATGGTAATCTTGAGCTTCGTTTTGAGCATCTTCCGGTGTTTTCAATTCATTTTTAAGGTTACTGATTGCTCCGATAAACATTCTTGGTTCAAATTTTTTACTATCGATATTTTCATTTTTCAATACATCTTTAATGACAGACTTTTGATCTGTTGGATCGATAATCGTAAAGTTTCTTTCAATACCTATACGATCAGCATCACGTCTTAATATTCTCACGCACATTGAATGGAATGTTGACATCCAAATTACTTGCGCTTCTTCGCCAACTAATGCCTCTACACGTTCTTTCATTTCTCTTGCAGCTTTATTTGTGAACGTTATTGCTAACACATTATATGGAGACACATCTTTTTCATCAAGCAAATAAGCTATACGATGTGTTAATACACGTGTCTTACCTGATCCTGCTCCTGCCATTATCAGCAATGGACCTTCAGTCGTACGTACTGCTTGGCTTTGTTCATCATTCATCTTACTAACTAATGCATTCATTTATGTGACTCCTTTATTTTAACTGTTTTTAATGCTTGTTTAATATCTGTATATATAACATCTCCGACAATTATGGTATCTGCATATGCTGCCATTTCTCTTGCAGCCTCTAAACTGTCAATACCACCACCATAAAATAATTGTGTTTCAGTTAACATATCAGCTGCAGCTTTTACATAATCTTTATTACCATATGTCCCACTATATTCTATGTACATGACAGGCAACTTATACATATCATTAATCATCTGAGCATACGCTTCAATATCTTCAATTGACAAATCTGTGCTCGCATCAGTCAATTCGGCAACCTTACTCTTAGGATTCAACACAACATAACCTTCAAACACGACTTCATCGAAATCAATAACATGACCGAATGACTTTAAAGCCTCTAATAATATGCCATTATGAAATTTAACGTCATTACTATTTAAGACGGTTGGAATAAAATAAAAATCAAATCCTGGCATTACACTTTCAACATTAGAAACCTCTAAAGCTAAAGGTAATGGATAACGTCTTACACGACTCATTAACTGGATTACATTATCCTCTGTAACATTGTCAGTCCCTCCGATAATGATTGCGTCAGTGTTTGACATACATAATGATTCCAAATCCTCATCTGAGATTGTTTTTGCAGGGTCTAATTTAAAAATATGTTCCCACTGTTTTATGTCATACATGATATGTTACTCCTTTATTTAGCATACATTGTATTATATCATTTTTAGCCAGTGGTTTCTAAAATGATGTTAAAAATGAGCGACTCAATAAGCGAGTTTTTTTGTTAACATCCATTTAACTAAATGCAGGTAGTATTTATTCACTTTTTCTCATTCTTTAATAGTTACAAGGTATTATAATTCCTTTCTTTATTTAACAAAAATGGGTAATAAATATCCCACACTTTATAAATTGTATGTCGTTTGATAGGTTTTGGAGGAGGATTTCAGCCAGCCATAAAAAATTCCCTTCAAAGTTAACATTTTCCAGTGTCAATTTTGAAGGGTACTGATCATTACGTATTGGCGCTATTATTCTGAAATTGAAATTCATGATTCAAGCGCTATTAACTTAAGTTATTATTTTGATTGTATTTCGTAATAATGTTCTAAATTAGTATGTTCATCTGTGATTATTTTCGCTAATGTCTTACCAACATACCTAATATGCCATGCTTCATAAGCATACCCAGTTTGTTTAGATTGTCCCTTGGGATAACGAATAATAAAACCGTACTCAGCTACATGACGCTCTAACCAATGTGCTTCTTTAGAATTTTGAAAGTCTTTATGAAAATCTTTCATTGGTCTATGTGTACCAACATCAAATGCCAATCCAGTTTGATGTTCAGAATGACCTGGTTTCGCTGTATATTGCTCTGCTGTCATTTTACCGTCTTTTTTCTCATATGCTGCTACTACTTTCTTTTGTTCATTATAATTACGATAGCCACTGACATAGTTTAAATCCATGTTATCCTTTTGAGCATTTTCTAATAATTTATCAAGCTGATGGCGCGCATGCTTATTTTCCTTTGGCTTATAGTTTGGAGGTAGACTAAATCGTTTGTTAACAATGACATGACCATTCACTCGTGTAACGCCCTGTGCTTTGGTGATGATTGGTACCGCATGAGTCGGCTTTATCATTGTAATTGCTTCTTCTGTATTTTTATTATAAGACTTAACAACCGATATGATTAACCAGACGATAATAATCAAACAAATTATAATAAAAATCACACTGCTAATCATCAACTTTTTTAACATAAATTACCCCTTCCATCATATAAAAACATACGCTTATCACATCATTTATCCCCCAATATACACGCATAATAATTAACAAGCTACACTTTACTATGTCAACATCCAATATTACATACAACAAAATTTATCACAATAAAAAAGATTTTTATAGTAAAAAAAACTACCAACTAAGTTCTATGACATAGTTGGTAGTAATTAATTATTATTTAGTCGGCTGTTTCAATATTCATGCGTTCAAGAATAACAGTGTAGGCATCGTTCCCCCACTGTAAAGATCTCTTCACTCGAGAAATTGTAGCAGTTGAAGCACCTGATTCTTGTTCAATAGTTGCGTAAGTGTAACCTTGCTTAATCATTTTAGCTACTTGTAATCGTTGAGATAATGACTGTAATTCATTTACGGTACACAAATCATCAAAAAATTGATAACATTCTTCACGATTTTCAAGCGTTAAAATTGCATCAAACAATTCGTCCAATGCTTGTCCTCTTAATTTTTCTATTTGCATAAAAACAACCCCTGTATTTTTCAATTTAATCTCGTTTTAACGTACTAACACATTAAAGTGTAACGATTTTTATTGAAAAATTCAAGTTAAGTTAACTTTTAAACTAAACCTGCACGTTCAAAAATTGTATCAACTTGATTTAAATGATGTTCAGGATTGAAACATTCATCTAATTCTTCTTTTGACAATTGACTTGTAATTGCATCGTCTTGTTCAATTAAAGTTCTGAATGGTGTCTTAGTTTGCCATGATTCCATTGCTTTAGGTTGAACACTGTCATAAGCTGCCTCACGTGCCATACCTTTATTAATTAATGCTAATAAAACACGTTGTGAATAAATTAGACCAAATGTTTTATCAATATTTGCTTTCATATTATCTTCATAGACTGTTAATCTGTCCACGATATTTGTGAATCGATTTAATGCGTAATCTAGTGCAATAGTAACATCCGGTAACATGATACGTTCAGCAGATGAATGTGAAATATCTCGTTCATGCCATAATGGTACATTTTCGTAGGCTGTTGTAACGTAACCTCTGATCACACGTGCGATACCCGTAATGTTTTCAGAACCGATAGGATTACGTTTATGAGGCATTGCTGAAGAACCCTTCTGACCTTTAGCAAATGCTTCTTCAACTTCTCTTGTTTCAGTTTTTTGTAAATTACGAATTTCTACTGCGAATTTTTCCAAAGAAGTGCCAATCAAGGCTAATGTCGCAATATAATAAGCGTGTCTATCACGTTGTAATGTTTGAGTAGAAACCGGTGCAGTATCAATTCCTAAATGCTCACATACATATGCTTCAATTTCTGGTGGAATATTTGCAAATGTACCAACTGCTCCACTCATTTTACCAACTTCAATTTCTTCTCTTACACGTTTAAAACGCTCTAAATTACGTTGCATTTCTGTGTACCAAAGTGCCATCTTCACACCAAATGTAGTAGGTTCAGCATGAACACCATGTGTACGTCCCATCATTAATGTATATTTATAATCTTTTGCTTTTTGTGCTAATACTTCGATAAATCTCTCTAAATCTTTTTCAATAATGTCATTTGCTTGTTTAATTACATAACTCAAAGCAGTATCTACAACATCTGTTGAAGTTAAACCATAATGAACCCACTTACGCTCTTCACCTAAAGTTTCTGAAACTTGTCTAGTAAATGCAACGACGTCATGACGTGTTTCTTGCTCAATTTCTTGCGCACGTTCTACATTCACTTTTGCATTTTGACGGATTTTCTTTACATCTTCTTCCGGGATGTCCCCTAATTTACTCCAAGCTTCACATGCTAGAATTTCCACTTCTAACCATGCTTCATAGCGGTTTTGGTCAGTCCAAATATTTGACATTTCTTCTCTTGAATAACGTTCAATCATTGAAATAAGCTCCTATCTTACGTAAGTTTTAGTTCACAAACCCAAAAACATGTACATTTAATGAAAAATAGAGTTTAAAGTTCGTGTTTAATCTCTTCACTACTAGTTTAACAGAATTATTATCAAATGTATAAACCTTTTAGGTTTTCTTTTAAAATTTTTAACTTGTTGTTCAGTTCAATTAAATTCATCCTTTAAAAAAAGACCGCATGGTAACACCATGCGATCATTATTTTAAGATTCCATTAAACGACCTACAAATTCAATATCTTGTCTTAGCACTTCGACACTACCGTCTTTATTTTCTTTGTAAACAGGCTTTTCGAAACGTTTCACCGGCATATACCCTGCTTCACGCATGCGCTGTAAACAATCCTGAATTGATTCGTTTTCTTCTACTTTGAATTTTTGTTGTTTTTTCATATACTTTCAACTTCATCCGTATCATATTGTTTAAGTTTCTTACTTTTAAGACCTTTAGCCCAAAAGCCTCCATGTATCGTACGTGGTTCATATGCTACGATAAAAGCCTTATTGTCTATTTGTTTAATTGTATCGATTAATTTAAACTCAAATCGTCTCGGCGTTAAAATTTGTAGAATTAAGCGGTCACCGTCTCTACCGTAAGCAGTATAGTGTGTTACACCATACCCTAAATCTCTCAATTGTCGCGGTAAATCTAATTCATACTCTGAAGATGTAACATTGACGACAGTATAGCCGAGAGCCAATTTTTCTTCTATCTTCATCCCTACAATAATACCGATTGAAAAACCAAAAGCGTAAGCAATAATATTTTGAATTTGGTCTAAACTTGACATTACCATCCCTAGACCGACAACATAAACTAAGACTTCTAAAAAACTAACGACAGCAGCAACATATCGATAACCTTTTAACGTCAATATTGTTCGCATTGTTAAAAATGATACATATGCAACATTAACTACAAATATCGCTAATACCATTAACCACGGATTAGAAGTTATTACTGACATATTCATTGTCCTTTCTCATACATTAAATTTAAGTAATTTTATCAACTCACACTTTATTTGTCACTAAAAAAATTACGCTAAATTTAATTTTTCGGCCATGAATATCTTGTGTATGCTAGCTCTCTTTTATGTGCTGTTTTGATATAGTGTTGTTCAATTGTCGCCTTAGCTTCACTAGACACTGGCTTACCTTCTAGATAATCATCAATGTCATTATAGCTGACACCCAAAGCTTCTTCGTCTGGTAATTGCGGTTTGTCTTCTTCTAAATCTGCTGTTGGTGTTTTTTCATATAAATGACTTGGGGCATCTAAAGTTTGTAATAACTGTCTACCTTGTCGCTTATTCAGACCAAATATCGGTGCGATATCTGCTGCACCGTCACCATATTTAGTATAAAATCCAGTAATATTTTCTGCTGAATGATCCGTACCTACAACAATGCCCTGTTTATTTGAAGCAATAGAAAATTGCACCTTCATACGTTCACGTGCTTTTTCATTACCTTTTTGGAAATCAGTAAGTTCAATTCCAGCCTCTTTTAATGACTGTACACTTTGATCAACCGCAGGTTTAATATTTACTGTAATTGTCTTATCCGGTTGAATAAATGCTAATGCATCCTCTACTTCGTCCGCATCTTGTTGTTGACCATAGGGTAATTTCACTGCAATAAATTGACAATCTATTTGCTCTTCTCTCAATTCATTAACTGCGATTTGGCATAATTTACCTGTTAATGTTGAATCTTGCCCTCCAGAAATACCTAATACCAATGACTTAATAAAAGAATGCGTTTGTATATAACCTTTAATAAATTGAATGATGCTACGAATTTCAGCTTTACTATCTATTTCAGGTTTCACTTTCATTTCCTTTACGATAATATCTTGTAAATTACTCATGTTCTTCCTCCATCTCCTTTACATGTTCAGCCACTTCAAATATACGTTTATGTTTATTTTCCCAACATGCAGTACTTAAATCAACTGGATACTCTTGTGGATTTAAATGACGTTTATTTTCTTCCCATAAATGTGAAAGGTTCTCTGTTAAATAACGTTGCGCTTCCTTTTCACTTGGTAAGTCATAAACGAGTTGTCCATCTTTAAAAATATCACTGTGTAAGTCCTTAGCTATAAATGATTTAATAAATTTCATTTTATATGTGTGGACAGGATGGAACAATTTCAGAGGTGCTTCGTCATTTGGATTTTCATGTTCTAATGTAATGTAGTCACCTTCTGCTTTGTTTGTTTTCTTATTAATAATACGGTAAACATTCTTTTTACCTGGTGTTGTTACCTTTTCAGCATTATTAGATAATTTAATACGATCTACATATTCACCTTGTTCATTTTCGACGGCAACAAGTTTATATACCGCACCAAGTGCTGGTTGATCGTAGCCAGTAATTAATTTCGTGCCAACGCCCCACGAATCGACTCTTGCACCTTGCGATTTCAAACTCATGATTGTTTCTTCATCTAAATCATTTGAGGCAATAATTTTGGCATCTTTAAAGCCCGCTTCATCTAACATTTTTCGAGCTTCTTTAGATAAATAAGCGATATCCCCTGAATCCAAACGGATACCAACAAAGTTTATTTTGTCACCTAACTCCTTAGCAACCTTTATTGCTGTTGGTACACCTGACTTTAATGTATGGAACGTATCAACTAAGAACACACAATCTCTATGACGTTCTGCGTACTTTTTAAAGGCAATATACTCATCGCCATATGCTTGTACCATTGCATGCGCATGTGTGCCAGATACAGGGATATCAAATAGTTTGCCAGCTCTCACATTACTCGTTGAATTAAAACCACCGATAAATGCAGCTCTCGCTCCCCATAAAGCAGCATCTGCTTCTTGTGCTCTTCGCGTACCAAATTCCATTAATTTATCGTTGCTCGCAACTTGTCTAATTCTACTCGCTTTTGTTGTAATTAGCGTGTGGAAATTCACAATATTCAACAACATGGTTTCTATAAGTTGTGCTTGAATTAACGGTGCTTCTACTCGAAGTAGCGGCTCATTCCCAAAGCAAAGTTCCCCTTCTTGCATTGAGCGTATATGACCAGTGAATTTCAAGTCCTTTAAATAGCCTAGAAAGTCATCTTGGTAGCCAATTGATTTTAAATACGCAATATCATTTGCTGAAAAATGAAAATCACTAATAAAATCTATAATTTTTTTTAATCCATTAAATACAGCGTAACCACTGTCAAATGGCATATTTCTAAAATATAAATCAAATACTGACCATCGCTCATGAATGCCATCATTCCAGTATGTTTCAGCCATATTTATTTGATATAAATCATTATGTAATACAAATGTATCATCTTCAAATTGGTACACAATTATCTCTCCAATCAGCTTTTCCATTAGTTTAGCATAAAAGAAACACTGATAGCACCTTAAATATGATGGATTTTATGTTCTTTCTATACCTTATATATATTGTACAATTTCCATATAAAAATTAAAATTATGATGATTATGTGACTGAAACAAAACAAAATAATGAATTTTCAAATTATCTCATTATATTTAAGAGCAAATCTTTTATAATATATTATGAGGTGTTAGAAATGTTAAATGAAGCCAAAGCGTTTATTAAAGCAATGTATAATGAATTAAATTATAGCAACGACACATTACGTCAACGCTTATCAGAAATTGAACACGCCATCACTAACACTGGTACGTATGAGCACACAACAGCTGAACTCACGTACGGTGCTAAAATGGCATGGCGTAATTCAAATCGCTGTATCGGAAGACTATTCTGGGAATCTTTAACCGTCAATGATGCAAGGTCAATTCATACTGAAACAGAGTTTATAACAGAAATTGAAAATCATATTGAACACGCTACAAATAATGGTAGAATCAAACCTTATATCACTATTTTCAGTGCTACAAATCCACCTACTATATACAATAATCAATTAATTCGCTATGCCGGTTATGACGATTTAGGTGACCCAGCAGAGAAGGAAGTTACAACACTCGCACAACATCTAGGTTGGCAAGGCGAGCATACAAACTTTGATATTCTTCCACTTATCTATCAAATGCCAAATGATAGTATTAAGTACCATAACTATCCAAAATCGTTAATTAAGGAAGTGCCAATTACTCATGACCGTTACCCAAAATTACAATCATTAGGTCTCAAATGGTATGCAGTACCAATTATCTCAAGTATGGATTTAAGCATAGGTGGTATTACTTATCCAACTGCTCCCTTTAATGGTTGGTATATGGTCAATGAAATTGCAGTTAGAAATTTCACAGATAATTATCGTTATAATTTATTAGAAACTGTTGCAGATGCCTTTGAATTTGATACACTTAGGAATAATACTTTTAATAAAGATAGAACACTTGTCGAATTAAATTATGCAGTCTACCATTCTTTTAGAAATGAAGGCGTCTCTATAGTGGATCATTTAACTGCATCAAAGCAATTTGAAATGTTTGAACAAGCAGAACATACTGCAGGTCGTGAAGTAACAGGAAAATGGTCTTGGTTAGCACCATCTTTGTCACCGTCATTAGTTCCAAACTATCATCATGGGTATAAAAACGAGATCAAGGATCCTAATTTTCATTATAAAAAGAAAGCACCGACCGGTTGTCCTTTTCATTAAAAGTACGTAATCAACATATAGAACAAGGGGTAACGTTATGAAACTTTATTATCTGGGACCGAAGGGTACATTTTCTTACTTAGCTGCAAAACAATATAAATCTGAAGATGCATATGATTTTATACCTAAATCAAATTTATACGAGGTCGTTCAAGCAGTATCTCATGATGACGAAAGTATCGCAGTCGTTCCGATTGAAAACTCAATTGAGGGAACCATTAATATCGTCGCTGATGCATTAACTCAACAAAATATCTATGCACAAGGTGAATTACATTTAGATATTCAATTTGCACTTTATGGCCCGGACGATGCAACTGTAAATGATATTAACAAAGTCTATTCCATTGCACCGGCAATCAGTCAGACAAGTCAATACATTCAAAACCACGGATTTGATTATGATTATGTCGAAAGTACAATCAGTAGCCTAGATAAAATTTCAGATCAAACTGGCGCTATTGCACCCTTAGGCAGTGGCGAACCATATGGATATAAAGCAATCGCTCACAATATCCAAGACTTTCCACATAATACAACACGTTTTTTAGTTGTGAGTAATCAACCTCAGCATATTAAAGATGCAAGTGATAGCATGGTACTCATCACACCAAAATATGATAAACCTGGATTATTGGCGAGCATATTAAACACATTCGCATTATTTAATATTAACTTATCGTGGATTGAATCACGTCCATTAAAGACACAGCTAGGTATGTATCACTTTTTCGTACAGGCTGACTCACCTATTAATGACGAGCTTAATAAAGTGATTAAAATATTAAATACTTTAGACTTTGAAGTTACAGTAATTGGTTCCTTTAATAAAATGGACCTATCAGATAAATCATAGATATAAAAACTTTCACCATTTTTCGTCAAAACAAAGTTTTAACAAATACGAAAAGCGATAATGTGACACAATTTTAGTGTCGACATTATCGCTTTTTTTACATATTATTTCAGTGGCAATGGTTTCGTAATATCTATACCTAACACTGGTGGTACTAGGAAATAGACAATAAGTACGATAACAACCACACTGATCATGTTTACCCAAAATCCTACACTTGCCATTTTCTTTATCGTAATCCGACCTGTTCCAAAAACAATGGCATTTGGAGGTGTTCCAACCGGTAGCATGTATGCGCAATTAGCTGCCATAGCTGCTGGCACCATTAATAATAATGGGTGAACATTTACTGCTACTGATAGTGTAGCTAATATAGGTAATATCATTGTCGCTGTAGCTGTATTCGATGTGATTTCTGTTAAGAAGAGTACAAATAAAGTAATAACAATAACGATAAGTAATGGACTGACGCCTTCTATTAAGCGTAATTGGTCGCCCAACCATTTTGCCAATCCACTTGAAGAGATACCTTTAGCTAATGCTAAACCTCCTCCGAATAATATTAAGACCCCCCAAGGTAAATCCTTTGCGACATCCCAATCAATAATACGTTTATGCTTAGCTTTATTTTTCGCAGGTATTAAAAATAATAAGACAGATATAAATATAGCGATTGTGCCATCTGCAACTTCAGATGTTAATTCCCAACGCTTTAATAAAAATTCCCTACTAATCCATAAAAAACTAGCTAAAATAAACACAAATTGAACGACCTTTTCTTCAAATTTCATCTTGCCTAACTCATCAAGTTTATCCTTGATAACATTATGACCACCAGGCAAAGTTTTCATTTCATGTTTAAATGCTACAAATCGAATATAAGCCCAGACAATTGCCAGTAAAATAATCACCGTAGGAACCCCAATAATCATCCATTTTGCGAAACTAATTTCCTCACCGAAAGCCGACTGATACTGCCCTTTCAAAATGATTAATGGAGGCGTTCCAATTAATGTTCCAAGTCCGCCGATTGTCCCAGCATAACCAATTGCGAGCACTAAAGATTGTTCGAATTTACTTAATGAATGTTCACTTATATCACTATTTTTCAATTCACGAGCCTCTTTAATAATCGCCATACCTATAGGTATCATGATCATCACCGCTGCAGTATTTGATACAAACATCGATAAAAATCCTGTCGCAATCATAAATCCTAATAAAATTTTACCAGTACTTGTGCCTAAATAATTAATAATCGTTAATGCTACACGCGTATGTAAATTCCATCGTTCCATCGCAATGGCCAATATAAAACCACCTAAAAATAAAAATATAATGTCATTACCGTATTGCGCTGAAACTTCTTCTGGATTTAATACATGTCCCATTGGTAGTAAAATTAATGGCAATAAACTCGTTGCTGCTATAGGTATCGCTTCCGTTATCCACCATACTGCAATCCATAGCGTTATTGCTAATACGAACACCCCTTTTCGCGACAAGTCTTCTGGGTGTATGAATAATAACGTTAACACAAACAATAGTGGACCTAAGATTAAACCAATTTTTTGCCCAGTATTATATGACTTTTTGTCTTGTGAAAAGAATGTTAAGTAATGGCTTAGCGGACACTCCCCTTCATTTAATTTGTTCATAAAATCCCCCTTTATTATTGTCTGAATATTCACAATAATTACAGCGATTATAACATATCTTCACAACAAATAAAGTGTATAATTAAAACGCTTACACCTTTGGTATAAGCGCTGTCCATCTTATTTATTCAACTTGTTTTTTAACCACTTTTGCATCACCATTTCCAAATAAAATCACATCTTGAACATGGTTTAAATAAATCTTCTGAGAACAATGCTCAAAGTTATTATGCGCAATGACTATTTTCTTATGCATGACTTTATTGTAACTTTGAACTCTAATCGCTTCTTTCGTCATTGGCCCTATAAAGGTATTACGATAAATATTTAAATTTTCGCCTGCCTGCGTATTACATAGTCTCCCTGATAAATCTTGCGCATTTTTGCCATCTTTTACTGCTAAAAAACGAATACCTCCAACACAATTAATAAAATGATTATCATGAATATAAGTATCCTTCGCTTTCAAAGGAGTTAAAGCGTATTGATTCAATCCATCAAATGTATTATATCGTATATGAATATTCTGATAGAATTGATTAAATCGACTGGCATGCGAGCCGATAGCTCTATTCCATGCTTTCATTGTAGGTGTGGTAGAAGCACCAAAGTAACAATGCTCAATAATTACATTTTTAGTAACTGTTCCATCTGTTGCACCAAATTTTGGAAATGCGCCTTTAACTTGTAAATCAATTTGGATTGCCTCAGAAAAACTTCGTTCTCCATTATCATCATTAAATCCAAGAAATTGACACTGACTCATATATAATCCATTTATGCCACATGCATCTATTGCATGACCACCGACAATATCTTTAAAGGTAACGCCTACAATTTGGATATCTTGCGCATGTCCAATACTCATTGCTGTATTATTATATGGATATTCGTAACCATTCATATCAAATGTACCACCCGCAATATGAATATGACTATTTCCGTTATAACCATAATAACGTTTCAGCTTACGACCATTTTTTAACAGTGCATCTTTTCCTATTCGCTTCAAGACCGTTTCATCATCAAGTAACAATGTTGTACCTTCATATATTTTCAAAGATCTACGTATATGATATTCACCTTTTGGTATTTGTATCGTGACCTTCTCCTGTGTTTTGGCAATATCTAATGCACGTTGTAATGCTTTAGTATCAGCCCATTTACGCTTTCCTTTCAATCCAAAATCTGCCGCGTTGATTATCATCGAAAACTTCCTTTCTATCCTGACTACTATATATTAAACAAATTCTATTTAATTTAAACCCTATATATACACCTTTGATGTTTTTACGAGTTAGTATATAATGACTATTAACTTTATAATTAGGGAGTGTAAAAGGTTAATGAAAAATAGTGCACTGATTATAGTTGATTATTCAAATGATTTTGTTGCAGATAATGGCAAATTGACTTGTGGGGAAGCCGGTCAACAAATAGAAAACTATATCGTTGAAAGAATTGAAGCTTACAATAATAAAAAGCAACAAATCTTTTTTATGATGGATTTACATTACGAAGATAATCATTACCATCCTGAGAGTAAACTTTTTCCACCACATAATATTTTAGGTACGATTGGAAGAGAATTGTACGGTAAGGTTAATGATATTTATCAAAATATTCTGTTTAATGAACACGTACATTTTTTAGATAAAACACGTTACGATTCATTTTTCGGAACACCATTAGACATTATGTTGAGAGAACGAGGCGTTACACAACTTGAAATCGTAGGTGTATGTACTGATATTTGCGTCCTACATACTGCAATTTCCGCTTATAATTTAGGCTACGAATTATTTATCTCACATAAAGGTGTGGCCTCATTTAATCCAACCGGACATGAATGGGCGTTAACACATTTTAAAAATTCCTTGGGTGCAGTAGTAGAATAACGACTATTAATCATGATAAAATAAAATTAAATATAAAAATAAGGAGAATTTAAACATGGCAAAAACATATATTTTCGGTCATAAAAACCCAGACACTGATGCAATTTCATCAGCAATTATTATGGCAGACTTTGAACAACAAACTGGTAATACTGAAGCTACACCTTATCGTTTAGGTGACGTTAATGCTGAAACGCAATATGCTTTAGATCACTTTAAAGTAGACGCACCTGAATTATTAAATGATAATTTAGCTGATCAAGAAGTTATCTTAGTCGATCACAACGAATTCCAACAAAGTGCAGATTCAATTGCAGATGCACAAGTGAAGCATGTTGTAGATCATCACAGAATCGCTAACTTTGAAACAGCAGCACCATTGTATTACCGTGCTGAACCTGTAGGCTGTACTGCTACGATTTTATATAAAATGTATCAAGAGCGTGGTTTTGAAATCAAACCACATATTGCAGGATTAATGGTTTCAGCTATTATTTCTGACAGTTTACTATTTAAATCACCTACATGTACTGAAGAAGATGTTAATGCTGCAGAAGCATTAAAAGCGATTGCTGACGTAGACTTAGAATCTTATGGTCTAGAAATGCTTAAAGCTGGGGCTTCAACTTCAGATAAATCTGCAACAGACTTATTAACTGCAGATGCAAAATCATTCAACATGGGTGACTATACTACACGCATCGCTCAAGTTAACACTGTAGATATAGATGAAGTGTTCGAACGTCAAGATGAATTAGAAAAAGCTATGTTAGAAGCAAGTGCAAATGAAAAATATGATTTATTTGTTCTTGTCATCACTGATATTATTAACAGTGATTCAAAAATCCTTGTTGTTGGTGCTGAAAAAGACCAAGTTGGCGTTGCATTTGATGTTAAACTTGAAAATGGTACTGCATTCTTACCAGGTGTTGTATCTCGTAAGAAACAAGTTGTTCCTCAAATTACAGAAACTTTAACTAAATAGTTTAATACGTTATATTATTTATAAATTAGCAATTATTGTTGTTATATTATCAATATAGTAATCCTGGAACATATTTAAATATGTTCCAGTTTTTTATCCAAGTATACTTATCTAGTACTTGTCAGATTAGGAGGATTCCATTTGAATGTGATAGAACAGACTTTCCATAATAGTAAAAAATATTTTGATACTCACGAAACCAAAGATATTAAATTTAGAAGAAAGCAGCTCAAGCTGTTAAGTAAAAGTATACGTAATCATGAAGATGAATTACTCGACGCTTTTCAGAAAGATTTAGGAAAAAACAAAGTAGAGACTTATGCCTCAGAAATTGGTTTCACTTTAAAAAATATTAAAACTGCACGTAAAGAACTTAAAAATTGGGCGAAACCAAAGCAAGTCAACACCCCTATCTTTATGTTTCCAACCAAAAGTTATATTATGAAAGAGCCTTATGGAACAGTATTAATCATTGGTCCGTTTAACTATCCTTTTCAACTATTGATCGAACCTTTAATCGGGGCAATTGCTGCTGGGAATACTGTCATATTGAAACCTTCTGAATATACACCAACTGTTTCAACAGTCATTCAAAGGATTATTGAAGAAGTATTCGATGCTGAATACGTAAGTATTTGTCAAGGCAACAGCGAAGTCACACAACAACTACTTGAATTGCCTTTTGATTATATCTTCTTTACTGGTAGCGAAAAGGCTGGCCGTATAGTCTATCAGGCAGCAAGTTCACATTTAACACCTGTCACGTTAGAATTAGGTGGTAAATCACCTGTTATTGTAGACGAGACAGCAAATATTAAAGTTGCCAGTGAACGTATTTGCTTTGGTAAATTTGCTAATGCTGGTCAAACGTGTGTCGCACCAGATTATATTTTAGTTCATCGTAAAGTTCAAGATGCGCTTATCACTGCACTTAAACAAACGATCACTGAATTCTACGGCAAATCAATACAACAAAGTCCTGATTTTGGACGAATTGTTAATTCGAAGCACTTCAATCGTTTGCATGATTTACTTACCATTCATCAGCAAGATATTATCTTTGGTGGTCAAACAGACGCGGATGAATGTTATGTTTCACCGACACTTTTACAAGGCATTACCTTTGATTCCAAAATTATGGAGGATGAAATTTTCGGCCCACTACTTCCTATTATCACTTATGATGATTTTGACGAAGCCGTTTCATTAATCCGTTCTAAACCTAAACCATTAAGTTTGTATTTATTTAGCGAAGATGAAAATGCTACTGAACGTGTATTAAAGGAAATTTCTTTCGGTGGTGGTGCTATCAACGATACTGTGATGCAACTTGCCAATCCTAATTTACCATTTGGCGGAGTTGGCGCTTCTGGTATTGGTCAATATCACGGCAAATATAGTTTCAATACCTTTAGTCATGATAAATCTTATATTTTCAAATCAACAAGATTAGAATCAAGCTTATTCTTCCCACCATATAAAGGGAAATTCAAATATATAAAAACGTTTTTTAATAATTAACAAGTTCTGAGTATAACAATACCAAATTATATGTTAGTTGAGCATTGTTATATCATAATATAAGGTACTTCGTTCATTTAGTAATTATTTATTAAATGGGACGATGTGCCTTATTTTTTACATTGATACGCTTTTTATAAAGACATTTAAGATAGCATGGCGCGAGTCTATACCATGTCTCAATGCAATACTTAAATCATCGAACAATTACAATACGAGAAATCATCAAAATAAAAAGTCAGTAAATGAATTTTCTGATACGTGTTCTTCAAGGTGGTATTTTAAAAAATGAAACCTTAAAGGATACGTACTACTCATTTACTGACTTTTTCAGAATTTTTATATCAAACACGTTTGACTATTACTGTAAAAATTGTACACATACACCTTCAGGCGCTTGTTGTTGATGATCGACTTGAGTTAATTCTCCTGTCACTTTATTACGCTTAAACACAGTTAATGCGTAATCACCTTCTTGATGTGCACAAACTAGGTATTCATCTGAATTTGTAATATTAAAATCTCGTGGGAATTCTCCACCACTTGACACAATATCTACAAATGAAATCGAAGAACCTTTTTCTCCTATTTTAAAGATGGCAATACTATCATGACCTCTATTACTAATATAAATAAATTTTTGGTCATTCGATAATCGAATACCTGCAAGTTTAGTTTCGCCTTCGAATGTAGCAGGTATTGTTGAGTGACGCTCTATTTCAGTAAATTTACCATCGTTATATGCAACAGTGCTTACCATATTAGAAATTTCATGTACTATATATGCATGCTTACCATCTTCATGGAATGCGATATGTCTTGGACCATCACCTGGCTCAAAATCACTAACAGCATATACTTTTAGACCTTCATCTCCATATTCATAAGTCACGACTTTATCTGTTCCTAAGTCTGCCGCCACAACATATTTTTCATCAGGCGTTGTCTTTAGAAAATGTACATGCGAGCTTTCTTGTCGTTCGTCTGGACCAGTAGGATAATCATGAGCTAACTCTTGTATTAAGCGTATGATTTCACCTGTTTCAGGATTCGCCTCATATATTCTAGCTAAGCCTGCACCATATACGGATTCAAAGATATACTTACCATCTGGTGAAATATCTACATAACAACCAGTTCCCTCTGTCGATGCTAAACATTTATTAATTAATTTTAGTTCCCCATTTTCTAAAATCTCTAAGCTAGCTATGCCACAATTTTCACCTTCACGATTAATAGCATATAAGAACTTATTATGTTGATTCACGTAAGTAGATGCTTCTAATTCAAATCCAGTGTCTACTTCTGTGACTTTTCCTGTTTGTTCATCTAATTCAAAGCGATATATACCTTTACCTTCTTTTTTAGTATATGTGCCTATGTAACCAATCGTCCTCATGTAAACCCCTCCATTTTCATATATCTTTATTCTAATAAATATCTACATAATAAACAATCAATTGAAAATATATTCTTTATAAATACTATGTTATTGACATTTTCAGAACATTTCTTCTGTTAAAATATCACTTGCCAAAAACGAACATATGTTCTATTATTGTGGTGAGGTGATTTTATGATTCCTAAAGAATACCAAGATGAAACGGATTATAGAAAGATTCCTAGAGAGTTTCTCAATCCAAATATTCCCCAAGGACGAGGCATGGTAAAATGGGCGCCGTTTGCCACATTGCCAGAACAATTCGAGTCGATTCAACAATATATTATAGATCAAAATAAAATCGACCGTCCCTTGTTATCAGATGATCAATTAAACGAATTGAACAGCCAACTACATCAAGCATTACATAGAGACATTCCTGTCTCAATAGAATACTTCCAAGATGGTTGGTTAGAAACCGTTGAGCTACGAATCAAGCGTATCAATTTATTACAAATGAACTTGGAGGGTGAGATTACAAATTCAACACGCACGATGACATTATCTTTATTAGACATCACCAAGATACTCACCACTGATAATC
This sequence comes from Staphylococcus sp. TCBT05, assembly GCF_055179755.1. Classification (NCBI taxonomy): domain Bacteria; kingdom Bacillati; phylum Bacillota; class Bacilli; order Caryophanales; family Staphylococcaceae; genus Staphylococcus; species Staphylococcus sp. TCBT05. The sequence continues at coordinate 68,315 of NZ_JBUQDQ010000025.1, read as the reverse complement.
GTACATCAATTGAATAGGTTATCTTGGCAGTAATTAACTGCTAAGATAGCTACTATTTACTCCCTTTGATTCGCAATTTTCAAATTCGCATAAAAAAATAGAACACTTAACGTGTTCTATCAATAAATTAATTATTTGTTTCGATATCTGAAACGATTTCTTTAGTTTTACTTTCGATTTCTTCAAAATCTTTTTTGAAGATATAGGCGAATGCTACAGCACCAACGCCAGCGATTAATGAAACGGTAAAGATTGTACCGAAAACAAATTTAAATAAACCTTTAATAAAATTCCACATTATTCTGTTCACCTCAATAATTTATTAACAATGTCTATACCTAATGATAGCACAATTAAAAGCATCAATAAATATATACCCACTTTTATAGCTTTTATTCTACAAAATTCTAAAGTAATTTTATGTTATTGATGTATAAATGCATCCATGCTTCCATTAAATTTCTCACAACTATATAAGCACAATGTATATAGAATATCAAAATAAAAAAGACTAATAGCAATTGTATTAGCCTTTAATATAGTTAATTTAATTATTCCACCAAGTTGATACGGCGTCTTTAAATGAATCATAGTAGTTTGACATTATAATCACCTCATTAAACTAATTTTATTAGTTATTCGCTGATGTTATTATTATAATAACTATTCTACTTACATAATACAATTAATATGAAGTTACAAAAGAATTACAGTTCTGTAAGTTAATATATAATAAATTAGGAGTTTTGTTTATGCAAAATGTAAAATCAGATATTTTCACGCATCGCGGTTCTCACTTTGATTTAGGTATAGAGACTGCTAAATGGATGCAACAAACCCCACTATTGAAAAACAGAGAAAAAGAATGGAAAAAGCGTGTTCCACGTTTTGACATACATATAAAGGAAACATATGATATATTCCAAGTCTATGCACCACAAATATGGGAAGAGATTAATGGCATGCAAGAAGTATTAAATATCCCAACTAGCCAAATGATATTAAATTTTGCTCATTACCGCTTCACACCACTTAAGAATAGTGGCTGCACAGTGTTTCTAGGCAATGATTATATGGTTAGAAATTATGATTATCACCCTGCTACATATGACGGACGTTATTTATTGTTCCAACCAAATGATGGTGGACTAGCACATGTTGCCCCTACATCTAGAGTAACAGGTAGAATGGATGGTATGAATGAGGCCGGCCTAGCTATGGGTTATAATTTCATGCATAGAAAGCATCCAGGAAACGGATTTGTATGCTATATGATTGGTAGATTAATACTTCAATACTGTAAAGATGTTCCCGAAGCAATAAAATTACTAGAAGAAATACCTCACCGAAGTTCTTTCAGTTATATTGTTATGGATAAGCATTTAAATCATGCAATCATTGAAGTTTCACCACGTTCCATCGAGGTTCGCTATGATCGAACATGTACCAATCATTTTAAATTATTAACACATGAGAATAGAAATTACACCAAAGAATCGAAGGAGCGACTGTCGAGATTGTTAAAAAAAACACCACAACATCTTGATAAAATGGACGCATTCCAGATGTTCAATGATCCAAAATTTGAAATTTATAGTAAATTATTTAAAAGTTGGTCAGGGACGATACACACAAGTATGTATGAGCCCCAGTCACTAACAGCTTATATTGCTTTAGGTGAAAATCAATCTCCACTTAAAGTCGACTTTTCAAAATGGTTAACTGGATCATCATTAAATGAAACACAAATCACTGGAAAAATTGATACTGATTTAACATTTGCCACTGAATAAATTATAAAAAGAACCGACAATAACACAAAATGTTAAACTCGGTTCTTTCATTTACGCTCTATTAATCTATATGAATATCACCATGATTGGTATAAAATTCCAAGACATTTTGTCCATCTCCAACTTTACCATCGATAAACATTTTATTGTTTACATGCGCATTGCCATTTTCGGGATTTAACTTTAACAACGTATTGTTCGGTTCTTTGTTATATCTCATGTGTATATTACCGTGTTGTGTAGAGGCTTTAAAATCAGATTTTACATCCATTTTATTCAACTCAATATTCCCTTTGTTCGCAAGCAATACTGAAGATTCAATTAAGGAATCATTAACTATGATGCTTTCATTTTTCGATTTAATATTTGCATGCTTTATATCACTTTTAGTTAAGTGAATTGGAGAATTAGTCCCTCTATAAAACATATCATTTATCGTCGAATTTTTTACTGTAATACGCGCACCGCCAGTGTCATTAAATAAAATTTTTGCTGATTTAATATCCACATTATTTATGGTAGTCGCATTTGTTTCGCATGATAGTGTTAACTTATCTAATTGTTTATCTGGAACTATTATTGTCATCTGGTCATTTACTCGTCTAAATGGGTTAAAATTCAAACCATAATGATCTTCACTATTACTATTTTCTTGAATGCTTAATTCTTGATTAGAGTCATCAATGTTCAACCTTTTCTTACCACTATATTTAACTGCAAATTGTTTACCTCGTTTGATGTTAATCGAACTATTTTGACTATCTAACTTAAGACTATTTATCTTTTTAGAATCAAAGGTTTTATTTACAGAATTAAGTTTATTATTTTGTTGCTCAAATCCAAACCAAGTCAAGCAGCCTAAGAGGAAGCATACTATAAATAAGATTAATCCACTTATGAATAACTTCTTCATTCAACTGCACTCCCTCTAATCGTTTTGATATTCCAACGTAAATACTTCAAAATTAAACGATATACAAATTGAGCTAATTTAGCAATTGCAACGAAAAGTACAATGCCTAAGCCAGTATATGATATTGCAAACAAGTAATTGCTAACCGCAAAGCTGATATTATGATTAAATATACCATTGATAATCAGTAACACTGGACTAAGTGTAAAGAATAGAGAACATAATAATAAGATAACCATAAAGAAACCTACAAATATCATTGGAATCAAGATAATCACTACAGACAAGATACCCATGCCCAATGATGCCATAATCGCACGAACAATGGTTCTTACATTCGGTTTATATTCAGCTGAGGCTATAGCACTCTTCGCCATAATCTCTTTACCAATTTTCTTCGGTGATTCTAATGCACCAATAATTTGGTACTCATTTCTACCTTCACTTTCTTGCTCGAAAAAGTAATCCTCATATTCATACATTACTTTATCTCTTTCACTTCTTGGTAAATTATCTAACTCTTGTTCTAATTCATTTAAAAAAGTGATTTTATCCAAAATATCTACCGCCATTCAAGTATAGAATTCAATCCACTTTATATGTTCAAATAGAAAAATGACATACCTGTTGGCAATGTCATTTTAAATTGTTATTTATTATGAATTTCAATCTTTTTTATTTTATTATTCTTATGTACAACAAACAACTTTATTTTATGTTTTTTATCAATAAAAATCAAAGACTTAAATCCATTATGTAGTGATTTTTCTCTATAATTTGCATTTAAACTCGCCTTCACTTTTGAAATATCGTCACCGATTTTCCAACCATAATTTGTCTGTAGACTATCGTCATTTAATAACGACATCCCAACAATTTGATTACTACGCTTATTTACTAATACTATAAATTCAGGATGATCAACCATTGAATAAACATAAACCTTCTTTAATAAAACATCATCATCTAATTCAAATTTATGCTTATTCATTTTTGAACCAATCTTAAATTTATCAATTTTAAAGTTACTCAAATTAGTATTAGTATGTAACCTATTATGATTGACGAATATCACTACGGTGCCAATAGTAATAAGTATGAAAACAACTGTAATTATCCATTTAACATTTTTCAATAACTTCATTTTGTCACCACATTCCATATCACTTAATTAATATAGCATAGGAATTTCATACTTTCATCCATAAACTATACTTTTTAAAACATATTACTTTTATAAGTATTAAAAATTTTCTTTCATTTATATTTATTGATATAATAATACCTAATAAACTAAAGGGGGAAGTACTATGACAAGTTTAGAAACGTATTTCAACAACAGTCAACCACTTGATCAGTATATTGCAGCAATGACAGAAAACAAAGAGAATTTAGAGTCAATATATCATTCATTCTCTTTACCAAATAATGATCAAAGACTAGATCAACTTAAAACATCAAACTACAGCAAAGTCTTGGTAATTTCAGAAGATTGGTGTGGCGATGCTATGATGAACATTCCAATTTTAAAACATATCAGTGAAGCACTAAACTTGGAAGTTCGTGTCTTCCATCGTGATGAAAATACTGATTTAATAGATCAATATCTAACAAATGGAACTGCTAGGTCCATTCCAATTTTTGTCTTTTTAAATGATAATTTTGAACAAGTTTCAGTGTGGGGTCCACGTGCTAAACAAGTACAGCATTTTGTAGACGAAACGCGTGCAAAGTTACCAGCTAAAGATGATCCTACATATGAAGATAAATCTGCAGAAACACATGTAATTATTAGTAACCGCTATAAGACAGATTCTCAAATGTGGAAACATGTTTATGATTCAATTTTAGACAAACTTATCACAATATAAAAAAAGAGACGTATGAATAGGTTTTCTAACCGTTGATTCATACGTCTCTTTTTATTGTGAAATTCGGTTAAATCTTATATATCTTTTCTAGTTGCATAAAATAAATTGACGATAAATAACACAACTATAGATGCTGATGAAATGAACCATTGCCAATGCGTGAATGTATAATCACCTGATGTTGTTTTAGAAGTTAAATAGCTAAATGGTACATATTTTAATGAATCTTTAATGTCGTCCCCAATTTTAGGAATCATTGGTAAGAATGGTTCAGCAAATGGAACAATTAATACTAAAAAGATTCCTAATGTAAAGATTAATGCCGTTTTAGGAACGATTAATGAGAATAAATAAAGCAATAATCCATAGAATAAATGGAAAATAAAGAAAAACCATAAGAGTTCAAAGAATTTATCTGTTTTTACATTTTTACCATCTACAATACCTTGTACAATTAAGACAAATACAACCAGAGCGGCAGTTATCATAATTGAAATCAACAGTATAGAAATCACTTTGGCGATAACATAGCCAGCACGACTTGATTTCTTATTCATATATAATTGAATCGTACCTTGTGAGATATCTCTTGTGATTGTTTTAATAACAAACAGTAAACCCATTAATGAGAAGAACCAACTACCTGCCGATAGTAATGTATTACCATTCATTTGATCTGACTGTTGAACAAACAATACAGTAAACCCTATTAATGGAATAATAGTTAGCAGTAATGCTAAATAAGTCAAAGGACTTTTAAAAATACTATACATATCATATTTTACTAATTGTAAACTATTCATTATTTCCCGCCTTTCTGATTAATATTAAAGTAAGTATCACGTAAAGAACTCTTACGAGTTTCAATAAATTCTGGATAAATGCCGATTTCAGCTAATCCTTTTAATAGTGATTTGTAGTTCTTTTGAGCATTCAATATTATTTCATTATTTTCTTTTAGTGATTGAATAACTTCATGATGTTCGTTTAAATGTGCTAATGTTTTATCAAATTCGTCTGTTGCTACAATAACCACTGTAGAATCAGTAGGTGCACCTGATTTCATATCTACATCTTGCACGAAATTACCATCTCTTAGAAATACTGCTCTGTCACAAATCAACTCAATATCTTCTAATTTATGGCTAGAAATTAATATTTTCATTTCCAATTCTTTTACTAATGATTGAATTGTTTTCAATACATCTATAGAACCATCTGGATCCATGCCATTAGTAGGTTCATCTAAAATAAGATACTTGGGTTTGTTCATTAATGAAACTGCTATTGCTAATTTTTGTTTCATTCCCATTGAATATTTTTTAACTTTTTTCTTAATATACGGTCTCATACCAAATGCATCGATAATATAATCTGTATATTTTTTGTCAAAACCTTTTCCTAAGACATGTGCAAATAATTTCAAATTATATAGTCCTGATTTATTATCATATAATTTAGGATGTTCAATTAGATAACCGATATTTTCTTTATTTCCTAATTTTACTTCACCTTTATAATTAATAATATTTCCATTCATTACTTTCATTAAAGTCGTTTTTCCGACACCATTTTTACCAATTAAACCTACAATTTGGCTATGGCCAAAATCAAAATCTATATGATCCAGTACATTATTAGAACCATAGGTCTTAGTTATATCGTGTAATTGCATTAATTTGCCTCCTTTTGTTGGTTACTTATTTTTTTGTATTGTATAAAGTAGTTACTAATAAAGAAAATAATGCTAATAATTAAAAAACCATATTTATAGAGCAATTCTAAGTAATTCAAAAATATAGGTTGATGCCCTATCAAAGATTGTATGCCTACAGCAATGAGAATCATTAAAAATGGTATAAATAAAATCATTATCAATAAGTAAACTAAATATGAAATATTCTCAGATTTTTGTTCTAAATTTCTCTTAAATGCGATTGGTACAGCGAATAAATTAATCGCTATATAAGAAAATGGCAAGGTTATACTATACGAAATTCCCGTCTTAGAAACTGTTGAACTAGGAATATTATATAAAGATAAAATACCTGCACCGATTAAAGTAAATAATAAAATAGTAATATATGTTGAATCTAATAATGCTTTCTTAGACACTGGTAAACTACCAAAGAAGTCTAGTGATTGTTTGTGACCCAATCTACTGTGAAAGCGAAAGGCATGACCAGAATCTAACAATGAAACAAAAAGAATAATCATTGCAACAATAGATGAAAGTATTCTAATGATCAACAAGTCATTGTTAATCAGTAATTGAATTGGTGCAAAAATGAGCAAGAGACTATACAACACAATGGTTTTTTTACGTAATTTAAAGTTTCTAATAATTAAATTTTTCATCTAACGTCTCCTTCATTTATTCTCACTTTCATGTTCCACTGCTGTACTGTCACCTTTTTCCAAGTAAACCATTAATTCTTCTATCGTCGGCTTGGTAATTGCAACTTTATTACCAAATATTTCTTTGAAGACATTGGCTTGGTCAGTTAAGGCGACATATCCTGTTTTGTTTTTTTCATAGTAATGCATCAATCCAAACAACTCATCGTCTAGGTGTTCAGAATCACCTTTAACAACTTGATATTGATTCATAATTTGATCTAAATAATCATTCAATACAACTTTACCGTCTTTAAAGTAAATTAAGTAATCTGCAATTTTCTCTAGATCTGAAATGATATGTGTCGATAAAAAGACTGTTTTTTCTTCATTAATCAATTCTTGCTGTATTATATCTAGGACTTCGTTGCGTACGATTGGATCCAATCCAGAGGTCGGCTCATCTAAAATGAATAACTCAGCTTGATGACTGAAGGCAATCGCAATTGATAATTTCATCTTCATTCCAGTTGATAAAGTCTTAATCTTACTGTTATATGATAAATTGAATTTTCTTAAGTAGCTGTTAAATAACTCATGATTCCAATCGTCATAAAAAGGAGCTACAACCGATTCAACCTTATTAATAGTCCATTTTTCATTTAAATATAAATCCGAGTAAACGAAACCAATTTTATTTTTCAACGCCACAGCATGTTTGCGCATTGACTTATCAAACACAAAGATTTCTCCACTACTTGGCTCAATTAAATCCATTATCATTCTAATCATGGTCGTCTTCCCAACACCATTGGAGCCGATAAAGCCTGTTACATACCCTTTTGGAACTTGAAAGTTAATATCTTTTAATGCAAAGCCACCATATTCGTAATTAACGGCATTAACTTCTATTGCATTCATTCCTCGTCCTCCTCATATATCATTGCTAGGATATCTTGCAATTCAGAGAGAGACATACCAATCGTTTTAGCTTCTTTGCTAATTGACTTGGCTAAGGATTCAATCACAATAAATTGTTTTTCCTTCAATATCGAACTATCTTGTTCCTTTACAAAGGTGCCTTTTCCTCTAATAGTGAAGACGAATCCATCTTTCTCGAGATCTTCGTAAGCACGTTTGGTGGTAATTACACTAACACTTAAATCTTGTGCTAATTCACGCATTGAAGGTAAGTGTTCGCCGGGATCAACGTAGCCTTTTAAAATATTTTCTTTAATTTGCTGTTTAATTTGCTCATATATGGGGCTCTCACTATTATTTTTTAAAAGTATTTTCATTAACGTCCTCCCTTATCACTGTATATATACAATATACACAATATATCATTAGTTGTAAACATCTTTCTGTTAAATATGTGATTAATACATGGAAAAAGGCTTAATTGAGTATACAGTATATACACAGTTAAGCCTTGTAATTACTTATAAATTATTTTTTGTGGTGTTTATTTCGTTCTTTCCTATTATTATTTCGATTAATAAACGCGCAAATCATAAACATTATTGCAGCTATTAATAATTTAATACCAGATGATTCATTACCATTCGCCTGTAAATAATATCCTACAATAAATGAAATAATTGCTGAGCACACAAAAACTTTAGTTAAATGTCTCACCTAATCACCCCGAACATCGTAATTATAGCAAACAATAATTTAATTTTCTAAATATACTATTAAATTTATTAGTATATGAACAGTTCTAATTCTATTATATACAATAAAATATAATGTTTGCAGAGTTATATCATTGATGATAAAATTGTAAATGTATCCACGAATTATACTACACAACCCCAAGTCTGGTGTCGCAGACTTGGGGTTTTTGTGTAGGGCCACCTATTTGTCTTTCCAATTATTTTCTAACCAAACACGGAAAATAACAAGTAAGCAACCCGTTATTAGCGTTCCTATAATTTCTTGCCACCACGATATCATACTACACCTCCCACAGTAAAAAGTGCCATGTGGAATTTGATGGCCTGTTCTTATTTTAACATAAATAGAACATATGTTCGATAAAGGTGTCAGTTTTTTTATAAATTTTATTTAAAATGTGGTCAGGACTTTAATTTTAAATGATTTCAAGATAATATAGGAAGTAACAATATGTAAAGAGAGGTAGACCATCCATGAATCCATTAGCTTTAGATTTAAATGAACAATTGTCTAAATCAAATCCAGAAATTGCAGATATGCTTTCAGATTTAGGTAAATTAATGTATTATCCGAAAGGTATTTTATCTCAATCTGCTGAAGCCAAAGCTACAAAATATAATGCCACAATTGGTATGGCAACTTATAGCAATAAAAAGATGTACGCAGACACTTTAAATAACGTTTTTGGCGAATTAGAACCTGATGAAATTTTCCCTTACTCACCTCCTCAAGGTATCGAACCCTTACGTGATTTATGGCAAGAAAAAATGTTGAAAGAAAATCCAGATTTAAATAAAACGGATATGACTAGACCTATTATCACAAATGCATTGACTCATGGTTTATCATTAGTTGGCGATATGTTTGTAAACAGTGGTGATACAATATTATTGCCTACACATAACTGGGGTAACTACAAACTTGTTTATAGTACAAGACATAGTGCTGTTTTCGAAACGTATGATATTTTTGATGAAAATGGTAATTACACTACAGATGCTTTAGTGAATACTTTAGCGAATTATAATAAAGATAAAGTAGTACTTATATTAAATTATCCAAACAACCCAACAGGTTACACACCTACTAAAGATCAAGTTAATCAAATCGTGACAGCTATCAAAGACTTAGCAGAACGAGGTACTAATGTCATCGCTCTTGTTGATGATGCATATTACGGATTATTCTATGAAGATGTCTATACTCAATCTTTATTTACTGCATTAACAAACTTACAGTTAAAAAATCTACTTCCTATACGTTTAGACGGTGCAACTAAAGAATTTTTTGCTTGGGGCTTAAGAGTTGGTTTCATTACATTTGGTGTAAATGATGAAACAGCAAAATCTGTATTAGAAGCAAAGGTTAAAGGTATGATTAGAAGTAATATTTCTAGTGGTCCTATGCCTTCCCAAAGTGCAGTGAAATACGTGTTAGAACATAATGAAACGTTCGACCAAGAAATTCAACACAATATCGATACGTTACAAGCACGCTATGAAGTCACTAAAGATGTCGTTTATGATGAAAAATATAAACCATACTGGCAACCATATGAATTTAATTCAGGTTACTTCATGGCTGTACAAGTCAAAGGTGTAGATCCTGAGACATTACGCACACATTTAATTGAAAATTATTCAATCGGTATTATCGCTTTAAATAAGACAGATATCAGAATTGCCTTTAGTTGTGTAGAAAAAGAAGACATACCGCATGTATTTGATTCTATCGCAAAAGCAATTGCAGAATTACAAAATTAATTAAACTAAAAAGGAACAAGCACTAAACTACAACGTCACTTTTATTAAGTGAAACGTTAAATTAGTGTTTGTTCCTTTTATTTATTGTTGTTGTTTTAATACTCGTGACATTTCTTCAATTTTACCGGCATGTAATGGAATGTGTATCGCATTTAATACAAGCAATTCATCTAATGTATTACAACCTGCAATTGTTTCAGTCAATTCCTGTTCTAATTGTTGATCCGTTAAATTTCTCGCTCTATCAGGTACAGTTTTTAAATAATTAAAAATTTCATCGATTGATGGTATTTCTTTATCTCCCCATTCTGTTGGAGAACTACCATATCCGAATAATTCATTATATTTAACCACATCTACTTCGTTTTGTTCACATAGAGATAAGCCAGATTCAAATATCGTTAATACATGTCCGTATTGCCAATGAATTGTATTTGGAAACAGCTCAAATTTGTCATCTAAAACTTGATCGTTATCCCATTTTTCATATCCAGACAATAGATAATTAATTCCAGTATCAATAACCTCATAAACTGTTTTCTTTGTCATAATTATTCTCCCTTTCGTAAACAAGTTGAAAATCATACAAAGCATTACACCTTTGTAGCGAAACTATTTTCAACTCTACCCTAATATCAAATGTTTATTCAGTGCACAATAAATACTAGAATATTTATAAAATATCAATAGCTAATAAGTAGCATATCAAATTCATTCCTTATTAGAAATTAAATCAACTTATTAACACTAACATATGCTGTAATATTACGATGGAGTTAGACAAAGCATTAACCTTATTCAATAATTATTTCTGTAAGATAGCTAATAATTGTAAAAAGGCAGGTGTACCTATATTGTCTTTACGATAAACAAAAGAAATGGGTACATCTTCAAAAATTTCATTTATTTCATAAAAATCAACATCAATATCAGGTCTGTTATGTAATACAGACAATGGTAACATTGCAATGCCTATGCCAGCTTTCACACAACCTAAAATACCATCTAAAGTATTTAAAGTCATGACACTTTGAATAGCTATATGATTATAGTCCAACCAATGTTCAAAGTAACTTCTATAAAAACACCCTTGTTCAAAGACAATAATTGATTGTGGTAGGTTAGTCTGTAACAAGTCCTCACTACCCTTTTGAGAAATAACAATCATTCTTTCTTCGTATAATGGGACTTGTAACAGTTCTTTTTCATTAACCTCTCCTGATAAAAATGCGCCGTCTAGATTTCTAGCTTTAATATACTCAATGAGCTGTTTAGATGAACCAGTAGTAACATTTAATTTAGTGTTATTATCTGTTCTGCGAAAGGCTTCCAATATTTCAGGTAACCTTGTCGCTGCAATCGTTTCAATTGAACCAATTTTTAATGTGGATTGTTTTACTTTAACAATATCTGCTTCTGCTTTTGCTACAAGAGAAAGTATGTCATTAATATAAGTTAAGAGTACCTGACCTTTTGCTGTAGGTGTAATTTCTCTCTTATCTCTATAAAGTAGTTGCGCATCGTAATGTTTTTCCAAACGCTTAATCTTAGCAGTTACATTTGACTGTACGTAGTTTAATTCAATTGCAGCTTTGGTAAAACTTTTCATATCACATACCGTTTTAAATGTTTTTAAATCCTCAATTTGCATTTTTCATATCACTCCAATTTAACGCATCACGCTATAACTCTTAGCACTACTGATCAAACCAACCAATAAAATAACCGTTGCAAATCCTAAAGCTAAGTTATAATTTCCCGATTCACCTATCAAAACACCTGATATACTAGGCGCAATCATTTGTCCTACACTATAGATTACGGTTAACGAGGCAACAAAGTTAGTCTTAGTATTAAAGCGATACATCATAGTTTGACCTTGAGATAAAAAGAGTGTAGTTAGACCTAAGAAAGTACCGCCAAATAATATAGAACTAATAATAATGCTAACTATATTATGAGAAAAGATTGGTAAACAAACACCAATTATCTGCAAAGTAAATGCTAAATATATTGCTTTCTCTCTAGTGATCTTATCAGCAATCATTGACCAAAGTACTGTTGAAGGAATTGCACCTAATCCAACAAACATCCAACTGAGCGAAGCATAGTCTGCAAATTGCGGTATAGATTTTACAATAACAACTAAAAATGTACCTGTTATAATATATCCTGCCCCCTCACAGAAATATGCAATATAGAAATATCTTTTAAATTTAGCATTAATAGATTGTGTTGCTAAATGGTTATGACCTTGTGCACTCTCCTTTTTCAAAGGTGTATTATCTTTCATTGTAAAAAAGACAAACATGGCTATAATCATTGAAAATATACCTAATGTAATCCATAACGCTTGCCACGATACATAACTCGTAGCGAAAAATATATAAATACTACTTACAAAGAGTCCCATACCAACAGCACTATACAATAGACCAGAAATACTTTCTTTATGTGCTTGTCTTAATGCATCTAACACAATATTAGAAGCCAATACAAACACTGTACCACTAGTAATACCGCCTATTAAACGTAAGACCAACCATACAACATAATGGTTCGATACTCCCATTAATACTGTACTAGCAATATTAATTAGTAAATATATTTTCAAATCGATCGCTTTTGATTTGAAAACAAACCAAATTGGTATAATAGCGCCAATCAGATAACCTAAATAATTGGAAGTTGCTAAATAACCTGAAGTTTGACTATTTAACGCTGTAGCTGATTGCATAATCGGTAATATTGGTGTAAATGCAAACCTACTGATTGCCATAACTATAAATAAGGCTATCATTCCTAATATCAATTGCTTGTACGTTCTATCTAACATGCTTTGCCCTCTTTTCGAATCAGAATTATACTTTATATTATACGGCGAAACTTCTATCAATAAAAATGATGATTTTTGATTAATTTAATCAATATTATTGATGATAATTCTTCCGATTTAAGTCAATTTCTCCTTATAATTCTATAAATTTATTTTTCCTCTTATACGCATTTATCGTGTAATCATGTTAGATGAATCATTTTCTAAATTGATGCCATAGACATTACAATTCATTCTACACGTTATTATGACGTAACTTAGAGTTAAAAATGATGTCCAAGTGACGTGTAGTTGTGCTTATGATAATATCGAAATATAATCAATAGTATTAAGCGATAGACAATCTTTCGTATAATAGGAGGTATGATGATGACTTCGAAATCGGAGACCAGCAAGGTAATTTTAGATTTGGCTATTACATTAGACGGATTTATCGAAGGAGAAAATGGTGAAGTTGATTGGTGCATCATGGATCCTGAGATGTCCTTTACAACGTTCCTAAATCAAATTGATACAATACTATATGGAAGAAAAAGTTATGATTTATGGGGACAATTCACGCCAACGAATGACGCAACTGAAGATGAAAAGGAAATGTGGAATATAATTCACAGCAAAGTAAAATATGTATTTTCTAAATCGCAAACCTATCCAGAGGAAAATGTTCACGTTATCAGCAAAGATATTTCCAAAACAGTGAATCGATTAAAACAAGAATCTACAAAAAACCTATGGTTATATGGTGGTTCAAGCCTAATCACTACATTTATTGAATTAAATTTGATTGACGAATATAGACTCTCAATACACCCTGTTATCTTGGGATCAGGAAAACCACTATTCGATGATTTAAAGCATAGATTAAATTTAACATTGATTGAAACAAACACCTTTACTTCCGGTGTCGTTCAACTCATTTATCGTACCCACTAGAATTATAGAAATCTTGATGATAATATTATGCCAAACGTTTACTAAAAGTAAAATTAACATCAAAGTAATAAAACTGCTAATAGAAAAAATTAATTAAAAAGTAATGATATCCATAACAATTTAATTAATGATAGCACTTTCTATTATGACTCATGCTTATAATCAATAAATTAACAACCTAACATCACCATAAACATATCAAATTGGTTCAACAATACCACTGTTATTCACTTTATAAAAACAATCTATGCTAAAAATTATTCTAGCAGGAGTGATTTTATGAAAAAAGACGATAAACTAAATGTTTATGAAATGATATTTACTGTTTTTGCTATCGTATTTCTAACCTTGGGAGCTTTAATCCTGTTTGATTATATACATATTAATAATCAATTTGGAAATTTATATTTTTTCGCCTTCTTTATAACTATGTTTATTGTATATATTAGAAGATCGAAAGTCATTGCGTTACTGTATTTAATAGCAGGTATTTTATATTTAATAAGTATAATAAATAATTAATGGCCATCTCTAAATTATAAATAGATGGTTACTTTGCTCTATTGCCAATTTAGTTATGTAAACGAAGACTAAGAGTCAGCGACTATAAATTATCTATTGAAATTTTTTATATTTCCGCTACTAATCCAACTATTTGTTAAATGCCTAAAATAGATATTAATAGTAGATAATCACTTTTAAACAATACAAATTACATTATATTTCATATAACAAAGACACCTCCCAAAAGTTTAGTAAACTCATGGAAAGCGTCTCAAAGAATAATTTTAATGCCCGACAAGTTCAGCTGAACCTATCGGGCATTTATTTGAACTTTTTAAGTCATTGTTATGTCTTCGAAAATCGAAAAACGTTGTAACAACGGCTTTTATAAGCCGTTTTACATCATTCCAGGCATTCTGTATATATACAAACTACTATAAATACGTTAACAAAAGACCGTTAAATCAATGTTTTATAAATTTACATATGCCATTATTTTTAGTTTTTTTATTCTGTTATGACCAAATTATGACCACACAAAACTTATTCATTCCCGTATGCGTGAGATTCCTTTTAAAAAGCATTAACAGATGATACACGACCACCGATATTAGCTAAACTCTTTATTTTAGTCACATGATTCAAATTAATAATTAAATCATAAGGTTTTATTACGACTAATATATTACCAGCTGATTCTTTTTCATTAATTTTTGTAATACGTTCCTTTTCTCCAGATACAAAAAATAAATCTAACCCTTGTACTTCATCTTTTTGTAATAATCCTCTTACTAAATTTGCATCCATTTTTATTCATGTCCCCTTTTTTATTTTATTATCTCAATTATACTATAAATATCATTATAATTATAAACTTATCTGCTATAATTGTATTATCAAATACATTGGGGGAAATATTTATGAAAATTTCAGAATTACAGCAACTAGATTTTTTATTACAAATAGTTAACGCACATTCGGACAGTAAAGAATTTAAACTAGTCTTTGGACTTAAAGGGAATACTTATTCAGGAAACTTTGTACCCAGTCTAAAAACTGATTTTAATTTTAGACGTTTCTACATTAAATTGTTAAATTTATCGGATCTAGCAGATTTACATGAAGAATCTTATGAAGAATCTTTTAAATACATCAACGTAAAAAATAGTGAATGGAAACATTTTACAGCACACCATTCTGGAGAGCTTGGTAAAACAGATTTAGGTATCTTAATTAAAGCTAGTAGTAGATTATCAAGTGTTGATTATTTAAGATTATTAGATGAAACATCAGTACACTATAATATAGAATTCAGTGAAACAATACCACCTTATATTTATAATGTGAACAATTTAATCGACAAATTACCTATTAACTTCATAAAAGTTGATGAAGATGCAGAATTTGACTTTGTAAGTTTGATACCAGAAAATACATTATAAATTAGTACCAGGTCTTAATTTATGGTATAATGTAATTGTACCTAAAAGGTACAGTCTTAAGTTCATTTGTCGTATAGGGTTGCTCGATGTTTTCTAAATCATCACTTCTCAAGTTGGGTTCACTTGAGAAAATCTATGTCTATACAAATGAATTTTGTTTGCATATGGTTCAAATAAAAGATATTGTTTTGCAGTTTATGGGTCTATATCCATATAATAGCCATCCTTTATAGGGTGGTTTTTTTACGTTTAATTACCAACTATCCAATTATTAGTTTCTCGATGCAACACAATCCACTTCTCAGCATACAAAAAGCCCACTAATTAAAGTAGGCTAGTAATTATTCTACACTTGTAGCAAATAATGTCAGTGTGTGATTCATACCATTGTCATTTGTAATAGATTCAATATCGTATTCTTTACCTTGATATTTCACTTTGTGATGATGTTCAATACCTTTACGATAACGAATGATAAAGCGTATCGGCTGTTTATTTGCTTCAAGTCCAATACTCGTTATAAATTCATCACCTTTGAGTGTTTTGATATCCGCCCATGGTTTAGCAACCGTATATGGAATCATTGGATCATCAGGAAAAAACGCATTAGGGTCTTGCTTATAACCTTTAATCTCTATTCTATTATTAAAATGATATGCCATTTGTTTCACCTCTTTTATATATTATGCGACATCGCACAATTTGAAATGCGACCATGTGGTCGTATTCGTTTTGACGACAAAACTTTTCGCTGTGCAACTGTTGCACTACGCTTTTTGTTGGTATGTGCCAACATTTGCGCACGAGCGCAATTTTGAAACATCGAAGCGCTTCGACATTTGTCCAACAATTGGACAAACTCAGGCGCGCGCGCGCTTACATCGCCCTTAAGAATTGCTCATAGTTATCAAATAGTCCAACATACGAATCTAACATGGACGCTGTGCCATCTATACGTCGTTTCGGTGATTGATTCTTAATAGGTACGATATTGCCGTTCCTATCAGTTTCTACACCAGTGTTCGTTAAACACCACTTCAATATAGGATGGTTATTATAATTAATTTTATGCTTCTCTAAATCAGCGCCCATATTCTGCATTGGTAAACTTAATGTTTTAGCCCCTTGTGGCGTACGTACTAATTTAAAGCCGTAACCTTCCATTTCATCTACCCAATATCTAGCCGAATAGTTATCATAATATATCCACAGTGGCGTAATATCGTAGTCATTCAACATCTCAAGAAACCAGTCTGTGATGTCGCTGTAGTCGATTGTATTGCCACTACATAGCCTTAGTAAGCCTTGTTCATACCATTTGTCATACGGTATCTTATCCTCGTCTACACGCTTTCTGAGATTGTCCTCAGGTAGCCAATACATCTGATGGACGTAACGCATTTCTGTATCAGGATCTATGAATAATAATGTGGCACAACTTAAATCTGTAGTTATGGATAAGTCAGCACCACCTATCGCATACCAACCTGCAAAGTCTTTAATATCAAATGTAGCTTCATTGTTGATTGCTTCAAATGTAAGCCATGCATTATTGGTTACTTCACGTATGTTAAAATCTTTCGTTAAGATACCTGTTAAGTCATTCATATTATTTTTAGCACGTGCCACTTTACGCTCAATGTCCTCAACCTTTTTAGATACACCTAGTGCAGGATTTGCCTTTTGCCAACAATCCGGTAGCTTGTATTCTGCCTTGTGATCTAACTCATACATAACTGGTAAAAAGTTATCATCTTCAAAATTACCATCAACCACGTTACATGCATACTCGTATAAGTCATCAAATATAGTGCCCCGATGTGTACCAGCAGTCGTAATCATGATGAGTAAAGGTTGTGTACGTGCCGATTGTGATTGTTTCATTACTTCATATAAATTTCTGTCTTGGATTGAGTGCAATTCATCAATGACCACAAGTTGAGCATTAAGCCCATCAAGTGAGTTAGAGTTTTTGCCTAGTGATTGCATCTTGCTAAAGTTATGTGGAAAATATAAATCACTTTTACGCTTACGAATATTTTTATTTAAATCTGGGCTTTGCTTAATCATTTCATGTGCTTGGTCAAACAGTATGTTAGCTTGGTCACGTTTAGATGCAACTGAGTACACTTCTGAGCCACTTTCACCATCTGCAATCAACATATATAATGCAATCGCAGCAAGCATGGTACTCTTACCATTTTTACGCCCTACAAAGAAGAATGATTCAGTGTAACGACGATAACCTGTGTCCTTATCTACAAAGCCAAATAGCGCCGATATATACGCACGTTGGAATAAGTCTAATACTAATGGTTTGCCTGCCAATTCCCCTTTAGAATGCTTACAGAATGATTCTATAAACTTAATAGGACGGTTCGCTTTAGCTTCATCAAATACATATTTCGGGTGGTCTTTCATATCCTTAATTAAATTCTGATATTGTTTCTTAACACGTTTTGAAACAGTAATACTACCATCTTGGATTGCTTGGTAATACTGCTCAATATAGTTAGGCATTTTCTACAAAGTCCATAAATGCATCAGATTTATCAGACTGTTCAGGTATTAAGGATAATAATTGTTTCATTGTTGCATTGTACTTAGTCACAGTGGTGTTGTATGACTTCATAGCAGGGTTTTCTTTAAGATATTCTTGTTCCCCTTGCTTGAATATATACGTAGCACCATGAAGCTGTATGGTTTTCTTGAGTTCTTCCATTGCTTCTTTCATGAATACCAATTCTTCTAGTAGATCATATGCCACTGCTTGGTTCATGTTTTCTTCTTTATCAATCTGTGCTTTAACTTTATCTAAATTAATTGAATTGTATAAATTATTCATATATTTTACTCCTTATATAAGTTTAGGCACCCCTAAATATTCTAAATCTTGAGTAGAGGAAAAGTTGTGCCCATCGCCGTTTCCCTTTGGTCACGACTTCTAAAAAATAAATGGGGGGTCTTTAATTTTAAAATTATATTATATTTTTATTAAATTTCCTTTTTCATCAAATTGTAATCCTTCTGCGACTGCATGACTTCCAAAATGTTCTTTGTTATGACAGTCGATACACAATGCTTCTAACAAATCCCAATTATAAGTAACCATTGGATCATTCACATTGCTCTCATTCAACCAAACTTTGTGATGACATATCGTAGCTAGTCCTCCACATCGCTCACATATATAATGTTGCGATGACATGTAGCCAGTCCTACACTTCTCCCACTTACTCGTACGATAAAAGCGTTCTGATACACTTCTAGCCATTGTATGAGCGTCCTAAAGCTGTTAATGATACCAATAAGCCATCTATCGTACGTTTAAGTCTCTCACTGTCCTGTGTCTGTGGGTCAAACCATAATTGCAATATGAATCCTGATACTGTCTTTGCCAATGGGTGAACTTCATAATCTAACCAATCACGACCAGTCGTCAACTCTAAGTAACTTGGTATTGATTCTATCAATGGTAGTATCACATCATCGTTGTAATCTCCATCAACTCTTAATGCATTGCGTGCATCTTCTATACTTATAATCATATGTTCACTTCCTTTACTCCGTTCCGGTCCTTGGTCCGTAACGGTATATGTTGTTTACATGTGGACCACGGTCCATATCTTATTATAAGAAAGGACACCAGTCACAACTGATGCCCTAACTGTTCTATATAGTTTATGCTGTTGGTGTTGCACCTGATAACTTAACAAATGCCTCATCTACTAATGGTTTACAATCTGCGATAGCCATTGCTCTAAAGTCAATCAATCCACTACGGAATGATGATTCAGTTGATTTCTCTAATGCAATGCCTTGTGGTAAGTTAAAGCCTGCATATTGGAAGTTACCTAATAGAATTGTTCCATCTTCGATATGGTCATCCAGAATACATTCTTTGCCAAAGATATAGCCTACACTTTCATTTTGAGCATCTTGGATAAAGATTGGGCGTTGGTTTGCGTCCATCACACCGTACACAGTGTTATATAAAGTTGCGTTACTCATTGCAAATTTAGCACCTGCATTATAGCCACGTTTCATTAATGCTAATGCTTTTGTGAAGTCTGTGTAAGCGCCTGTAAGCTCTACAGTGTTTGATGTGTCCCAAGTGATACCAGTTAAGATACCTTGACCTTGTTCGTTACCTGTACCGTTCACAAGTGCATAATCGATTGTTTCCACGACAGCTTGTGTTAATTCTTGTACAAGATATTGTTCAAACGCTTGGATACTCATTGTTTGAGCTTTTACACTGATTGAGAATACTTTAACAATCTCATTGCCTTCAAATTGAATATTCACTGTGTCAGGGCGTTCTGCTTGTACTTCTTTCCCTTCAGTGTGCCAGTTAGCCATTGATGATGGTGTACCAATTGGAATACGAATCTTAGTCGGGATATTAAAGTTACGTACATGTGAAATAAGTCCACCTTGTGTACGTGCTTTAGAAATCACTTCGTTTAAAGTTTGTTCAGGTAACACAGCGCTTGAATTACTTGATGATGCAAAACCTTCTGCACGTGATTCAACTTCTTGTGCTGTATTAAATGCACGTTGTTCAATATTAGATAAGTCTTGTCCTAGCATTGTTTTAAAGAATGCTGAACGATATTCGTTAGATTCAAAAATAGTATCCTTATTTAATTCTTGTTGTCCTCTGATTTGTCCACCTGTAATTGGGTTATATGAACGATTTTCCACATTGCCATCTCCTTCGTTGTTTTCTTTGTCTTTAATGTTTTCTTTAGCTTGATTTAAGCCTTCAATTTCTACATTTAATTTAATAATATCTGCATCAGGGTCATTCTCGATTGTGCCTTTAATTTCCCCTGCACGTGTTTCAATTTCTTCTAAACTTGAGTTTCTATAATGGTTAAATGCTTCTTGTACTGTATTAAACATATTATTTAATCTCCTTTGTAAATAACTTATTTAAGTTAATTTTTGCTTGGTTAATTTGTTGCTGTTTAATTTCTGCATCTTGCATTTGATTACGAGCTTCCACACTTGCTTCTTGATAAGCAGGATAATTCACAATGGAAAACTCTAATACTTTATCAATCTTATTAATGGTTCTAGTTCTAGTATTCACATCGTAATCATTACCTTGATTACTACATGTAAATCCGAAAGACATGCCTGTCATATCGCCCCTGCTAACTGCCTGAAAGCAAGAGCGTGCTTCTTCTGTATCGGGTAGTGTTGCCCTCATATGCAGACCGACCTCATCAGTCCATAACTCCATTGTCTTAGGTGACTTTGCTAATGGGATTCGGTTCATATCATGTGACACTAACAACCTTGTATCATTGAGCTTTAAGCCATCTAATGCACTACGTTTAATCACTTCTGTATATGTGCCTGTAGGTGTCTTAATGAGTGCTGGTTTATCAAATACAATCGGTGTACCTTCAAGCACCATCTCACCATTTTGTGAGTCAGTTTGTATTTCTGCTGATCTAATTTCCTTCATTGCTGTTGTCCTCCTTACCGTCCATTTGATAATTCTTTGCTAGTGCTTTCTCAATATAATTCAATGACTGTATACGTTCGTCCCCATCTTCCACATTAGGTAAGTTGAGTAAATCCAACGCTTGGTTAATTGTAAGTACACCAAGTGGTAACAATTCTTTAATAACATTCGTTTTAGATTTATTACTTGCATACTGTAATTTAGATGATTCAAATATAATGCGATTCGCAAATGCTTTTTCACGTTCACTAAATATCTTTTCAGTTAATTCTGATGATATTTGTATCGCAAAAGGTTCAACGATTGACTCGAAAAATGCTTGCCATTGGTCTTCGTTATAATTACCAGTTACTATTGATTCATTGATACCGAGATAATCGTAAACTTTCCGTTTTACAGCTTCTATTTGTGACGTGTCTATTTGTACATCAGACACGTTTAACGGTTGATATTCCATTGATGTATCTACTGGAATCACACCACCATTATTAGCCATTGTGAAATAATTATTCATAAATTCTTCTTTAGCTTCTTTTAACTTACTAGGGCTTAATGCTTGTGTGTACTTCACAATGCCCCGTATTTGAGCCGAATTTTTAATAGCCTCTTGCATACCTTGATTTTGCGTATGTGCCAATTCTAAGGCTCCCATAATCGCGTCGTTACTATCTCCCAATAACTCGTTACTGTTAAAGTGTCGGCGTAATATTGCCACCTCTGATATATGGAAGTGAACAATCTTACCTTCTTTGAACAAACACTTGATATATACTTCGCCTGCACCATCAACCACAAATTCAACACTATTCGGTGTGAGTGGGTACATTCCCGACAAGTTACCTCGATTATCCTTTTGTACTAATATAAAAGCGTTGTTGTATAAAAAGTATTGTGTTGCTATTTTGTATAAGAAATCATATCCACTCATATATGGATTCGGTCTATCTTGTAGTAGTCTGTTTATTTTAGAGTTTTTCGTTTCATCTTTTGCATTATCTATCACATGCTTACCACTTAACTTAGCAATGTGTCTTGCAATTGAATCTACGGCTGAACGGTATATATCGTTACTGTATGCATCACCAGTAAATGATGATAAAGACTTAAAACCACCACTTAACATTTCAAAATGCTTCTGATTCTGTTGTTCTAATTTGTCAATTCCTAACATCTTATCTATCCATTTTGGCACTTGCTCACCTGCTTTATTTAAAATTACCAAACATTCGTTCTATTTGGGTACGTACGTTCTATTATTTAATGTAATTATACCACACTAGGGTATATAAATCCAATAATGACAAGGGTTTAAGTTGTATAAAGACATAAAGTAACTGGAATATCTTTAAAGAGTCCGACGTCGGACCATTTGAGGTTAATTTTAGTGTTATTTATCTAGTTCTTTAATACTTTTCTGACTAGCGTTAAAGTGCCAATTAAGACGACTTTTGTCTTTAACATCAAAACCGGCTTTCAACATAGCGCCTTTAAATTGACCATTAGTTACATAACTACCTTCAAAGGTTCCAGACAACGCCTTACGATATTTTCTTTCAAAGACATGTTTCAATCCATATGATGAATGTCTTGTGTTAAATGTCTTAATTTTATTGATTGAATAACAAAATTCTAGTAGTGCATTTTGCTTAACTTCGTTTAATGTTTCGAAATGATCAGGGTGATTAATATTATTCATAGTATATGCTCCATTCTTATTTATAGTATCTGTGTGTCACGAGAGTGAAATAAAAGTTACTTGATATAAGCAAAAGTTACTTAGTATGGTTATTGAACATTGATATAACAGTGTTTAACTCTTAATACAGCATGAATAAAAGTTACTTGGTAGGGCTATAAAGTTACTTTAAAACTCAAAAAGTTACTTAGTCATTGTGTAAAAGTTACTTAGTTATTCTGTAAAAGTTACTTCAAATGTTAAGAAGTTACTTTAAAACTCAAAAAGTTACTTAGTATTGAATCCTTACTGGCTCTAGTGTTTCAAGCTACATCAAGTAACTTTCGTCTTATCAAGTAACTTTTTTCTCTACTTCTCTGACACAGAATTTATTTTTTTATACAAGTTACTTCCTTTTCTAGGCTCAATGATATTTGTATTGTCATTGTATTTATCATCAATATCATACGGTGCAACATCAAATAATACTTTACTTTGCTTATGGTAAAAATCTATTTGGTATCCTTTAAACGGGGAATGTACACGTTCGACCGTATAACCTAGTCTTATTAATTCTTTAGTGAAGCTGTGTACCTTCATAACTTCATAACCGTAACGCTTTGCCCATTGTCGATATATTTCGTACGCTACTTCTCTTGCTCGACCATCTACAGGGTGTATAGGTCTATTACCTTCCATATCTAAAAAGTGTCTAACTGGTTCATTTTCATATTGGTAACTTTCTACCAGTTCATCGCTTTCATCTACTTGTGTAAACTCACCTGTTTCTAGTAATTCAGTCAGGTGTTCCATGCATTTATTTAATAATGCGGTTAATATTTCAGGTTGGTTTAACTTTTCATCAAGTCCAAGCTCTTTTTCATAACCACCATCACCAAAGGTACGCTTCATAGGAACAATAACCATACGTCGATAAAAACCGTATGTCTTATCACTTGCCTGCGGAATATTATTACCAGCGAACAATAGCTTGTTGTGTGGTTTAAAATCAAAATCCTGTTTGCCTTTAGGATTAACATTAATGACGTTACCAGTGGCAATTGATTTATAATTACCTGTATCTTTAATAAAAGTATTATCCATATCATCATCAATATTAACCATCTTGCCCATTAGACGAGCTGGTTTAAATTCATGTCCTAAATCTTTGAATTTTAAAGCAGTGGTGTTTCTTCGACCAATAAAATTTTGTATTAGTTGAAGTAATGTTGACTTACCATTACTGCCATTTTTATTTTTTGTACCTGTACTATAAAAGAATATTGTTTTTTCTAAAAAATTTTCTTTGTATAGACAATATGCGATCACTTGATAAATAAGTTTTTCAATTTGAGAATCGTCATCTGCAACACCTCTTATAAACCTTTCAAGCACTGCACTTTCAACATTCTTATCATATTTAACGTCAATCTTACTTGTAGATATATGTTGTGGTGAATAGTCTGTTAAATCACCCGTTTTTAAGTTTAAAACACCATTATCTACAACTAATTTATGTGGTTCTAGCTGTTTATCTTTAAACTTTATAGACATTGCCTTTAATTTATAAAACACTTCCCTATTTTGATGTTCCTTAATGTGTGGCATTTCTAAATAAGCAATTTGTCTAATGGTATCTTCATCTAAATGTTGATAGTATTTCCCATTGAAAAAATGAATGTTACCATCAATCATAATCATGTTGTATTTCGAAGCTAAATTATAACTAAAGGCAGTGTGATTAAACTTGTCGTCCTCTTGCTGAATTATTTCTTCACGATAATCTGATATATGACTTAACACTTCGCTTTTGTCACTCATTTATTAGCCCCTTTCTGTTTATTCTTCTTATCTTTTTTCAGTATTGAAATAAAGGTTTTATTCACTTCCTCTTGCTCAATAGGTGGCGAGCAATTCATAGCCCAAGCACTCACTAAACCATATACAAGTTCAGGTTCAACATATCTGCGCAATAAGTAACCACTTATTGAAGCTAGTGCTTGATTACGTTCACCTTCACCAACTCCAAATGCAAGATCACGCCAATAAGACGAATCTCTTTTTTTATATTGATTGGAATAATTAATGGTAATTGGTTTGTCTTTTTTAGTGTTTTCCAGATTTGTGGAAAACTGATTTAAGTCATCAATCGCCATTGCAGGCGCATCATTATATTTAAAGATGTACACGGCATCCTTATCACGTTTAACTGGTAGTGCCATAGCTTGTGATGGTACAAAACTTGCTTCGTCCACTTCATAACCAACATGATTTGCTAACGCCCTACTATACTTACGATAATCCTCTGCGTTCACAGGTTCATTTAAAGGTATCATTAAGCGTATACGTGGCTTATCAGTAGTATGTGAATGCGTGGTATGAAATGCCCAAGAATATCTTTCTAATTGCTTGCAAATAGCATTGTATAGTCTCTTAAAATCAATAATCTCATCGTAATCTAGTGTAATCACAGAACGATTGATAATATTGTCGTCTTTACGGTATTTCAGTATTGTTTCACCGTCTTTCACTTCATCTTTTACATCTCCATAAAGCACTAAACCACGTTTGTATTTATCGGCATGATTCATTGGTATTTGTAATTTATTGAGCCAATCAGACCAATTCCATGTATCAAAATCTCTAAATGAGTTGGCATAAAGGCTGTCATATTGTATAATGGATATACGAAAATCGTTATCCAATTTTATTTTGTTAAACTCTTTCATTTTTCCACCTCTTTTAAAATGAGAGGCAACCATGATAAAATATCTATGCATGATTACCTCATGTATTCATTTCTTACGCGTTATCTTCGCTTTGGTCGGCATGAGATAATGCGTTTTTTTCTTGCTTAATATCAGCTCGAATATCATCGTGCATGTTCTCAATGTCTGTTCTAATCGCTTGCAAAGTGCTTGAGACAATATAATTAGCTTTCAGATTGTTATTAATAGCTTGGTGATATATAGGCTGATTCTTCTTGACTGCATACTCTCTTTCATCTTCTAATTCTGATGTTTCCATTCCAAGGTAATCGAGCAACGATTGAACCTTATTTCTCAAATCTGCAAACTCAACGCTTTCTTGTACTTTTTCTGAATAATTCATCTTATTTACTCTCCTTATAAAAATTAATGTAGTTTGGTCTATTTTTCTCAATTGCTTTAATCAATTTTTCAATTTCTAATTTAGCAAGATACAAATTATTTAAGTCATCTTCTCGTGAGAAGTAACTAATTTCATTAGCCATATCATAATTTTTAACCTGCATTTTCTTTAATATATTGGTTGCATATACTGACATTTGAACCATCGTTTCAAAATCTTGTATCATATCTAAAATATCTAATTCACCGATATACTTATCGTTAACATCGTGCTGTTTCATGTAAGCTTGGATAAGTTGCATTTCATGTACTTTTCTATCATCTTTACTGAAATCTCTATTTCTAATACGTTCACTTATGAGCATTAGCCCAATCTCTCTACCATATTTGTTTTTAAATTCTCTAACTTTCATCTTATTCAACCTCCAATAATTGTTTTCTTCCGTTAAACCATTCTGATACTGCCCATGACAAAACAGCTAGTGGCGTATATAAAGCAAAACTATTAAATATATCTTGCGTTACTACACCTACCACTGATGATGTCAATGAGCTTGCTGCAATAAGTGTTCCGAATAATTTCATATTGTATTCACCTTCTTTAAACTTTTTAGATCGTTGTTAGTAATATCCATCTGCGAAGTAATGTGATCCATGAAATCATCTACATCAGACTTCTTAAAACGGTATGTGCTACCTACACGAAAATATTTCATTCCGTTTTTGATTAGCAAATCTTCAATAGTAGGTTTAGATAAATTAAGATATTTTGATAACTCGTTATAAGTCATAAAGTATTTCTCTTTTGCCAATTCCTCTACACGTTCATCAATTGCTTGTTGTAGCAACTCACGTGCTTCATCTTCATCAATGCCGATATTAAACATGGTTTATGCCTCCTTTTTTATTGAAGCTTGTTCAATAGATTTTAAATAATCCATTAACGATTGCTTATCACACAATATTTTTCCACCTAACTTAATGTGTGGTAACTTATTTTTTTTAATAAGTTGATACGTATACCGTTCGCTTATTCTAAGTAACTCTGCTGTTTCTTTAACAGTTAACAACATTTCAAAAACCTCCCTAGAAACCAAATTTAATTTATATGTTCTCTTGGTTTCTAATTTCATAGTACATTTTTAAAATATATAAGTCAAGCACAAGAATGATTATTTTGTACTCTTGTACACCAAAAAGGAAGTTTTTCAATCCAAATATCACATTTTTGTTCTCTTGCACTCTGTTGTGTGATATTGTTTTTGTGAGGTGATAAAAATGGATAAAGAATATTTTGGACTTGGTGGAATATTAAAAACTTTGAGAAACACTACTAATTTGACTACAAGGGGCTTAGCTAAAAAAATTGGTTATTCGCACAGTTACATTAGTTCTGTGGAAAATGAAGCAAAATTATCTCCATCAAATGATTTTATTCAACAATATTTGTTAGGTATATTTGATAATGATGTAGACGATGCAAATTATTATATTGATTTGATAAATAGATTAGCAGATGGTGCATACGTTTTCGAAAAACTACCTTCTTCAATGGACTCATTAAAAGCCAATGCTAATGAGGAAATGAAAAAAATAGTGCAAAACTTTTCGGATCCACATATTTTTTCTTCTAACAAAAAAGGGAAGTATAGCGAAAGTTTTTTTGAAGAACCAATTAATGATTTGAATTTTCATTTGAATGATATAAACAATAAAAAATATTTTAGAAATGTTGAAATAGATAACTGGGAAATGATTCACATTAACGAAATGATAAATGACTATTTAACTCAAATATATAAAACACAAGCAAACCAGGTTGGGGCAATGCACATAAATGGAGATATTGATAAAACAACGTATGATGACTATATGAAAATCATTTCAAAAACATTAAAAAAACTAGATTATGATGATAGTTTACTTACTGAAGAGTTTAAATATTTGAAAAATGGAGGGGATGAAAAAGATTAAATGGCAAACTATGAAAAACGTGGAAATACATGGCGATACCGTATATCACTAGGCAAAAACCCTAATACTGATAAATATGAATATATATCTAAGTCTGGTTTTGCACGTAAGTCTGATGCTAAGAATCACGCTGAAATGGTAGAAAGACAAATAAGAAATGGTGAATATATTGCGCCGTCTACTCATACATTTAATTATGTAGCTGATGAATGGATTAATCACTATAGTAGAAATGCAAAAGTGAGTAGTGTTAGAGCAAGAGAAAAAGCCATATATCACGCTAAACAACAATTTGGTAATAGAAGTATACAGACTATAACCAAGCGTGACTATCAAGCATTTGTGGACGATATAAGCACTCGATTCAGTAAAAATTATGTTGATAGTATTGTAAGCTCAACTAACCTTATATTTAAGTATGCGTTAGATATGAAGATAATTGCTAAGTCACCTATTGAGGGAATTAAGAGGACTAAATTTAAACCTACCGTTGAGGATTTAGAACAAAATAGCTTAAAACAAAAGTTTCTTGAAAAAGATGAATTATTCGAGTTTTTAAGCGTTGCTAAGAACCACCATAAGCCACTGAATAGCTTTGAATTATTTACCTTCCTTGCGTATTCTGGCATGCGTGCAGGTGAAGTATTAGCGCTTAAATGGTCTGATATTGACTATGAAGAATGTACGGTAAGTATCACAAAAACTTATTACAATCCAAATAACAATAAGAAAAATTATCAGATACTCACACCAAAAACAGAATCATCTATCGGCAAAATTTCAATTGATCCTAACGTTATTAAGTTACTTCAAGATTATAAAGTGAATGTGCAAGACAAATGGAAAAATGAGTTGTACGTGGATAATGATTTTATATTCACAGATAATAACGGATACCCACTTGTCATTAAGAAGCTGTCACAGTGGATTCAGGCAATTATGCTACAGACTAATATTGATAAGAATATCACGACGCACTCGTTCAGACACACGCATTGCAGCCTTTTAATTGAAGCTGGTGTGCATATAAAAGAAATTCAGGAACGATTACGCCATAAGGACATAAATACCACAATGAACATCTACGCAAAGATTACTGAATCATATAAAAAAGACGCTTCCCAAAAGTTCAGTAAACTTATGGAAAACGTCTCAAATAATTTATTTTAAAATTTCTATGACCAAATTATGACCATTGGATAACTGATATGGCGTCATATCAACGTTCAATGGTTATTTTACATCATTCCAGGCATGCCACCCATACCTGCTTGAGCATCATTGCCATTATTTTCTTCTGGAATATTAGCAACTACCGCTTCAGTAGTTAAGAACATTGCCGCAACACTTGCTGCGTGTTGTAATGAAGAACGTGAAACTTTTGTTGGATCAACGATACCTGCATCCAACATGTTAACCCATTCATTTGTAGCTGCATTAAATCCTACACTGACTTCTGCATTTTTCAATCTTTCAACAATAACTGATCCTTCTAAACCAGCATTTTCAGCAATTTGGCGTACAGGTGCTTCTAATGCTTTCAATACGATGTTAACGCCTGTAGCTACATCACCTTCAGCATCAATTTGCGCCACTTTATCATAGATATTCATGAATGCAGTTCCACCACCTGCAACAATACCTTCTTCAACGGCAGCTCTTGTTGAGTTTAATGCATCTTCAATACGTAATTTACGTTCTTTTAATTCAGTTTCACTAGCTGCACCAACTTTAATTACTGCTACACCACCTGCTAATTTAGCAAGACGCTCTTGTAATTTTTCTCTATCAAAGTCTGAATCTGTTTCTTCAATTTGAGCTTTGATTTGACTGACACGTGCATCGATATTGTTTTGGTCTCCATTACCATCTACAACAGTAGTATTATCTTTAGTAATTTCTGCTTTATTAGCAGTACCTAACATATCTATTGTCGCATCTTTCAGCTCTAACCCAAGGTCGTCTGTAATCACTTGTGCACCTGTTAAGATTGCTAAATCTTCTAACATTGCTTTACGACGGTCACCAAAGCCAGGTGCTTTGACTGCTACTGCAGTAAATGTACCGCGCATACGGTTTAAGACGATATTTGTTAATGCGTCGCCTTCAACGTCATCTGCAACTATTAAGATTGGTCTGCTTGCTTGAACTACTTGCTCAAGTAATGGCAAGATATCTTGGAATGATGAAATTTTCTTATCAGTGATTAAAATGTACGGTCTTTCAAGATCTGCAATCATTTTATCTGAATCAGTAACCATATATGGAGATTGATATCCTCTATCAAATTGCATACCTTCAACGACTTCTAATTCTGTATTGAAGCCACTTGATTCTTCAATAGTTATAACTCCGTCATTACCTACTTTTTCCATAGCTTCAGAAATATATTTACCAATTTCTTCGTCAGCTGCAGAAATTGAACCAACTTGTGCGATTTCATTTTTATTTTCTACTTTTTGAGAAATATCATGTAAAGCAGTTATTGCAACTTCAACAGCTTTATCAATTCCTTGACGTAAACCAACTGGGTTAGCACCACTTGTAACGTTTTTAAGTCCTTCTTGAATCATCGCTTGCGCTAGTACCGTTGCAGTTGTTGTACCATCACCAGCTATTTCATTGGTTTTGTTTGCTACTTCTTGTACTAATTTCGCCCCCATATTTTCGTATGGATCTTCTAGTTCAATTTCTTTAGCGATTGTTACACCATCATTAGTAATAAGTGGTGAAGTATATTCTTTATCTAAAACAACATTACGACCTTTTGGCCCAATTGTTACTTTGACTGCGTTGGCTAATTTATCTACACCTCGTAGCATTGCTTGACGTGCATCTTCTGAAAACTTCAAATCTTTCGCCATAATTTTCTTACCCCCGTGCTGTAATTTTTATTGTTAAAAAATATATATAAGGTCTTTATTCTTCAATAATTGCTAAAATGTCATCTTCATTAACGATTAAGTATGTTTCGTCTCCACGTTTAACTTCTGTACCAGCATATTGTTGGAAGACTACTTTATCGCCTTTATTAACTTCAGGAACAACTCGAGTACCATTTTCTAAAGTACGTCCTGCACCTACTTCTACAACAGTTCCTTCGTTAGATTTTTCTTTAGCGCTATCTGTTAATACGATTCCGCTTTTCGTTGTTTGTTCTTGTTCTGTTTTTTGTATAATCACTCGACTACCTAATGGCTTTAACATTGACTGTTCCTCCTCAAAATAGTAAATCGTTAGCACTTAATGTACTTGAGTGCTAATACACTTTCTATAATAATCAAATTTGGTCAATAATTCAAGTTAAAACTATTCATCGTAAATTTTGTACATGTCTGCTATTTACGATAGAATAAATACTATACTTATTATTGGAGGTTCACCATGTCTCGATTATGGGCGTCAATTTTGACATTATTAATTTATGGACTAGCACAATTAGGAGTAGTCATACTTCAATTGTTAGGCCTTTTTGACAATCTTTCTGGGAAAGAATTGCTTTTTGCTAGTATATATTCTCAAGTAGCTTGCTTTATTGTAGCTGCAATACTCATCATACTTATTAATCTTTTTATAAAAAATCCTTCCTACATTGAACGTCAAACCAAGGAAAAGAAAAGATATGTAATATTGTGGGCAGTTGTTGGTTTTGCTGTAGTAATGATATATCAAATTATTGCTGGTGCAATAAATATGTACGTATTTGGAGCACCAAATAAAAGCCCTAATACTGCAAGATTAATGAAAGTAGCACAAGAAATACCTTTATTTATAATCTTAATATCAACAGTAGGTCCCATTCTAGAAGAGTTTGTATTTAGAAAGGTTATATTCGGGGAAATATATAACTTAATCAAAGGAAATAAAGTAGTAAGCTTTCTTATAGCAGCAATCGTTAGTTCTATAATCTTTAGTGCTGCTCACGGCGACCCTTCATTCTTTATTATTTATTTTGGTATGGGATTTATCTTTTCTGCATTATATGCATATACAAAGCGCATTTGGGTTCCTATTTTAGTACATATTATGCAAAATAGTTTAGTTGTCATTATCCAAATTGTTATTGGACCTGAAAAAATTAAGCAACTACAAGAAACAACATCATTTATCATTCATTTCTTTTGTTGATATTGACTAATAAAAAAATAGAGCTAATCTATTGTGATTAGCTCTATTTTTTTAGCAATTATTTAAGACTTCACAATTTTCTTTTTAACATCCTATCTTAATGGTTCATTTTATTTACATAAGTAGCGAATAGTTTATTTTCTTCTATGAACAAAGTAACCAATCACCATTCCTAAGAATATAACTATCATTGCAGTTATTAATGCAAATAATGTTCTTTCAAATTTGATATCAATCGCTGAACTTTCATTCTTTTCTTTTGTATCTGTCAGCTCTTCTTCACTACTTGAATGATATTCATACTTACCTGAAGATGCTTTCGTTTTAGGATTTTTCAAATCAGGCATTGAACCAATATCCCCTGTAATTAATGCTAATACTTGTTTATCTAAATTTTTATAATACGTACTTGATTTTAGAGGATTAAAATATTCAAATTTAAAATAGTTTGTTCCTTTTTGCAATGAATTTAAATATGCATTATCTTCAAATCTCTGCTTTTTTAAAACTGCAGAGATTTCTTTATCAGTGACACTTGCGGCTTTGTTGTTTAATTCTCGAACCTGATTTAACACAAATGGATTATATTTAAACGATCCACTAGACATTTGTTTAAAACGATTCACAACTCTTGTATCACCATTATTACGGTTAATTTGTTGTTCCTTATTTGCTGACAATTCGCCATAGGTTACCCCATTATTTTCACCTGAACTATATTGTGGTGTAGCTGTATTCACTGGATGTTCAGAACCATGATTATCTTGGTTGTAATTTACTGTTGTAGTATCTGTGTTGACCGAATGGTGACTCGATTGATTTCCTGTATTACTACTAGATAACGTATTATCTGGTCGCGTATTCTGAGTCATATGGGTATCACCTGGAGTTATCGTCGATGCATCATCATGTGTTGGTTGTTCGGCTGATTGATGCCCTGAATTGTCTGGTTCATTCGAACTTGGCATCTGTCCTGAACTATCATCCTCTGATTTATCCGGTGATGTTGGTTGGTGCGGTTTATCCGTATTATTAGGTTTACTTGGTGGCTGCATATCACCTGTTTGAGAATCATCATCTCCAGTATTATCACCTGAATTATCAGGTTGCGTTGTACTATTAGAATCATCTGATCCTGTACCATCTGTTTGATCTGAATTGCCTGTTGAATCATCACCATTTGAGTCATTTGAATTATCAGGAGCATTTGGTTTTGAATCGTCCGAAGTATCTCCAGTATGACTAGGTGGTGGTTTCACATCACTATTCGGTTGATTTGTGTCATCTGGATTTTCTGATGAATTGTCTCCATCTGCTTGAGAATTATCATCTGGATTATCAGGGTTCGCATTATCATCTGGATTATCAGGTTGCGTCGTACTATTAGAATCATCTGATCCTGTACCATCCGTTTGCCCTGAATTGTCTGTTGAATCACCAGTT
This sequence comes from Staphylococcus sp. TCBT05, assembly GCF_055179755.1. NCBI lineage: Bacteria > Bacillati > Bacillota > Bacilli > Caryophanales > Staphylococcaceae > Staphylococcus > Staphylococcus sp. TCBT05. The sequence continues at coordinate 34,434 of NZ_JBUQDQ010000025.1, read as the reverse complement.
GATGAGCCATCTGATCCTGTACCATCTGTTTGATTTGAATTGCCTGTTGAATCATCACCATTTGAGTCATTTGAATTATCTGTAGTATTTGGTTTTGAATCGTCTGATGCATCTCCTGAATTCGTTGTACTGTCTGAGCCATCCTGTGGCGTTGAATTATTTGAACCTGATGTATCGTTATTCGTCCCATCTGTCTGGCTTGGATTAGTGTTATCAGTTGGGACATTAGAGTTTGATTGATCATCAGAATTTGGTATTGAATTATCAATACGATCTGTATCGGTTGGATTTTCAGTACTCGGCTCATTGTTATTATCTGACTGACTTGGCTCACCATTATTATTAGGTTCCCCACTATCTGAATCATCCGTACTATAATCTGGCAAAGTCTCTCCTGTACCATCATCTGAATTTGAATCATTTGTCTCAGAATCATTTGATTGTTCTGTCGTATTATCTTCTTGCGGTATCGAATCTGTTTGATTCGAATTAATATCTTGCGTTAATAGCGTATCTTGCGATTTACTATCATCAGCTGTCGTGTTAGTATTCGTTGGTTGTTCTGTCACATCTTGATAAGTTGTTGTGGCCTTATCACTGTTCAAGGTGTTTTGACTATTATTATCACTCGTGTTTGTAACGTCTGCATTATTATTTGTTTCCGGATATTTAACATTTCTCATTAAACTATCTCGTTGATTTGTATCTCTATTTTCTATATTATCTACACTTTTGTATTGTGAATCATTATTTTGTTGTATTGCACCATATGTCGGCTTTGTAACTAACACAGTACTAAGTGCAAATACAAAGCTTGAAACGACCATTTTTTGTGAAAAAGGATGCTTCATTAATTCGCCTCCCTAAAATTTCTCATATCAATTTCAGTATATTAGAATTCATCTATTATTTCATTAAAAGTTAGTTATTGAAAGATAATATTAATATCTTTGAAATTTTATGTAAAAACCTATTTACAAACTAAGATATAATTATTATACTTAATATATAATTTAAATCGGATAAGGAGTTTTAGCCATGGGTTTATTTAATAAAAACACAAAAACATTAGATAGTTTTCAAAATGCAGTCGAAACACGACGCACAATTTATAGTTTAGAAAAAGAAATTTCAATTTCAGATAAAGAAGTAGAATCAATCATTGAACATGCAATCAAACATGTTCCATCTTCATTTAACTCACAATCTACTCGTATTGTCTTATTATTAAATGATAAACATGATGCGTTTTGGGATATTACAAAAAATGAATTGAAAAAAGTTATGGGTGACGACAGAGACTTCCAACCTACATCAGATAAAATTGATAACTTTAAACATGCATACGGTACAATTCTTTACTTTGAAGACACAGAAGTTGTTGAGGGATTACAACAGCAAATGCCAAGTTATGCTGAAAACTTCGCAATTTGGTCTAATCAAACTAATGCAATGCATCAATTTGCAGTATGGACTGCTTTAAGCACTGAAGGTATAGGCGCGTCATTACAACACTATAACCCATTAGTAGACGAAGCTACACAAGAAGCTTTTGATATTCCTAAAACATGGAAATTAATTGCTCAAATGCCATTTGGTAACATTCGTGAAGCTGCTGGAGAAAAAGAATTCCAAGATGTTAACGCTCGTTTCTTAGTAAGAAAATAACTCTAAATTAATATAGAAGTTAATCAATAGTATATAGTAATAAAAAGTAAGTATTTTGATTGAATCATAATACTTACTTTTTTGGATGAAATTATTTTTACTATATGTATATTAGATTAACTTCTTTTTTATTGGTTATATTCGAATAATTTTGAATTATCTATATTTATTTAGTATATTAACTCTAACAACAAATTAAGGGGCGATTTAAATGAATATAGAGATCTTTCAATTTAAAGTAGAACCTGCAAACGTAACTTTAAATGAAGAAACTATCTTAAATTGGTTTGAAAAATATGTTTCCAATGACACTGACCTGGTTGTTTTACCAGAAATGTGGAACAACGGCTATGCTCTTCCCCAATTACATCAACTCGCTGATAAAAATTTAACACGCAGTTATGCTTTTATTAGTAAATTAGCTAAACAATTTCAAGTAGATATTGTAGCTGGTTCAGTGTCAAATTCTAAAAATGATCATATTTATAATAGTGCATTTACAGTGACAAAAGATGGTACTTTAGTAAATAGTTATGACAAAGTGCATCTAGTCCCTATGCTAGACGAACCTAGATTTATGACGCCTGGCACAACTGTACCAGAGAAATTCAAACTTTCTAATGGTATCGAAGCTACACAAATCATCTGTTATGATTTGCGCTTCCCTGAATTATTGAGATATCCAGCAAAAAATGGCGCACAAATTGCATTTTATGTGGCACAATGGCCTGAAGTAAGAGCGAATCATTGGTTAGCATTATTACAGGCTCGCGCTATTGAAAATAATATCTTTATTGTTGCATGTAATGGCTGTGGAGATGACGGCAATACATTATATGCTGGAAAGTCAGCAGTGATTAATCCAAACGGTGAAATTGTAGAACAGCTCAAAGAAAAAGAAGGACATATAACATGCGAGATAGATTTAAACGAAGTTGAACAGCAAAGAGCTGCCATACCTGTATTTGATAATTTAAGAACTGATTTATATAAACACTAAAAAACATAAAAAACCGTGAGCTTGGGAGGGGCTCACGGTTTTTGTAACTTATTATTAAGGGAATGTTTTTACAGTTAATTCTCTATCTATTTTTTGGGGATGTTATTAATTATGAAAAAATTTTTAGTGAATTTACCGTTAATTAATGATAAATTGAATGATGTTTACGATAGCTTACATGTTAACATTCCAAACATCTCTGTTATAGATGTTTGAATATTGATTTCAGACTGGGAAAGGTCTGTCCTCAATGCGTAATACCCTTTGCTTAAAGACTGGGAAAATCCTTATCACAAAAGTATTAATGGCACTCATCTGAGACTGGGAATTGATCTCATGTTTGAGTGATTAATTGATACTTGATTTAAAGACTGGGAATGATCTTAAATCAATGTAATAGCTCGTACTTAATTCGTGACTGGGAAAGGTCAATGATATTAAGTACTTTAAAATACTCATTTTGAGACTGGGAATGGTCTATTAAGTATGAGTAATAAATGATACGCATTCGAGATTGGGAAAGATCTACGAATGTGTAACTGTTGATTTGCGACTGGGAATAATCATCAAATCAAAAAAAACTGATAAAACAATATTCTGACATATAGAATTGGGAATATTCTATAACATCAAAATAACTTTGCTTATTCTATTGAATAAAACAAAATTGTGCTATTTTACAAAGTCACTAACTAATGCTGAAAAGTAATTTGTCACTACATCAGCCTCCTTTGTTTGTATTCAAAGAATTGAAAAACGACCACTATTACCAGTATTTCACTCAACTATACAAAAGTGAACTTACCTTTAATAGTTAATTAATTGAACCCCTGCTCTTAAGTTCAATCAATCATAATCATTACAAACAAAATGATTAATGATTTGTAAAATGTTTATCACTTCTTTGTGATACATGACCATTTAACCATGAATTAAAAGTGACTTGGTCATTTTTTCTTAACTTGTCAAAATTTATTCCAAACTGCAAAAATATATATGTTAAAATTAAACAGATAGGTAAATGAAACAGTTAGGAACTCAAAAAGTACAGTTGAGCAATAAGACGCTCAAAACTTAATTAAATTTGTATAATACAAGCAAGGAGAGAAGCGTAATGTCTAAGCTTATTGATAATAAAATCGAACAATTTTCACGTTATTTGCAACAACGCAATAATTTAGAACATATTGAGTTTTTAAAAATCCGTTTGGGTATGCAAGCAGTTGCAATTAATTTCTTTAAAGCATTAGTTACTTATGGCGTTTCTATCCTCTGTCATCTTTTTTTATACACTTTAACTGTACATTTATCTTATTTTTTCATTAGGCTTTTTGCACATGGTGCACATGCGAAATCATCATTTCTGTGTCACGTGCAAAATTTATTGCTTTTTGTTTTATTACCTTGGTTAATTGGGTATATGCAAGTGTCTCCATTAATAATGTATATACTAGCAATAATGGGATTTATTATTCTTGTTATTTATGCACCTGCAGAAACCAAGAAGCAACCTATACCTGAAAGACTTCGCAAAGGTAAAAAAATAAAAACAATTGTAGTAACTTTATTATTATTAGTAATTTCAGTATTTTTCTCTGAACCTTACCAACAATTAATACTTTTGGGTATTGTATTAATTTCAGTGGTTCAACTACCAATATTTTTTCCTAAGGAGGATGTTTTATAATGAATATTTTAGATTCTTTATTAAATTTAGCTACTAAATTATTTTCAACACTAGGCGCTACAGTTGGGGCTTTACCATGTGGTGGTTTCTTTGATGAGCCAGAAGTACCAGCAGAAATAACAGAATTACACAAATAATTGGTCAGTAGAAAGTGTGTAAAGAATGACAATATTAAGTTCACTTACATTAACAATATTTCAAGCTGTTATTTTGTTTATAATTATTAAAATCATAAACAATACAGCTTACAAATTACGGGATTATATTACCATGATTGGGATTATAATCCCTTCAACTGTTGTATTTTATTTCTTCCAATCTAGGGCGATGATTTTTTTATTAATTTGTACAGCCATATTTATGTACTTTAGAAATAGAATTATTGGACTAGTTTCAGTCTTAATAAGTTTCTTTATACTATACATAGCTAACTTTATAACTACATGGTTAGCTACTATTTCATATAACCTTATTGAAAGTGATTTGTTATTTAATCTACTGTATATATTATTTTTTGCATTCACAACTCTAGGGTTTTCTTTTATTTCAAGATATTTTGTAAAGAAATTATTATCATCGGACTTATCATTTAATAAAATTTATTTGACTATTGTAGCGTTATTTTTATCTACTTGCTTGTTGATTGTTTATTTTTATTTACCTAAAGAAATAATGTCCTTTGCAGATATAAAGTTTCTAACAGTAATGTATGCTGTATTCATCATTACGCTAGCTATTCTAATTATCACAATTTCATTTAGTATTGTAAGGCAGATTCAGTATAAACGTAATATGCAAGAAATTGAAAATTATTACAAATATACACTGCAAATTGAAAACATTAATAATGAAATGCGTAAGTTTAGACATGATTATGTAAATATTTTGTCCACCATGTCAGAATTTATTAGAGAAAATGATATGGACGGTTTAAAAAAATACTTCAATGAAGAAATTTTACCAATGCAAGATAGTATGCAAATGAATGCCATTAAGATCAATGGTATTGAAAATTTAAAAGTACGAGAGATAAAAGGTTTGTTAACAACTAAAATATTACAAGCTCAAGAGAAAAATATTCGTATCAGTATTGAAGTTCCAGAACCAATTGACAAAATTGACATGCCTATCGTTAATTTAAGTCGAGCCATCGGCATAATTTTAGATAATGCAATTGAAGCATCAGAAAAAATTGAAGATGATCCCTTGATTCGCATTGCCTTTATCAAAAATAATGATGATTCTGTTATGTTTATTGTTATGAATAAATGTGAGCCTGATATGCCTAGAGTACACACCCTCTTTAAAGAAAACTTTTCTACAAAAGGGAAAAATCGTGGATTAGGTCTTTCTACCTTAAAGGAATTGACAGATACAACTTCTAATGTTTTATTAGATACAACAATTGATAATAATTACTTTATTCAAAAAGTGGAAATTTTAAATTCTAATTCATAAGGACGTGGAAACATGAAGATATTCATTTGTGAAGATGACCCAAGACAACGCGAGAATATGATTTCAATTATAAACAATTACATTATGATTGAAGAAAAACCTATGGAAATTGAAGTTGCTACAGATGATCCTTATGAAATTTTAGAACGTTCTAAAGATTTAAATGACATTGGTTGTTATTTTTTAGATATTCAACTTGAAGCGGATATTAATGGAATAAAGTTAGCAAGTGAGATTCGAAAGCATGACCCAGTGGGAAATATTATTTTTGTGACAAGTCATAGTGAGTTAACTTATTTAACTTTTGTTTATAAAGTTGCTGCAATGGATTTTATCTTTAAAGATGATCCTGATGAACTCAAATCAAGAATAATAGACTGTTTAGAAACTTCAGAATCTAGATTAAAATTATTATCTAAAGAAAGTAATGTCGAAACAATTGAGTTAAAGCGTGGTAGTAATTCGGTTTATGTGCAATATGATGATGTCATGTTTTTCGAGTCTTCATCAAAATCACATCGGTTGATAGCACATTTGGATAATCGTCAAATTGAATTTTATGGCAACTTAAAGGAAATTGATCAATTAGATGAAAGATTTTTCCGTTGTCATAATAGCTTTGTCGTAAATCGACACAACATAGAATCAATAGACTCTAAATCTCGTATCGTATATTTTAAAAATAGTGAACATTGTTATGCATCAGTAAGGAACGTTAAAAAAATATAATTCATAAATAGTAAACGCCATATAAAGTATCCTTTCATAGTGAAAGCTTTATATGGCGTTTTATTTTGTTATTTATTTAATGCTGCATTTACTTCTTCTAAATTTGGCAAACTATCAATTGCTCCGTATTTCGTAGTAACCATAGCTGCTACATAGTTACTGAAATTTAGAATTGCTTGCCCTTCCTCTTTTAATTGAATTACTGCATTTGTACTGTCTGATGTTAACAATCTGCTGATTAATGCACCGATAAATGCATCACCAGCACCAGTTGTATCGATGGCTTTTACTTTAATGCCTTGTTGTTCTATAATAGTCCCATCTTTAAAGTATAACACTGCTCCGTCTGGACCTTTCGTATAAATAACAACTTCAACATCGCCTTGAAATAACCATTGAATGGCTTGTTTTTCATTTTCCTCGCCTGTCACAAATGTTAATTCTTCATCCGAAATTTTAATAATGTTAGCTAGTGATAGAAATTCATGAATTGCGTTTTTGCAATCCGCTTCACTATCCCATAATGGTAATCTAACATTTGGATCAAAGACAATTGTGCCGCCTGCTGATTTAACCTTATCAATCAATGCTTTATGTGCTTTTTTCATAGGGCTTTCTACTAGATCAACTGAACAAAAGTGTAGTATATCCTTATTAGTTACTTCAATATTTGTGACATCTTCCTCAGAAAACAACATATCTGCAGATGGTTTTCGATAAAATGAAAAATCACGTTCACCATCTTTAGTTAAGCTTACAAATGCTAGAGCAGTGTTTGCCTCATGTGTTCGCTTTAAATAACTTGTCTGAACACCGATTGTTTCAATCGTTTCGACTATTAAATCACCAAATGCATCATCACCTAATTGCGTAATCATTTCAGCATTACCACCTAACTTAGTCGCTGTACAAGCAACGTTACATGGCGCACCACCTACTTGGCGAGAAAATCCTTCTACATCCTTTAATTTAGAATCTGTTGTATTAGGTATAAAATCTATAAGTGCTTCTCCAATTGCTAGTAAACGTTTCATAACTTATTTATCATCCTTCAAATCATATTTAGTAAATCTTAAGTATGCTTGTCCTGATTCTGTTGATGTTTTAATACCTGTTGCATTTTCATCAGTAAAAATCCTAGATGTTAATACACTTTCTCCATTATTACAAAATATTTCAATGCTTGATGTATCAACATATATTCTTAATTGTGTTAAATCTTGACTTAGTGTTGTTGTACGTGTAGTTCCCTCAACTGGATCGGGTAACAAACCACTTTCACTACGATCTAAAGTTAACGTTCTAGATTTGGTGTCGTAAGTTATAAGTGTTGAATGTTGCTTTGAAGTTCTTAATTCGAAATAAATAGCAGTTGCATCATTTTCTAAAATATCAATTATTAATTCATATTGTGTACCTTCATAAGGATGAAGCTGTCTTGGGAATTTATTAGCATAGCCAAGTGCTGTCTCTTCATTAGTTCTTAATGATTCTAATGCAGGAATAGGTCTTTGTTTGAGCTTACCTTCCTCTATCGTTAATACACGAGGAATAGTTAAGCAATGTGCCCAGCCATCTTCGTCCGATGGATAATTTGTATCAGGTAATCCCATCCAACCAATTAAGATGCGTCTACCTTGTTCATCTATAAATGTTTGTGGTGCATAAAAGTCAAACCCATGATCTAATTCGTGAAAATCTCCATGATTCATAGTTAAATTATCAATATCATATTGCCCCATAATATAACCAGACTGATATATGTTTTTAAAATGCTCGCCTTTTGATGCCAATCCTTGTGGACAAAACATTAAGATATCATAGCCATTTAAATTAAAGTAATCAGGACATTCCCACATGTAGCCAAATTCATCTAATTTTGTTTCAATCTCACCTTGGAATTCCCAATTCACAATATCATTAGAGCGATATTGTAATACTCTACCTTGTTCTAAATCATTTTGTGCTGCAATGATGGCATAATAGCCCCCATCCTTTGTAAATACCTTCGGATCTCTAAAATGCTGAGTATAACCAGCTGGAGGTTCAGCAATAACAGCTTTAGGGAATTTCTCAACCTTACCATCTGCATCAACTTTTGCTATATGTTGACTTGATGAACGAGCCCAATCTTTATCACGATGATTTGCAGTATACATATAATATAAATGTTGATTATATTCAAAGGCACTTCCGCTATAGACTCCATGACTATCATCTTTTGTATCGGGTTTTAATGTAGGACCAATTGGTTCAAAGTGTACCAAATCATCGCTAGTATATGTATACCAATATTTCAATCCATGTACGGGTCCTAAAGGAAACCATTGGTGAGAAACATAATACTTACCATCAAAATAAATTAAACCATTAGGATCATTTAGTAATCCCGTTGTAGGTTGTATATGATATCTTTGTCTATATTTTGATGCATCTACTTGTTCCATCAATGCATCTATTGTTTGTTGATCTACATCTTCAATTCTTTGATAACGCTGTTCTCTTGTCCACTCCGTCATTTTTTATCCTCCTAAATAATTTTGGTACCGGTTCCACAATATACTTTTACATCATATCATGTTTCTACTAAGATTTAAATGATAGGCTGACATCAATAGTTAACCTTTGTTCAATTGGTTGTTGTTTAATCATATGATTTAATTGTGTCATTGCTACTTCCCCCGCTTGTTCAAAGTGATATATAACTGTACTAATCGATGGTGACACAATTTCTGTGACAGGATCTCCACCAAAGCCAACAATTCGTTGATTTTTCACTTGTTGATCATGTTCTGAAATATATTTATGCACAGCTAAGGCTATTGAGTCTGTAGCGCCAACAACTGCATCATAATGTGGATGTGCATCTAATTCAGAAATAACATCTTCCATCGCTTCTTGATAATTAAATGAAGTTAATGAAATATTTGGCTCTAGACCATACGCTTTCAATCCTGCAATAAGCCCTGATTTTCTATCAATACCAACTGCAATATCGCTTTCGGTTACACCGAAAAATTTAATATTTTTATAATTTTGCTGACCTAATTTTTTACCAACAATATAACCAGCGTGATAATCGTTATGTATGACACAATGTAAAGTTTCATGCTCTTGTCCAACAATAATTACAGGGACTTGAATCTTGTTAATAATAGCTAAATGACGATCTGTAATTTCAGTAGCCATTAACACAATGCCATCAACCTTACTACGGTAAAATGTTTCTAAAGCTTCTAGTTCCTTTTCTGAATTTAAGTTAGTGTAATTTAACAATAAACTATAATTTAATTCGTCACATATTGTTTTAATTCCCTTGACTGTTTCATCCACAGCATAAGAATTCATTCTCGGAATAATTGCGCCTATCATATTTGTTCTATGGGCACGTAAACTTTGAGCAAATTGATTAGGTTGATAATCATTTTCTTGAATAATCTTATCTAGTTTTTGTTTTGTCTTTAGACTAACTGATCCATTGTTTAGATACCTAGAAACAGTACTCTTGGATACGCCTGCAATTTTTGCAATATCAGCAATATTTTTCATATACTCTCACTCTCATTATTTAGCTATTGTAAACATTACTATTCTACCATATTGGAACCGCTTTAAATACCATTTAAAGTAAAAACCATCTTGAATTGACGCATTATTTTATGCCTGTCCAAGATGGTTCTTCTTTAATTTATTTATTAAGCTTTTTTAATAGTAATTGTCCAAGAAGCATCGTCTAGTTGTTCATAATTTGTAACTGGATAACCTTGTTCAGCAGCCCAATTTGGTAGTGCTTCTGTTGCTTGCGTACAATCGAAATCAATTTTCAATTCATCACCATTATCTAATGTGTCCATTTTTTTCTGAGCTTCAATTAATGGGAACGGACAAACCATACCTACTGTACCTAATTCATATACCATAGTTATTATCTCCTTTAACTTTAAGTCATTTGTGTTCCTGAAGTAACTGTATTTTTATTATTTACTTGTGATTTTTGTGCTTTTTTCATAGGTCTTATAAATAAAAAGTAACTCATTGTCCATGCGCCTAATATCATCGATGCCAATGCAATCCAGCCTTTCCAAGACATTGTCGCTGTCTCTACTAAGCCATTACCAATTGAACATCCACCAGCTACTGACGCACCAAATCCCATCAACACACCACCGATAACACTATTACGTATTGTCGCTTTATCTGGAAGTCTCCATTTAAATTCTCTTGATCCTCTAGCTGCAATATAAGAACCTAGGAAAATTCCTAAAACTAAGAATACGCCCCAGTCTAGTAACTTTGTATCACCTGTAACGAGAAATTGAATTATATTTGCTGATGGTGTCGTTATACCTAAACCATACATTCTACCTGTTGTCTCACTGACTGGCCATGCCAATAATGCAATTAATCCAACAGCAATTGCGGCAACAAAAGGATGGTATTTCTTTTCAAATAGTAAATGTCTAACTCCAGTGAATTTTTGTTTTAATTGTGGTACTGCAAATTTAGGTTTTGGCTTACGTAATGTCTTAACCACTACAAATACAGTAATAATTGTTAATATTAACACCCAAATCCAAGTTGGAATGCCTGTTGTTTGTGCCATACTTGTATTGACATTAGTTGGTTTATTTAAGCCATTCATTAATGGCAATAAAATCCCAAATTTAGTTGCTGCTGATGTAAATGCATATGCTGCAAGTGCTAACCAACTACCAATTAAACCTTCACCCGCTCTGTACCATGTACCTGTTGCACATCCGCCAGATAAGATAATCCCTATACCAAATATAAATGATCCAATAATAGTACCTATTAATGGGTATGATGCTGTTGGTATTTCAACAATTCCAGTTGACGTAAGAATCAATAGACCTATACTTTGAACCGTAATTGCGATTAATAATGCATAAAACATTTTATTGTTTTTTTGTACATACATATCTCTAAAGCCACCTGCTAAACAAAACCGTGTGCGTTGCATTACAAAACCTAATAGTGCACCTACAATGAGCCCACTAAAAATTAACCAAGTCATTCAATAACCTCTTTCCCCGATAAAATCAATAAGATTAATAATATTAGAATCAGAGTAACTTTTCAACCTCTTAGCTCATTTTATATATTTAATATATTTAGAAATAGAAATTTTAGTAAATAATCGATGATTTATGATTTTATTTAAATCTTCATCACTTAATTTGTTTTTTATTTTTTGGTTTATCTCAGGGATAGTTTCTGTTTCAAATAATTCATTTTAAAATGTCTTATTTATTGTAGTAATTACATTTAAGAACTGCGAATTGTTTGCGAGACACCTGAGGGAGTAAGATGAGTGTCGAGACCGAGACTCGCTACCTTAGGAAAGCAAGCAATAACAAGCCCATCAAAAATCTTTGATGGGCTTAATGCTAGGTATTTATGTTCTAGAGGCTTGATTAATATATATTTGGTTTTTATATATAAAGTTAACTTACTTTTTTTATTTTTCTATTCATCGTAATTTTTTGATAATCTATTTTATCATTACTCATTAATAAAGCACCTAGACAAACAAGGACAATAATAATTAGCGACATCACAATATAAGTGTTTTGAAAACCGATAATTACATAAAGTTTCCCCATTACTAAAGAGAAAAATGCCACCCCTAATTGCTTCGCTACATTAAATGCAAGCATGTAAACTGTAGCAGATAGTCTAATATCAAATGTACCTACGATATATTTCATTATAGAAACTAACATTAGTGGCATTTCTATCGCTGCTAATAGTCTAAAGAATGATAGTAACCAAACTTCATCTGTGAATGCCGTACCTATGACCCTCAAAAATAAAATAATACCAAATAAGAATAAGCCATTCTTAGAACCTATTTTATTAATTATCCATGGCATAAATATCATAACAACCGCTTCAATAAAAATTTGAGTTGAAGTTAATTTACTAAATAATGATTCCCCATTACTTTGATTTGTAAAAAATTTAACAAAATAATTAGGAAACTGTTGATCAAATACATCATATAAACTGGCACTACCAATAATTAATAAACACAATCCCCAAAAACTTTTATTTTTAAATAACTTTAGAATCGTATTTTTATTTACATATGCTCTTTCATTTTTCGTTTTATCATCCTTTTGATATTCAAATGCGTTAACTTTAACAGACCAGAGAATAATACCAAGTAATAGTGCTACTATAGTACATACCCAAAATATACTATTGGGCTGTTTCACAAACATAATGCCACCAATAAATGCGAACGAACCGCCAGCAATTGAACCAAATAATCTTGCATGGCCGTATTCAAAGTTATTTGCTCGGCTCGATTTTTCACAATATGATTCGACGACCCCCACACCACTATACAAACACAAACTAATAAATGAACCACCTAATACACTACCTAACAGCACATTCATATTGATTAATGGAATAAAAGCATATTCAAAAAATGGTCCTATTAGCAGTAAGCAAAAAATAACAAATGCAAACAAATACTTTTTTAATCCTAATTTATCTTGTATGACGCCATAAATTGGTTCAAGTACAATTGCTACAATAGACATTGTTGAAAATACAATTCCAGCTTCTGCTGTGTTTAAATGTGCTACTCTATTTAACCACAATGGCAAAAATGTAATGATTAATGTCCAGATAGCAAAATAAGAGAAATTAATGCCACCAAATCTCCAAAATGTAATACGCTTTAAATTAATCAATGGCATCACTTCCAATTACCTTGGTAGAATGAGGTGTTGAACGCGTATCAACAACAGGTGAACCAAAATCCGGCCAACCATTATACCATTCTATTAATTGCGCACGTGCATGACGATTTGGATCATACAATGGATCGCCCTCAATCTCTGTATAATTTCTAGCATGATAGACCAACACATCATGCAAGTCATCTTTAGATTTTGTAAATGAATTATGTCCTGGACCGTATTGTCCATTTTCAATAGCACTTGTAAATACAGGTTCTTCAACTTTATCCCAAGCATTAACATCTAATAGATTACTATCTACAGAAGCAACAAGCATTCCCATACAGTAATCAATACCTGTTGCACTCGCAGAATATGTTAAAAATATACGTTGCTCTTTTATTAAAATGGCCGGCCCTTCATTTACCCAAAAACCCTTACACTCCCAGTCATATTCGGGTATCGTTAACATTGTTGGTGACCCTTTTAATGTCCATGGATTTTCCATTTCAGAAATATAGATATTTGAGTGTCCTGGTATCTCTATATCTTGTTGTGCCCAAACATAATATAAACGCCCATTTAATTCAAAAACGGTTGCATCCAGCGAAAATGTTTCCCATCCTGTATCTATTTTCCCTTTATCTATCCAGTTATCTGTAAGTGGGTCATCATTACTATTCTCTAAGACGAACATTCTATGATTAAATGTATCATCCTCAATGTAATCATTTGGTGCTGCTGCATAATAGATAAACCATTTATCATTTATTTTATGAATTTCAGGTGCCCAAATCAATGCGCTTTTTTCTCCATCTAAATCTTTAGTCCATACAACATGTTCTTTTGCTTCATTTAGCTCATTCAATGACGATGCTTTCCTCAAAACAATACGGTCATATTTCGGATAAGAACCAGTAAAATAATATGTTCCTGATTCCTTAAAAACAAACGGATCTGCTCTCTGTATTACAATTGGATTGTTTATCTGCTCCATAAAATCCCCCTTAACCCCTTTTTTATGAAAACGTTTACAATTACAATGTATTATATTTGTCCGTATAAGTCAATATATTTTAATCTTTGTCCGTACAAATAAAAGATAATATTGAAATCTTTCTTTAACAAAAAGTAAGTCAAAAATAAACGAGTTTACTTATCTCTATTAAATAAGTAAACTCGTTTGTTAAAATTATTTGTTACTATAATTTTTCATAAAAAATAATAATGATTGTAATTCTATACCTAAATCAATATGATGAACTTGCACATCAGATGGCGTAGATACACGACTTGGTGTAAAGTTTAATATCCCCTTCACTCCAACATCTACTAACTTATCTGTTACTTGCTGCGCAACATCTTCAGGTGTAGTAAGGATTACGATATCTATTTGTTCACGTTCTAGAACCTCGGTAATATCTGCATAATTACTAACACTTACTTGACCGATTTCAGTACCTATCACATCTTCTCGTATATCAAAAGCTTCCGTTATTGTCATTTCATCATGGATTGAGAAATTGTAAGTTAACAATGCTTTACCTAAGTTCCCAACACCAACAATGGCAATTTTAATTTCATCATTTTCACTAATTTCATTTTTGAAAAAGTGTAATAAGCTATCGATATTATAGCCATAACCCTTTTTTCCTAGTTCTCCAAAATATGAAAAATCACGACGAATAGTTGCAGAATCTATATTCAATCCTTCGCTGATTGCCTTTGAATTCACTCTATCTATACCTTTTGATTTTAATGTATTGACGAATCTGTAGTATAACGGTAAACGTTTCAACGTTGCACGAGGAATCTTATCGCTTTGATTAGCCAAGATCATGTCCCCCTAATTTAAATAATAATACTAAATAATCTAATAATTACTACAACATTATACATTAATGATATATAAAAATAAACACTGATAGTTTTATCCATACGCTTTATACGGTAAAATAGATTTTGAATAGAGAGGTGCAAATTCGAATGATATTATTACAATTAAACGATATTACAAAATCATTCGACGGGGATGATATTTTCAACAACGTAGATTTAGAAGTTAAGACGGGGGAACGTATCGGTATTGTTGGACGTAACGGAGCTGGTAAATCTACATTAATGAAAATTATTGCAGGTGTCGAAGATTATGATTCTGGACATATATCAAAAATTAAAAATTTAAAAATGGGTTATTTAACACAACAAATGACTTTAAATACCAATCAAACGGTAATCGCAGAAATGACGAAGCCCTTTGAACATATTAAAGAAATGCAAGAACAAATGAAATTTGAAACAGATTGGTTAGCTAAACATGCAGAGGAATATGATACTGACGAATATAAAGCACATATTGCGCGCTATGAAAGTATCTCAAACCAATTTGAGCAACAAGAAGGCTATCAATATGAAAGTAAAATTAAAACTGTATTACATGGATTAAACTTTACGGAAGATGATTTCAATCGACCAATTAACGATTTCAGTGGTGGACAAAAGACTAGATTATCTTTAGCTCAAATGTTATTGAATGAACCTGACCTGCTACTATTAGATGAACCTACTAACCACTTAGATATGGAGACGACACAATGGCTTGAAAGTTACTTAAATTACTTTAAAGGCGCTATTATCATAATCAGTCATGATAGGTACTTCTTAGACAAAATTGTTAATCAAATATATGATGTCGCACTTGGTGATGTACAACATTATGTTGGAAATTATGGTCAATTCATTGAACAAAGAGATAAATATTACCAAAAAAAGATGCAAGAGTATGAAAGTCAGCAAGCAGAAATTAAAAAATTAGAGACATTCGTAGAAAAAAATATCGCTCGTGCATCAACTTCGGGTATGGCAAAAAGCCGACGTAAAATGTTAGAAAAGATCGAACTTATTAATAAGCCTATCTTAGATGCTAAAAGTGCAAATATTGAATTTGATTTTGAACGCAATACGGGTAACGATGTTTTTCATATAAAAAATTTAGCCATTGGTTACGACGAACCAATCACTTCAAATATCAATTTAGAAATTACCAAAGGTGATCATATCGCGATCATTGGACCAAATGGTATTGGTAAATCTACGCTGATCAAAACTATAGCAGAACGCCAACCAAAAATTTCAGGCGACATCACTAAAGGTGCAAACTTAAAGATTGGCTATTATGACCAAAAGCAAGCAGAATTTAAATCAACAAAATCAATTCTTGATTATATTTGGGATCAATACCCTACCATGAATGAAAAAGATGTTCGAGCAGTATTAGGCAGATTTTTATTTGTACAAGAAGACGTAAAAAAAGTTATCAATGATTTATCAGGTGGAGAAAAAGCACGTCTACAACTTGCACTATTAATGCTGGAACGTAATAATGTATTAATTTTGGATGAACCGACTAACCATTTAGATATTGATTCTAAAGAAATGTTAGAGCAAGCTTTATTAAATTTCGATGGTACATTGTTATTTGTTTCCCACGATCGCTATTTTATCAATCAATTAGCTAACAAAGTATTTGATTTAGACACAACGGGAGGCACGCTCTATTTAGGTGACTATCAATATTATGTTGATAAACTAGAAGAAACTGAAGCATTAAAATCTAAGCATGAACAATCACAGGTAGAACAACAAATAGACAATACACCTAAAACAAATAATTACATTGATCAAAAGCAACAAAAGAAAGAACAGCGACAAATCACTCGTAAAATAGAACAATGTGAATTAGCAATTGAAGATTACGAAGCACAAATCGATGATTTAAACGTTCAACTCACTAAACCTGAAATTTTTTCAAATCCAGATAAAGCAAATGATATTGCAATAGCAAAAGCAGAAACCGAACAAAAATTAGAACAGGTTATGTCAGAATGGGCAGAATTACAAGAATTATTACAATAATATCCTGACTTACACTTAAGCCAATGTATATTTTAATACATCGGCTTTTTTCATAGGATATATTTTACACTTTTTTATACACAATAAAAATCCTTGAATTGTAAGCTATCCACAAAGTTATCCTAGTTATACACAGGTAAAAAGTAACTTTTATTGCTGTGATTTTTTGGAAATACACTCCATATCCACATTAATCTTCTTATTTACCCACAACTTATGCACTTATTGTTAATAAGTACGCACGTTCCCTATTGACATTGTTCAGACGTTTTAATATTAAGAACCCACATTGTTATCTCTTTATATGAATGTCATAATAAAAAAGGACTTCACTATATAGAGAGAAAGGACTGTGTTTCACCATGCCCACGATTTTGTGGTTCTTTATTGCTTTTGTTCTAGCTAGTTTAATTATTGCGATTATTTCTAATATCGTAATTAATTACCGTCTTAAGAATGATATTAAAAACTTATGGTATAGACAAAAACCACTAGAGTGCTTTATTCGTCCATACCATCGTTATCATTATCAATACGATACATTCAAACATCAGCATCAATCAGACAAATTAATCGATGATAAAACATGGTCTGATTTAAATATGGACCAGTTATTTCAAAATATAAACTTTAATTTCACTTCTATTGGTGAAATGCGTTTATACGCTACTCTAAGGCAAATGTATCAAGTGAAGAATGAATCATTAATCAAGCGATTTAAATCAAATGTATCATTCAGAGAAAATGTCTCCATTCACTTAGCAAAATTAGGTAAATCAATTTATCCATTGTTTCCTAATCAGTTAGCATACATACAGCGAAATAATTTTTATATGGCCTGTACTTACCTACCATTTATCTTTCTCATATTATCTATATTCAATGCTAAATATGGATTATTACTTACCATAGCTTCACTATTATTTAATATGGTATTGAGTGGAACGATTCGCAAAACATTTGACCAAGATTTAAATTCTATATTCTATACTTCAAATGTAATTAAACGTGCTTATGATATTCACAAAATAGATGGTACACCAGAAACAGCTGTGAATTTTAAACACTTTGTAGTAGCACGAAAGTTCAGTGGTTTATTAGGGAGAGCTAATTCTAATGATGAAACCTTCATACTTATTATGTTAATTAAGTTAATATTTATGTTTGATTATCATGTTTTCCATCTCATTCAAAATAGCTTTAAAAAATATGAATCCGAAGTCATGGCATGCTATGACTATGTTGCAGAAGTAGATAATCATTATGCAGTAGCATTGTGGCGAGGAACGTTAGATGAATATTGCTTACCTCAAGTTGTAAATCATCAAGAAGTGACCTTTGAAGGATTGACCCATCCCTTAATTCCAAATGCTGTACCAAATACTTTGAATGTTGATAATCATATTTTATTAACTGGTTCAAATGCTTCAGGAAAATCAACATTTATGAAGGCAATCGCCTTAAACCTAATTACAGCTCAAACTATTCACACTGCAACAGCAACTATATTTAAATATCAACCAGGTTATGTCTATACATCAATGGTTAACCAAGATGATATTCTTTCTGGTGACAGTTACTTTATGACCGAAATAAAGTCAATCAAACGCCTATTTGATTTAACACTAACTGACCATATTTATTGCTTTATAGATGAAATATTTAAAGGAACAAATACCACTGAACGTATAGCAGCGTCTGAAGCAGTACTCAATTATTTTGACCAACAAGATGGTTATACAGTTATTGCTGCAACGCACGATATTGAATTATCTGAACTATTAGATCATCAATATTCCAATTACCATTTCAATGAATCCATTTCAGGTAACACAATAGACTTTGATTATAAGATTAAATCTGGAAAAGCTGACACACGAAATGCTATTGAATTATTACGTATCACTGACTTTCCAAATTCTATTTATGAACGCGCAAAATCGACAACACAATAACTTTACTTTGTATAAATAATTAAGCTACACGTTAGTTGAAATTGCCAAATACTTCTTACCTAAGTTCAAAGTTAAGACGGTGTACTTACTTAATACAACATGACACTCTGTTACAAAAATATAAAAATCCAGCAAATGAGCCATTTCATTTGCTGGATTTTGATTTAAATTTTTATATTTATATTTCAATTTGCAACTGAATTTAATTTCTTAAATAGTAAGATCGATGCAAGATCAAATTAATGTTATTCAGCATTAATCATCCAAGTAACCCCAAATGGATCATTAAACATACCATATAATTCTGACCACTCTGTCTTACCTAAAGGCATCGTTGCTTCACATCCCGCTTCTACTGCCTTATTAAAGAAGTCTACTGCACGTTTTTTCGCTGCTTCATCTGATTGATCAAATGTGAATGCAACAATCGCACCACTGTTATCAATTTTTTTATTTTTCCATGTATCACTACAATAAAATGTTTCGCCAAACACTTCAAATGAGGCATGCATAGTGAAATCCGCATCTACTTTATATTCATCTGGCATGTCGTCAAACATCTCATTGTCTCCACCTAAGCGTTGGATATTTGTTGCTCCTAAATGCTTTTCATAGAAATTTAATGCCGCTAAGCTATTTTGAAAATTAAAATATTGAACTGCTTTCATAAATAAGTCCCCCTAATTTTTATCCTTTGCTATGTTTTTTATATTTTGATACTAAAATGTTTATACCCATTTTAACTAAATTTAAATATTACAATTCTTTGCATAAATTAAAAAGATAGTTCGCAACAAAGGCAAACTATCTTATCTAGCATACAAATTCTATTTAAAAAACTTATTGTGAAAAGAGTTCAATATCCATATTACCAAAGCCATTTAGCGCTAGGTCAGCAGTCGCACTCTCTATATATAGATAATACCCTGCCGCTCCTATCATCGCAGCATTGTCTGTACATAACTTAGGACTCGGTATAGCTAAACTAATATTATTTTCTTTACAGGCTTCATTTAAAGACTGTCGTAATCCTTTATTACTAGCAACTCCGCCAGCAACGATCAAGTTTTGTACGTGATATGCATTGCATGCAGCTATTGTTTTACCAACAAGTACCTCGACAACACTGTTTTGAAAACTTGTTGCCACATCTGCATTATTTATAGTTTCACCCTTTTGCTTCAAATTATGAAGTTTATTGATGACTGCACTTTTCAGACCACTAAAACTAAAATCATAGCTATCTTTTTCTAGCCATACACGCGGAAATTCATATACATCCGCACCTTGTGCAGCTAATTTATCTACTTGTGGACCACCAGGGTAGCTTAAACCAATTGTTCTTGCTACTTTGTCATATGCCTCACCAACTGCATCATCCCTCGTTTCACCTATTACTTCAAAGTTCAAATGATCCTTCATATAAATTAATTCAGTGTGACCACCAGAAACAATAAGTGCAATAAGAGGAAACTGAAGCGGCTCTTCTAAGTGATTGGCATAAATATGTCCTGCAATATGATGGACAGGTATAAGTGGTTTATCATATGCAAAGGCTAGTGCTTTAGCAGCATTAATGCCCACTAATAGTGCACCTATTAATCCAGGACCCTGTGTAACTGCTATCGCATCTACATCTTCCATGTTGATACCTGCTTCTAACAACGCTTCATCAACAGTTGTAGTTATACCTTCTACATGGTGTCTACTAGCTACTTCAGGTACAACCCCACCAAAACGCTTATGGCTGTCAATTTGACTTAATACGATGTTACTCATTATTTGTGTGCCATTTTTTATAATACTGACACTTGTTTCATCACAGCTTGATTCAATTGCTAATATAACCGTATCTTTATTCATTTAAATTCACCCACATGACTAACGCATCCTCACCTTCACCGTAATAATTTTTGCGCTTTCCTCCATATTGAAAACCCAAATTTGTGTACACATGTTGTGCTACCGTATTTTCTACTCTTACTTCCAAACTCATAACATCGCATTTTGATTGTGCATAATTCATGGCGTATTTTAATAATAATTGTCCTAAACCATAACCTCTAAATTCTTTATCTATAGCTACAGTAGTAATTTGCGCTTGATCAATAACTATCCAAATGCCTATATATCCAATGATTTGTGCATCATATTCAATTATGAAATAATTTGCAAATTCATTCTTTTCAATTTCATGGAAAAAAGCATCAATTGACCAACTACTATCATTAAAACTAGCCCGCTCTATATCAAATACTTGTGGTACATCATCCTTTGTCATAAATCGTATATTTAATTCTTGTTCTGTTGGTTTAACCAATTTCTCTCAGCCTCTGATAATTTAATATAGTTTGGTGTGAATTCATGCACATTTTCGGGTGACTCGAGCATTTCTATCATATATTTTGCTTGGGGTATATTTGCAACACATTTACCATCTAGATGTATCTGCAAATGGTCTGTGTCAGGTCCAACAAACGTATAATCTTCCCCCAGTTCATGTAATGCTTGTAGTAATTGAGTAATTGGCAAATATTGGTCTTCAATAACAGTTACAAGTTGTTGATCAACATATTTATACACACCTGTATAGACCGCTTCTCGTCTCGCATCAAACACAGGTACAATAAGACCTTGTTCATTTTTTGCAGTTGCTGCAAGCGCCTTTAATGAAGAAACACCGTATAATTTAGCATTCATTGCATAGGCTAATGTTTTAGCAACTGTTACTCCAATTCTTAATCCGGTATAAGAACCAGGTCCTTTTGCTACAACGATACCATCTATTGCACTTTTATCTAAACCACTATCTGCTATAACTTGCTTAATCGACGGCATTAATTGTATGGAATGATTCTTTTTAATATTCGTATTAATCTCACTTAGCGTTTCTTTATCTTGTACCACTGCCACTGATAATGGTTGATTCGATGTATCAATCAAAAGATAGTTCACGTTCAACTGCCTCCTTTATTTTTTGATAATGCGTACCGTGCCCTTCTATCGTAATTGCTCTTTCATGTTCTGAGATTGTATGAATATTAATTGTTAAAAATTCTGATGGGAGAAATTCTGCAATAAATTGACTCCACTCGATAATGACTACAGCATTATCCTCAAAGTATTCATCAAACCCTAAATCTTCATCGGATTCTTCTAATCTATAACAATCCATATGATGTAATTTAACATCGGTTCCTTGATAAGACTTAATAATATTAAATGTTGGTGAATTGATATTTCTACGAACACCGAGTCCTTTACCAATAAATTGTGTAAGTGTTGTTTTGCCGGCACCTAAATCGCCATTAAGCAAGATTATATCTTGTGCACTTACATGTTTCACTAATACTTTAGCAAAATGTTCCATTTCGTCTAAATTTTTTATCTTAATCATCGTTAAACTCCTTTACACGTCAGTAACGCATGGTTATTCGCACCTTGTATTTCAAAATAAAAATATACTGACATTTACATCTGAGCGCATTTTAACTATTATGCTCCATGAATTAAATGACTTACCTATAATAAATTACATTATTGATTTTTCTGATCAGCTTGTACATCACATGCTAAATTTAGATTAAGTACATCCGTCTAGATAATAGAAATTGTGTATTACGCGTTAACCTCTAGTCAATCATAGGAATTAGCAAGCATAATGTCTAATAAATTAACTCCTATATTTTAACAAATTTTAAGTCACTTTACTTCAACATAATATAACTAATTCAATAAATTGTAGTTATTTGAATTGTAAGAAAATTACAAATAGTTATTGACATCATCACATCGATGTAGTAAATTTAATTTATCAAATTTTTAGATATTTCTAACAAATCAAAAAATAAACCATTCTATCGAAAGGAGCATAATAAAATGATGCAAAGTACAATGCAATATCAACCGACAACTTCAAATATTTTAGTCATTTTATTATGCTCGTAGGACTGGAACTTTAGTAAAGAAATTACTAAGAGTTTAAGTCCTCTTTCTAGTTGAATGGGACTTAAAAACGTCCCAATTATTATTGGGACGTTTTTTTATTTTCAATTTTATGGGGGAATCAAACATGAGAAGCGATATGATCAAAAAAGGAGATCATCAAGCTCCAGCAAGAAGTCTTTTACACGCTACGGGCGCTTTAAAACAGCCTACCGATATGAATAAACCTTTCGTAGCAATCTGTAATTCCTATATTGATATTGTCCCTGGACATGTTCACTTACGAGAATTAGGAGATATTGCTAAGGAAGCAATTAGAGAAGCAGGTGCGATTCCTTTCGAATTTAACACAATTGGTGTTGATGATGGTATTGCCATGGGACACATTGGCATGAGATATTCACTTCCATCACGAGAAATCATCGCAGACGCTGCTGAAACAGTTATCAATGCACACTGGTTTGATGGCGTATTTTATATTCCAAACTGTGACAAAATCACTCCAGGAATGTTGCTAGCATCTGTAAGAACAAATGTACCAGCAATCTTTTGCTCAGGTGGTCCAATGAAAGCTGGATTATCTTCTCAGGGTAAAGCCTTAACATTATCTTCGATGTTCGAAGCTGTTGGTGCATTTAAAGATGGTTCAATTTCAAAAGATGAATTTTTAGACATGGAACAAAATGCCTGCCCTACTTGTGGTTCTTGTTCAGGAATGTTCACAGCTAACTCAATGAACTGTTTAATGGAAGTATTAGGATTAGCATTACCTTATAACGGTACTGCATTAGCAGTCAGCGAACAACGCCGTGAAATGATAAGAGAAGCAGCATTCAAATTAGTAGATAACATTAAAAATGATTTAAAACCAAGAGATATCATCACTGAAGAAGCAATTGATGATGCATTCGCATTAGACATGGCTATGGGTGGATCTACAAATACTGTATTGCACACATTAGCAATCGCTAATGAAGCAGGTATTGATTATGATTTAACAAGAATTAATGAAATTGCTAAAAAGACACCTTATTTATCAAAAATAGCTCCAAGTTCATCATATTCAATGCACGATGTTCATGAAGCTGGCGGTGTTCCTGCAATCATCAATGAATTGTTCAAAAAAGAAGGTACATTACATCCTGATAGAATAACTGCAACTGGTCAAACCTTACGACAAAATAATGAAAATAAAGAAATTTTAAATAGCGACGTAATTAGACATCTAGACAATCCGTATGACAAACAAGGTGGACTATCAATATTATACGGAAATATAGCTCCTAAAGGTGCAGTCATAAAAGTTGGTGGTGTTGATCCATCTATCAAAGTATTTAAAGGAAAAGCAATTTGTTTCGATTCACATGACGAAGCTGTTGAAGCAATCGACAATCATACTGTTAGAGAAGGACATGTCGTAGTAATTAGATATGAAGGACCTAAAGGTGGACCTGGAATGCCTGAAATGCTAGCACCTACTTCTTCAATCGTTGGTCGTGGGTTAGGTAAAGATGTTGCCTTAATTACAGATGGTCGATTCTCAGGTGCAACAAGAGGTATCGCTGTAGGACATGTATCTCCTGAAGCAGCAGCTGGTGGACCTATCGGATTAATCAACGATGGTGATGAAATTACAATTGATTTAACCAATCGTACATTAGATGTTGATGTATCTACTGAAACATTAGAAGCTAGAAAGCAAGACTTAAAACCATTTAAAGCAAAAGTTAAATCTGGTTACCTTGCACGTTATACAGCATTAGTTACAAGTGCAAATACGGGTGGAATTATGCAAGTACCTGAAAACCTTATCTAAGGAGTGAGAACAATGTCTAAACAAATTGAAACACTTGAGTATGAAAAGTCAGAAAATTTTGATTCTTTGGAAGCAGCCCATTCAGTAGAGCCCGAAGTTGAACTCGAGCAAGATACAGTAGATGAAATGCGTTCTGGTTCTGAATTATTAGTTGAATCTTTAGCAAATGAAAATGTTGACTTTATCTTTGGTTATCCAGGAGGTGCTGTCCTTCCCCTCTATGACACATTCTATGACGGTAAAATAAAACACATTCTAGCTAGACATGAGCAAGGTGCAACACATGCAGCCGAAGGATATGCACGTGTATCAGGAAACACAGGTGTGGTTGTTGTTACAAGCGGTCCTGGAGCTACAAATGCTATCACTGGCATTGCAGATGCATATAGTGATTCGTTACCACTTGTTGTAATTACAGGTCAAGTTGCAACAGCAGGAATTGGAAAAGATGCTTTCCAAGAAGCAGATTTACTTTCTATGACAACACCGATTACAAAACACAATTATCAAGTCAAAAATGTAAATGAAATTCCTAAGATTATTCATGAAGCATTTCATATTGCAAACACAGGTCGTAAAGGGCCAGTTGTAATAGATTTTCCTAAAGATATGGGTATTCTTTCAACAAATGCACAGACGACAGACGAACTAGAATTACCTGGATACCACGTAGCTGATAAACCAGCTGAAAATGAAATTCAAAAATTACGTGACTATTTAAAATCAGCAAAAAAACCAATTGTTTTATCAGGAGCAGGTATAAATCATGCAAAAGCAAATGATGTATTCACTGAATTTGTGACTCGACATCAATTACCTGTAGTAAGTACATTGCTTGGCCTAGGCGCTATACCATATGAACATCCCCTCTTCTTAGGAATGGGAGGCATGCATGGATCATACGCTAGTAATATGGCACTAACAGAATGTGACTTACTCATCAACTTTGGTAGTAGATTTGACGATAGACTAGCAAGTAAACCTGATGAATTTGCACCAAACGCTAAAATCGTACACGTAGATATTGACCCTTCTGAAATCAATAAGATTATCAAAGTTGATTTAGGTATCGTTGCTGATTGTAAAGCTACATTAGAAGCATTGTTAGACTATGAAAGTTACTCAATAAAACACGATGATTGGTTAGCATACTGTAATAGTAATAAAGAAAAGCATCCATTTTCATATAGTAAAGATGAAGACGAATCATTTTCAAAACCACAGCGTGCGATCGAGTATATCGGTGAAATCACAGATGGTGATGCAATTGTTACTACGGATGTTGGTCAACACCAAATGTGGACAGCTCAATACTATCCATTTAAATCTCATGGACAGTTAGTAACAAGTGGTGGTTTAGGAACGATGGGCTTTGGTATTCCAGCTGCTATTGGTGCAAAATTAGCATCTCCGGATAAAACAGTTGTATCTATTGTTGGTGATGGTGGATTCCAAATGACAAATCAAGAAATGGCAATACTTGAAGAATATGGTTTAGACATTAAAGTAGTTCTAATAAATAACGGGACACTTGGTATGGTTAAACAATGGCAGGATAAGTTCTTTAACAAACGTTTTTCACACTCTGTATTCAATGATCAACCAGATTTCTTGAAATTAGCAGAAGCCTATAATGTTAAAGGATTCTTAATCGATGATCCTACACAATTAGAACAACAAATCGATGCAGCATTTAATCATGACGGTCCAGCACTTATTGAAGTACGTATTTCACCGATAGAGCCTGTAACACCTATGGTACCTAGTGGCAAAGCGAACCATGAGATGGAGGGACTATCATGAGAAGAACATTTAGAACGAAAGTAAGAGATAAAGCAGGAACATTAAATAGATTAACGAGTATCTTTGTACGTCGACAATTTAATATCGTCACACTTTCTGCAACACCTACATTAGAAGATGGTATATCAGATATAACATTTGTAGCAGAAGTGCCTGACACAGATGTATTAAGAAATTTAATTCAACAACTAGAGAAACAAATAAACATTATACACGTCGAAGATATTACTGATACTAATACTTATAATAGAGAATTAGTATTAGTGAAATTACAAACACCATCTAATAATGCACAGTTAGAAAAAGTAATAAAACCGTATGATGCGCTAATCTCTATATTAAAGAAAGAAGATGATTATACCTATCTTCAAGCATCTGGTCCTCAATATACAATGGACAACTTATTAGACGATTTATCATCATATGGTATTGCACAAGTTTCTAGAACTGGTTCAGCAGGTATTATTTAGTTGAGTTTTTAGAAAATTTAAAAAATTTATTTAAAACATGGAGGATTTTATTATGACAACAGTTTATTATGACCAATCAGTTACAAAAGACGCATTACAAAGTAAAAAAGTAGCAATCGTGGGATATGGTTCTCAAGGACATGCTCATGCACAAAACTTAAAAGATAACGGCTATGATGTAATCATCGGTATCAGACCAGGAAGTTCTTTCGATAAAGCTAAAGACGATGGTTTCGAAGTTTACCCTGTAAATGAGGCAGCAAAACAAGCTGATGTCATCATGATCTTATTACCAGATGAAATTCAAGGCCAAGTATATAAAGAAGAAATCGAACCTAATTTAGAACCAAACAATGCATTAGTGTTTGCACATGGATTTAATATTCATTTTGACGTAATTCAACCACCAGCAGATGTAGATGTATTCTTAGTAGCTCCTAAAGGTCCAGGTCACTTAGTTCGTCGTACATTCGCTGAAGGTAGTGCAGTCCCTGCCCTATTTGCAGTTCAACAAGATGCTAGTGGTGAAGCTAGAGACTTAGCTTTAAGTTATGCTAAAGGCATCGGTGCAACACGTGCTGGTGTATTAGAAACATCATTCAAAGAAGAAACTGAAACAGATTTATTTGGTGAACAAGCAGTACTTTGTGGTGGTGCTACAAAATTAATTCAATCAGGTTTCGAAACATTAGTAGAAGCTGGTTATCAACCAGAGATCGCTTATTTCGAAGTTTTACATGAAATGAAATTAATCGTTGACCTAATGTATGAAGGCGGTATGGAAAACATGCGTTATTCAATTTCGAATACTGCTGAGTTTGGAGATTATGTATCAGGACCACGTGTAATTACACCAGATGTTAAAGATAATATGAAAGCTGTATTAGAAGATATTCAAAAAGGTAACTTTAGTGATCGTTTCATTAAAGATAATGAAAATAACTTTGAAGAATTCCATAGATTACGTGAAGAACAACACGGCCATCAAATCGAAGCTGTCGGTAAAGACCTACGCGAAATGATGCCATTCATTAAATCAAAAAGTATTCAAAAATAATTTGATTCTTAAATAGCTAACCATCGTAATTAAAGCATTATAAGTCATTTTATATTTAAATTCATAACAATATAAATCACTTATGATGCTTTATACATTACGATTGAATAAAGCGACTATAAAACCTTCAGGGGATGCTATTTAACTATCAATAATTACAACAAATGTTAGGAGATGTTTAAAATGAGTAGCCATATTCAAATTTTTGATACAACACTAAGAGACGGCGAGCAAACACCTGGGGTTAACTTTTCTTTCGACGAACGACTAAAGATTGCAAAGCAATTAGAAAAATGGGGCGTCGATATAATTGAAGCAGGATTTCCTGCATCAAGTTCAGGCAGTTTTGCATCAGTTGAAGCTATTTCAAAAGCTTTAACAACAACAGCAGTTTGTGGACTAGCACGTTGCGTAAAATCCGATATAGACGCAGTTTATGAAGCAACTAAAGAAGCCGCTAAACCAAGAATACACGTATTTATCGCAACTAGCCCCATCCACCGCGACTCAAAACTAATGATGACTAAAGAAGAAGTATTAGCTTCTATTAAAGAACATGTAACTTACGCAAAGCAATTCTTCGAAGTTGTTCAATTTTCACCTGAGGACGCGACAAGAACAGAGTTACCATTCTTAATCGAATGTGTACAAACAGCTGTTGATGCTGGTGCCACTGTTATCAATATCCCAGATACTGTAGGCTTCAGTTATCCTTCAGAATATGGTCAAATTTTTAAAACACTTCTAGATCAAATTAAAACAAATCAAGATGTAATTTACAGTGCACATTGCCATGATGACTTAGGTTTAGCTGTTGCTAACAGTATGGCTGCTATTGAAAATGGCGCTAAACGAATTGAAGGCACCTTAAATGGTATTGGGGAACGTGCAGGTAATACAGCTTTAGAAGAAGTTGCACTTGGCCTTTACGTTCGACAAGATCATTACAATAACCAAACACAAATTAAACTTGCTGAAACTAAACAAACTTCAGATTTAATTTCAAGATTTGCCGGCATTCGAGTCCCAAGAAACAAAGCAATTGTTGGTCAAAATGCATTTAGCCATGAATCAGGAATCCATCAAGACGGTGTTCTAAAGAATCCTGAAACATACGAAATTATGACACCACAATTAGTTGGCGTTGATACTACAGAACTTCCACTTGGAAAGCTTTCAGGTAAGCATGCATTTGCAGAAAAATTAATTGCGCTTGGATATGACGTTTCTCCTGAAGAACAAAAAGTATTATTTAAGCAGTTCAAAGCAATTGCTGACAAGAAAAAATCTGTTACCGATAGAGATATCCACGCATTAATTCAAGGTACTGAGCACGAACAAAATGCAATTTATCAAGTCGAGACATTGCAATTACAATTTGTCTCAAGTGGATTACAAAGTGCAGTAGTAGTCATTAAAGACAATGAAGGTAATACCTATCAAGATTCAAGTATTGGTACAGGTTCAATCGTTTCCATCTATAATGCAGTTGATAGAATATTTAATAAGGAAACAGAATTAATTGATTATACTATCGATTCTGTTACAGAAGGTACTGATGCACAAGGTGAAGTACACGTACAACTTAAAATTAATGACCAGATTGTCACTGGTGTTGGCATCGACCATGATATCCTACTTGCATCATGTAAAGCTTATGTAGAAGCTCATGCAAAATATGCAGCTAATACATCTAAGAAAGAAGGTATACATTCATGAGTTACAAAATAGTAGCATTGCCAGGTGACGGAATTGGTCCTGAAATTTTAAATGGTTCATTAGAAGTCTTAGAAAAATTAAGTGAACAATTCAATTTCGATTATGAAATCGAGAGTCACGACTTTGGTGGTATCGCTATCGATAATCATGGCAAACCACTTCCAGAAACAACATTAACCGCTTGTAAAAATGCAGATGCGATCTTACTAGGTGCTGTGGGGGGACCTAAGTGGACAGATCCAAATAATAGGCCTGAGCAAGGTTTATTAGGTATACGTAAAGCATTGGGTCTATTTGCTAATATTCGCCCCACTACAGTAACAAATGGCACAAGTCATTTATCCCCTATCAAAGAAGAACGCGTAGCAGGAACAGATTTTATTTTAGTAAGAGAGTTAACTGGAGGTATCTACTTCGGTGAGCCAAAACATTGGAATGACGAATCAGCACTAGACTCTTTGACTTATAGCCGTGATGAAATTGAGCGCATTGCTAGAGTTGGATTTGATTTAGCACAGAAACGTCATAAAAAACTTACTTCTGTAGATAAAGAAAATGTTTTATCTTCTAGTAAATTGTGGCGTAAAGTCATAGATGAAGTTGCGAAAGATTATCCTGAGGTTGAAGTAAATCATTTATTAGTGGATGCTTGCGCAATGCATTTAATTACCAACCCATCTCAATTCGATGTCATCGTTACTGAAAACTTATTCGGTGATATTTTAAGTGATGAAGCTTCAGTAATTCCTGGTTCTTTAGGTCTTTCACCTTCTGCTAGTTTTAGCGAACAAGGCCCAAGACTTTATGAACCAATTCATGGTTCTGCACCTGATATCGCCAATCAAGATAAGGCTAATCCATTTGGAATGCTACTTTCAGTTGTAATGTGTTTACGAGAGAGTCTTAATGAAAATGAAGCAGCTACAAAACTTGAAACTGTAATTTATCAATTAATTAAAGAAGGCAAGACAACCCAAGACCTAAATGGTCATTATAAAACATCTGAAATATTTAATTTTGTAAAAGAAAATCTATAAAAGGAGGAGATGTCATATGGGTAAAACACTATTTGATAAAGTTTGGAATAAACATGTCTTAACTGGTAAAGAAGGTGACCCACAGTTATTATACATTGATTTGCATCTAATACATGAAGTTACATCTCCTCAAGCATTTGAAGGTTTGCGTCTTCAAAACCGTAAACTACGTCGTCCGGATTTAACGTACGCGACACTTGATCATAACGTACCAACAATAGATATTTTTAATATTAAGGATGAGATTGCAAACAAACAAATTACAACTTTGCAAAAAAATGCTAAAGAGTTTGGTGTTCATATATTTGATATGGGTTCTGACGAACAAGGTATAGTGCATATGGTTGGACCAGAAACAGGATTAACTCAACCTGGTAAAACAATCGTATGTGGCGATTCTCACACTGCAACACATGGTGCATTTGGCGCTATTGCATTTGGAATCGGTACAAGTGAAGTTGAACATGTTTTTGCAACTCAAACACTTTGGCAAACTAAACCAAAAAATTTAAAAATTGACGTTACAGGGAAACTTCCTACTGGTGTTTATGCTAAGGATATCATTCTCTATCTTATTAGCCAGTATGGTGTTGACTTTGGAACGGGTTATGCATTGGAATTTACTGGTGAGACAATTCGATCACTTTCTATGGAAGCGCGTATGACGATTTGTAACATGGCCATTGAGGCCGGTGCAAAATATGGCATGATGCAACCAGATGATATTACATTTGAATATGTAAAAGGTCGTCCTTATGCAACTAATTATGAATATTCAATAGATGAGTGGAAAGAGCTTTACACAGATGATGATGCACAATTTGACAAAGTTATCACTTTAGATGTTACTAATTTAGAACCACAAGTTACTTGGGGAACAAATCCAGAAATGGGAGTGAGTTTCAATGAACCTTTCCCAGAAATTCAAAATGTTAACGATGAACGTGCATATAATTATATGGATTTGAAACCAGGTCAAAAAGCTGAAGATATTGAACTTGGTTATGTGTTCTTGGGTTCATGTACTAATGCAAGACTATCAGACCTAGTTGAAGCTAGTGAAATTGTCAAAGGTAATAAAGTACATCCAAATATTACCGCTATTGTTGTGCCTGGTTCACGTACTGTAAAAATTGAAGCTGAAAAACTAGGTCTAGATAAAGTCTTTAAAGATGCAGGATTTGATTGGAGAGAACCTGGTTGTTCAATGTGTTTAGGTATGAATCCGGATCAAGTTCCTACCGGAGTACACTGTGCTTCAACGAGTAACCGAAACTTTGAAGGTAGACAAGGTAAAGGTGCGAGAACACATCTCGTCTCCCCTGCTATGGCTGCAGCAGCTGCTATAAATGGTAAATTCGTAGATGTAAGAAAGGTTGTTGTTTAATATGGAAATCAAACCGATTACTACTTATACAGGAAAGGTTGTACCATTATTTAATGATAATATTGATACAGATCAAATTATTCCTAAAGCACATTTGAAACGAATTTCAAAAACAGGGTTTGGACCATTTGCATTCGATGAATGGCGCTATTTAGATGACGGTTCTGATAATCCAGACTTTAATCCAAATAAACCAGAGTATCAAGGTGCGAGCATTTTGATTACTGGTGATAACTTTGGTTGTGGTTCAAGTCGTGAACATGCAGCATGGGCACTAAAAGATTACGGATTTGATATTATTATTGCAGGTGGTTATAGTGATATTTTCTATATGAATTGTACTAAGAACGCCATGTTGCCTATCGTTCTAGATGAGCCTGCAAGAAAATATCTAGCAGAAGCTAAAGAAATTACTGTAGATTTACCTAATCAAACCGTTTATACATCAGAAAAATCATTCCACTTTGATATTGATGATACTTGGAAAAACAAACTTGTTAAAGGTTTAGATGATATAGCAATTACTTTAGAATATGAAGAACAAATTAAATCTTATGAAAAAACAAAAACATTTTAATCTTATTAAATAAAGGTGTGAAACTTATGACTGTAAAAACAACTGTTTCTTCTAAAGATATTGATGAAGCTTTCTTACAATTAAAAGATATAGTGAAAGAAACCCCTCTTCAAAAAGATCATTATCTCTCTCATAAATATGAGTGCGATGTATATTTAAAACGTGAAGACTTACAATGGGTACGTTCTTTCAAATTAAGAGGCGCATATAATGCAATCATTACTTTAAAAGAAGAAGAACGACAAAATGGAATTACTTGTGCAAGTGCAGGTAATCATGCTCAGGGCGTAGCGTTTACTGCTAGCAAATTAAATTTAAATGCAGTAATCTTTATGCCTGTGACGACACCACTACAAAAAATTAACCAAGTTAAATTTTTCGGTGGCACAAATGTAGAAGTCGTTCTTACAGGTGATACTTTTGATGATTGTTTGAAAGAAGCACTTACCTATACACAAGAACATCAAATGAACTTTATTGATCCTTTTAATAATATATATACAATTGCAGGACAAGGTACACTTGCAAAGGAAATCCTTAATCAATCTAAAGAAGATAATGTCAAATTTGATTACTTATTTGCAGCAATTGGTGGTGGCGGTTTAATTTCAGGTGTTGGCACATACTTTAAAGAACATTCACCTAACACATCCATTGTTGGTGTTGAACCAGCTGGAGCTAGTAGTATGTATGCCTCTGTTGTATTAGAAAATCAAATCGTAACATTACCTAATATTGATAAGTTTGTCGATGGCGCTTCAGTTGCACGTGTCGGTGAAATCACTTATGACATTGCAAAAAATGTTGTAGATGATTATGTTCAAGTACATGAAGGTGCTGTGTGTAGCACAATTTTAGATATGTACTCAAAACAGGCAATTATTGCAGAACCAGCAGGTGCATTAAGTGTAAGTGCCTTAGAACAATACAAATCAGAAATCAAAGGAAAATCAGTTGTTTGTGTCGTTAGTGGTGGTAACAATGACATCAATAGAATGAAAGAAATCGAAGAACGTTCATTACTCTTCGAAGAGATGAAACACTATTTCATCTTGAACTTTCCACAAAGACCAGGTGCATTAAGAGAATTTGTAAATGATGTATTAGGTCCAAAAGATGATATCACAAAATTTGAATACTTAAAAAAATCATCACAAAATACAGGTACGGTTATTATTGGTATACAACTTTATGAACATAACGATTTAGATCAACTTAAAGCCAATGTAGATGATTTTGATCCTTCAAATATTTATATTAACGAAAATAAAATGCTTTACTCACTTCTTATTTAATACTAATTAGCGTTTTTTCATAAAAAGAGCAATCATTTCAATATAAATGATTGCTCTTTTTAATTTGTAAAAACCATTTTTATAGTAACATTCGTTTTTTAGTACCTTTTACTTTCTTCTAGTGATTGAGAAGATAAGCTCCTTGGATCTAAAAAAAGAGACATTTCATTCTCTGCTTGCCTGTATAGTACCACTTATTACAG
>NZ_JBUQDQ010000024.1:0-2018 GCF_055179755.1 Staphylococcus sp. TCBT05 | reverse complement strand
TAATGAAAAAGAGAATAAAGGCAAAATGGGTAACGACTATTCATAGTGATCCATTTCAAGACTTTACTAAACAGGGCTTAAAAGGTTGGATTTTTACGAAATTAAATTTGAAAGCCTTAAAAAATATAGACTTATTTTTCGTTGTAACAAATAGATTGAAAAAAAGCCTGGCAGCATTAGGTATTTCAAATGAAAAGATGCATGTTATTTATAATGGAATTGAATACGATAAGGAAAAAGCAGAAGGCTATAATAAAAAAGAAATGTTCAATATTGATGAAGATGTATTTACGGCAATCCAAGTAGCACGATTACATCCTGTCAAAGGACATGAAGTTTTATTCGATGCGTTACAACAAACAAAATTAGAGAAAATTAAAGTATTATTAGTTGGCGATGGCCCATTAGAAGAAAATCTAAAGTCATTAGCTACTGAAAAAGGGATTAACGATAAAGTAGAGTTTTTAGGACATCGTCAAGATGTAAAACAATTATTTGCGTCGTCACATGTAAATTTATTAACTTCCCATAGTGAAGGGTTCCCACTAGTTTTATTAGAAGCGGCAAATCAACGCGTACCATCAATTGTGACTAGGGCTGGAGAAATTGAACCATTAATCGTAGATGAAACTTACGGATGGATTGTGCCAACAGGTGATGGAAAGGCATTAGCATTAGCTTTAGAAGAAGCGTATGATAAGTGGAAAACTGGAGAGTTAGCAGCAATGGGTAAACATATTTATGAGCATGCTACTATGAACTTCTCACTTCAAAAACTATATGAAGATACAAAGGAAACATATAAGCAATTAATAGCGAAAAACTTGTAATGATAGAGAGGATAGTTAACTATGGCAGTACAAACAGTTGATATTCTAGGCGTTCCTTTTTCTACAATGACAATGGATGAAACGGTCCAATATTTAAAAGAACAACTAGAAGCGGAGCGAACTCATACGTTTCAGGTAGTAACAGCAAACCCTGAAATTGTTATGTGCGCAAAAAAGGATGAAAAGTTCTATCAAACATTATTGAATACAGATTTAATTACACCTGATGGTATTGGGGTTGTAAAGGCAAGCGGGATGCTTGGTACACCTTTAAAAGAACGTGTAGCAGGTTTTGATTTAATGTGTAATTTACTTGCGAAGTTATCTGAAGATAGTAAGCCGGTATCTGTTTTCTTATTAGGTGCAAAGCCGCATGTTGTACAAGCTGCAGCAGATCATTTAACAAAGACATATTCAGCTGTATCCATCGCCGGTATACAAGATGGTTATTTTAAACAAGAAGACGAAGAGAATATTATTTCTCGCATTCAAGAAGCAAAACCAGATTTATTACTTGTTGCACTTGGTTTCCCGAAACAAGAGAACTTTATCCAAAACAATAAGCATCGTTTAGAAACGAAAATGGCTGTTGGAGTGGGTGGAAGTTTAGACGTATGGGCTGGAGAGGTAAAACGTGCACCAAAATGGATTCAAGCGATTCATTTAGAGTGGTTTTATAGATTATGCAGTAATCCAACACGCTGGCGTCGTCAGTTAGTATTAGCGGAATTTTTAAAAGAAGTAATGCGTTCGAAAAAGTAGCGAAATATCGCTGCTTTTTTTATTTGTTCATTTTTAATAAATTGAAACTTTAATCAGTGAGGCATCCCTACTGATTATTAGCCCTCACCAATCGGGATAGACGTTTTACTTTTTGGGAATGATGAAGGAGAAATTTTTTACACAAAAGTATTTTACTTATACAATTCACACATGTAAAATTATGTGTAAAGACACCTGTGTGAGGAGGACTTCTAGTGGTCAAGGTAAAAGAAATTTCGAAGCGCAAACTACTTGGTATAGCTGGGCTTGGATGGCTATTTGATGCAATGGATGTTGGAATGCTTTCATTTGTAATGGTAGCCTTGCAAAAGGATTGGGGATTAAGTACGCAAGAAATGGGCTGGATAGGTAGTATTAACTCAATCGGTATGGCAGTAGGAGCGCTTATTTTTGGGATACTATCAG
>NZ_JBUQDQ010000023.1:0-1669 GCF_055179755.1 Staphylococcus sp. TCBT05 | reverse complement strand
ACCTGCATCTTCACAGGTACTATGATTTCACCGAGTCTCTCGTTGAGACAGTGCCCAAATCGTTACGCCTTTCGTGCGGGTCGGAACTTACCCGACAAGGAATTTCGCTACCTTAGGACCGTTATAGTTACGGCCGCCGTTTACTGGGGCTTCGATTCGTAGCTTCGCAGAAGCTAACCACTCCTCTTAACCTTCCAGCACCGGGCAGGCGTCAGCCCCTATACATCACCTTACGGTTTAGCAGAGACCTGTGTTTTTGATAAACAGTCGCTTGGGCCTATTCACTGCGGCTCTCCTGGGCGTTAACCCTAAAGAGCACCCCTTCTCCCGAAGTTACGGGGTCATTTTGCCGAGTTCCTTAACGAGAGTTCGCTCGCTCACCTTAGAATTCTCATCTTGACTACCTGTGTCGGTTTGCGGTACGGGCACCACACTTCTAGCTAGAGGCTTTTCTTGGCAGTGTGAAATCAACGACTCGAGGAAACAATTTCCTCTCCCCATCACAACTTGACCTTAAGAGTACCGGATTTGCCTAATACTCAGTCTCATTGCTTGGACGTGCACTCCAACAGCACGCTTCGCCTATCCTACTGCGTCCCCCCATCGCTTAAAACGAATTATGGTGGTACAGGAATATCAACCTGTTATCCATCGCCTACGCCTGTCGGCCTCAGCTTAGGACCCGACTAACCCAGAGCGGACGAGCCTTCCTCTGGAAACCTTAGTCAATCGGTGGACGGGATTCTCACCCGTCTTTCGCTACTCACACCGGCATTCTCACTTCTAAGCGCTCCACATGTCCTTGCGATCATGCTTCAACGCCCTTAGAACGCTCTCCTACCATTGTCCTACGGACAATCCACAGCTTCGGTAATATGTTTAGCCCCGGTACATTTTCGGCGCAGTGTCACTCGACTAGTGAGCTATTACGCACTCTTTAAATGATGGCTGCTTCTAAGCCAACATCCTAGTTGTCTGGGCAACGCCACATCCTTTTCCACTTAACATATATTTTGGGACCTTAGCTGGTGGTCTGGGCTGTTTCCCTTTCGAACACGGACCTTATCACCCGCGTTCTGACTCCCAAGTTAAATTGATTGGCATTCGGAGTTTGTCTGAATTCGGTAACCCGAGAAGGGCCCCTCGTCCAAACAGTGCTCTACCTCCAATAATCATCACTTGAGGCTAGCCCTAAAGCTATTTCGGAGAGAACCAGCTATCTCCAGGTTCGATTGGAATTTCTCCGCTACCCACAACTCATCCGCTCACTTTTCAACGTAAGTCGGTTCGGCCCTCCATTCAGTGTTACCTGAACTTCAGCCTGGTCATGGGTAGATCACCTGGTTTCGGGTCTACGACCAAATACTCAACGCCCTATTCAGACTCGCTTTCGCTACGGCTCCACATTCACTGCTTAACCTTGCATCAAATCGTAACTCGCCGGTTCATTCTACAAAAGGCACGCCATCACCCATTAACGGGCTCTGACTACTTGTAAGCACACGGTTTCAAGTTCTATTTCACTCCCCTTCCGGGGTACTTTTCACCTTTCCCTCACGGTACTGGTTCACTATCGGTCACTAGAGAGTATTTAGCCTTAGGAGATGGTCCTCCCAGATTCCGACGGAATTTCACGTGCTCCGTCGTACTCAGGATCCACTCAAGAGAG
>NZ_JBUQDQ010000022.1:0-275 GCF_055179755.1 Staphylococcus sp. TCBT05 | reverse complement strand
AAGCTTAACTTCCGTGTTCGGTATGGGAACGGGTGTGACCTTCTCGCTATCGCCACCAGACTATTTAGATGAGGTTTTTGTTCCCTCAAAACTAGATAATGCAGAAGAAGAATTACAAAGCAATCAAATGTGGTTAAGTCCTCGATCTATTAGTATCTGTCAGCTCCACGTGTCACCACGCTTCCACCTCAGACCTATCAACCTGATCATCTTTCAGGGATCTTACTAGCTTGACGCTATGGGAAATCTCATCTCGAGGGGGGCTTCATGCTTAG
>NZ_JBUQDQ010000021.1:0-331 GCF_055179755.1 Staphylococcus sp. TCBT05 | reverse complement strand
TAGAGCATCTGACTTTTAATCAGAGGGTCACAGGTTCGAGCCCTGTACGGCTCATATTTTTGCGGGTGTGGCGGAATTGGCAGACGCACTAGATTTAGGATCTAGCGCCTTACGGCGTGGGGGTTCAAGTCCCTTCACCCGCATAATTTAAGTTTTACATGCCGGCTTAGCTCAGTTGGTAGAGCATCTGA
Organism: Staphylococcus sp. TCBT05; assembly: GCF_055179755.1. Classification (NCBI taxonomy): domain Bacteria; kingdom Bacillati; phylum Bacillota; class Bacilli; order Caryophanales; family Staphylococcaceae; genus Staphylococcus; species Staphylococcus sp. TCBT05. The sequence goes on along the minus strand of NZ_JBUQDQ010000021.1, from coordinate 140 downwards.
TTTGTAATCAGAGGGTCGAGGGTTCAAGTCCTTTAGCCGGCATCTTTAAACACGCGGAAATAGCTCAGTGGTAGAGCACCACCTTGCCAAGGTGGGGGTCGCGGGTTCGAACCCCGTTTTCCGCTTTGCCAAAGCAATCG
>NZ_JBUQDQ010000020.1:0-245 GCF_055179755.1 Staphylococcus sp. TCBT05 | reverse complement strand
CAACGTCATATTTTCGTGACGACAAGATGTATCATAACATGTATTCTGTATTTATTGCAATACTTTTTTTGTTTTTTTACAAAAGAATAAGAAAAAAACTCATGCAGACATGAGTTTTTTTCAAAAAATGTTAATTAAGCTTCGTATACGTTACGTACAATATTTGTTTGGTTACGATCTGGTCCAACTGAGAACATAGATATTTGAATTCCTGTTAACTCAGAAACACGTTCTACGTATTTTCG
>NZ_JBUQDQ010000019.1:0-1371 GCF_055179755.1 Staphylococcus sp. TCBT05 | reverse complement strand
AATGGTCCACTGAGACCGCGTACGCATAGTCGTACTCTGTATGTGCCCTAACCATAGCGTGCATACATTTCAGAAGCTTGTTCATACAAGCAACTGTGGCAACCTTATCTTTCTTAGGGATAGGTTGCTTTTTTAATTTGTAGTAATAATCGACAATATGATTAGGAGCTGCGCGTTGCTGGCGAATCATATTTCGAATGGTGAAGAAAATAATTTTCCGTGCTTTGGGATTACCACGCTTATTGATGCGGTCTTGGCCAGTATACTTACCTGATTGATACCGTCGGATGTCAATTCCGACAAAGGCATTCAATTGTTTATGGGTTTTAAATCGTGTGATATCTCCTAATTCACCGAGCAATAAAGCGGCTGTGAGTGCGCCGATCCCAGGGAACGTTTGGTACAACAAAAAGCAAGGAGAGCCTTCGGCTTTTTTGATCATTTGTGTCGCCAGTGCTTCTTTTTGTTCGAGTAAATCTTGGAGAAGTTCGGCGTAATAAATCGTTTTTTGACAGTGGATACTGTCTTTTTCAACAGCTGGGTAGGCACACTGTGCATAGTGGATGATTTGATCTGCCTTTTGCTCGGCACGATTCGCGGAGATTTTTTTCCGTGTTTCGTTGATTAGTTTATTTTTTATTTTTGTCCGAGTAGATGCCAATACAAAATCTGGATGGGGAAAAAGACGGATCAATGTCAATGCGTAAGGGGTCAGCCTGTTTGAAAAGAACTGTTCAAGCTCTGGAAAAGTCAACTGAAGGCAGTTGTGTAAATCCATGCGCAGACGAGTGATTTTCTTCTCAATCTCTTGATAAAAACGGGCTAAATCGCGCATCTCTAAGTAAAAATTGCTTTGTACTTCTTTTGGCTGACGTTGATTTTTAAGATGAGTCTGTGCGAGCCGGTGGGCATCCGATTTATCTGTTTTCCAACTGCGTAAGGTGCTTTCTTCCATCTGTTTTTTCGCTTCTAACGGGTTTAACAAACAGTAAGAAAAGTGATGATCTTGAAAGAACTTTTCGACTGGTCTGGAATAAATCCCCGTTGCTTCAAAAACAATCAATGGACGTTCAGGCAAGTGCTGGATCTCTTCGAGTAATGCATGAAATCCTCTTTGAGTGTGTTCGATCTCGTCTTCAAATAAGCAGGTGTCGTCTTTGTATAGGACACTGTAGCTGTGTCCCATTGAAACATCTAATGCAAGAATGTAAGGCATTTGTATTCCTCCTTTTTAAGTTTTGAAAGAACTTTACTGCTTCATTTCGATTCCAATTTCCTATACACGGGCTCATGGCCCCAACATACGTAAACCTGATTCTAAAATGACAGTAAAGAAGTTCGGTTTTTGATAGGGACTCGTAGTCCTCAAGG
>NZ_JBUQDQ010000018.1:0-6328 GCF_055179755.1 Staphylococcus sp. TCBT05 | reverse complement strand
ATCATCTTTCGATTTATCAGATTTCTTTTCCATTTCAATACCTTTAATGTTTTCATCAATCACTTTTTGACCAATGATATAACGCAAATTGTTTGCTTTTAAGGTAGGTGATGAAATTGTAACATCAATGTTGTTTTCTAATTCTTCAACAGAAATATCCTCATCACTCAAAATGTTTGTTGCTTCTCCAATGTGATGTGAATAAATACTTGGTATGAATAAAGGATCAAGACCTAATACATTTAACTTTAAACCACTGTTTCCCGCATCCGCACCAGCTTTAAGAATTGCCATATATAAAAACCTCCTAAAGATTATTTTTTATCGATTAACTTAATTCCATTATATGCTAAACTCTTTCGAAAAGTCAATATAATTACATACGAATTAATACAATTTAATACAAGTCAATACAAAAAAACAGTAAAAATCTGTGAAAATCATTAAAATACAAGTGTTTTTCATATTGATTCGTATTTAGTTGTATTCATTTGTATTGACTTTGATTGATTCTTACATAATTACACTATTTTTAGTGTTTTGAATAGCATAGAAAGGCCCTGGTTTTGTTTTTCGTGTATTCAATACTGAATGCTTTTTTAATCATCTTCTCCTAGTAATATTTGATTATGATAATAGTTTTGATACGTGGTATTAACGTATCAAAGCTTTATTTAACACAGTTTTTATCATTATCAAAAACCTTGATTTTTGATAACTCGATTAAGTCTTATTGCCGTTCTTGTTCCTTTACTACATAGCCCCCTAGTTTAAAGGGACAACCTGTACCCATTGTTTTTAGAATGTTTTGGAAATTTTATTCATGTTTTTGGTATATAATTGATTAAAAGAATATACATAGGAGTGAGTTTATGGAACTTCAAAAACGTTTGGAGCTTATAGATCAATTAAAAACAGATGAACATATGAAGTTATTACTTGCTGGCATTAGGACTATCGGTGGTTTAGATAAGTTATCTAGAGATTTGTGTAAACTGCATAAAGTAAAGAATGAGACAATAAATGAAAAAATCAGGAAATACAGTGGTAATTTAGTAGATGAATTTGAAACTATGTCGAATGATTTTTATGAGTCTGCTGTTAAAGAAGTTGTTGAATTTTTTGGTTCAAGCTATGAAGATGATGACGAAGTTACAACCTATGTTTTTAATTATGGAAGAGGTCGATATGATATCGATAGTTTGATTGTAAAATTAAAAGATTTGTACATTGAAATTGATCAAATATCTGAGGGATATGTGGGCTTATCTGCTGAGAACGGTAAAGTAGTTCTTGTTCCTGAAAATGAATTTGATGCTATGTTTTTTGAGAATAAGAAGGAAAAATAGTATAATTTTAGGTTAACATTGCCTATCCCCCGAAGGATAGGCAATGTTAACCTTTATAGAATCAATTGCCGAAGGTTTTACGCATGGTGTGAGTCCCGATGGATTCTACACCAGCAAAATCTCCGGCTTTTTGCAGATGGAATACTTTTTTAACTTAATCTAATAAGTTGTAATTTTTAAATGTTTTTGGTGCGAAATCTTTTGAGAGGTTTTGCACTTTTTATGGAATTTTATTGGCGTTTATTCCAAAATTGAACGTATCTATGCAGGGCCTCAACGCTTTTTAAACCTAAAAACGCTTTAATTTCAATGGGTTTCATGCCATTCTGTAGGGCATTTAATATAAAACGGTTCCGTAGCATAGTTGGCGTTACATGAATTTCGGCGCGTTTCGCTTCTTTCTGTAACATGCGTTGTATAGCGATTCGAGTTAAAGCGGCGGGTTGATCGTCTTCATAATCCCAGCGGAACGTTTGCGGGCCGAAATCAAACGCCACAAAAAAGGGATCGCCCGTTTGTTGGCGCGGTCTTACAAGGTTAGGAATCTTGTTGTAATAAGATAAGGCAAGTTTTACATGCTCTTTTGAAAGGGGAATAGATCGTTTGTGAGCGTGTAACCCTCCTGGGGTAATCGTATTTGTCCCAAAGTGTATGTCATGCATAGAAAGCGTGAGTATGTCCTGGATGGATAGTCCGTAATCTAACATGAAATGAATCAATAAAAGGTTACGTTCTAGAATGAATTTTCTTCCCGTTGCCTGGTAGTCGGTTAATCCGACATAACTATGCATGACGCGGAATAGCTTTCTAATTTCTTTATCCGATGCAAAGTGTTTAGCAGTCAGTCCAGGAGGGGACACATTACTTTTTAAATCCTGGGCCGAACCATGAAATTGTAAAAAGTTAATTAGAATGCCTCGTACACGTTTGATATTAGAAATTGACGCCCCACGTTCCTTTTTAAGCGCCTTTAAATATCTTTCTAATACATTTATATCAAAAGAACGGAAAAACGATTCTGGAGGCAATTTGACGTGTTTTTGAACCCAAGATGTAAAAAGGGTGAGATCGTAGCGATATTGTTTAACGGTGGAAGATTTACGGCCATGTTTTAACAGATCAAAAAGGAAAACATCAACAGAAAGTTCCCAAGTCATGTTTATATACTCCTTTGTCCTAAAAATTGTGTACCGCAATTATATACGAGAACCATACAAACAAGCAATAGAGGATTCCAGGGCCAGGATATTGCGGGGATCTGCGGAGACATGTGGGCCTGGCTAGACAGGCCGTGGGGTTGTGATATAGGGGGATATGTAGATGTATTGAGATGAGTGGAAGGCGAATAATGGGCCGATGTTGAGCGAGGACAATATGCGAGGAATGGGAATGGCCGCCGCCCCGCATACGTAGTTTTATGAAAATCTGCCTGTCAACGGAATCTGATTCATAGCTGAATCAAGATACCCTTAACAGGAGCGCTTCGTTTTTCTTTTTCTTTATGTATGTAGGATAAAGCTAGTGTTTATGTACATAAACCTTAATTTGCACTTATGCCGAACTGATGCCGCATTTCATCATGTATACATTACATAGACATCATATTCGCATCACTTTGGCACTACATAGACATCAGTATTGTTACTGTATGCTTGGATAGAATTAGGATTGATAATAGGTAAACAATCATTCTGATATGCAGGTAAATAAACGAATAAAGTCACTTATAAATAGTGTGTTTATTCGGAAATATGTTGGGTAACTAAAATATTGTAGATTTGCATATTAAGAGAAATTTAGATTTTTATTTTCATGCATAGATCAACTTGGAGATGATATGTAAAAGTTTATAAAAAAAGAAATTCCTAATATAGGATACTTTTTATTAATAAATCTTGTTTAAAAAAAATTAAAACAATTAAATACATTAGGATTTATTTTTGCTCAATGAGCCTTACTCTCACAAGGGATTAGAAAATTCTTCTTATTTAATTACTGATTTAAAAACAGGTTCAATTCGAGTTTAAATTCATAGTGGATTTGTGGTGAAAAACGCCCTTAATCTGTAAAAGTGCGATAGATTGATAATGTGTTTAATCTATTAAAATAAAGAATGGCATGACAAAAAGCCTTGTTAAGGGGAATTTTTTGAACAAGGCTATAAAACAATTATTTTTTTATGAAAAATGAGATTTACGCGTTTGGATCAAGCATCTTTTTGAATAAATCGAACGGGATTTTACTCTTATTTGATTTTCTCAATTCTATATTTCTTATGTTTTCTTTCGCTTGTTGCTGTCTACGCTTCCTATTTGCAGTTAACTGTTTTGTATAGATTTTCATGAAATGAGCGGGCGTACTTTCTTGTGATTTGTTTATCTCAAAAAACTGTACACAATCCTCAAAAGTTTTTCTTGCTTCCCAATCTACGTCTGGCGGCATACGCAATGCGATTGTATAAGCATCTTTTTCAGTAATATTTGTATCTTTACTTATGATATACATATATAGTTTCTTCTGATTTTCACTCATAAACTCATCCATTTCACGGAATCGTAGTTCTAGTTTTTCACCCAAATTAGGGGCATTCATTGGCTGTTCTTTTACTTCTACTTCTTCATTTGTAGGAGCAACAGAATCCAATATATCTACTCCCTGGCATGTAGGTACAGTTGGCTTTTCGGTTTGATCTGTAGGTTTCTCCTGTTTTTTACTTAGTTTTTTAGATAGAAACTTTGTAAATGTAGAAAACATATCAATTGAAAACGCCCATTTTTGCTTAAAGTATTCAATGATTTTTAAATAATTGGTATTGAGGCTTAATATGTAAATAGATGGTGCTTTCTTACCATGACGTCTTGTTTTGATTTGATGGCATACTTCAAGGTCCTCTAACCACTTCAGAATAAAGTTGATGATCGGCACAGAAATACCCGACTTTTCACTGATTTGATTTTGTCTCATTTGAGAGTATCCTTCTTGTACTAGGTAAGATAAAACAACTTCCAATGCCTGATAGCGGCGTGGTGTTTGTATGAAGAAATCTTTAGTGGTTTTACCTTCTGTATCTAAAAGAATTAGATCAATAGCTTTAATTACTTTTTGTACTGTTTTATTGATAGCACCTCGCGGAACATGAACCAGGTGTGGACTTAATTCTCGTTTTGCTGTACTTAGTAAAAAGTTATTTAGTAGCATAAAAAAACCTCCTATTTTTCCACCACAAATAAACAGGAAAAACAGAGGTTTTATATTCACAATAGATATACGTTATGGTATAATTTTAGTATCAAGTTTGATACTAAAGAAAAACACATATACTTATAGTGTGAATTAAAGCCCCTATCTCTTGGAGTTTTTAATTGGTTTGAGTTTGGCGACCTGATCCAATTAAAAACGATGCGGTGGGGTTTTATTTTTTTTATAATTAATGTTTAAAACTAATGAATAGACTTTTGTTAAATATTTCTTGTTTGAAATACATATCTTTAAGAACTATTTTACACATACTTTTTTTAAATATCAACTAGTAATAAGTTAGAAGTAACCAGCAAATACGATTTAAATTTTCCGAATATTCTCAAAATAATGTAGAAATATGCAAAATTCCACACTGGAACGAAACCTTTTCTAATTTCTGTTAGAATATATTTACAGAAAATTCTTTTAATATAAAAGTTTTTGTATATTTATATATTAGAAGATGAGAGAGGGTGTGACAAGGGGTATGATTTTAGAAAAAATTCAAAAGGATTTAACTAATAGAGGTATTACTAATAGACAGCTTGCTGATTTGTTGGGCATTAGCCATTCTAAAGTGAATCAATCTATTTCAGGTAAGAGAGAATTTGACTTTTCTATTTATGCAGAAATACTAAACATGTTATATCCCCATGATTATTCTTTTCGAAAGACAGAAGTGTTTAACTATTGTAACCAAGCTAAACGGAAAGTTAATTTAAGAGTAGCGTTTGAATATATAGACATGTGCGGTGAATTAGAATTATTAAATCATTTAATTGATCGAGAAAAACAATCAAATAATTTGTTGAATCGTAAATTTGCAAGTGCTTATGAATTACTTTATTTACGAAATGCAGAGGAATTTAACCCGCACGAATTTTTGAAATTGGTAAAGGGAGAAATGGGAAAGCAAAAAAATGCAGAGGATATAAGTAAAATTCCTATGGAGTTTGCTCTGATTTACGCTTTTTTTGATTCGAGAAGTTACAATTTAGTAAGTGCAAATATTGATGAATTAAAGACTGAAATTGAAAAAGTGAAAAATCCATTTTTAAAATCTTCATATGAGTTAAGAACTATGGAGTTATTGGCCACATGTTTTCATAGGAATAACGAGTTGGCGAGAGCAAGAGAATTATGTGATGATATGATTTCCAGAAATGGAAGAGTATCTTTACTTCCAAAGGCTACAGCGTATTGTATTATGGGTGAGACATATATATTAACAGACTACGAATTGTCTAAGTATTATTTAGACAAAGGGTTAAGTCTGGTGGTTTCACCAAATAATCAAAAAATGCGTAAAAAACAACAAATGTTACAAACAACACTTGATTTTCTAAACATTCATTTTGAAAAGAATTTAGATCATATACAACCTATAAATCCGACAGAAAGGGGGTATTTATACATAAAACAAAATATGAAACAAAAAGCAGATTCTCTTATGGAAGAAACTAAAAAACAAAATGGTTTTCTTACACCACTTCAACTTTTTGTTCAAGCTCTAGCAAGAGAAGATATGAATTTAATGAAAGAAGCTTTATTGGCCTTTGAACGAAATAATGATTTGTTCTATGCGGAACTTCCAAAAAATGTGTTAAAATAAATTTAGAGGTGGTTAAATATGAAGGGATGGGCAAAACGATTATATTTATTGGCCACGATAGCGGCTTTAACAGCATTTCCGGCACAAGGAAATATTAGTAAAATTTTACAATATATGGTAGATCCTG
>NZ_JBUQDQ010000016.1:0-239 GCF_055179755.1 Staphylococcus sp. TCBT05 | reverse complement strand
AACGCTTGCCACCTACGTATTACCGCGGCTGCTGGCACGTAGTTAGCCGTGGCTTTCTGATTAGGTACCGTCAAGATGTGCACAGTTACTTACACATATGTTCTTCCCTAATAACAGAGTTTTACGAGCCGAAACCCTTCATCACTCACGCGGCGTTGCTCCGTCAGGCTTTCGCCCATTGCGGAAGATTCCCTACTGCTGCCTCCCGTAGGAGTCTGGACCGTGTCTCAGTTCCAGTG
>NZ_JBUQDQ010000015.1:0-4052 GCF_055179755.1 Staphylococcus sp. TCBT05 | reverse complement strand
CCTTTGATTTGGTTTGGAGGAAAAGGAAAGTATGCAGAACACATAATTAATAAGATGCCAGCTCATAAGGTGTACGTGGAGCCATTTGGTGGTGCTGCCCATGTAATTTCACAAAAGCCACCAATTGGCCATGAAGTTTATAACGATATTGATGGTAATGTAGTTAACTTTTTGCTTGTGGCAAGGAGTAATCCAAAAGAGTTACAAAAAGCTTGTGAATCATTACCGTATAGCAGGCAACTGTATGAAAGTTGGAAGAAAGAGCATTTACCTCGAGATCCATTCGAAAAAGCAGTTCGTTGGTTTTATCTCAATAGGTCAGGTATATCAAAAGGTAATGCTGATGAAGTGCCTCAGACGGGTTGGAGAAACAGTACGAAAAGCAATCAAAATCCAGCAAGAGGATATTTAGGTGCTTGCTCGATTATTGAATCGTTTGCCAAGAGAATGCAGGGAACAATGATAGAGCACTTAGATTTTAGAAGCATTATTGAGAAGTACGATAGCAAAGAGACATTATTTTATGTTGATCCTCCATATATCGGTCGTGAAAGGTTCTACGCTGGAGGATTTACGAAGCAGGACCATATAGATTTAGCCAACTTATTAAACAATGTAAATGGGAAAGTGATTTTATCTTATTACGATGATCCATTATTGCATGAACTCTATCCAAATTGGGAAAGAGAAACATTCAAAGCTCATAAGCAAGTTGTTGGCGGATCCGGAGTTGCATGTGAATCAGAAGAAATATTATTTATGAATTTTAGAACAGAGCAAATGAGCTTGTTTAATTAGAACAAAAATTTCATTTTGTAGAAAAGGGGAATGGATATGGACGTGAAGAAACAGCTTGAAAATGTGGTTTGGCATATCGAAACAAATAGAAAAGTGCTAGGAGATAAAAATACGCTGGATGATGTGTTAGTTGCTTTGAAAAGAATGGCAAGTGAAGCGGAAAGCGGACAAACAAAATATTACAGAAATTACGGAAGTGGTCATCCGTATAACTAAAAGAGCAGCTAGTAAATGCTAACTGCTCGGGTAATGGAATATGGTTCGAAATGGGTTGTCTACAGTATTGACGGAATATTGAGTTTTATTCAGGGGAGGAAGAGGAAAATGAGAGAAATCAAGTTTCGCGCATGGGTGTTACAAGATGAAGTTGATGGCGAATATATAGCAGCAGAATATATGGAGGATGATGTGGAATCATTCCATGATCCATTGTATGAACACAAGCAAGGTAATATCGTTTTAATGCAGTTCATTGAGCAAAAGGATTCAGACGGAAATGAAATATACGAGGGAGATGTAGTTACCTGGTATAACCCGATGATTGAAACAGGAGAAAGAATGACAGGCGTTGTTGTATACGATACAAAACAGGCTACATACAAGAAATGTCCTATCAATCTTTATAAAGCCAATGCAGGTGATGGAGGATATACAGGATTTGAGTTTAGATGGTACGACAATGTAAAAGTTTTAGGGAACATTTATGAAAATCCGGAGTTGTTACAAAACTGAACAAAATAATCCTTTGGTAGAAAGTGAGGTTACTAGTTGATTAGAAAGAGAAAGGTAACAACCAAGAAAAAGAATGCGCCGCGGATCAAAAGTATTCCAACCACTGTAGACGGAATACAATTCGATTCTAGAACTGAAGCAAGGTATTACAGGTATTTAAAGAGTAGAGGTGATGTCGCTCAAATCGAGTGCCATCCTTCTTATACTCTCATCCCAGCATTTACGATTAAAAGCAGTTTAACGAAGTCAGGTAAATCTAGAAAGGAATCATTAAAATTCACACCAGACTTTAAAGTGACGTACTCAGATGGACGTGTAGAAGTTGTAGATGTGAAAGGTAGCAAGAAGGCCATTAATGAAGGATTCCCGATACGTAAGAAGCTATGGGAGTATTTAAACAAACAAGAGTTAATTGTTGTGATATGGGACAAGAAGTTAGGTAAATGGACAAGATCATAAAGGAGCTGAGCGGATGACAAAGATATATGTTTGGGATCGTATTGAAGGTAACGATAGAGTTATAGATGTGTATTTTTCTAGACCAGCTCAATTTAGTTATATCGATTGGATTTAATGGATAACGGAACCATGCAGAGTAGATTGGTGGGGGCTACTTTACTAAGCATGTTTCCCTTATTCAACAAAGAGATAGTAAAATTTCACGTACCTTACGTGGTGTTAAAAAGACAAATTCAGAAATAGGGGGATTACAGATGGAGCAATTAGCATTCTTTCCAGAAATCACGAATGAGGAGTACAAGGAGATACAGAGGGAAGTGGCAAAGGCGTTATTCAACTATAGAGCTTTAAAGGTTCGTATGATTAATCAGGAAGAGTGTGCAGCAGAGAATATCAGTAGTCCTTTCGTTGAAGTACGTAATACAAAGAAAATAAAGGATATAAAGTACATTCAAATGAAAAGAGCGTTAGAACATGCACTAGATCCGGAGCAGAGAGAAATTATTGAGAGGAAATATCTTAAAAATGGATTGATGAGCGATAAAGCGGTGAAGGCACAAATGATGATGGAGAATAACTGGTTCTATATACAAAAGAAGCATGCGATTATGGCACTTGCTGAGGCGTTACTTATTATTTAAAAACACGGATAAAATGCGGATAAATTAACGATAAAGGAGCGGATAAGTAGATGCGTGATTCAAATTATCATTATCTTACAAGCTTATTAACGAGCTTTGGACAGCCCTTTGACAACCGCATATCGAAGAGGATTAGTACACCTATAAGTGAAATGTTCTTATGCGAGAATGTCACGTTAACGTATACCGCATAGTAGGGCGGGCACGGCGGTACGAACCCGCGTTAAGACGAAAAGACCAATTAAAACAAATGAAGACATATTCCAGTGTGGCGGGTGTGAGATAACTCGCATTCGTCATGCTGTTTCTAATTTGTATCTATCGTTCAACATAGAAGCCACCTTCTGCGTTGAAAATAGATATAAATCTATTATTCCTGTCATGTTGATTTCTACGAATGGGGGTGTTGCTCATGATTGAGTGAACTCGTTCTAGAAAATCTATATGTTTTGGATTAATACATTTTAAAAGATCTGCTGTATACGTAGCTTGATGATAGTTCATATAGTAATTACTCACGATTCTTACTACATGGGCGTGTAGTCAGGGTGTAAAGAGACTAGTCACCTCTTTACTACAGCCAATATACATCCTATCGTGTTTAATCCCCTTTTCACGATACATCCCCTATATTGGTTGTAGTAAGGCGGTGGAAAAAGGCAATACCGTCTTGATGTGAATATAAAGATTGATTCCCTTTATATTCGACAATATTTATATCTCATCTGTCACGGGACGAAATATAACAAAAACGGTTTGCGAAGGCCATGCGACAGCCGAAGTATTGACCGACTCTGCGGAGTATAAACGAGAAGATTCCTAGTCTTCTCCCAGTCACCGAACACAGGGCGTGTAGCCATACTAGTTGATGCGGTGGCTTGGAGAAGGTTGAGAGTAATCTTGACCTTGAAATGATTGCGAAATTCCCCTTTCGTGAATGATTTCTCCCATCCCCTTTAATATTTTTATAAGCCGTAAAAGAGCTGTCGCTTCGGTGATGGCTTTTTTGTTTTTTGTAAACTAGGGATTATCAATTATGTTAGTTCCTAGTTTAGAGAGAATAAAATTCTTTACTATATAGAAATTACACATTAAACGTAAAACAGAACAAAATGGACATTTGGTTAGGAGGATAAGGATGAGTGAACAGAAGAATGCATTGTCATTAAAGGTAGACGTTGATACAAAAGAAGCAAATGAAAGTATTAGAGAATTAACTGCTGCAGCTAATGAGTGTGTAGAAGCTTTTGAAAGATTAGAGAAGATTATGAGTAGATTCGAAAAGAAACCAGTGCAGATGTTAAACTTTAGTCCAGTTATTAAAACGACCGTAAGTGCAAGTGAAATAGCTGAAGTGGTGTGTAGAGGAACACGAATATAAAAGTGATTAAACCAATAGCAATTATCGTAGGCGCTGCCGTG
>NZ_JBUQDQ010000014.1:0-309 GCF_055179755.1 Staphylococcus sp. TCBT05 | reverse complement strand
TCCGTATAGAGTGTCCTACAACCCCAACAAGCAAGCTCGTTGGTTTGGGCTGTTCCCGTTTCGCTCGCCGCTACTCAGGGAATCGATTTTTCTTTCTCTTCCTGCGGGTACTAAGATGTTTCAGTTCTCCGCGTCTGCCTTCAGATATGCTATGTATTCACATATCGATAACACGACATAACTCGTGCTGGGTTTCCCCATTCGGAAATCTCTGGATCAAAGCTTACTTACAGCTCCCCAAAGCATATCGTCGTTAGTAACGTCCTTCATCGGCTTCTAGTGCCAAGGCATCCACCGTGCGCCCTTAAT
>NZ_JBUQDQ010000013.1:0-1505 GCF_055179755.1 Staphylococcus sp. TCBT05 | reverse complement strand
TTTCCTGATTTTTCAGCAGACAGACAGAGTCTTTTTTTGATATGATAGGAAAAGTGATTTATTATAAGTAGTATTTAATATCTATAACATTTGAAAGGTGTGCAAGACGTGGAGAAACAACTTGCAGGCTTGCCGGTACACGTTCATTTCGTAACAGAAATCCGTGAAGGGGCGAGGAAGGAAACCGTTGCTTTTGAAGCAAATGGTCAATACTATGTAAAAGGTCAAGGTACATATGTAACATTCCAGGAGCCGAACGAACAAGGCGAAGTGAAAACAATTATTAAAATTCAAGATGAACAAGTTCTCATTATGCGTTCAGGTGCTGTTTCTATGCGTCAGACGCATGTGAAAGGTGAATGGACAACTGGTACGTATACGAGTGAACTTGGTACGTTTGCATTGCAAACAAAGACTGATAACGTTCTTTTTAAATGGTCGGATGAAAAGAAAAAAGGACAACTCTTCTTAACGTACGCATTGCTTCTAAGTGAACAAGAAGCTGGCAGATATACTATTACAATTAATTTGAAGGAGGCAAAATAATGAATTCCTTAGAACAGGTAAAAGGATTGATTAAAGAAGAAATTCAGGCTGCTGTATTAAAGGCAGAATTAGCGACAGAAGAACAGATTCCAAACGTTGTATTAGAATCTCCAAAAGATAAAACAAATGGTGACTTCTCTACAAATATGGCAATGCAACTTGCACGCGTTGCGAAAAAAGCACCTCGTATGATTGCAGAAGAACTAGTTGCAAACTTCGATAAAGCAAAAGCTTCTATTGAAAAAATCGAAATCGCTGGTCCTGGTTTTATTAACTTCTATATGGATAATAGCTACTTAACAGATTTAATTCCAACAATCGTAAACGCTGGTGAAGCTTACGGTGAAACGAATACTGGTAAAGGTGAAAAAGTACAAGTTGAGTTCGTATCTGCGAATCCAACAGGTGACCTTCACTTAGGACATGCACGAGGTGCGGCAGTAGGTGACACTTTATGTAACCTATTAGCAAAAGCAGGATACGATGTATCTCGTGAGTACTACATTAATGACGCTGGTAACCAAATTCATAACTTAGCTCTTTCTGTTGAAGCTCGTTACATGCAAGCTTTAGGCTTAGAAAAAGAAATGCCAGAAGACGGATACCATGGTGCGGATATCATTGGAATTGGTAAACGTTTAGCAGAAGAATTCGGTGATCGTTATGCGAAAGCTGATGAAAAAGAAAGCTATGAATTCTACCGTGAGTACGGTTTAAAATATGAATTAGCAAAACTTCAAAAAGACTTAGAAAGCTTCCGCGTTAAATTTGATGTATGGTTCTCAGAAACATCATTATACAAAAACGGGAAAATTGATCAAGCACTTGCTGTATTAAAAGAGCGCGACGAGATTTTTGAAGAAGACGGTGCAACTTGGTTCCGTTCAATGACTTACGGTGACGATAAAAACCGTGTATTAATTAAAAATGACGGTTCTTACACATACTTAACGCCAGAT
>NZ_JBUQDQ010000012.1:0-6399 GCF_055179755.1 Staphylococcus sp. TCBT05 | reverse complement strand
AACTCATAGAAGTATGCAAGCTGTTCTCCATATGGATTAACTAACTCAATTTTCATTTTGCGATATTCTGTAATGAGCAAATTCACACGTGATCTCAATATTTTTTCATCTTCGGCGTACACGCAAAATAGTACGCTTAGTTCATATCCAGGTGCTCCCGTTGTTTCAAATCGATCTTTTACAATTTTGACGCCCCTTGCTTTACGATCAATTGTTAAATCTGTTGTGCGACCACCTATCATTGCTTGTTGGCGTTGATCGTTTAATTCCAGTTCACTATTCGATAGTTTTTGTGTGACCATCTGGTTTTCTAAGTGATACGCTCGAATACTCATTTCAACAGGAAACTTTAACGAATGAGATTGAATGCGATAAATCCACTCTCCACCAGGAAAAGCCGATATTTCGGGCATATCTTTCACCGCAAGAAAAGCAACATGAGAGGTTTCAATTTCCCCTTCTTCATTTTGTCTTTCGAGTATAAGAGAACGTCCTGGGCTTTCATCGATCACCGTATCTGTTAATTGCACCATTTCTTGTAAATCTGGCCGACGTACTTTTACCGCCTTTCCTTCTTCATTTTGCAACGTAACTGTAGAACCTACTTTCCAGTTTTGATCCCGATTCAGTGCTTTCATGCCACGTTTAAAGTTATGATGGAATAAAAAGCGCGTTGTAGACGGTTTCGCACGTCTTGTATTATGAAAGGCCCCTCTAACCTGGCTAAATAACACGTCTTCTACTTCTAAATAATTTTCGATTTCTTCTTCTAAAATATCCGTCACATTCATACCCGATATGTTTTGAGCTGTCTCTGCAAATCCTTCTCTTACCTTCTTCATAAACTTCCATGTTTCTACAACAGGGTTACGAACTTGTCTTTCTTTCTGTTCCATGTTCAGCTGTACTAAAATGAAAAAACGATATTCCATGTTCTCTTTCGCTATGGCCGCATTCCTTAAGTATTCTTTTACTTTTTTAAATAGAAAGCGTCCCGTTGGTGCCATTGGCCCTTTTAAAGTGGAAATATGTTCATCCAGAATTTCATCTGAATTTGTTGTACGAGGAATCACAAGTAAGTGGACATCATATTCTTGATGGGTAAAAAGAGCGAGTTGATTGCGATAATATACTTTTTTCGTACTTTCATCTTGATGATCGTATTCGAATCCGTCTACTTCATATACTGCGGATACTTTTCCATCTATACTAAACGCTAAATTCTTTTCAACGTGCTTTAATGGTGGTCTGTTCATCGTTTTCAACATATTCAACTTCCTCCTTTTGGGGTAAAAATGTTACATCATAAGCGTGTATGTCTTTCTTTTCTTCTTCACTGAATGAATGTACAATTGGCAAACCTTTGACTTCATGTTGTATACATATATGACCATAAAACACATGTTTTTTGAGTTTAGGTAGATTCACCAATCGACTACTTTGATGTTTCCGTAAACGAAATGTAATCCAGGACCGAACAAAAGAGAAAAGTGATTTTCCATCTGTTTTATATTTATCCGCGCCCCATACGAGGAAAAGAGGAATCACACCATAATACATGAGCCAAACTTGATCGATCATACCTCCAAATATCCACTTAAAGGGAGGAAGGAAGCGGAAGGCTACAAGCCCCGCTTCTACCGCCGCAAAATAACCAAGTGCCCTCCATGTAACCGCACGCGGAAGACGATACCCCATGATTTCGTACTGTCTTCGCATATAGTTCATATAGCTTCCGAAACAATAGACAATGATAGATTTTGATTCTTTTTCCTTCATGTAGCCCTCTCCCTTTCCATCCCTTACTTATACGCCAAACAATCCGCCTAACCACGTTCCGATTGTTTTTAATGCATCTGGTTTGTTAATGAAGAATGCAACAATCCCGCCGCCAACAATTAACGTAATCGCTTTTCCCCATGCACGCTTTGCCGCTACGATCAAGATAACAATGATAAACGCACAATATAACGCGTATGTTCCTTGTGTCTTCATCATTTCGAAAAATCCTTCCAGCCCGATTCCTAACACAAAATGATTTATATTGAACATATACATGCCCCTCTCCTATTTTGTTTTTAAATCTGTTACGATCCATTGCTTTCCATCTTGTTTTACAAACAACGTATAACCTGTTTTCATTTTCGATTCAGAATGTGGATCAATCATAGATACCTCTGTTTGTACCTCATATGTGCCTTTTGTTTTTCCTGGATAAATCTTAGAGGAAAGTACATTTTCAAATTTCATGGCTCCTTCTAACCCTTTAATATCTGTATTGGCTAAAACATACGCGAGTTCTTTTTGTGTTGCGGTCGTATAGGATTTAAAAAAGGTTGGTAAAAATTCTCGAATGTCTTCTTTTACAGTAATTTCATGGATTTCCTCTCGTTCTTTTCCTGCTTTTTCTTCTGGTACTTCTGCTTTTTCATTCACCTTGACGATTTGAGGGAATCCACTAATCACAAAAGCCTTTCCATCTGTCCGAACAGGAACCGACACTTGCTGGATCACCTCCTTATCCTCTGGTCCGCTATTATCTGCTTTCATGCGGCTTAATTTGTATTTCACTTTAAAAATTACGTTTGCTTCTTTATCTGTGACCTCATCTACTTTTAATACAGTTGCATATAGAAAATTGGAATCCCATTGTATACTTGCAAAATCCAAACCAACTTGTGGGTCAAGTGCTTTCGGTATATAGAGTTGTAAGCGCTCTGAACGCTTCTTCTTGCCTTCATCCCCTCTTTGCCAAGTAAAGTATTCTTTTGCAAATCCGCGCGCAAATTCAATCGCTTCTGGACGTGAGGCAAGGTTTTGTTTTTGCGTCACTTCTTTTGGAATGGTACTGGCTTTGGCTTGTGTATCTCCCTTTCCTTTTACTACAGTTGTGATGGATACAATCAGCATCCAACAAAACAGGAGCCAAAAGGCCCATTTTCCAATTAAGCGGCCTTTATAGGAAGGAAGCCTTGTGGCTTTCCTTGCCTTCCCTTGTTTACTTTCAAATGTTTTTGCAAACCACTGTTTCACCTTTTGAAGCATATTCATCCCCCTTTCAATTTCGGTACTGGCGTAAAGATCGTTCGTAGCAATCACGAGCGAATGAAGCCATGCCAACCGCGGTTGATTCATCTTTTATTTCATTTCTTTCATAATTGATAAAATTATTAAGTTTTGTTTGACTGCCTGTGATATAGGGGAATCTAGCATGGACCAAATACCGTTTGTCTCCATCCCTCCCCACTTCAAAGGACGCTCCATCTGTAGCCCGAAATTCTCTTACAAAATTCAAACCTTCCAATTCGTCCATCATGCACTCTCCCTTTCTTTTAAAGCTGTAAGGAATTTTTGCGCCTTTTCTTTGAACATCCACCCTTTGTCTATCCTCGCTTGCTCGAACATGTCATAACAGCTGATTTCACGCTCGATTTCTAACATGGCTTTTTCTTTTGTAAGCTCTACCCCATCACACTTCCATTCCAATTCATCTGTATTTAATCCAATTTCTATTTCGATAATTTTTCCGTTTTCCATCAGATAAAACTTCTGCATATATACATCTGTTTGAGACAAACAAATCTCATGTACTTCCTCACAACCCATTCCCTCATAGATTTCCACTAGAAATTGAGCTTCAACTTCTCCCACATTTCCTCTTTCATAGGTGTTTTTATGTGTAAACATTGTCTATCTCCCCCTCCTCTTTTTTACTCCTTATCTACCCAAAGGTGATGATCCGCCAACTTAGATGCAATATCCGCCATTTCATTCGGAAAAACTACTTTTATGAAAAGAATCATCCATGCTAAGAAACAGAAAATGAACATCTCCCATTTTTTTGTGTAAATTGCATACCCTATTAACACAAACATGACCATACTGATAACAAAACCTACCAAAATGGGATTTCCATATGAAGATATTAGACTAGGATTTGGCACTTTTTAGCCCCCCTTGTGATCGACCATCTTCCATATTCCCACTACGACTAGAAAGAAAAGCAAGACACCTTCCCATCCTTGCGTATAGTAAATTTCCACCACTTTACTTTTCACCGCTTCCCAGGCTTCTCGTGATCCTGGTGCTCTTTCAAATAACCAATCTGAAAAGACAACTAACAGAAAAATACTGGCGCTTATCGATAAAATAAACCGAAACACATTTTTACAGCCTCACTTTCTTCTCTGGATTCTGAATATTGCGATAAACGTTACCGAATGGGTCTTGCAATATATCTTGAAACAGTGTGATAAACACTGGTATTTCTGGACTACTTATCCCTTTTAAATAGCGAATCAATTCTTTTTCTCTACTTTCACTACCCGCGATAAATACCAGGCGCCATTGCAATATTTCATAACTCATACCAATATGCGTCCGATAATCTGCTGCTTTTCCTTCTTGTGCCATGAAATCGTTATAACGGATAATCTTTTTTTCTAATACTTCTTTTGATCCGTAAGACCGTTCCATTTCCATAAATACACCAATGTTTTTATCGATCTCTTCTTTTAATCCAATCACCGCAATTCCATCTGGGCGTATGACACGACTTTTTCCTTTTGCATATTGAAATGTGGCCCGCGGTTCGTTGATCCATTCCTTTAGTTCCAATCTTTCTTCTTGCTTCGATATTAATGTCATGGCACATTCAATTTTCGCTAACATTAAACTGTGATATACAAAGGATGCCGAGCGTTTGGACCAACTATTTTTCCAATGCACTTCCCCTCGAAATCCACGAACCATTTCAACTCCTTTTGGTGTTAAGGTATAAATGCGTTGAGGTTTCGCAACTTTTCGTTTCTGATTTCTCGATGATGTAACAGGTAAATACTCGTAACGGATATAGCCCGCTTGATCTAGCTTATATAAACGATTTGTTACAGATTTTTTTGTATAATCCACATACACCTTTTGATGAATGTACTCAATATCCAGGTAGATGTGTGTATGCAAGCTCATGAGTAGTTGTTCATCTGCAATTTGAAATAAAATGTTTCCCATGCCCCTTACTCCTTTTCCCAACTATCGAAAATGCTCACTTCTTCTTGCGGTGTATCCTCTTTTATTTCTAGATTTCCTATTTCAATTGATACTGTTTGTTCTTTTTCGATTGTTGTAACAGGCTCTTTTACTGGCTTATTTTCTTTCTTTACTTCTGTTGTTGTCGTAGCTTGCTTTCGGAATGGGATAATTTGCGCTTGATGTGCGGGTTCGACTGGCTTTGTTTCGGAAACCGTTTCTTTCGCCTCTTCATGAGAAGATAGTTTCTTTTCTAACTCATCAAATCCCGATGTCACAACAGGTTCTTCTTTCGATAAGTCGACTTTTCTATCTTGTAGGTATTTACCTTTTCCATATAGAAACTCATCAATTTCCTTGTCGATTTCTGATCCTGCCTTCCCATTTTGTTGCTCTAAAGACTGTATCTTTGCTCTAGTCCATTCATTTGATGCATAAATTTCTTTTTCGTTTTTATAATTTGCTGCTTTCCCATTTGGTAGGTATCGGTCTAATGGTGGAACACGTATGGTACACCACACATTTTTTGCCTCACCTCTGATATAATCTTGTGTTTGAATCGCTACAACTAAGTTAGGAAGGTTTTGCAAATACTCTGTACGGAATTGCTTTTGCATGATGCCCTCTAACGTTTTCGCGGAATTATGGCCTTGCCTACATACAAAGTAATTTCCGCCCGCTTCTGTTAACATGTCTGTTAGTTCTCTGTCTAACTGTCCCGAAACTTGCTGGGTAATCACCCATAATCCAAATCCATGCTTTCGATCCTTCGCAATAATTTTAGGAAGAATGGGTACTGGCACGTCATGAGCTTCATCGATTACACCTAAGTGTAGTTTGGAACCATGCGGCCGCTGTTGGGCGATACGGTGATATTGGTTACAAATGTAACCGACTGTAAGCAAAGTATCTTCTTTTCCCATTCCCGCTAAATCGTAAAAGATAAGGTGTCCTTCATCCATCCACTTTCGAATTTCTAAGGAAAAACCTGTTTGCCCGTACATACGCTTTAAATACAACGTATTACGAAAGATATCTAATCGGTTTAAAATCGCTTGTGTGCTGTCTTCTAACGCGCTTCCCACTTCATATTTCCAAAAGTGAGAGTAATATTTTTGTTCTGGCCCTTGTAAATTGGCAATTACATTTGCTCGAAACAGTTCATCACTAATAAAGAGTGGGATACTTAAAATCGTATGAATTTGACTCTTATCACAAAGTAACGTACCAATAATGGCCCTTAGTAATCGTTCTGTTTGTTGTGCTTGCCCTTGAATCATTAACTTAATCATTTCCATAATGGATTCAACCACTGTTTGGATATCTTCATTTGGAAAACGATGAAATAAGTTCAAAGCTGGTGGATGATCT
>NZ_JBUQDQ010000011.1:0-465 GCF_055179755.1 Staphylococcus sp. TCBT05 | reverse complement strand
TATGGATCTTATCACTCACAGTCTGACTCCCGGATATGAATGAATGGCATTCGGAGTTTATCTGAATTCGGTAACCCGAGATGGGCCCCTAGTCCAAACAGTGCTCTACCTCCATCATTCTCAATTCCGAGGCTAGCCCTAAAGCTATTTCGGAGAGAACCAGCTATCTCCAAGTTCGTTTGGAATTTCTCCGCTACCCACACCTCATCCCCGCACTTTTCAACGTACGTGGGTTCGGTCCTCCAGTGCGTTTTACCGCACCTTCAACCTGGACATGGGTAGATCACATGGTTTCGGGTCTACGACTACATACTCAAACGCCCTATTCAGACTCGCTTTCGCTGCGGCTCCGTCTCTTCAACTTAACCTCGCATGCAATCGTAACTCGCCGGTTCATTCTACAAAAGGCACGCCATCACCCATTAACGGGCTTTGACTTGTTGTAGGCACACGGTTTCAGGTTCT
>NZ_JBUQDQ010000010.1:0-2209 GCF_055179755.1 Staphylococcus sp. TCBT05 | reverse complement strand
ACATAAGAAGACGAGCTTCAGCTTGAGCTTCTGATGATAAAGGTACGTGAACGGCCATTTGGTCACCGTCAAAGTCCGCGTTGTATGCAGTACATACAAGTGGGTGAAGACGGATTGCGCGACCTTCTACTAATGTAGGTTCAAACGCCTGGATACCAAGACGGTGAAGTGTTGGTGCGCGGTTTAGAAGTACTGGATGTTCTTTAATCACAGACTCTAAAACGTCCCAAACTTCAGGTTGTACACGCTCGATTTTACGTTTCGCACTCTTAATGTTATGTGCTAATCCTTTTTCAACTAACTCTTTCATTACGAAAGGTTTGAACAGTTCAAGCGCCATTTCTTTTGGCAATCCACATTGATACATCTTTAAGTTCGGTCCTACAACGATTACAGAACGACCAGAGTAGTCAACACGTTTACCTAATAAGTTTTGACGGAAACGTCCTTGTTTACCTTTAAGCATGTGAGATAGTGATTTTAATGGACGGTTACCTGGCCCAGTAACTGGACGGCCACGACGACCATTATCGATTAATGCGTCTACAGCTTCTTGTAACATACGTTTTTCGTTTTGAACAATGATGCTTGGTGCACCTAAGTCCAATAGACGTTTTAAACGGTTGTTACGGTTAATTACACGACGGTATAAGTCGTTTAAGTCAGAAGTAGCAAAACGTCCACCGTCTAACTGTACCATTGGGCGTAGTTCTGGTGGGATTACTGGTAGAACATCTAAGATCATCCAAGACGGTTCATTTCCAGAGTTACGGAATGCTTCTAATACTTCTAGACGTTTAATAGCACGAGTACGGCGTTGTCCTTGTGCTGTTTTTAATTCTTCTTTTAAGAAGTCTACTTCTTTATCTAAATCGATGTCTTGTAGTAGCTTTTTAATTGCTTCTGCACCCATAGCAGCTTGGAATGTGCTACCATATCGATCACGATATGCACGGTATTCTTTTTCAGAAAGTAATTGCTTCTTATCAAGTGGTGTATCTCCACTTTCTGTTACAACATAAGAAGCGAAATAAATTACTTCTTCAAGCGCGCGAGGGGACATGTCTAAGACAAGTCCCATGCGGCTCGGGATACCTTTGAAATACCAAATATGAGATACAGGAGCAGCTAATTCGATATGACCCATACGTTCACGACGTACTTTTGCACGCGTTACTTCAACGCCACATCGATCACAAACTACACCTTTATAACGTACACGTTTGTATTTTCCGCAATGACATTCCCAGTCCTTTTGTGGTCCGAAAATACGCTCACAGAATAAGCCATCTTTTTCAGGCTTTAACGTACGATAGTTAATAGTTTCTGGTTTCTTAACTTCACCGTATGACCAAGAACGAATCTTGTCAGGTGAAGCAAGTCCAATCTTCATATATTCAAAGTTATTTACATCTATCAAGGGGCCTACCTCCCTTTTAGTCTACAGGTTATCCCAATTATTCCTTAGTTGTCTCAACTTCGACATTCAATTTATCTGCTGATTGATGATCATCGTCATCTTCTGTATCACGCATTTCA
This sequence comes from Staphylococcus sp. TCBT05, assembly GCF_055179755.1. NCBI lineage: Bacteria > Bacillati > Bacillota > Bacilli > Caryophanales > Staphylococcaceae > Staphylococcus > Staphylococcus sp. TCBT05. Next base: position 670 of record NZ_JBUQDQ010000010.1, on the reverse strand, counting down.
ATTTCTGTATCGTCGCTAGACATCATTTTAACGTCCATACCTAAACTTTGCAGCTCTTTAATCAATACTTTGAATGATTCAGGAACGCCTGGTTCTGGAACATTTTCGCCTTTAACAATTGCTTCATAAGTCTTAACACGTCCAACAACATCATCAGACTTCACTGTTAAGATTTCTTGAAGAGTATAAGCAGCACCGTAAGCTTCAAGTGCCCAAACCTCCATCTCACCGAAACGCTGTCCACCGAACTGAGCTTTACCTCCAAGAGGTTGCTGCGTTACAAGTGAGTATGGTCCAGTAGAACGAGCATGAAGTTTATCGTCAACCATGTGCGCAAGTTTGATCATATACATGACACCAACAGATACGCGGTTATCGAATGGTTCACCAGTACGTCCGTCATACAGGATTGTTTTCGCGTCATTTGCCATACCAGCTTCTTCAATTGTGCCCCAAACATCTTCCTCACGAGCACCATCGAATACTGGTGTTGCAATGTGAATGCCAAGGTATCTTGCTGCCATACCAAGATGAAGCTCTAATACCTGACCGATATTCATACGAGATGGTACCCCTAATGGGTTTAACATGATATCGATTGGCGTACCGTCTGGTAGGTAAGGCATATCTTCTTCTGGTAAAATACGAGAAATAACACCTTTGTTACCGT
>NZ_JBUQDQ010000008.1:0-9839 GCF_055179755.1 Staphylococcus sp. TCBT05 | reverse complement strand
CTAATAGGGCCAATACTATATATTTTTGTTTGCTTTTTCTTCTTATAAGATTGGTCCATAAAGGCTTGAAAAGAAATTGTTTCTTTTCGATTCAGCATGTTTTCCCTCCTAAAAAAAGAATATTGTTAACAAATTTGGTATCCAGTCCAATACAAAGCATATACAATCTAACACCATATGAGAGGTATTCTTAATGAGTTCCAATGTATCAACAGGTACATTTGTTATGAAACTTGCAAGTTCATCTGGTAACTTTCGTATTTCTCGTGCTGTACTGTCTAATGGCTCTGTCACATACCAACTAATCCACCTATATATAAAATCTGTTGTATCCGTTGCACTCATTGCATTTTGATTGAGCGCATCCCACCCGCACATAATTTCGTTTGTTGAACTTCCACACCATTCTGTAATTTCTTTCACATTTCGAAATTGCGGACTAGGTATGTTGTTCCATCCTCTCGTTAGATCATCCCTCAAATAATATTTAATTTGATTACCAATAATCTCATAAGAATTATTCATTGTTCCCCCTCCTTTTTCTCATTCCGTTCCTCCTACTATAAACAAAACTCAAAATCCCCTAAAAACATGTGCCAATCGAGGATTTCTTTTGATAGTACTATCATGATAAATTCTTTGGTTATAAGGTTGATATCCACTTTGGTAATTGCTTTGGTAAAGAATATTCATCACTGATTGTCTGATATACGTTGTCATCTGTTGTCTACCAAAAATAAAATAAGCCTTTTAAAAAAAGATTGGTTTTCATGTCCTACAAAAAAACTTGTATAAAAAAGGACCAAGATATCATTAGATGGTAAAATAATATAGAAAATTTTAAAAATATAAGGGGGCAACAAGATGGAAATTTTACTAGATGGAAAAAGAATATTTGAAGTAGACAACTCTAATTATGACTATGTGGTATTTCCTGCTGAAAAGATTCAAACATACATACAATTAAATGGATATCTTATTAAAAAAGGTGACTTACAATACCCTAAAAAATGGATTAACATGGAAGATGCATCAGACATGGATTGTTTGGTACTTGAAAGTTCTTTTAATCCAGATAAGTATGAATGCTTGTTTTTTGATGATTTAGGATTAAAAGAAGCAATCCAAAAAATTCTATCGCCTTATAATGTTCAAATTGGTAATGACATCAAAAAGTTATTATCAATAAATGAGCTATCATTAAAAGCGGCCCTAGAATTAAAAGAATTATTCACTTCAGAAAAATACGCCAATGACTATTCTAATCCTTTAGATTTCGCACGTTATGAAGGATATGAATTTGAGTGTAATGGTAAAATAGAAAAGTGGTTTATAGGGGAAGAAGAACTTCCTGGTACATCGATTACATATGATACTACTAGAAGATTTGTAAACATGTGTATTGTAGAAACATACTACAAAGAAACAAAAAACCCTACTGAACACGTATTCAAAACACATACTGGTGAATGGTACCGATATTATTCTGGCGACGATAAAAATAACTTTTGGATTATGAAAGACATAGAAGGTGAAGAATTAGTTTCATTCCCATTCCATTCGTATACACTTCAAGAAACAACTCCTAGACAAATACCTGAAAAAGAAAAGGAAATTAAGATTGATTGGTCTAAATTTATCGAAAAAGAGGAAATATATGATTTTTATTACTCTGAAAAAGAGTTTACACTTCGAATATTGTATAACAAACCCTGGAATAATTTAGTATGCATTGATGGTAAATGGACGCGGTTCACTAAGAAAGTTTCAAAAGGTGATAAACCTTTTGAATCCTGGGACATCAACTGTGATGATGAAATATTTCTTGGTTCAGCAACATTTGGAGACATAAGAGAAGAAGAATTTACAGAACAACAAATGGATCAACTTTGCGCTGAAATCAGAGAGCGTTCATATGCTAAGGCTTCCAAATAATTTTTGACAAATGACTTTCTTTTTTATAACATAAAAAAGGAATTGAGTGGACTAGACTCAATTCCTAAGGTGAAGTCATTTGCCAACGAATACCTGGTGAAAGAATCCTTCTTTTATAGTTGGATTCTTTTACTTTGTTCGGAGCATGAAACGTAATATTGTATATGCCATTTTTCTTATCGAACATCCCCGTTTGAGCGCTAATTGCTGTAAGAGTTTATGTTGAAATGGTGTTAATTCAAATTCGATAAAATGCTGAAAGGCATGAGATTGCTGAACGGGTATATCTTCCATGTAAATGTAGTCTAATCCTTCTGTTATTAACTCCAATGCAATTTGATCTAAATTTTCATTATAAAGTGCTAATTCTTCCAATTTCTCATACAAATGTGGTTCTAGCGAAATCAACAGTTTTTTATTTTCCTTTCGAAATTTTTGTTTTTGCCCTTTCCAATATTGTTGCTCTTGCATAACTGCATGTAACATTTTAATTCCCCCTATTTATAATTTAAATTTGTATTTCTTCCTTAAAATCAAATCCCTACTTATTGTTTCTTACAGTATCAACAGCGGCTAAACAGGCGGCTATCCCTAGACGTTTTTCACTATATATTTTCTTGTTCACTGTTAGGTACCAGCACCCATTTTCTTTTATGCTCAATAGATCGTCATATTGCCTCCCTAATTTTTCTAAAATAAAAGTGGATTCCTCAACGGGATTAAAATATTCAACTGGCATTCTAATAAATGGTGTGCGATTCTTCCCCCAATATGTACCGCATGTTTCTAGCCCCAAAAACTCTTTCGCAATGACATAATCTAGCCTTTCTGTTGCAACAGATAAATCATGATACGGTATCCACCAATTAGAATCACTCATGGCCACAAACTCTTTTGCAATACTGTTGTATAGAATTTGACAAATACTAATACCCTCAAAATCATCTTGTGTAACAACAAAATCAGACTGTCTTAATTTGTGCCCGTTTTTATCTGTTGTACCAATTTCAAATTCTTCACTTTTCAATAATCGAACTGTCTTCATCACATTAAATTCCCCCTTTATTTCCTAAATGAACATGCTAAAATATTTTTGAAGGCATCTTATTTCTTGTGCCCTTCACCAATACGATCACTCATCACACTTTCCCTTTCTGTTGCTTTATGGCAATGGAAAAGGATTGTTTTGTAAAACGGCTTTTACTCTCTTGCATAGCATTTTGAAGCAATTTCAACTTTGTTTCTTTGCAAAGAACTCTCCATACAGATACACCGATTTTCATTTTTCATTTCTCCTTTTCTTTATTTATTCAATGCCTCTCAAAGCTCTACTTAGCTTTTATATGCCCTAAAATTACTCTGACATGATATATTAACTGCTCACGATCCATCTTCGTATAACCTTTTATCTTGTTGTGCCGACAAACGGATTTAAGGTCTCTTAATGTCCATTCTTCAACTGGTGGGATTTCAATAACAATAGGTTTTGTATTCATTCTTTTCCCCTCCAAAATAACGATTTTACACAATTCTTATATTTACTTAATTTGTTAAACTTATAGCAATTAACGCACCAATTAAAACCAAGCCAATAAATTGCATGGTGCTCTTTAATGATTGAATCAATGTTATCGCTCCTTTCTAAAGGGTTTGTTTTAAAATCCAAATAGAATACCAGAAAATAAATAAGTGAACAGCATCATAAAAATTGAGATTACAAAGAAACCATAAAACCAAGTCTGATCGGAAACATTTTCTTCAATACCAAAATAACGATTTAACTTTTTGTAATTTTCTGAAATGTATAGGTAAAATTTTTTGAGGAATTTAAATTTAAGGTGAGGTTGTGTTAAAATAAGCTCACCAGACGTAATTTTATTAAGGATTTGTTTCATAGCCATTCTTCCTTTCTTAAATTATGATTCTGTATTAGAGAAAGATGTTTTTTGAGCTGGCAGGCTAGGGAACATCTTTCTTTTAAAATATTAGTTTTTTCGTTCTCCAAACCAATTTATCATTGCTTCAGAAGTAATAATCCATTCTTTTCTCTTTCCATTCGGCTTAATAAAGCATTTGATTAATCCCTGTTGAATCATAACTTCTCTTTCTTGATCCGCTTTTTTAGAAATTCCCTCTTGTAACTTGTTCCTTAAAGTTGAATCTGGTATCTTCCAATAGAATGCGGCTTCACTAGGTGTCATGTAGTTATCAATTGCTTTCATAATTATTTTCCCTCCACAATACTTTTGTTATAATATTTGTAGAAGGATTAAGGGGAATTGACAGGCTCCCTAAAATAAATCCTAAATTCATTTCAAAGCCATTTATCACATTGATAATGGCTTATTTTATTATTTATCCTCCTTCTTTAAGTTTTTCTATAATTCAATTATAGGACTTATAAGTCCTATAATCAACTGCTTTTTGTTTTTTTATTTCGTATTTTTTCGACAAATTAAAAAAGCTATGTATATACATAGCTCCATACCCGTTATTTCACAACAATTTTTACTTTTGCCCCGTTTGGTAATTTCTCCACTTTATTCCCAATGTACGAACCAGCACCACGATTATCAGCTGGCTTTATATGACTAATATCAGCACCTTTGCCGCCTTCACGACACATAGCCATAGGGTATTCATCCCGATCATATCCTTTTTTTGTTGGAACATTTGCTAATGATTGTTTTCTTCTTTCTGCGGCTCCATCCCGATCAATTGTACAAATATCTGTTTTGCCACTTGCAATCGCATCTTTAATATGTGCCGCTGTTTCTGGATACTTATTCGATGGAAACTCTATCACTTTTGCAATATCTTGTGATCCACTTGTTTGTTTAGCATGATTTGAATTTGGAATTGCTGAACATCCTGTAAATAATAACCCTACTGTTAAAAAACTGGTTATAACCCCTTTGAATTTCATTGTACTCCCCCTTTTCCTTGGTGAATAATTAAGAATTTAAAATGCGAATAAACCCTATATTTTCAACATACTCAAAACCCCGTTGTTTCAAATCATATTCAATCTCATTCCTATTTTCTTTACCTTCAATTTCCGATATCAGTTCGAATTCGCACACCGGTACAATTCCTTCTTGCTCTTTGAACATGGCATTAAGTAATTCTAACTCTATTTTTGATAAATCACTTTTATTTAGTAATTTATCGGTAAGCTTTGATGTTAACAATTTATGAAATTCTAATTGTTCATTACTTACTCTAGGCATTCTTATATTCTCTTTCAGCATCCATGTTAAAGCATCTTCTATACCTTCAAATTTTTCAATCAGAAAATTAATTTCGCTCTCTGATAATTTTTTAGTATCTTCAATAGGAAATGTCGGTTTGGATACAGGCTTAAATATTTTATTGAAAAATTTCATTTCTACACCTCTTTCATGCTCTTAGTCTCATAAGATATATTGCCTCTTCAAATTCAATTTTGTCTTAAATAGAATTAAATAGCTCTGTCACAAAATAAGTGATTACCACCGATAAAGGTAATAAAAATACAGAAAGCACAACAAGTAATCCCGATTTTTCATTTTCTAAATAAAAATCTTTTATTGTCGTATAGGTAGCAAAAGTCAGCAAGATGTACACGAGAAAACTCAATAATATGATTTCACCCATAAATCTGTTCACTTCCTTTTAAAATCCTTCAATTTTAAAAATAACGCTTTACCTAAATTTCACTAAGAGCAAAATCGTAAAATACATCTGCAACATTCTCCACAAGATGATAAGAAACACACTTCTCCAATGCATTCATTAACATAGGCTTTTCATCTTTAAAATCAATTGTATAATCCATTAAAAAACTCCAATTCCATGATGGAATTACAATCAAACAACTATTTTTCATCTCATGTTCGCAAAAATAAACTGTTGGTGATCCACATTCTTTTAATGCTTCAAACTCGACACACTTTATCCTTAATCCCACATTCTTTATTACTTAATTTACAAATACCGTCTTATAACTTTTTTCTTTTCGTCCTCCATGTTTATCCCCACATTTCGGACAATAGGGACCATCATTTTTCTTTTTACAATCTCTTACGTCCCCTCTTGGCAACGGAAAAACAAATTGACACATTTCACAAGTGAATTTTTTCTTTGGTAAAGCATTTAGCAAAAAATTAATAACATGATCCACCACAAACAATATCCTCCTTTCGTTCTTACAACATAAAGTCTTCCATTGTCTTTCGAATCTCATCGGCTTCTACACCGATATATTGTAACGTTTGCCCTTGTGTCGCATGACCAAATAATTTCATTAAATAGTAGACGTCTTTCTTCCTCTGGTAATAGTGATATCCAAACGTTTTTCTCATGCTATGCGTTCCCCATTGTTCTGAATCAATACCGCAAGCCTCGGCCGCCTTATGCAAGAAAGTATGTGCCATTTGTCTTGTAATGGGTTTATCTCCTTGCCGACTTGGAAATAGCCAATCAGAATCAGCTCGATTACTTGTGTACTTCGCAATTTCTTGTTGTAAGACTGAATTGAAATACACTTCTACCGTTGTATCTGTTTTTTCCATTTTAATTTTCATGACATCTTTTCCACGAACATCTTTTACACGTAATCGCAAAATATCACTAATACGTAAACCTGTATTAATTCCAAAGTAAAATAAAAAGTAATTTCGATATGAGGAATTTTGTAATAACCAATCTTTCATCTCTTCAATTTTTTCTAATGAACGAATTGGCTCTTTTGCTCCAGGTTTTCGTCCTCCTTTCGCCATAAAACACTACCTCCTAATTCGATGCTTTAACCTATAATATGTAAAACTTAGTTTAACTATAACTATAATTAGTTAAACTGACAATCTTTTTCTTTTCATCTTATAGCGAAAAAAACCAATAATACCATAGAAAATCGTATGATATCACTGGTTCTCATGAGTTTAACATTTTGTATGTTTTGTAAAACTAATTTTCGATTTACAAATATTAAATATGCTCTAAAAGGTGTACCTTTTGAAACCGATGCATATATTTTCTTATTCAATTCTGAAATTAATTTTTGGAATACCCCTAACCTTTTGGATTACAGCATAACGTATTGTATATAAAATAAGTCCCAAAAACTTTACTTTTTGGGACGCTCCCTCATAAAACAAAGCTTTTGTTTCTTTATGAAAAAGAAAATATATGGTTAAATGTGTCTTTTTACAGACTACTATAAATAGATAAAAAATCAGCTTTGTAAAAGTTTATTATATTTTTATATCAAATAGAATATTCTGTTTATTGTTTATCAAATTTCTTCCTCCTCTTTTAGGTGACACATTACATTTTATGTAATATTCTTAATTTTGTAATTAATGGAAGTCTACCATTAAAATTCAATTAAGAAAAAACGTTACTCCTACTATATAAGTAATAGTATTAAATTTTTATTTTTAAACTTAGTGATTAAATTATTATACAAATTGCTTTCCAACAGCTGGCGTATATGATGTGACTTGGCATAGTGCTTAAACTTATAGTTAACACTTCATTTCAATTACATTTATATATATTGTTTTTGTATACCAAATAGAGGGAGAGAAAAAATGAAAAAGAAAGCATTGTCGTTACTTTTATTAACAAGTTTTATTTCATTAGGGCAAGTAATATCAGACACAAAAGTTTATGCAGAAGAAACAAAAGTTATCGAACTAGATAAGGCTGCTGTTGAAAAGGAATTTCAATCAATTTTACAAGGAAATGATCCAGATAATGAAATTGAGTTGAAACCAGGTGAATCCGCGCCACTTCCAGATTGGATAAAAGAAATTGAACAAAAAAACAATAGAAATCTATCACCAAGAGTTTCTAATGGTGCTATATCCTTGCCTAATCAATTTATTTCCATGTCTGAAAATTCATATTCAAATAAAGAAATTGGTTCTTGGAGTCCAGGTGAATGGCAATTATACAAAAAATATACCAACCCAGATACTTCTTTCACTGCGTATGTGTATAGAAAAAAATTTTACATGGATGTAGATACTGGTAAATATGGTTATACAGTTGTATTTAGAGGTTCAGAGGATAAGCTAGATGTAAAAGAAGACCTATTACAAGTAATTGGGAATATTGGAGGTATGCAAGCTGAAGATGCTGTAAAATTTGTACGAGATTTGATAAATAGCGATCGTAGTTTAATAAATCATATGTACTTTACTGGTCATTCACTTGGTGGGTACTTAGCACAATGGGTACACAGTGAGATGATTGATGGAGCTTTACCTTTGGGTGAATCATTTTCAATGACATTTAACGCTCCAGGTTTTAATCCTATCGCTAATCCTAATGATAGCGTATTTAAAGAAAAAGTAAGCAGTAAAGTTATTAGTGATAAGAAAGGGAAATATGATAGCCATATTCAAAATCATCGTATTAAACAAGATTTATTAAGTGCTTGGGGAGATAATTTAGGAAAAGTATATCATTATGATGTTAGGGCTAATGGAATTTTGAAGTATTATCATAGTTTAGATCGCTTTAAAGAATTAAATTTAACATAAAATATTTTGCTTCTGGTACAAATATATAATTTTAAAAAGCATCCATTCTAGGTGCTTTTTCTTTTCTATGAAATAATTACACAATAAACTAGATAAGGAATTAAACCATATAGTCATGATAACTATTTTCTATTAAGAACGATTATAAAAATCACATTTTTATGCAATAGGTGATATTCGTATGTCACACCTAGGATATCAAAGGCTGTTTTTTGATATTGATGCGATTTTCCATTTCTTTTCTAACAAGGTCGAGACTTCGGTCATACTTTTATCTTTCCCGAGATAAAAAACAGTATTTAGTATCAAAAACATTCGTTCTGCACTATATGTTGTGTTATAATTAAATAGGATTAACTAGAGATATCTTTACTCCCCTTTAGTTTAAACTACTAAAGGGCTATTTTCACGTTTAAAAATATATAGGAGGAATTGAATGGATCCTAGAGCCAATTCTATTTTTCAAATATTCGAAGAAAAATTACCTAAATATTATGATACGAACGTTGTAAGAACAGCTCAAGTACAAATGGCATTAGACATTGGAGAATTTTTAGAATCGAATAAGAAAATTATGATTATAGAAGCACCAGTAGGTACAGGGAAATCATTAGGTGCATTAGTTCCACTTTTAGTTGATAGAAAACATAATACATTTAACCAACGAACAATTATGTATGCGACTGCTACAATTAATTTACAAGGGCAATTAATGAAAAGTGAAGTTCCCTTATTAAATGATTTAGGATTAGTAAAAAGTCCGCTTGTAGCAAAAGGAAAATCACATTATTATTGTCATTTTAAGCTTAAAAAAATCATGAATAATCCAGAAAGATCATTATTTTCACGTGCAGAACAAGATGCACTCACTAACTTTTTCCAAATGAGTAACAGTGGACAGCGAAGTGATTTAGAAGAAGATTTTGGGCTTGATATAGAAGATACAAAATGGAAAGAATTAGAGTTATCTAATGGTTCAAATTGCAGGGAGTGTCAATACTCTCTCACTTGTCCAACTCTTCAACATAGAAGAAGATTTAAAGCAATTGAAAATGACCTTGTTATAACAAACCATGATCAATTAATAAATTCATTTTTAAGTGCAATGGATATAGATAGTATATACGAACCAGTACTAAAAACAGATATGGGCATTGTGGTAATTGATGAAGCTCATGATTTTTTAGAAACATTTATTGGTCAATTGGAACAATCTTTTACTCTTTCTCATCTAGGAAATATTGAGAAATATATAAAAAGAGATAAATATAAGTGGAAAAAGGCTACATCTGGCTTAAGAAATTGGTTAAAGCAAATTAAAAATAACAACAAAAAATCAAATACAGGCCGCTATAGACTAAATAACCAGGTATT
>NZ_JBUQDQ010000007.1:0-38400 GCF_055179755.1 Staphylococcus sp. TCBT05 | reverse complement strand
AGGTCTCTTTTTTTTGCTTTAAAAGAGCTTAACTTCTGAATCATTCTGACAAGTAGAAAGCGTTTGAAGCTGACGAATTGAACGAACGACGACTTGAACTTACGCGTGGTAAGTGAAAGAGGAGAAAGAGAAAATAAGGAAAGATGCGAGCGCTTGACTACATGTCAGAAAAGCTCCATAGCGCCGATGGTAGCAGACTTACGTTCCGCAAGAGTAGGGTAAGTGGAATATAAGAGCCAAAGCGCTTATATAAGTACCACTAAACTAAAAAGGTAGAAAATAGAAATCTTTAATACATAGATTAATAGATATGATGTCATAAAAACAACTGTAATAAGTGGTACTTTACAGGCAAGTAGAGACCGTAAGGTCTCTTTTTTTTATATCCAAGGAGCTTAACTTCTGAATACTTTGACAAGTAGAAAGCGTTTGAAGCTGACGAATTGAGCGAACGACGATTTGAACTTACAGGTGTTAAATCTGACTATATTTAAAGAGGTGCCTAATAGCATCTCTTTTTTATGTTAAAATACATGTTGATACTGTCGAAGAAATAATCATGTTATATATATATGATTATGAAAGGAGATATTATGTCTAAACCATTGAGCGATAAATTAGATGCGTTTTTGGATGAAGAAGCAATTTCATTACATGTTCCTGGTCATAAAAATATGACAATTGGTAATTTGGACCAACAATTGTCATTTAAAAAGGATATGACTGAAATTACTGGTTTAGATGACTTACATCATCCAGAAGAAATCATTTTGAAAAGTATGGAAACGATAAATAAGCATAAGGATTATACAGCTTATTTTTTAGTTAATGGTACTACATCTGGTATATTATCGGTAATTCAGGCGTTTTCAACATTGCCTGGGAAATACATTGTTGCAAGAGATGCGCACAAATCTGTATTTCATGGTCTTGATTTGGCGAATGCAACTGCAACTTTATTAGAAATGAAGTTAAGTGAAATGACGAATCAATATGTAGGCCCTAATGTAAAAGCGGAAATTAAAGATTTTGAAGATGGCAAACTAGGTATTTTCACATATCCTAATTATTATGGTGAATGTTTTGATGTTCAAACAATGATTAATCGCTTTAAAGAGAAGGAGATACCAGTATTAATTGATGAAGCACATGGTGCACATTTTGATTTGAACGGATTTCCAACTTCTTCTTTAAATATGGGAGCAGATTATGTCGTACAATCTTATCATAAGACATTACCGTCACTGACTATGGGGTCTGTTATTTTTATACATAAAAATGCACCATTAAAGGAAATGGTACTTAAATATATGACGTACTTTCAAACATCAAGTCCTTCATATTTAATAATGTCTAGTTTAGAATTAGCGCAGCGTTTCTATGAAAATTATGATAGTGATCAGTTCTACAGTAAGAGAGCCCAACTTGTGAAAAAAATTAAAGCAAAAGATATTGAAGTATTAGAAGTAGAGGATAACCTAAAATTAATAATCAGATGTCCTGGTTATACAGGATATGAATTACAACAGTTATTTGAGGAAAAAGGCATCTATGTTGAATTAGCAGATGCGTTTCAAACATTATTAGTATTACCTCTATGGCATAGTGAAGATAGATATCCATTTGATACATTGTTAAATAGAATAAATGAAATCAAGATAGAACGACGTGAACCTATTGAAACAACTAAGGTAGATATTCGTTTACAAAGTGGTACATATTATTCTGGAATTATTGAGAAGACACGCTGGATAGATATTGATAAAGCAGAAAATGAAATTCTAGGAAATGATATTGTTCCTTATCCACCTGGTATACCAGTGATGTTTAAAGGAGAAACAGTAACACAAAATATGATAAAATTAATGAATTATTGGTACGCTCAACATGTTAGGGTTGAAGGTATTAAAAAACATAAAATTGAAGTTAAGGATGAATAAGATGTCAGCATTTATTACTTTTGAAGGTCCAGAAGGATCAGGGAAAACCACAATTATGCAAGCAGTCGCAGATAAATTACAACAAGATTATAAAATTGTGATGACACGCGAACCCGGTGGTGTAAAAACAGGAGAGAAAATTCGTGAATTATTGTTGGATGGTGATGCGATGGATGAAAGAACAGAGGCATTGCTATTTGCTGCTTCAAGACGTGAACACCTCGTTGGAAAGGTTATGCCAGCTTTAGAAAATGGAAATATTGTATTATGTGACCGCTACATTGATAGTTCTTTAGCATATCAAGGTTATGCAAGGGGTATAGGTATATCAGAAGTTAAATCCATTAATGAATTTGCTATCGACAATATGTACCCTGATGTAACGATTTACCTTGATGTCAGCGTGGAAGTAGGGAGACAGCGCATTGTTGAAAACCAGCGTGTTCAAAATAGACTTGATTTAGAAAGTGTAAATTTTCACGAAAAAGTGGTTGAAGGTTATAAAAAAATTATTCATAATGAGTCTGAACGTTTTATCATAATAGATGCCGAGAAAAGTATTGATGAGGTTGTGACCGATACTTATAATTCTATCATCAAATACTTAGAAAAATTATGATATAATATTGGGAAGAGGTGTTTACTATGAAAATGATAATTGCAATCGTACAAGATCAAGATAGTCAAGAGCTGTCAGATAAGCTTGTTAAACATAACTTTAGAGCAACAAAATTAGCAACGACAGGTGGTTTTTTACGTGCTGGTAATACAACATTCTTATCAGGTGTAGAGGACGACCGTGTAGACGAAATGTTAAAGGTAATCGATGACACTTGTGGTAACAGAGAACAACTCGTTTCACCAATTACGCCTATGGGTGGCAGTGCGGATTCTTATATTCCGTATCCAGTAGAAGTAGAAGTTGGAGGAGCAACAGTATTTGTAATGCCTGTTGAATCTTTCCATCAATTTTAACAATATGGTTGCTATATATAGTAACCATTCTAAGTGAGTGGAAATGAAAAGGTGTTGCTATCAAAGAACCTTTTTATATTAATCATTTACTTTGAGTGGCACTGTGTATAAGCAGCCTTTTTATATAAAGGAGTAACTTAAAGATGGATGAAAAAGCAAAACTGACGAAGGCATATCATTCAAATAAGTTGTCACATGCATATTTATTTGAGGGCGATGATGGCCAAACGATGAAACAAGTGGCGATTGATTTTGCGAAACTTATTTTATGTGATCAAGATGAACAATGTCAGTTAAAGGTATCTACGTTTAATCATCCTGATTTTATGTATATTTCCACTGAGGAAAATACGATAAAAAAAGAACAAGTCGAACAATTAATACATCATATGAATCAATTACCTATTGAAGGTAATTACAAAGTATACATTATTGAAGCCTTTGAGAAGTTAACTGTTCAAGGTGAAAACAGTATATTAAAATTTTTAGAAGAGCCTCCTGACAATACCATCGCAATTTTATTATCTACGAAGCCTGAACAAATATTAGATACCATCCATTCAAGGTGTCAGCATGTTTATTTTAAACCAATTGATAAGGTGAAATTTATAGATAGATTAGTTGAGCGAGAGATTTCTAGACCTATTGCGGAACTGATCAGTACATATACGACACAAATTGAGACGGCAGTTTTATTGAATGAAGAGTCAGATTTAGCTTCACTGCGCAAAAGTATAGTGAAGTGGTGTCAACTGTTGTTAACAAATCGTCCAATGGCGCTTATTGCAATTGTAGATTTGTTGAAACAAGCTAAGACCAGACGTTTACAGCTGGTAACATTAGCAGCTGTTAATGGTTTCTTTGAGGACGTCATGCATGCTAAAGTGGGCATTACTGATGATTTGATATTTCGTGATTTACAAGATGACATTCAAAATTATGCGCGTAAATTAACTTATAATCAAATTATTTTAATGTATGATCAAATTACAGAAGCACATAAGAAGTTAAATCAAAACGTGAATCCAACGTTAGTCTTTGAACAGATAGTAATAAAAGGGGTGAAATAAATAATGCAAAATGTAGTGGGAATTGAATTTCAAAAGTCAGGGAAAATGGAGTATTATTCACCTCAACAATTCGATTTGCGAGTAGGTAATTGGGTTGTTGTTGAATCAAAACGTGGCGTAGAAATGGGCAGAGTAAAATATGAGCCACTTGATGTTGCCGATGAGGATGTAACATTACCATTAAAAGAAATCATCCGTCTTGCTACAGATGAAGATATTGAAAAATATGAAAAAAATGAGCGTGATGCTGAAGTAGCATTTGAATTATGTAAAGATACAATTCAGCAACAAGCGTTAGATATGAGGCTTGTTAACTGTGAATATACATTAGATAAATCGAAAGTAATATTTAATTTTACGTCGGATGATAGAGTAGATTTTAGAAAGTTAGTAAAAGTTTTAGCTCAAAAATTAAAGACACGTATTGAATTAAGACAAATAGGTGTGAGAGATGAAGCGAAATTGTTAGGTGGCATAGGACCATGTGGGCGTTCATTATGCTGTTCTACATTTTTAGGTGATTTTGAACCAGTTTCTATTAAAATGGCTAAAGATCAAAATTTATCTTTAAATCCTACAAAAATTTCTGGCGCTTGTGGTCGTCTTATGTGTTGTTTGAAATATGAAAATGACTATTATGAAGAAGCGCGTGCGCAATTACCTGATGTAGGAGATCATATTGAAACGCCTGAAGGGAATGGAAAGGTTGTAGGCCTAAATATTCTAGATATTTCTATGCAAATTAAAGTAGAAGGTTTGGAACAACCCTTAGAATATAAAATGGAAGAATTAGAAGCGTTAAATTAGGAGGCTTTAACCAAGTTGAACCGAAGTGAAATATTTGAAAAACTTGCGCATTTAGAGTCGAACATTAATCAAATTAATAATGATATGGTTAACTTGAAACATTTGACTGTAGAATTAATTGAGGAAAATGTGGCACTGCAAGTTGAAAATGAAAATTTAAAGACATTAATTGATAAAGAAGAGGCGCCTAAAAAGGTTGAAAATAATAAAAAAGGACAACTAAAAAAGCCACTTAGAAGTAAAGATAATTTAGCTATGTTATATAAAGAAGGTTTCCACATTTGTAATGGAGAACTATTTGGAAAGCATAGAAAAGGTGACGATTGTCTATTTTGTTTAGAAGTATTAAGTGAATAGTGAATTATAGTGTACTTATGAGTAAATCATAAATGGTGTTGAGGATGAGGTGTAGCGATAGGCTTAATGAGCATCGCCATCTTATCCTCTTTTTTTGGAGGTAGAATTTGATGTTGAACGATGGAGAGCGGTTAGATTGTTTAATAAAAGAAAACTTGAAAATTATACAAAATGATGATGTTTTTTCATTTTCTACAGATGCCTTGTTACTTGCACACTTTACAAAGGTTAAGAAAAATGATCAAATATTAGATATTTGCACAGGTAATGGTGTGATACCTTTATTACTATCTGATAAAGGCAATCAGCAAATAGCAGGTATAGAAATTCAAGAACAATTGGTTGATATGGCGAATAGAAGTATTGCGTTGAATCAACTTGATGAGCGTATTACCATGCATCATATGGATTTAAAGGATGCACATAAAGTTTTTAAACCTGCACAATATAGTCTGGTAACGTGTAATCCGCCTTATTTTAAAGTGAATCAACAACATCAACATCAAAAGGATGCACATAAAATAGCAAGGCATGAAATTATGTGTACGCTTGAAGATTGTTGTTTTGCAGCGAGGCATTTATTGAAACAAGGTGGTAGATTAGTAATGGTGCATCGTGCTGAAAGGTTGATGGATGTACTAAGTCAGATGCGAGCATTTCAAATTGAACCTAAGAAATTATATTTTATATATAGTAAAGAAGGAAAGTCTGCACATACGATAGTAATAGAAGGCAGAAAAGGTGGGAATCAAGGTTTAGAAATACAGCCCCCATTTTATATTTATCAACAAAATGGTACATATAGTGAAGAAATGAGAGAAATATATTATGGATAGACATTATATTTATATTGTTAAATGCAATGATGGTAGTTTATATACAGGATATGCCAAAAATGTTGAACAACGAGTTGCGAAACATAATAATGGACAAGGCGCGAAATATACAAAAATAAGGCGACCAGTAAAATTAGTTTATCAAGAAACCTTTGATAATAAATCCGATGCCTTAAAGCGAGAATATGAAATTAAAACTTATAGCAGAGCTAAAAAATTAAAACTAATAAGTGAGGAATAACAAATGGCGACATTATATTTAGTAGGTACTCCGATTGGGAATTTAGCAGATATTACGTATAGAGCCGTTGATACATTGAAAAATGTAGATTTAATTGCTTGTGAAGATACAAGAGTTACTAAAAAATTGTGTGCACATTATGATATTCAAACCCCATTGAAATCTTATCATGATCATAACAAAGAGCAACAGACAGCTTATTTAATTGAACAATTACAACAAGGTTTAAGTATTGCACTTGTATCGGATGCGGGGTTACCATTAATCAGTGATCCTGGTTATGAATTAGTAGTAGAAGCGCGACAACAACAATTGAGAGTAGAAACGGTTCCGGGCCCCAATGCAGGTTTAACGGCTCTAATGGCTAGCGGATTGCCGTCTTTTACTTATACATTTTTAGGATTTTTACCACGCAAAGAGAAACAGAAAATTGAAATTTTAGAGCAACGTATGTATGAAGATAGCACCTTAATAATATACGAATCGCCCCATAGAATTAAAGATACGTTAAAGGCAGTAGCTAAAATTGACGCGCAACGACGCGTATCAATTGGGAGAGAACTGACTAAGAAATTCGAACAAATTGTTACGGCAAGTGTAGATGAGTTAATTAGGCAATTTAATGCAGAGGAAATCACTGTGAAAGGTGAGTTTGTATTATTAATTGAAGGTGAAACGGCAAAAGATGATGATACGTGGTATGAAACAATGACTATAACTGAGCATGTCGATTATTATGTTAATCAAGGAATGAAGCCTAAAGCTGCGATCAAGCAAGTGGCAGAAACGAGAAATATAAAAACAGGTGATGTCTATAATACGTATCATGGCGTGTGACATAGGGAGCGTTGAGAAATTAAAATACACAAAGCTTGAGATGATGAGAATTTAAGTTAAATTGTTGATTTAATTTCATATTAAAACATGAAAAAATATGTTGAAAATCCCCATAAATAGCACGATTTATGGTAATGTAGATTAGATAGAGTTTATTTATCATATTTAATGAAACACTAATATTAGCTACGAAAACAACTACGATATGAAGAGTATTCTATCCGATGAAATTTAAGAAACTGATATGATAAATGTATTGAAAATTAACGTCAATTTCATTGAAATTAGAAATGAATTTAGATAATTTAAAAGTATAAGAATCTAGGAGGAACATTGATGGCGAAAGAAACATTTTATATCACTACACCAATATATTATCCAAGTGGGAATTTGCATATCGGCCATGCATATACTACTACTGCTGGTGATGTAATCGCACGTTATAAAAGAATGCAAGGCTATGATGTTCGTTATTTAACAGGTACGGATGAACATGGGCAAAAGATTCAAGAAAAAGCCCAAAAGGCTGGGAAAACAGAATTAGAATATTTAGATGAAATGATAGCGGGAATTAAAGATTTATGGAATAAATTAGAAATTTCGAACGATGATTTCATTCGTACAACAGAAACGCGTCATAAGGAAGTTGTACAACAAATTTTCGAACGATTATTAGCTCAAGGCGATATCTATTTAGGTGAATATGAAGGTTGGTATTCAGTTCCTGATGAAACATACTATACGGAAACACAATTGGTTGATCCTGTATACGAAAATGGAGAAATCGTAGGCGGTAAGAGCCCAGATTCAGGTCATGAAGTTGAATTAGTCAAAGAAGAAAGTTACTTCTTTAATTTATCAAAATATACAGATCGCTTATTAGCGTTCTATGACGAGAACCCTGATTTCATTCAACCACCATCACGAAAAAATGAAATGATTAATAACTTTATCAAACCAGGTCTAGAAGACTTAGCTGTTTCTAGAACGTCATTTGATTGGGGTATCCGAGTTAAGTCAAACCCAAAACATGTCGTTTATGTTTGGATTGATGCCTTAGTAAACTATATCTCATCTTTAGGTTATTTATCTGATGACGATAGCCTATTTAACAAATATTGGCCAGCTGATATTCATATTATGGCAAAGGAAATTGTACGTTTCCATTCTATTATATGGCCTATTTTATTAATGGCTTTAGATATTCCATTACCGAAAAAAGTATTTGCACATGGTTGGATCTTAATGAAAGACGGTAAAATGAGTAAGTCTAAAGGTAATGTAGTTGATCCAAACGTATTGATTGATAGATATGGTTTAGATGCAACACGTTATTATTTAATGCGTGAATTACCATTTGGTTCTGATGGCGTATTTACACCTGAAGGTTTTGTTGAACGTACGAATTATGATTTAGCTAATGATTTAGGTAATTTAGTAAATCGTACTATATCAATGATTAATAAATACTTTGATGGTGAATTACCTGCATATCAAGGTGCCAAACATGAATTAGATGAAGAAATGGAACAAATGGCTTTAGACACAGTTAAAACATTCCATGATAATATGGATGATTTACAATTCTCAGTTGCACTTTCAACGGTATGGAAATTAATTAGCCGTACGAATAAATATATTGATGAAACAACGCCATGGGTACTAGCTAAAGACGAAAGTCAAAAAGATATGTTAGGCAACGTGATGGCACACTTAGTGGAAAACATTCGAATCGCAGCTGTGTTGTTGAGACCATTCTTAACACATGCGCCAAAACAGATTTTTGAACAATTAAACATTAATTCTCCAGAATTACATGAACTTAGCAGTGTGGAACAATATGGTGCTCTACAGCAACCAATCGTGGTTATCGATAAACCACAACCAATATTCCCACGTTTAGAGAGCGATGTTGAAATAGATTATATTAAACAATCTATGCAACCACCAAAATCAGAAGAACCAGAAGAAGTGGAAGCAGCACCAAGTAAAGCGCAAATAGATATTAAAGATTTCGACAAAGTTGAAATTAAAGCGGCAACGATTATAGATGCTGAAAATGTTAAAAAATCAGATAAACTCTTGAAAATTCAAGTGGATTTAGATACCGAACAACGTCAAATTGTGTCTGGAATTGCACAATATTACCAACCAGAAGATATTATCGGTAAAAAAGTTGCGGTTGTTACAAACTTAAAGCCAGCAAAATTAATGGGTAGAACATCTGAAGGTATGATATTATCAGCTGAAAAGGATGGCGTATTAACATTAGTAAGTTTGCCAAACGCTATTCCTAATGGTGCAGTCATTAAGTAATCATGAATTAAGGAGCGTCGTTAAATCATGTTAATCGATACACATGTTCATTTAAATGCAGAACAATACGATGAAGATTTAGAAGAAGTTATTCAACGCGCAAGAGATAATGGCGTCGATCGTATGTTTGTCGTTGGTTTTGATACACCAACGATTGAACGTACGATGGAATTAATTGATCAATATGACTTTATTTACGGTATTATTGGTTGGCATCCTGTTGACGCAATAGATTGTACAGAAGAACGTTTAGAATGGATAGAAAAATTGTCAGAACATCCGAAGATTATAGGTATAGGAGAAATGGGATTAGATTATCATTGGGATAAATCTCCTAAAGATGTACAACAGGATTTGTTTAGAAAGCAAATCGCTTTGGCAAAACGAGTACAGTTACCAATAATTATTCACAATAGAGAAGCAACACAAGACTGTGTAGACATTTTAAAGGAAGAGCATGCCGAAGAAGTAGGTGGCATCATGCACAGTTTCAGTGGTTCTCCAGAAATTGCTGATGAAGTGATTAACAAGTTGAATTTCTATGTATCACTCGGAGGTCCGGTGACATTTAAGAATGCTAAACAACCTAAAGAAGTTGCAAAGCATGTACCATTTGATAAATTACTCGTAGAAACAGATGCGCCCTTCCTATCCCCACATCCATACAGAGGGAAAAGAAATGAGCCAGAACGTGTAACGTTAGTCGCTGAGCAAATTGCTGAATTACGTGGTGTGAGTTATGATGAAGTTTGCCGTCAAACAACTGAAAATGCTGAAAGATTATTCAACTTAAAAGCATAAAGATATTACAAAAGATGTCGGTCTGAGTTAGGGCTTAGTTATGATTGAGAATACTAAGTAATTACCATAAATTCTGCCGACGTCTTTTTTATTTGCAAATGGACAAGTAAAGTGATGAAAGGTGAAGCTATAATTGAAGATTAATGAATTTATCGTAGTAGAAGGTAGAGATGATACCGAAAGAGTAAAAAGAGCGGTTGATTGTGATACGATAGAAACTAATGGCAGTGCAATAAATCAGCAAACATTAGATGTTATAGCACAAGCATATGAGACACGGGGTGTCATCGTATTAACTGATCCAGATTTCCCAGGAGATAAAATAAGAACGACGATTCAAAAGCATATTCCAGGTGTTAAACATGCATATATAGATAGAGAAAAGGCTAAAAGCAAACGTGGCAAAATTGGTGTAGAGCATGCACGTATTGAAGATATTAAAGAGGCTTTATTGAACGTAAGTACGCCTTTTGAAGAAGGTCACGAATCGATTGATAAGCATGTGTTGATTGATTTAGGTTTAATTATCGGACCAGACGCTAGGCGAAAGCGTGAAATATTAGGTAGAAGGTTGCATATTGGTCATTCAAATGGGAAGCAATTGCTCAATAAATTGAATGCATTTGGTTATACGGAACAAGATGTTCGAGACGCTTTAAAAAATGAGAAAGGAAGTGAGTAATGGGTGAATCATAAAGATATTGCAACACCTTCACGTACAAAGGAATTATTGAATTATTATGGTTTTAGCTTTAAGAAAAGCTTAGGACAAAACTTTTTAATCGATGTCAACATTATTCACAATATCATTGATGCCAGTGATATTGACGAAGAAACAGGGGTTATTGAAATTGGACCGGGTATGGGTTCATTAACTGAGCAACTAGCCAAGCATGCTAAGCGTGTAATGGCATTTGAAATCGATCAACGATTGATACCTGTATTGGCAGATACATTATCCCCATATGACAACGTAACTGTTATAAATGAAGATATATTGAAAGCGGATATTGCGCGCTATGTTGAGACACATTTGGCAGATTGCAAGAAAATCATGGTAGTAGCTAACTTGCCATATTATATTACCACGCCAATCTTGTTAAATTTGATGCAACAATCATTACCGATTGATGGTTATGTCGTTATGATGCAAAAGGAAGTCGGAGAACGCTTAAATGCTAAGGTTGGTACAAAAGCTTATGGCTCATTATCTATTGTTGCTCAATACTACACCGAGACGAGTAATGTATTGACAGTGCCGAAGTCAGTATTTTTACCGCCACCTAATGTCGATTCGATTGTCGTCAAGCTAATGAAACGAGAT
Organism: Staphylococcus sp. TCBT05; assembly: GCF_055179755.1. Lineage (NCBI taxonomy): Bacteria > Bacillati > Bacillota > Bacilli > Caryophanales > Staphylococcaceae > Staphylococcus > Staphylococcus sp. TCBT05. The sequence continues at coordinate 26,896 of NZ_JBUQDQ010000007.1, read as the reverse complement.
GCACCACTTGTTACCATTGATAATGAAGAAAAATTCTTCCAAATGACAAAGGCTGCGTTTGGACAAAGACGAAAAACAATAAATAACAACTACCAAAGTTTATTTAAAAATGGAAAAGAACACAAACAGCTTATTGCTGAATGGTTAGAAGCGGGTGGAATAGATCCAAGAAGACGTGGAGAAACACTTTCAATTAAAGAATATGCAGATTTATATAATGAATTGAAAAATTTCTCAGAATTAGAATTTTAAATTATTGACAAGTAGCTTGCACCTTGCTAAAATTGATATTTTATTTGACAAAATAGCGCATTTTGTGTTATTATACAACTTGTAGCGAGGTGGAGCAATATGTCAAAATCTATTGGAGACATCAAAAATACTCTTGATTGTCAATTAGGAAACCGTATTGTACTAAAAGCGAATGGTGGTCGTAAGAAGACGATTGAACGAAGTGGTGTATTGAAAGAAACATACCCATCAGTTTTTATCGTTGAGCTTGATCAAGATAAACATAACTTTGAGCGTGTGTCTTATACATACACTGACGTTTTAACAGAAAACGTACAAGTTTCATTTGAAGAAGATAACCATCAAGAAGCAGTTGCGCACTAATTAAAAAGTAATAATGAGGTTGAGTTTGACTATATAGTCGGACTTTTTAATTTATACTTTAAATTTAATGAGATATAGAAGAGGGTATGTTGACGTTATCGACGTTAGCATACCTTTTTTGTTTGTCGTTGAATATGCTAAAATAGAACTAATTTTATGAATGAATTTCAGATATTGCGATATTGGTTTTCAATGAGCTGATTAGCGACTATGTTTAGCATAAAAATGATACTGATTTTATGAGATGTACAACATATTTCACTAAGTTTTAATAAAACCGACAAATCAATTCGTACAATATGTTAAAATCGTTGTATTACCATATCGTATTTGAAAGAGGGTGGACATATGATCTATGAAACAGCGCCAGCTAAGATAAACTTGACGCTAGACACACTCTTTAAACGAGATGATGGTTTTCATGAAGTTGAAATGATAATGACGACTATAGATTTAAATGATCGCTTGTCATTTGAGCTGCGACAAGACAATAAGATTGTTGTCGATGTTGAACAAACTTATGTTCCCTCTAATAGTAAAAATTTGGCATATAAAGCTGCAGAATTAATGAAGAAAACCTATAATTTACAACAAGGTATTACAATAACTATTGATAAAAATATACCGGTTTCGGCAGGATTAGCAGGTGGATCAACTGATGCTGCGGCAACAATGAGAGGGATGAATCGCCTCTATAAATTAAATAGGCCATTAGAAGAACTATGTGAGCTTGGTATTTCGATAGGAACAGATATCCCATTTTGTATTTATGGTAAAACCGCTCTATGCAAAGGTAAAGGAGAGAAAATCAACTTTCTAAACAAGCCGCCTTCTGCATGGGTCGTTGTTGCTAAACCTAATATTGGAATATCGTCACCAGATATATTTAAGAAATTAGATTTAAGTCATTTGCAAACTATCAATACGGAAGACTGCAAAACGGCTTTAAACACAGGGAATTATGAATTGTTATGCAGTAGCCTTTCAAATCAACTGGAACCTGTTTCGAGCAAGGTGTGTCCTGAAATTTTAAAAATAAAACGCAACATGCTAAAAAGTGGTGCAGATGGTGCAGTGATGAGTGGTAGTGGACCAACAGTTTATGGACTGACACAAAAGGAACGACAAGCAAGACATGTGTATAATGCAGTGAATGGCTGTTGTAATGAAGTGTATTTAGTAAGATTATTAGGATAGGAGAAGGGATGAGCTAAATGCGTTATAAAAGAAGTGAACGTATCGTTTATATGACTCAATATTTAATGAACAACCCCAATAAATTGATACCATTAACATATTTCGTACAAAAATTTAAACAAGCAAAATCTTCAATCAGTGAAGACGTGCAAATTATCAAGACTACTTTTCAAAAGGAAAAGTTAGGAACAGTTATTACAACAGCAGGTGCCAGTGGTGGAGTAACGTATAAGCCTAAAATGAGTAAAGCTGAAGCAAATGAAGTCATTGACGATATTATAGAAAGACTTCAAGAGAAGGATCGTTTATTACCAGGTGGATACTTGTTCTTATCTGACCTCATGGGGAATCCGTCATTATTAAACCGTGTAGGTAAATTAATTGCAACGCTATATATGGATGAAGAATTGGACGCTATTGTTACGATTGCGACAAAAGGTATATCGTTAGCCAACGCTGTGGCCAATGTACTAAATCTACCTGTTGTTGTTATTCGTAAAGATAATAAAGTGACAGAAGGCTCAACGGTATCGATTAATTACGTATCAGGATCTTCACGTAAAATTGAAACAATGGTATTGTCGAAACGCACATTGCCTGAAAATTCTAATGTACTCGTCGTTGATGATTTCATGAGAGCGGGTGGCTCTATTAATGGCGTGATGAATTTAATGAATGAGTTTAAAGCACATGTTAAAGGGGTATCGGTACTAGTAGAATCAAAAGAAGTTAAACAAAGATTGATTGAAGATTATACTTCCTTAGTTAGACTATCTGATGTAGACGAATACAATCAAGAATTTAAGGTAGAAACAGGCAACAGTTTAACTAAATTTTCTTAAAGGAGCGGTTACGGCATCATGAACACAATTAATACACAAAAGGCGCCTGAAGCATTGGGGCCATACTCACATGCAACTGAAATTAATGGTTTGGTATTTACATCAGGACAAATCCCATTAAATTTAAATGGTGAAATTGTCAGTGACGATGTTAAAGAACAGACTACACAAGTATTAGAAAATTTAAAAGTTGTATTAGATGAAGCTGGATCTGATTTAGATTCAGTCATTAAAGCTACAATTTTTATTGCTGATATGAATGAATTTCAAAATATAAATGAAGTTTATGGCAAGTACTTTGACACACATCAACCAGCGAGAAGCTGTGTTGAGGTAGCGAGATTACCTAAAGATGTTAAAGTAGAAATTGAATTAATAGCAAAAGTAAAATAAGGGAATATAATTTTTAATGCAATTGTTAAGCTTCTAACAAAGAGATACTAGGGGGGCTCACTACATGAAAGTGACAGATGTAAGACTTAGAAAAATACAAACAGATGGAAGAATGAAAGCACTTGTATCAATTACTTTAGATGAATCATTTGTCGTGCATGATTTACGTGTAATTGAAGGCAACACAGGTCTTTTCGTCGCAATGCCAAGTAAGCGTACACCAGATGGTGAATTCCGAGATATCGCGCATCCAATCAACTCAGAAATGAGACAAGAAATTCAAGATGCAGTGATGAAAGTATATGATGAAACGGATGAAGTCATTCCAGATAGGAATGCACAAGCTTCGTCTGAAGATTCAAATGAGGAAGCTTAATATTTAAAACAATTTGAGATGTGGTATAGTGATTAATATCATAAAAAAAGAAGGTGGAATTGTTCTTAATTGAACAATTCCACCTTCTTTTTTGTTACAACAGATAAATATTATTTTTGAAATAAATTATAAAATGTAAAGGTGACAAAAAATAAAAAATTAACAAGAAATATATTAATGAATGTATTTTTACTGTATTTACTTAGCTAATTTGAATAATTAGGCGACATAAATAGCTAGTAGTAGAAATTTTGAGAAATAAATGAATGCATATCAACATGAAAATGAACATGCTTTCATAAATTGGATAAAACGTTTTCCCAAATCATAAAAGATGACAATTTAACTGTGAAATATTTTTAATTTAGTGCAAGAAAAAGTGTCTATTATTTAATATCGATGCTTTGAGCCTTGAAAGTGGTACTAGCGTTAAATTATAATAATAAGGAAGTGTATATTTTAATGGAGGGTTAACATACATGCAAAGACATGCAATCGTACTCGCAGCCGGTAAGGGTACACGTATGAAATCAAAGAAATACAAAGTATTACATGAAGTTGCAGGTAAATCTATGATTGAACATGTTGTTGACAATGTAAGACAATCAGGAGTCGAACAACTTGTAACAATCGTTGGTCATGGCGCAGAAAGTGTCAAAGCAACGTTAGGTAATGATTCACTTTATAGCTTTCAAGAAGAACAATTAGGTACTGCACATGCAGTTAAAATGGCAAGTGAGCATTTGGAAGATAAACAAGGGACAACATTAGTCGTTTGTGGTGATACGCCATTAATCACACAACAAACATTGGAAGCACTCATAACTCATCATGAGACAAATCAAGCACAAGCTACAGTTCTATCTGCTACAGCATCAAATCCATTTGGTTATGGGCGTATAGTTAGAGATGCAAATAATCATTTGGTTAAAATCGTAGAACAAAAGGATGCTACCATAGAAGAACAGCAAATAAATGAGATTAGTTCTGGTATCTTTGCTTTTGATAATCAAACTTTATTTGACAAGCTAGCAAAAGTAAAAAATGATAATGCACAAGGTGAATACTATTTACCTGATGTATTGTCGCTTATTTTAGATGATCAAGGTGTAGTTGAAGTACATCATACGAATGACTTTGATGAAATTATGGGTGTGAATGATCGCGTTATGTTAAATGAAGCGGAGCGAGCTTTTCGTAAACGTATCAATACATTTCACATGCGTAATGGGGTAACAATCATCGACCCTGCCACGACTTATATTGGCACGGATGTAATTATAGGAGAAGATACAATTATTGAACCAGGTGTAAAATTAGCTGGCAAGACTGTAATCGGTTCCGATGTAAGCATTGGTCAATATTCTGAAATAACGAATAGTCAAGTTGGAGCAAATGTAACTATTAAACAATCAGTAATTAACGAAGCAACGATTGCGGACGAAGTGACGATCGGTCCGTTTGCGCAATTGCGTCCAGGTGCTGACCTAGGGCACAAAGTTAAAGTCGGCAACTTTGTAGAAGTTAAGAAATCTGTAGTAAAAGAAGGTGCAAAACTGCCACACTTGAGCTATATCGGAGACGCAGAAATTGGTGCGCGTACCAATGTCGGTTGTGGTTCTATTACTGTGAACTATGACGGCGTCAACAAGTTTAAAACAATTATAGGCAATGATTCGTTCATCGGCTGTAATACAAACTTAGTGGCACCAGTTACATTAGGAGATCGCTCGTTTATTGCGGCGGGTTCCACAATTACGGACAATGTTCCGGAAGATAGTTTGGCTCTTGCAAGATCTAAACAAACGACAAAAGAAGGCTATCTAAAAAAATAAATGTGCATTGTTTAGAAAAAATGATGTAATCTGTTAAGTTTAAGATAACGTAATGTAAAAATACCAAAACTTGCAGACTCATGTTGAGAGAAAATTTAAATTTTGCCATATACGTAAATAAAACTAATTGAACGAATTAATTGGAGGACTATAAATGTTAAACAATGAGTATAAGAATTCTGCTTTGAAAATATTTTCTTTGAAAGGTAATGAACCGTTAGCCCAAGAAGTAGCAGATAAAGTTGGAATCGAACTAGGAAAATGTTCAGTGAAACGCTTTAGTGATGGTGAAATTCAAATTAATATCGAAGAAAGTATCCGTGGTTGCGATGTGTTTATCATTCAACCAACATCATATCCTGTTAACCTACATTTAATGGAATTACTTATTATGATAGATGCATGTAAACGTGCTTCTGCTGCAAATATCAATATTGTGGTACCATACTATGGCTACGCTAGACAAGATAGAAAAGCAAGAAGTCGTGAGCCAATTACTGCTAAGTTAGTTGCAAACTTAATTGAAACAGCTGGTGCAGATAGAATGATCGCACTTGATTTACATGCACCTCAAATTCAAGGTTTCTTCGATATGCCAATCGACCACTTAATGGGTGTTCCAATTTTGGCAGAACACTTTAAGAATGAAACAAATATTGATTTAGAGGAATGTGTTGTTGTATCTCCAGACCATGGTGGTGTAACAAGAGCACGTAAACTTGCAGACATCTTGAAAACACCAATTGCTATTATCGATAAACGTAGACCGAAGCCAAACGTAGCAGAAGTGATGAATATAGTTGGTGATATTCAAGGCAGAACAGCTATTATTATTGATGATATTATCGATACTGCTGGTACAATTACATTAGCTGCACAAGCGTTAAAAGACAAAGGTGCGAAGGAAGTTTATGCTTGTTGTACGCACCCTGTACTTTCTGGTCCTGCCAAAGAGCGTATTGAAAATTCAGCAATTAAAGAATTAGTTGTTACAAATTCTATTCAATTAGAAGATAGCCGCAAACCAAGTAACACAAAAGAATTATCTGTAGCTGGTTTATTAGCACAAGCAATTATTAGAGTTTACGAACGCGAATCAGTTAGTGTGCTATTTGACTAAATATTACAATAACGGTATAATAGTTCCGTTCGTGATTAGACGAACAAAATAAACACTTGCAAGCAACATGGCGTTGATGGGCAAGTGAGGGGCTCTATTTGATAGAGCAGATGATGAAAGGTGGAAAATGAATATGGCTTCATTAAAGTCAATTATTCGTCAAGGTAAGCAAACACGTGCAGACCTTAAAGCATTAAGAAATATCGGTAAAGTACCAGCTGTTGTTTACGGTTTCGGTACTAAAAACACTTCAGTTAAAGTTGATGAAGTTGAATTCATCAAAGTTATCCGTGAAGTTGGTCGTAACGGTGTTATCGAATTAGGCGTAGGTTCTAAAACTATCAAAGTTATGGTTTCAGACTACCAATTCGACCCACTTAAAAACCAAATCACTCACATCGATTTCTTAGCTATCAACATGAGCGAAGAACGTACTGTTGAAGTACCAGTACACTTAGTTGGTGAAGCAGCAGGCGCTAAAGAAGGCGGCGTTGTTGAACAACCATTATTCAACCTTGAAGTAACAGCTACTCCAGATAACATTCCTGAAGCTATCGAAGTAGATATTACAGAATTAGAAATCAACGACAGCTTAGCTGTTGAAGATATCAAAGTTTCTGGTGACTTCACAATTGAAAACGAAGCTACTGATTCAGTAGTTACTGTTGTTCCTCCAACTGAAGAACCAACAGAAGAAGAAATCGAAGCAATGGAAGGCGAATCAGAAACTGAAGAGCCAGCTGTTGTTGGTGAAGAAGACGAAGAAACAGAAGAAAAAGAAGAAGAATAATTCGAACTTTTATATTCTGAATAATCGTTGTCGTCTAGACATCATATTGAATATGGAAAAGCACCATGCTTAATACGTTAAGCAGGTGCTTTTTTATGTTATTATAGTGATTGATACTAGAAAAATGTAGAGTCTTTGCTTTACAAATGGCTACTTAATTGTTTGTATTTCAAAGGTATAGTAAAAATGGAGGTAACTTGATGAAGTGTATTGTAGGCTTAGGTAATATTGGGAAACGTTTTGAATTAACAAGACACAATATTGGCTTTGAAGTTATAGATTATCTTTTAGAACGTAATCAATTTACGCTAGATAAACAAAAGTTTAAAGGCGCGTATACAATTGAGCGCATCGCTGGTGAAAAGGTAATGTTTATTGAACCCTTAACATTAATGAATTTATCTGGTGAAGCGGTAGGACCATTAATGAAATATTATGATATCGACATAGATGACTTACTTGTGTTATATGATGATCTGGATTTACCACAAGGTGAGATACGCTTACGACAAAAGGGTAGTGCAGGTGGACATAATGGCATGAAGTCAATTATACAAGCCTTAGGCACTGATCAATTTAAACGTATTCGTATAGGTGTGGATCGCCCTTCAAATGGTATGGCAATTGTTGATTATGTATTACAAAGATTTTCAGACCAAGAAATGAAAACAATGAATAAAGTAATAGAACATTCTGCACGTGCAGTTGAAGCATTTATTGAAACATCTCGCTTTGATAACGTGATGAATGAATATAATGGTGAAGTAAATTGAAATCGATAATTACAGAATATATAAATGAAGACAAACGTTATCAAGAACTTAATGAAGTGTTCGGTAAGGAAAATGTCCTCGTTACCGGCTTATCTTCGGCTGCTAAAGCAACAATTATATCTGAGAAATATTTGAATAGCTCTAAGCAGTTATTAGTTGTTACAAATAACTTGTATCAAGCAGATAAGTTGGAAAATGACTTGTTACAATTTGTTGATGCAGAGCATATTTATAAATATCCATTGCAAGATATCATGACCGAAGAATTCTCAACACAAAGCCCTCAATTTATGAGTGAACGTGTACGTACATTAACGGCACTTGCTCAAGAAAAGAGAGGCTTATTTATCGTACCATTAAACGGATTGAAAAAATGGTTGACGCCTGTAGATATGTGGCAAGCACATCAAATGTCGCTCTCTGTAGGAGATGACATTGATATTGATGCGTTATTAAATAAACTAGTAAACATGGGCTATCGTAGGGAAAGTGTCGTGTCCCATATAGGAGAATTCTCATTACGCGGTGGTATTATCGATATTTATCCACTGATAGGTGACCCAGTAAGAATAGAACTCTTTGATACTGAAATCGATTCAATTCGTGATTTTGACGTTGAGACACAACGTTCAGAGTCTAATTTAGAAAGTGTAGAAATCACAACTGCGAGTGACTATATCATTACTGATGAAGTGATTAGTCACACAAAGCAAAAGTTAAAAGAAGCCTATGAAATGACAAGGCCTAAAATAGACAAAGCAGTACGTAATGATTTGAAAGAAACATATGAAAGTTTCAAATTATTTGAAGACTCATTATTTGATCATCAAGTCTTACGACGATTGGTTGCGTTTATGTATGAGTCTCCTGCTACGATTATGGATTACTTCAAATCTGATGCAATTATAGCAGTTGATGAATTTAATAGAGTCAAAGAAACAGAGACGACATTAACGACAGAAGTAGATGAATTTATTCAAAATTTAATTGAAAGTGGTAAAGGATTTATCGGTCAAACTTTCTTAGCTTATGATGGTTTTGAAACATTGTTGAAGCGTCATCCAGTAACTTACTTTACGTTATTTACTGCAACGATGTCAGTGCCAATTCAAAGTATTATTAAGTTCTCGTGTAAACCAGTGCAACAATTTTATGGTCAGTACGATATTATGCGTTCAGAATTCCAGCGTTATATCAAAAATGACTATACTGTAGTGGTTTTAGCAGAAACAGAAGTGAAAAAAGAGCGAATTCAGTCAATGCTAAATGAAATGCATATTCCGACTTTTGTAGATACTGTGAGTGATAACCATCAAACGGGAAGCGCAATCATTACAGAAGGCAGCTTGTCTGAAGGCTTTGAATTACCATATATGCAACTTGTCGTTGTAACAGAGCGAGAATTGTTTAAATCAAAGCAAAAAAAGAAACCGAAGCAACAGAAAACGTTAACGAATGCAGAAAAAATCAAATCATATCAAGACCTAAAGGTCGGTGACTATATTGTCCATGTACACCATGGTGTTGGTCGTTATTTGGGTGTAGAAACACTTGAAGTTGCAGGTGTTCATAAGGACTATATCAAATTGCAATATAAGGGTACGGATCAACTCTTTGTACCTGTAGACCAAATGGATCAAGTTCAGAAATATGTTGCCTCAGAAGATAAATCACCTAAGTTAAATAAATTAGGTGGAACAGAATGGAAAAAAACAAAAGCCAAAGTACAACAAAGTGTTGAAGATATAGCTGATGAGCTTATCGAATTATATAAAGAACGTGAAATGTCTGTTGGTTATAAATACGGACCAGACACAGCAGAACAAAATGATTTTGAATTAGATTTCCCTTATGAGTTAACACCCGATCAAAGTAAATCAATCGATGAAATTAAAGGTGACATGGAAGTTGAAAAGCCAATGGATAGATTACTTTGTGGTGACGTAGGTTATGGTAAGACAGAAGTAGCAGTTCGTGCAGCGTTTAAAGCAGTAATGGAAGGTAAGCAAGTTGCATTTTTAGTACCTACGACTATTTTGGCGCAGCAACACTATGAAACATTGATAGAGCGTATGCAAGATTTTCCAGTCGAAATTCAATTAATCAGTAGATTTAGAACTACAAAGGAAATTAAAGAAACGAAAGAGGGATTGAAGTCTGGCTTTGTAGATATCGTAGTAGGTACACATAAACTACTAGGTAAGGATATCCATTATAAAGACTTAGGCTTGTTAATTGTCGATGAGGAACAGCGCTTTGGCGTTAGACATAAAGAACGTATCAAGACATTAAAGACTAATGTAGATGTTTTAACTTTAACGGCAACGCCAATTCCAAGAACCTTACACATGAGTATGTTAGGTGTTAGAGACTTATCGGTAATTGAGACACCACCTGAAAATCGCTTCCCTGTGCAAACATATGTCTTAGAACAAAATGCTAACTTTATTAAAGAAGCTTTAGAACGAGAGGTTTCTAGAGAAGGACAAGTATTCTATTTATACAATAAAGTGCAGTCTATATATGAGAAACGCGAACAATTACAGATGCTTATGCCGGACGCTAATATTGGAGTGGCCCATGGTCAGATGAGTGAACGTGATTTAGAAGAAACAATGTTAGGATTCATTAATCATGAATACGACATTCTTGTGACGACGACGATTATTGAAACAGGCGTAGATGTACCAAATGCTAATACATTAATCATAGAAGATGCTGATCGCTTTGGATTGAGCCAGTTATATCAATTGAGAGGTAGAGTTGGACGTTCTAGTCGTATAGGTTATGCGTACTTTTTACATCCTACGAATAAAGTTTTGACAGAGTCAGCAGAAGAGCGTTTGCAAGCAATTAAAGAGTTTACAGAACTAGGTTCTGGTTTCAAAATTGCAATGCGCGATTTAAATATTCGAGGCGCGGGTAATCTTCTAGGTAAACAACAGCACGGCTTTATTGATTCTGTCGGCTTTGACTTATACTCACAAATGTTAGAAGAAGCAGTAAATGAAAAACGAGGAATTACTGAAGAACAAGCAGATGCACCAGAAGTTGAAATAGAATTGAATATCGATGCGTATTTACCGGCAGAATATATTCAAAATGAACAAGCTAAGATAGAAATATATAAGAAATTACGTAAAATTGAGACCGAAGCACAATTAATGGACGTTAAAGACGAATTAATAGATCGCTTTAATGAATATCCGGTTGAAGTGGAACGTTTATTAGATATGATGGAAATTAAGGTTCATGCCCTACATGCTGGTGTTACATTGATCAAGGATACTGGCAAGCAAGTCGAAGTGTATATGTCTGAAAAGGGAACGACTGAAATCAATGGTGAGAGCCTATTTAAACATACACAACCACTTGGACGAGCGATGAAAGTAGGTGTCCAAGATGGTAAAATGAAGGTGACACTAAATAAAACTAAGACTTGGCTCGAAAATTTAAAATTCTTAGCTAAATGTATTGAAGAAAGTATGGAATTTGCTGATGAAGCAGAATAAGCAACATGAAACGCAACGTTCTGCATTTAATGGTGTTGTAGTTCTAACAGTAGCACTCATTATAGTCAAAGTGTTGAGTGCAATTTATCGCATACCTTATCAAAATATATTAGGTGATGAAGGTTTATATGCATATCAACAAATATATCCAATTGTTGCATTAGGCGTTATATTGACAATGAATGCCATTCCTAGTGCTGTGACTCAGACGTTTGGCTCATCAGGCAAGGATAAGCAATACACGAATGTATTGTTTGTCTTGCAAATTTTCAGCGGTATATTTTTTATTATGTTATTAATCAGTGCCAAATGGATAGCGATATTGATGGGAGATGTAAATTTAGCACCCATGTTGAGAGCAGCAAGCTTTAGTTATCTGTTTGTCGGTGTGTTAGGCGTGCTGAGAGGTTATTATCAAGCGCAACATGAGATGAATATACCAGCGATGTCACAAGTGATTGAGCAAGTTGTCCGGGTCGGTATTATTATGATTGCCGTATTGCTATACTTGTTGCAACATTGGTCAATCTATCAGTCAGGCATGTTAGCAATCGCAGGTTCGGCAGCTGGCTTTCTAGCATCGAGTTTATTTTTAATGCAGAAAAGACCTTTCAAAGTTGTGAAACGCAAAGCTGATATAGCGTGGAAACAGTTGACTATTGCGATTGTCGTTTTTGCTGTCAGTCAGTTAATCGTTATTGTTTGGCAAGTGGTGGATAGTTTTACTGTGCTACATGCACTTATGCATACTGGTTTAGACTTTCAGGATGCTGCTACTCAAAAAGGAATCTATGATCGCGGTGCCTCGTTTATTCAAATGGGATTGATTGTGACTACGACGTTTAGCTTTGTACTCATTCCATTATTGACAGAAGCGATAAAGGAACAACAGCATGTGTTAATCAATCGCTATGCAAATGCATCGATAAAAATAACAGTCCTTATTAGTGTTGCTGCAGGTATCGGTTTGATAAATTTATTGCCATTAATGAATAGTGTGTTTTTTAAATATGACAGCTTAACCGGAACATTGGCTATATATATGTTGACGGTAATCTGTGTATCTTTGATCATGATAGATATTGCGTTATTACAAGTTAGACAAAAAGTGAAACCAGTGTTTATCGCATTTATAATTGGGATTATATGCAAAGCGTTGTTAAATATCCTATTAATTCCACAATTATTGATGTTAGGCGGTAGTGTAAGTACTGTACTCTCACTCATTGTATTTGTAATATTATTACATTACCAAGTATTAAAGCATTATAAATTTCAATCAATGACTCAATTTGTACTAAAGTTAATTGCAACAATGGTCTTGTTAACTGTAGCTGTACAATGTACATTATTTGTCATTTCTACTGATTCACGTATCGGTGGTCTCATCGAATTGCTAATTGCAGCGATGGTAGGAATTGGTGTCATTATATTGGCAATTGTGCAAATGCAATTGTTGAGCTATAGAGAGTTAAAACATTTGCCATTTGGAGATAAGCTTTATCATATGAAGAGAGGGAAACGTTAATGACACAACATATTACGATTGTAGGTCTAGGAAACTATGGTTTAGATGACTTGCCTTTAGGTATTTATAAATTTTTGAAAAATCAGCCTCGAGTATTTACTAGAACATTAGAACACCCAGTTATTGCATCTTTACAAGATGAAGGTATCGAATTTCAAGGTTTTGATGCTGTTTATGAAAATAATACAACTTTCGATGATGTTTACGATACAATTGTGAATCAATTGTTAGAAGCGAGTAAAAATGAAACGATTGTTTATACTGTGCCAGGGCATCCTAGAGTTGCGGAAACGACAACTTCTAAATTAGAAGCCTATGCAGCAACACATGATAATATTGAAGTAGAAATTTTAGGTGGGAAAAGTTTTATCGATGATATATTTGAAGCGGTAAAAATAGATCCAAACGACGGTTTTACTATGCTTGATGCTACTTCAATCAAGGCTAATCAATTAAATGGCCGTAATCATACACTCATTACGCAAGTATATAGCGCAATGGTTGCTGGCGATTTGAAAGTGACATTAATGGAACGTTATAAAGATGAACATATCGTATATATAGTAGATGGTGCAAAGGGGAATGAAGCGCAAGTTACTGCAGTGCCGCTTTACGAATTGGATCATGAAGAGGCACGATTTACAAACCTTACAAGTGTCTTTCTTCCTAGATTAACGCAAGATAGCGAATACTATAGTGACTTCTACTTTGCTACTGAAATTATTGAACAATTAGTAGATGATGAACACGGTTGTCCTTGGGATAAAGAACAAACGCATCAATCATTAAAGCGTTACTTATTGGAAGAAACATTTGAGTTGTTTGAAGCAATCGATAATGAAGATGATTGGCATATGATCGAAGAATTGGGCGACATTCTGTTGCAAGTACTACTACATGCAAGTATTGGTAAGAAGTCTGGATATTTTGATATTAACGAAATCGTTGAGAGTTTATCGGCTAAAATGATTCGCAGACACCCACATATTTTTGCTGATGAAGAGGCCAATAACATAGAAGATTTAAAGCAAATTTGGTCAACAGCGAAATCAAAAGAGGGTAAAGTTGATAGAGTGAAGTTTGAAAAAGTATTTGCAGAGCATTTCTTGAAGATGTATGATAAAACCAAAAATAAGACACTTGATGAGGCAGCTTTAAAAAATATTTTAGAGCAAGGAGGAGACGAAATATGAGATTAGACAAATATCTCAAAGTATCTAGACTAGTTAAACGTAGAACACTGGCGAAAGAAATCAGTGACCAAGGACGCATAACTGTAAACGGTTCAGTTGCCAAAGCAGGTACTGACATAAAGGAAACAGATGAATTAGTGATTCGTTTTGGTCAAAAAATAGTTACTGTCAAAGTAACAGGACTTAGTGAACATGCTACAAAAGAAAATGCAAAGGGCATGTATGAAATTATTAAAGAAGAAAAAGTCAGTGAAAATTAAAAAAGGTGGTGACAAGCGAATGAGTAAAAAGGTTGAACAAATAGGTAATACGTATACCTCTGCAGAAAATAGAAAAAAACAACAACAAAGAATGAGAAATCGCGTTGTGCGTAAACGTGTGACATTCTTTGGTGGCATATTGTTAGCTATTATCATCATTTTGTCCATAATGCTTGTCACTCAAATTCAGAGTAACAATGACGATGCAGTAGAACGTCAACAAAAGGAACAAAAATACCAAAAGCAACAAGATGAAGAATTAGCGTTAAAAGAGAAATTAAATAATCTAAATGATAAAAGTTATATAGAAAAAATTGCACGCGATGATTATTATTTAAGTAATGATGGCGAAGTTGTATTTAAGTTGCCTGGGGATAAAAGCACAGGCCAAGAAAAATCGTCTAAAGAAGATAAATAAGAAAATTTATTTTTTTGAATCATAATACCATTGTTAAATTGTGTAAACAGGCATATAATAAAGTTAAAATCGAAACGAATCGGGAGGATTTATTTACACTATGTCAATCGAAGTAGGAAACAAGCTTAAAGGTAAAGTCACTGGAATTAAAAAGTTTGGCGCGTTTGTCGAACTTCCTGAAGGGAAAAGTGGCTTAGTTCACATAAGTGAGGTTGCGGATAATTACGTAGAAAACGTAGAAGATCATTTAACTGTCGGAGATGAAGTTGAAGTTAAAGTATTGTCAATCGCTGATGATGGAAAGATTAGTCTTTCAATTAAAAAAGCAAAAGATCGTCCTCGTAAACCTCAAAGTAAACCAAGTTATAAACAACCACAACAAAAAGCAGAAGATTTTGAGAAGAAATTAACTAACTTTTTGAAAGACAGTGAAGATAAGTTAACTTCTATTAAACGTCAAACAGAATCTAGACGTGGTGGAAAAGGCGCTAAGCGCTAATCGTTATAGAATATAAAGGCTGTTTCAAGGAAATATAGAAGGTTGTTGGAAATAAGCTTGTAAGATATAAATAAGTTTGTCGCTATCAATCAAAGACTGTTTTCTTATTTGAGGAAACAGTCTCTTTTTTATTGTATAGTTAATTGTACTGTAGGCGTAGTTTATTATTTATGTGAGTGAGGTGGAAAATGTGGAAGTGAATACAAATGCATGGCATAGTGATAGCCATATTGTGCTAGCGATTTCCACAGGCGTGGATAGTATGGTGTTATTACATCAACTGTTGACCAACTATCGTCAAACCTATCGCCAAATTACATGTTTACATGTTAATCACGGAATAAGAACAGCTGCTAAAACAGAACAGGCATTTATGCAACGTTATTGTAAGCAACATGGCGTTGACTTATTTGTGCATGAATTAGATTTATCCCATGTCATTGCAGCAGGTAATAGTATAGAAAATGAGGCACGTACATTGCGATATGCATGGTTTGATCAAATGATGGAAGAACTTGAAGCGGATGTGTTACTTACTGCACATCACTTAGATGATCAGATTGAAACGATATTTTATCGGGTTATGACCGGACGTTCTACGAGAAGTAAGTTGGGTATGGATGAATGTATTCTTAGAAAGAATTATGTACTTGCTAAACCCTTGTTAGCGGTATCTAAATCAGAAATCCGAACCTATCAGCATGAACAACACGTACCATTTTTTGAAGATGAAACAAATCAAGATAATCAATATGTCAGAAACGACATCCGTAATCGTTTATTGCCAGCAATAGATGAAAATAGACAATTGTCGACACAACAATTGCTGAAATTAAAAGCTTGGCATGATGAACAATTGAATGTAATACATCAAGAAGCAGATCACTTTATATTAAATAAGGTTAAAGCAGAGACAAACAATCATGAAATGCATTTTTCTAGAAGTGAATTTTTAAAATTGCGACATACTGTTAAAATAGTTGTATTAGATAAATTAATTGATAAATTAGCGTTAGAACAACCGATATCTGAAAAGATGTATGAATCATGGCTAACACAAATAGCAAGTAACCATGCACAATGCACATTATACACTACAGATAAATGGATAATTCATATCGCTTATGATAAATTTATCTTAATGGCTAATTATGAACAAGCGCTTTCTCAGATAAAGGTCAATCAACCAGGCACATATACTTTTAGTCGCTATAATATTGAAATTCAAGCTGACTTACCACAAGATGAATTTCCATTAACTATAAGAACAAGACAAGTTGGCGATAAATATGAATTGAATGGTAGCACTGGGCATAAAAAGGTGAGCAGGTTATTTATTGATGAGAAAATAATACAACGACAACGTGAAGAAATGCCTGTAATAGTTACTGCCGATGAAGAAATAATTGCAGTTGGGACTTTGTTTTTAAAGCAAAAATATAATGAATTAATATCAATAAGTAATATGGGAGAGGAATAACAATGCGTGATGATTTGAAAGAAATATTATTAAGTGAAGAAGATATTAACCAAATTTGTAAAGATTTGGGCGAACAAATTACAAAGGATTATCAAGGAAAGCCATTAGTTTGTATCGGAATATTGAAAGGGTCAGTCATGTTTATGGCAGACTTGATCAAACGAATTGATACACACTTGGCAATTGATTTTATGGATGTTTCAAGTTATCACGGTGGTACAGAATCGACAGGTGAAGTTCAAATTTTAAAAGATTTAGGTTCTTCAATAGAAAATAAAGATGTATTAATTATCGAAGATATCTTAGAAACAGGTACTACATTAAAGTCAATCACAGAATTATTGCAGTCACGACGCGTAAATTCATTAGAAATCGTGACGCTGTTAGATAAGCCTAACCGCCGTAAAGCAAATATCGAAGCTAAATATGTCGGTAAAAAAATTCCTGATGAATTTGTTGTTGGTTATGGTTTGGATTATGCTGAGCATTATAGAAACTTGCCATATATTGGTACACTAAAGCCTGAAGTTTACTCATAAGCATAAGCAACTAAATTTATTCAATTACAAAGTTATTGTATACTATAATTTCTAACCTAATAAAATTGTCTAATATTAATCAATTGAAAATTTATTAATATAAAACGGATTTTGGTTAATATATTACGACAATTGATACGATATAATATAAGTATTTTAAGTTAGTAGTTTTAGTTGGTGTTTATGGGGAAATAATTTAAAAATTAAACTAAAACATCATGGATTGTAAACGACGCGCAAAAGTTGAAATACTAGCCTTTGGCAGACGCGTTATGTTACAATTTTTGTTAGTTTTATTATTGAAGTAGGAGGAAACGACGCATGCAGAAGGCCTTTCGTAATGTGCTAGTTATTGCAATCATTGGCGTTATTATATTCGGCTTGTTTTCGTGGCTCAACGGCAATGGAAATATGCCAAAGCAACTTACATATAACCAATTTGTAAAGCAGTTAGATAAAGGTGATCTTAAGACACTTGAAATCCAACCAGAACAAAATGTCTATATGGTAAGCGGTAAAACGAAAAAAGGTGAAGATTATTCTTCAACTATTTTATATAACAATGATAAAGAACTTGAAAAAATAACTGATAAAGCACAAAGTCAAGATGGATTGAAATTTACAGTTAAAGAAGAAGAAAAACAAAGCGTGTTTGTTAGTATTTTAACAACGCTCATTCCAGTATTAATAATTGCTCTTTTATTTATTTTCTTCCTTAGCCAAGCTCAAGGTGGCGGCGGCGGTGGCGGTCGTATGATGAACTTTGGTAAATCCAAAGCTAAAATGTACGACAGTCAGAAAAAACGTGTACGCTTCTCTGATGTAGCAGGTGCAGATGAAGAAAAACAAGAGTTAGTTGAAATTGTAGACTTCTTAAAAGATAATAAGCAATTTAAGCAAATGGGATCACGCATACCTAAAGGTGTGTTATTAGTTGGCCCTCCTGGTACAGGTAAAACATTACTTGCGCGAGCAGTAGCTGGTGAAGCTGGCACACCGTTCTTCTCAATTAGTGGTTCTGACTTTGTTGAGATGTTTGTCGGTGTCGGTGCGAGCCGTGTACGTGATTTATTTGAAAATGCTAAGAAAAATGCACCATGTATCATTTTCATTGATGAGATTGATGCAGTCGGTCGTCAACGTGGTGCTGGTGTTGGTGGGGGTCACGATGAACGTGAACAAACACTTAACCAATTACTTGTTGAAATGGATGGTTTCGGTGAGAATGAAGGTATCATAATGATTGCTGCAACTAACCGACCAGATATTCTTGACCCTGCATTATTACGTCCAGGTCGTTTTGACAGACAAATTCAAGTTGGACGTCCAGATGTTAAAGGTCGTGAAGCAATTCTTCATGTACATTCTAAGAATAAACCATTAGATGAGACAGTAGACTTGAAAGCCATTTCTCAAAGAACGCCAGGGTTCTCTGGTGCAGATTTAGAAAACTTACTTAATGAAGCGTCATTAATTGCAGTGCGTGAAGGTAAGAAGAAAATTGACATGCGTGATATTGAAGAAGCAACAGACCGTGTAATCGCTGGTCCTGCTAAGAAATCACGTGTTATTTCTAAGAAAGAACGTAATATTGTAGCCCATCATGAAGCTGGTCACACAATTATTGGTATGGTACTAGACGAAGCAGAAGTCGTGCATAAAGTTACAATCGTACCACGTGGTCAAGCTGGTGGTTATGCAATGATGTTACCTAAGCAAGATAGATTCTTGATGACTGAACCAGAATTATTAGATAAGATTTGTGGTCTGCTAGGTGGTCGTGTATCTGAGGATATTAACTTTAATGAAGTATCAACAGGTGCATCAAATGATTTTGAGCGTGCAACGCAAATCGCACGTCAAATGGTTACTGAATATGGTATGAGTAAGAAACTTGGTCCAATTCAGTTCTCTAGTAGCAGTAATGGTCAAGTATTCCTTGGTAAAGATATGCAAGGTGAACCAGAATATTCTGGACAAATTGCTTATGAAATTGATAAAGAGGTACAACGTATCATCAAAGAACAATATGATCGTTGTAAAGATATCTTGCTAGAACACAAATCACAATTGAAGTTGATTGCTGAATCATTATTAACTGAAGAAACTTTAGTCGCTGAACAAATTCATTCATTATTCTACGATGGTGTATTACCTGAAGTAGATTATGACAGTGCTGAGGTAGTTAATAAAGAAGACTCTGAATTCAAAGACGGAAAATACGGTAAATCATATGAGGATGTTCGTAAAGAGCAATCATTAAATGATGTAAGTAAAGATAACCGTCAAGAAGATGAAGAAGACGATAATGAAGGTGATCGTGATACAACTGGACACGAACAATCACCAAATATCGACAAACCTAGCAATCCAAGTGATCCTAACGATCCAAGTAACAGAAATTAATGACTGAACAAAGACGTCTCTTTTTGCTATCATAGTGGATAGTAGAAAGAGGCGTTTTATTATTACTTGAAATAGAAAATATTTTGCGTAAACAAATATTTAGCATTTTTTAAGGTGAACCAGTAAAATAAATTGAACTAAAATATGAAATGAACACAATGTGTGCAATATCGCAATGACACATGAGCAAATAAAAGGAGAAATGATGTAATGACGAAAGATTATATTGTGAAAGCATTAGCTTTTGGAGGACAAATACGTGCGTATAGTGCGCTGACAACAGAAAGTGTGCAAGAAGCTCAAACGCGACATTATACCTGGCCGACAGCTTCAGCTGCACTTGGTAGAACAATGACAGCTACATTAATGATGGGAGCAATGTTAAAAGGGAACCAAAAACTTACTGTAACAGTAGATGGCCAAGGGCCAATTGGTAAAATTATTGCTGATGCAGATGCCAAAGGAAATGTAAGAGGTTATGTAACAAACCCACAGACTCACTTTCCGCTAAATGATATCGGTAAACTAGATGTACGCAGAGCAGTAGGGACAGAAGGAGCGTTAACTGTAGTTAAAGATGTCGGCATGAAAGATTACTTTTCTGGATCTAGTCCAATTGTATCTGGAGAATTAGGTGAGGACTTCACTTATTATTTTGCTAAGAGTGAACAAACACCTTCCTCTGTTGGTCTAGGTGTACTCGTTAATCCTGATAATTCAATTAAAGCTGCTGGCGGCTTTATATTACAAGTAATGCCTGGTGCAGAAGATGCGACTATAACTAAATTAGAAGACGCGATTAATAATATGACACCAGTGTCGAAACTTATTGATCAAGGACTCACACCTGAAGAATTACTTTTTGAAATTTTAGGTGAAGAAAATGTACAAATATTAGAGAATGTACCAGCTCAATTCGAATGTAATTGCGGTCATGATAAATTTTTAACTGCAATTAAAGGTTTAGGTGAAGCAGAAATTATTAGTATGATTAATGAAGACCATGGTGCAGAAGCAGAATGTCATTTTTGTAGAACGAAGTATAATTTTACAGAAAATGAATTAGAAGCATTGCTAGAAAATAAAAATTAATTACTGTCATATAGGGCTTGGTAGGTTTTTAAAGTAAAGTGAAATAATAAAATTAAGGTTTCATAGTTGTATTTACAGAAAAATCTGATAAAATATATACTATATCCGATAAAAAAAGTATGCATTTGAACTTTTTAACGAAAAGGAGCTTTACTAATGACAAACAACAAACCAGTAAATAATATTGTAGAAGTTATCGGTAATACACCGGTAGTTAAATTAAACAACGTTGTAGATGAGAATTCAGCAGACGTTTATGTAAAACTTGAATATCAAAATCCAGGTGGATCAGTAAAAGATCGTATCGCATTAGCAATGATTGAAGAAGCTGAAAAAGCTGGCAAAATTAAACCGGGTGACACTATCGTTGAACCAACAAGTGGTAACACAGGAATCGGTTTAGCATTTGTATGTGCAGCAAAAGGTTATAAAGCAGTCTTTACAATGCCTGAGACAATGAGTCAAGAACGCCGCAACTTATTAAAAGCATATGGCGCTGAATTAGTGTTAACGCCAGGTTCAGAAGCAATGAAAGGTGCAATCAAGAAAGCCAAAGAACTTAAAGAAGAGTTTGGTTACTTTGAACCACAACAATTCGAGAACCCAGCAAATCCTCGTGTCCATGAATTAACAACTGGTCCTGAATTAGTTGAGCAATTTGAAGGTAAAACAATCGATGCATTCTTAGCGGGTGTAGGTACTGGCGGAACATTAAGTGGTGCTGGTAAAGTCTTAAAAGAAAAATATCCAGATATCAATTTAGTAGCTATTGAACCAGAAGATTCACCAGTATTAAGTGGTGGAGAACCTGGACCACATAAATTACAAGGTTTAGGCGCTGGTTTCGTACCTGACACATTAAACACAAATATCTATGACGAAATTATTAAAGTAGGTAATGAAATTGCTATGGAAACTTCACGTAAAGTTGCTAAAGAAGAAGGTATTTTAGGTGGTATTTCTTCAGGGGCAGCGATTTACGCAGCAATTCAAAAAGCCAAAGAATTAGGAAAAGGTAAGACAGTTGTTACTGTATTACCTAGTAACGGTGAACGTTACCTTTCAACACCTTTATATTCTTTCGAAGACTAGAATTAATTTAGGTGTAATTACCGGCCACATTGAGATGTGTGTGCCGGTTTTTTTGTGTGTTAATGCGCATAAGAGAATAGAAAATGAATATAAATTATATTTAAGACACCATACTTAAGTATTCGACACTGAAAAAATAGACAATAAACGTTATTATAGAAACGTACAAGATAAATATCGACTTTTAACAAATAGTAGTGAAAGGAAGTAATCAACTATGACACGGACAAAAATAATGGGTATATTAAATGTAACTCCAGACTCTTTCTCGGATGGTGGTAAATATAATACTGTAGAAAGTGCGGTACAAAGAGCAGAAGAAATGATAGCAGAAGGTGTTGATATCATAGATATAGGTGGTATATCCACACGTCCGGGTTATGAAGAAATCACTGTTGATGAAGAAATGCAACGCGTAATTCCTGTAGTGAAAGCATTAACTAAACTTGATGTGAAGCTCTCTGTTGATACATACCGTAGTGAAGTAGCGGAAGCAGTAATGGATTTAGGCGTTGAGATGATCAATGATCAATGGGCTGGTATTTATGATGAGCGTATATTTGATGTTGTGGCAAAGTATCATGGTGAGATTGTGTTGATGCATAATGGAGATGGTAATCGAACTGAACCTGTAATGGAAGAAATGTTGTTATATTTGTTAAAACAAGCTAATAAAGCAGAATTGAAAGGCATTCCTCAACATAAAATATGGATTGACCCGGGCATTGGTTTTGCTAAAACACGTATAGAAGAACGTGAAGTAATGTCGCGCTTAGATGAACTGGTAGCAACAGATTATCCGGTATTGCTTGCTACAAGTAGAAAAAGGTTTATTAAGGAAATGATAGGTACAGAAACGACGCCAACTGAACGAGATGAGGCGACAGCAGCAACTACAGCCTATGGTATAATGAAAGGCGTAAAAGCAGTTAGAGTGCACAATGTTCAGTTGAATGCACGTATTAGTCACAGTATGGATTACTTAAAGGAGAATGACGATGAGCGATACAATATTTCTGAACGGTCTTAAATTTTATGGTTATCATGGTGCATTACCTGCTGAAAATGAAATCGGACAAATTTTTATTGTAGATATTACTCTAAAGGTAGACTTGAAACCAGCTGGTGAATCAGATCAAGTAACGGATACAGTGCACTATGGTGAAGTATTTGAAGATGTAAAGGCTATCATGGAAGGGGAGCCTGTAAATTTATTAGAGCATCTAGCTGAACGTATTGCAAAACGTATAAATTCACACTATAATCGTGTAATGGAAACGAAAGTTAGAATCACTAAAGAGAATCCACCTATCCCTGGTCATTATGATGGTGTCGGGATTGAAATAGTGAGGGAGAATCACTAATGATTAACGCGTATTTAGGTTTAGGTAGTAATGTAGGAGACAGAGCAGCGCAATTAGATGAGGCAATTCGTATTTTGAATGCGACTAATGGTATTACCGTTACTAAAGTCTCGCCAATATATGAAACAGAGCCAGTTGGTTATGTTGAGCAACCGCAATTTTTAAACCTTTGTTTAGAGATTCAAACTTCATTAACTGCACAAGCATTATTGCAAGTATGTATGGAAACAGAACAACAACTACATCGGGTTAGAGAAATCCATTGGGGACCTAGAACATTAGATGTTGATATTTTATTATACGGAAATCATATAATAGATGAAGCAGATTTAATCGTCCCACACCCACGTATGCTCGAACGTGCTTTCGTATTAATTCCTTTAAATGATATTGCGTCAGATGTTGTCGAACCAAATTCTAATGAGAAGATAGGGAATTTAGTGCATACAGACGATTCGGTTAAGTTGTATAAAAATTGAGCAGTTTTCAATTGAGGAATAAGTTGAAATTACTTTATTACATTCGCATCGTCTAGTAGAATTGAATGGTGAAAAGGTTGCGTTATAAAATGCGCAAAAATATCTAATAGCATTTTAATAGTGATTACGTTTTTGGTAAATTAAGTAAAATGCCCAACCAAGCTACAAGTGAATGATAATTGATACATTTCATGGATTTTAAATTGAAAGCAAAACAATAAAAAGTAGAACAAGAAGCATAAAGGAGAGACAGTTATGTCAGAAGAAATGAATGACCAAATGCAGGTCCGCCGCCAAAAATTACAAGAATTATTCGATTTAGGTATTGATCCCTTTGGCCAAAAATTTGAACGTACTGCTATGGCAGAACCATTGCATACAGATTGGGATCAATTTTCTAAAGAAGAATTACAAGAAAAAGAAGACGATAGTCATGTTACGATTGCAGGCCGTTTAATGACAAAACGTGGTAAAGGTAAAGCTGGATTTGCGCATGTGCAAGATTTATCAGGTCAAATTCAAATTTATGTAAGAAAAGACCAAGTTGGAGAAGAACAGTTCGAATTATGGAACGCTGCTGACCTTGGAGATATCGTCGGTGTTGAAGGTGTTATGTTTAAAACAAACACTGGGGAATTATCAGTTAAAGCGAAATCATTTACGCTTTTAACTAAATCTCTACGCCCATTGCCAGATAAATTCCATGGCTTACAAGACATAGAACAACGTTATCGTCAACGCTATTTAGATTTAATTACAAATCAAGATAGTACACAAACTTTTATTAATCGTAGTAAAATTTTGCAAGAAATGCGTAACTATTTAAATAAAGAAGGATTCTTAGAAGTTGAAACACCAATGATGCATCAAATTGCTGGTGGTGCTGCTGCACGTCCATTCGTAACACATCATAACGCCCTAGATGCAACATTATATATGCGAATTGCGATTGAATTGCATCTTAAACGTTTAATTGTTGGTGGCCTTGAAAAAGTATATGAAATTGGACGTGTGTTCCGTAATGAAGGTGTATCAACTCGACATAATCCAGAATTTACAATGATTGAGTTATATGAAGCATATGCTGATTACCATGATATTATGGATTTAACAGAAAATATGATTAGACATATCTCTGAAAAAGTGTTGGGAACTGCTAAAGTTCAATACGGAGAAGAAACAATTGATTTAGAATCTAAATGGAGACGCGTGCATATGGCTGATGCAGTTAAAGATGCAACAGGCGTAGATTTCTTCGCAGTGAAAACAGACGAAGAGGCTAAAAACTTAGCTAAAGAGCATGGTGTTGAAATCACAGATAATATGAAATATGGTCACATTCTTAATGAATTCTTTGAACAAAAAGTAGAAGAAACATTAATACAACCAACATTCATCTACGGTCATCCAATCGAGATTTCGCCATTAGCGAAGAAAAATCCAGAAGATCCAAGATTTACTGATAGATTTGAATTATTCATCGTTGGTAGAGAACATGGTAATGCATTCACTGAATTGAATGACCCAATAGATCAAAGAGCGCGTTTTGAAGCTCAATTAGTAGAGAAAGAACAAGGTAATGATGAAGCACATGAAATGGATGAAGATTTCATCGAAGCATTAGAATACGGTATGCCTCCAACAGGTGGACTAGGTATTGGTATTGATAGATTAGTAATGCTATTAACTGACTCAGCATCTATCAGAGATGTATTATTATTCCCTTATATGAGACAGAAATAGAAAGTACAATAAAATTATAGAAACAATTAAAAGAGGTTGGCCGGAGTATATTTACCACGGTCAACCTTTTACTATTTAAAAAGTAATTAAGAAATATGATAAATAAGAACATTACATTTGAAAATTTCCAAGTTGATCCAGTAATAATTTGCGTAATAAGATACAAATAGGTAATATAAGACTAATAAAATAGAAAACTATACCAAAAAAGGTATGGCATATAGTGTATTCCTGTGATAAACTTATTCAAGTCGAGTTGAGATGACGAAGATAGTAATGACCGGTTGCAAATACAATGTTTTTTCTTTATAATAATTTTTTCGAAAAAGTATTGACTTGTAATCAGAAATGAAGTAATATAAAAAAGTCGTCAAAAACGACTGGTTGATATTGAAAGCTTTGTAAAGCGTTTGTAAATAAAATATCAACACAGTGTAAAATTGACCATTGCATTTATTAAATAAACAATGTATTATTGATTAAGTAAGTTAATTGTCTGGTGGCAATAGCAAAGAGGTCACACCTGTTCCCATGCCGAACACAGAAGTTAAGCTCTTTAGCGCCGATGGTAGTCGGACTTACGTTCCGCAAGAGTAGGACGTTGCCAGGCTTTATAACATAATGGAGGATTAGCTCAGCTGGGAGAGCATCTGCCTTACAAGCAGAGGGTCGGCGGTTCGAACCCGTCATCCTCCACCATTCAAATGAATAGCCGGCCTAGCTCAATTGGTAGAGCAACTGACTTGTAATCAGTAGGTTGGGGGTTCAAGTCCTCTGGCCGGCACCATTTCATGAGCCATTAGCTCAGTTGGTAGAGCATCTGACTTTTAATCAGAGGGTCAGAGGTTCGAATCCTCTATGGCTCATCCAGTTTCACTTTGCAGAAGTAGTTCAGCGGTAGAATACAACCTTGCCAAGGTTGGGGTCGCGGGTTCGAATCCCGTCTTCTGCTCCATTGATTTTTGCCGGGGTGGCGGAACTGGCAGACGCACAGGACTTAAAATCCTGCGGTGAGAGATCACCGTACCGGTTCGATTCCGGTCCTCGGCACCATCTTTTTAAAATAGCGCCCGTAGCTCAACTGGATAGAGTGCTTGACTACGGATCAAGAGGTTATGGGTTCGACTCCTATCGGGCGCGCCATTTTAAAATTAATCACCACTTAAATATACGGGAAGTAGCTCAGCTTGGTAGAGCACTTGGTTTGGGACCAAGGGGTCGCAGGTTCGAATCCTGTCTTCCCGACTCTTTTGAAAAATGGGGGCTTAGCTCAGATGGGAGAGCGCCTGCTTTGCACGCAGGAGGTCAGCGGTTCGATCCCGCTAGTCTCCACCATATTTTTTAATTATT
>NZ_JBUQDQ010000006.1:0-565 GCF_055179755.1 Staphylococcus sp. TCBT05 | reverse complement strand
GGCTATATTAACAATATTTCATAAACAATGTCAATAAATAATCGAATGTTTTTTTATTAGCAGTCAATAACGTTCGTGTTTTAGTTATATTCAAAAGAAGAATTGCAACTATATACAAGAAGAAAAGGGAATTAGAATATATATTTCTAGAGATCTATTTTATGTATTTATCGTTTAAATAGCACTTCAGTATGTTTTTAATCAAAATATATACACTCTTGTATTATTATAACGATTTAATTTCTAAGGAGGATAACTGTTAAAGAAAGAACTTTGCTATTATCCTATTTATTTTTCTCTATTGCAGTAATTTCTGTAATTATTAAATATTTATTTATAGCATCTCATTATTTAAAATATATACTTATGATAGAAATAATGTGTCCTATTTTAAGTATTACTTTAGCGACATTAGGAAAATCAGGAACACAAAAAATCATTACTATTATTTTAAAGAGTCTCTACTTCATTCTTTTTTCGTCTGTAGCTTTATTAAATTTACGGATTATAGCATTCGGTAAATAAAAATAAACACAAAAAAACCTAAGTCAAAATAACTTAGGTT
>NZ_JBUQDQ010000005.1:0-1220023 GCF_055179755.1 Staphylococcus sp. TCBT05 | reverse complement strand
GAACCAACGATTATCGTTGTGTTCGGAATTAACGTTGACATATTGCAATTCAGTTTTCAATGTTCATTTAAATAGTTGCTTTATTACTATATCATGTCTGTCAATATCTTGTCAATAAGAAATTAATATTTCGTAACAATCAATTAACATTACTTTAATAATATTAAACTATTATTTTGAAGTTAACAAGTATATTTTTTACACTTTTTTCAAAAAGATATTAAATAATGTTTTTGCCGTTTTTGACGACTTTTATATAATATCAAGTCTCACAATCAAAGTCAACAATTATTTTAGTGATTTATAAATTGTTTTTTTGTTGCGTTTGTAGCGCCTGTTGTCAGGTCACAAGATATAATTCTAACATCATTACAAATAAATGCAAGTAAAAAATGGAGAGAAATTAAAATAATTTCTCTCCATCCTTAAATCAGCTTTATTTAGCTGTTTTTTCAATGATTTGTTGCGCTATTGATTGATATATTTGCCCTAATTTATCATCCTCTTGATAAATTGAAGGTGCAAAATCTTTCGGATTCCATGATGGTTGTTCCAATGGTAATTGCCCTAGGAGATCTGTTTGTAGTTCTTCAGCAAGTTTTTCTCCTCCACCTGAACCAAATACATATTCTTTATTTCCAGTCTCTTTACTTTCAAAATAAGACATATTTTCAATAACGCCTAAGATTGAATGTTCAGTATGTTTCGCCATTGCTCCAGCTCTAGCAGCTACGAACGCTGCTGTTGGATGAGGTGTTGTTACAATAATTTCTTTGCTAGAAGGCAACATAGAATGGACGTCTAACGCAACATCACCAGTTCCAGGTGGTAAATCTAATAATAGATAATCTAATTCACCCCAACGCACTTCCATAAAGAAATTCGTAAGCATTTTACCTAGCATTGGACCTCGCCATATAACTGGTGCATTTTCTTCCACAAAGAATGCCATTGATATAACTTTGACCCCATGTCGTTCTACAGGAATGATTTCTTTACCTTGTACACCCGGTTTTTCATCGATGCCCATCATATCTGGAACACTAAAACCATATATATCTGCATCTACTAATCCGACTTTCTTACCTTCTCTGGCAAGTGATACTGCTAAATTAACAGCGACTGTTGATTTACCGACGCCACCTTTACCTGATGCAATCGCAATAAATTCAACTGGATTATCTTTTGACAATAAACCTTCTATTGTTTGTGGCTGATCATCATTTACGCCTCTATATGATTCAACTTTATCTGAAGGTAGTTCTTCGAATCTTATTCCTACCGTGTTCGCTCCATTTTCTTTTAAAGCTTCAACAATTGCCATTTGCAATTCTAATTGAGGTTGTCCACCTAATTGAGCAATAGCAATTTTCACACTAACATGCTCAATCTCTTCCTTTATTGAGACATCTACAATACCTTCTGACTCTTTCAATGGTACACCAATGATAGGGTCTTTGATTTCACCTACTATTGATTTAACTTGCTCGATCGTTAACACAATGCGTCCCCCTTAAAGTTACATACTTAAAATCTTTACTATATGAATAAATTAATTCTAACAAACTATACCTACATTTGTTGTTAATCGTTGTCTCCAGTATAAATATATTTTAACTAATAAAAAAGGAGTTAGCTCAATTTATTTATAATTTATAAAAATAAATGACTAACTCCTCGGCAAGAAGTCTACACTTCTCTTGTATTCACTTTTGTTTCTGCTCTATTTTCTTTTATAAAGCAAGCAATAATCAGTCCGATAAACACCAATACACTCACAACAGCAAAAGAAAGATCAACACCTGCAGCTATTGCTTGTCTCTGTATCATTGCCTGTGATTCATTGGCACTTGGATCAGG
Organism: Staphylococcus sp. TCBT05; assembly: GCF_055179755.1. Lineage (NCBI taxonomy): Bacteria > Bacillati > Bacillota > Bacilli > Caryophanales > Staphylococcaceae > Staphylococcus > Staphylococcus sp. TCBT05. The sequence continues at coordinate 1,218,163 of NZ_JBUQDQ010000005.1, read as the reverse complement.
CGCAAAGTTTTTTGATCCAATTGACATTATGGTTACCATTAATGCAGTACCTAACGACCCAGCTGTGACACGTCCAAAGTTACTAATTGCTGTTCCGTGAGAAATATTTTTATTACTTAGTGAATTAATTCCTGCTGTATTCAGTGGCATCATCAATAATGAAACTGAAAACATTCTTAATGCATACACAATAATGAGATACGTATATGATGTATCCGCCTTTAAGAAACACAACATAACTGTGAAAATAGTTAATAAAGTGAAACCTGTTAAGACAAGTGGTCTAGCACCATACTTATCATAGAATTTCCCGGTAAAGATAGACATCACACCATTGATAATTGCTCCTGGCATAATCACCAGTCCTGACAATAACGCTGACAACCCTAAGGCATTTTGAACATATAATGGAATTAATAATGCTGGTCCAACCATTGATAACATTACTATCATCGATGAAATAGTTGTTAGACAGAATACTTTATTTTTAAATACAATAATATTTAATAGTGGATTACTAATGCGAATCTGTCTTCTAATAAATGCACCAATAATTACTAAACTAATTGCAAGTGATACTAACACTATTGGATTATGAAATCCTAAATTACCTGCACTACTAAATGCATAAAGCATCAAGCCGAAGCCTAAAGTAGAATATATAACTGAACGTTTATCTAATTTTGTATCTTTAGTCTCGTTATAACTTTTTAAGAAAATAGCTCCGAAAATAAATCCTAAAGACGCTACTATTACAACTACTACGAATGGCATACGCCAACTCATGGTATCAACAATCACCCCTGAAAGTGTAGGTCCAATAGCAGGAGCAAACTGTATAACTAAACCAGCTAATCCCATAGCAAATCCTCGCTCATCCTTTGGAAATAGCATAAATAATGTGAATTGCATTAATGGCATTATCACTCCTGCACCAATAGCTTGGATTACACGAGCTAACATTAATATAGGAAAAGTAGGTGCTAAAGCCGCTACAATAGAACCAATTAAAAAAATCCCCATCGCCATTAAGAATAATGGACGTGTTTTAATTTTATCCATTAAAAATGCAGTTAATGGAATCATAACACCATTGACTAGCATAAACCCTGTTACCAGCCATTGTGATGTGTTTTCAGTGATGTGAAGACCTTTCATAATATGAGGCAGAGCCGTATTTAATAAAGTCTGGTTCAATATTGCTACAAAAGCACTCACAATCATAACTGCAACAATCATATTTCTTTGTGACTTAGGTAGTGTTTGATTTTGCATATTGTCACTCCTTAATATTCAACAGAATGACGATAGCATTATCTTAACTTTGACATACTATCGTCATTTGCTTACTTTTTTTGATTTAAATTTTCACTATCGGGATAAAAGATTTCTTTGCATATAAATAATATTCCAATAATAACGACAATAACCCAAAAATCAATATTGATATAAGTATAGTGTATGTGAACAATGAAGTAGAATAACAAAGTGGTTACAGTAAATGTAATTAAGTGATAAGTTAATCCTTGAAAGTAAGGATTGTCTGGTAATTTCTTTCTAAAATAATCCATTAAATTTTCAATGATAAATAATGTGAAATAACCTAATACGATATAGCTACCATAATAAAATAAGTTATCGTAAAAGTTTTTATTATAACCGAAGTATGCTAAATGGAAATAAATCAAAATTCTACTGAGTCCATATAAACCGAAGCCTAAAAACGCTAAAAATATAGCACCTGAAATAATAAACACAGAAAGTACAATAAGCGTGGTTATCAAGTATCTTATATATTTCATTGCTTACTGTCCTCCCCTTCAAATAATAGTTCAGCTTCTTAGAACTTATTCCAAACAATAATATTAATATACTACCATTATAACAAGTAGTTACCAAATACAAAAAACAAGAGCTAAAATTCCAATATTTCAACTCTTGTTTCAACTCATCGTCTGTCATATTGCTAACTACCATTGTTATCTATGTGCGGTTTATACATGAAAGACCATAAAATAATTAAAATGAATAGAATAATACAAACTAACAATAATACATTATGAATTTGTAGGCCTATAAACAATATTGACATTGCATACACATAACCCATTATGGTTGAACCAATCGAATTCCCTAAACTCTTCGTCAATGTATAAAGTGACATCATCCGCTTCATATGTTCAGGAGATGTTTCTTCTTGAGTAATCACACTGTCTTTAGTATAAACTGTTCCAAAACTTACACCCGCAAACAACAAACTAAATGCTATAAATAGTGGGTGTTCTGTACCGACAAACACTAAAATTGAACATAGTAGCAATGATGTAAAAGCAGCCAAATATAGCATCTTTCGTGATAAGCGCATTTCAATTTTTGCTAAGGAAAAGTTTAACATTAACCAAGCAAATGATATTGGGAAAATGACAAACCCACTTTGTAACGGCGATAATTTCAATTCTTCTTGTAAATAAACTGGCATATAAAGGTTATACCCCATTAACATAATTGCATATAGAAAGTCAGTCGTAAAAACGAGTACTATCATTTTGTTAAATTCTTTAACAGGTACGAATGGCATACTGATCGATTTTTCATTTTTATATAAAATCATTGCAACGATACAGGCTACTACAAATGCAATTACATTCAAATAAATATGAGACGTATTCATAACTGCAAATAATAAAAAGAATATAAATATGTAGAAAAGTGTTAAACCTCTAATATCTAGCTTACTCTTGCGACCATTCTCAGTCGATGAGGTTTCGTTATCGAAATGGAAGGTCATCAATGCAAGTACCATTGCTAATATTGCAATTGGAATATTTACAAAAAACAACCAATGCCATGATGCAAATTCAAGTATTCCACCACCTAGTACCGGCCCAATAATACTTGAAATGCCCCAAACGCTACCAACTATCCCCATAATTTTATAGCGCAGTGGAATTTCAAATGCAAGTTTAGGAACAATTTGACATAAGGCCATCATTATTCCTGCACCCAACCCTTGTATAAATCTTGAAATAATTAATATAGTAAATGTTTCACTTAGTCCTGAAAATAAACTACCGATCGTGAAACATAACAAACCAAAAATTGTTATGTAAATCATTCTAGTACGTTCAAGTAATTCCCCAACTATTGGATTCGCAATTACAATGGCAATAAAATAAACAGCAAAAATCAATGAGATAGATGAAGTGACATTTAAATCATCCTTTATTGTCGGTAACGCTAATGACACAATAGAAGTTTCAATTGCAGACATGAACATAATTAATAATAATGCTATAACAATACCTATAGATTTTATATTCATAACATACCTCCTAACCTGATTTTATTGAATCAAGTACTTTTAAAATAAACCATTAATTTGTAAGATGTGCAATAACTAAAGGTCAAATTACACCTTTTGACCGATACAGAAATTATCGTATATTAACGGTAATACAAATAACATGCTGGCGTTTTTGCTAAATTAACATTAAAAATGGCTAACCTCGTAAAGAACGAGATTAACCTGAAATTTAATTAAATATTTAGTTACTTAACTTTGAACACTTTCAAATTTATAAGCATTCATATACAGTCATTTTCTAAGGATGAGCTTCCAAACTTGATATATTAGTTACAAAACTTTTATTCTGAATTAAATCAAGAAAATGATAGCGATAAAATGACATGCTGACGCGATGATTATAAATAAATGCCATATCATATGGAAATAAGGTCTTTCCTTTTGAGCATAGAACCAAGCGCCTCCAGTATATGCCAGTCCACCTAGGACGATAAAAGTAATAAACAACGCTGACGTTTTTATTACAATTAAAGGGGAAAATAAAATACCCATCCATCCCATAACTAAATACATCGTTAAACTTAATTTATGATTTACATATTTAGCTAAGGATTTATAAAGAATACCCCAAATTGTTATTCCCCATAATATGGCCATTGCAAGCCAACCTAACCATCCACCTACTATGATAAGAAACACAGGCGTATAAGTACCAGCAATTGCTAAAAATATCATACTATGATCAATAATTCTCATTACATATTTATGTGGTGAATCATTTTGCATTGCATGATAAATTGTTGATGCTAAAAACATCATAAAAATACTTATTAAATAGACTGACACACTTAATGTGCCTAAGAATCCATTATCAATATAACTTTGAACTGCCGCATACGGAAGTGCCAACAATACCAACATTGCACCTACACCATGTGAAATCGAATTTCCCAATTCTTCTCCAAAGGTTAAAGGTATGATGTCATTAAAAGACTTTCTCATCTTTTTATTTACTTTTATTGTATCTGCCATTTGGCATACCACCTTCTATTAAATCAAGTTCATGCTTTTCAAATCAGCAGTTGCTGTTTCGACACTATCTTTACCTTCTTTATTCTTTAAAGGTGAAAATTCTTGATTTCTATCTACTTGTAATGTAATAAAACTATTTGCGTATTTGAATATATCAAAATAAAATAATTCAAATTTTAACGTCGGTTGTTCAATGACCCCAAAATCTTCATCTAATTGCTTTAAATTCTTTATTGCAAGATGATATGGTAAATCATAGTCTACAACATCATTGATGAATAATAGTTTAAATGCATGTATGCCAATATTTGCGTTATTAAATTGATTAGCAGCAGCTTCGTCTAGTTCGGAATATTCATAGACCGTATCCTTTTGATTTACATGTACTAATCTACCCACACTTTCATTAGGTTTAGGTTGGATAGATTTCGTTGTAATTTCCTTACTGTTCTTATAAGTATAGCCAACAAATACCGGATCCAATACTTTAACTAAAACATTATCAATATTATTTAAAAAGATGTACTCAACGCCATTTTCTAACATTTCAGCTAAATAGCCAGCTTTTTTAAGGGATTTGAACACACCACCATTACCATTTGGTGTCTCTAAAATATTCCCATCAGCATCCAAGACCAGTTTACCTTCTTCAGATAATGCAACAATGTTATCCTGTTCAAAGAAATGTATATGCTCAGCATCATAGCCAAAATAACCTTGATCTTCAAAATATAATTGAGTTTCTCTATTATTTACTTTGCTCGTCATTATATACCAATCGATATAGACACCCGTTTGTTCGTGTAACGCAATAAGTTGTTTCGCCTGTAACTTAAACAAACTTACACCCTCGATTTCAAATGAACCTTTAGGTCCCTTATACCCTAAACGCGTACCTTGACCACCGGCCATTAATAAAACTGCAAACTTGCCATTTTTAATTGCATCTATTCCAATACTTTCATATTCATTTAACAATGATTCTGATAATGTATTTTTGACTTCGTATTTGACTTCATCAACTTCAGTTACATCATCTATAACTTGCTTATTCACATATAAATCTTCGTACAAATCTCGAATGTTAGATAAGTTTAATGAGTCAACCTTATTAGCTAATTGTTCCTTTTCATTTGAACTCATCATTTTTTCAAATTCAATTAAATGTGCTTGATTATACTTTTCTAACTCTTTCTTGTCTAGCATATTTTCGCTCCTTATTGACTAAAGATTATATAAAAAATATATTTTATTTACACAGTGATTTTATAAATTCTGTATTCTCACTTTATATTATAATTACAGCATATACAACTGTAATCATAATAATTTCATGATTAAATCATCAACAAATGATTTGAAAAACAAATAAAATGCACCAATTGATAAAGCACTTGCAAGAGATAAATCTATCATACCGCCCGTCTTAAATACAATCGGGAACTTCACACTTATCGGTACCGGATAAAATAATTTAACTCCTCTAGGCGTTAACATATCTAGTATAACATGTGAACACAAGCCACATACAATTGCTATTAAATAATGACTAGGTGTTTGAATAAAATATAATATCCCCGTAATAATAGATATAAACAATATAGAATGGGTAAAGGTTCGATGACCGAACATAAGTCTAATAATTAAACTCAATAATTTAAATCTTCTACCAATCTTACTTTGTGTATGACAAATATCAGGTAATAAGCTTGAAATAATAGCAAGCGTTATAATAGTAATAGATGTAAACAAATCAGTATGGTAATATTCTGTAGTTAATGCGCCTACTAATAAACCGCATGAGGCATGGGTCTTACCTGTCATATTCATCACTCCTTAATATGCTATATTTTACCATAAAAGCGCACAAAATGCGAACATACTTTCGGTTCATGTAATTAGTATAACCTAATTTAAATAAGTATCACCTAATCTCTTGAAAACGATTTCAGTATGTTGTATGATATAGCTACAAATTATTTAAAGGATGTGTTCATTTATGGCAATGACAGTTAAAAAAGACAATAATGAGGTACGAATTCAGTGGAGAGTAGCAGATATTAAAATTCCAACAAGTGAAATTACAAATATTTCACAAGATCAAAATATTCATGCAGTGCCTAAATTAGACAGAGATAAAGTATCTCGTATTGGTTCAACATTCGGTAAAACTAACCGAGTAATTATTGATACAAAAGACCATGAATACATTATTTATACGCAAAATGATCAAAAGATTTACAATGAAATAACTAAATAATCGTTTTAAACTGCCTTTAAAATAATAATTAAATTCAGCTGATGTTAATATCAGTCATTAATAAATAGACGAGATTTCGTTTTTCGAAATCTCGTCTTTTTTGAGTTCAATATATTTCAAATATGAATATAAAGAATGGAGCAGTAATTTTTATGACAAAAATTACTCCACCATTCTTCAATACATTTCACAAACTGTTGCATAATATATATCATTAATCTCTTGTCAGTTAAATCTATATTGCTAAACTTGGTGGTAATTTTGAAAAACATTTAGTCAATACAAGTAAATAGATAAATCCTATACACGTCCATGCAGAACCGAGTATTAAGGCATGTATGTCTAAACTCACAAATAGACTGATATCTAGTATGCAACCTATTGCTGGTATAAATAAGTAACTCAATTTTTTGAATCCTTCTCTTTGCTTTAATTTTATATAATAATAAGCAATTACAGAAATATTAACAAAAGCAAAAGAAATAAATGCACCAAAATTAATAAAAGAAGTAGACGTACTAATAGTCATAAACACACCTATAGTACCAATAATCCCAATAAATATAAGATTAAATATAGGGGTTTGATGTTTTTTATCCACAAAACCAAAAATACGCTTATTTAGTACTCCATCTCTTCCCATCGCATATAATATACGAGCGCCACTCGTTTGCGCTGATAAACCTGAAGCAAATTGAGCTAAGATTAATCCACTTAAAAATAAAGCTGATAAGAAATTACCTCCAACAATTTTTGCAATTTCAAATGCTGCTGATTCTGTATTATGAATTACATTGAAATTAGGAACTGTAATCGATAATACATACGCGACCGCTACAAAAATAAAGCCACCTATAATGGTTATAAGCATTATAGCTCTTGGTATCGTCTTGCTTGGATTTTTAGTTTCTTCAGCAAGTGTAGTAACCGCATCAAATCCTAAGAAAGAGTAACACGCAATTGAGGCACCAGCCAGTACAGGCGACATATGGTGACCTGCTATAGCAAATATATGACGACTTAATAGACTACCTTCACCCATACCATGTACTACATTCCATATACACAAACCTAAAAAAATTATAATCACTAATATTTGAAATAACATGATTAATAAATTCATTGAAGTCGTAGTATTAATACCAATAATATTAATTGCAGTAGTTATGATTATAAAAATAATAATCCACGACCAATTTGGCATGAATGGAAAAGCTGTCGTTAAATATTCTGCGCCTATTAACCAGATAACTAATGGTAAGAATAGATAATCCAACATTATCGTCCAACCCACCATAAATCCCAATGATGGATGTAAACTTTTAGAAACAAAAGTATATGCTGACCCAGCTGAAGGAAACACCTTTGCCATTTTCCCATAACTATAAGCAGTAAATAACATCGCAATTGTTGCAAATAAATAGGCATATGGCACATAACCACTTGTTGTTGCATACAAAGTTCCATAAGTTCCAAACACTATCATTGGAGCCATATACGCTAGACCAAACATAATAACTTGATAGAGTGATAAAGATTGCTTTAATTTACCTTGTTCCATTAATATCACACTCCCCTTTAGCATGACTTAATTGTTGATAAATATTAGGATGCAATTGATTGATATAATCTAACTGTGGATCACGTTCCGTTGTTAATTGTAAATCCAAACGTTCGACTGTTGCTTTATCATCGACTTGTAATAAACAATTGGCATTATGATCATACACTGCACTATGACCAAAAAATACTAAAGAACCATTTACTCCAAATTGATTAGCAATAGCGATAGGTACTTCATTTTCTAGCGCTCGACTAGCAAGATATATATCCTGATGTTTTTGATAAGGTGCCATATTCGCCGTAGATATAAGTATTAATTCTGCACCTTTCAATTTTAAAATTCGTGCAACTTCTGGAAATTCTAAGTCATAACAAATCATTAAGCCAAAGTTCCCGAATCTAGATGGAACAACGACAAACTCATCGCCTCGCTCAAATAACATTTGCTCGTTTGCAAATAAATGCGTCTTTCTATATTTTCCAATTATTTCCCCGTTGCAGTCTATATACACTGATGTAATATAGTAGCATTGTCTATCGACTTCAGGAAATGAAACTATCGTATCAACATGGTATTGAATACATGTTTCCATGATTTTTTGTAAAATACGTGAAGTATCTTCAATCGCTACTCGATCTAATAACTCAGTTTCTTCTATATAACCTGAAATTGATAATTCAGGAAATAGTACTAAATCTGACTGAAATTGACTCTCTGTTTTTAAAATATCGCATATGTCATTAATATTCTGCTTTAAGTCTCCTAAATTCGGCTCAAATTGAGCTAATGAAATTTTCATCAACAGATCCCCTTTGTATTAAATTAATGAACCTCATATAACTAGCAACTTCTATAAATTCCACCCTTCGTTTCGAAAAAATAAATTATTAAATTTAATTATCTGAATTTTACTACAATTCTGGTTAGTTATAAAAGAACCAGATAGAACGTTTTTAAGGTACCAGTTTATAAAAATATTTTTCAGCGAAAAGTGTTATAATAAACAGTACAAAATTAGAAAGTAGGTGCATGATATGTATGTAGTTACAAATAGAATTGATTTAAAAAAAGGCTATGCCGAAAAAATGGCACCACATTTTACCAAAGGTGGTAAAATCGAGGATTTACAAGGCTTTATCAAAATAGAGGTTTGGCAAATAGAAAATGAAGCGGATTACGATCAAATGTATGTAAATACATGGTGGGAATCTGAAGATGATTTCAAAGGTTGGTTATCAAGTGATGCCTTTAAAGAAGCACACAGCGGCAAATCAAAAAATTCAGAGGAATCACCTGTACTAGGTAATGAGGTTGTTAAGGCAACCGTACTATCGAAATTAAATTAAAGTTATGATTTAGCTTTAATTAATATATTATATGAAACAAACTAAGTGTCCTTTGGCATTTAGTTTGTTTTTTTGTACGTATAGCTGTCGTGCATATCGTTTTTTAAGTAGCGTTTAAGTGTTGAGAAAATGTCTAATCTATATTTGTAATATCGGATACGAATTAGAATTCAATTTAATATTAATATAGAACATTTAATTAATCAGTGATGAGGGTGACAATGTCTTGATTATTTTAAATCAATTGATTGCTACATCAATCTATCTTATTTCACTATTATTTGAATTTAGCTTTAAGCGATAATACATTAAGTAGTCAGTTCCATAAGTATTATTACTTTTTTATTTGAAAATGGTGCCGACTCCTGTGGGAGTAGCACATGCCGAAGACTACAGGCTGAGGCTGGGCCCACGGAAAGCGTGCACCTTATTTTCAATTAACAATAAAATGATGACAATAGAACCTATCTTATCCACTATTATTTGAATTTAGCTTTAAGCGATAATACATTAAGTAGTCAGTTCCATAAGTATTATTACTTTTTTATTTGAAAATGGTGCCGACTCCTGTGGGAGTAGCACATGCCGAAGACTACAGGCTGAGGCTGGACCCACGGAAAGCGTGTACCATATTTTCAATTAACAATAAAAAAACTGTCGATAAGATCAAATCTTAATCGACAGTCATACTAACTTATATCAAACTTAATTAAAATAAAGATGCGCCATTAAAGCAATAATCGGTAATGAAATAATTGTTCTTATTAAAAAGATAATAAACAATTTAAAGATACTTACTGGTATCTTCGAACCTAAAATAACACCACCAACTTCAGATAAATAAATTAATTGCGTTATACTTAAAGCACCTATTACAAATAATGTAATATTATTGCCAACCCCTTCTATCAATATAGAAGGCAAGAACATATCAGCAAAACCTATTAATACAGTTTCTGAAGCTTGAGCTGCTTCCGGAATTTGCAATAATTCCAAATACGGTACAAACGGTTTACCTATAATGGCAAACACAGAAGTATAATTCGCTATAATCGTAGCTATTGTCCCAATCGCCATAACTACTGGTAAGATAACAAACCACATATCAATTACAGTCTTAAAACCTGATTTAAAGAAAGCAATAAATCCTGGTGCCTTAATTCCTACTTCTGTAGCCATGTCAAAGCCATGTCCAAGCGCGGTTTTATTTTCAGGTAAACGCTCTGTTCTAGTCTCTTCTGATACTTCCTTTGCATATTCATCTTTAATTTTATTTAATGGCCAAATACGTGGCAAAATAAACGCACAGACTAGACAAGAAACTATAACAGTTAAATAAAAATAAAAGAAATGCTTTTCCATGTGTACCGTACTAGCAACAACAATAGCAAAAGTTAGTGACACCACACTAAATGTTGTTGAAATTACAGTTGCTTCACGTCTAGAATAGAAACCCTCTTCATACTGTCTACTCGTAATCAAGACGCCTACTGTACCATCCCCAATAAATGAAGCTAAATTATCAACTGTAGAGCGACCTGGTAATGTAAATAATGGACGCATAATCGGTCTAAATAAAGGTCCCAGTAATTCTAACAATCCATATTCCATCAGTAATGGTAAGAATAAAGCTGCAAATAGAAATACAGTTACTAAGGTAGGCAATAAACTATCGAATACTAAGCCACCCGTATCACTTGAGTAAATAACTTTACTTCCCACTTTTAAATAAGTCATCCATACAAAAATAACTGCGATAACTCTCAGTACGAGCCAAACCCAACGCACATTAAACGCATTGTTCATTAAACTATCTGGTTTTAATTTATTTTTAAATACTGTAGAACATAACACTGTCAAAATTCCTGATAATGTAATGATTACTACAATTAGTGTTGGCATTGCTCCACCTATTAAGTCCTTTAACACGCCAGCTAAAAATGCTACTGGTAACGTTTTTTGCTTTTCACCGTCAACTGTTGCTGTCACGGGAACTAAAAAAAGAATAATACCAATTAAAGACATAATTATAAATTTAAGTCGACCACGGACAATTTGCGATTTATTATATTGATTCATCAAACGACCTCCTTTTCACGTCATTTAAGTTTCGTACAAAAAACAACAGCAATAATTATAACCTATAATGTATAATTATGTAAATGTAAATTCTATGACACTTCATTTATTATTCCTATCATAAAAAAAGTTGGCCTATAAATCTACTTTTTGAGTAAATTTATAACCAACTTTATATATATTTGCTATAAAATTCCTATTACAGTTGAAAACTTATATTTTTCTCAATAAGAATAAAAAGTATGGTACACCCACTATTGCTACTACAACACCTACCGGAATATCGATTGGTGGATGAATGCCTCTTGCTAAACCATCACTAATTACTAATATTAGTGCGCCAATCAACCCCGACATAGTTGTAATATGAATATGTTTATGTCCTACCATTCGTCTAGCGATATGTGGCGCTATTAGACCTAGGAAGCTTAATCCACCAACGACTGAAATAGAAGCCCCTGCTAAAGTTACAGCTAGAAATAGTAAAATCATTTTAATCATTTTTACTTTCGTACCTAGTGCAATAGCTATATCATCACCAAGCGTTAAAATATCTAACTGATGACAGAAGTAAAATATAACAGGTAATGATAATATAAACCACGGTAATAATACATATACATTAGACATATTATGTCCATACAAGCTACCTGTTAACCACACTAATGCTGTGTTTGCATCTTGCGGGTTGCGAATTAATAGAAATTGCACAATTGCCGTACAAATCGCTCCAATTGCTAATCCAATCAATGCTAGTTTAGAACCTTGTACATTAAACTTAGAAATTAACGTAGTCAAAATTAAACTAATTACTAATGCACCTGCAAATGAGCCGAAAGGTAAAACAAATAATGGTGCTGACGGAAATAGCATTATAATTGTTACTGCAGAGAGACTTGCTCCCTTAGTTATACCAATAACATCTGGTGAAGCAAGTGGATTTCTAACAACACCCTGTATTAACGACCCCGATATCGCCAAACTACATCCGACGATTAGCGCAAGTAACATTCTCGGCGTACGATATTCATTTAATATAAAATTATCGTGTAATAGTAAGCTTTTTATAACGTTAATCGGATTAATAAATACAGCTCCAACAGAAAGCGATACAATTGACGATACAAGCAACAATATGACAACGATTGTATATTTAAAAGATAAACGTTGAATCATATACGATCCACCCCTCTAATCGTTATTGCTAAGAAATAAAGTGCGCCAATAAATGACGTCACGATACCAACTGGTGATTCAAACGGGTATGTGATTAATCTAGAAAGCACATCAGATAGTAGCAATAAATCAGCACCTATTATCATTGTTAATGGCACCATAAGCTTGTAATCTGTACGAATATAATGCTTTACAATGTGAGGGACAATTAACCCAACAAAACCAATTGGACCTGCAATTGAAACGGATGTTCCTGCAAGAACAATAACCAGCAATCCTGTAACGATTCTAATTACTTTAACATTCTGACCTAGAGCAGTAGCTAAATCTTCACCAAGTTCCATAATCGTCAATTGCCTTGAAATAATTATCGTAGCTATAAATGCCATAACTAACCAAGGTATGATACCGATTATTTGTGCCCATTTTATACTTGATAAAGATCCGACTAACCAAAACATTACCGTTGTTGTAGAATCTTCGTTAAGTAGAATTATGCCTTGCGTTAAACTTGAGAAAAACAAATGAATTGCCATACCAGCTAATGCAAGTTTAACAGGTGTCATTCCTCTAGCTGAACCTGACAATAGATAAACTGTTAATCCACCGATAAATGCCCCAATAAATGCCAACAATGTTGAGTATGCAGTTAGCGCAGGAATAATCATAGTTATTGTAACAATAACAAACGATGCACCTGCGTTAACACCAAAAATTTGTGGTGAAGCAAGTGGGTTTCTCGTCATTGCTTGCATAAGTAAACCGGCTAGACCTAACGCTGCACCTATAAAAAGACCGGCAAGCATTCTAGGCATTCTTACATTATGTATTAAAAAAGTTTGCTTTGTATCTACATGATCCCAAAAATAGTTCTTAAAATCTCCCAAACCTATGTGAGACGAGCCAACACTAAGATTAAAATAAATAATGACAAAAAGCGCACATACACTCACTAAAAAAGTGAGTGTTGTGCGTTTTGACATGTTATGATCTTTTGTGTCGGTCTGACTAACATTTGTTAATTTAGTCATTTACCATTCACCTTACTTTTGTTGTTTATCTTCTTTTTGCTTTTTAGAAATTTCTACTAATTCTTTAGCGATTTGTTCAGAAGAAATTATACCACGCGCTCTCGCCCATGTATTACGATCTACAACTGATACTCTATTATTCTTAACAGCATCTAAGTCTTGCCAAACAGGATCTTTTTCTTGAGATTTCAAGTTAGGATCATTTTCACCTTTATCCGCCATAATAAACATGCGACCAGGGTTAATGTCTGAAAGGACTTCTGAATTTAGTTGTAGGTAAGGTCCTTTAAGATATTTTGAAAGGTGATCAGTTTTTGTTTTATTTAAAGCATTATTGAAACCTAATTCTTTTAATAACTGACCTACATACGTATTATCAGGATGTGCTAACAAACCAGATTTAGCTACTACTGCAGGAAGTACCGGCTGTGATTTGTCCATCGTGATATCTTTACTGTATTTATCCATTAATTCATTATGCTCTTTTAGTCTTTCTTTACCTTTATCTTCTTTACCTACTGCTTTAGCTATTGTTTTAAATGCTTCAAGATTATCTTTATAGTCACTATCAAAACTTGGAAGCATAATTGTCGGAGCTATTTTTTCAAGATCCTTTTTAATACCTTTATGTCGATTGCTATCAGCGATGATTAAATCAGGTTTTTGGTTACTAATTTCTTCTAAGTTTGGTTGCTTACGTGCACCTACTGAAGTATAATCACCAATTTTATTTCTGATAGGTTTTAAAATTCTATTTTTATCTCCATCATCAGCAACACCGACAGGTTTAATATCTAAAGCTGCTAGTGCATCAACAAATGAAAATTCTAATGCTACAACACGTTTTGGATTCTTACCGACTTTAGTTGTCCCACCATCATTTTTAATTGATACTGTTTCCTTGTCGGATTTGTTGCTTTTAGATTTGTCAGAACCGTTATCACTCACACTACCACACGCCGCTAATAAAGCCACAGTTAATGTTAATAACAAGATTCCCATAATCTTATAGCTATGTTTCATTGTCTTCACTCCTTAAATATGTATCATTACATATTTATTTTATTGATAATAATTATCACTGTCAATAAGAAATTGAATGAATATTTAGTTATTTAATATTCATTCGTTTTTAGCGTGTGAAGCTGATGATTCACGCTTTGGACAACTTCATCATATATATATGTTTTAGCTAAATTAGGCATATACATACTATGAGCCAGTGCTTTATAACCGAGACTAAATTGAATTTTATCTCCCACTTGATAATGATCGTGGTTCTCTAAATCTAACATCACATGATCACTTGTTGCACCTAACACCTTAATTTGATGGTGTAATGGTTTGATTTCAGCAACATACGTATCTAAACTTCCAATATCTACAATTGCTTGTAAATAATGTTTACCTGTTGATATATTCACACGTGGTTTAATTTCTACAATCTCTGTTTCTAATATGATTGCGTCTTGATAGAGTGAGGCAATAGGTTGATTCGTCGTTGTCTCGACGCCTCTAAATAATGTTTCTCCGACTCTTAGTTCATTTATTTTTCCTAAATCTGTATAGAGCATTTGAGGTATCAAGCTAGAATTTCCACCTGATACAATTCGAAAGCGCATTTGTGTTTCCATCTCTACTGAATCTACAAATTGATTAATCATCTCGATGTCAAGATCTGTTGGAACTATAGACTGAAAGCACATAAAGTTAAATGCAAGACCAGCAATTGAAACATGATGCATCTTCATAATTTCATTAATGTAATCGACGATGTCATATGTCAAAATACCTTCACGTGCATCTTTCCAATCAACCATCAATAAAATTTTATGCTTCACTTGTTGCTTTGCAGCGATATCGTTGATACGTCGAATTGTTTCAAGTTCAGTTTGAACACTAATTTCAGTGAAACGAACGATATCTTCTAATTCTTGCTGGTTACCTGTGCGAATCATTGTATAACTTATATCCTCATCGACAGTCTTCGTTATATTATCAATTCTCGCATCCGCAAAATGAGTGATGCCTACATCCTTTAATGTTTCAACTATTCGTCTATCGCCACCCACACATTTAATTACTGGTGTAAACTGAATGTTATGACTTGTGAATATTGACTGCAATACACTCGCATTATATTGAATTTTTGATAGATTGATTTTTACTTGTGCCATTTTTTACACCTCTTTATAGATCGGGTTCGTTAAGTCTATAGTGACATATTGTTTAACCTTGCTCTCCATTCTCATACGTAGTAATGATTTTACCGTTATTGTTTTTCCAAATAATACCTCTTTCAACACTTGAGCATGTGCTTTATTAGGATCAATTGCTGCATAAACGATATCACTGACGATACTGTATAAGTTCTCTTCTTCGACTTGCTCATAATTTGAAAAGTGATGTATAAATTCTGCGATTTGATTTTGAATTACAGCATGTTGGAATTTAGCAATTACCGCTTCAATGTTTTCAGCAATTAAACTGGTATTTGTAATATCAATACCCGGTTTAATACGCTGTAATGTAGCAAGGTCAATTCGTGAACCACCTAGGTCTCTAACTATAAATTTCATTTGATAATCAGGTCCAAGATTAACAATTGTATTTTGCATATGGGCTTCTAACGCAATACCATAATCTTGAATATAAGCGATAAGTGGTTCTATTAATGATTTAGCATAGTATTTCATGAATTTTTCAATTGAAGTTACTGTCAATCCTTCACCTAACCAATCCAAATAACTGTCGACTATTACACTATTATCGACCGGGTTCTTGTTCACTAAACTTGCTGTTACTATTGTTGTGCCATTATCCGCTAATACAGGTTGATAACGTACAATACACCCTAAATGTCTTGCGATATCAGGATCCGTCTTTGCATGAATACCATAAGGTTCCATTGAAACTTGGAGTTGTGGATATATATCTAACATATCTTGTAATTCAT
Organism: Staphylococcus sp. TCBT05; assembly: GCF_055179755.1. Lineage (NCBI taxonomy): Bacteria > Bacillati > Bacillota > Bacilli > Caryophanales > Staphylococcaceae > Staphylococcus > Staphylococcus sp. TCBT05. The sequence continues at coordinate 1,201,415 of NZ_JBUQDQ010000005.1, read as the reverse complement.
AACTTAACTTGGGACCATCTACTGTAGTCACAGGTGACACAGTTCTCACAGCGCTTGTAGCTTGGACATTGATTGGCAGTTTAATATGAAATGGTTTGTGAACAAGTTCCATTGTTCTAAATGATAACGTCGCTTTAGATTCAATTTCAAATGGTGTTGGTAATAATTGTCTAGCTTTTATCCATTCAGAAAATTGTTTGACGATAACATTTTCATATTGCCACGGATGAACAAGCAATACATTATAATCATTTAATTCTAATTGGTATGGCTCTAAAAATGCTTTCAATTTATAACGATATTCAGGAATAATAAAATCCAATATAAATTGTTCATCATTTTCCATTGATGTTGTAACACTATCATCTTTATGGATTAACATGACTTTCAATGGAATGATTTTCTCAAATTCTGGCGCATATCGTTTAACTTCATCCTCAGTTAAGGGTAACTTTGTCTTTGATAATGGATGTGTTGGATGACCTTCAACCACTAAACTTTCAGAATAACTTAAATCATTCATCTGACCTGAATCTGTCATATGTTGGATCCATGAGAAAAAATTAATCGTTTCTGGCATCCTTGAGAATTTTAACGTTGCATCAATCAATGATTGCCTATTACAAAAATGTTCATATGTCAGAACAAAGCCATCACGGCAAGATATTAATTCCTGAGTTAACCTTTCACTTATAGGAATATCGAACTTACTGTCTAAAATTTCGATTAATTGTTCTATCGAATCAACTTCATAAGCTTCTTCACCTTTTAAATAACTCAAAGGTCCTTTAAAATCATAGCGCGCCATCGCACTTTTACGAATTTTATTAACTTTTAATAATTGTCCTTTATATTGTAATTCAATTAAACCCTGATATTCATTGACTCGCATTCCATCAGGAAAAATTTGTTCTTTAAGAATCGCATTGATAATACGATATTGCACATTTTTATCTGCACATTTCCATGTTTGATGCTTCATACGACTTTGCCTCCGTCTTTCCTTTGTCTGTTAACAATACCGAATAATAATGAAATAACTAAAGTGCATATACCCATAGCAACAAATGTTTCAACAACCCCTATTAATTCAGCTGCAAAACTCATTAACATTGCTCCTAAAGGAATCATGCCTCTATCCATCATAATTACACTTAATATCTTACCTCTATGTTGCGCTTCCACCTTGTGTTGGAAATAGATTCTATTCGTAGTTCGTGCCCATTGACTAAACAAACCAATAAAGAATATTGCAGTAAATAGTAACAACGTATTACTTGTTATCGTACCTAAAAGCGATACGCCAAATAATGCCGAACTTAAATAATACATTTTTACCATAGAAATTTTCTCTAAAATATTCGGTAAAATCATAGTTGCTATAATGCCACCGATTGCACAACAAGTCATTGCACTACCAAATATTGCGACTTGATTTGGAAATGTTTTATCGGTTAACACTGGTAATAGTGTCGTATATGAAAAGCCTGTTGCCATAATTAATAGTGATGTAATAAAGATACGTGCTCCTACATTATTTTCTTTAAAATAATCAACTACATACTTGAAACTTACTTCTGTATCTACCTTATCAATCTTATGTGTATTAAACGATAATGGTAAACAGAGTAGTAATGAAATAAAGTAACATAGTGCCTGTAATGCAAAACTTATTTCTGAATTATATGTAGCAACAACAAATCCAGCAATTGCCGGACCAATTGATCGACAAATGTTTATTATAAATGAGTGATATGACACAGCTTGTGTCGTTGTTAACCTGTCTGTTAAATCAGGTAATACTGCTTGTCTAACTGGTGTTTCAATTGCACTCATAATGCCTCTTCCTAATGCATAAATTAAGAACACAATTATTGGTAACTTCTTACTTTGAAACGTTAAAATACAAAGTATAGTAGTTAATATAAAGGAAGCTGATATTGAAATTCGTAACAGGTTGCCCCTGTTACATCTATCAGCTAGTGCTCCAGCCCATACACTTATTAATAAGATAGGTACTAACCGGAAAAAATTAATTAAACCTAAGTAAATCGCATTGTGATAAATACTGAATACATACCAATTTAATGTAATTTGTCCAATCCAGTTTCCTAAAAATAATAAGAAAGAACTTGGAAAAAAATACTTCGCCATGAAATTTCACCCGTCTTTTTAATTGATAATAATTATCATTATCGTTATTATAGATTATACAAATATCTTATGCTTTTGTAAAATAATTTTTTAGAGGTGCTTTTATGTATTTAAAAAGAAACAAACACAACTTAATTGAAAATCTTACTATTGATGAACAAAATGCTTTTTATTATTTAAGCACAATAGAAGAAAATTGGGCCAATCAATTTAAGTCAGTGTTATTAGCTAGTAGAGACAAAATATCACAACGACTTATTAGTTCATTACATAGAGAAAATTTAGTAAATAGTCGAGACTATAGTCAAATTATTTCTACCAAATCATTAAACCTTGAAACGGATATACAAACTGATGAAGTATTGCGTATTGATTTTCCCAAGTCTAGTCGTACTTTAATAGCACCAATTACTGGTCAACACGCTTTCGATAGAATCGATGTATCAGGACCTTTCTACTTTGAACAAGACCAAGTAATGACACGTGTGCTACATCCTAAAGAGATATTAGATTGCATATTAATCGAAGCACCAGAATTAAATAATGATGCGAGCGCACAATTTTTAGAGGATATCAATAATAGTGTGGCCAATATGGCTATTGCTATAAGTTTTCAGCATCATACTTTATCTGAAACGACAGCACCTCTATGGGAACTTATAGATCAACATCCCGACAGTTATCTACGTTCTGAGCAATCTGTCGTTGAAGGCCATCCGCTCCATCCAGGTGCAAAGTTAAGAAAAGGTATGACGCCTGAAACTGCAATTAATTATTCATCTGAATTTGCTCAACCAATTCCTATGAAATTTATACTCATCAATAAGCAAATTACACGTACAAGTGCGCTAAATAATCACTTCAATGACGTTGTTTACCAATTATTTAATGGTTTATATGATTTCGCGGTTGAAACTGTAGGACAAGAAGCTATTGATAATTACAATGTCATGGTCGTTCATCCTTGGCAATTTAACGAAATTATTGTTAAAGATTATGCACAAGAACTCAAAACTCAAAGTATTATTCCTTTAAATTACCAGTTGAATTATTTTGCTGGTCTATCCTTCAGAACATTGATGCCTGAACTACCAGTAACTTCGCCACATATTAAATTATCAACCAATGTGCATATAACTGGTGAAATCAGAACATTATCTGAACAGACTACGACAAATGGTCCAAAGGTCACTCAAATACTAAATAACATTAAAGAAAACGACCCACTATTTCATAATATTAATGCAGAAACAATCGATGAATTAGCAGGTATACACTTTTATAATGAAGCGGATGCTACAGCAATTAAAACTTTAAGAAGTGAACAACTTGGTACATTATTCAGAAGAAATATTTACGAAATTATTGATGCGGATGTTACGCCGATCATACCATCAAGTTTAGTAGCAAATTATCCGAACAATTCTGAGGCACCTATTATCTCTTTAATAAAAAAATATACATTAGCACGTTCCTTTGATAATTTTGAAATCGCAAGTATAAATTGGTTTAAACGTTATGGCCAAGCTTTAATTGATATTGCAATTCCATTATTAGTAAAATATGGTATTGCTTTAGAAGCGCATTTACAAAATTCAATCGTGGCATTTAATAAAGATGGTTCACTTAACACCTTATATGTCAGAGATTTTGAAGGATTACGTATTGATGAACCTTTTTTAAATAGTGTTGGATATAGTACAAAGGATTTTCATGAAAAATCACTTATATTAACAGACAAAGCACAAACTGTATTTAATAAAGTTTTTTATTCAAGCATACAAAATCATCTTGGTGAATTAATCACAGCCGTAGCAAAATATAGTGACTCAAATGATTTAGAAGCCCAAATCTGGCATACAATAAGTGATTTAATTGAAGCTAAACTAGATCAAATTGAACAAACTCTAACAGATTCAGAACGTGTAGCAAACTTTAGAGATATCATATTTGCGGAGAAGATAGATTATAAATGTGTAACAACCATGCGTCTAGAAGATGAAGCTGATTATTACACTTATGTTCAAGTAGATAATCCACTTTACAAAAGTAAGTAATTATATAGAAGATAAAAATGAGGGTTATCATATTTTGAAATCACATCATTTACTGCCAATAAAGTATATTGCTTTATTGGCAGTTTTTTTCTATAAATTAAAATACAGGTTAGGATGTTTATTAGGTCCTAACCTGTATTTTTTCGAAATAATTATTTATTCCTATTTAATTAATGTGATAAATTTTTTTAGGTTTTGGTCTTAATCAGTAATAGACTTATTGTAAACCTTTTTGTTCTTTACTTGAGCTTTCATTTTTTTCATTTTTTTGAGCCCATTCTTTTTTAGTCATTACATCTTCAACTCTCATGTTAACTTCAACCACATCTAAACCAGTGATATATTTAACTTGTTCTTTGACTAAGTCTGTTACTTTGCGGAAAATTTTAGGTGCAGACTCACCATATTCTAATACAACTTTTAAGTCTACTGCTGCTTGTTTTTCGCCTACTTCTACACTCACACCTTGAGTAACATTATTGCTACTACCAAATGAATTAGAAATGTTGTCGACGAAACCGCCTTTCATTTCTAAGATACCGTGAACTTCACGTGCAGCAATACCTGCAATTTTTTCTACAACTTCATCTGAGAACGATAATTTATTTGAAAATTGAGGTTCTTGATTTTGTTGTTGTTGTTCTTTTTGTAATTCTTTTTCTTTTTCGTTCACACCAGTTTGGTTGTCATATGCTTGTTTCGCTTTATTGTTATCTACTGCCATAATAAATTCTCCTTTATTATTTAAGTTTTTTATTTTGATTCATTAATTACTTTAAATTTTTAACTCCACCGATTTAAGAAATTTAAAAAATCCTGCTTACGGTCTTTCGTATACCCTATACCTACGCCAATCAAACATAATATGATAATAAGTATTGTACTCCAGAAACCTAAAGTTAAAAATAAAATAGCAATGATTAAGAATGCTAAGAATCCTATAATTCTCCATTTAAAAGTTTTAAAGAAATCAATAACTTGTTGCGTTGAATCTTGACCATTTTGGTTATTATTTTGAGTCATAATTACCCTCCCTTACAACACGCGTTTGCCTGAGGTTTTTTGATCTCTAACATTAACCTCTAATTTTGATACTGGTAATTCAGTAAAATGCTCAACATTTTGTTTTACATCATTTCTTATTTGTTCTGTAAGTGTTTTAACTTGAACATCTCCAGGAACAAAGAAATCCGCTTTCAATGTAATATGTGACTTTTTCTTTTTGTTATATAGCTTAGCTATTACATTAGGTTGACGAATTTCATCATATTTAACAATTGTATCGTAGGCAGTTTTTTCAACTGCTTTACGTGATACGTAAATATGACCATCCTCATAATCTTTATAAAGTCCAGGCTTTCTATACGTAGGTTTAAACAAACTAAATACTAATATTAGACCTATTAATAATAAGAGTGCTGCTAAACCAATTAATGTTGGTACAAACCAGTTAAATTGCATGAAATAATCTTGGTATTTAGTAATACGTGAATCTTTAATAAACATAAAGAGTAAAAATCCAACAATTACCACTATTAACAGACCTAAAATAAAATTCTTTATGCGTTTCACCTCGTATGACACCTCCTATGCTTGTATATTTATGTACTTGTCATACCAAAAACATACCCCTAAATTTTCCATCAAAAACATTTTATTGCGTTATATTTTAATTGGTTTCAATAAAACTTGCTTAAACTAATTAAAATTTTCAAATCATTGCTGGTTATTTTCATTTATCTTTTGTTGTGAACCTTTACTTTGTTTCAGCGTATTACTATGATTTGTTCTTGGTTTCTCTTCAGAAATTGCTTTAAATAAGGCGCATATCATAAAGATAATGACCACTGAAAACGGCAATGCAGCAATAATTAACAAGTTTTGTATCGACTGTGTACCTCCAGTATAGATCATGATTACTGCAAATAATGCTAAGATAACACCCCAGCTTATTTTGACAATACCTGAAGGATGAATACTACCTTTTGCACTTAACATACCTAACACATAAGTAGCAGAATCTGCCGAAGTCACAAAGAAAATCATAATAACAACTAATGTGACAATACTCAAAATAAATCCAAGTGGGTAATGCTCCAATGTACTAAATGTAGCTGTTTCTGTTGCTGCCTTAGCAATATTAGCAATATTATGTTGTTGCAAATAAATAGCTGATGTACCGAATACTGCAAAGAATAAAAAGCACACAAACGCCGGTACAAATAAAACACCTAATATAAATTCTTTAATCGTCCTACCACGCGATACTCTTGCAATAAATATACCAACAAATGGTGCCCAAGAAATCCACCATGCCCAATAGAATATTGTCCATTGTTGTAACCATTGATACTTTTCACCACCGCTCTGCGGAATGCGTAGACTCATTTTAAAGAAATTAGCAATATAATCACCTAAAGTATTGGTAAACATATTTAATATATTTAAAGTAGGTCCAACACAAAATAGGACTAATAATACAACAAATGCAAGCAACATATTAATATTACTTAAACTTTTAATACCTTTATCAATACCTGACCAAGCAGACCAAGTAAATAAAATTGTAGCTACAATAATGATAATGACTTGCGTCCCAAAGTTAGAAGGAATATCAAATAAAAAGTTCAGTCCCTCATTAATTTGTAAAGCGCCAAAACCAAGTGTAGCTGCTACGCCTGTTACCGTTGCAATGATAGCCAACACATCAATCGCACCACCAATTGGTCCACGCATCGCCTTACTGCCTAATATTGGGGTCAAAGTCGCACTAACTAATCCTGGATATCCCTTATGAAAATTAAAATAAGCAAAGACAAGGCCAACTATGCCATACACTGCCCATGCATGTATGCCCCAATGGAAAAAAGAAAATTGCATGGCTTCGTTAATTGCAGTTTGTGTACCTGCTTTATGTAATGGTGTTAATGTATAGGCATGACTGATTGGTTCAGCTGTTGTCCAAAATACTAATCCAATCCCCATTCCTGCACTAAATAGCATGGCAAACCAAGATTTCAGTGAAAATTCTGGTTCTTCATTATCATCTCCTAAGGTAATTGACGCAAACCTTGAGAATAATAAATAAATGCAAACAATTAAAATAAATAACACTAATAATAAATAATACCAGCCAAAGTGTACAGCTATAAAATTAGTAATGCTCTGTGTCACTTGCTCTAACTGTTTTGGTAAAATTGCTCCATAAATAACGAATAACGTACATATAGATAACGCACACCAAAATACAATCGTGAGTTTCTTACCACTCATTCGTTAATTCCCCTCCTTTAAATCTATATTTGTATTACCCTATCTTATTTTCAATATGCGTATCTTCTATATTTGATAAATTGCAAAAAAATGCCATTCACTTAACTATGATCATAGTCAAATGAATGGCATTTTACATTTATTCTATTGGGTCTTATTCAGCAACTTGGATTACTAACTTGCCAACCATAGAATGGCTTTCTAGTTGTTTATGTGCTTCATATAAATTGTCAACAGTCAACCCTTGTAATACCTTATTAACTGTTGGTTTATATTTACCGGATTCAATTTTATCAGTAATGTCTGATAGTAGCTCATGATGTCGTTGCATATCTTCTGTCTCATGTAATGGTCGTGTGTACATATATTCATGTGTAAATGTGACACTTTTATTTTTAAGTAAATTCAGATCTTGCTTGTCCTTGAACGCTACTATTGTAGCAATCTTACCTCGTGGTTTCACTAATTCTATCATTTTCTCAAAATATCGGTCCGTATCGAAGGTACAGAATATATAATCTACCTCAGAAATTTCATATTTCTCAAATTCTGCACTTAAATCATTTTTATGATTTAGGACAATTTCTGCCCCCATTTCTTTCGACCACTGATGTGTTTCTTCACGAGATGCTGTTGTTATAACATGCAAACCGTGCTGTTTAGCAATTTGGGTAGCAATACTTCCAACACCACCTGCTCCATTAATAATTAAGATTGATTTACCTTTATTATCTTCTGGATTGTGTGAAATATTGAATACATCAAATAATGTTTCTGCAGCTGTTAAACCAGTGAGTGGGATACTGGCTGCTTCAATTGCCGATATATTTTGAGGCTTTCTTGCTACCAAGCGGCTATCTACAATTTGATGTGTTTGATTTGAACCTTGATAAGACGGTGAACCAGAATAATAGACCTCATCACCCACCTGAAAATGTTTGACATTATCGCCTATTGCCTCAACAACACCTACAGCATCAAAGCCTAAAACGCGTGGTGCATTATCAATAGGTGATTGCCTAATCTTAGTATCAACAGGATTAATGCTAATTGCATCTATCTTCACCAATAATTCATATTGCTTTGGTTCTAACGAATTTATTTCAAATTCATAAAATTGATTCCCTTCAGATAAATTAAAAGCGCTATCTGCACCAATTGCTTTCATCACATGCATCTCCTTCATTATTAATTCGTTAATCTGCGACTTTAACTACTTGTTTGCCGAAATTATCACCTGTAAATAAATTACGGAATGCTTGTGGTAAATTTTCAAAACCTTCTTCTACTGTCGTTTTTGTTTTGATTTTATCTTCAGTAACCCATTGTGCTAAATCTTGACTAGCTCGTTTAAAGTCATCTGCATAATTTCCAACAATAAAACCTTTCATTAATGCTTGAGATTTGATTAATGTTGGTTGTATACGAGGACCATATTCAATTTCTGTATCATTGTAACCAGAAATTGCACCACAGACTGGTATTCTGGCAAATTGATTTAAATGTTTAAACACTTCATCCGCAATATCACCGCCAACATTTTCAAAGTAGACATCAATGCCATTAGGGACTGCTTCGCTTAATGCAGTTGCAAAATCTTCGTCTTTATAATCCAATCCTACATCAAAACCTAACGTTTCTGTTAAATATGCCGTTTTTTCAGGTCCACCTGCGATACCAACAACATGTGCACCTTTCAATTTAGCAATTTGTCCAACAACAGAACCAACAGCACCTGAAGCTGCAGATACTACGACAGTTTCACCTTCTTGAGGCTCTCCTATTTTAAGTAAACCATGATAAGCAGTTTGTCCTGGCATGCCTAACACGCTAAGGTAAAGATAAAGAGGTACTTCTGTATTTGAAACTTTTATCACTTTATCTCCTGATATATTTACAACCTTTTGCCAAGGTAGTCCACCAGTGACAATATCACCGGTTTCAAATTGATCATGATTCGATTCTGTTACTCTACCTACCACATGACCATTAAGTGCTTCATCTAATTTGAATGGTTGAACATAAGATTCGCTATCACTCATTCTACCTCTCATATAAGGATCCACTGAAATGTATAGTGCTTCAATTTGAATCTCATTGTCACCTGGCTGCCCTATTTCAACAGTTTCATATCGAAAAATTTCATCTGTAGGTAAACCTACAGGTCTTTTAGCTAATACAATTCTTTCTGTTTTCATTTTTTAGCCTCCATTCACGTCTGTTATCTTTCATTTTATAGTGATTGACGATCTCAATCAATCAAATCGCTTATCTTCAATTTTAACTTCATGTTATGATTTATTAAATTAAACACTTGTTATACGAAGTTATTAAAGGAGGATAATCCGTGAAATTAAGCATCTTGGACTATGTCCCCATCTTTCAAGATTGCAATGCAACAGAAGCATTTAATCACGCCATAGAACTTGTACAGTTGGCTGAGCAATTAAACTATGAAAGATATTGGGTTGCAGAGCATCATCAAGTATATTCAGTTGCTTCTAGTGCACCTGAAATGGTTATGATGGCACTTTTAGAACAAACACAATCAATACAAATAGGTAGTGGTGGCGTCATGTTGGCACATTATAGCCCTTATAAAGTGGCAGAACAATTTAATATTATGGAAGCACGTCACCCTAAAAGAATCAATATTGGGACAGGTCATTCACCCAGCTTTAAAAATGTAAATAAAGCGTTGAACGAACATAAATCACAACCAGTCGATTATGAAACTCAAATTGAAGATTTAATTCAATATTTTAATGGTGACACACAACTTCACCGCTTTAAAAATATCGCTGTTACCCCTAAAGTTGATACTAAGCCTTTAATGTTTATTCTAGGTATGAGTAAAAATAGTGCATCTCTTGCAGCGAAAGAAGGATTACCATTCGTCATTGCTTTAATGGGACAACCAGCTTCTCAGGTTGCGAATGTAATCACACATTATCGACAACAATTCGCAGCATTGCACCCTCAACGTCAAAGTTACGTAATCATTTCTACATTTGTAGTAACTGCCGATAATCAAGAAACCATAAATGATTTAGAAACAGCGCTACACTATTGGTTATTACGTATAAATTACATCGACCAACCACAATTTTATGCTTCACCTCAATATGTAAAAAATAGACCACTTACAAGCAGAGAACAGGAAAAAATGCTACAAAATAAAAAGCGCGTTATTTCTGGTACTCCTAGTGCTGTTTATGCACAATTACAGAATATACAGGATCAATATGGTGCTGATGAAATTATGATTCAACCTCATGTCTATGGGGAAGAAAATCGAAAACAATTACTTCAACTTATTGCAAATGAAAATAAAAAATCAACGTAACTCACCAATAGTTACGTTGATTTTAATTTCTACACTATTTATTCCAAATAAATGCATTAATTTCATCTGCTACTACTTTATAATCATGTAATGCACTATGTTCACCATGTTCCCCTTCAACTTTAAAGGTACGGTAAGAATTCACATAACCATTAAGTAAAGATTTAAGTGATAATGAAGATTGATTTGTCACCTTTCCATCTGAATGTGATCCATCTTGAAGATCTCCATACACATTTAATACATCCACTGACTTTTTAGGATAATTATATTTCATTTGTTGTAAATCTTTATATTCCTTTTTCATTTGATCAGGCTTACCATTTTCATCCAATTTCACCTCATTCGGTTCGTCATTTCTGCCTAATATACCATTATATGGTGCACCCGTATTAACTTGTTTATTTAATTTAGGTAAAGATTCATCTCCAGCATAATTCAACATATAATAGCCTAATGTAAGGTTCCCCATCGAATGTGCTACCATGTTAAATTTACTATATTTAATATGCTGTTCTGTTTCAGTAATGACATTTTTAAACCATTCGGCATTTTTGTTGTAATCCCAATTTTTATTATCTTCAAGAATGATTTGAACAATAGGATGAGGATCATTTTTATCAAATTTACCGTCAAATGTGACTTCACCATCAGCTGATACATGTGCTTTGATTACTTGATTCGTGACACCTTTTTCAATTGCTGAATTTACTAAATAACGCTCTGATTTCTCCGAACCAGAATAACCATGTAAGTAAAATGTCGGCTCAGGTGTTTGTTTTGCTTCTTGGGTAGTTGCTTGTTGTGCCGCGTTAACTTGATTATGTACTGTCATTAAATATAACAGTGACATTATAGTAAATATGACTATAATACTACTGATAATCATTCTTCTAAAAACACTATTTTTTTGTAATATCAATCTCGAAACACCTCTTATAAAAATATTAGTATATAAATATGCTATACACTATATATTTCATACCCTAGAATATTGTGGTTATCCTTTTCCTATAAAAGATTTAAACGAACTACATATTAGGTTAAAAAAGTTTACAAAAAAAGCCCCCAACAAAGTTGGGAGCTTCTTGAAACATCGTAGTTCGTATGAACCAACAATTAACGTTTTGAGAATTGTGGTGAACGACGTGCTTTTTTAAGACCTGGTTTTTTACGTTCTTTCATACGTGGGTCACGAGTAAGTAATCCAGCGCGTTTTAAAGAACCTCTGTATTCAGGATCTGCTTCTAATAATGCACGAGCAATACCGTGGCGGATTGCTTGAGCTTGTCCAGTGAAACCACCGCCAGAAACGTTAACTAATACATCATAGTTACCTTTAGTTTCTGTTACATCAAATGGTTGGTTTATGTCTAAGATTAATGATTCGAATGGTAAGTAGCTACGTACGTCACGGTTATTAACTGTGATGTTACCTTCACCTGGTACTAAACGTACACGTGCTACTGAGTTTTTACGACGGCCTGTGCCTTTATATTCAACTTGTGCCAATGTAATTTCCTCCTTCTAATTAACCACGTAACTCGTAGTTTTCTGGTTGTTGTGCAGCGTGTGGATGTTCAGCGCCACCATATACAAATAATTTTTTACCTTGTTTTTCGCCTAAACGAGTGCTTGGTAACATACCTTTAATTGAGTTTTCAATTAAACGTTCTGGGTTAGTTGCTTTTAACTCACCAGCAGTGATTGATTTAATACCGCCTGGGTGGTTTGAGTGACGGTAATAAACTTTATCTTGTTCTTTATTACCTGTGAATTGAATTTTTGAAGCGTTGATGATGATTACATAGTCACCAGTATCAACGTGTGGTGTATAAGTTACTTTATTTTTACCGCGTAAAATAGATGCTACTTCTGATGATAAACGACCAAGTGTTTGACCTTCAGCATCAATCACATACCATTTGCGCTCAATGTTTGATTCATTTGCCATAAATGTTTGACGCATAATATTGTCCTCCTAGAGTAAATAAATAAGATTTCATATTTAATAGTAGTATACTTTTAAATCGTAAATTTCATTTATTTTATTAATTTTGTTCTACGTGCTTCTATATCTTGTAACACAATAAGATTCCGGGGCTTATCGTGGGTGATATAAAACAATACCGTTAGTAATCGTATAATTTTTATGTCATTTTGTCAATGTAATTTAGTGATTTTCTAAAGAAATTTTTTACTAAAATTTCATACTAAACTTCATATGTCGCAATGAGTTCATCCAATGTGAGGTATATGCGTTCCAAGTACAACCCTTCCGGGGGTGCAGTAAAAGGAATTTGCTTTCTATCTTTCGCTTCTAACAGCTTTGGAATTTCCTCAGGTTCTCTCTTTCCTTTACCGACCTCGATTAGAAATGCTACTAATACTCTCACCATATTATATAGAAATCCCGAACCAGTTACAACGTAATCGAAGCCGTCAGCAGTTTTTATTATTTTACTTCCATACAAAGTACGGACTCTACTTTCTGTTTCCGTTTTTTGCGAACAGAAACCTGTAAAGTCATGAGTACCTATAAAAAATTGAGCCGCTCTATTCATTTTTTCTAAATCTAGTTGTTCAGGTAAATGTGTTTTCAATCCACTTTGAAAAGGGTTCTTAGTTTCAGACTGATATACTTTATAGCGATAAGACTTCCCTACGCAATCATATCTGCAATGAAAGTGTTCATCTACTATGGTTACATCTTTAACATAAACATCACCTGGCAACGCTCTATTCATAGCGTATTTCCATTGTTGCGCCGGTATGTTGAGTTCTGTATCAAAGTGAAAATATTGTTCAAGTGCATGTACACCTCGATCTGTTCGACTTGTTGGGTGTATTCTCACATGACGTTTATGAATACGTTTAAGAATTTTTTCGAATAACTGTTGTACAGTTCTTCCATTTTGTTGTATTTGAAAACCTAAAAATTGGCTTCCTTGATATGATATATTTACCAAAACACGCATGCTTTACACTCCTATAACTTTCAATGCAATTAATATTAAAGCAATTGGTATTAGGATTACAAGTGTCAATGTGTCTTGCAATTGCCATTGCAACCTTCGATAACTTGTGCGTTGTTTATTCGTGTCATAACCCCTAACTTCCATCGCAATTGCTAAATCCTCTGCACGTTGAAAAGCTGAAACAAACAAAGGAATTAATAATGGTACAAAGGCTTTAATACGATTTGCAATGCTACCAGAACTAATCTCTGATCCTCGTGATTTTTGTGCAAGTATAATTTTATCTAATTCGTTCATTAGAGTTGGTATAAATCTAAGTGCAATTGACATCATCATACTGAGTTGATGTACTGGAATTTTAATCCATTTTAATGGATTTAATAATCTTTCAAATGCATCTGTTAAATCAATCGGACTTGTTGTCAAAGTCATAACCGTAGAAATCATGATTATAAACATTAATCTTAAGACTATATAAATCCCTTCTAATATGCCTGCTGTATCAATTGAAATAAAGGCTATCTCTATTAAACGCGTGCCACCTTTTGTTAAAAATAAATGCATGGCAAAGGTAAAGATTAAAAATATCCATATAGGTGTTAAACCTTTTACCAAAAACCATAATTTGATTTTTGATAAACGTACAATTATGCCTATCAATAGTAATAACCATAAGTATGTAGCAAAACTATGTGCAATAAAAATCAATATAATAAATACCATGACAAATATCAGTTTTGCTCGTGGATCAAGTCTGTGTATTAATGTATCAAGTGGCAAATAACGTCCAATAATAAACTTATCTTTCATTTTTCGTCCACTCCTTATACATCGCTACAAATTCATCCTCTGTTAAAGCTACATGATTAAACTTCATTTGATACTTGCTTTCAATATCACGTTGCAATTTCACGATATCAGGAACGTCGAGGTTTAGCTGTTCCACGTAGTTTGAATTACTAAATAGTGCTCGTGGTGAACAGGACTCTATTATCTTACCGTCTCGCATTATTTTAACTTCGTCAGCATAACGAGCCACATCATTCATCTCATGTGTAACTAAAACGATAGTCTTTTTATGTCTAATCTGTAAATTTTTAATCAATTGCATAATTTGCTTTTGGCTTTTTGGATCCAAACCAGCAGTTGGTTCATCAAGTATTACAATATCAGGATTCATTGCTAAAATGGATGTTAAGGCTATTTTACGCATTTGACCACCTGACATTTGAAATGGAGATTGCTCTAATACATCTCTACTAAAACCAAAGTCTAATAATAAACGAAAGGCTCTTTCTTTAACTTCTGACAATGGCATATTAAAATTATTAGGGCCAAATAATATTTCTCTCTCTACTGTGTCTTCAAATAATTGAGATTCGGGGAATTGGAACACAACTCCTACACGCTTTCGTACGGGCATCAAATACTTATCCTTAGTCTTAGGTGTAATCTGTATATCATTAACCGTCAACGAGCCCTGAGTGGGCTTTAAAAGGCCATTGAAATGTTGTATTAATGTCGATTTACCAGAACCAGTCCGTCCGATGACTGCATAATACTTGCCTTGCTCAAATTCTGTTATGATATCTTTTAGTGCTAAATGTTCAAAAGGTGTTCCCTTTTGATACACATAACTTACTTTATTAAAATTTACTGTCATAGTTCACTTAACAACCTTTCATAAGTGATATACTCTGACTCTCCTCTAATCAATTGGTTGATCCTCATTGCAAACGGCAAATCTAATCCAATTTTCGTGAGCGCTTCTCCATGGCTAAATACTTCTTGGGGGGTCCCAATTTGAAAGACACTACCTTCATTCAATACCACCATTTGATCTGATTCAGCAGCTTCTGATAAATCATGCGTAATTGAAATTATAGTCACATCTTTCTCAGAATTTAACCGTCTGATTAATTTAAGTAATTCAGTTCTTCCTACTGGATCTAACATAGAAGTTGCTTCATCTAAAATAATAACTTCAGTATTAAGCGCTAATACACCAGCAATTGCTACACGTTGTTTCTGACCACCAGACAAAGATTGAGGTTCATAATTTAAACGATCTAACATATCAACATCACTAAGCACTTTAGGTACAATTTCATGCATAGATTCGTGAGATACAGCATTATTTTCTAATCCAAATGCAACATCATATTCCACTGTTGCACCAACAAATTGATTTTCAGGATTTTGAAACACTATCCCAATATGATTTCTCAACTCACTTAAATGCTCAGGGTTTATACACTGATGATTATAATAAATATCTCCTGTCAGAGGTTTTTGTATTCCAATCATCAATTTTGCCACTGTAGATTTTCCAGATCCATTGTGACCGACAATCGATGTCCACTTACCTTTAGGTATATCAAAGGATACATCATTTAATGCAAATGGTTCGTCACTATTATATTTAAATGATACATGATTAAATTTAATTATACTATCCATTGATTCCATATCGATTGCCTCCCTTTACATTTAAAATTAGTATACTTTATCCATTTTACATGAAAATGAATCATATTGCATTCTCTGATTCCTATGTACTGCTTATGCATGCATCTATGCATGTATTCCTCTTTTTTCTCTAAAGAGTTAAGCTTTTATGGTTCGCTATTGCTTTGCAATTGCATAAGTCTTAGCAGTTCTTGGAATCTCTGATTCCTATGTACTGCTTATGCATGCATCTATGCATGTATTCCTCTTTCACTCTAAAGAGTTAAGCTTTTATGGTTCGCTATTGCTTCGCAATTGCATAAGTCTTAGCAGTTCTTGGAATCTCTGATTCCTATGTACTGCTTATGCATGCATCTATGCATGTATTCCTCTTTCACTCTAAAGAGTTAAGCTTTTATGGTTCGCTATTGCATAAGTCCCCCTAAACTCTAAAGAGTTAAGGGGGACTAAACAAAAAAAGCGCGCACCCCATCATTTATTTTTGAGTTCACGCTTTAAAATTTATTAAGTTTGATGGGGTACTCTGAGCTAGACAATATTTGTATGTGGCAAACATTATCGTTGCACTCATTTGCTTTATATATAGTAGTACGTATATTTAAATTAAACTAATTCGATAATTACTGATTCAGCTCCGTCTCCGCGACGAGGACCTACTTTAAGAATACGAGTGTAACCACCTTGACGTTCGTTATAACGTTCAGCGATTTCACCAAATAATTTTTGAAGTGCAGTTTGTGTAGTTTCATCTTCATTTAGGATTTCAACGTTACGTAAAGTTTTAGCTGCTTGACGGCGTGAAGCTAAATCTCCGCGTTTACCTAAAGTGATTAATTTTTCAACAACACTACGTAATTCTTTCGCACGAGCTTCTGTAGTTTCAACACGCTCACTAACGATAAGTGATGTAGCTAAGTCGCGTAACATAGCTTTACGTTGATCAGAAGTACGACCTAATTTTCTGTAACCCATGAGTTAACCTCCTTTATATTAATCTTCTTTTCTTAAGCCTAAACCTAAGTCTTCAAGTTTATATTTAACTTCTTCTAATGATTTACGTCCTAAATTACGAACTTTCATCATATCTGCTTCTGATTTATCAGCTAATTCTTGAACAGAGTTAATGCCAGCACGTTTTAAACAATTGTAAGAACGAACAGATAAGTCTAATTCTTCAATTGACATTTCAAGCACTTTTTCTTTTTGATCTTCTTCTTTTTCAATCATGATTTCAGCATTTTGAGCTTCATCAGTCAATCCAACAAAGATGTTTAAGTGTTCTGTTAAGATTTTTGCTGCTAGTGAAACAGACTCTTGTGGTGTGATTGAACCATTAGTCCAAACATCCAAAGTTAATTTATCAAAATCACTACTTTGACCTACACGTGTATTTTCAACTGTATAGTTTACACGTTCAACAGGTGAATAAAGTGAATCCACTGGAATTACACCAATTGGTAAATCACTAGTGTTATTTTGTTCTGCTAATGCGTAACCTCTACCCTTGTTAGCAACAAGACGGATTTTCAAGTGTCCACCTTTAGAAACAGTTGCAATTTTAAGTTCAGGATTTAGAATTTCAACATCACTGTCATGAGTAATATCACTTGCAGTAACTTCGCCTTCATCTTTAACATCAATTTCTAAAGTTTTGTCTTCTTCAGAATAGATTTTCAACGCTAAGTTTTTGATGTTCATAATGATTGTAGAAACATCTTCAACTACATTGTCTATTGCTGAGAATTCGTGTAATACTCCTTCGATTTCAATGTACTTGACGGCTGCACCTGGTAATGAAGATAGTAGGATACGACGTAAGGAGTTTCCTAGTGTAGTACCGTAGCCACGTTCTAGTGGTTCAACAACGAACTTACCGAATTTAGCATCATCACTAATTTCAATTGTTTCAATTCTAGGTTTTTCGATTTCAATCATTTACAAATATCCTCCTTGATTACGTCGACTTGATTTGTACTGTATTTCTCAGTGACCTGCGACAATAACAATAAAATTAAACGCGACGACGTTTTGGTGGACGACAACCATTATGTGGTACTGGAGTAACGTCACGGATCGCAGTTACTTCTAATCCAGCTGATTGTAATGCACGGATAGCTGATTCACGACCAGGACCTGGTCCTTTAACAGTAACTTCAACAGTTTTTAAACCGTGTTCCATTGCTGATTTTGAAGCAGTTTCTGATGCCATTTGAGCTGCAAATGGTGTAGATTTTTTTGATCCTTTGAATCCAAGTGCACCTGCTGATGACCATGATAAAGCATTACCAAATTCATCAGTGATTGTTACGATTGTATTATTGAATGTTGAACGGATGTGTGCTACACCGTTTTCAATATTCTTTTTCACTTTACGTTTACGAGATACTTGTTTACGTGCCATTTAAATTTTGCCTCCTTTACCTATTATTTTTTCTTGTTAGCTACAGTTTTAACTGGGCCTTTACGAGTACGAGCATTGTTTTTAGTTTTTTGTCCGCGTACTGGTAAACCACGACGGTGACGGATACCACGGTATGATGAGATTTCCATTAAACGTTTGATGTTTAAGTTTTGCTCACGACGTAAGTCACCTTCTACTTTATAGCTGTCTACTACTTCACGGATACGACCTAATTCGTCGTCAGTTAAATCTTTAGTACGAGTATCTGCTGATACGTTAGCTTGCTCAACAATTTTGTTAGCAGTTGTTGTACCGATACCATATACATATGTTAATGAGATAACAATACGTTTTTCACGTGGAATATCTACTCCTGCAATACGTGCCATAATTATTTACACCTCTCTTTATTAGCCTTGTCTTTGTTTGTGCTTAGGATTACTACAGATTACCATTACTTTACCTTTACGTTTAATGACTTTACATTTTTCGCAAATAGGTTTTACTGATGGTCTTACTTTCATTTTAATACCTCCCTATATTATGGAGTGACGATTATTTATAACGATAAGTAATTCTTCCGCGTGTTAAATCATACGGAGACATTTCTACAGTTACTTTGTCGCCAGGTAGAATACGAATATAATTCATTCTGATTTTACCACTTACGTGTGCTAAGATCTCATGACCATTTTCTAATTCTACTTTAAACATTGCATTTGGTAAAGTATCTAATACAGTACCTTCTAATTCAATTACATCTTGTTTAGCCATTTATTAACTTCCCCCTTTTTGCGGTAGTTGGTTATCGTCAATAATCAACTCTAACCATACGAGTCTATTAGTGTTGTTAATAAGTTTAACAAAATTAAAATGAATTACTCAATCGCATTGTCACTCTTATTTAATTATACTTTTGGCATTACATAGACCGTACAAAGTTGAAATTGATTATAGTTGCTCTAAAATATTAATAACGTCTTCTGTTACTACATTAATATCTCTAGAGCCATCAATGTTTTTCAATACACCTTTATTATCATAGAATTCTAAGATAGGTTTTGATTGCTTAACATTGACGTTTAAACGATTAGCAACTGTTTCTGGGTTGTCATCTTCACGTTGATATAATTTACCACCGTCAAGATCACAAATCCCCTCAACTTTTGGAGGATTGAATACAAGATGATAAGTCGTTCCGCATTTTTCACAGATTCTACGACCAGTAAGGCGGTTCATTAGTTCTTCTTCAGGTACCTCTATATTGATAACAGCATCAATTTTTCTATCTAATTCTTGCATGATTTCACTTAATGCTTCAGCTTGTTCAATAGTACGAGGAAAGCCGTCTAGTAAGAACCCTTTTTTCGCATCGTCTTCAGAAATTCTTTCTTTAACGATACCCACAGTAACTTCATCAGGGACTAATTCTCCACGATCCATGTATGATTTAGCTTCTTTTCCTAAATCAGTTTCATCTTTAATCGCTTTTCTGAACATGTCGCCAGTAGATATGTGTGGAATTGGGAATTTCTTTACAATTTCACTCGCTTGAGTTCCTTTACCTGCTCCAGGTAAACCCATTAAAATGATATTCATAAGTGCCCTCCTACAATTTATCTACCACCAAAGCCTTTATAGTCTTTCTGACTTACTTGTGCTTCTAAACTCTTCATTGTTTCAATTGCAACACCAATTACAATTAGTAAGCTTGTACCACCCACTTGAATCGTTTGTGGTAAGCTCATTACTTTAGTAGCAATGATTGGAAGAATTGCTATAACAGCTAAGAATATAGAACCTACAAATGTCAGACGATATAACACTTTAGTAATATATTTTTTAGTTTGCTCTCCAGGTCTAATGCCTGGGACATAACTTCCTTGTTTCTTCAGGTTATCTGCCATCTTCTGAGGATTAACTTGTATAAATGCATAGAAATAAGTGAATGCTATGATTAATATGACATATACAACCATACCATAGTTATTAGATGGGTTTGCGACATCCGCAACTTTTTGTGCCCAACTCGCATCTGGGAAGAACAACGTTAATGTTCTCGGTAACAAGAAAAATGCCATTGAAAAGATAACTGGTATTACCCCTGCAGAGTTAACTTTTAAAGGTAAATACGTTGCTTGTGAACCTAATCGCTGTGTTGATTGTTTTTTAGCATATTGAATCGGAATTTTACGAACAGCTTGTAAGACGTAAATCGCTCCAACTGTTAATAATATCATTCCAACTATTAATCCAATTACCTTTAACCAAGCCATTGTAACATCATCTTGTCCAACGAATGCTTGTTGATAGAATTGAATCAATGCTGAAGGTATTGATGATAATATACCTGCAAAAATAATTATTGAAATACCATTACCAACACCGAATTGAGTAATTTGTTCACCTAACCACATTAAGAACGCTGTTCCAGCTGTTAATACCACAGCAATTAATAAATAACTCAAAATCGACTGATCCATGATCAATTGACCCTTCAAGTAATTATTAAACTGGAATGCCATTCCAATAGATTGGATAAAAGCAAGTATAATAGCAAAATAACGTGTAACGTTATTTAATTTCTTTCTACCTGCATCACCTTGTTTCGCCCACTCTGAAAACTTCGGAACAATATCCATTTGTAATAACTGCATAACGATTGATGCAGTAATGTAAGGCATTATACCCATAGCAAAGATAGAAAAGTTCTTCAAGGCTCCGCCACCAAATGTATTTAACAAATCAGTGACACCTTGAGAACCTTGTTGACTGTCAAAGGCAGCTGGGTTTACCCCAGGCGCTGGAATATAAGTACCTATTTTAAAAATAACTAACATTGCGAGTGTAAAAAAGATCTTGTTACGAACTTCTTTTGTTTTAAAGAAGTTCACAAGCGTTTCTAACATTAGATCACCTCGTGTGCTCCACCTTTAGCTTCGATAGCTTCTGCTGCAGTTGCAGAGAATTTGTGAGCTTTCACTGATAGCTTTTTGTCAAGTGAACCATTACCAAGAATCTTGATACCTGATTTTTCACTCTTAACTACACCAGATTCTACTAATAAAGCAGGAGTTACTTCAGTACCATCCTCAAATTTATTAAGTTGGTCTAAGTTAACAATAGCATATTCTTTACGGTTAATGTTAGTAAAACCTCGTTTTGGTAAACGACGGAATAATGGTAATTGACCACCTTCGAAACCTGGTCTTACACTTCCACCTGAACGAGCTTTTTGACCTTTTTGTCCACGACCACTTGTTTTACCATTACCTGTAGCTGCACCACGACCTACGCGGTTACGAACTTTACGAGAACCTTCTGCTGGTTTTAACTCATGTAATTTCATTTCGGCACCTCCTTAATTATTTTTCTTCTACTGTCACTAAGTGACTTACTTTGTTGATTTGCCCACGAATAGCTGGGTTATCTTCAACAACTACTGAAGAGTTTGTTTTTTTCAAACCTAAAGCTTCAACAGTTTTACGTTGTGTTTCTGGACGACCTATAACACTACGAGTGAGGGTAATTTGTAATTTAGCCATAACTTATTTTCCCTCCTTAATTATATAATTCTTCTACTGATTTGCCACGTAACTTCGCAACGTCTTCAGCATTTTTAAGGTTTTTTAATCCGTTGATTGTAGCACGAACCATGTTAATTGGCGTATTTGAACCTAAAGATTTACTTAAGATATCAGTAATACCAGCTAATTCTAATACGGCACGAACAGGGCCACCTGCAATAACACCAGTACCAGGTGCAGCTGGTTTCATAAATACGCTTCCTGAACTGAAACGTCCAGTAATAGTGTGAGGTGTAGTACCTTCAACACGTGGAACTTCAACTAAATCTTTTTTAGCTGCTTCTACAGCTTTTTTGATTGCTTCAGGTACCTCTTGTGCTTTACCAGTACCGAATCCGACGCGACCATTCTTATCTCCAACTACTACTAAAGCAGTGAAACGGAAACGACGACCACCTTTTACAACTTTCGCAACACGATTAATCGTTACAACGCGTTCTTCAAATTCTTTCGCTTCTTCTTCTCTACGAGCCATGTAAATGTCCCTCCTTTAAATTAAAATTCTAAACCATTTTCACGAGCTGCATCTGCTAAGGCTTTAACACGTCCGTGGTATAAGTAACCTCCACGGTCAAACACGATAGTTTTAACGCCTTTTTCGATAGCTCTTTTAGCTACAGTTTCGCCGACTTTAGCTGACAATTCAACTTTAGATCCACTTTCATTAGCGAAATCTTTTTCTTGTGTAGAAGCTTGCGCTAATGTTTGGCCGTTTACATCATCAATTACTTGTGCATAGATATGCTTGTTTGAACGATAGATGTTTAAACGAGGTTTTTCAGCTGTGCCAGATAATTTATTACGAACACGTGCATGTCTTTTCAAACGCACTTTGTTTTTATCAATTTTGCTGATCATTTTATTACTCCTTTCTTCTGAAAGTTATTTATTATTTACCAGTTTTACCTTCTTTACGGCGAACGTATTCACCTTGGTAACGAATTCCTTTACCTTTATAAGGCTCTGGAGGTCTTACTGAACGGATGTTTGAAGCGATAGCTCCAACTTGTTCTTTAGAAATACCAGCTACTGTAACTGTTGTGTTTTTCTCTACAGAGAAAGTAATACCTTCGTCAGCTTTAATTTCAACTGGGTGAGAGTAACCAACGTTAAGCACTAAGTCATTACCTTGCATTTGAGCACGGTAACCAACACCAACTAGTTCAAGTGTTTTTTGGTATCCTTGAGATACACCTTGTATCATATTATTGATTAAAGCACGAGTTGTACCATGAACTGTTCTATCTTCTTTAGAATCAGTAGGTCTTACAACTTCTAATGTACTTTCGTCTTGTTTATATGTCATTCTTTCATTAAATGTTCTTGATAATTCGCCTTTAGCACCTTTAACAGTTACTGAATTACCTTCAATTGTTACTGTTACGTCGCTAGGGATGTCAATAATTTTTTTACCAACACGACTCATGTTATCGCACCTCCTTATTTATTATTACCAAACGTATGCTAAGATTTCTCCGCCAACATTACGTTTTCTTGCTTCTTTATCAGTGATAACACCTTCTGAAGTTGATACTAACGCAATACCTAAACCGTTAAGTACTTTTGGTACTTCGTTTGCTTTCGCATAAACACGTAGACCTGGTTTAGAAATACGTTTTAATCCAGTGATAACTCTTTCATTATTTTGACCATATTTAAGGAATAAACGGATAACCCCTTGTTTATCGTCTTCAACGTATTCTACGTTTTTAATGAAACCTTCACTCTTTAAAATTTCAGCAATTTCTTTTTTAATGTTTGATGCAGGTAATTCTAATTTGTCGTGACGCACCATGTTTGCGTTTCTTACACGAGTTAGCATATCTGCAATTGGATCGTTGATTGTCATTGATTGTTGCCTCCTTTCAGACTTTTATATATTACCAGCTAGCTTTACGAACGCCAGGGATTTGGCCTTTATAAGCTAATTCACGGAAACAAATACGGCATAATTTGAATTTACGGTAAACAGAATGTGGACGACCACAGCGTTCACAACGAGTATATTCACGTACTTGGAACTTTTGTTTTTTTTGTTGCTTAGCAACCATTGAAGTTTTAGCCACTTAATTAGCCTCCTTTAGAGATTATTTTTGAAATGGCATACCGAATTGTGTTAACAATTCACGAGCTTCCTCGTCAGTGTTAGCAGTCGTTACGATAACGATATCCATTCCTCTAACTTTATTTACTCGGTCATAGTCGATTTCAGGGAAAATCAATTGTTCTTTAACACCTAGTGTATAGTTACCTCTACCGTCAAATGCTGTTTTTGAAACTCCACGGAAGTCACGTACACGTGGTAATGAAACAGCGATTAATTTATCTAAGAAATCATACATTCTTTCTCCGCGAAGTGTAACTTTCGCACCGATAGGCATACCTTCACGTAAACGGAATGTAGCGACTGATTTTTTAGCTTTTGTAACAAGTGCTTTTTGACCAGTGATAGCTTCTAATTCTTCTACAGCATCATCTAATACTTTAGAGTTTTGAACAGCATCACCAACACCCATATTTACTACGATTTTTTCAATTTTTGGAACTTCCATTACTGAACTATAGTTAAATTGTTTAACTAAGTTTTGTGTAACTTCAGAGCTATATTTTTCTTTTAAACGGTTCACAGTGGATCCTCCTTTCGATTAATTATTAATTATTAGATTTGATTTCTTCGCCAGATTTTTTAGCGATACGAACTTTTTTACCATCTACGAATTTGTAACCTACGCGAGTTGGTTCATTCGTTTTAGGGTCTAATAATTGTACGTTAGAAACATGGATTGCTGCCTCTGTTTCTAAGATTCCACCTTCAGGATTAAATTGAGTTGGTTTTTGGTGTTTTTTAATAACGTTAACACCTTCCACAACGACACGGTCTTTTTTAGGTTGAGTTGAAACAACTTTACCTTCTTTACCTTTGTCTTTACCTGCGATAACTTTTACGTTGTCACCTTTTTTGATATGCATGCGTGGCACCTCCTTAAATTTATATATTTATAAACGATTAATTAAAGTACTTCTGGAGCTAATGATACAATTTTCATGAAGTTGCCTTCACGTAATTCACGAGCAACAGGTCCAAAAATACGAGTACCACGTGGGCCTTTGTCGTCACGAATGATGACACATGCATTTTCATCAAATTTGATATATGAACCGTCGTTACGGCGTACACCTGATTTAGTACGTACTACAACAGCTTTAACAACTTCACCTTTTTTGACAACGCCACCTGGTGTAGCATTTTTAACACTAACTACGATTACGTCACCAATATTCGCTGTTTTACGACCAGATCCACCTAATACTTTGATTGTAAGAACTTCACGTGCACCAGAGTTGTCTGCTACTTTCAAACGTGTTTCTTGTTGGATCATGAGTTAAACCTCCTTTATCTTCACTATTTCTTAAATAATTACTGATTCTTCAACAATTTCTACCAAACGGAAACGTTTAGTTGCTGATAAAGGACGTGTTTCTTGAATCTTAACGATGTCCCCTAATTTAGCTGAGTTGTTTTCATCATGAGTTTTGTATTTTTTAGAGTATTTTACTCGTTTACCATATAATTTGTGCGTTTTGTATGTTTCAACAAGTACAGTTACAGTTTTGTCCATTTTATCGGAAACGACTCTACCTACATAAACTTTACGATCATTTCTTTCGCTCACTTTTGTAACCTCCTCTTTCAATTAATTATTGATTAGCTTTTCCTTGTTCAATTTCTCTTTCACGAGCAACAGTTTTTAGACGTGCAATCGTTTTTCTCACTGTGCGAATACGTGCAGTCTCTTCTAATTGACCTGTAGCTAACTGAAAGCGTAGGTTAAAAAGCTCTTCTTTTGAAGATTTGATTTGTTCTTCGATTTCTGAAGTGGTTAAGTCTCTAATTTCCTTAGCTTTCATTTGTTTCACCACCCAATTCTTCACGTTTTACAAACTTAGTTTTAACTGGAAGTTTGTGACTTGCTAAACGTAATGCTTCACGCGCTACTTCTTCGTTAACGCCTGCTACTTCAAATAAAATTCTACCTGGTTTTGCTACTGCAATCCAACCTTCAACTGCACCTTTACCAGCACCCATACGTACTTCTAAAGGTTTTTTAGTGTAAGGCGTATGTGGGAAGATTTTGATCCAAACTTTCCCGCCACGTTTCATGTAACGTGTCATTGCAATACGAGCTGATTCGATTTGACGAGATGTGATCCAAGAAGTTGTAGTTGCTTGTAAACCATACTCACCAAATGTTACATAGTTACCGCCTTTAGAACGACCAGTTGTTTTAGGACGATGTTGACGACGATATTTTACACGTTTTGGTAGTAACATTATTATTTTCCTCCTTCACTAGTGTTCTTAGTAGGAAGAACTTCTCCACGATAAATCCATACTTTGACACCTAATTTACCGTAAGTAGTGTCAGCTTCTGCATGTGCATAACCAATGTCAGCACGTAATGTATGAAGTGGAACAGTTCCTTCTGAATATTGTTCAGCACGAGCGATGTCAGCTCCGCCTAAACGACCTGATACTTGAGTCTTAATACCTTTAGCTCCAAGTTTCATTGCTCTTGTAATAGCTTGTTTTTGTACACGACGGAATGATGCACGGTTTTCTAATTGACGTGCAATGTTTTCAGCAACTAATTTAGCATCTAAATCAACTTTTTTGATTTCGATTACGTTGATGTGTACTTTTTTGTTTGTTAATGAGTTTAATTTGTTACGTAATTTCTCAATTTCTGAACCGCCTTTACCGATTACCATACCTGGTTTACCAGTATGAATAGCGATGTTGATACGATTAGCAGCACGTTCGATATCTACGTGAGAAACTGATGCTTCTTTTAATGCGTTATCAATAAACTTACGGATTTTTAAATCTTCGTGTAATAATGATGCGAAGTCTTTTTCTGCATACCATTTAGCTTCCCAATCACGGATTACACCAACACGAAGTCCGATTGGATTAATTTTTTGACCCACAGTGTTCCCTCCTTAAAAATTGATTAAGCTTCTTTAGCTTCTTCTTTACCGTCACTTACGACGATTGTAATGTGGCTTGTACGTTTGTTAATCGCACTTGCACGGCCTTGTGCACGTGGACGGAAACGTTTTAATGTTGGTCCTTCATTTGCATAAGCTTCTTTAACTATTAACTCATCAGTGTTCATGTCATAGTTATGTTCAGCATTTGCTAGAGCGGACATTAATAATTTTTCTACTACAGGTGATGAAGCTTTGTTTTTTAATTTTAAAATCGCAATAGCTTCACCAGCGCTTTTGCCTCTGATTAGATCTAATACCAATCTAACTTTACGAGGTGCGATTCTTATTGTTTTAGCAACCGCTTTTGCTTCCATTCGGATTTCCTCCTCTACTTGTTAGAAATTATCTTCTAGTTTTTTTGTCGTCAGCTACGTGACCTTTAAATGTACGAGTTGGTGCAAATTCTCCTAATTTGTGACCAACCATATCTTCAGTTACGAATACAGGTACGTGTTTACGTCCATCGTATACTGCGAATGTATGACCAATGAAATCTGGGAAAATCGTTGAACGACGTGACCAAGTCTTGATTACTTGTTTTTTCTCGCTTCCGCTTTGAGCTTCAACTTTTTTCATAAGATGATCATCAACGAAAGGTCCTTTTTTAATACTACGAGCCATAGTGGCGCCTCCCTTCTTATTGTGTGCGTGCAGCGATTACGCCGCACACCCAAATAAGTTATTTTTATTTTTTCTTACGTCCACGAACGATAAGCTTGTCAGATGATTTTTTACCACGACGAGTTTTCTTACCAAGCGTAGGTTTACCCCATGGTGACATTGGAGATGGTCTACCGATAGGTGCGCGACCTTCACCACCACCGTGTGGGTGATCGTTAGGGTTCATTACAGAACCACGAACTGTTGGGCGAATGCCTTTCCATCTAGAACGACCTGCTTTACCAACGTTAACTAATTCGTGTTGGATGTTACCAACTTGACCAATAGTAGCACGGCAAGTTGAAAGAATCATACGAACCTCACCAGAACGTAATCTGATTAATACGTATTTACCTTCTTTACCAAGTACTTGTGCACTTGCACCAGCTGAACGAGCGATTTGTCCACCTTTACCAGGTTTCAATTCGATGTTGTGTACAACTGTACCTACTGGGATGAATTGTAATGGTAATGCATTACCTACTTTGATGTCAGCATTTTCACCACTTTCAAGAACTTGACCTACTTGTAAGTTCTTAGGAGCGATGATGTAGCGTTTTTCTCCGTCAGCGTAAACTAGTAAAGCGATGTTTGCTGAACGGTTTGGATCATATTGGATTGAATCAACTTTAGCGTTGATACCATCTTTGTTACGTTTGAAGTCAATAACACGGTATTGACGTTTGTGTCCTCCACCATGATGGCGAACTGTCAATTTACCTTGGTTATTTCGTCCCGCTTTTTTCGGTAGCGGTTGTAATAATGACTTTTCAGGAGTCGTTTTAGTGATTTCTGCGAAATCTAAAGAAGTCATATTACGACGACCATTAGTAATTGGCTTATATTTTTTTAGAGCCATTGTCGTTTACCTCCTTATTGGTAATATTTTTTAGTTGAATAGATCGATTGATCCTTCTTTTAATTTAACAATTGCTACGCGGCGTTTGTTTGTATAGCCTTGGTAACGGCCCATACGTTTTTTCTTTGGTTTGTAGTTGATGATGTTTACTTTATCAACTTTTACGTCAAAGATTTCTTCAACTGCGATTTTAACTTGTGTTTTGTTTGCACGAGTATCTACATCAAATGTGTATTTATCTTCTGCCATAGCGACTGAAGATTTCTCAGTGATTACGGGGCGCTTAAGAACGTCTCTTGCTTCCATTATCCGAGCACCTCCTCAACTTTTTTAGCAGCTGTTTCTGTAATTAATACACTGTCAGCGCTTGTGATATCTAGAACATTTAAACCTTGAGCTGTAGTTACTTGTAAACCTGGGATGTTACGTGCTGATAATTCAACGTTTACATCTTCTGATTCTGTTACTACTAATACTTTTTTAGGTTGTTCTAAATTAGAAAGAATTGTTTTGAATTCTTTAGTTTTTGGAGCATCTAAGTTAAATGAATCAACAACAGTTAAGTTGCTTTCTTGAACTTTGAAAGATAATGCTGAGCGTAATGCTAAACGGCGCATTTTCTTAGGCATTTTGTAAGCATAACTTCTTGGTGTTGGTCCGAATACGATACCACCACCACGCCATTGTGGAGCACGGATTGTACCTTGACGCGCACGTCCTGTACCTTTTTGTCTCCATGGTTTACGTCCACCACCACGTACTGCTGAACGATTCTTAACAGCGTGTGTACCTTGGCGTAATGAAGCACGTTGTAAGTTAATTGCTTCAAAAAGAACGTCATTATTTGGTTCGATTGCAAATACTGAATCATTTAATTCAACTGAACCTGCTTTAGATCCGTCTACTTTTAATACATCATAATTAGCCATTATGCATTTTCCTCCTTTCGCTTTATATTATTTATTACCTTTAATTGATGAAGTGATTTCTAAAAGACCTTTTTTAGGTCCAGGTACATTACCTTTTACTAAAATAACGTTGTTTTCAGTGTCAACTTGAACTACTTCTAAGTTTTGAACTGTTACAGTGTTACCGCCCATACGTCCAGGCATTTTTTGTCCTTTAAAGACTCTTGAAGCATCTGACGCCATACCTACTGAACCAGGTGCTCTGTGGAAATGAGAACCGTGAGACATTGGTCCACGTGCTTGATTGTGACGTTTAATGGCACCTTGGAAACCTTTACCTTTTGAAACGCCTGTTACATCAATTACGTCGCCAGCTTCAAATGTATTAACTGAGACTTCTTGACCTACTTCGTATTCATCAACATTAACGTTTTTGAATTCACGAATGAAGCGCTTAGGTGCTGTGCCAGCTTTTTTAGCATGACCTTCAGCTGGTTTGTTAGCATATTTGCTTGTTCTGCTATCTTTTTTGTAAGCTTTTTTATCTTCGTAGCCTACTTGAATTGCGTTGTAACCATCAACTTCTTCAGTTTTCTTTTGTAATACAACGTTTTGACTTGCTTCTACTACTGTTACAGGGATTAAATCACCGTTTTCTCCGAAAACTTGTGTCATCCCGATTTTTCTTCCTAAGATTCCTTTGGTCATCGAAAGTCCACCTCCTAAATTTTCTATTATAATTTGATTTCGATGTCTACACCAGATGGTAAGTTTAAGCCCATAAGTGCATCAACTGTTTTTGGTGTTGGGTTAACAATATCGATTAAACGTTTATGTGTACGTTGTTCGAATTGCTCACGTGAATCTTTGTACTTATGCACGGCACGAATGATCGTGTAAACTGATTTTTCAGTTGGTAACGGAATTGGTCCAGAAACATCTGCACCAGAACGTTTTGCAGTTTCAACAATTTTCTCTGCTGATTGATCGATTACTCTGTGATCATAAGCTTTTAATCTGATTCTGATTTTTTGTTTTGCCATAATTTTCCCTCCTTATTCGTCTACATTTAAGTGATAGACTTCTCCACGAAAACTATCTCACACAGCGCCATGGCAAAGCGGCCGGGTGTGTCAGTAACCTTTCGCTTCATCGCGTGTTCTTAAAGTCCAACATTAGATATGTTACATGAAAAAACGTGTTTTATCAAGCTTTTTCATAAAAGTTTTTCAACTTTTCGTCTAACACATACTTTGTTATTGTACTTGAATTATGCTGACAGTTCAACCTATTTCGTAATTTTTTTCATATTACAATTGTTATTTCACTATTTCGCTTATCCTTTTTATTATATATATTGTTTATTATGTTTTATAATGTGATTGTTAGGTGGTGACGATTTATAATGAAAAGTGGTATTAGAACTTTATTATTGATATTAAGTTTAATTTTAATCATTGGGGAGTTCGTATATGGCATTCCATTTTTAGGTGGTAGCATTATATTAAGTTTCGGTTGGCAGCCATTACTTATTAACGTTCTTTTATATTTGATTATGATGATTATTTTAATAGTAGATAAACAGAATAGTATTAAACCGATGGCAATTATTCCACTGCTTGGTATTATAGGTTCATTTATAGCATTTATACCTGTCATCGGAATGATCATTCACTGGATTTTATTTTTCTTATTATTATTTTTTATATTTATTCTCTTATCTGCTCCGATATATGTGCCAAACAAAAATGCAAAAGTTGTGTATACACAATACAAGGATGATACTAAATAATAGGTGGTTGTAAATTTACAATGATAGTTTAACTGATTTCTTTGTTATTTTAAAGTAATTTATCAAATCATTGTTTACATCTATATAATGAAGAAACACGATTCAAAGTAGGTTTCTTTTTCTATTAAAAGCTGTTTTTGAATAATAATTGAATAGTAGGATTAGGTTGATTGATCACAGTATAAGGTAATTTCTATTTATAAGTTCTAGAAATTGCCTTTTTCATATTATATACGTGTTTTTCTATGCAAATTTTGTGTATGAGTATTTTCAAATAACATTAGTTATAAAAAAGCTGCCTCACTCTTTTTTAATTGAAGAATGAGACAGCTTATTACTTTATAATGTTTGAATTTGCACTTCTTATGTAGTGCTCGTCACGTTATCTAAAATGTGTAGTTATAATTAACCATGTACAAAGATAAAGTATAGGATGAATAGTACCATTAGGCCGTACATAATTGGATGTACTTCTTTATGTCGCTTAGAAATTAACATGGTAATTGGATAAAAGATAAAGCCACATGCAATACCAGTAGCAATTGAATAAGATAATGGCATCATAATAATCGTTACAAATGCTGGAACTGCCACTTCAAATTTCTTCCAATCTATTTCCGCAAAGTTCGCTGCCATTAATACACCTACTACAACGAGTGCTGGTGTTGTTACAGCACTTGTTACCACTTCCATTAACGGACTAAAGAATATCGCTAATAAGAAACAGAATCCTGTTACAATACTAGCAAATCCAGTTCTAGCACCGACTGCGACACCTGATGTTGATTCAATATATGATGTCGTTGTCGTTGTTCCAAATATCGCACCGACGATTGTTGCTAATGAATCTGAGAACAATGCTCTACCAGCTCGAGGTAATTTATTATCCTTCATTATTCCTGCTTGAGAAGCAACCGCTACTAATGTACCAGCAGTATCAAAGAAATCAATGAATAAGAACGTTAAGATAACAATTAAGAATTGAACTGTTAAGAGTTGACTCGGATCTTTAAATGCCTCAAATGCAGCTCCAAATGTTGGCTCAATACTTGGTACATGACCAACTACACTACTTGGTGTATGTATCAATCCAGTAATCATTCCTAGTATAGATGTAATCACCATACCTACAAAGATTGCACCTGGTACTCTTAGCGCATATAAGATTACTGTTACAATAATTCCTATAACAGCCAATATAACAGGTCCATCTGTAATGTGACCCAAGGTAACAAGTGTTGATTTATCCTTTACTATAATACCTGCACTTTGTAAACCTACAAATGTAATAAATAAACCAATACCTGCTGATACTGCCATTTTCATCTGATAGGGTATGGCATTAATAATTGTTTCCCGTAGCCCTGTCATCGTTAATATCGCAAAGACAATTCCTGAAAATAACACGCCTGTTAAACCAATTTGCCAAGGTATTCCCATTGTTAATACTACAGTAAATGCAAAGAATGCATTTAATCCCATACCCGGTGCTAGTGCAATCGGATAGCGAGCAATAAGTCCCATAAATAATGAACCCACAAATGCTGCAAGTGCTGTGGCAACAAAAATAGCACCTTGATCCATTTTCATGTCATCTGAAACGCCATTTACACCTGCTAAACTTAGTACTTGAGGGTTAACAGCCAAAATATATGCCATTGACAAGAAAGTTGTCAGCCCACCAAGTATCTCTTTTTTATAGTTTGTGCCATGCTGATCAAACTTGAAATACTTTTTCACGGTTAGTTCTCCTTTTTTTGAAAATACCTTAATATTTTAATACCAATTGTAGTATTTTACAATAGCAAACACGAACTTTATTAATTAAACAATCATTTATACACTATAAAACTAGAACTTTAACCCTTTCAACGCATCTTGGAATGGGTTATTTTCGATTGTTTCGTTCTGATTCATATATTTTTTCATGTCTTTTTTATTTACTTTATCTGACTTTTTATTTTTAAGGCGTTTATCCATTTGTGCCTGTGTTTCTGTATGGCCACATACGCAACGATAAACAGCATCTTTCCCCCTACCAAATAGAGTCATCTTTTTATGACAGTTAGGACAGCGAGCATTTGTTTTTCTCTGTACATTTTTCTTAGTTTTACAACTTGGATCCTGACAAACTAACATTTGTCCATTTTTAGTTTGTACTTTAATCATGAATTTTCCACAAGTTGGACATTCCGTAGTTGTTAAATTATCGTGTTTATATTTTTTATCATTCTCTTTTATTTCATTAACGACGTCATTGGTAAATTGCTTCATTTCCTCTATAAATTTGTCCGCATTATATTTACCACGTTCAATTAACGCAAGCTTTTCTTCCCATTCCGCAGTTAACAATGGTGAAGTTAGTTTTTGTGGTGCTAGTTCTAGAATTTGCTTTCCTTTTGAAGTTACTTTAATTTTACTATCTCTCACTTCTATAGCATTCATATTAAATAGTTTTTCAATTATATCTGCGCGTGTTGCTACAGTTCCTATACCACCAGTTTCCTTCAATGTATGTTGATGTTTACGATTATTTAAATCAAAGAATTTCTGAGGACTCTCCATAGCTTTAAGTAATGATCCTTCATTAAAATATGGCGGTGGCGTCGTTTCGTGTTGTTCGATATTGGCTTGATTCACTTTTAATGTAGCACCTTGTTGCAATCCATCAAGTTGTTCTGTTGATTTTTCGTTGTGTTCAGAGATAGCTTTGAACCCTAATTTCGTAGTTACTTTGTCTTTAAAGTTAAACGTATAACCATTTACAGTAAATTCCATAATTATTGCTTCGTATTCATAAGCTGGCAAAAGATTTTCCAAAAATCTTTCAGCAATTAACATATAGACTTTGCTTTCTCGTGGACTCAAAGCATTCATATCTGGACGAACTTCTGTTGGAATTATCGCATGGTGATCTGATACTTTGTTATTATTAATAAACCTTTGTTTCGGAGAAAATTTTTGTTTAAGTTGTTGTTTAGCTACATCCTTTAATGATGTGCCCATGATTGCGTTAACACGGTCTTTAAGCGTATCTACCATATCATCGGTTAAATAATTTGAATCTGTTCTTGGATAAGTTACGAGCTTATGTCGTTCATATAATGTTTGTAACGTATTTAATGTTTCCTTTGGTCCAAAATGATATCGTTTATATGCTTCTTGTTGTAAATCAGTCAAACTGAATAATTGATGTGGATATGCCTTTTTATGATTACGTTTAATCGATTGTATAGTCCCCTCTTGACCAACAACTTTCTGTTTTATCGTGTCATATACCTTTTTATCTTTATGCGACTGTGGTTTTGCTAATTGTAACGTTAATCCATTTGCTTTGACAGACATTGTATAATACGTTTCAGGTTTAAACTGATTAATTTCATTTTGTCTCATTTGAACAAGCTGAATTGTTGGTGTCTGTACACGTCCTAATGATAATTGTGCATCATACTTTGTAGTCAACGCTCGTGTTGCGTTGATACCTACAATCCAATCCGCCTCACTTCTTGCCAATGCAGCGCGATATAAATTATTAAATTTACGCCCATCTTGTAACTTATTAAATCCGTCCCTAATTGCTTTCGTTGTAACGGAACTAATCCATAACCGTTTGATAGGCTTTTTATTATGTGCTTTATCTAATATTAGACGTGCAACGAGTTCACCTTCTCTACCAGCGTCGGTCGCAATGATAATCTCATTTACTTTGTTATTATTTATTAATGCTTGCACCGTAGAAAATTGTTTTCTTGTCTTAGATATGACTACAGTTTTCATTTTATTTGGTATAATAGGTAAAACATTTAATTTCCATTCTTTATATTTAGCATCGTATTGTTCAGGTGTTGCATTTGTTACTAAATGACCAAGTGCCCATGTTACGATATATTTATTATTTTCAAAGTAACCATTGCGCTTTTCATTTATATTTAAGCTGTTAGCTATATCTCTACCTACTGAAGGTTTTTCAGCAATTATTAGTGATTTCATAATAACGTCCTTTCAAAAAATCAATATCTTATCTATTGTAACACGTATATAATACATCATAACTTCCATTTAACATAAAAAATTCTTATAATTAAGGAAATAGTTCATCTGACGGAGGTAGCTATATGAAAACGATCAAACTAAATGATTATGACCAAATTACAAGTTTTATAAATGATGCAGACTATCACTCGGCTTCTTATTTGTATAAACTTCCTCAAGCAAGAGAGGCAATCAAAGCACAGATTGAAGAAGCAATTGAAGATCCAGGTGTCTATGCTCATTTAGACGATAACAACGAGATCATCATGCTCATACTTGCTTTTAAATATGAGGAGAATAAATATAAAGTATTAGGTCCATTTATAAAGCATAATACAACGCCAGATTTACAAATGTACCACGACTTATTTATTACATTAGCCAATAGCAAACCAGACACTGCAAACTTTAACTTTTCATTTGAAGAAAACGAGCAAAACTATAGTAAGTTTATGAAACACATTCAAGCATCTTATAGCTTTACAGATTATCATTTAATCACATCACAGGATGTTGGAGAAATTGAACATGCACAAAACATCACTGAGTATAAACCAGCATATTACCGTGCATTCGCAAAGTTACATCAGCGGACATTTAAACATGATGTAATGACTGCAGATGAAATTATAGACTCATTGGATGACAATAATCGTTTGTTTATCTTTATGTCTGAAGGCTTGTTAAAAGGTTATCTCTATTTACAAGTATTCGAAGGTAATCATAATGCTGAAATTAAATATTTTTCATCACACAGTGACTATCGACTGATGGGGATTGCCTTTGATTTATTATCACATGCGCTCCACTATGCATTTACGCATTACGATATAA
Source organism: Staphylococcus sp. TCBT05 (assembly GCF_055179755.1). Taxonomy (NCBI): domain Bacteria; kingdom Bacillati; phylum Bacillota; class Bacilli; order Caryophanales; family Staphylococcaceae; genus Staphylococcus; species Staphylococcus sp. TCBT05. Next base: position 1,165,013 of record NZ_JBUQDQ010000005.1, on the reverse strand, counting down.
ACAAGATTTACTTTAAAATTCGTAGCAAAAATAATACCTTAGTTGAACGATTTAATGAACTTGGTTTTAATATAAATTATGAATATAGAAAATTTAAATATGTAGCAAGTCATATTGAATAGCACTTGAAGTTATAGACTAAATTTAAATCTAGCTACGCCTACCATTGTGTAAAGTGCTATAACTAGTAATATCGAAATGAAATAAATACTTGTATTCGTCAACGTACCAACATATATTCATTCCTTAGAGCGGGATAATGAAATCTATTTAGCAAAACAAGATTTCTATCTCGCTCTTTTTTTGTGTATTATTATCCTTCTGAAATGAAACTTTTAGAAATTTAAATGTAATTTTACTTTTATTTTTAAACACATGTTTTTACTATATTAAAGTTTTCATTTAGAATGTATTCTTGGAGACAATTTTAATGGTTGTTTTTATTGGGGAAGGAAAGTAAAAATAAATATAGAAAGAGTGAGTGTAGTATGGATTTATTAATTGCCTTATTACCTGCGCTATTTTGGGGTAGTGTAGTATTAATTAATGTATTTGTCGGTGGAGGACCTTATAACCAAATTAGAGGTACAACATTCGGTGCATTAATTATTGGTATTATCTTATTACTAACTGGTAATGCAAAATTTGATGACATTACTGTAATTATTGTCGGATTGATCTCTGGTGCTTTCTGGGCACTAGGTCAAGGTTACCAATTGAAATCAGTAAGTTTAATTGGTGTTTCAAAAACAATGCCAATTTCAACAGGTTTACAATTGGTTGGTACAACGTTATTTAGTGCTATTTTCCTAGGAGAATGGAGCACAAGTACTCAAGTCATTTTAGGTCTTGTAGCAATGGTTCTACTTGTGGTAGGTATTACATTAACATCTATCAAAGGTAAAAACGAAGCTTCTGAAAGTAATAGCAATTTCGGCAAAGCAATGCCAATCTTATTAATTTCAACGGTTGGTTATGTTGTTTACGTCGTTATAGCACAAATCTTTGGTGTCGATGGAACAAGCGCATTATTCTTCCAATCAATCGGTATGGCGATTGGTGGACTTATCTTATCAATGAAACATGAAACATCAATTAAAAGTACTGTATGGAACTTAATACCGGGTGTCGTTTGGGGTATAGGTAACCTATTTATGTTCTATTCACAACCTAAAGTTGGTGTAGCAACTAGTTTCTCATTTTCACAATTACTTGTAATCGTCTCAACACTTGGAGGTATCTTCTTGTTAGGCGAACGCAAAGATAAGCGTCAAATGATTGGTATCTGGGCTGGTATTGTACTTATTATTATTGCAGCCTTTGTATTAGGAAATTTAAAAGGTTAAGTTCAATTACTAGACTAATGTTTTAATGCAGGCGTATTATGTCTCATTGGGACGAATGCACTTGTCATTTGATGAGCGCATGATATTTTACTAGGAGGAGTCAAAATTATGTTCACAGATTTAAAAGATAAAGTTGTTGTAATCACTGGTGCTGGTAGCGGGATTGGTAAATCATTCGCAGAAGCATTTGGTAAAGCAGAAGCAAAAGTAGTTATGAACTACCGCTCAGAACACCACGTAGAAGATGTTGATCAATCAATTAAGTTAATTGAAGAAGCTGGTGGCCAAGCTATTAAAGTTCAAGCGGACGTTTCTGTTGAAGCTGACGTTAATCGTTTAGTACAAACTGCAGTAGACACATTTGGTACGCTTGATATTATGATCAATAACGCTGGTTTCGAAAAACCAATTCCAACACATGAAATGCCTTTAGAAGAATGGCAAAAAGTTATCGACATTAACTTAACTGGTGCTTTCATTGGATCAAAAGCTGCTGTTAATCAATTCTTCAAAGAAGATAAAAAAGGTGTTATTTTAAACACTTCAAGTGTTCATGATACAATTCCATGGCCAAACTATGCTAACTATGCAGCTAGTAAAGGCGGATTAAAATTAATGATGGAAACAATGTCTATGGAATACGCGCAATACGGCATTAGAATTAACAACATCTCACCAGGGGCAATTGTAACAGAGCACACTAGAGAAAAATTCTCTGACCCAACTACACGTGCAGAAACACTTGAAATGATTCCTGCTAAAGAAATTGGTGAAGCTGATCAAGTAGCAAACGTTGCTTTATTCTTAGCTTCAGATTTAGCAAGTTATATTCACGGAACAACAATTTATGTTGATGGTGGTATGACTAACTACCCTGCATTTATGGGTGGTAAAGGTTAATCATCATTAACTTCTATATACTATGATGTGGTTTAACAAATCCTTTGTTATTATTCAAACATTGGCAACTGTAAACCACTAAATTAAGCGAGTGAAACCTATTAGTTTCACTCGCTTTTTTATATGCTCAAAATGAATATACTTTTTTAACATTCACATAAATAGACTAGTTAAATCTATAATATCTCCAATACAATAAAAATGAGCTAAATGATCTCATAGTTTCTAACTACAAATATCATTACAGCTCATTTGTCTCATGTACTCCTATTCGCATTACACCATCATTTTCATCTAGAATTTCCGTTACACAAAGATAGCTTGATAGATATACAGTATTACAATACTTATAACTATTGTTAAATTAGTAACCATTCCAACTAATGGTAAAGTCTTATACTTAAACTGTATAGAATATGGAATAATTGCAACACCTACAGGTAATAACCAAGCCACTTGTAGTGTTGTCTTCACCATATTATCACTCACTGGTAGGAAGAAATGTACTAACAATCCTGCAATAATACCTAGACCGTAATGGATACCAATATATTTCAAAGCAATTGGCAAAAATCGTCTATCTATACTAAAATTCAACATCAAACCAAGTAATATCATGGACAATGGCATATTCGCGCCTGATAATACTGTGAAAAAGTCAATTACAGGTTTAGGAAAATGAATATTCGCCATGTTCAAGATAAACATAATAATATAGGTCATCAATGGTACAGAGCGTAGTAAATTCTTACCTAAATATTTAAAATCAAAGCTATCTCCACCACTACTAAAGTAACTACCAACAAAGTACGTTACGCCAAACATAATAATTGCCCCACCGATGTCGGCCATACCAAAATAAATCATTCCAGATTCAGGCCAAATCGCTTCGACTAGTGGATAAGCAAATAGCCCAATATTTAAAGAGGCCATCATCATACCAGTTGCGCCTCTTACATGGTTATCGTATTTTAAAAAGAACCATACTACAATAATCTTTGCAATGATGCCATAAGCAATCATCATAATAGGTAAAATTGATAATGACACATCTAAATCTGCTTTATTTAAGTTTACAATAACCAAAGAAGGAAGCGTGACATTAAGGACGAGTGTAGAGAATACTTGGCTATCATTCGCCTTAAAGTAATTAATTCTCTTAAGGGTGTAACCTAAAGCAATCAGTAAAATGATTATGATAAATTGTTGCGTCACAATAATCCTTCTTTCATTTTATTTTTTCAAATATAATTTACAATCTATTTTCATACTTTAACATACATTTTGGTGATTTTAGAAGCTTTCAGTTTCATGTTATACTTTATGTGATTTTCATTTTTTTAAATTAGTAGCTTAAAGGAGTTTATTATATATGGATTTAAATCAAAAACTTATTGAACTTAAACATGACTATGTTCGTTTACAAGGTGATTTAGAAAAACGCGAATCAGTAAATCAACAAACCGATCCGTTATTAAAGCAATTAGATGAACTAGAGCAAGAAATAGCTGCTGTCCGTTCAGAAATTAGTCAAAAAGAAGATAAATAATATCCTAGTAAATATATTTTTAACATGCTAAGATTAATAGCGAATTATAGAAAGGATGTTATTTAATGCAACTTTATCTAATATTTTTACCAATACTCTATTTAATAGTTAGTTACATAAGTATATTTAAAATGGATACAATTATTACACGCATTTTACGTATAATTATGGCACTATTATTATTATTTGTAGTTGCAATCACAACATTATCCTTCCCTGCAGTCAACTGGTGGGTATTTATATTATTATTACTAATCGTTGGTAATGTTGAAATTACTGCATTTAAACATTTAAAGCAAGATAAAAAAGCAATTCAAATATTAAATATGATTAGCCTTGGTTTAATCATAATTTATGTCATCTTAACACTTGTACTTTACTAAAGTGATTTGAGTACTTCAGCAGTGTTTAGAACATCATACTTATAACAATGCCCCAAAATGGAACTATAAATTTCATTTGGGGCATTTGTTTAGCCTTTTCTAGCTAGCGATATTAGTTTACACATACATTTCAATTACTAACATAGCATTCCCTTTTAACCATTAATCACTAACCTTCAATAATTTAACGTCCATATCATTGTTATTCAAAAATGCTGTACATCTATGCAGTAAAAAAGACAATTCCTATCACAGTAAGATAGAAATTGCCTTTTATTCAAATAAGCTAGAAGGCACTTCGTTTTATAAATGAGTGCATAAGCTAGAATTATTTTCTTTATGATTTTCGATGTTTAAATAGTTTATTTTTAATTGTAAATAAAAGTTCATAAATAACAGGTACGACGATTAACGTTAATACAGTCGAAGAAATTAATCCGCCAACTACAGTCGCCGCCATTGCTTTCGAAATAAGTATTGAACTATTTTCACCAAACAGCATTGGTATTAAAGCTGCAATTGTAGCTAATGCTGTCATTAATATTGGTCTAATACGTGTTGCCCCCGCTTCAATTAAAGCTGCTTTCATATCTAAGCCTTCATGTTGCTTATTAATCACTCTGTCAATTAGTACAATGGCATTGGTTACAACAATACCTATCAACATCAACATACCAATCATACTTGGAACAGAAATTGTTTCTCCTGTTATAACAAGTGCTATAACAACACCTATAATTGTATATGGTAGTGAGAACAAAATTGCAAATGGTGCTAAACCACCTTTAAATGTTAACACTAGAACCAAATACACAATGATAATTGCTGCTAACATAGCAACAGAAAGTTGAATAATTGCATTTGAAATATCTTCGTTCGCACCACCAACACTCGCTTTTACATTATTTGGTTTGTCTAATTTATCAACCTTAGACAATACTTTTTGAGACACTGTTCCAACATCACTTTGTGTAACTTTAGCTGAAACTTTTGTCGCATAATCTCCTGCTTTGGTCTCAATTTTATTAGGTGTAGATGATTTCTCTAAACTTGCGATATCACTTAATTGAATTGTCTTTCCAGTTGGAGTTTGAAGCTCTGTCTTTTCTAATTTTTCTTTTGTCCAATGTGTTTCTTTATCTTTCTTCACTTTTACATCAACTGATTTACCATTTTCTTTTACTTTTGTTATTGCTTGCTCTGGTGCATTCTGACTTAAAGTCATAGCTAATTGTGATGCAGATAATCCGTTCTCACTTGCTTTATTCTGATCTACTTTGACATTGTATTGCTCATAAGTCTCTGTCAAATCAGATTTTACATTTGCTAGGCCTTTTGTATGTTCCATTTCACGTTCTATTGATTTCACAGTACCTTTAATTGCATCCAATGACGGACCTGTCACAGTAATTTCCAATTTGTTATTCGTTCCACCTGTACCCATGTCTTGATTAGACCATTCACCAGGATGATGGTAACGTTTGATATGGTTTAACACTTTATCAGGTTCTTCATCAAAATGAGGTGTGTCAGAATCATACTCAACCATTAGTGCCAGGCTATTTGAACTGCCCGTTGGATCAGTTGGTGTTTCTCCACCTACTGAATATTGTACAGTTTTAACTTTATCCTTATCATTCAAATAATTTTGCACTTTCTCTGCATGTTTTAAAACACTTTGCTTTGTTTCACCTGGTTTTGGAGTGTATGTCAATGCCATATATTTATCTTCACCAGTAGAAATAAAGCTCGTACCTAATTTGGCAGCACCTAATCCTATACTAAAAATTAATAACACTGTACTTACAATAATGACAATCCATTTATGATTGAGCGACCATTTGAGTATACGTTGATATTGCTTACTTACAATACCTAAATTTTCAGTACGTGGATGTTTAATACCCTTTTTAAATAAACTAGCACTTAATGCAGGTACTATCGTAATTGAGACCAGTAGCGATGCAAGTAAACTAAAGGCAATCGCTAAGGCAAACGGTCTAAACATCTGACCTACTGACCCTGATACAAATGCTAATGGTAAGAAGACAACGATTGTCACAATAGTGGATGACATAATTGGTTTAAATACTTCTCTCGTTGCATCTATAATTAAACTATCCCCTACTAATGCCTCACCTTTATCTGATAATCTACGATAGATATTTTCAACCACGACGATAGAATCATCAATAACACGTCCTATCGCTACAGTTAAGGCACCTAATGTAAGTATATTTAATGATACATTGCATAATTTCAATGCTACCATAGCAATTAGAATCGACATCGGTATAGATACTACTGATATAGCCGTTGTTCTAATATTTCTCAAGAAGAGTAAGATAATGATGATAGCAAAAATTGTACCTAAGATTGCCTTTTCAATCATTGTATTAATCGCGTCTTCAATCGGTTTAGCCGTATCCATAACTTTTGTATCTTTTAATTCAGGATTGGCTTTAACGAATTTGTCGATCTCTTTCTTAGTATCTTTAGCTACTTGAACTGTGTTTGCATCCTGTGCTTTAATCACTTGGACATTAACTGCATTTTTACCATTCGTTTTAGAAATTGATTTTCTTTCATCACCAATAGAAACACTAGCAATATCTGCTAATTTAACTGATGGTATTTTAGTTGATTGACTCGTGTTAGTAGCAGAAGTCCCTGTCATAGCATCCTGTCCACTAGCTGACGTATTACTTTGGTCATCGCCATTCCCAGATGTTGCACTTGCTGCAGATAATGGTATTTCTAAATTTTTTAGTCCATCGACAGAATTAAATTGTCCATCAATGACAATCGATTTCTCTTTATCATCAAATTGAAATAATCCCAGTGGTGTTTCACTTGTAGCACTCTTTATGTATTGTTGTGCACTATCCGCTGTCAAACCACTTTTTTCTAATGCGCTTTGTTTAAATTTAATTGTTACTTCACGTGTTGTTTGCCCATTTAATTGTGCGTTCTGTACACCATCAATGGTTTGCAATTTAGGTAATAATTGCTGTTCTAATTTTTTCGTCGTACTTTTTAAATCATTGTCTTTAGAAGTAAAAGAATACGCAACGATTGGAAAAGCATTCATCGTTTGTCTTTTTAGTTCTGGTTCCTCAACATTTTCCCCAAATTTGATCTTATCTAGTTCTTTTTTTAATTTATTTTCAGCACTGTCTAAGTCAGTACCTTCTCTGTATTCAACAGAAACAATCGATGCATTCTGTATGGATTGCGCACTAACATTTTTCACATCGGCCATCGATCGAATTTGTTCGTCAATCTTATCACTAATTTCAGTTTTAGTTGTCTCTGGTGTTGCACCCGGCATAGTTGTTTGAACTGTAATCATTGGTGTTTCAACATCCGGCAATAATTCAAGTTTCATTTTAAAGCTTGAATAAAGCCCGCCTAGAATAACGAGTAACACCATTAAAAAGATTGCAAATTTATTCCCTAGCGAGAACTTTAGCATCTTCTTTATCATTCCCATAGCTCCTCTCATTTTTTCACTAACAACATCAATTTACCACAATATCACAGGATGCAATATAGCTTTACTAAATTATTTTAAAAAGATTATCAATCTTTCTTAACTGCTACTATTTATTTTTCAACATAACAAAATCCCTAACATATTTGATAACGCTACATTGTAAGAACAATTGCTTAAACTAATGTATTGTTTCAAATCGCTAGGGATTATTTTTATCATTTGCTATATTATTTTCGCTTTAATTTTCTTGAAATATTAATTTTTGCTTTGGTTAATTTAGGTTTAACATTTTCAATGACTTGGTAAAGTGGCTTGTTTAACACATAGTCAAATTCGCCGACTTTTTCACTTAAGTATGTTCCCCATACTTTTTTAAAGGTCCACAAACCATAATGTGATGAATCTTTATCTGGATTATTATCAGTTCCACCAAAGTCATAAGAAGTTGCACCATTTTCTCTTGCATATTGCATCATAGCAAATTGCATATGGTGATTAGGTAAAAAGTCTCTATAATCATTCGAAGATGCACCATATAAATAATAAGATTTTTTACCTGCAAACATAAGTAAGGCACCAGATAAATAAATGCCGTCTGGATGACTAGCTTCCAAGCCTTCCATTTCTGTAATAAGTTCCGTTGTTTTTGCTATCTTATTATCAGCATCATTGATTTTATTTAATGTTTTTTTATCTTGCTTTTTCTCACTTAATTTCACTTTTTCTGCTTCAATACCTGCTAATTCTTCACGTAATTCCTTTAATACAGGTTTAGGTTCCAATTTCACTAAGAATAACTCAGCATCGCCATCTGGATGTAACGCATCATAAATATTTTCAAAATAACTTATATCTCGCGTTAAGAAGCCATCTCTTTCACCTGTAATCTTCATTAAATTACTAAATGTCTTCAAACCTTCGCGATTTGAACGTTCAACAGTGGTACCTCGTTTTAAAGCCAATCTTACTTTAGAACGGTTTCGTCTTTCAAAGCTTTGAATTAATTCTTCATCAGTCTTGTCAATTGGCGTAATCATCGTCATGCGAGGTTGAATATAATCTTTAGATAAACCTTCTTTAAAGCCTTTATGCTTAAAGCCTAATGCCCTTAGATTTGTTAAAGCTTCAGTTCCATGTTCAACTTCAACATCTGGATCAATTTTAATTGCATAGGCTTTTTCTTCTTTAGCAATTTGCATAGTGGCTTCTAATAATGTTTCTAATGCTAATTTATTACTATAATCAGTTACAAAGCCTCTCGAGATATAACATAACGTAAATGGTAGTTTGGGCACTTTTTTAAATAATAGTTGAGCAACTCCAACGATTTCTCCAGCTTCCCCAACTGCGACTCGTCTTGAATACCAACCCGTTAGTTTTTTTGTTTCTGCCCATTTTGTCAATTGTAATAAATCACCTTGCGGGTGAGCCTTTACAAATGCATCATGTTCTTGATTTGTGATATTCATCTTTTCCATAAAAACTGATGTCTCCTTTATCATTACAGTACATTAAGTATTATACATTGCTTCAAACATTCTTTCACATATTTACCATTCATTTGCTATACTATATTAAAAATTAAAAAAGAGGTAAAGGTAATGCGTATTATTATTTTAAGTTTACTATTAATTATCAATATTATTTTTATATTTCATGATATAACTCAAGCATTAACAGTTTCATTTTTAAGTATTAGAATTATTTTAGCATTTCTTAGTTTCGTATTATCCATTTTTCTATTATTATTGCGCGTCAATCGATATATCACGATATTGACAATCGTTACACTTCTCGTTTCAATCATTCATATAGCATTGATTGCGCACAGTGTATACCTTTATATCTACTAATCAGCTTCAAATTGATAATTGGCACCTCTAATAATCAACGTATATGACGAAGTTGTTTTATTATCTGTTAATTGAATCGTTTTATAACCTGAGTAATGTCCATCATTAATACGATAGATGATTGGGTCATTTTCCAACTTTAGATCTGAATAAGTTGCTGTTTCATCTACGATTTTCATGTTAAACCATTTACACCACTTTTCAACAGTGTGAGCACGCTCTGTACTATTAATAACGATTCCTTTAACAGTAAATTCTTTTTGTTTAAATGGTTCAATTTTTTTATTTCTAACTTCTTCAATCTCATCCCATTGAATAAAAAATGGCGGTTTAACTCTATAATCAGGATCCGCAATATATAATAATCTCCATGTTGTTTTATGACCCTTTTTATTTTCACGTTGCATATTTACCGGGCCAATGACCTCGACACCCTTTTCTTCCAAGTCACTTTTAACTTGATCGATATCTGATGTTTGAAATGCAATTGTCTTTAAACCTTGCTTATAGTCATCTTGTACTATCTTTGAAGGAAATGAAACACGTCCTTCTTCAGTTTTAATTATTTTTTGCAAAACTTCAGGTTTATTTACATCTAATAATTCAATATAAGTATTATTCAAATAAGCTAATCTGTTAAATGTACCTAATCGTTCGTGCTGTCCACCTTGATTTAATTTTAAAATGTGACCAGGATATTTAAAATCATTGAGCTGTTGAATATAGTGAATGATATGATCCAACTTTAATTCTTTCATAGACAATCCCCTAACCTTTAATATCTTATTAATTTTAACAAATAATAAGCTTTATTACCCGTCAAAACAATATTCAGTCGTCTTTTATTGTTATAAATTTCAATTGTTTATTCATTACTCTACTTGAATTATAGATAATCTAGTATTGCTTTATTTAAAGAATAGGTTTACAATATTAATTGTTATAAACAAGTTAGCTTAGCTAACTATTAGGGAGGATCATATGGATACAACTTTGCTTTTCAATCAATTAACTGGTGTTTATCGACCTTATATCAAACTATTTCAACCAGTATTTGATGACTTCGAACTCTTTCCTGCTCAATGGCTCGTGTTAAAAGATATATCTCAAAATGCACCTACAACGTTAGTTCAAATTTCGAAACGACGCGCTATAGAAAAGCCAACTACGCGAAAAATCCTAAAGGCTCTTTCAGAAAAATCTCTACTCATCATCGAACAAGGAAAAGATAAAAGAGAAAAAAAGCTATCCTTATCTGACGATGGAAGATTATTATTCTCGCAAATGAGCGAACGCATAGAAGGCATTCAGGATGAAATTATTAAAGAAGCAGGTATTTCAGCAGACCAACTCGCTGAAACATATCACACCATCCGCTTAATTCACGAACAAATTAATAAAATGGAGGAATCATAACATGTCTGATCGTTCAAATTTAAAGACACCAATTTGGACAAAAAGCTTTAACATTAACTTTATCACTAACTTTTTAGTCTACTTATGTATGTACTTGTTAATCGTTATCGTTGCCAGTTATACGAAAGAAGTTTATCATGCCTCTGACAGTGTTGCTGGTTTAGTGTCTGGATTATTTATCATTGGGTCACTTATCGGTCGATTTGCTACTGGTAAATATGTAAATAAAATTGGTCCTAAGCGTATATTATTAATAGGACTAGCTTTTCTCTTAATCACACAGCTTTGTTATTTTATTGAAGGTTCATTGTCTTTCTTAATGTTCACAAGATTAATTAATGGTATTGCCACAGGTATTACAACTACTGCAACTGGTACAATTGCAGCGTATGTAACACCTTCCGAAAGAAAAAGTGAAGGTATTAGCTTGTTCTCATTAAGCCTAGTCATAGGTGCTGCAATCGGACCATTCTTTGGCTTATTATTAATCAATAGTTTTCCAATCAAACTATTATTCTTTATTTGTTTAATTTGTGGTATTGTCAGCTTTATTATTTCTTTCTTCGTTAATGTGAAGTTTGAAATCACTAATGAATCTTTAACACCTACGACTAAGCGCAAAGGATTTAATCTTAGCAACTATATTGCAAAAGAAGCAGTACCCGTTGCCATTATTATGTTAATAGCTGGCCTAACATATTCATCTATTCTGACATTTTTACAATTTTTCGCTAAAGAAATTGATTTAGTCTCACTTGCAAGCTACTTCTTTATTTTCTATGCCATAGCATCATTAATAACTAGACCCATTGCCGGTCGATTAATGGATCAAAAAACAGAAAATGTAGTAGCGTATCCTTCGTTCATTTTGTTATTTTTAACATTTTTAGTACTAAGTTTAACGCATAGTGGCTGGATGTTAGTATTAGCTGGTCTGTTATTAGGTGCAGGATATGGTAATATTTCATCATGTATGCAAGCAATTGCCATTAAGGTATCACCACCGACTAAATATGGTATTGCCACTTCTACTTACTTTATTGGATTAGATTTGGGATTAGGATTTGGTCCATATGTACTTGGATTTGCTACATCAACTATGACATACGCTCAACTATACGGTGTCATGGCTGTTGTCGTTATCATTACCTTAATCATTTATTATTTAGTACATGGTCGCAAAGTAAAAGCCATGGAATCATATTAATTCAATAACAAAAAACGAGGGTTATCGATAATTTTCAAACCGATAACCCTCGTTTTTTACTTTAGTGAATATCCCGCATATAAACTAAAGTCTAATGTATTAATTTTCAACTTATTATATTAAGGAACGTTGATATGCTCAATTTCTTTAATAATGTCATGTAACGCTTCATGTTGTGTCTCATTATAGTAATAGAACACCTGACGCTCATCAGTCTCAGATCGTACTTTTGACAATAATTCCTTTTTATAAATTTTTCTAATTATCACATCAATTTTACTTGTGTCCCATAACATTTCAAAATGTAATGTGTCACGTAATTCCTTACCACTGATTTTTGTGGCTTCGTATACTTTATATAAAACCACAAATTCTTCAATAGATAAACCGTGCACTGACTTTAACCAATGCTTTAATTGACTTAACGCCCTTTCGGAAGTTATAAAATAAGATACTTTACTTTCCATAATGCGTGCCTCCTCATTGTCTTCTCTAGTTGTATTAATGGCTATTTTTAATGAATAAGCTTTTTAAATATTATATAACACTTTCTTCAATAAATCTATTATTTTAATTCAAATAAATAATTAAATTCTACTATTGGATTCTATTTATATACCCTATTATTCATATCACAATATTTTTGTATTACCTAAAATCTATAAATGTTATTTTAAATTATTACAAAATATGTAAACTTAACATGTAAATACATTGAATCTACCATAAAGTATTTACTTTCAAGTATGTAGAGCGACATCTTTCACACCTTTAAAAGTACTAAGTAAAAAATAAAACAGGAACACCTCGTATTAATTGGAGATGTTCCTTTTAATTTATAACTATTAAAGTTAAATTAGACACTTATGTGATTGTTTTAAATAAATAATATTAAGTGTATACTTATCCACCTATATAGTTCATATTTATTTTATTTCTTTTACGATTCGCTACAGTTTGTTCAGTACGTTCGTCAGAATACCGATTATCTCTTATTTTCCATAATGCTTTAAATTGATCTAATAGTGTTTCATCTGAGGCGCCTGAGCGCATAAGCGATTTGACATCAAACCCATCGACTTCACTAAATAAACATCCATAAAATTTCCCATCGGATGATAAACGTGCACGTGTACACGTACTACAAAATGATTGTGACACGCTTGTAATCAAACCAAATTGTACACCGTTATCTTTATGTCTATAGTACTTTGCTACTTCACCATAGTATTTAGGCTTTACCGCCTCTATATCAAACTCATTTTCAATCATAGATAACATTTCATCTTTAGTGACTACTTTACTAAAATCCCAACCATTATCATTACCAACATCCATAAATTCAATAAATCTTATTTCAATATTACGGTGTTTAAAATATTCAAGCATTGGCAATATTTGATCATCATTCACACCTTTTTGTATCACTACATTTACTTTGATGTGAAAACCAATCGACAGCGCATAGTCAATTTGTTCTAAAATGGTAGTCGCCTTAATGTTTCTATTATTTATACTTTGGAACACCTGATCATCTATTGCATCAAGACTAATATTCAGACGTCTTAACCCTGCATTATACAAGTTCAAACCATGTTTCTTAAGCAACAATCCATTTGTTGTCAAACCAATATCTTCAATGCCCTCAAGTTCGTTAAGTTTAGCTATCAGTTTATATAAATCACGTCTCAGTAACGGTTCTCCACCTGTGATGCGTATTTTTTTGACACCTAACTGCGTATAAAGTGCAGCAATACGTACCATCTCATCAAACGTTAATAATTCATCTTTAGGTAAAAAGACAAAATCATCACCGAAAATTTCCTTAGGCATGCAATAATCACATCTAAAATTGCAACGGTCAGTAACTGACAACCTTAAATCTCTAATAGGACGACCGAGTTTATCAGTTATTTGTTCAACCATATTCACAGGCCTCCTTATCTATTCAATATACGAAACTTTAAAGAGTCCAAATCTTGCTGATAGTTTATATTTTTGTACCAATATTCAGTCGAATCAATTTGATTAACATCTAACCAATCCGTTACGACTTGATGATAAACATGCTTCAGACTGTAATCGTCAGAAGTTAAGGCCGCTTCTATCTGTTCCATAGTCCTTGGATGATAAAATGCAATCGTTGGTATAGGTTGTTCACCTTCTTTAAAACCAGCGACATCAAGTTGGTCATCAATTAAATGTTCCACCATAAATTGATAGAGCTTACTTACTGCCTTTTGAGTAATCATAGGCGTATCGACCGAAATCACGAAGAATAATTCTTCTTCTTGATAAGTTTTCATAGCTGCATGAATACCTGCCAAAGGCCCTTTATTTTTATGTTGTGCTTCATCTACTAGAATATGTGGATAGTCAAATTTATCCTGTAACTGATCATTTGTACTAATAATAATTTGATTAAACATATTCGTAGCCTCTAATACATCGATGATTCTACGATAAAATGGTTGTGAATCAATCTCCGCAAAAGCTTTAGGTTCACCGAATCTCTCTGATTGTCCTCCGGCAAGTATAATTGCTTTCATTTCTCTCTTAACCTCCGCTAACTGGTGGAATTAATGCGACTGTATCATTTGATTGTACAATGTCGTCATCCTTTACAAACTCTTCATTTACTGCAATCTGAAACTTCACCTTTGCAATTTCTGGATAACGTTCTATGATATGTTGTACAAATGATTTCACAGTAATATCATAACTTAAATCAATTTCTTCATCGTGCTTATCCAATAATTCCCTAAGTTCTGCAAAATAAAGTACCCTCATCGTTTAACACCTTCCTACAGAATCTTCATGCTTACCACGTTGGTCACCTTGCCATTGTGCACCATCTTCCCAGATTTCTTTCTTCCATATTGGCACGATGGCTTTGATGCGTTCAATTGCATATTCATTTGCTGCATATGCATCTTTTCTATGTGGTGATGACACACTAATTAATACTGCTATGTCCGAAATATTTAATGGACCAATTCTATGCACAATCGCAGTAATTGTACCTGGCCATTGCGCTTCAATTTCATCACCAATTTGCTTTAATTTTTTCTCTGCCATTGGTATATACGCTTCATATTCAAGATATTCAGTTCTAATACCTTTTGTCCACTCACGAACATGCCCCGTAAATACTACAACAGCACCTTGCTTTTCATTTAACACAAATTCCCGATATTGTTCTGTCTTGATAGGTTGAGTTACAATTTCGAATTGTTTCATTCTATTTCATTCCTTCTTGTATATACGCTAATAACCACTTATCATATTGTGCTAATGCTTGTTGATCATCTAAATTGATTCTATATTTAATATTGGTAAGTTGGTTCAACTGCTTTAATTCATCAGTATCTCTATAGACAACTACTTTAGGAAAAGTAGCATCTTTGTATCCTTCTACCAATATAATGTTAGTGTCTATTGTAACAGATTTTCTGATAATTTCAGTCAAAGTTTGCTTAGGACTCCGACTTACTGTTTGTTGATAATTGACACCTTGGACAATGCTTTGATCTGCACCTGCTTCAAAATGTTTCATATGGTCAACTTCTGCACTTTGCAATTTAATATCCTGTAATTGATTATCGTGTTCGCCACCATGATGTTTAATAGTTACAACTGTATAGTTATTTAACTTTAGCTGTTGAATCGTATGACTCATTAATGTCGTTTTACCTGATTTCTTATATCCAACAATTTGTATTATCATAATGTTAAATCATACTCTCTACTGTCAGATTCTGTCAGTATAACGTCAACAGTATAGCCTTTTTTATAACCTCTAGTCCCGCCTGGCAACATTATCATGGCATTACTATGAGCAATTGCTACAACAGCTCCAGATTTATTAAATCCTGAAGGCGTAACAGTCATTTGGTGACCATCAAATGTTGTTGTTGCACGTATAAATCTTGTAAATGGGTTCGGTTTTGTGAAGTCTTCCATTAACGTTGCGCGAACTACTTGTGGGTACACTGCCTGTGCCCCTGTCATCTTTAAGACAGCAGTTCTCACAAATAACTCAAAGCCTGTATAGCAAGCAGAAGGATTACCTGAAAGCCCAAATAAATATTTCCCTTGTGCTACGGCAACTGTCGTAACACTACCAGGTCTCATAGCAACCTTGTTAAACAAGACCTTTGCCTCTAAATGTTGATAAATTTGTGGTAAATAATCGAAGTCACCAACAGATACACCACCTGTAGTGATAATAATATCGTGCTGTTGCAGTGCATTTGTAACAGTTTCTATACTGGTATCTAAATCGTCTTGTTGAATTTTATAAGTTTCTATTGTTAATCCAAGATTTTGTGCTAATGCACTAATCATAGGCCCATTAGAATTTCTGATTTTTCCAGGCTCTAATTCATCTCCGACATCTAACAATTCACTACCTGTAGCAATAATAGCTACGCTTGGTTTATTATAAACAGGCACTTCTGTATAGCCGTAAGTTGCTAATACTGCGATGGCACCAGCATTAATACGTTGTCCTTTTTGTAAGACAATGTCACCCGTCTTAGTCTCTTCTCCCTTAATAGAAATATTTTCTAAAGCATCAAATTGCTTACGAATCGTAAATCCTGACTCGTATTCGGTAGTTTGCTCTAACATAACAACAGCATCTGCGCCTTTAGGAATAGCAGCACCTGTCATTATACGTACAGCCTCATGTTCATCTACTGATTCGTTAGATACTGCTCCCGCTCCAATGTGATCAATTACTTTAAAGAAGATTCTGTTATCTCCTGATGCCTTTGTTGTATCTATACTTCTAAGTGCAAAGCCATCATAAGGAGACTTGTCGAATCTCGGTATATCGTATGTAGCAACAATATCTTCGGCAAGTATATAGTTCAAGCTTTCAGATAATTTTACATTTGTGATATCCATTAATATATTTTCATTAACAATACGTTTAATTGCCTCACTAACAGGGATAGGCGTTCTCTTTTCTACTGGCATACGATCTACTCCTTATAACTTATAATTTCATGGTATACTAAAAATGTTTAGGAGGGATAACTGTGTCTCAATTTACACATATAAATGAGCAAGGTAATGCTAAAATGGTAGACGTTTCAGACAAAAAAATCACAAAACGTACAGCTACTGCACACTCTAGCATTACAGTAAACGAAGAAATCCACACACAAATTGTCGAACATACGAATGATAAAGGGAATGTCTTAAACACTGCACAAATTGCAGGTGTCATGGCAGCAAAGCAAACATCAACTATCATTCCAATGTGCCATCCTCTACCATTGACTGGCATTGACATTCAATTTAATTGGCAACAAAACCAAGCCGATTATACATTAAATATTCAAGCTACTGTTTCTACCACAGGTAAGACTGGCGTAGAAATGGAAGCACTCACTGCTGCCTCTGTTACAGCACTCACGATTTATGATATGACTAAAGCATTAGACAAAGGTATGATTATTGGTGAGACTTATTTGCTAACCAAGACAGGCGGTAAATCCGGTGACTTTCAACGCGAACAGTAATTTAATATAACAGTTCATACCTCGAATTGATTGTTCGAGGTATTTTATTTTGTTAGTTCTTTAATCAAATGTGTAATTTCAGGTTTAATTAGTTCCTCTATTGCCAATTTCACGGCACCAGTTGAACCTGGTAAGCAAAAAATCAACTTATCATTGTGCGCACCTGCTATCGCCCTCGACAACATTGCCCTTGTCCCTACATCCTTGACATAACTTAAATATCTAAACAATTCTCCAAATCCTTCGATCTGCTTTGTTAAATACGGACTTACCGCTTCGATTGTTACATCTCTTTGAGCAATGCCCGTCCCACCTGTTGTTATGATGACGTCTAAATCTGTCGCTAACCAATGCTCTATTTGAGACTCTATAGCAATTTTGTCATCTTTGACAATTTTGTAATATTCTGTAGAAATTGTGATACCTATTTCAGAGAGCAACGCTTGCACTAATTTACCACCTTTATCCGTATCATAATTTCTAGTATCCGATATCGTTAATACACCACATTTAATTGGTCGATTTAACTTAACATTCGTATGCATAATGCAATTCCTCCTATGTTAGCCAAATAATTGATTAATTAAGGTTTTCGCCTCATTCGGGTTAGTCATTCCGTGAATGAGCATTCGTCCACCTTTGAAACTTACGATTTGATGCTCTTTGTATTTAAACCTTATCATATACGGGTTACTTTGATAGTTAATATGATTTCTAATTAAAAATGATTCTAATATTTCCTGGGTTATATTATTATTTTGATATTGTACTGTGTCTCTACCACACAAAGTCGCATAATCTCGACTAGTAGCATGCAAGTATGGATATGTTGGATTTTCACCACAAGTAGGACAAGTTGAGCGACTCATTTTGGCAAAGCCAAATGAATGATGTGTACCTTCCCATAAATCACCATAAGTTAATTTAGGAGATAATTCCGCATCTAAGATAATCTTTAACGCATCTCTCATCTGTAAGCTCGTCGTCATTGTCACTGCTGGTTGAATAACGCCTACCGTATCACAAGTCATGTTTATCGTTGGTATATTAGGAACAAGGCAATTAAAGCACGGTGTCTCACCTGGTATAAAAGGCGCTTCCACATATGTACTTTGTACAACACCACCATAAATCCAAGGCACTTTATTTAAATATGCAAAGTCATTTATGAGCTGTCGTGTCTCAAAGTTATCTGTCGCATCTAAGATCAAATCAATTTGTGTTGCATGCAGTTCTAAAAATCGTGCATCGACATGAGCAATGTGTTGATGAATCACAACATCAGAACGAATTGCTTTAAGATGGTTGTTTGCGGCTACCACTTTAGGCATATATGACGAAGCATCCTGTTCTGTAAACAAAGTCTGGCGTTGCAAATTACTAAATTCGATATAATCCCTGTCTACAATTGTAATTTCACCGACACCAGTCCGTACTAAACTTTCTGCTAAATGTGTTCCTAATGCACCCATTCCTATAATCAGTACATGTTGCTTTAATAACTGTGCTTGACCTTGTTGTCCAATATTCTTATATAAAATTTGCCTAGAATAACGTTCGAAATCCACCATTATAAACTCCTCTACACATCAATTGTATCTATTATAAATCTTGCACTTCAATGTAACAACGTTTAGTAATTATATAAAATAAAAATAAGTGAATTCCCTAATACAATTATAGTCGCATAACTCACTTATTCAGTGAACAGTCATTTGCCATACTTTGACACACTTACAACACCTTTTAGCTTGTGTTATAGATAACAAAATTAAAAATGTATTAAATTGTTTACTTTAAAGAATATCTTTCGAAATACTGTTCATGGTACAATATATAAGATTTGATATGGAGGTGGATAAATGGCACGTTCAAAGGGCTATGAAGAGCAATTAGAAAAAGCAAAAGATATTGTTATTAATTCTATTGGTGAAACAATGGACTTATATGGTGTAAATAGAAGTGTAGGTAATTTATATGGAACGATGGTTTTTGAGCAAAAAAGTATGACATTGGATGAAATGCGTTATGAATTGCAAATGAGCAAACCCAGCATGAGTGCAGGTGTAAAACGATTGCAAGAATTTGACGGCGTGAAACAAGAATTTATTAGAGGGAGTAGAAAACAACATTTTACTGCCGAAAAAGATTTCTTCACCTTTTTTGGAAATTTCTTTTCACAAAAATGGAAACGAGAAATCAAACTTAATTTAGAAGCCATACATAAAGCCGAAGCCATTCTTAATCCAATCATTCATTCGGAAACAGCAACTACTGAAGTAAAAGAAGAAGCCTATGAAGTTTTAGAACAGATTGAGCATTCAAAGGTTTATTATGATTGGCTCTCAACACTTAGCAAAGCATTAGCATCTGGTAAAATATTCGATTACTTCCCAATTCCAGATAACAACCAAGATTAAACACTGACATCTAACAATTCGATTTTCGACACATAACCTTAAAGCTATACTAAACGCTATATAGTGGTTTTTTATAAATTAGAATAACTTAAATGGAAATTAAATAGTATATTGTCAGGAATATTTTCCCAAGAGAAAAGTCGGCAACTGAGTTTTTACAATTTCAGTTACCGACTTTTTATTTAACATACGCCACTTAATTAGCTACGATGCTTAAATGATCTAATCCTGCTTTTCGATTTTCTCGATATATACACGTTCATTATTCAATCTACTGTGTATATGGAACTATTACATGCTTAAATGGCACAATATTAAAGTTATATAACTTCAACACATCTTTATTATGACCAGATTAACTTCTGATAATGAGTTATATTTTATAGCTATAATTCATGCTTTAAAGTAATAATTTCATCCGCCAACGTTTCTGCTTCATAATGTGAATGTGTAACAAAGATAATAGGTATTTTCCATAAATTGAATATTTGTTTAACTAAGTCAATGCTTTCATTTTTCGTATTATCATCCAAACTTGAAAAAGGCTCATCTAACAATATTAAATCAGGTTTCGTAGTCAATGCACGTGCAAGTGCAACTCTTTGAGCTTCTCCCCCTGACAAGCTGCTTGGGTATTGACTTGTTAAATGCGCAATATTTAATTGCTTAGCTAATTCTGTGATATGTGAAGAATGTCGTGACATAAAGGTTAAATTTTGCATCACTGTCATATTTGGAAATAATTGATAATCTTGAAATAAATACGCAATACGTCGTTGTTGAATTTTCACTTGAACGCCTAGTTCAGTATCTGTTAACACACGACCATTAACTTTAATGTAACCTTTGGCAGCCGGAGTTAACCCCGCAATAATATTTAACACTGTTGTTTTACCAATACCAGAAGGACCTGTTAGCGCATATATTCGCGGTTGCTCATCGTTAATATTCACTTTCAAACGATAATCTCTAACCTGTTGGACTATATGAATATCTATCAATTAAGTCCCCTCCTTAAAACGCTCTCTATGCATAAGGTTTATCGTGCCAATTACAGTTATAGCAAATGCCACTAATACAATAACCCATAACCATGCTTGATTTTCCTTGCCCTGTTCTACTAAAAAATATATCTCAAGTGGTAATGTGTTCGTCTTATTTGGAATATAGCCAGCAACCATCAGCGTCGCGCCAAATTCGCCAATCGCTCGTGCGAAACTCATCATTACACCTGATAACACAGCGCGCTTAGATAACGGTAATGTTAACTTGAAAAATATTTTTAACTCACTGGCTCCCATAGTTCTTGCAGTATTCAGCATCTTCGTATCAATATTACGAAACCCTTGCACCGTATGTTGATACATCAATGGCAAACTAACAATCGTAGAAGCTATGATTGCACCAGTTAAGGTAAAGACGACAGGTATATGGAGTACTTGTGTAAAAAAATGACCTAGCGGATACTTTGGCGAAAAGATAATAAGCAATATAAAACCCATAACGGTAGGAGGCAATACAATAGGCAACACAATAAAGCTCTCTATAACTCGCGCCATTACACCATGCCTTTGATATAGCCATCTTGCAATGAGAATACCAAGTATTAATACAATCAGTGTACTCGATATAGCTACTTTTAAAGATATCCAAAATGGAGTAATATCTGGCATCTCGTTAACCTCCTACTTTATGCTTCAAATTTATATTTCTTCAAGATTGATTTCGCTTTATTTGTTTTCAAGAAATCTACCCATTCTTTTGCCATCTTCTTATTAGATGTTGTAGCCGCTTTATAAATAATTGGCTTTTTCAACTTAGCATCAGCAATTTCTTTAACTTTATCATTACCATTCTGTTGATTTTGATATAAATCTGTTTTATATACATAACCGAGTTGCGCATTACCTTTATCAACATAATTCAATACCTGTCTGACATCTTTAGCATAAACAATATGATCTTGTACTTGCTTATATAACCCTTGTGATTTCAAATATTGCTCTGCATATTTCCCAGCTGGTACTGATTTCACTTCTCCTATTGCTAATTTATCTCCTTGTTGTAAATCACTAACTTGATGATACTTATGTTTATCATCACCGATTAATATTAATTTGTTTTTTGCGTAATTATATGTATGATGCGCTTTATTTTGCTCAGTTAAAGCGTCGACATCCTTTGTATTAGCAGACATTAACACATCGGTTGGCGCACCTTTTTCTATTTGTTGTCTCAGCGCACCAGAACCACCATAGTTAAAGCTTATATCAACATCTTTATGCTGTTTCTCAAATGCTTGCTCTAAATCTTTTGTAACATCTGTTAAACTAGCTGCAGCAGAAATTTGTAACGTTTGCTTTTTATTTTGGCTACTTTTTTTGTTGTCACTCTTTTGTGCAGATGAATTCGAACAGCCAGCTACAATGACACTTAATACTAGGACCATTATCAAAAATGGTTTGTAATATTTGTTCATATTTAATACCCCTTCCTTTGTGAATTATTATATTCCTCTTTTTTAAAAAACAAAAGGGTAACTAAATTGACAATTTATAAAATAATTTTCACTAAATGAATTTTTAATCATACTTTCAATACTAATTGCTAAAAAATTCACAAAAAAGCTTGCCAAAAAATGTTTTTGACAAGCTCAATGATATATTATTGAGTGCTTTCTAATGTGTGAATAAAGCGCATAAATGCATTCTGTCCTACTTCAGTTTGTTTAAATACACCAGCATCCTCTAACACGCGTTTAAATTTATAGCCTACTTCTTTGTCTACAATTTCATCAACATTAGACTTATTTATACTATAATTAGCTTTCATTGTATCCGCCCATGATTGATGGACACCTAAATCAATATATTTATCACCTAATAAATAGGCTTTGACATGTTGTAGCTCTTCCTTCAATCTGCCAGGAAGGATTGCTGTGCCCATTACTTCGATTAACCCTATGTTTTCTTTCTTGATATGTTGAACATCTTGATGAGGATGAAAAATTCCATCTGGGTATTCATTAGACGTCTGATTGTCTCTTAATACAACATCTAATTCATATAAACCATTACGATATCTTGCAATTGGTGTTATGGTATGATGTCTCTCACCACTATTACTAAACGCTTTAATTTGGACAGTTTCATCAGAATAACGATTCCAACCATCCATAATAAAAGTAGCCGCTTCGATAAGTTCATTTTTATCTGCGCTTTTCAATCTAATGACACTCATCGGCCATTTTAAAATACTAGCCTCAACACTAGGAAATTGGACTAGCGAAAAACGGTCTAATTCACGTGCTTTATCCATAGGGAATGTGTGTCTTCCAGTTTGATAATGGTTATGTGACAATATCGAACCACCAACTAATGGAATATCAGCATTAGAACCTATAAAGTAATGTGGAAATTGATCAATAAACGCCAGTAAATTTTTAAATGTTTGCTTATTAATTTTCATTGGTTCATGTTGTTCCGACAACACGATACTATGTTCTTGAAAGTATGCATAAGGAGAATATTGAAAACCAAAGTGTTCATTATCTAACTCTATTCTTATAA
The DNA here is from genome assembly GCF_055179755.1 of Staphylococcus sp. TCBT05. Classification (NCBI taxonomy): domain Bacteria; kingdom Bacillati; phylum Bacillota; class Bacilli; order Caryophanales; family Staphylococcaceae; genus Staphylococcus; species Staphylococcus sp. TCBT05. The sequence continues at coordinate 1,141,343 of NZ_JBUQDQ010000005.1, read as the reverse complement.
TACGATGATTGGTACGCGCAGCTTGAAGCACAGAACCTTTATACCCTTCATTCTCAATACACAATGCACATTGTGGATATGCTGAACTTTTTGCTTCTTTCGCTAAAGCAATCTGTTTAGCATCCTTTTCTGGTTTAGATAGGTTAATCGTAATTTCTATATCCCCATATTCCGTCGATACTTCATAATTAATATTGTTCGCTATGGCATCTTCTTTAACATAATGATTTAGCTTTGAAATTTCATAAAAATAATCTGTCGCATTTTGAGGTGCTTCCTTATAGGCTTCAAAGAATCGCTGATTAATCATTGATGGTTTAGGTGTTATTAAATCAAGAATTTGTGCTTCAATTATTTCTTTATTGTATAAAGCATCTTCAATCATTTGTTGCTCAATTGCCTGTTGAATCCAATACTGAGTAATATCATTTGGAGAAGGCGCGCTATTGATTGAATCAGGCATTGACAATTTTTGATCAATACCTTCTGCATTTAATATTGCTAACAGACGATTTTGTATATAAATAGCATCTTCATTTTCGAAATCACCATACTTAATTGCAAATGCCACAAAGCGATTTACGAGTTGTTGCTCTAATAACATCTTTTATCCCTCCGTATCTTCAAGATAACCATTAGGATTTTGATTATGCCAAGCCCAAGCTGAAGCTATAATGTCATTAATATCATCATGTTGCGGTTGCCAACCAAGTAACCTCTTAGCTTTATCACTAGAAGCAATCAACTTACTTGGATCACCTGCTCTTCGCTCTCCTACTTCGGCTTTAATTGGTTGTTGCGTCACTTCTCTTGCTGCCTTTAAAATTTCAAAAACTGAGTATCCTTGGCTACTGCCTAAATTAAAGGCACCAGATTCTCCACCACTTTGTAAATATTTAAAGGCTAAGATGTGCGCATCGATTAAATCAACTACATGAAGATAATCCCTAATACATGATCCGTCTGGTGTATCATAATCATCACCAAATATCGTCAAATGATCTCTTTGACCTAAAGCAACTTCAAGAACAATAGGAATAAGATGTGTCTCTGGTCTATGATCTTCACCAATCGAACCACCCTCTTTAGCACCAGCCACATTGAAATAACGTAACGCCGCATAATTTACACCATATGCTTCATGACTCCAACGCATCATTTTTTCCATCATTAATTTACTTTCACCATATGGACTAGTAGGCGTTTTTGAATCATCTTCTGTAATAGGTACGTTGTCTGGCTCACCATATACCGCTGCAGTAGAAGAGAAGATAATATGTTCTACTTGATAATCATACATAACCTCTAATAATACCTGTAGACCTTGTACATTATTATTAAAGTATGCTAATGGCTTTTGAACAGATTCTCCTACTAACGAATATGCACAAAAATGAAACACACCTTCAATTTGATGTTGTGAAAATACATTAGTTAAGAAAGCTTTATCTCTAATATCTCCTTCATAAAATTGCGCATCTTTATGAACCGCATCTCTATGCCCCGTTCCTAAGTTATCAACTACAATTACTTCAAAGTCTTGTGAAATGAGCTGATCAACAGCATGACTACCAATATAACCGGCTCCACCCAATACTAATACAGACATCATAAATCTCCTCCTCTTTATATCGTTAGTTCTTTAACGCCTTCGCTAATACCTACATGATAAAATGATGGTAGATAACCTATATCATCCTGGTATTTTTGGGATACTTCAGATTCTAGTTGCTTAATACTATCTTTATGTACTAGCGCAATTGCACAGCCAGCAAACCCTGCACCAGTCATTCTCGCTCCTAATACACCTTCTACCTTTTGTGCCGTTTCAGCTAAAGTATCTAACTCTTTACCTGTTACTTCATAGTCATTTTTCAATGAGTTATGTGATGCATTTAACAATTCACCAAAGGTTGTAAAATCACTTTTTTCTAATGCTTTGAACGCTTGTTTTGTACGTTCATTTTCAGTGACTGCATGTCTTGCACGGCGCAATTCAACATCATTTTCAATTAAATATTGATGTGCTTTAAATTGCTCCGTTGACAATTCACCCAATGCTGCTATATCTAATTTTTGTTTTAATGCTTCTAGTGCCGATTCACATTCTGCCCGACGTTCATTGTACTTACTCTCCGTTAAATTCCGACGTTTATTTGTATTCATTATCGATATGACATAATCACCAAACTTCGCTGGTACATAGTCATACTTTAACGTTGCTGTATCTAACATAATTGCATGTTCAGCTTTACCCATGCCAATGATAAATTGGTCCATAATACCTGAATTCACGTCCATAAATTTATTTTCAACTTGCTGACCCATTTTTATTAATTCTAACCTTGATAATTCTAAATTAAATAATTGTCTTAGTAGCCAACCTGTTAATAATTCAATAGATGCTGATGAAGACAAGCTTGCACCATTTGGAATATTACCTTCTACAAGCATATTAAAGCCCTGAGTAATATGTGGAAATTGTGCTTTCAAGTATTTAATAATTCCTTTTGGGTAATTGGCCCAATCATGCGTATCATCAAATTCTAGCTCATTTAGCGAAAAGCTAATCATCCCCTTATCTTCAAAGTTATTTGAAAATAATTGCACCATATCATCTGAACGCTTTGACACTAAACCATACGTACCTAATTCAATTGCAGCAGGAAAAACATAACCCCCATTATAATCAGTATGTTCACCAATTAGATTAATTCTCCCGGGCGCAAAAGCTGCAACATCTGCCCTGCTATCAAATAACCGTTCGAATTGTTTATGCATTGCTTGTAACATCATCCATCCGCTCCTTATTGTGTGACGCACTTTCGTCCGTAACATTATTTTATTTCAATATAGTAAACTTAAAATTAGTTTACTTGTTTACTAAATGTTTTGTCAATGAACTTCATTCAATGCATCGTTTTGAAGGTTGTACGTTCATTTAATTGCGCCTCCACTACAACGTGAATTGCAATTTTACGTGTTTTATTTATACGTTCTTCAGCCATACGCACAGCTGTTCTACCAAATTCATCAACCGGTATATGTACCCCACTAACTGATGGAACGGCATATTGAATGACTTCTAAATCATTAAAGCTTACTAATTTAACTTCATCAGGTAATTTAATATTTTCACTTTGTAACTCTTGTAAAATACCAATAGCAACCATATCATTACCAGCTATTAACACATCTGGCAAAGTATCTTCAGCTATAAAACGTTGTACTGCTAATTTGCCATCCTCTTGTTCCCAGCCACTCATTATCGGCAAGGCATCAATATGATGGTCTTCACACCATGCTGTATAAGCTTCATATCTAGGATCTGTGTTATATAATTTAGCTTCCCCTGCAAGATTCCTAACTGTATGGGTACCACCTACATATGCTACTCGCTTTAAATTCATTTTCTCAATTTCATTTAATAATGTTGTCATGGCATAATGTAAATCTGAATAGACGGCATCTATAGATTTAGGTGTATTTGGATTATTAATAACAACAATATTATTATTGTGTGCTTGTAATTCGATAATCGCTGCTTCTGAAAAGTTACCTACCACGATAATTGCTCCAGCCTTTTCAACTTTATCGAAATCTACAACACCACTACTCCCATCAATTCTAATAGTACGTTTCAATGATAAATTGAGTCGTGTTACTTCTGCTTCAATAGCTAATCTAATTTCTCTGTAATATGGATCTGACATTTCCTTAGCTCGTGAAGCATATGTGATGATTTGAATTGTCTTGTTTTTACGTGATACCTTTTGATATTGCATGCGTTTAGCCACATCATGAATTCTCTCTCGTGTTGTTGCTGCAACAGACAGTGTTGGATCATTATTTAACACACGGGACACAGTACCCGGACTCACATTTGCCTCTTTTGCTATATCTCTAATACTCGCCATTGTATCACCTCATATTGTTTACTTTAAGTTTACTTGTTTACTCTTTAGGTATCAACCATTTACATTACCGATTGTTTTTTCTACTATTGGTACAATTAATCTGTTTTATTTTTTTACATTTAAAAATAAGTTACACTTAGTAAATGAAAAGAAATGAGGTGTACTTATGCATGAAGATGTCTTAACTAATCAACCCATTGTACGTTATGAACAAGGCGCATTAATCCAAACAACAGATCATTATGTTACAGAATTCCCATTAACTATCATGGTAAATGGCTCAGAGTTTGCCACTGTTATTTGTAGTCCTAATCACTTAGAAGAGCTAGTGCTAGGTTTTTTAGCATCTGAAGGTGCCATATTGAAAAGTACAGATTTGAAATCTATTCAAATTGATGATAGTAAGGGCTTTGCTCATGTCCATCTAAATAAAGAACTAGGTGAGCGTTTTGAATATTCTACGAAGCGAACCATTGCTTCATGTTGTGGAAAAAGTCGTGCTTTTTACTTTCAAAACGATATGGCTGTTGCCAAGACTTCACTCTCCGACATCACCTTAACACCGACTCAAGTTTTAAATATGATGACAAGATTACAAAGTGCAAGTAAGGTATTTAAGCAAACAGGTGGATTGCATAATGCTGCAATCAGCGATGGTGAAACATTCTTTGAACACCGCCAAGATATCGGTAGACATAATGCATTAGATAAACTATATGGATATTGCATACAAAGACATATACCCGTGCGCAATAAAGTATTGATCTTTAGTGGTAGAATCTCATCCGAAATATTAATCAAGGCTGCAAAGATTGGAGTAGGCATGATACTATCAAAATCTGCTCCTACTACATTAGCCATCACATTAGCTCAAGATTTGAATATAACAGCAGTCGGTTTTATAAGAGATGGTAACTTTAATGTATACAGCCATCCAGAACGCATAAAAGCTGTAGACGCTAACGAAACTTAAATTTCGAATGCATCTACAGCTTTATTTAAATACTTATAATTGTATATCACTATCTTCAATGGTCTCTTTTACTATTTGATACCTAAAGCTTATAAACTGATACCCTTGCTTGATATACATATCCTTTGCAGTATCTTCTCCATCAGCTATCAAAATCATTGGCTTTTCACCAGCATAACGAGCTACAAAACTCTGCATAACAGTTCCAATTCCTTGTCTTTGAAAGTTTGGTAACACACCAAAGCCATCTATTTCGATTGTATTGTCCGCAACGATTATATCCAATATACCTACAGGCTGACCTGCTTTATAAGCTATCAGACGTTCTTTATTATCAATGTTATAACTCGCTCTCAGGAGTTGAATACTCTCATTTGCATATGCTTTGCCAAATGGTAAGGCATATGTTCTATATATTTGTATGTAATCCTCAATTGATTCTACTGAAACAAATTGGATATCAATGTCCGTGTTGTTCGATTGCGGAAAATTCTTAGCTTCAATGGCATACAATTCCATTAAACCTAATTCAAAACCAGTTCGCTCTAATAAATTAATCCACGTATCAGAAAGTAGTACATTTTCTGGAAAAACAAATGCTAAATGATCGGAACCTTGTTGCTGATGTAATTCAGCTTGTTTCAAGACATCTTGTTTAAACTCTGTGATTGAAGGTAAATACTTGTATTCCCATTTATTCGTATCATAGACTAAGGGCTCATCCGGAGTTAAGTAGATCGTTTTATCTTTTTCATTTTTAAATATCGTTCCTTGTTGAAAGATATTATCCATCGAAATTTTCAACTCCATCACCACACCTTGTCAATTAATTGTTTGTTTTTAATAATTGTTGGAAACGACTATGATTTAATAATATATTGCCAATTAAGCTTGCAATAATTGCTTTTATTATATCTCCAGGCATAAATGCAAATGATAAAAGTATCGATTTACTCATTGGAATATTAGTAATTATGCCCATAATAAGCGTACCTACTACATCTAATAATACTACCCCAAATATAATAGTTGTAACTAATAATAAGATAAAATTAATCTTTTTGAAGTATAAGTCTCTTACTAAACCAATGAGAAATGCAACAACTGGATACATAAATAAGAAACCAGCAGATGGACCAGCAAATACGCCTATACCACCTCTGCCACCAGATAATAATGGTAATCCCGCTGCAACAAGTAATAATAAGACAATCACACTTATCGTGCCATACTTTCTCCCTAAGATAATTGCCGCCAAGAATATACCTATATTTTGTAACACGATAGGTACAGGCATAATTGGCAACGGAATTGCTGGAACAAAACCTAACACAGCAATGATTGCCGTCATTAATGCTGTATATACTAAATATTTTGTAGTCACAATACATCCTCCTTAATTTCGTTATCTCACCATTAATGTAAACATTAATATAAAAACAGTTTACAATATTGAATAATATATTTAGATTCAATAAAATGCAATATATTTTTACAATGATGGTTAGGATAAAAATACATGTAGGTGTAATTTCTAGAAAAATAACGCATTAATGTATTGATTGGTATAATCAAAATTAAACTTAGGCATCAACGTTTAATCACAAGTTTTTTCAAATGTAAAAAGAGAGCTAATCCGTTGAGGATTAACTCTCTTATTTTGAGAATGGGATTTACGTCCCAAACACTTAAAATAATAATAGTCTATTGTCATTTAATAAGTATATTGCTTTAAAGCACTTACTAAATTCCCTAATAAGTTACTGATAATACAATTTCATAGCTTTATATTATTTTAATAATTTTTCTTTTAAATCTTTTCTCATATATTCCAATGTGTATGGATCATTATACCAATAAGTTTCTGCTTGAACTTTGATTACATGACCATCCTTAACTGCTGGAATATTATTCCATAAATCTGTTTTAGCGTATGATGGCGTAGCTTTACCTTCACTTGTTGAAACAATATAATCACCAGCATAATCTGCAAGTTTTTCTTGTTTAATTTCAGCCCAGCCTTCTTTTTTAACTAACTTGTCTAATTTCTCAGGCATTTTTAGACCGAATGCTTGGTATAATACTTCGCCACCACGACCCCAGTTTGGTCCGTAACTATATAATTTTTTGTCAAATTCATCGAAGATTGATACTGTTGCATCTGAACCAATTTTTTCTTTGATTTCTTTACCATCTTTTTTAGTTTTAGCTTTCCACTTTTCTTCCCAAGCTTTAACTTTATCTTCTTTACCTAACAATTTCCCTAATTCTTCTTGTTGATCTAGATATTTATGTTTACCATAGTCAAATACAACTGTTGGTGCAATTTTTTTGTATTTTTTGATGTTTTTATCAGTAGAATATACAATAATTAAATCTGGTTTTGATTTAGCAACCTTTTCAACATCGTTATCTCCAACTTTTGTAACACCTTTAAATTTATCTTTTAACAATTTACTGCTATCTACTTGCTTGTTTACAGCAACAATATTCCCACCAAGGTATTTAACTCCCCCAGCATATGTAGGTGCAACAACCGCAATACGTTTCGGTGATTTAGGTACATCGATACTCTTGCCACTATCTAATTTATAAGACTTTGTTTCTTCTTTCTTTGAATCGCTATCCGATTTATTACCGCAAGCTGCCAAAATTAAAACTAAGGCAATTAACGGAAACAATAATTTCTTCATTTATTTCCCTCCATTGAAAACGATTATCAGTTACAAAGTAATTATATAGTTTCTAAAGTAATTTTACAATAGTAATATTTACAAGTATTGTGATAATTAATAATTCAAAAAACTACGTATAAAATTTCTATATAAGTATAAAAATAATTGCCTCTTATTTTTTAAAATAAATAATAAGGAAACTGAAATACTTATACCTGAAAATGCTATCCACAAATTGTAAATCATTTTGTAGAAACAGTTCTAGGAATAACAAGGTTAAAACGTGAACTAAGATTAGCATAAATGGCTATCAATATAAGAAAAACAACAGCACTAAGTACTAATCAATTTGATAATAATAAAAAAATCGATGATTTTTACATTTTTACAGTAAAAATCATCGATTCTATTTTAGTTTGAAAGTTAATATCCCAGACTCTCACTCTAGCCTTGATATTCCAAATCCTTCTATAAAATAAAGCCATATATAATACTTAGCTTATTCGAATAAACCAAGTACTGACTTAGCAATATTTGTATAAGCCATATCTTCCATTGGAGGGTTATGTAACCCTGCTCGCATATCACGATAATAGCGCTGTAAAGGTCGATCCATCTCAAGGCTCTTAGCACCAACAATTCTCATGGCAATATCTATCACTTCAAGACCTTGATTCATCACTAATACTTTTGAGGCTGATGTTTCATTCCAAACATTCGGTGTTGCTTCTGATGTATAAAGCTGTGCGGTGCTCCATAAGAAATGTCTAGCAGATAATAATAATGATTCCATCTTACCTATATTTTGTTGGACGGTTGGCAGTTCTCCAATACAACCCTCAATGCTGTTTGGACTATGTTTTTTAGCAAAATCTACTGCATAGTCTCTAGCAGCTTGTGCAATACCAAGATATACACTCGGAATATGTAGAATCCAGCCATTAGGTTTCTTAACGCCAGCACTTCTCGTTTCTACAAAATTCTCCTTAGGAATGTGTACATCATTTAACACTAAATCATGACTTTCAGTTGAGCGCATTCCTAGCATATTCCAATTATCAGCAATTTCAACACCTTGCATATCCTTTGTAACTAAATAGTACCCTACTTGTTCGAGTGATTCACTATATGCACTGACAACAAAGTGGGTTAACCCTTTACTCATCGATGTAAATGTTTTAACTCCATTTAACACATAACCATCTTCTGTTTCTACAGCATGGGAAGCTGGTCTACCGCCTCTAGTTGGACTACCAGTTTCCGCTTCACTAATCGCTCTATTAACTAGCGCACCTTGTTTCACAGCTTCTGCAAATGATTCTAACATTGGTGATTCCCATAACTCTTGTTCATAAAGTTGGCCGACAACACTCAAGTGCCAGCCTATTGATAAGGCAGTAGCACCATCTATAGCGCCGAGATGACTTTGCAGAATCACCATATCTTCAATGGTAGCACCTTCTCCGCCATAGCTTTTTGGTAGTGTTAATTTAGAATAGCCTTCTTTGACAAGCCATTCTATATTTTCATAAGGAAAGCGAGAATGTATGTCATTGTATGCCGCTCTAGATTGAAATGTTTCCTTTATTGTTTCAAATTTATGAATCCACTTTTGTTGTATATCTGAATGTATTAATGCGGAATCATTCACTTCTATCACCTCTTAGTTAATCTCTTATTATGATAATCTTAGTTTAACACTCAACATTATCTAAATAAAGTCATTAAAAAATTTAATCCTTACTTTACCGATAAGATATATTATGATAGTTTTTAATTAATACATATATGGAGGACAACAAAATGATTTCTGTAAATAATCTTAAACTTCAATACAAGGATCATAAAGTTTTAAATGACGTGAGCTTTTCACAAAAAACTGGAACAGTAACAGCCATTATTGGTCCTAGTGGTTCCGGTAAAACTACGCTCTTAAGAACATTAAATGCGCTTGCTATACCCAAATCCGGAACAATTCAAATTAATGATACAACATTTGATGCTAGTCACTTTACTAAAAAGGATATAAAGCAATTACGTAGTAAATCTGCAATGGTGTTTCAGAACTATAACCTCTTTAAAAATAAGACAATATTAGAAAATATAACAGAAGGCTTAATATATGGACAAAAAATGAGCCTAAATAAAGCCACGGAAATCGCTGAGTCATACTTATCCCAAGTTAATTTATTAGAGCATAAAGATAAATATCCAATACAGCTTTCAGGTGGCCAAAGTCAACGTATCGGCATCATACGTGCATTAGCGTTAAATCCAGAAATTTTATTGTTGGATGAACCTACATCTGCACTTGATCCCGAATCAATACGCAGTATATTAACACTTATAAAATCAATTGCCGAAAAAGGAATGACGATGGTACTTGTGACGCATGAGATTGAGTTTGCAAAAGCTATTGCTGACCAAATTCTATTTATAGATGAAGGAAAGATCGCACATCGTGGCACACCAACAGAAGTATTAGAAGAGGCTAATTCAGAACGTATACATCGCTTTTTAAATAAAGTACGAACAGAAGGTGATTATGTATGACCTTTAAACGTTCTTGCTATTTAGCGATACTATTGTTGCTAATTTTGACAACGGCAGCTTGTGATAAAGATAGTAATTCGCAAAATAGCTCATCGAAACAAGAAGTTAAAGTTGCACTGTCAGCAGAAGTGAATCCACCTTACCTATACACAAATAAAAAGAATGAATTCGTTGGTTTAGATATGGATTATATGAAATTGCTAGAGAAAAAATTACCTCAATATGATTTCAAATATGAAGTTGGCGAAGAGGAATCTAATTTAGTTGGTATTGGTGCTGGAAAATTTGATATGGGAATCAATTGGTTCTTTAAAACACCAGAACGAGAAAAACAATTTCTCTATCAAGATGAACCATACAGCTATGCTTTACCTTTATTAGTAGTTAATAAGGATAACAATAATATACATAGCTTAGATGATTTGCCAGGCAAACGCCTTACACCAATGGCTCCAAGTGGCGGATTATTCTCAATACTTACACAATATAACAAATCACATCAGAAACAAATCGATATAGATACAATTCAAGAACCATCCAATGGAGATAATTTAAAAATGGTAAGTCAACAAAGAAGAGATGCAATGTTTTTAAATTGGAATACATATAAAGCAATTCAAGAACAAATCAACGCCAATGTCAAAATCGGTGGCATCGTCAAAAAAGAACCACTCCATATTGTCTATAATAAGAAACAACAGAAATTACACGATGATATAGATCAAGCAACTAAAGAATTAAAGCGCGAAGGTAAACTTCAAGCATTGTCAAAAAAATACTTTGATTTAAACGTTTTTGATAGTTTAAACGAAATCAACGAAGATAAAGATAAATTGGAGGTGCAATAATGAGCGCATCAATAAATTGGATTGACTTATTTTTACAAGTCGTGCAACGATTGCCACTTACATTAGGTATCATATTATTGTCATTACTATTTTCTATTATTATTGGTTTTTTATTAGCTGTTATACGTATTAATAAAATACCTTTCCTTGCACCTATTGTCAGAGTATATTTATCATTTATTCGCAGTACACCACTCTTAGTACAATTATTTTTAGTATATTTTGCATTACCTCAATTATTATTATTTATTCATATTGATATCAATCATTTTAGTAGAATGTTTTTTGTAGTATTAGCCTTTTCATTTCATACAGGAGCGTATCTTTCTGAGATTATACGTGCTGGTTATCAATCCGTCGATTATGATCAAATAGAAGCTGGTCTAACAGTCGGATTATCCTACCCAAGAATTATGAAAGATATTATCATTCCACAAGCTTTACGCAATAGCATTCCTAATTTGACGACACAAATTATCGAATTAGTTAAAGATACCTCTCTAGCATTTACAATCGGTATTATTGATATGATGGGACAAGTTAAACTCATTATCGGTAATAATTATGGGCTCGGTATGTTAGAAGTATATATCGTTATCTCCCTTATTTATTGGATGATTGCATTAATAATTCAAGGCGTATTCACTGCAATTCATAATAAAACAGAAAAACCATATCAAGTATAAGGAGAATAAATATGTCATTTATTTTATATACAATCTTTGAGGTATTAAAGGGTGTTCCCAACACTTTAATTATCACTATAGTTGCCATAATATTTGGTTTAATCATAGGAACACTTTTTGCAATCATACGACTAAAAAACGTTCCAGTATTATCACAATTAATTATTATTTATAACTCTTTTTTCAGAAGTACACCTTTAATCGTACAATTATTTATTGTTTACTATGGGTTACCTTCACTAATTTTATTGCTTAATGATCAATTTAATTTATCTATTAATCCTGATATGTTTTCACCATTAATTATTTCACTTATTGTATTTTCACTTCATGCGGTAGCTTATCTGAGCGAATCAATTAAAGGTGGTTTACAATCAGTAGAAAATAGTCAAATAGAGGCGGCTCAAACAGTTGGTCTATCTAAATTTAATATTTATAGACGTATCGTTTTACCTCAAGCATTTGGTTATGCTTTACCCAATATTGAAAACCAATTTATTATGCTTTTAAAAGGGACTTCTCTAGCATTTGCTGTTCAAGTAACTGAAATTATGGCCGTTAGCCATGTCATTGCAAATGAAGGTTATCGATTCATCCCAGTTTATTCCATAGCTGCAGCATTTTACTGGTTGCTTGCCATTATTTTTGAAGTAATCTTCTCGAAATTAGAAAATAAAACAACACGTCATCTACAATTCACATCCAATTAATTCTAATTATGCGATGTAATAATAATGATGAATAGCCAGTGCCTATTCAAATTTGTAGTATATAGATCACATTAAATTCAAAGTTATTATTACCACATTCGTATATGCTTAACAAATATGAGACAAAAATAGCCAGTAAACGAATATAAATTCATTTACTGGCTTACTTTATTATAAAGTACAATCATCACATAGTTTACCTTTATCTGCTAGTGATGGTATATGACTTATGAATAAACTTTTAATTTTATGCGATAGATTCGGCATACTTTCTTTTTAATTCATAATAGTGTTTTACCTTTTTAGGCATGGCATCATCAGCTAATTCGGCCTTTGTCACAATAGGATACCGTTTAAATACTAATGCGCCTAGATATCCACAAACCCCACTACAAATTGCACATAGCAATGCTACTAATATTACTGTTAAGGCATTATTAAACCCAAACATAACCATTAAACCAGCAATGGGCGTTGCTGTACCTGTTGCATTATTAACTAAACCGAACAATGCGATAATGATACCAGAAATTGCCCCGCCAACAAAGTTTGTCACATAAACTGGCACTGGGTTTGCAGTAACAATATCTGCTTGTGATAGTGGCTCTATAGCGACAGCAATTGTCGTCTTTCTATCTCCAAATTTTAGCTTTTTAAATAACACAAAGTTCAAGAACGAAGATGCAAACACTGCTAATGCACCGATTGCCATTGGTGTACCTGTGAGACCTAATAACGCAGTCAACGCCATTGAACTTAGTGGTGCAGTTGCCACTACAGTGATAATACCACCTAAGACAATCCCCATTAATATAGGACTAGAATGTGTAGAATCTTTAATTATATTGCCTATTTGTAATAATGTCGCATCAACCACAGGCGTAGAAGCAGTTGCTAATAATCTTGCTAATGGTGCAACTATAACGATTGATGCAATCAAATCCAGTCCATCTGGAAATTTTTCTTCTATCCATAGCATAACAAAACTCATTAAATAACCTGCAATAAATCCTGGTAATAAATCCATATTGCCACACGCTACTGCTATCACAAATGCGTATACAGGTGAAACACCTAATGCTAAAGCGACGAGTCCAGCGGCTGCTACACCACCTAAACCGCCTGCTATATTACCTAATTGCCCTAAGTAATCCATACCCATTAAGTCTCCACCCACATATTTATGAAAGGCTTCAACCAAAAATGAAGCTATAGCTGCATTGGCTAAAGCTCCCATAGCCTTTCCACCTTTTGGAGCCTTACTGGTAAATAGTGTAAATAAGTATAATACTAATCCTAAAAATAATACCCCGATTAATAATTTCATTATATTACCCCTTTTATGTATGCGTTTTCATAACCGTCATTAATTGTATCACATCACATACATTAGAAATAATATATTAGAGTGCAAAATATAAATTACAATATATTTTTACATAATAGAGGTAATATATATAATGATTTTAATCACAAAAGTTATTATAATTGTGATTGCAATTGTTCAATAATTTGAGTTATTTTCGCTCGTTGTTGATCATCTATATAGACTACTACGGTTCTTTCGTCAATTTGGCTTCTTTTTTTACTTAAAAATTCCATTTTAATCAATTTCTGTAAAGCTTTCGTTAAATAATATGGCTTGATATCGGATGAAAGTGCAATTTCCTTTGCTGTTATTTCATTTGAATTACAATTATAAAGATAATTCAAAATATAGATTTCTTCATAGTTTAACTTAAATTGCTTTTTAGAACTCTTAAAGAATTTCTTCCCTTGTTGATAAGTAGCAATAAGTTCATTTAGTGTTTTAAACTTTTGTTGTTCCATATAACCACTCCTAATGTTTATTCTAGATGTTAATATATACTAAAGTGATTCTTATATATTAATATAATAATTTTATACTATTCCGTACATTCTATTCAATATAAGTAGCTATGAAAAATGTTAAAAATGCCCACTATTTTTTTAATATTTACTTTTAAAAATAAAACAATAGTAGTTAACGCAACATTTTATTAATAAAAAATGAGCGAGCTATGATTTTAGTTAAAATATTTTATCATTTCGATTGATCTTTCATTTATAAATGTAGATAAAATTAACATAATGTCCACTTTTCACTTAACTTAATACTTTTAAAGTGATTCAACACAACTAAAATATTACGTATACTATTTGTTTTTAATTTTGTAATGTGTATTAAATAACACGTAGTATCATTAATTTGGCGAGACTCCTGTGGGAACAGGACAAGCTGAAGACTACAGGCTGAAGCTGGCCCCTAGGAAAGCGAGCCAACAATACATAATATTGAACAAAAAATAGATGCAAATTTGTGGATTGGATGATTTACATTCCTATAGAAATTTAACATTTGTATCTTAATGTAAAATACTTTTCTTTAAGAAATAATTTGGCGAGACTCCTGTGGGAACAGGACAAGCTGAAGACTACAGGCTGAAGCTGGCCCCTAGGAAAGCGAGCCAATAATATATAATATTGAACAAAAAATAGGTGCAAATTTGTGGATTGGATGATTTACATTCCTATAGAAATTTAACATTTGTATCTTAATGTAAAATACTTTTCTTTAAGAAATATTTTGGCGAGACTCCTGTGGGAACAGGACAAGCTGAAGACTACAGGCTGAAGCTGGCCCCTAGGAAAGCGAGCCAATAATATATATAATATTGAACAAAAAAACACTCAGATAAATTGAATTCAATCATCTGAGTGTTATTTTTATAGGATTTATGTCCAAAAGTACTTTACTTATATTCATATAAGTATCTAACTATAATAGTTTTGATTTATTTCTTTTTACAATCTACAGTATCTAGTAAGCTTAATGCTGCTAAACCAGTTAAATCTAACGCATGTTTAGCACCAGCTTTACCATGTCCAGCTTCAAAATGTTTAAATGCCGCAACACCTAATACTGAAATTGCTAATAATGAACCAAGGCGTGATAGCTTTTTGCTACCAAAACTTAATACGAAGAATAAAGCACTTAATGCTTCAACCGCGCCAGCCAATGGTACTGCATTTGAAGGTAAGTTAAACACTTCTTCAAATGTATCTTTCATTGATTGATCACCTTGTAATTTTGGTTTTGCTGCTCCATATAATTCTTTTGCTAATTTTAAATTTGTTAAATAACGTAAAATCATTAAAAACGCTCCTTCTATTTATTTTCAAAATATTTATTTACAATAGGCTTCACACGATTTGCTAATAATTCAATAGTACGAATCGTTCTTTCATGTGGCATCGAACCAACAGGGGTATGCAACATGAATCGTGTTATGCCTAGTGTTTCCACTGTTTCTATAATCTTTTGTGCGACGGTTTCAGGACTACCTACATACAAGGCACCGTGGGGCCCAGCTTCTCTCTCAAAGCTATTTTGGTCATACGGTGGCCAACCACGTTCTTGAGCCAATATATCATGACTTGCTTTAACAGATGGGAAAAATTCACGCTTCGCTTGTTCATCTGTATCAGCAATATAGCCCCATGAATGTGTTGCAATTTTTAAATCATCTACCTTATGTCCATAAGATTCAGTAATTGACTGGTACATGTCTATATTACGTCTAAATCTTTTCGGATCTCCACCAATTATAGCATAAGTTATTGGTAATCCTAATGCTCCTGCTTTTAACGAGGATTCCGGAGTACCTCCAGTAGCTATTGATATAGGCAATGCATTGTGTTCAGCTCTAGGATAAACACCTAAATTATCAATAGAAGGTCGTAAATGCCCCTTCCAATTGACGATTTCATGTTGATTAATCTTAAGAAGTAAATCAATCTTTTCATTAAATAACTGTTCGTAGTCATCTAGATTATATCCAAATAGTGGAAATGATTCTATAAATGAACCTCTTCCTACCATTATTTCGGCACGTCCATTTGAAACTGCATCTAATGTAGAAAAGCGTTCATATACTCTAACAGGATCATCTGAAGATAATACAGTAACTGCACTAGTTAATTTAATATGCTTGGTATTTCTAGCGGCTGCAGCTAATACCGTTACTGGATCTGATACTGCATAATCAGGTCTATGGTGTTCACCAAGACCATAGACATCCAAACCATTTCGATCTGCTGTTTCTATTTCTTCTATTATATTACGAATTCTTTGTGCATTACTGATTGCATCTTGTTTACCTTGTTCTGTATAGATATCACCATTATCTGCAAAAGAGGTCAAGCCAATTTCTATCTTCACTATTAACACCTCCAAATCTAGTATAATTTTTATACCTAAATATTAAAACTTTCTGATAAAGGTGTCAATATCTCTGCTTAATTCAATTTTTTATATGTATAATATGACCTACTGCTGCACAATTAATCTATAGTATTTTTGTATTTTCAAATAATAAATTTACCTAATCAATTATATTTTGAAATTTTCTGTTATTTTACAGCTTTGTAATAATAGAGATTGTAACAATACACTTTGTAGCGCAAAACCCTTATAAAACAAGTATTCCACTACTTTTTTAATTCATTTTATTTGTTACACATTAGGTTAAATTATTAGAACTAAATTACAAAACGATAACAATGCACACAAATGGTTATTTTTCTGATAAAGTATTTCTTGTCGTTGAAACAGCGAAAACATAAAAAACAAATTATTGTCGTTAGAGACTGGGAATAGCATTACGAAAAATATAATAATAAATAGAGAGAAATTCTAGGAGGATATTTTATAATGAAGAAAATCGCTACAGCTACAATCGCAACTGCAGGAATCGCTACTTTTGGTTTTGCACATCACGATGCAGATGCAGCAGAAAATAATAACGGTGGATACAATCCAAACGATCCAACATCATACGAGTATTCTTACACAATCGATCAACAAGGTAACTACCACTACGATTGGAAAGGTAACTGGAACCCTAGTCAAGCTGACCAAGGTCACAGTAACTACAGTAACTATAATCAAACTGCTTCATACGCTACTGGGAATAGCTATGGTAAGCAATCATATACAGCTAATAATCAAGCAACTGGTGGAAGAGGCGCTTCAGTTTCAAACTCTACTTCAAGCCATAACATCAAAGTAACAACTACAAGTGCACCATCAAGTTCATCAAAATCAACTAGCTCATCATCAAGTTCATCAATTTCAATTTCTAGCACTTCAGGTTCTTCAAACAACCTATACACTGCTGGTCAATGTACATACTATGTATACGACAAAGTTGGCGGTAAAATTGGATCAACTTGGGGCAATGCTAATAACTGGGCAAGCGCTGCAGCTGCTTCAGGTTACACAGTAAATAACTCACCTTCACAAGGTTCAATCTTACAAACTTCAGCTGGTGCTTACGGACACGTAGCATATGTTGAAAGTGTTAACAGCGATGGTTCAATCACTGTTTCAGAAATGAACTACGGTCAAGGCGCTGGTGTTGTTACTTCACGTACAATTTCAGCAAGTGAAGCTTCAAGCTACAACTACATTCACTAATAAGTATGTTTCAAAAGGCAATCCATATGGATTGCCTTTTTTATTTATATTCATCATACGAAAACAAACGAGAACCGGTCTTACATTGCACCATCGCTACAATATACAATGTAAAACCGATTAAATAGATTATAGAAGGATATTTTAAATCTTTACCTACATTGAATTATCGATGAATATACAGATAATTAAAGTAATATCGCTACAATTATTACTCAACTCAAACTCATATCATCTCATTCATATTAATTTATATCCCAAATATAACTGTTTAAACTTCTATTTGAAAATTTATTATTTTTTTCCTTCTATTAAACCATCAACGGTATAAAATAAAAAACATGATTATCCTTATAACAACAGTAAATATGCCCAACTATCATTCAAACATGATAGCTGGGCATATTGTTATGAGTGCGTTGATTTTACTATTTTTATTCCAATACCTGTAAACCCATAGAATAATGCGAAACAAATACATAGGTAACAAGGTACAGTCCAAATAAAGAACTGATCCACTGTAACACCTAATTGCTGAGTATAATATATACCTGATGTTCCCCACGGTATGAGTGGGATTATCATTGTACCTGAATCTTCCAATGTTCGAGATAAATTCGTTCTATCAAGATTCATTTTATTATACATATCTGTCATTAACACACCGACCATAATAATTACTACTGAAGCGACCCCCGCTGCTAATACCATTATTAATCCACCAATAATCGTTATTAAGATAAGTTGACCTACAGAATTGATATTTTTTGAAATTTTTTGCAAGATTACATCTAAACAACCGGCCTTTTCTACAATACCAGCAAATGCATACCCACAAAATATCGTAACTACAATTTCCGTCATACTCATCATGCCACCTTGTTCTATCAAAGTGACTGTCTTAGCAGATAGATGCTCTGTAGATATCATACCTTTATTAAAGCCATCAAACGTAGATTTAAAACCGTCTACAATACTAAATTTATTGTTTACAACACCTACGATGATTGCGCTAAGACTAGATAATAACATGGCTGGAACAGTAGACATTTTAAATGCCAAACACAAGACAATGACAATAATTGGTAACCAGACTAACACATTAATATTATAAATTTGTGATAGTTCACCTAATAATCGTTTGATTTGTGCTGAATTAGCATCACCTTTAAATTGGCGTCCCACTATAAACCATACAACAATTCCGACAATGGAAGCAGGTACTGTCGTCCATACCATCGCTCTAATATGGCTAAAAATATTCACCTTTGTAACAAGTGCAGCTAAATTTGTCGTATCAGATAGTGGTGACATTTTATCACCAAAAACTGCACCAGCAATGATTGCACCAGCAGCCATACCATGTGGAATATGTAATTGATTAGCAATCGCCATTAACGCGATACCCGCTGTTGAAGCAGAACCCCATGCTGTTCCAGTCGCCACTGATGTGATTGCACAAATGATAAATGCAGATACTAAAAATAAATTAGGATTTAAAAACTCTAAACCATAATAAATCAAAGCAGGTACTGTGCCAGAGTACATCCATGTGCCAACAATAATACCCACTGCTAAAATAATAAAAATTGCTGGCATTGCAGTTGCTAATCTGTTCGTTATACCTTCTTCAAGATCGCTCCACTTCAAGCCTACTCTTTTAGCAATCCAAGCAGCATAAGCAGATGCTAAGATAAGCAATGCTTGTATTGGAATACCAAACCCAACAAAACCTGTAATAACTATAATAATCATAACTACAATAGTAGAAATAGACTCAACAAAAGTTGGCTGTCTCGTCATCATTTGCACCCCCCTTTATATTCTATTAAATATACGCATTGTTAAATTAATCTAATCCAAGTTTATCAATGCCAAGTTCCTCAATTGTTAGCCCTTCTTCAAAAAAGTCTCGTTCCAATATTGTCGACGCAATGGTGATAATGGCATCTGTATTAGGTGTTGCCACACCGATATGCTTACCAAGACTTGACCACAAGACAAGACCATAGGCAATATCTTCTGTTAAGTAGCGATTTTTAACTTGATTAGGCCCTTTTATTTGGGAAAATACTGGACTGTTATTAAATAAACGGTTCAATGGTTCATCTTCATCAACTTGTTCCAAATAGCCACGGTCAATACGTGCATCTTTTGCTGTAGATAATTCGAAACCCAATTTACGTCCGAGTGTTAATCGTTCTAATTCTACAGCATGTAATAAACGCACTGTGTGTTGCGTAATCCCTTCTGCATATAAAGCAAAATCTTCTGCATAATCTATACGACCAACGTTTAATAATGTTGGTCCTGGATGAACTTCTGGATTTCCATTTTCTAGGTTTGTTTTCCATAGGCTTTCTTCTTTAACAATATATGGATACAGTAATTCAATTTTCTCAAAGCTATCGCTCAAATCTTCCTTATCATAGGTAGAAAAATGAACCTTTCTCACATTTAATGATAAGTTAACGGACGCTTCATCAAAATCCACTCGTGTTCCATAAGTAAGTGTATTTACTTCAGCAAGTTTAGGTTTTGTCTCAATATGCATTTCCTCTAGGACATTCAAGAATCTAATAGAACCCATTGCTGCTGCCATATTAAAAAAGATCAGTTGTTCTGATTTCAAGAATGGTGCCATCGTATGTGCATAATGTTCGATAAATGAAGATGGTATGACGACTTGTATCACCTCTGCATCCTCTAATACGTATGACATATCATCACTGATATCAGTAAATGGTACAAAGTTTGTCTCTCCCTCATTCGTAAAGGAAAAGCCTCCACGTTCTATAGCTTTATCAAATTTATGTATTGATTGGTTTCTACAATATAATTTCACTTCATGACCTTTAGTCCTCATATCTAATGCTGCTGTTACTGCCCCATTACCAGAGCCTATAATTGCAATTTTCATAATCACCCTTCTTTCTTCAACTTTATTTACATTACTTTATTGTATAACCAGTAATAATTAACGATAAACAATGGCTCGCAATAGAAAAGCGATCACATACCGTTGTAACACGACACATTGTAACAATCGCTACACATAGTTGCTAGATAAAAAACCTAATTTTATTTTCAGAAATTGATATAAAGTTAAATTATTTTTGTTATAGTAAAAGAAAAAGGAGGGGTATAATGCCTGAACATCAATATGAAACAAACAACACATCTAATATTGAAGTAAATGATGATGCACGATTAATGGCAATGCTTATTTATGTATTAAGCTTTTTCACTTCTATTATAGGGCCTCTAATCATTTGGCTCATTAAACGTGATGAATCACCATTTGTAGACCGTGCAGGGAAGAACTACTTTAATTTTTATCTGTCTTATTTTATTTGGGTTATTGTCGCTTCAATATTATCTTTAGTATTAATTGGCTTATTACTATTAATAGTATTGGGTATTTTAATGATAATATTTACTATTATTGCTGCAGTTAAATCTTATAATGGAGAAGATTATTTAGCACCTTTATCTATTAGATTTTTTAAATAATATAAATCTAAATTTTGTGACTTTTTACAAGTCTTGTAATAATTGGTGTTTTATATTAACTAACCAATGGAGCTCACACTAGTAGTGCCAACATAAAATTGAATTATGTCAGACTGTAACCTCTACATGCATTTATTACAATGACATGTGAGGTTTTTTTAATTGGTTTACAAAGACGTAACATTGCACACAAAACCAAATTCATCTGTTAGAGTATTATTTGTCGTTAAAAAGCACATACGAAAAACAATCAACTTAAATTAATTAATAGATAAAGTTATTTTATGAATGATGACTTTTGGGAGGACTTTTTAAAATGAAAAAATTATTAACAGCTACAACTTTAACAGCAGGAATCGGAGCAGCAATGTTGGGATTAGATCATGGTCAAGAGGCAGACGCAGCAGAACAAACTCAAACTCAATCAACTAACGAAAGTACAACTCAATCTGCTTCAAGTGGGAATTTATATACAGCAGGCCAATGTACTTGGTATGTTTATGATAAAGTAAATGGTGAAATCGGCTCTACTTGGGGAAATGCAAATAACTGGGCTTCAGCAGCATCTTCAGCTGGTTATACAGTTAACAACACACCTGAACAAGGCTCAATTTTACAATCTAACTCTGGACCTTACGGACATGTTGCATACGTTGAAAACGTATCTAGCGATGGTTCTGTTACAGTTTCAGAAATGAACTATGGCGGTGGACCATATTCAGTAAGTGAAAGAACAATTTCTTCTTCTGAAGCTAGTTCTTACAACTATATCCACTTAAACTAATAACTAAACATTTAATATAATTCGCTACAATGGTATTGGATATCATCTATGCTTATAAATAAGTATAAGTACACTATCTAAGCAAATATGACTAAATGACAAGTTCTTTAAGGGAAAGTTCTTCCATTCTGTCTGTTGAATTGCGCTACCATTAATATAGGCTGGAACATGATTATGCTTCATGTTTCAGTCTTTTTTTGTTATATGACATTGCAGTATAATAATAAATTTGAGAAAATGGACACGTTTCGTATAAATTAGGAGGTAAGACAATGCAGTGGTTTAAAGTAATATTGGCTGGTTTGATCGAGGTATTATGGGTTACTGGTTTAAATGTTGCTAATTCTGTATGGAGTTGGTTAGCAGTAATTATAATTATCGGCATAAGTTTCTTCTTAGTTATTTCAGCTTGTAAAGCACTACCAGTGGGCACTGTTTATGCTGTATTTGTTGGCATAGGTTCTGTTGGCACAGTAATTGTAGATATTATTTTCTTTGGAGATAACTTCAATATTGTAAAAATGATGCTTATTTGTCTATTAATTATTGGCATTATTGGACTTAAGTTATCAACTTCGGAGGTGCAGCAGTAATGAGTTGGTTCATTTTATTTTTTGCAGGTTTATTAGAAGTTGTTGGTGTCATCATTTTAAATGAAATTACAAGAACAAAAAAGAAATCACTTGTCGTTCTATTAGCAGTTGCCTTTATCTGTAGCTTTAGTACATTGAAATTAGCAATGAATACCATACCTATGGGCACAGCATATGCTATATGGAGTGGTATTGGTACTGGTGGTGGCACATTAGTAGGCATGTTGCTATATAATGAAGCCAAAAATGCCAAACGTGTATTTTTTATCGGTTTGATAGTTCTATCAATTGTAGGTCTAAAGTTAATTAGTTAATTAGTTAATTGGTCAATTGCTCAAGTACAAAGAAAATGAGATTTAATATACGTTATTAAAGTAATTTATTTTTTTACATATCCCTTAAACGATTGTGTTTAGTTATTTTATTTCATTTTAAATATAAAAATTTGTTAAGCCCATATTTATTTACTATACTTTGTATTAAAGGAAGTGATTATTAATGGTAAAAGTTTATATCGCAGGACCTATTCCTGAAGCAGGACTTAAAGCACTTGAACAAGCTGGTGCTGAAGTTGAAATGTATGATGGTAAAGGAATTATTGATCAAGAGACATTAAAGTCAGGTGTCAAAGATGCTGACGCATTAATCAGTCTATTATCAACGAATGTTGATAAAGATGTCATTGATGCAGGAAATAAATTAAAAATAATCGCAAATTATGGCGCTGGATTTAATAATGTCGATACTGCCTATGCTCGACAAAAGGATATCGACGTTACTAATACGCCCAAGGCTTCGACTAATTCAACAGCTGAATTAACATTTGGACTCGTGTTAGCTGCGGCAAGACGTATTGTTGAAGGCGATAAATTATGTCGTTCAACAGGATTCGATGGTTGGGCTCCTTTATTCTTTAGAGGTCGAGAAGTGTCAGGCAAAACAATCGGTATCATAGGCTTAGGTGAAATTGGTGGTGCAGTTGCGAAAAGAGCAAAAGCTTTCGATATGAATATTCTTTATACTGGACCAAATCAGAAAAAGGATAAAGAGCGCGAAATCGGCGCAAAATATGTAGATTTAGAAACGCTTTTAAAGCATTCAGATTTTGTAACGATTAATGCTGCCTATTCTACAGATTTACATCATTTAATCGATACACCTCAATTTAAATTAATGAAGCCGACAAGCTATTTAATCAATGCATCACGTGGGCCAATTGTCCATGAAGCAGCACTTGTCGAAGCATTACAAGATAAACTGATAGAAGGTGCTGCTCTTGATGTCTTTGAATTTGAACCACAGATTAACGAAAAATTGAAATCACTTGATAATGTAGTCATTACACCACATATCGGAAATGCAACATATGAGTCACGAGATATGATGGCTAAAATTGTTGCGAATGATACATTAAGTAAACTAGAGAATAAAACACCAAAATTTATAGTAAACTAGTGATTTTCGACAATTTACATGCACCTACTAAAAAGAGAAGCCCTTAAATGAAATCAGTAGACTTCATTTAAGGGCTTCTCTTTTAATTGTATTTATATGTTCAACATAACTTTCATAGCTACTTTAATTTTGTTTTGTATAAGAATTTTGTTTGCGCACTGGCTAGTTGGTTTGGCATAATTTTAACAACAAAATTACGCAAAGCGACTAATAACTTATTTGATTTTTGTGCTATTTTCCCAATATTTCTAGAACGTTTAATTACTTTTTTAGTATGTTTAACACGTAATTTATCATAACGTTGCAAAGCTTCATCGAAATCATACTGCGCAAGGCAATTAGCTAATACAATCGCATCTTCCATCGCTTGTCCTGCGCCCTGTCCCATGTTTGGTGTCATAGCATGTGCTGCATCCCCTAACAAGACAACACGTTGATACACAAATGACTTCAGTGGTTGTATATCATAAATATCATGAAGTAAAATATCTGTTTCGCTTTGTTTGTCTAATATCATTCTTACTTCATTTGGAAAATGATTAAATCTTGCTTGTAAATGAGGTTTACCAAATGCTTTATACTTTGCATCATGCGCTTTAGCATTAATAGAAATAAACCAATAAGCCTGATGATTTAATAAAGGAACAATGCCTACTCTACCTTTTGTAGCCCAATATTCTTTAGCAACCTGTTCTTCTTTTATATTTACATCGTCTACTAATCCTCTAAACACAGTATACCCTCTATATATCGGCTTACTATCTGGTAATATATATTGTCTAACATTTGAATGAATGCCATCTGCAGCTATACATAAATCAAATGCTTCATCTGCTTGAGATTGAGATTCAAATTTCAATGTCACTTTAAGTGGTTCACTTTCAATTGTTTCCACACGGTGTCCAAAATAAAGATATTGTGATGGTACATAAGATTGAATAACATCTACTAAATCTTGACGTTTCACCGTCAAATTAACAGTCTTTTTCTTTAATTTCACATTAGATAGCGTATTACCTTTATCATCTAGCACTGCCATTTGCTCTATTTCATGTCCGATATTTCTTATGCCTTTCGCTAAATCATGATTACCTAACTTTTCAAGGACATTGCCCCCGATACCTATCCCTGCACCAATTTCAGTTATATCTTGTTTCTGTTCAAATACCTTTACGTCATGACCTTGCTCAATCAGTAACGCTGCAGTCGTTAAACCACCGATACCTGCACCTACTATACCTATCTTCATCATTTTCACTCCATCTATCATTAAACTTATTTGTTCTTACTAGCCTGTGTTTTTTAATGAATTCCTTAATTACTTTACAAAGAAAAAAGATAACACCTGT
Organism: Staphylococcus sp. TCBT05; assembly: GCF_055179755.1. NCBI lineage: Bacteria > Bacillati > Bacillota > Bacilli > Caryophanales > Staphylococcaceae > Staphylococcus > Staphylococcus sp. TCBT05. The sequence goes on along the minus strand of NZ_JBUQDQ010000005.1, from coordinate 1,115,787 downwards.
ATTGATTACATCGTTATCCTTTATTCATAAAATATTGGTCCATTATAAATAGTAATCTTTATAAACATGATCCTTTTTAATACCAAACTTGTCATAATAATGTTGCATAAAGCGTGCAATATTACCGTCCCATGCGATATCAGAAGCATATTGATGTTCCCCTGGTGCTTTAGGGTTCCAACGCATTTGATATAATGTAATTTGCTTTTTATCAAAGTAATTTTTACGAACAAATTTTGCGCCACCCATAATTGCACGTTTAGGCGATGTCCAAGATTGTTTCTTAGCATAACTACTTCCTGTGTGCACTGCATTCTCATCAAACGCACCTATGCCAAAGAAATTATAATACTTTTTACCATCATCTTTAATGCCTTTTGCCAATTCTGAACGACCATGACCTGTTTCAACTAAAGCATGACTTATCAGATATAGGACATTTACATCATACTTTTCCTGAGCTTTAAGAAAAGCCTTTGCTTGTCCTTTTAAAATACCTTTATCTTTTAATATTTGATTCAATTCATGCTCAGACATAGGTACCTTTTCTGAAATATCCATATAATTTAGATTTTCATATTCATTATCAATGTCCATAGCTTGTTTCACATCTGCTCTTGAAGCATCAACAAATTGACCTTGTTCTTCTTTCATGTTTAATGCATTACCATCTACTTGTTTACTCACGGCCTCATTAAATGTGTTTGTCTTCTGGTTATCAAATAAAGTCGTTTCATTGATAATCAGTAACAGAACAAAAACAGCTAAAATAACGATCAATAACACGACCGAAAGTCTTTGCGTAATTAATTGCTTCATTTTCAGAAAAACTCCCTAACTTACACAATTATTTAGTTAATGTAATATATGCAAATATAATCGCAATTAGCACAATTGCAAACGACACATTGATAGCAATCTTCATTCCTCTTCTATCTCTAAATAACGTATTGAAGATTGTGAGACTTATCGCTAATGAGACAACAAACATTGTAATTGCCATCATTATATTCATTGTAATCAAGAACACAATTCCCAATACTAGAATAACATTGGAAATGATGGCCATGACTTTTATCATTTTCGGATTAATATGTCTTCCTCTCCTCATCTAAAAAACTAATATTAAACTCTAATACTAGAAATTGTATCATATTTAAGCATTTTGCAATATGTCATTTTCTAAACAATAAAACAGACCAAGATAGAAAATAACTTTCTCCTATCTTGGTCTGTTACATGTCATTCTGTGAACACATACTATTATATTAGCGTGACATACCTCTCAGCATATTCAACATATAAGTTAAACTGCGGTTCATTTCATCGTCTTTTAAAATACTCATTAATCCGGTGATAGATGTTTTTTGGTTTGGGTTTGCTTGGTTTGCTACATGCAAACCTTTATTGACTTTGTTTAGCATTGTAGATAAATCATTTACATTTAAATCACCTAATAAGAATACGAGTGAAGCCATATTTGAAATTAACCCAGTATATTGTTCTTTATTTAGTTCTACAGCAAATTTATTGGCGATTACTCCTCGACTTTTAACTGCGCCAGACAGAGCATCTAATATTTTAGCGTCATCTAATGTACTAATTAGATTAATTGCTTTTAAGATACTATCTTTATTAGCAACAATTGCGTCTGTTACTTCAGCCATACTTTCTTGCTTGATTTCTGCTTCTGTCTTCTCCATGCGTTTTATTTTAGTTATTCTTTCAGCCATTAGTTATCCACCTGACTTCCTGGGAAAGTATAGTCATCACGTCTCCATTTATCTTCAACTCTAACACTATATTGTGGTTGGCGCTGTTTATTCACCCGGAAATTCGTAGGATTAAGTGGTGACTTTCCTCTTCGTGTTTTTACTTCCATTCGACAACTTGTACGTTTATATGATGGTGTATCTGTATCTTTATCAACGTCACTATTGGTCAATAAATTAATTGCACCATTGTCACCATGCAACATTGCATTGTTATTTAGAGGGATATATATTTCTTTACCTTTAACTCTATCAGTAACATGCGCTACCAATTCCGCTTCTCCAGTTTCAGAAATAAGCTTGATTTCTGCACCTTCATGGATGCCTCTGTCTTCAGCTAGTTCAGGTGAAATCTCTACAAATGCATTAGGCATTTTGTATTCTAATCCTGGTACCTTATATGTCATATTACCTTCATGGAAGTGTTCTAATAATCGACCGTTATTTACATGTAGATCATAAACTTCATTCACTTTGAAGAAATTATCAAATGACAGTGGATAGAATTTCGCTTTACCATCATCAAAGTTAAATCCTTCTAGATACAAGGTTGGTTCATCTGTACCATCTGCTGCAACTGGCCATTGTAAACTGTTATAACCTTCTAAACGCTCATAATTTACACCTGAATAAAGTGGTGTCAATCGTGCAACTTCATCCATGATTTGACTTGGGTGTGTATATCCCCAATCATATCCTAATGATTTCGCCACTGCTTGAATGATTTGCCAATCAGGTTTAGAGTCTCCCTTTGGTTCCAATGCTTGATAGATACGTTGAATTCTTCGCTCTGTATTTGTAAAAGTTCCAGTTTTTTCAAGTGATGGGCTGGCAGGCAAGACAACGTCTGCATATGATGCTGTAAAAGTGAAAAACTCATCTTGTACTACAAGGAAACCAACCTTTTCTAAAGCTGCTTGTACAAAGTTGATATTCGAATCAACAATACCTGTATCTTCCCCGTATAAATATAAAGAATCAATTTCACCTTCATGAATACCTTCCATCATTTGATGATTATCACGTCCTGGATGACTTGGTAAACTTTCACCATATTCTCTTTCAAATCTAGCTCGTACTTCATCATCAGTAACCAATTGATAACCTGGGAATTGATCAGGCATACTACCCATATCACTACAACCTTGTACATTGTTATGTCCTCTAAGCGGATAAGCACCTGAACCTGGCTTTCTATAATTGCCTGTTGCTAATAATAAATTAGAAATTGCAGTAGACGTATCACTACCAATATCTTGTTGTGTTACACCCATTGCCCAACAAATCGATACTGATTTTGCATTGACAACTTGGTGTGCAAAATCAATCAGCGCTTCTGCAGTTATACCCGTTGTTTCTTCTGCAAAGTCCATTGTAAATGGTTCTAGAGACGTTCTATATGCTTCGAAATCATTCACCCATTCATCAATAAATGCTGTATCATGTAAATCATTGTCGATAATATATTTCGTTACCGCAGATAACCAAACTAAATCTGTGCCTGGTTTAGGTTGATAGAAATTGTCAGCACGTTCTGCCATTTCATGCTTTCTAATATCAAATACATTTAATGTATTTTGATAAAGTTTATGACCTCGTTTAATTCTTGATGCAATGACAGGATGTGCCTCAGCAGTGTTTGTACCAATAAGTACGACCATATCTGCAATTTCTAAATCATCTATAGAACCAGAATCTCCACCATGCCCCACTGTTCTAAATAGACCTTTAGTTGCAGGAGCTTGGCAATATCTTGAACAATTATCTACATTATTTGTACCTATAACTTGGCGCGCTAACTTTTGCATTAAATATGATTCTTCGTTTGTAGCTTTGGAGGAAGAGATAAATGCTAAACCGTCTGGACCTAATTTATCTTTCACCTTAGTAAAATTGTCTGATACAACTTGTAAAGCTTCTTCCCACTCAACTTCTTCGAATTGACCATTTTTTCTTACTAATGGCTTAGTCAAGCGTTCATCTGAATCAACATAATCCCAACCAAATTTTCCTTTCACACATGATGATATTTTATTGGCCGGTGATTCATGCTGTGGTTGCACCTTTAGTACTTCTCTATCCTTTGTCCATACGTCAAATGAACAGCCAACACCACAATAAGTACATACTGTCTTCGTTTTCTCAATTCTTTCTTCTCTCATGGCAGCTTCAGAATCAGATACTGCAAATAAAGGACCATAGCCCGGTTCTGCTTTTTTAGTTAAATCTATCATCGCGGCTAAAGAACCGGGTTCTAAATCTGTCATATAGCCCGCATTGCCTTCCATATTGACTTCAAGCATGGCATTACAAGGACATACCGTTGCACATTGACCACAGCCAACACATGAGGAATCATTAATTGTTGTATCATTATCCCAAATAACACGTGGTTGTTGTCGCTCCCAATCTATTGTCAAAGTCTCATTGACTTGAACATCTTGACAAACTTCAACACATCGTCCACATAAAATACATTGATTTGGATCATATCTGTAAAAGGGACCATAATCTTTTTCATATGGCTTTTCTTTATATTCGTACGTTTGATGCTCAAGTCCCCACTGATCCATTGTATTATGAATTTCACAATCACCATTATTATAATCACACACAGTACAATACAACATGTGCTTCTCTAATATGCGATCAAGTGCTTCCTTTTGGCTTGTTTGTACATTATCTGTTTGTGTATTAACCACCATTGGTCGATCAATCGTTGTACTACACGCACGTCCAATTTGGCCGTCAATCTCAACTGTACAAGTATCACAAGTTTGAATAGGTCCTAGCGATTCGTTATAACAAATCGAAGGCACAAATGTATCTTGTGATTTAATAAATTGCAACAAATTCGTGCCTGGTTCAACAAGATAGTCTTTACCATCTAAAGAAACGATTAAATGTTCCTGCATTCGATTCACCCCTGTTTTTATAATATACTGCCCGTATTATTCTCATTGTTGTTCAACAACATTCCATCATAAAAGCCCCACACTTTTTAGGTAATGTTACTTATATTGTAAACGTATTTATTATGAATGTTAAGGCATTCTGTATTCCATTCCCTTTTTTAATACAATTCAATATCCTACTATTCCAAAATATAATAAAACATTTTTGTATTATTGTTTTGTCAGTCATTTATCATTACAGCTTGTTCACCAAACTAAAGTATAGATTTGTATTTTTTCTATGCCACTTCCACTATATAACTCTAGGCATATAACAATAAATTTTTAAGATGTTTATGCCACAACAATATGAGTTCATTTATTTCTAGATCGTATTAAGTTTATGACAAAAAAAGTAGAACTACACTGTCAATTTTATTTGACGATTGTGACGTTCTACACTTATATATAAATTATTTTTTTCAGGGATTGAAATTTAGCTGAAGTATTTTTCTGTATCATTTCATTTATAGAAAAAGGTTGCTCGAGCGAAAGATTCTTAAAATCTTAACTCGAGCAACCATTGAAGTCATTAAATTTATCTTTAGATACTCATTTAAATTAAAACGTGCTTTGCTTGTAACAACAATTTATTATCATGAATAATTTACCTCACCTTGCTGTTCAGCTATCACAGGTGCTGTTCTAGTAAATACCTAAATTATCTTTAATACTAGATTCAATTTCACTTAATGAGCTTTGACTAGGTACAAAATAATATAAGCCATCATCTTGTATGCCGCCTTCACCGTCTAATTGGTGCTTATTAACTGTCTTATCTGCATCTTTATAGTTGCTTCTAATTTTATTTAATTCACCTATTGATAAGTCTGTTTTCACATTCTCTTTAATATGATTCATAATCGAATTAAAATGAGTGATTGAATTTACACTTGATAACTTACTTGCTAAACCTTGAATTACAATTTGTTGTCGTTCTTGACGACCAAAGTCTCCACCAGCACCGCTTTCTTTTCTACTTCTGATAAATGCCATTGCAGCATCACCATCTAAGTGTGTTTTTTCGCCATTATTAAATTGGTGATTTTTATATGAGAATGTCGCATTACTTGTTACGTCGATACCACCAACTGTATCAATCATATCTTTCATGCCATCCATATCTATCGTAGCGTAATGATCAATTGGTACATTTAATAATTTTTCAACAGATTTCACTGCCATATCAGGACCACCATAAGCATAGGCATGATTAATTTTTTCGGTTGTACCTTTACCTACAATCTTAGCTTGTGTATCCCTTGGAATACTTACAATTTCAGTTGTTTTCTTTTTAGGATTAATCGATAGCACCATAATTGTATCACTACGTTGACCATCGCCTTCAGAAGCTCTCTTCGCATCAGAGTCTACACCAAACAATGCAATTGTAAAAGCATCACCATCATCTAAACTGACATTCTTATCTCTTAGTGACGATTTATCTCTATCTAATGGATTATGTATTGATCCACCGACTGAAAAGATTTTATATCCTAAATAAATAACTGCTATCAAAGCAAGTATGGCTAATATACCGAAAAACCATAAAAATAGCTTTTTACCTAGTCCCATTTTCTTTTTTCCGTTCATTCTAGAGCGATTCACTCTTATCATTCCCCATTCTATATTCAGTTTTCAACTTAAATTAATAACTACATTATAAATGAATTTATACAATTTAGCATAGTGCTTAAGACCTAAAAATTTGATAAAGTATGATATTTTAGAGTTACAATTTACTTTTTATAACCCGCTCCTGAATTTAAAACGTCTAACATCTCTTCATGACAACCTGGATTACTGATAATGAATGGACCAGCCGTCGCATAATCCAAAGGTTTATTGTCTAGTGTCGTAATTTTCAACCCTAGCTCACTTGCAAATAAAAATTGCGCCGCGATATCCCATGGCTTTGGATTCGTATTGATATGCAAGCCAAATTGACCGTTGATCACACGAACAGAATCTAAACCACATGAGCCAATAAAACGATGACTAAAGGAAGCGTCAAATAATTCTTGCATTTTATTTGCATTTATAACTAGTGCATTAAATGACACAACGGCATCCTTTAATTCAATGGATTCCGGTTTTTCAAGTGGCGCACCATTAACATATGCACCATACCCTTTTACTGCTTTATATAATTTCCCGTGTGGATAATCATAAATATAAGACAACATTGGTACACCATCTACAAAATAACCTAATATAATGCAATAGTCTTCTTGTTGTTTCACTAAATTTGCGGTTCCATCAATTGGATCCATAATCCATACATGTCCCTCATGAGGGTGAACTTCTTCATTGGTTTTTTCCTCTGCAAATAGTTGATGTTCAGGGAATGTTTCAGTTAAAAACTGCTGGAATCTTTGTTGAATCGTTTTATCAACATTAGTTACTAAATCAAACCTATTCTTCTTGGTTGTAGTTACCATCTCATCGATTAATGCTGGTATAATATCATCTAACGAAGCGAGCCACGCTCTGACAGAATCGTCTATAAAAATTAATTGTTCTTTTTCCATGTCTACACCTCTTTTTATATTTATAATCTTTATGTATAGATTTAGCTATGTATAATTTCGTCTCATTTTATCATAATTCGTAACAGAAAATATATGCCCAAAGTTAATCATCTAACATTTTTTTCATATATTGCAACAAACATAAATAAAACCGACTAGCTTTGCTAGTCGGCTAAATAGAAAGGAAAGTAAGTAATAAATATTGAAGATGTTTGTTTAGTAACTCGTACGAATAATTGTTAACAAAACTATTATGTAATAGCCTACCCCTTTGTCAACTATTCGTTACCCCCTTGTTACTATATACAATACTAACATAAGACTTGAAAAAATGTAAGCGTTTTCTCTAATTTTTTTGTTTATTTTTTCTAAATGTCGTCATTGTCACTTTTATGATATAATAATTGTAATATGTAATCATATTGGGAGGTGACTTTCTTCATGAATAAACGCGAACGACAAAACAAATTGGTTCAAGCAATTCAAGAAAATAGGCAAGTTACTGCTTCAGAATTAGCGTCTGAGTTAAATGTTTCAAAGCGTACCATTTTAAGGGATATTCAAGATTTAGAGGATCAAGGCGTTAAAATTTTAGCGAAACACGGTAAATTAGGTGGTTATCAATTACAAGAAACACCGAATAGCTATGACATTGAATTAACTGAAAATCAACTTTCAGCATTATTTCTTGTATTAAATGAAAGTCAATCTTATTCAACACTTCCTTACAAAGAAGAAATTCAAGCAATAATCAAAAAATGTTTAAATTTACCCTACACAAAAATGAGACGGACGTTAAAAAAATTAGACCGTTATATTAAATTTGACACGCCACCACACACAACATTGCCAACTTTATTTTCGGATGTATTAATTTACTGTACAGAGCGTAATGTAATGGCTATGGAGCATGGGCTTGATGATATGAATCGCACTGAGAATGTAATTTTCATTGGATTACTATGTGAAGAAGGTTTATGGAAAGCAGTCGTCTTTGAAATTGGATTAGGTAAAACTAATACAATCCCGATTGAGGATATACAAGATATTTCTTACTCATTCGAAAAAACAATAAAGACACAAGATATAACAATTAATAATTTCCAACAGTTTTCTAATCCAACTGAAAATTAATTCAGTTGGACTTTTTATTGACCTTTATTGGTACATCATCAAAACAGTAATAATAAAGGACACCAGGTTATTCAACATATGTAAGCTGAAACTAACGATTAATTTATTCTTCGTCTTAACATATGCATATACTAAAGCAACAGCTAAGATAAAATAACTACCAAACTCAAATGGTGAGGCTGCACTACTTACATGCATAAACGAAAATAATATAGCAGAAATGACTCCCATTACCTTAAAATTAAACACTTTCCCCAATTCACCTATCATTAAATGTCTAAATATAATTTCCTCTACTAATGGTGCTGCAATAACAATTAATAAAAAAGAAAATGGTAAAAATTGTGGATTTTTAAATAATATTTGAAGTTGCATTTCATTTTGTGTTTCGCTAAACCCCCATCCGCCTGGAAGATATTGCACTACAAAGTTATATAAATATGATGCAACAAACATGATTATAAATATTCCGACTAACCAAGCTTTGTTTTGTTTAATGACTTCTACACCTGTATTAAATTTTGTATAAAAATCATTCATATGTAAAAAGTAAAAAATAAAAATAGTTGTCATATATGCTAATAATTGTATTAATGAACCGAGTAATACCTCACTACTCGAATTTAACCCCTCTACAAATTGATGTCCAAAACGCATTACAACTATAGATAAACATTCTATTATTAAAAACAAACTTACAACTACTATAAAATCTTTCCAGGTTACTTCGCGAAACCGTAACATAACTTTTTTCATTTTGTTCATACCTTTCTTGCTAAATATCTACCGACTTTATTTATATTTATTAACGATGCCTAGCATGAACGTTACCCAACTATATTTAAATTAAGCACAGTATATCATCTAAATCAACGGAGCAAAAATATTAACCCTATTATTAATCATTATGGAGGCGATAATCATGCAATTAGAAGAACTCTTAACTATCTCAGAAAGCGTACAACAATTACTTAATTTAATAGAGGTTTATAAATTTGGCATTGTCACCGAACATAAGAAAAAGGACCAATTTCAACAGGAATTACAACAATTTATTGAGCAAGAATATATCAAATTGAAAAACTCCCCCTTCCGTCATACTTCGCTTATCCACTATAATTACTATCATTTTCTAGAAGATTTCAAATTTCAACCTATTGAAGAATTCACTGTAGGTAATACCATCAAACATATTTCAAACATTCAGCAAAGATTACTCAAGATACTACACTTTATCAAATTATATTTGTAACAAAATTTCACAATACATTAATTTTTAATCTTAAATTGTAATTTGATTACACATATTGTACAATGAAAACGATTACAGATTGGAGGTATAGATATGCCAGGTTTTTCAGTTTATTTAGGTGAGCCATTCAATAAATCTTATATTAAATCGATGGTCGACTTTGGATATGATAGTATCTTTACTTCGGTGCAAATACCTGAAGAAGATGAACAGTTAAAGTATCAAAAACTAACAGAGCTGTTAGATTATCTAGACCATTATGAAATACACTTCATTATCGATATTAATCCAGCATTACTAACTCAAACATTGTTCCAAATTTTACAACGCTATACAAATGCACATTTTATTATAAGGATTGATCATAGTACCTCTGTTGCTACGGTAAATTCTATTATCAATGCAGGCTTTAAATGTTGTTTGAACGCGAGCACTGTTACTACCTCATTATTAACTCATCTTAAACAAACAGTAAGTGATTTTTCAAATATCATATATTGCCACAATTATTATCCTAGACCGGATACGGGACTTTCCGAATCATTTATCACACAACAAAATATGCTAATTTTACGTTTTAATCCTGAAGCACATATCTTTGGTTTCATATCCGGTAGTCAAAAGCGAGGTCCTATATTTAAAGGTTTACCAACCATAGAAGCTTCACGTAATCATCATCCTATAGAAAGTGTGACAACACTAATTCAAGCAAAGACCACAGATTATTTAATTGGTGACCCTTATCTCGAGGAAACTATGGCACAACAACTCTATCAAGCAATTCAGCACAGAAATTTCATATTACATTTAAAATATTATGACAATCATATCCCTACAATACTTCAAGCATCACACACAGTTCGCATTGACAATCCCGAACATGTCATACGCTCACAAGAGGCACGACATTATCTGAATGACACAATTCAACCAATGCATACAGTTGAACGACTTCCAGGGCATATCACACTAGATAATACATTAAACGGGCGTTATGAAGGCGAATTACAAATCATCAAAGAGCCGCTTCCAGAGCATCCAAATGTCAATGTGATCGCTAGAGTTATCACAGCAGATTTACCATTAATCTACTGTATGCAATCAGGAGATTCATTTTCATTTAAAAATCAACCAAAGGAGATGTAATAATGAAACAAAAATCGACCGAATCTCGAAATACAGCATCAATGCATTTAGATGAAATGACTATCGTCGAAGCACTGCAAACCATGAATGAAGAAGATAAAAAGGTGCCACAAGAAATAAGCAAAGTAATACCCCAACTTGCTGAAGTCATTGAAATCACAATAAATAGGTTTAATAACGGGGGCAGAATTATTTATTTAGGCGCTGGAACTAGTGGTAGATTAGGTGTATTAGATGCAGCTGAGTGTGTACCTACGTTTAATACGACAATAAACGATGTGATCGGACTTATCGCTGGTGGTCAACGCGCATTAACCGTAGCTGTTGAAGGTGCTGAAGATGATCCTGCACTTGCGCGAGAAGATTTGACTCATATCCATCTTTCAAACAAAGATGTCGTCATTGGAATTGCTGCAAGTGGTTCGACCCCATATGTCCAAGGCGGTATCAAATGTGCAAATGAAGTTGGTGCACATACGGTAGCAATTTCTTGTAATACTGACACACCGATAAGTAGCCTAGCTAAACAAGCAATAGAAGTAGATGTAGGACCAGAAATACTTACCGGCTCTACAAGATTAAAGGCAGGGACTGCACAAAAATTAATCCTGAATATGATATCTACCATCACAATGGTAGGTGTTGGAAAAGTCTACGATAATTTAATGATCGATGTCAAAGCTACGAATAAAAAATTAATCGATCGTTCAATTCGTATCATTCAAGAAATTTGTGATATTTCATATGACCAGGCTAAAATTCGTTTTGAAGAATCCGGTCAGAATATAAAAACTGCAGTCGTCATGCAACTCTGTAATGTAACTAAACAAGATGCTGAACAAAAACTAGTCGACAATCATGCTCTACTTAAACGTACAATACAACAATAATATTTCTAACATTCAAGCATTCCAATTTCAAAGTACAACTAAACTGCTATTACCCTTATGTCAGGAGGTCTATATATGAACAAAGAACAAAAATTAGCACAACAAATTACTGATGCAGTTGGAACTATGGACAATATTGATAACATTATTAATTGTATGACTCGCGTTCGTATTCAAGTCATTGACGAACAAAAGGTAGACTATGCAAAACTCAAATCAATTGATGGTGTTATGGGAGTCGTTAAAGACGACCGTGTTCAAGTTGTTGTGGGACCCGGTACCGTTAATAAAGTCGCAGGTTACATGGCGCAAAGTAGTGGCGTCAAATTAGGTGAAACAATCCCACATGGTACAACGAATTTTAAGCAAGATGCAGAAGCAAAAGCCGCACAGAATAAATCAAATTATAAATCTAAACAAAAACACGGTAAATTTAATAAGTTACTAAAGACTATTGCTAATATATTTATACCTCTGATTCCAGCATTTATAGGTGCTGGTTTAATTGGAGGTATTGCCGCTGTATTAAGTAACTTACTTGCAGGTGGACAAATATCGGGAGCCTGGGTAACACAACTGGTGACTGTATTTAACGTCATAAAGGACGGTATGTTGGCTTACTTAGCAATCTTTACTGGTATTAATGCAGCTAAAGAATTTGGTGCAACACCAGGGCTTGGTGGTGTTATTGGTGGTACCACACTACTAACTGGTCTTACCGATAAAAATACGATTACTAACATCTTTACTGGCGAACCGCTTCAAGCTGGTCAAGGTGGTATCATTGGGGTTATATTTGCTGTTTGGCTTTTAAGTATCGTTGAAAAAAGACTTCATAAAATTGTCCCTAATGCAATTGATATCATTGTCACTCCAACAATCACTTTATTTATAATTGGTTTACTTACAATTTTTATCTTTATGCCTTTAGCAGGTTTTATATCAGATGGTCTCGTTCATATCATCAATGGCATTATTGATATTGGTGGTGTATTTAGTGGCTTTATTATTGGTGCTTTCTTCTTACCTTTGGTAATGTTAGGATTACACCATATATTTACCCCTATTCATATTGAGATGATAAATCAAACGGGTGCAACTTACCTGTTACCAATTGCTGCAATGGCGGGTGCTGGTCAAGTTGGCGCAGCATTAGCTTTATGGGTTAGATGTCGTAAGAATACAACACTCCGCAATACTTTGAAAGGTGCCTTACCTGTTGGCTTCTTAGGTATTGGTGAACCATTAATTTATGGTGTAACCTTGCCCCTCGGCAAACCATTCTTCACAGCTTGTATTGGCGGCGGTATTGGTGGCGCAGTAATCGGAGGCATTGGACACATTGGTGCGACTGCAATTGGCCCAAGTGGTATATCACTATTACCATTAATTTCAGATCATATGTATCTAGGATATATAGGAGGACTGCTCTCAGCTTATGCCGGTGGTTTTATTTTTACTTATTTATTCGGCACAACTAAAGCTATGAGAGAAACTGATAGTTTAGGTGATTTATAATGACGAATTTACTTTACAAAATTGATAAGCAGTATCCTGATTTTACAAAAAGTGAAAAGAAAATAGCTGATTTTATCTTAAATGCTCCACACAAAATTATTGATATGTCTGTACAAGACTTAGCATTAGCAATCGATACGAGTACAGCATCAATTGTACGATTTAGCAGGAAAGTTACAGGCAAAGGGTTCCAAGAATTAAAAATTGCACTATCACGTTATTTACCAGAAGATACGACAAATAATACTCACCTTGAACTTGTTGCAAATGAATCAGTTGATACACTTAAATCAAAGATGTTATCACGTGCGACAGATACTATGAATTTCGTTGCAACGCATATTGATGCTAAAAGTATAGATGAAATTTGCCATGTGATAAAGCAAGCACGCAATATATTTATCTTCGGTTATGGTGCATCATTTGTTATAGCTACTGATTTGTATCAAAAATTATCACGTATCGGGCTTAATGTCCGATTAGTGCAAGAGACACATTTGTTTATAACAACACTTGCGACACACGATAATCAAGATTGTATTATATTCATTACGAATCAAGGTAGTCATAGTGAATTACGTTCAATGGCTAGTGTCGCAAGTGATTATAATATTCCTATAATCACAATTTCTAGCACAGCTGATAATCCCATAGCACAAGTTTCAAACTACAAGTTAATTTACGGACAAACCGATGAGAATGAATTACGTATGGCAGCAACCACTTCACTGTTTGCACAATTATTTTCAGTTGATGTGTTATATTATCGTTACATTGCATTGAATTATGAATCATCTCTTGATTCCATCACACAATCTAAAATGGCACTCAATAATTATCGAAAGCATTTATCTTTAATAAAATTTAAACATTAACGTTTTCAAATCTTCAGCTACTATAAAAAGCACCTAATGACAGGAATTCCTGAAATTAGGTGCTTTTTAGTTCATTAAGTTATAACAATGTTATTTTATATTTATTGCTTTACGTCATGTTTAAAGAAATCAAATATGTTGTTAGCATTGTCTGTATTATCAATATTACCTTTAAATCGATCACTACCTGGACCAAAACCATACGTATTCACATCTTCTCCAGTATGTCCATTTGTTGTCCAACCTGTATGTGATTTATCATTTATTGGTTTTTGAATTGCATCTTGTAATTTTTGGAATTGCGCTTCATATTCTTTATCTTCCTCATCATATTTCTTCAATGCTTCAGCTTCATCTTTAATCTTACTGATTTGAGAGTTAGAAACTTCAAAGCCATAGCCGTCATTAATTACCTTCTCTGGATCTTTACCTTCTGCTATTTCTTTAGTCATATATGAACCAGAATGCTTCATTTGATGGATAGCTTTTGGATTCCAAACATAGTCTTTACCTTTTGCGATTGTCATACCACCAGTTGAGTGATCTGCTGTTGCAACAACTAATGTATCAGGATGTGATTTTGCATAATTCATCGCATAATCAAATGATTTCTCAAAACCACTCATCTCTGACATTACACCAGTAACATCATTTGGATGTCCTGATTTATCGATTGACGCCCCTTCTACCATCAAGAAGAAACCTTTGTCATTTGATTCTAATCGCTTAATTGCACTGTCTTCCATTTCAACTAGTTTAGGATTTTTTTCTGGCGCATCAATTTGTAATGGCATGTCATTGTCAGCAAACAATCCTAATACTTGTTTACTCGTTGAATTTTGTAGATCTGTTTTATTATCTACAACATCATAACCATCCTTTTTGAATTTATCTGTTAAATTACCATTTTTATCGCCAAAGTATTCTGCACCACCGCCAAGTAATACATCAACTTTATGTTTACCATTAATTTTGTCATTGTAAAATTGCTGTGCAATTTCATCTTTTTTATCTCTGTCATCAACGTGAGCTGCATAAGCTGCAGGTGTTGCATCAGTGATTTCTGCAGTTGAAACTAGACCTGTTGACTTCCCGTTTTCTTTTGCTTGTTCTAATACAGTTTTAACTTTTTGTTTATTTGCATCAACACCAATTGCTCCATTAAATGTTTTATGGCCAGAACTAAATGCCGTTGCACCTGCTGCTGAGTCTGTAACATTTTCCTTTGGATCATCTGGATTTGTACGTTGTGTACCTAATAGGTAGTTATCAAATGCTGTCTTGTCCATTTCTTTAGTTTCAGGATTATCCGCAAAGTATCTATAAGCACTATTATACGATGGTCCCATTCCATCACCTACTAAGAAAATAACATTCTTAGGGTTCTTTGTATTACCCATATATGATACATCGGCAGGTTGATCTGAACTATTTCCCCCACTCGATGCGAAAGTTGATTGTGCATTTCCCAAGACAGAACCCATAACAATTGCACTAGTCACCGATACTGTTGCTAACTTATTATAGAATTTCATAATTAATAACTCCTTTAATATGTATTATCAAGCTTATACTGTAAGTGTAAGCAAAGAGTGTTGAGTTATTGTTTTTAAGATGTAAAATTTATGTAAATAAGTTGCATTATATATTCATTTTCATTAATAACTCTCGCTTTTTATCTGAAAAGGATTATATACCATATTCATAATTCTAATATAAAGCTGTCTATTAATAATGATGCATTAAAAAACCTTATCAAGACGATACACGCCTTGATAAGGTTTGATACATTTATATATTCTCTTGTTTAATATACCTAACTTATAACGATCTCCATATAAGAAGATACATTTTTTTAATAAGTCAGATAATTTTATAATTGCTCGTTCTTACTTAACTTATGATAGCCTTTAATGAAATAGAATGCAGTCATTAATAATAAGAAAATAATACCGATTACTACAGATACGACTGTTTCTTTATTAAATAACATACCGATTAATACCATGATAAAGAATGCCATTGTTACATAGTTAGTGATTGCTCCACCTGGCATTTTAAAAGGATGCCCTTTCAATTCTTCAGGGTGATGCTTTCTGAATCTTAAGTGACTAATCAAAATCATAAACCATGGTACCATACCTGGTAAGATAGACGCACTGTAAACATAAACAAAAATACTATCTGCACCTTTAATGAATAGTGGCAAGATAACATTTAATAGTGCTCCAATTAAGATACCAATTGCAATCGCTGTTACTGTCCAGAAAGGAACACCATTTTTCATTACTTTAGTAAAGAATTTAGGTAGCATGCCCTTTTGAGCTAAGTTTAAAGTCATACGGCTCGCACTAAAGATACCTGAGTTACAACCAGACATTGCTGCAGTTAATACTACAAAGTTAATTAATCCAGCAGCGAAAGTAATACCTACTTTAGCAAAAGTCGCAACGAATGGGCTTCCGATGTTGCCTAATTCATTCCAAGGATAAACTGTAACAATTACGAAAATTGCTCCAATATAGAAAATTAATATACGCCAGATTACGCCGTTTACTGCACTCTTAATATTCTTCTGTGGATCCTTTGTTTCACCTGCTGTAATACCAATCAATTCAACACCTTGATATGAACCAATTACGATTGATAAAGCAAAGAAGAATCCAACCCAACCATTTGGCATAAAGCCACCATGTGACCATAAATTAGATAAACCAATTGCTTCTCCACCATTACCAAGTCCGAAGAAGATTAAGCCAAATCCTGCAACAATCATTAAGATAATTGTAACTACCTTAATCATCG
Source organism: Staphylococcus sp. TCBT05 (assembly GCF_055179755.1). Taxonomy (NCBI): domain Bacteria; kingdom Bacillati; phylum Bacillota; class Bacilli; order Caryophanales; family Staphylococcaceae; genus Staphylococcus; species Staphylococcus sp. TCBT05. Next base: position 1,098,910 of record NZ_JBUQDQ010000005.1, on the reverse strand, counting down.
CGAACCAAAATTCAAACTCACCGAAGGCTTTAACAGAAACTAAGTTTGCTCCCATTAACAAGGCAACCACGATAACGCCTGGAATCCATTGTGGTAAATCTGGGAACCAATAATTCATATATTCTCCGACGGCGATAACTTCACTCATACCGACGACTACCCATTGAAATATATTACTCCAAGCAGTCAAATAACCTGCCACTGGGTGTATGTAATCACTTGCAAAGTTGGCAAACGAACCTGATGTAGGATGTAAATAAACCATCTCACCCATTGCTCGCATAACTAAAAATAAAAAGATACCTGCTATTAAATAAGCAAATATTACAGAAGGTCCAGTCCATTTGATTGTACTTGTAGCTCCCATAAATAGACCTACACCTATGGTACCACCCAATGCAATCATCCGCATTTGACGCGCACCTAATCCCCTCTGAAGTTCATTATTATCATTCATCTCATTCAAACCCCATCTCTCTCAAATATAAGTATAATTAATCACTTATCATGTCGCTATTATACTATAAATTGGCAAAATTAAAATACCAAACTAAAACAATGTAAGCCCTTACATTTCCGTTTTTTAATTGTACGCGATTTTACTATAAATTGTAAAGCATAATTTTTCTCCCTCTCCATCTTTTCTTCTATTCTCTACAAATACCTCTCTCAAGGCTTATAAAGTAAAAATTGTATTATTTGTGAAAAGTTTCACAAATGTGTAGAGACATAGTATACTAGCTTTAAATCAAATGAAAGTGAGGACACAACCTTGAACGGAAAAAATGTGCAATGGGATAAAGTTTTTTATGGGAAAGTTTGGGTGAACCATGTCGTAGAAACAATTAAAACCAAAGATATACTTCAAAGTTTTTATTTCAAACGCTATTTGTTACGTGCGATTATGGCAGGTTTTATCTTAGGTACAATTATTGTTTTTGTATTATCACTGAAAGCCAACTTTGGAACTGAAATGTCACCTAGTATTTCTAATCTAATCGCGTCAACTGCATTTAGTTTTGCGCTCGTACTTATTCTTTTTACAAATTCTGAGTTATTAACGAGTAACTTTATGTATTTCACAGTTGGTTTATATTACAGAGTCATTGCCCCCACCCGTGTATTTAAAATATTCACCTTGTGTTTTATTGGTAACACGGTTGGAGGCCTCATCCTCTTCTTACTGATGCGTGCTTCTGATGTCATGACACCTGATATGATGATACATCTCGATGCAATAATTGAACACAAGACACTAACAGCAAGTTGGTTTGCAATATTGATCAAGGGGATCTTTGCCAATTTCTTTATCAATATCTCTTTAGTTATTGCAATGCAAATAGATGACGTCTTAGCAAAAATGTTTGTAATGATGTTTGGTGTTTCGATATTTGCCTTTATGGGATACGAACATGTCGTATATAATTCTGTACTATTTGCTGCAGGCTTTATCTATCAGAGTTCAATAATAGAAACGATTCCAGTTATAGTTAATGTAGTATGCGCTGCGATAGGCAACTACATTGGAGGCGGTTTAATCATTGGATTGTTCTATGCTTATCTAAATGATCATCATCAATTCGACAATTAATCGTTAAATTGTCATGAGTTCTTATTCAACCATAATATATGCTATACTTTTTGTAATCTTTCAAATAAAAAGGAGTACATTATGGCTTCAAACTCAATTAAACGAACGCTTAGTTATGCAGTCGTTTTCGGCATTTTATTTTTTCTGTTAAATTATTTTAGTGGTTCACATCACGCATTTATGTCAGTATTTTTAAAATCGCTTTTGGCTGCAGTCGTATTTGGTGTACTATATTTTGTATTATTTTCAATTGTTAATTCTCCAGAACGAAAATATAAATTCGGCATTACGATACCGATTACTTTATTAATTGCTATTTTAGTAAGCGCCTTATTTTCAGCCATAAAAGTTGGTATTATTATAGGTATTATCATTGGTGTTCTTGCAGGATATCTTTGGGAATATATTGAAAAAAAGAAAGCGAGCAGTGATAAAAAGTGAGTCTTGTCTTAGGAATCATCATATTAATATTATTAATCGTCAGTTTAATTCCAAATTTAAAAGCTGTTAAAAAAAGTAAAGCTAATGGTGAAAAGAATCCACGCTTTGCAATTATGGTCGGTATAGATGCTATCTTACTCGTGTTAGTGATAGTTACTTTAATATTCCAATTTACTAAATAATATAACAAAAAGATGTTTACAGTATGAGTCACTAGCTAGACTTAAACTATAAACATCTTTTTTATTAAAGCTTATCTTGTAATAGTAAAAAATATAAGATAGTTGCCCCAATTAAATAAAGCAATGTTGCTATGATAAACGAACGTAAATGAATGGCAAATGGGATCTTACGATTGAATATCGGACCTAATATTAAGTTGCCAATTGCTAATACAAGTGGCCCTCCTAAGAAAAATAATAGTAAATATGCATTCATTATTATTTACTCCCACGCTGTTCAAAATAGTGTTCAATAATTTCATTTGCTGTAACATCTTTAGCAGTAAAATTAAGAGTTTGAAACGGCTGAAGTTCAGTCATACGATTAGTATTAATTATAACGTCTAAACCCGCATTAATTGCCGCTGTCGCACCATTAACCGAATCCTCTATTGCTAAACAATTAACTGGATTATAATTTAATTGTTGAACCGCTGTTAAATACAATTCTGGATTAGGCTTTACTTCGTCGACATCTTCACGTCCAACAATAATGTCCATATATTGCTCTAATCCTAAACGTTTAAAGGTAGGTTCAATATCCTTTCTATAACTACTTGTAGCAATTGCCATTGGTATATGACGCTGTTTACAATATTTCATCAACGCTTCTACCTCTTTATTGATTGGCAAATTCACACTTGTTTCGTTATGTTCTTGATATATGGCTGACTTTTTTTCAAGTCCAAGTTGCGCTTCTAAATAGTTATGTAATTCTGTAGCGGCGCCACCAATCGATTGACGATAATAGTCCACAGAAATAGGATCTAAACCATTACCTGTTAAATGATTATTAATAATTTGAAACAGATGTTGCTCAGTGTCAATGATTGTACCATCGAAATCAAATACGACTGCTCTATACATCACACATACCTCCTATTTAACTTTCATTATGTTATTTTAATCACTCAAGTCTGCTGCTGATTCTTTCAATGAAATTACTGCTATCTTAGCATATTTATCTAAAAAACGCGCTCAAACCATTTCGCAACAAATTACAACAACATCATAATATATGCATACATGGTTATACCTATCTAAAAAAGCCTATTACCCAGCAATTTAAGTTGGAGTAATAGGCTCGAGCACTCATATTTTTATTATCGTTTATGCCAATATTTCGCCAATATTGGACCAGTAATATTGTGTACTAAACTAAAGACTGCACCAGGCACAGCTGCTAATGGGCTAAAATGAACCGTAGCTAAGGAAACTGCTAAACCTGAATTTTGCATCCCTACTTCAATCGACACGGCCTTTTTATCTGCACGTTCAAGTTTAAATACTTTAGCTAAAGTATAGCCCAAAGTATAACCTACAACGTTATGTAGAATAACAACTGCAAATATTAACAGACCTGTTTGTAAAATTTGTGACTTACTACCTCCAACAACCGATGCCAAAATCAATGAAATGGCTACAACCGAAACAATTGGAAGTGCAGTTGACGTCTTGGCAGCAAAGTTTTTGAATAGCTTTTGCAACACAAAACCAATAATTATTGGAATTAAGATAACTTGAATTACCGACCAAAACATACTCATAAATGATACTTGTAACCATTGATGTGCGAATAGATAAATTAAAGCTGGTGTCATAATCGGAGCAAGAATTGTCGATACACTTGTAATAGCTACCGATAATGCGACATTGGCATTCGCTAAATAACTCATTACGTTACTAGATGTGCCACCTGGACAACAACCTACTAATATAACTCCAATTGCTACTTCTGCAGGTAAATTAAATAATTTAGCAATGAGAAACGCAGTCGTTGGCATGATTGTAAACTGCAAAATCACACCAATAATAACCGATCTTGGTTGTTGAAAGACAATTTTAAAATCTTTCGGATCTATAGTTAAACCCATACCTAGCATTACAATACCCAATAGATATGGGACAAAGCCGCTTATTGTAGCAAGTTGATTTGGGAATATGAACCCAATAATAGCTGCAATCAACATCCATACTAAGAATGTGTTTGTCGCGAATCTACTTACCTTTGATAACATTTTGAACACTTCCTCTATGTAGTAATAAAGAAAAATGTATCATACTTTCATAGTCTGAACAATATAATTTTCGAAATATTCTAATATTTGTTAATAGTGCTTAACACCCTTGTAATCAACTTTTATTGAACTTCGTTCTTAAGACCTAGTGAATATAACAAAAAAGAGTGGTACAATTTAATAGAAATTAAAACTGGTGAAAATTAAACTACAATTGAATATTATGTATTATATTCAGGTTCATTTTTATATAGATGTGGAGGTATTATATGTTTTTAGATAAAACAGAAACATTTGTGTTGAATATTGGTGGACTTAATAAACGTAAGACACGAAAAGATTTAGCCAAAGTTTGTAAACAAATAAAGTTTTGTAATTCATTCAAGTTTTCAATTTATAAGGAAAAGCATCTATATGCTTTAAAGATTAACTTACCAAAACAACAATTGCCTTATGTGATTAGCTTTTTAAGCTTCCATAATTTTGATATATATCAAATTTTAGAATCTTCATACTCAGATAAATTAATTGATTCTGATCGTTTATTATTATCTTCAAAGCGTTTCGTGTTAACAATAGATGGGTTACGTGATGCTTTTATTAAAGATAAAATTATCGACATTATTAATATGATAAATAATACCGAAGACATCTCATACACTTTTAACAAAAATAAAGTTAATGTAAATTGTTCTGCAGCAGTCTTTTCAAGATTAATTAATAAAATCGCAACTCATAATATAGATATTTTATGTGCTGTAGCACAGCAGCGTGTTGTCCATAAAGCACGTATATCTTAAATTGATTGTTAAAACTAAATCTTTATTACTTACCTCTCTAAATTTGATAGAGAGGATTTTTAAATTTTAGAACATTATTTATAACTAAGTTGAATATCGTTATAAATAAATTTGGATATGTGCGACCTAGTCAGTGCTACTCTCGTGTGTTCTCTATGCTTTGTTTCAACATACAAAGAGCGATGATAGTTATTAGTTCTTGCTAACTATCATCGCTCTTTCTGTTCTATAGCGCTATACTATGATTTATCTATTTGCTCAAATTAATTATTCACAATATTTTCGAATGCTTCACGTACTTGAGGTACTGACATTCCAACAACAACTTGTACGTTTTTCCCACTTTTCACTAATCCATGTGCCATTTGATTATGTGTAAAGTAATCACTATCTTCGACTTTATCTATATCTTCAACTGTTAATCTTAGACGTGTTGTACAGTTCGTTACGTCTTTAATATTTTCTTTACCACCTAAACCTTCTAAGTAATACAACGCTTTTTCTTCATATTCGTTTCCTGCAACAGGTTGTGAGCCTTTATCTTCATTTTTACTCTTATAATCTTTCTTGCTATACAATTTAATGTCATCAGACTCTTTTTTACGACCTGGTAAAGGTATATCGAATTTCAAAATTAAAAATCTGAATAGGACGAAGTAAATACCAGTAAACGCAAGCCCAATAATAATTTGAATAACATAAGTTAACCAATGATTTTGTGCAAGTGGAATCCAGTTTGTTGCAAAGAAATCAATCAAACCTCCACCAAAGTTACCAACTAAACCAAATCCATACATTAAAGTATCCATAGTTGCAGATAAAATAGCATGTAGTACAAATAAGTATGGTGCAATAAATAAGAACGTAAATTCTAATGGTTCAGTAATACCTACAACTACAGCAGTTAATGTTGCTGGAATTAACAATGCTGCAATCTTTTTCTTATTTTCTTTAGGTGTCGTTGAATACATTGCTAACGCAATACCAATTGCACCAAAGACCTTACCATTCCCTTGAAGCATAAATCCATATGGGAATTGTTCTTTTAATGGTTTCGAGCTTCTAGCAAAGTCATTTACATGTTCAAACCATTCTGCTTTCAATCCATGATTCACTACGACTGGACCTACTTCGATAGGTGCATAAATAAAGTGGTGTAACCCAGTAGGAATTAATACTCTTTCTAAGAAATGGTAGAGCCATACGCCTATATATCCTGAACCAATAATAAATCCTTGTAATGATGAAATACCATTTTGAACTGTTGGCCATACAATACAAGTGATTAATGCTACAGGTAACATAACAAAGAATGATATTGTAACAACAAAAGTCAATCCTTGGAACACACCTAGCATTTCTGGTAGCCTCTTACTGTAATATCTATTATGTATCCAGGTAATAATACTTGAAATGATAATACCACCTAGAATATTTGTATCTAATGTTTCAATACCTGCAATAGCTTTTAGACCAGTAACATTTTCAACACCTTTTTCTAAGTTGGCACCAAATGTATGTGGCCATTGCGTTAAAATTGCATTTATAAATGTATTAAACATTAAATAACCCATTAATGCTGCAAGTGCTGCATGCCCAGGTGCTTTTTTAGCTAAAGAGAGTGGCAAACCTACTACAAAAACAATTTCCATGTGATTGAAAATAGTCCAACCACCCGCTTCAATTACGGACCAAATTTTAAACCATGTTGTTCCATCCTTAGCAATACTTCCCATAATAGCCGGATTTTTAAATAAAGTAGCAAAACCTAAGACTATACCAAAAAATGCAAACATCAATACAGGCACAATCATAGCACTACCAAATCGTTTTATTGCATTCATTTACATCCCTCCTACCGTCAAAATAAAATCTATTGTTACTTTTTATCTTGACTTGCATACCTTTCAATATTTAACTTTCTTACATCATATAGTAACCGCTTACATATAAACAATAGTTTGACGATAAATCGAATAATTTTATATAATCAGATTATATTTTCATAACACGAAAATATTTTCAAAAAATGGGGTGATACTATTTTTTTAGATGAACGTATAAATAGCAACTTTAATAAGTTGAATGACAATGATCTACATATCGCACAATATATTAATACTCATATCGAAGCATGTAAATCAATGAAGATTCAAGAATTAGCGCAAGCAACACATGCTTCCAATGCGACGATACATCGTTTTGCTAGAAAATTAGGCTTTGATGGGTATAGTGACTTTAAGTCTTACTTAAAATTCGAAAGTGAACAAACTCATGCATTAACGACAGACTCTATTGACAATTTCAAACAAGAAATTACAAATACCTTTAATTATTTAGATCGCATTGATTTTAAACTCGTAACTAATAAAATAAATCAAGCTGATACTATCTATCTCTATGGTACTGGATTAGCCCAAATGAATGTCGCACAAGAAGCGCAGCGTATCTTACTTACAGTGCATAAGAATATTATTGTTTTGCATGATCCCCATGAATTCAAGATGATTTTAAATAAAACAACGTCGAAAGACTTGTTCTTTATTATTTCATTATCTGGAGAATCTAAACAGTTAGAAGGTATTACGAATTTGCTACGTTTGCGTCATCATTACTTTATTTCTATTACAAATTTAAAAGATAACTCGTTAGCTCAAAAGGCAAATTATAATATTTACGTGTCTAGTAATACTTTTTTCCTTCAAGATGGCACTGATTATTCTAGTTTTATTAGTTATCATATCTTTTTCGAGACATTATTACGTAAATATAATGAGAGAATTGAAAATGGTGAATTACAGATTCAGATTTAAGCTAATCTAAAAATGGCATGCCAACCCAAGATTGAATGCGTCTTACGGGTTGGTATTTTTTTAAAAGATTGTTTTGCTCCCTTTCCTAGGGGACAGCTTCAGCCTGTAGTCTTCAGCTTGTCCTGTTCCCTTAGGAGTCTCGCACACAATCTCGCATATATTACTAATAACTATTCGGTTGTTTATACTTTTATCATGATATGCTTTTTTCCTTTCAAATAAAAAAGGTGATTTCTATTATTATTGCAATAGAAATCACCTTAATTTATTAGTCAGAGTTTTAAATCTCTAGACATCTTATTTAGAAAATGAGTAATGACTCTCCTATATATTTTAATAAAGCACTGTAACCTACTAAGATTAATTACATTTCTGCTTCAAAATATTCTAATGCGATTTGTAACTTATCAAATAACATTTCAAAGCCATGGGCAGTAGAATCATGATACTCTTTTTTCTTTTGTTTATATTCTAATGTTGTAAATCTTCTTTCTCTTGGTACTACAGCATTATACGTAAATACCATTTGTGTGATGCCTGGTTCGCGTTCAAATATTTCTACTTCTATAGTATCTTCAGAATCACTCAGTTCAGGCATGCCTATTGTCATTACAATATATTCGTAAGGTGTTAATGTGATAAAGCTTCCTTGGACTATATTTTCCTTACCTTTTCTAACGTCGACAATTTTATACGTTCCATTCTGATTCGCATCAACCTGTATTGTTTTATTCGTTCGCTCAGATGTCATAAACCATTGCTTTAAAAAACGTTGATCTGTCCACGCTTGATATAATAATTCAGGCTCGACTTTAAATAATCGTTCAAGTTGTATCTCAACATTTTCATTTTCAATATTATATCTTGCCACGATTGTTCACCTACTTTCACTCTTAAGTATATTTTAACTCATTCTAGGTAAGTTCTAAACAATAATCCTTTTATTTCGATTAAGTTAAACAAATATAAATCTAAATATTTATTACACTTACTTAGTATTTTTATTTTCATTACATCTATTTACAGAATTTAAAGTTAGTAAATAACGTTATTGTTTATTATACATTAATTTAAAATATACAATTAAACATTAGCATGTGAATCTAACAATCTAGCTATGCTTTACGCTTTTTCTTATCTAATCTCGGTAATCTAAAGAAAATTGCTACTAAACCACAGACACCTAATAACGCAGGATAAATAGCGTATGGAACTAAATCAAATGGTGATATGGATGCAACACCAGCAGCTGCTATAACTTGTGGACTATATGGTAAAAGCCCTTGGAAACAACTAGCAAACATATCTAAAATACTTGCCGACTTTCGAGGATCGACATCGTATTCATCAGCGATGTCTTTAGCTAACGGACCGGCCATAAGTATAGAAATCGTATTATTCGCAGTAGCAATATCTGCAGCACTTACCAATCCGGCAATACCCAGTTCTGCTCCACGTTTCGATTTAACTCTATTACGCACAAAATTTAATAACCACGTAATGCCTCCATTATGTTGAATCAACGCAACTAAACCACCAATTAACAATGCAATAATTGCAATATCTTCCATGCCGACAATACCTTTTGATATTGAACTTAATAGCCCTTTCCAGCCAAATGAATGATCAACCAATCCTATAATCGCAGATAGTAAAGTACCACCAATTAAGACAATGATTACATTAATTCCTACTAATGCCAGTATAAGTACCAATAAATATGGTATAACTTTAATTATATTATAATCATAATTTTTAGTCGCATCGATATGTGCACCATTTGTTAAAAACCATAGTGCAATAATAGTCAGTATTGCCCCAGGAAGTACTATTTTTATATTTACTTTAAATTTGTCACTCATTTTTGTCTTTTGTGTGCGTACTGCGGCAATTGTCGTATCAGAAATCATCGATAGATTATCACCAAACATCGCACCACCTACAACTGTAGCCATTGTAATCGCAGCTGATACATCTGTTGCTTGACTCAATCCGAAGCCTACAGGTGCGATTGCAGCAACTGTTCCTACAGATGTCCCCATAGAAACAGACACAAACATACAAATAATAAATAAGCCTACTATGATTAAATTTTCTGGAATAATTGATAAACCTAAATTAACAGTGGATTTTACACCACCCATATCTTCCGTTGTTTGTGAAAAGGCACCAGCCAATAGGAAAATCAACATCATTAACACAATGTTAGAGTGTCCTGCACCTTTTGTGAATATTTCAACTTTCTGTTGAAACGATTCTTTTCTATTTAATAACAAGCCAATGATAGAGGCCACAATAATTGCAACGTTTAATGGCATTGTCGTAAAATCACCCGTTGCTATACCAACACCTAGAAACATCGCCACAAAGACGATTAAAGGAATCAATGCCCATGCATTGCCTTTATACTGCTCTTTCATATTCAACCTACTTCCTTTGATATCAATTATGATTTAACGGTTTAATATCTTATAAAAATTAAAAACTCTTTTCATTCATTTGAAGAAAAGAGTTAATTTAAGCTCCTTATCTTCTAGCAATAGTTGCTACTGGATTTGGCACACGCTTTTACATGTTGCCGAAGTATCATAGGGCCAGTCCCTCCACTTCTCTTGATAAGTATGTTTTATTTTTTTACTACAAGAATTCTTGAATGTTAACGTCAAATACTGCTAAATATTAATATTTAATCTGAACTTTGTCAAACTTATTCCTTTAATAAACGAGTACAGAGTTTGATGATGTAACATGTGCATTACTATTCTGTTGGACGTTCAATGATGAATGATTGTCCAAGATTCGCATAATTATTTCCAGCTAAACGACTCACAGCTCCTAATGCTTTAGAATCAATCTTATGCGGTTCTATATAAACTGTATCATCAATATGAAACATCACTACTTCTCCAATAATTAAATCAGATCCCTCTTGTTTATCACCTAAGGGAATAATTCTATCTAATTTACACTCTAAGCGTATCTTAGCTTGTTCAATCCCAGGTACAGATACGACATCAGAATCAACGCATGTTAAGTCTGTTCGTTCTAATTCATTCAATGACCTTGCAATTGGAGCTGCTGTACGATTAATTTGTTCTACAGTATCTTCATCTGTTATATGCACAACAAATGCTTCAGTTGCTTCGATATTTAAAGAAGTATCCTTCCTTTTGCCTGCAGTTCGAGTTGTTGATAGCATAATCATCGGTGGCGCACTATTGACCACATTAAAGAAACTAAAAGGGGCTGCATTGAGCATGCCTTTCTCATCTTGTGATGTTACAAATGCAATGGGTCTTGGGATAACACTACCACTCAATAACTTATAGTTTTGTTGCTTTGTTAACTTTGCTGCTTCGAATTTTTTCATTTGTTCTACTCCTCATAAATAAAAAGTTAGAAAATCAACTTCCAGATTTTCTAACTTTTTGTTGTTTAATCTATTTGGGTTCCGCCTGTAACACCATACACTTGACCAGTTGTATAGCTAGATTCTTCAGCTGCGAGATGGACATATACACCTGCCAACTCAACAGGTTGACCTGCACGTCCAAGTACTGACTTTTGACCAAAGGTCGGTATCTTCGATTGAGGTTGTCCTCCTGAGATTTGTAACGGTGACCAGAATGGACCAGGGGCAACACAATTAACACGTATACCTTGTTCACCTAATTCTTCAGATAAACTTTTGGTCAATGAAATGATTGCCGCTTTGGTTGCAGCATAATCATGCAATATTGGGCTTGGATTATAACCTTGAACAGAAGATGTCAATGTAATCGTTGCTCCGGGTTTTAAATAATCTATCGCCTTTTGTACTGTCCAAAATATAGGATAAACATTCGTTTCAAAGGTTTCTGTAAAGGAAGCTGTATCAAAGCCTTTGATACTTTCTCGATATTGCTGATGACCAGCGACTAACGTCACATTGTCCAATCCACCTAATTCTTGATGTGCCTGTGCAACCAAGTCATAGTTAAATTGTTCATTTCGAATATCACCCGGTATAAGCACTGCTTTACTGCCAGCAGCTTCAATTACCTGTTTCACTTCTTCAGCATCGACTTGTTCATCAGGAAGGTAATTAATTGCAACATCCGCACCTTCTTTTGCATACGCAATTGCAGCAGCACGACCTATTGCAGAATCACCACCAGTTACTAACATTTTATAACCTTCTAATCTATGATGGCCTGTATATGATGATTCTCCACAATCTGGTTGAGGATCTAATTGTTGTTGTAGACCAGGAACAGGTTGTTCTTGCTTTGGAAAATCTTTGTTTGAAAATTTCTTTCTAGGATCTTGAGCAGACATAAGTAAACACTCCTTAATACATTTTACTTATATATTCAATACCCAATATGTTTCTGATTAATACAAAATAGCACTAATTATAATTAAACTTCATTTAATAGCTTTTGTACAAAAGTAACAAAATAATCTGGTACCTTTTCTAAAATACGCTCATCCGGATCATACTTCGGATGATGTAAATCATATTCACTGTTTGAGCCAATAAAGACAAATACGCTTGGGTATTGTTGAGAGAATCCAGAAAAATCCTCGCCAATTGTTAACGGTTCGTCCATAATACTTACGTTGTAACCTACTTCTTTTGCAACGGTAATGGCGTCATTTGTCAATTTTTCATCATTAACGACAGCACCAGGGAGACGGTGGTAGATTGTTTCTATTTCAACATTAAAGGCTTTGGCTAATCCATCGCCAATTGCTTTTAATCGTTGTTCAATTTCATTTCTTTTATCTTCGTCAAAGCTTCTTACCGTACCTTGTACATACGCATGATCAGCAATAACATTCCAAGTATTACCGCTTGAAACCTCACCAATTGTTACGACAGCATTATCAAATGCTGACATATTACGACTGACAATAGATTGCACACTGTTTATCAATTGACCTAATACAATGACTGGATCATTTCCTTGTTCAGGCTTTGCGGCATGCGCACCTGTTCCCTTTATCTTATATTCAAAACGATCCACTGATGATGTGATGACACCAGATTTCACTGCAAACTCGCCAATATCTAATGTAGGATAGTTATGATAACCTAACACTGCTTTAGCACCATCAATCGCTTTGGTATCTGTAATGTAAAACGCTCCATAACCTAATTCTTCTGCTGGTTGGAAAATAAACCTTACTCTTCCATTTAAATCTGACTCTACTTCCTTCAAACGTGTTGCTACGGCCAAGATACTTGCCATATGTATATCATGACCACATGCATGCATTACGCCTTCATTTGTAGAAGCAAATTCATTTTCTACTTGTTCATTAATTGGTAAAGCATCAATGTCTGTTCTTACTGCTACAAATGAATCTCCTTGACCGATTTCCGCGACTAAACCCGTTTCTAATGGTAAATCTAAAATTGTTATATCATATGATTGTAATATACGACGCAACCTTTTCGTCGTTTCATATTCATACTCTGATAATTCAGGATACTGATGAAACGTTCTTCTCCAATTTATATAATCTTCATATTGTGGCATGTTATGTCACGTCCCTTCTTTATTTATTACATTCTTTATTAAATAGTAACAAAGCGTTACTACAATTACTCCCATTGCTAAATTGTTCGTAACTAAAATAATACATATTGTTAAGCAAACTGTGCTTCCATGCACCACTGGCGCTTGCTTTATATATGCAATCGTTCTTCTATCAAATGTGCTAAATGCAATAGTTATCAGTACAGTTGCTAAGACTGCCATAGGGATTTGAATCAATAAAGAACCAAACAGATAGATACTGAGCAATAAAAAGCTTCCAGTAATTAATGAAGATACTCTAGAAGTGCCACCCATAGCAACATTGAATCGCGATTGACCTACAAGTGCACTTCCACCATATCCACCTAAGAAACTCGTGATAATATTAGCAATCCCTTGACCTATAGATTCCTTGCTTACATCACTTTCAACTTTCGTAAGTTGATCTAACACTTGCTCGGTAAGTGCGTTTTGAATTGTTGCAACTATAGCCATCGCAATACCATAAACCAATGCAGTCAACCATAATTGGCGATTCATTATATGATCAAACATAATAAATAAATTGAAATCGAGTTGAACCATAGAGATATCTTTCACTAATTCACTATTTAATTGGAATAGCCAAGTAACGATAGACATTACCACTATCGTTATCAAAGGGGATGGAATTTGATTTGTAATTTTGGGTAACCCCCAAATCATCACAAACGAAACAACTACGATACCATATGTTGTTATTGTAGATGGAAAAATATGCTCTAATTGAGATGATAATAATATTATACCTAACGCATTCATAAAGCCAATTACAACACCTTGAGGTACGATATCAATAAGACGATTCAATCGACATAAACCAAATATAATTTGAGTTAGTCCCATGATAAACGTTGCCATAATTAGACCGACTAACCCGGAATCCGAAACCAAAGGGGCAACTATCAGTGAAACACCACTGCTTGGAGCTGATATCATTAATGAACGATTGCCGACAATACTTATGACAATCATAATAATACCTGTACTCATTAATCCAATAGAAGGACTCACACCTGCAATAAAAGAAAAAGCAATTGCACCAGGTATTAATGACAATGCTAATAGTATACCAACCAATACATTATGCTTTAAATTATTCGTTCATTGTGTGAGATAAGTATTTTTTTCCATACGTTGCGCACCTCCTATCCCCCTTGCATCTATATTATCATAATTGTCAAAATATTAAATAAACTCCGATTTGTAATTTTTTCCGTTACATTAATGATGTATTAAATATTTTAAAAATCTCAAAAAACAAAAAATGGGACGTGAATCTATTTATCTTCCAAACAGATTTCGTCGTCCCATTAATTCACATATTTATTTCATTATAAAATTCATGATTCAAAGATGCTTTCAAGTTTGACAACCTAACAAACTGAAACATTGTGAAATGAATATCTGAGCTGCCTTAACGTATTATAATTCAAAAGAATTATCTACAATGACCTTGCCATCTTTAATAACTTTTTGAGCATGGTTTACGCCATAATGATACGGAATATATTCATGGTTTGGTGCATCCCAAACAACAATATTTGCTTTATCACCTTTATTAATTGTACCAGCATCAACATCAATTGCTTTTGCTGCGTTTACCGTAACAGCATTCCAAATTTCATTTGGTGATAATTTTAATTTTAATGCTGCGATAGACATAACTAACTGTAAGTTATTCGTTACACAACTACCAGGATTAAAATCAGTAGCAATTGCAATTGCTCCATTATTATCAATCATACCGCGCGCATCTGCATATTGTTCTTTATCTAAATAGAAAGTAGTTCCTGGTAATAATACCGCTACTGTATCACTATCTCTTAATTTAGCTTTGCCTTCTTCACTAGATGCCACAAGGTGATCTGCAGAAATCGCACCTTCATCAATTGCTAATTCTAAACCACCTAATGGATCTATTTCATCGGCATGAATCTTCACAGCAAAGCCTTGCTCTTTAGCTGCTTGCATATATTTTTTAGATTCTTCTACGGTAAATACGCCTGTTTCACAGAATATATCTGCGAAGTCTGCATAACTTTTAACTTCCGGTAATAAGTCAATCATTTCTTGTAAGAATGCTTGATTTGATTCAGCATCTTTAGGTACCGCATGTGGTCCAAGGAATGTGTGTTTCACATCTAAGTTATATTTCTCAGCAAGTCGATTTGAAACTTTTAATTGCTTTAATTCATTTTCCTTATCTAAACCGTAACCACTTTTACTTTCGACAGCTAACACACCATGTTGAATCATTGTTAATAGATTTTTCTCAGCTTTTTCAAATAATTCATCTTCTGTGGCATTGCGTGTAGCTTCAACTGTTGATAAGATTCCGCCACCTTGCTCTAAAATTTCTAAATAAGAAACACCTTGTCGTTTTAATGACATCTCGTGTTCTCTCGAACCGCCGTGAACTAAATGCGTATGTGCTTCTACTAATGCTGGTGATACTACTTTACCAGTGGCATCTATTGTTTCATTAGCTTCATATTCATCTGTATGTGAACCAGAATAAACGACCTTCCCATCATTGATAACGACTGTACCATTTTCAATGATTTCTAATTCATTTAATTCTGCTCCTTTTAAAGGTCTATCCGTAGATTTCGGTAAAATTAACTGTTTTATGTTTTGGATAATTAAATCGTTCATTATTTCGCTCCTTTACCATTAATCATTGGAATTTTGATGCCTTTTTCATTTGCAACATCAATTGCTGATTGATAACCTGCATCAGCATGTCTCACTACTCCCATACCCGGATCTGTAGTTAATACACGTCCTAATCGTTTATCAGCTCGTTCTGAACCATCTGCTACAACTACCATACCAGCATGTAAAGAGTAACCCATACCTACACCACCGCCATGGTGGAATGAAATCCAAGAACCACCAGCTGCTGTATTGATTAAGGCATTTAATACTGCCCAGTCACCTACAGCATCTGAACCATCTTGCATCCCTTCTGTTTCACGGTTTGGACTCGCAACTGAACCAGAATCTAAATGGTCACGACCAATAACGATTGGTGCTGAAATTTCACCTTCACGAACAAGTCTATTTAATGCTAAGCCCATCTTCGCTCTTTCTTCATATCCTAACCAAGCAATTCTTGATGGTAAACCTTGGAACGCAATTTTTTCCTCTGCCAAATCTAACCATCTAATTAACTTTTCGTTATCTGGGAATAATTTTCTCATTTCTTCATCTGCACGTTCAATGTCTTTTGGATCACCACTTAATGCCGCAAAACGGAAAGGTCCTTTACCTTCACAGAATAGCGGTCTAATATATGCTGGTACGAATCCAGGGAAATCAAATGCATTTTCCAAGCCATTATTATATGCAACTTGGCGAATATTATTACCATAATCAAACGCAACTGCACCTTTTTGTTGGAAAGCTAACATTAATGATACGTGCTCTTTCATTGAAGCTTCAGATTTTTCTACATATTCTTTAGGATCTTTTTCTCTTAATGCCTTTGCCTCTTCTAAAGAGTAACCTTGTGGTACATATCCATTTAAAGGATCATGTGCACTTGTTTGGTCAGTAATGATATCAATTTTAAAGCCTTTATCTAAAATTGCTTTATGCGTATCAACTGCATTACCCACTAGGCCAATTGAAAGTGGTTTACCTGCATCGCGTGCTTCAGCTGCTAATTCTAAAGCTTCATCTAAGCTATGTGTTTTTACGTCGCAATAACGTGTTTCAATACGTTTATCAATTCGCGTTTCATCTACATCTACGCCAATTACGACTCCACCATTCATCGTAACAGCAAGTGGTTGCGCACCACCCATACCGCCTAATCCAGCCGTTAATGTAACTGTGCCAGACAATTTACCATCAAAATGTTGATTAGCTAATTCACCAAATGTCTCATATGTTCCTTGAACAATACCTTGTGAACCAATGTAAATCCAGCTACCTGCTGTCATTTGCCCATACATCATCAAGCCTTTTTTATCTAATTCATTAAAGTGATCCCAATTAGCCCATTCTGGAACTAATACTGAATTTGATAATAATACGCGAGGTGCTTCTTCATGTGTTTTAAATACAGCAACAGGTTTACCTGATTGAACTAACATAGTCTCATCAGCTTCTAAATCACGTAAAGTATTTTCAATAGCTTCAAATGCTTCCCAGTTTCTAGCAGCTTTACCAATACCACCATAAACAACTAAATCTTCTGGTCGCTCAGCTACTTCAGGATCTAAGTTGTTATACAACATTCGTAATACAGCTTCTTGTTCCCATCCTTTACACTCTATATCTAAACCTTTTTTAGCTTCGATTTTTCGCATAGTTCACTACTCCTTTGTTTTATTATAATTTTTCATTAATATATGCAATATTGCACAATTACCCCTAAAATCAAATCATATTTCATCGTTGCATTTTTAATTATCATACTTGTTATATAATTTAGTATATTATGATAATATATAGACTACAAATATAAATAAACTACCTATTTATAGTTTTAAGTTATAAATGGTAGTTATTACTTTGGAGGATAAGTATGAAAATAATACAGTTAGAATATTTTGTTGCTGTCGTTAAATATAATAGTTTTACTAAAGCAGCTAATTTTTTACATATTAGCCAACCTTCACTGACTGCGACCATAAAAAAGATGGAAGCAGATTTAGGCTACGACTTATTCATTCGTACAACCAAGGAAATAAAAATCACTGAAAAAGGCATTCAATTTTACAACTATGCACAAGGTTTAATTCACCATTATCATCAAACAATTGAAAAAATGTATGATTTAAATACGAGTCATGCACCTAAAATAAAGCTATCTATTCTAGAGTCTTCAAACCAATGGATTTCACAAGTCATTTCCATTCATAGAAAGCAATTTACTGATCAAACTTATTTGGTTTCTGAGGTACACGATCAATCAAAAACAATTGATCAATTATTAAATTTTGAAAATCATATTGGACTAACAAATGAAATTATCAATCACGAAGCGATAAAATCAATTCCTTTATATAAAGAATCTTATGTTCTCATTACACCTAAAAATGCCTTTCCAGATATAAAGGCCATTGAAATAGAAGATTTACCGTTGATATTACCAACTAAAGGATCTCAAGTGCGCAAACATTTAGATGATTACTTTAATCGTATGAATATTAGACCTAATGTCATCATGGAAGTTGATCGCTTTGAAGCGGCAGCAAATTTTGTACACAAAGGACTCGGATACGCAGTTATACCTCAAGTATATTTCCAATCCTTTAACACACGAGATTTAGACGTCATTCATATTAAACCCAACCTAGGACGCACGATATACATCAATTATTTACAAAAAAGAAAGCACTCGGAACGAGTACTTTCTCTTATAAACCAATGTATAAATTACTGGGACATTACACAATAAAGTGGTGTAAAAAGTTTGCTGATAATTTTGCAGTTCTATTATCAATATCATATTTCGGATTCGTTTCTGCAATACTAATCGTCGATACTTTATCATTAGAAACAATGCGCTTTGAGAGTTCTAAGACAATATGTGGAAACAATCCGAGTACACCATTAGCGCTCACTCCTGGTGCAAATGCACTATCAATGACATCCATACAAATCGTAAACATTATAACATCATGATCATGGACAAACCTCTCAATTTTATCTTTGATTGGAGGAGAAATTTGATGTAAAAGTTCTTCAGAATATACATAACTGATGTCCTTTTCTTCTGCGTAATCAAATAACCCTTGTGTATTTCCACCTTGTTGAATACCTAACACTAAATAATCAGCATTATCGTCTTGTTCAAGAATTTGTCTAAAACTTGTACCAGAAGTTGAACCCGATTCTTTACGTGTATCAAAATGTGCATCAATATTAATGACACCAATTGATTCATCAGGGTATGCTTGTCGCGTGCCTAGATATTGTGCATAAGCTATATCATGCCCACCACCTAATAAAAATGTCTGTTGGTGTCGTTGAATAGAATTCGCTACATAATGTGCAAATTCTTGTTGCGTTTCTTCAAGTTTTTCATGATTATGCTCGACATTTCCGTAGTCAAATATCGGTGTTGTATTTTGAACTGGTAGATTGGCAAATGCTTGCTTTATAGCATTTGGCCCCTCTTTGGCACCAATTCTCCCCTTATTCAGCTCGACACCTTTGTCCACTGCATAGCCTAGTATACCTATGCCCTGACGTGAACCACTAGGAGCTTCGTTAATATCTCCAAAATGGATTGTTTGAAAATGCCTAAATTGAGCAGAATCTTGTTCACTGTCAATTCTACCTTTCCATAATTCACGTTGTGCTAACTTATACATAGTTCTCCTCCTTTTGAATCGCTATGAACAATTAAAGTATACGCTTACATTAATCACAATTCAATTTATAATTATAATTTACCCACTTCTTAATTATTTAAATTTTAAAGTCTAACATTATTTAAAAATGCATTTTCTAATCATTCCGAGTATTACATTTCAATGATATTTACTTGAATTTAATTTATTTCTTTAGGATAAATATGTATAATTAACTACAAATGAATTAATTGAAACCCTACTGGAGGTTACATAATGAATACAAAACGTATACCTGGTTTTCAATGGGCAATGAGCATTTTTATATTTTACGTCATTGCCTTTGCATTACCGATTATACTTAAAGATTTTCAAAGTAAAATTCCATTCAAAACTTTTGTCTTTGAAATGAGTGTGCTCGCACCTTTTATTGCAGCAATCATCTGTATAGCAGTGTTTAAACATAAACGTGCACAACTAGGTGGCTTGAAGTTTTCACTAAGCCTTAAGGTAATTGAACGTTTGATATTAGCATTGATATTACCATTAGCTATCTTTATCATTGCCATGGTCAGTTTCAATGTCTTTGCCGATAGCTTTGTCTTATTACAATCAGAAGATTTGTCAGTGTCAATATTTTCTGTGATTATCGGTCAATTATTAATGGCGTTCTTTGTTGAATTTGGTTTCCGTTCTTATTTACAACATATAGTTGAAACTAAAATCAGTACATTTTTCGCATCTATTTTAGTTGGTATCATGTATGCAATATGGAATATTAATATCGCATTTTCATTTGAATATACACTTTATAATTTATTATATTCGTTTGCATTTTCAATGATTATTGGTGAATTAATCCGCTCTACAAAAGGACGCACAATCTATATTGCAACATTATTCCATGCAGCAATGTCATTTGGTTTAGTATTTTTATTCAATGAAGAATTAGGCTATGTATTTTCTATGAAGGTAATCGCCTTTTCTACAGCAGCTGTTGCAGTAGTTTATATCATCTTAAGTTACATTATTCGCATCTTCTTCTACTTCTTTACAAAACGTAATTTAGATGAAGTAGACGATAATAATTATCTCGATCATGTAAATGAACATTCAGATAATAACAACACTACTGACAATACGCAATCACTTGATAATACAGCTACAGTAGCGACTGCTAGTCATAGTCAACAATCACACAACAAAGATAGTGCCTTAACAAATGATACTCAAAATGGTACTCAACAAAATACCGAGCTAACTGACAAGCAAACAAATGATACTCAAACTGATCATATTAAATCTGATAATTCAGAGCAAAGCGCTACACACCAACAGGTTACTCACAACACTTTACCAGAGGATGAATCACAACAAACAGAACAACCTGAAATACAGTCAACTAAAGATGCTGATGAAATCGTTTATCCTGAAAGTACAACAGAGACGCAACAAAGTAAGACACAGAGTGCTGTTGAAACAACAACTGAGAGAGCAAATCATGATGATGAACAACATGATGGTGAACTAAAGCAAAGTGCGCGTTATAAATCAGATCGTAAATCATCTGCTGTAAGTGAAGCACAAGCTTCAATTGCCCAAGATGAACAATCGTCTGAAACATCATCTACTGATGATTCTACTGATGAAGAAAGCACTCATAACGAACGCTCTAGCTTCAATTTAAAAAGCAAACGTGGACATAGACGTTAAACATTAAGTTTCTCGTGTTTAAACCATATTACATTCAATATATAAGACACATCGTTAATATAGTAGTTTCTATTATATTATGCGTATGTGTCTTATTTTTTATCTTAGAAGTAAATACCAGAAGAACTATTGAACGTAGTGTAAGAAGTCAGCGTATGTGTTATATCATTTCTTCTTCATCATATTAGGTAAGCGAGCAATACGAATTAGAAAGATAAATAGAATATCTCCTTTCACCTAGTATACTGGCGTGTGTTTGGAAATTAAATTATATTAAAATCGTTGACTTGATAATTTACTGCTTATAATTTCACTGTATTATTTGCAAGACACCTGAGGGAGCAGGATGCGTGTCGAGACCAAGGCTCGACCCAGCCCCCTAGGTAAGCGAGCAATATAATTTATAATACATAATACAAATTACACAATTATCAAATAAAAAAAAGGCAGTCCTCAAATAATTGAAGCCTGCCTCTTATTTACTTAATGCAAATCATTACCATAAATTAGAAACTATTTATTTTTCACTTGAACACCTGAAGGGGTCCCCACAATAACTTGATCTGTTACATCCAAGAAATATCCAGTTTCCAATACACCAATTAAATGAATCAAATATTCATGCATTGCAAACGGTTCAATATCCTTATTCAATACTAAGTCTAATATGTAATTGCCATTATCTGTAATAAAAGGAACATCGTCAACCATACGTCTAATTGCCGTTACACCCTTACTACGCTCTATTTCCTTAGCTATTAACAACCAATTGAATTTATCCACCTCAACAGGAAGTTTGAAAGTTTCTCCTAAGTATGAAACTAGCTTAGAATCATCTACAAGGACAACAAATCTTTTTGCCATGGCATCAATAACCTTTTCTCTAAAGAGTGCACCACCGCCACCCTTTATAAGATTCAAATTAGGATCGACCTCGTCAGCCCCGTCAATTGCTAAATCAATATGTTCAACATCGTTAACATCTACCACATGCATCCCTAATTCCTTAGCAATAAATGCAGTCTTATTAGATGTACACACTCCCGTAATATTAATTTGTTCTCGCTCAAGCTTTTCTGCTATTTTTGGGACAAGTAACTCAATTGTTGAGCCTGAACCTATGCCTAGTATCATACCGTCTTTAATCTGGTCTAATGCATCATTAAATGTACTTATTTTCAGCTGTTTCTTATCCATAATGCTTCCCCTCTACTCACAGTACTTTTATTTTTATTGTACATGAGTTTATTAAAAATACCTAGTTAAAAAATAAAATTCAAGATATATAAACCTTTACTTTTCATTATAATGCGATTGCTTTAAAATTATAGTAATTAATCATATATTCGGGGGAGTGGCACAAATGATATATGCCTTAAATGCGATTGCTACTGGTAAAGTTCAAGACTTACCATATAGTAAGAAAAGACCAATGCGTTCAGCACTAGATAAAGTTAAATTCAAAGGGGAAATGTATTTAACTAAAACTGGGTTTGTCGAAGATGAACAAGAGTATAAAGATCACGGCGGTCCAGATAAAGCTGTTTGTCTTTATAGCAAGAAAAATTACAGACTTTGGGCAGATGACCTCTCAGAATTACCTAACTATGCAATGTTCGGAGAAAATCTAACCGCTATAGATTTAGATGAGCAAGATGTTTATTTCGGAAATCAATATCAGCTAGGTGAAGCCATACTTGAAGTTTCCGAAATACGAGAACCTTGTTGGAAAATACAAGAAAAGTATCAAATTAAAGATTTAGCTAAAAGAATGTCACAATCTTGTAAGACTGGATTTTACTTTCGTGTGATTCAAGAAGGCTTTGTACATGAAACATCCAATTTAAAACTTATTAAAACAGCAGAGCCAGAAACTGCCCTATCAGTTCATGAATTAAATGATATTTATTACAACGATAAATTTAACATCACACGTTTAAAATACGCAATTAACAATCCATACTTAACTGAAAAGCGGAAAGCAAAACTTGAAAAGTTCCTATCAAGAGCAGAAGCAAAAGCAACAAAATAATAACAATAATATTAAAAACCACCAATACCTGAGCAATAAGCTTATGGATTGGTGGTTTTATGCTTTAAAAATATTTAATTATTGTAATCTATTGTTCTTTTCCTTTTTCAAAAATCTTATAAGATGTTTTAGAATAATAAGGTTGTCCCGCTTCTATAATTGATGGCGCTTCTTCGCCTAATAAATTTATATCGTTTGGTATACATTGTGTTTCAAGTGTGAATCCAGAATGTGCTTTATAAATATTAAAGTCACTTTCCCAACTTGTTGTATCATTGAAAGTAAATATAACTACATTAGGCATATCTGTCTGAACTTTCAATAGAAAATGTTTATTCTCGACAGTCATTTCATTATTTCCAATGTCAAATGGATGATCGATGCCACCGTAGCGAGACATTTGTTCTTGAATCACACCATCTTCACTATTAAAGATATCTTTAAATTGAATACTTTCAGAGCCAAATTTATGTATCAAATCTACTGGTTCTAAACTTGCAACAATATTTTCTTCATCTAATAGATACATATCTAACTTAGAACTACTAATACAATGATTATCAATCACATTATTATCTCTATTTAAATTAAAATATACATGGTTCATTGGATTAAACAATGTTTTTTCTGTAGCTGTTGCTTTGTACTCAATCGTCCATTTATGGTCAATGTCATAAGTATGTATGATTTCTAAATCAATATCTCCAGGAAAATGATCGTTTTCCGATTTTATTGTTGTAGTAAAGACAATCTTAATTTGCCCTACTTGCTCTATTACTTCATAATCGAAAAATTGTGTATCTAATCCCTTTGGACCACCATGTATATTATGGTTATTGTTATTTTTGTCTAAGTGATAAGTCTTACCATCCAATTCAAAGGTTGCATCGGCAATTCTTCCACCATATCGGCCAATAGTTGCACCGAAGTTGAATGGATTTTCCTGATAAAATTCATCAGCTTCGACAACATTGCCTAACACGATATTATTATCATCAAATTTCCATGAGACAATGCGTGCACCATAATTTGTAAATACAATTTTAGTTTCTTCATTATCTATTTTGATTAAATCAATTCCATTACTTTGGCTTTCTACTTTTGCAAACATCATCAATTACTCCCTTTCAAACCAAAGATACTATTAACTACTTTGGCTTTATCATGAATAAAAACATCAATTACAAATGTAGCCTTCAACGACACTCATACTATGGGGTATAGTGTGTACGTAGGCAATTAACTGTTTCACTAAAACAAGTTTCGACAAATTCCACTTAAAATTCCACTTAATTGTTGTACTTCAATTGAAATAATATTACATAATAGTCCCATGAATACTTTAATGCACATCACTCAGATTCACATTCCCTTTCGAATCGCTAATACTAAGTTATTTATACTTTCAACTACAATTGAGTGATTGTTTGGTACTCTCCTTATATTGATTACTTAAATACATTGTAACAATTTGTTCATATATTTATCTATACTAATCGTAAATTCTAACAAACTATAACAAAAAATGTTATAGTTTTTTCTAATTTTATAATTTTTATGAAATCATCTCTATATAAATTCCAATTTCATAGTTATTTAATAAGTTTTACATATAACTGATTATCTACTTTTAGTCTTTCTATAACCTTAATCGCATACAAAAGGCTATCTCAATATTTATAATTTGTAAGATAGCCTTATACTTCCTAGCTATTCTAGTTTATCTCTTATTAGCAATTCGTTTAAATGCCTGTATAAAACCTTTATCAAAGCTTAAAATAGTGTCTTTATAACTACGTACTGCAATCCATAATAAAATGATAATCGTCACTACAGATAAAATAATACTCACAATGATTTCCCACAAGGCAACTTCAGGTGTCGCTGCCCTCACAAACATCACAAAAGGAGAAATCAATGGAATAAAGCTAGCTATTTTAACTAATAAAGTATCTGGATTCATAACACTAAATAGTGCAATATAAAACCCTATCATACTCAGTAATGTCATTGGCATTAACGCTTGGTTTATATCTTCGATTCTTGCCGTAATTGAACCCAGAATTGCTGCTAATATAATATATGACAATATACCTAATAATAACAAAATGATACCTACTGTAATTAGTTGTGCCGTTAAATCATTTGGTTCAATTTTAAAGCCTTTTAACATTTTTCTTATATCAAATACGAAGAAACTAATTAAAACAACTATGAAGAATATCGCAATTTGTGTTAATGCTACTGCGATTACTCCAAAAATCTTCGCTAAAATATGCGTTACAGGAGACACACTGGTAATTATCATTTCAATAACACGTGATGTCTTTTCTGTAGCAATTTCCATAGCAACTTGCCCTGCGTAATTAATAACGATAAAGAACATCAACATTACACCAGCATATACGATAATCATGTTGAATCCTTTTTGAGCCTCAGTTAAATCAGATTGTGCATTGGTATTATCAACAACTTCGGAAGTCACCTTACTTTGAGCTTGTAGTTGCTTTAATTCATTTGCTGACAAATTAAGATTTGCTGCTGTTAATTGTGTTTGTATTGTAGATAACACGGCTGACAGTTGTTTTTTATCATCTGTAGACACACTGTCTTTACTCATAATCTTACCTTTAATTTTTTGATCATCTGAAATTGTGATGACATAAGCTTTGTCTAACTTATCTTTTTTTATTTCAGATTTTGCAGTTTGTTCAGTAACCTTTACATACTGTGCATCATCATCTAGTTGTTTACTTTGCTGATCAATAAGTTTATAAATTTGCTTGTTATCTGTAACAATTCCTACTTTATCGCTACCATGATCAAACAAATCAATAATTTTATTTATATTTGCTGCTGCAAGAATCAATACGATAACTATTATTGTAAAAATTTGAAATGATTTCGTTGTTACTTTATTTTTATAAGTTAATTTAAATGTTGACCAAAATTTATCCATTTAAATCACCTACTTTATCAATAAATATCTCATTCAATGATGGCTCTACAACTTGAAAACGTCGTACGTATCCGTGTTGAATAACTTGCTGATAAATCACTTCAGCAGTAGCTTCATCATTGATCGTTAACTCAATATTTCGCTTCGTCCTATTACAATCTAGTACACCGTTAATATTCTGTAAATCATCTAATGCTTTATCAGTTTCAATAATCACCTTTTTATTACCATGATTTGATTTTACTTGGTCTATTGGTCCTGAAACCACTAATTCTCCTTTATTTAAAATGCAAACATCATCACATAATTCCTCAACATGTTCCATTCGATGTGAGCTATAAATAATTGTCGTACCATCTTTATTTAAGTCATTAACAGCAGATTTTAACAATTCCACATTCACTGGATCCAAACCACTAAACGGTTCATCTAATATTAATAATTCTGGTCTGTGTAACATACTTGCTAATAATTGAATTTTTTGTTGATTACCTTTTGATAATGATTCAATTTTCTTTTCCCTATTTTGTTCAATATCGAATCTATCGAGCCAATAATCAATTTCTTTATTAATCGCTTTATTTTTCATGCCTTTTAAACTCGCCAAATAACGTAATTCATCTTCGACCTTCATCTTTGGATGAAGTCCTCTTTCTTCAGGTAAATATCCAATTCGGTCATATAAATTTTTATCAATAATTTGATTATTATACAATATATGGCCCTCTGTAACTGGCGTCAATCCCAAAATCATTCGAAATGTTGTCGTCTTTCCTGCACCATTACGCCCTAGAAAGCCTAGCATCTTTCCTTCATCTAACGACAACGAAATATCATTTACTGCAACAAAGTCTTTATATTTCTTTGTTACATGGTTTATCGTTAACATGTATTCATCCCCTCTCCTCATTATGTATAACACGATCATACCACGACATTATTTAAAATACATATTAAATTAATAGTTGTATTATCTATAGAACCTACTATTGTATTAATCTGAATTATATAACCTGTCATCATACATTAGTTTGCTCTACTTTACATCAGTAATTGTAATCGCTATCATTAGCTTAAATAGTTTTCTAATTATAGCGTAGGAGGTAGTTCAATTATGACATACAGTATAGGCATCGACTATGGTACTTCATCTGGACGCGTATTTTTAGTGGATACTACAAATGGTAATATTGTTTCAAGCTATATTAAAACATACAGTCACGGTACAATTTCTGAAACACTAAATGGACAAGAGCTTCCTCATCATTATTTTTTACAGCATGCAGATGATTATGTCGACATTCTTAAACATGGCGTAAAACATGTACTAGAGGAAAGTCAAGTCAATCGAGATGAGGTCATTGGTATCGGCATTGATTTCACAAGCTGTACAATCGTTTTCTTGGATGATCAGTTTGAGCCTTTACATAACCATAACGATTTAAAAGATAATCCACATGCATATGTCAAACTATGGAAACATCATGGCGCGCAAGACGAAGCTACACTAATGAAGGAAGTAAGTGAACAACATGATCCATCTTGGATACAGTATTATGGGCATAATGTAAATAGCGAATGGATGATACCAAAGATATTAGAAGTAATAAAACACGCACCAGAAATACTAGAACGTGCAAGCTATATTATGGAAGCAGGAGATTACCTTGTTAGTTTGTTAACTGGTAACAATACAAGATCAAATTGTGGCATTGGATTTAAAGGATTTTATAATGAACAAGATGGCTTTAACTACAACTTTTTTAAAGCAGTTGATAGCGAGTTGCCAAAAATAATTAAAGAAAAATGTGAAGCACCTGTAATTAACATTGGCGAAAGTGCCGGTTGTCTCACATCAGCATTCCAACAACTATGGGACTTAGCAAGTAACGTCCAAGTTTCTCCCTTTATCATTGACGCACATTCAGGTGTACTTGGCGTGGGCGCTATTGAAGAAGGCGCATTCACTTCAGTTATAGGCACAAGCACATGTCATTTAGTATTAGATACTAAACAAGTACCCATACCTGCAATTACCGGTTCAGTAAAAGATGCTATTATTCCAGGTATGTACGCATATGAAGCTGGTCAACCTGCAGTAGGTGACTTATTTAACTACTCAGCAAATTTAGCACCAAAGGAAATTGTAGATGAAGCACAAGCCCAAGATATAAGCGTATTAGAACAACTTGAAATACTCGCATCAAAAATTGATATAACAAAACAACATGTTACAGTATTGGATTGGCATAATGGAAATCGTAGTATCTTAAGTGATAGCCACTTAACCGGTAGTGTAATCGGGCTTACATTAACTACTCCTTATGAAATGATTCATAGAGCTTATATTGAAGCAACAGCATTTGGTACGAAAATGATCATGCAACAATTTGAAAACAATCAAATCGACATTCATACTGTCTATGCAGCTGGTGGAATTCCTATGAAAAGTGAGTTATTAATTGATATATACGCTAATGTGTTAAATAAACCTATTGTTGTCATCGACGCTAGCAACGCTACTGCATTAGGTGCAGCAATGTTAGGCGCATTTGTCGGTGGTGCATATGATTCCTTAGAGAATACTGTCGTCGCAATGAAACAACCTATTTACTATAGCAAACAGCCTGATCCAGAAAAGGTAGAACAATACGAACGTTTATTTAAACGATATCAATCACTCCATGATTTATTAGGTAAATCCTATCCATCCTATAGTTATATTTAAGGTTTAGACATAAATGAAATTGAATGACTAAGTGACTCAAAAAATATGAGCTATTTTAAAGTTGTAAAGTTGCTAATTTCTGTGTGACTCGCACAATCCAAAAACAATTCGTTGTAGCAATTTCTCACGCAAAGTGTGCACCTCAGTTTTAATCTCTAATAAAAATCTGCTAACAAAACTTTATTTCAAGGACAAAGTTCTAACAAAAAAACTGTCGAAACGGTTAAATCCAGTTCGACAGTTAATATTTTATTAAAATTCACATTATTCTATTCATTTCAAGCTACGATTATTTATCTTCTCGCTCACTTAAATGTTTAAAACGCTGCTCAGAATTTGATGATTCAACTACAATGTCATCATCCGCAGGTGCGTTGTTGTTGTTTTTATTTTGCTTAGTTTGATAAAAACTACTATATTTATGGCTTTGTCCATATTTATTCGTTTTTCTTTCGCTATCTAAACAACAAATAACGAGATTATAAATACCCATACCTAGATATAATAAATAAATTAAAATCGCGATAATAATTGTAGACGCTTTTTCATAATAAGGATCAGTAAAATTAAATGCTATTATAATTGAATAAGTGACTATATATACACCTAAAAATATAAGTGGTATTAACATCGATCTACCAGTATCATGGAAACGACGTATGTATAATGCATAATTAGGAATTAACGTTGCTAAAGCATATACGAATAATATAATCCCCATAATAATCATTAAGATTAAACCGAAAGCACCCACGCCATCTGATTCCACAGAAAAACCAGAAACCATAATAACTAATCCAATAATGTATAATATAAATACGGGAACCATGAATATCAGATGCCATAACGCCATAAACCAATATTCACTGCGGCGCGCTCTACCTTTAAAATTTACATACTGTTTCCAAAACAGTTTAAGCGCTTGACCAAAACCAATTTTTCTCTCCATATGCTACTCCCTCCTATTAAAATATAATCTCCCTTAGGGCTTTGTTTAAGAGCAAATCTTTGATACATTTATACTTACTAAACAAGTACCCTTACAATATATAGTGTATCAAAATATTTTGTTTTTGATAACATAATTTTTTATATATACTAGTTTTAAAATTATTTTATAAGTAACAAACAATGGAGGTAAAGTTTTCATGGATTTTATACATAGGGACACCATTACAATCGCTCGTGATTTACTCGGCGTGCGCATTATTTTTCATGATGAACAACAAATATTAACGGGATATATTGTAGAAACTGAAGCTTATGTAGGCACAAAAGATCAAGCTGCCCATGGATATAAAGGTAAACGTACTCCAAAAGTTGAATCTTTGTATAAAAATGGTGGTACAATCTATGCACATGTCATGCATACGCATTTATTAATAAATTTTGTTACACAGCAAGAAGGTATTCCTGAAGGTGTATTAATTAGAGCTGTCGAACCTGAAGAAGGTATCGAAATCATGGCAAAACGTCGAGGCAAAACAGGTTTTGAAATAACGAACGGTCCTGGTAAATGGACAAAAGCTTTTAACATTCCACGATATTTGGATGGTTCTCGTTTGAATGAAGGACGTTTACTCATCGATACTAAAAATCGTAAATATCCTCAACGCATTGAAGAAAGTGCACGTATTGGTATTCCTAACAAAGGAGAATGGACAACTAAACCATTAAGATTTACCGTCAAAGGAAACCCATATGTTTCAAGAATGAAGAAATCCGAGATGGACAATCCAGATTTAACATGGCGTATGTAACATGGCGTATGTAACACAATATGATGCTTCGTACATATGATTATCTCCAAACATCGAACTTATCATTGAGAGACATATCATGAGCTGAAAGTAAATAACAAGCGCTTAGATGACTTTGACAAAAGACATTTAAGCGCTTGTTTAAATTATTATTGCAATTGATTTATTTAATATCTAAATTTCTTTGTTCAATCCAAGCATGTAGCCTTGGACCATAAACAATTTGTGCTTGCTTTAATTCGTCTATAGATTGGGCATTTAACATTGTCATTATTTTCTTCATATGGTCAGTGAATTGTTCTGCATAGTCTAGTGTGGCTGTTATCCCATTATTCTCAACTTGATTTAAAAATGGACGCGACATACCTACTGCTCGTGCACCAAGTGCTAAACATTTCACAGCATCTAATGGTGTTCTCACACCACCACTAGCAAAGAAGTTCATGTCTTGTTGGAACGCAGTAGATTCTAACAATGATTCTACGGTAGTTTGACCCCATTGCCCAAGGTAGTCCATATCTTTATATTCGCGACGTTCATTCTCAATATCAACAAAGTTTGTGCCGCCTCTGCCACTTACGTCAATATAACGTACGCCGATTTCATTTAACGCCTTTATCATCTCTTTACTCATGCCAAATCCAACTTCTTTTACAATAACAGGAACTTTAACACGTTGTATGATTTGTGCTAAATTCTCCATCCATGTAGAGAATACCCTGTTCCCTTCTGGCATAACTAATTCTTGCGGTGAATTCACATGTACTTGTAATGCTTGAGCATCTAGTAATTTCACAGCTTCTTCAGCTTTGTCTACAGGAACATCTGCACCAACATTACTAAATATCATACCTTCTGGATTGGCATCTCTAACTACACTAAATGAAGAACTCATCTTTGCATTTCTCAAAGCAGCATGAGTCGAACCTACTGCCATTGCCATTCCAGTTTCTCTAGCAATAATTGCCAATTTTTCATTTATATTTTTAGTCCATTCACTGCCACCTGTCATCGCATTGATGTAAATCGGTTGTTTCATTGTGAAATCCTGTAATTCACTTTGCAAGTTCACATCAGCGACATCAATATTTGGAATCGAATGATGGACAAACCTCATTTCATCAAAATCTGAAATTGAAGCATCTTGTTGTGCCATCGCTATTTCAACATGCTCATTTTTTCGTTGTTCTCTTTTTAAATCGCTCATTAATTTTACTCCTACTCTTAATCCTTATTGTCAGTTATCTATTCATCGGAAACACAGTTCCGTTATTGATTTCCCAGTTAAAACCATTTCTTCCTTTTAAAATATATAATACAAGCAATACTGATAAATAACATCAAGCATAGAACCATGTAGTAACCATAATGCCATTTTAATTCAGGCATATTCGTAAAGTTCATCCCATATATACCAGTTACTAAAGTTAAGGGTAAAAATATTACCGACACCAAGGTCAACACTTGCATCACACTGTTCATCTTGTAAGAAGTGTAGGATGAATAATTATCTCTAATTTCATTAGTCATCTCTTGCGCTATCTTCAATATGTTAACTTGTTTAATTAAATGATCATCTATATGTTGAATATACATATGATTTTTATTATCTACAAGTAAAATGTGGCTCTCCTTTAAATCATCGACAAGCTCTCTCATTGGATAAATAATACGCTTTATTTGAATGATTTGAGATCTAATCTTATAAACCTTATCCATGACTGTTTTATTTGTACTTTCATCAACTTGATGGTCTTCAAATGCATAAACCTTATCTTCTATTTCAGTTATTGGTTTAAAGTAACTATCGACCATCTTGTCTAAAATATGTAATACTAAATCCGATGTATCTAAATCTGGTTGAAAATGTTCAGTTATTAACTGTTCAACATCAGACAAAATAGCAAAGGGTTTATGATGATACGTAATGAGCATATTATCTTTAATGAATAAGTTAAGTGCTTTAATCGTATTATCATGTGTCACACTATGAAACACGATATATTGGTATGTGTCATAAGCTTTGTACTTCGCACGCGGTGTCCCATTAACTGTATCATCTATTTCTAGTTTATTAAAGTTAAAATAAGACTGTAGGATTTCATTGTCTGCCGCAGTAGG
The DNA here is from genome assembly GCF_055179755.1 of Staphylococcus sp. TCBT05. NCBI lineage: Bacteria > Bacillati > Bacillota > Bacilli > Caryophanales > Staphylococcaceae > Staphylococcus > Staphylococcus sp. TCBT05. The sequence continues at coordinate 1,065,838 of NZ_JBUQDQ010000005.1, read as the reverse complement.
TTCAGTAAAATCACACCAAATTAATGTAGCATCTTTGGGTATCGTTTCAATTTGATCGACTTGTTGTAACCTTTGTTTAGCAGTTTGATATTTAATCGTCATACTCATATCGTCACACCTCAAAGTATTTTCTTTATTTTATCATGAAATACAATACGTGTAAGTTAATAATAAATTTAGTAAACTAAAAGTAATTATTTTGTAGTATTAAGAATCTTCAAGGAGTTTTTAGAATGAACATACCATTTACTTATAATGCTAAAGTAACTGAGGATATGATTGACCATAACGGGCACGTACATGATGCAAATTATAATATTGTATTTAGTGAAGCAATTAATCAATTTAACTATCAACATGGATTATCACTAGAGGAACGTGAGCAACTCAACTACACGTTGTTTACAGTTGAAGAACATACTTCATATTTGGCAGAATTAAAATATCCTAGTACGTTTACGATAACTATCTATCTTTATAATTTCGATGCTAAAAGACTACATTTCTTTTCAATTATGACAAACGCTGATGGGACAACTGTAGCAACAAATGAAGCAATGATGCTAGGAATCGATAGACAAACCAATCGTACAGCGCCTTTCCCAATGCAATTCACAACTCAAATAACAGATGTTTACAATCAACAACCCAACATGAAATGGCCAAAGCAATTAGGTCACCGCATCAACATTCCAAACTAAGGAGTTCAATATATGACACAATCTATGCATGAAAAAGTACAAATGCAACTTTATGATTTACTTGATACAACTAAATATGAATTGAGCGAACTGAATCAAAATAAAGCACTGGTCATCAATGGACCAGACAGTAAATTAATTCAACGCGGTTTCGATATTGCATACTACCAAGGACAAAAGAAAGCGCTCGACGCCATTGATACACTGCTCAATACTTATAGTGATACTGATACATTTTTAGCGCATTATGAAACTTATGCAACCAATTATTCAACTGAGTATCAAGATTTACTATCAAAGTTCGACAGACTTAGCGAACCTACTGATGACTTTGAACACTTTATTGCTCAATATTATCAACTTAAGGGTCAAATACATGTCATCCATACTATTAGAACAACGATTCATAATGATAAGGAAGTCTAATTTCATCAATTAATTTATAATAATTAAAAAGGCAGGCAGACATATATCATGTCATTGCCTGTCTTTTTGTTTGATTATTGATAATCTTTTTTAATCAGATTTTGAAATTACTTCGTTTTCATAAATTAGGATAATAAATTGTGTGATCTTGTTTTCATCTATAGTTAATCAGTAAGGTTTACTTATCACATATATTATTGATTTATTGTATTCACAATTTGCTTTACAACTTTATGTGACTCTCTAATTGGTAATAATGGGAAGGCATTAACCATTCGTTTATATTCATAAAAATGAATAGGTCGTTGGTTGTCTTCCAGTAAATGCGCCAATTTAGTCATATCAGGTAAATATATTTCTCTCGTGCCGCCAAACATATATATCGGTGGTAAGTGTTCAAGTGACCCATTCAATGGAGATACACGTTGGTTATCTAATGGCGTCTGCTCAGACCATTCACTTAAAATACGTTGCACACCTTGCTTGTTTACAATGACATCTTTACGCTCAAGTTCCTCAGTGATGTCCTCATTACTAAATGTCGCATCTAATAATGGAGAAAAGAGATATATTTTGTTAGGCAGCGGTTGACCTTCAGCTACTAGCTGTTGTACAAAACCTAATGCCAATGCCCCACCTGTACCATCACCCATCAAGACAATATCCTCATTGCTACATTCTGTTAACAATTGGTCATAAACTTGTTGTATGGCCTTATATGTGTCATCAATGTGATATTCCGGCGCTTTGGGGTAGATAGGTAATACCACTTCATTAAGCGTACTTAAAGCAAGCTTATCCATGAAACGCCAGTGAAATGCAGAAGGTTGCAACACATTATACCCACCGTGAATATAAAGTATTTTTTTCTGGTGACTATGACGAAATCTAAATCTAAATAGTTGCATATCCCCTAATTGCTGTTTATCTAAATCAGATTTTACATTCAATGTTTCTGGTTGCTTATGCTTCTTTTGATTTTGCTGTTCTCTATTTTTCAAAAAGCGCTCGAAATCCGTATCATTTTCAAAAATGATTGAGCGAAACGGTAATAAATATTTATTTATGAATTTCGTTGTTAATCTAGATTTCATGTTTAATCCATCCAATCTCAGTTTATTACGCAAACCCATGAAAAATTTCATATTATTTGGAATATCAAATAAATGTTATGGTAAAATTAATTCAATGACATTTAATTTCAGCCATCGCATAGTGTGAATAAGCAATTAATATTATATCTAAACGATTTTATATTTTAAGTATACTATCCCAAATTTTAAAACATATCAATTACTTCACATTATAACAAAACTATCATTAAAATCACAAAATAGTACCATTGCAACTATTTAGAAAGGAGTACACTCATGGCAGAAACCAACCGTCAATTCGAAGATTTTGAACATACATTAACAAGCGAACCTATGTACAGAGGCACACGTCGTAGCCGAAAGAAGAAATCGTGGATTAATATCGTGATTCAAGTTATCGTGCTAATATTAGTAGCAATTACAGGCTACAGTATGTTTAAAGAGCCCATATTAAATTTAACTTTCGTTAACGAGCCGATCACATTCCATCAAATAACGAACTTACAAAATACAATGAATCACATGGGTAACTTAAATATCAATATTGAAAATATCGATAATCTCCAATCACACATTGATAGCTTAATACTCGTATTTTATGTATTTTTTAGTGCATGTATTTTGAGCTTAATCTTAACGATCTTTACATTGATATTTAACCGTACTGCATTAAAAATGTTGAATTTATTTATTTTAGCAATCATGTTTGTCATCACATTTGGTTTCTCATTTTTAATTGAGAACATTGCCAAAAGTATTTCCGACTCAATGAGCCAACACTACATTAACCTTAGCCCAGAACAAATATTAACTGAGGCAGTTGCTATTCATAACGCATTCATCTTATTAACATGTAGTATCGCATTATTAATTATTAGCCTATTCTTCAGAAATAGACAAACTAAATTTTAATATAATAAAAAAAACAGGAAGTATTCATTATGAAAATGCAAAACTCAATGTTCACACTTAGCGCGTGAAAACATTTGAGAAATGCTATTCAAATAATGAGTCTTCCTGTTTTTTAATACTTATTCTTCATTTGACATATAATGAGATTTACCTTTTAAGAATAAACTCAAGACAAATGCTAACGCACTTAATCCTGTTGCGATTAAGAAGGCACTGTTAACACCATTAATAGAGGCTAATTTTTGAACAAATTCTAACACACTTTGTGTTGCCATTTGTTCTCCACCTAATGCTTGTGACATTTCTTGTAGTCTATCTTTAATAAATGGATTTGTTTTATCTAATGCTTGACTGTATGAAGCGATATGTTGTGTTGTCTGAGTAGACATTACCGTTACTAACAATGCTGTTCCAATTGAACCTGCTAATTGTCTTAACGTATTTGTTAACGCGTTACCATGTGCGATTAAACGCTGTGGTAATGAGTTCATACCTGCTGTCATAATTGGCATCATGATAAAACTCATACCAAATGAACGAACAATATAAATTAACATTAAATGACCATAAGTCGTATTCATGTTTAATTTTGTTAACTCCCATGTAGCATAGGTCATAATTGCTGTACCTACTAATGCTAACGGTTTAATACCAATTGTATCAAGTAATCTACCGGCGATAGGTCCCATAACACCCATAATTAATGCACCTGGTAGTAATAATAAACCTGATTGTACTGGCGTAAATCCTCTTAAGTTTTGTAAATATAATGGTAATAGGATCATACCACCAAATAAACTCATCGTAACAATCATATTGATTACTGTAGTAAGCGTGAAGCCTGAATATTTTAATACTGCCATATCAAGCATTGGCACACGCATAGTTACTTCTCGAATTACAAATGCTGCAATAAATACAACACCTGCGATTAATGAAATAACAACTACTGGTGAACTCCATGAATCATTACCTGCTTCACTGAAGCCGTATAACAATGCACCAAAACCAATCGTACTAAATATAATACCTGGTATATCGGCTTTTGGATTTGTAGTAACTTGGTACACTCTAAACCAAATATATGCGATTGCAAGTGATACCAAACCAATAATAAACATACCATAGAACATTACGTTCCAGTGATAGTTTTCAACGATATAACCTGATAATGTAGGACCAATTGCTGGTGCTAATATCATCGCTATACCTAACATACCCATTGCTGCCCCACGTCTTTCTGGTGGGAAGATTGTCATAAATACATTAGTACCAAGTGGCATTAAGACACCAGCACCAATTGCTTGTAAGACACGTCCGATCATCATCATTGTAAACGAACCTGATAGTCCACAAACTAGAGAACCTATTGTAAATAATGTCATAGAAACTAAGAATAATTTTCTATAAGAATATTTATTAAATAAAAACGCACTGATTGGTATTAAAATACCATTCACTAACATAAACCCTGTCATTAGCCACTGACCAGTATTCGCAGAAATATTAAAATCTGTATTGATTTTTGGTAATGCAACGTTTAACAGTGTTTGGTTTAAGATCGCAATAAACATACCAAATATCATTGCGATTAATACTTTACCTTGAGATGTCCCTTTACCGAACATAAATGAACTATGTTTTTGTTTTAACTGTTCATTTACTTGGGCTTCTTCTGAATTAGGGTTAATTTGCTCATGGTCTGAATCTGTTGTTGTTTGTCTGTTATCTTCAGTCGATGCTATAGATTGAGCTGGATTTGCTTCAACCTTATCTTGATCATCTTCTACATCTTGTTTATAAGATGATGCTACATTTGATTCTTTAGAATCATGGTCGTCATTCACTTTAAATTTAGATTGATAACTTTCATTTGAAGCATGCTTACTATGCTTAGTTTGTTCCAATTGTCGTTTTGACTTTCTTTTGCTGTTTTTTACAACAACTAAATTAATCAAAGCAACAAGAATGAGCGCTATGACTACGTAAATAATAATGAAGGCCATTGTCATTTATAGACCCCCCTTAGTTTTTATGAATTTTGACTTCAGCGTTCATTCCTGGAACAACATTTTTAGATGGTTTTGAATCAAGTGAAATTTTCACAGGTACTACTTGAGAAACTTTTGTATAGTTACCATCACTATTTGATGAAGGCATTAATGAGAAGCTAGAAGCTGTTGCTTTACCGACTTCTTCAACTTTACCTTTAAGTTTCGCATCTTCACCGTCAAGTTTTACATCAACATCTTTACCTTCTTCAACATCTGCAATATCTTTTTCATCAACATTGGCAGTAATGTAAGAATCATCTAAATTATAAGCATATGCTATTGGAGAACCTGCTTGAACCATAGAACCTTCCATAGCATCCGTTTTTACGATTGTACCGTTTTGAGGCATTTTAATAGACATTGTTTGAGCTTGTCCATCATCACCTTTAACTGCGATTTTAGCGACTTTGTCACCTTTATCTACTTTTTCGTCGTTTTTCACGTCGAAAGATTTAATTTCACCAGAAGCTGGGGCAGAAACTTTAATTTGTTCGCCATCAACTTTGGCATTATCTGTACTTACATAACTTGTAGCTTGATTATAAAAATGGAAACCTACTACTCCTAAAATTACAAGAACTACAATGGTAATGACATTGATTAATACCATTTTCTTCATTACTCTTTCCTCCTATTTGCTTTTAAAATTCACTTTATATATTATAGAGACATGAAAATCAAAAAAACACCAACAGTTATTTTAAATGTGTTGGGTAGGTCATTTTTTGTTCTTTTTAGAGGGAGGAAACATGAAACGAAACGCAAAATATAAAATAATAAAAAATATGATTATCCTCTTAGAAGAGCAACCATTTGAAAATATAACCATCAAGATGATTTGTGCATATAGTGGCATTAATCGAACAACCTTTTATGATTATTTCCAAGATAAATATGATTTAATGTCAACCATTCAAACATATCATTTAGACAAATACACTAAATTATTAAACGCATTCTACGATAGCTTTAAAGATGTTGAAATTGACCACTATAAATTATATAAATTCTTCAAAGTTATTTTAACTTACATTCAGAGACACTATGGTTTCTTTCATGCCATATTAGTCACTCATCCTAATCGAGATTTATTTTCAGATTATGTCCACGAAACAAAGGAAACCTATACAAAGTTACTGGATAATTACACAAATGTTTTAAATAAAAAGCAATTTGTTATCTATGCAGTAGGTGGACAAATCGGACTTATTTATTATTGGATTAGAGAGGATTGTAAAGAATCACCCGACGAACTTGCACAAATCCTGTTGGCTAATGCCATTAAACTAAGGCGATAATCATAAACAAACATCGTGTGACTAAAGAGGTTGTATAAATTACAGCAACTCAAATTTAAACTCATAAGATGTGATAATATGCTTCTATATAATTAGTTTATATAGGAGCGTATTGAATGGTTTATAAGTACAAAACAACACAAAAGAACCGAGTACTGTATCTGAATACAATGCTCGGTTTCTTAATTATTATTGCGGTTGCTTTGCTTTAAATACAAAATAATTCAAAATTTGTAAAATAATCAATAATATACCAGATATGATAATTATACTGACATATGGAATGAAGTTTGCTTCTCCAAATAAACCTACTAATGGCGTGACAATACCACCTAATAATGATTGCACTAAACCTAATAGACTAGAAGCACTACCATTACCGCCTGTACGTTCCTCCATTGCAATTGAAAATCCTAAAGTAGCCACACCGGTAACAGGTGCAACAAGAATAATAAATCCTATAAATAATAACCAGATACTCAAATGCATTGATAGTGTAATGGATACCCATGCCACACCTATCAGTTGTACTATAGTCAATATTCTCAGTAGTACTAAACGTTCAATATAATCTACTAATTTTCCTGTAGCCTGGCTAGAAATAATTAAACTAATTCCAACACAAGCAAACATAATACTAAATTGTTGGGCTGATAATCCATAAATCTTTTGTGTTAGGAATGGCGAAGCTGATATGTAACTAAATAGCATAATAAAGGTCACGCCTTGAATCAACATAGGTAAGACGAAACGCGGAGTAACAAGTAAGTCTTTAAAGTTCTTAAAAATACTTAATAAATGCGGGCTGTCTCTACGGTCTATTGGTAATGATTCAGTTACTTTAAATACAGTGCCCGCCAACATAGATATACCAAATAGTGTAAGGATGACAAACACCATTCTCCAAGAGGCAAATGATAGGATCACCCCACCTAATGCAGGGGCAATGACTGGTGCGACACCGTTAACTAGCATGAGTAATGCTAAGAATTTAGTAAGTTGTTTTCCACTATACAAGTCACTAGAGATTGCTCGTGAAATGACTGCCGCTGCTCCTCCACAAAATCCTTGAACAAATCGTAAACTGACCATTATCCAAATATTATCAATAAAGATAATACCAATACTGGCTAATGTAAAAAGTAGCATTGCTATCATTAATGGTAGTTTTCTACCAATAGCATCGGAAATCGGTCCAACAAATAAATTCCCTAAAGCTAAACCTATCATAAAGAATGAAAGTGTCAGCTGTGCATTTGAAGTTGTCGTATTAAAGTCTGACTGAATTTGAGGCAAACCTGGTAAGAACATATCAATAGATAATGCACCAATGGCTGTTAAAGCACCAAGTATGATAATAAACAATAAAGATTGCTTTTGAGTTTCTTGTGTTTTATCCATTTAAACGCTCCTATAAATAAATTTAGGCTGCCAATGTTTCTACAGCCTATTTGAAGTATATTATTTTGTCGTACTGTTGTAGTTCAAATTTCCGTTCAACAGTTAATTGCTATTAATTATATCTTTAGCGCATGACTTTTTAAATACCTTACTACAATATATTCAAAAAAGTTTTCATTTCAGTTGATTGTATATAATTATTCACTTTGTTCTATACTTGTAATATAAAAAATAGTAGCGAAGTCATCTATTGTTATAGACAACTTCACCACTATTCTGAGTATGTTTTCAACTATGATTCACTATAATTTACTACCTTTAAATCATCAGCATCTTTACTACCTTCTAATTCGTAGCTAACATTACCATATTCACCATTCGCCTTGAAGGTTTGACCCGTCACATAAAATGTTTTTCCAACACGTACGATATCTGTAATCTGAGGTTGTTGAATATATAAAGCATTTTGAGATGCTATATCTTTTTTAGTTTCTTTATAGTTTGCTGAATTCTTCTTTAAGTAATCTGATATTACGCTGAAATCATTTTGACTACTTGCACTGTTGAGTGCTGTTGTATATTTACCGAAAAAATTAACAACCTTATTTCTAAAACTGTTTTCTTCTTTCTCTTTTTTCTTTACATATTTATCAATTTCATCTTCATCAAAATTCAATGAAACATGGGTATTATCACGAAGATTATCTGTTTTTACAGTTGTTGCAGATGACTTAAATGTTTTCTTTTTAGCTTGTCCCTCTGCAGAAATCGTAACTTCTTGTGTTTTTGGATATGGACCATATGATTTATCCTTTTTGTATTTATAGGTCTTATCATTTATTTTGACTTTAACTGTATTTTTATCAATGTTACTAGCTCCGTTCAATTCTACTTGAATGTATGCTTCATTAAAGTCTTCAGTAACGTCAATTGTTTCATTATTACTATTGTTAAAGTTAAATTTCAACTGACCACTGAATTGTCCATTTTCCATTTCCTTTTTAGCATCAAGTTCATAATCACCTGGAATAAACTTACCTAAGGAAGTGGTCTTATTCTTATCAGCTACTACTGTTTTTTGTTTATCTTGTGATTTAAATTTATATGTAGTATCGTATTTCGGCTTAACAATTGCCTCTTTCGTTGGTGCAGTAAAGCTCATATTGTCGAACAAGAAATAGCGGCGTCCATTTTTACTAATTCGCAATACCTTCTCACCATTTTTAGCTGTTACGAAGCCCGCTTCTTTCGTCGAACTCTTATTAAGCTTAGTAATCTTGTTATTGACGTCTTTAACAAATTGCTTCATACCGACTTCTTTTTTAATATATTTTATATATGCTGTTGCTTCATTTTCATCAACACTATTATTTTGTGAACTTAATAACGTAGAAAGCTTTTGCGTATCATTATTTTCAATTGCATTGATTAATATTTCAGATTGAGCCTCAGGAGAGTTAAAATTCCTAACCAAAAAGAAAATAATAATAAGTAAAACAATGATAAAAAATGCAATTCCAAAGGGTATAATTTTACGTATTTTCAAATTAGATGTAGAATTACTTTCTTTAGTTGCTCTCGTCATTTCGTTATCATTCGCTCGCCCTTTAATTCGATGGCCACAATGACGACATTTTCTTTGTCCATCTCGCATATTTCCCCCACACTCAGGACATTTTTGCATTTTATCACCTCTGTAATCCTGAATTTTTTACACTATCTCGTTATTTTAACATAACACAACGTGAAACTATATCATTCTATAGATTGTTAGTAATTTGTAATGTCATTGCTAAAAAGCAATTTCTATAGATATCCTTTTTTATTATAAATTTAATCGGTAAAAATTGATATACGTATTTAGTCTTAAAGAAGTGATCAATTGACATAATAAAACGATTGTCACTTTATAAATAAGCGTCAATCGTCACTTAAACTCCAATTGCTACAAAATATATCATAAGTAAACTAAATTAGATTTGTCATCACTAAAAGTTATTCTCAATATTAACTTGCTTTATTCTATGATCAATTATTTCTAAAACATAACGTGCTTGTTCTATTTGTTCATCTGACAGATCACTGGAAAGATTGCCTACAATATCACTAATGACTTGCTTACTTTCAATGTTAAATTGCTTTCCCAATTCCGTAAGCTTGATATATTTCATTCTTTGATCCATACTATCTTCTGATTTATCCCATTGTACTAATCCAGCATTGATGAGTTTCTTTATTCTGCGACTTACTGCAGCTTTATTTACACCTTGTCTATCAGTTATTTCAGTCAAAGACAGTGCCTTCTCATGTTCTAACATTCTAATGACATATGCCTGTTCTTTAGAGACATGATATTCTTCACGTATTTTAACAGATAGATTTGCTAATAACGTATTTATATCATTTAAAAATTCTTTCATAAATTCAATATGGTTATTTATATCTTTTACCATGTTTCGTCACCTCTATATCCCCTGTTATTACCTTATTCTAATTTATTCAAATATACATTTATATAACTAATATTGTAAACCTTTTCATAAGAATCGTTAATTTCTACAAATTTTCCACACATTCAGTCTAAAATAATAATTACATTTGCTAATTTAAGCGGTATAACTTACATTAAATATACAATTGTAATTCGAGGTGACCCATGAACATACTCCCTATATTATTATCCTTTATGATTATTGTCATATGCATTGGCATGACTTTTAATATTAATCTATTCGTTCGTCTTAATTTTTTTATTACCCAGGTAATATTAGGATTTATCGTTATAATAATTAACATTGGCGCTCATACATACCCCATTGCTTTATTAATAGCTATGGCAATCGGTATAGCGACACTTTGCTATAGACACAATAATTTAAGATATATTGCTGCAGGTCGCTTATTTTTACAGCGTCTTGGAAAAATCATTTATAAAGTTGGTTTATTTGCTGCTGCTTGTGCATATATCTCTTTAATACCCATTGCGTTTAATGCTATCTTTTATTGGCTAGCTGCTATTGCCTTTAGTACTATTTATGCATTTTTATGTTACGCCGTATGTACATCAAGTTTCTCAAGAGTATCGGTTAACAAAGAAATTGATATAATACTTATATTGGGAGCTGGTATTTTCACAGAACGCGTTACACCAATGTTAGCAGAACGACTCAATAAAGCGCTCGATATTTTTAAAGAACATCCAACAGCAACAATAATTGTCAGTGGCGGCCAAGGTCCAGACGAGCCAATATCCGAAGCCTTAGCAATGAGTAGATATCTAGTTGATCATGGTGTACCTAAATCTCAAATCATTATGGAAGACCGATCTACGAGTACCTTTGAAAATATTCAGTACACAACTGCACTATTGAACAACATACAAGATAGGTCAAAGTCTATCATTTGCATCACGAGCCAATTCCATATATTACGTGCACTGAGATTTGGACAAAAATTCCACTTAAAACTCTCTGGTGCAGGTAGTCATACACCCTATCATTTCTTAGAAATCGCCTTAGTCAGAGACTTTTTAGCGTTAATGTATCAATATAAATTCATTTTAACAATCTATTTTGCCTCATTATTCTTTATTTGCATCATGGCTTTATGGCATATTCCAACTTGGTAAAAAAATGAGGTTGAGACATCGTTATTACATTAGAATAACGATTGTATCTCAACCTCTTACTTATTTCACAATAACGCAAACACTCTATTTTTGATTAATTTGAAATCACTTTGCCTTCATCTAATTCGATTAACTGATCAGCATATGAAAATAAGCGTCGATCATGTGTAATCATTATTCCAATTAACCCTTGCGTCTTAACTTCATTAGCGATCATTTCAACTACTTCTGTTGCACGTTTTGCATCTAAACTAGCAGTTGGTTCATCAGCTAGAATTAACTTCGGTTGATTCATAAACGCTCTCATAATTGCAACCCTTTGTTTCTCTCCACCCGATAACATATTAGGATAAGCGTCTAACCGATGTTGCAAACCAATACGTGTTAATAGTTGTCGTGCTCTATCCTTCGCTTCTCGTTTAGACATTCCCGCTTCTATCCCTACAGTGACTAATTGATCTATCACTGTTAAATAAGTTATCAAATGTGAAGATTGAAAGATAAATCCTATATCATGTAAACGCATGCTACTCGCCTTCTTCAAATCATTATACATTGCATGGTCATTGTATATAATTTCACCAGCACTTTGCGTTAATAATCCACCTAATATATTTAGTAACGTTGTCTTTCCCGAACCTGAAGAACCATTTAATATAATAAATTGTCCATTTTTTGCAGTAAAATTAACTCCCTTTAAAACGCGCGTTTCTGATGATCCATTACCAAATGATTTATGAACTTCTTTAACTATTAAACTCACTATTCTCTTCCCCCTATAGCTTCTATTGGATCCACGTTAAATAATTTAACTAAAGATAATAATGCTCCTATCACAGCAACTACAATAAATACCGAAAATACTAATAATAAATTTAATAATGTAATATGAAATGGCATCGTCACTGGCATTATGGTAGATAATAGTAAAATAATCCCAATCGCAACAATAGTGCTAACCATTGTCGTTCCAATAATCTGTACTAATAATGCATTGATGAGATGACGTGTGCTTATACCAATCGCTTTTAATATACCTATCTCAGCGGTCTTTTGTATTGTCATTACATAGAAGAAAGCTGTAAGTACAATTGCTGAAATAACAAATAAACTGATTACCATCATATTTAATGGTGACTGTTCTGCCTGATAACTTGGTATCGCATTTTTAACATCTGCCTTATCATTAATAGCTATACCAGATATTTTTTTCAATGCTTGTTGGTCTTTTTTAGATATATTTATTAATGGATAAACCGTACTCGCCTTTGTATTTAATTTGTTGAACCCTTGATTTGAAATCACTACAACTGAGCTGTGTGCGTACATCGTATCGTTTATCTCACCGGTAACTTTTAACTTTGTGCCTGATTTCAATTGAACTTGATCACCAATAGTCAGACCTTGTGCCTTTAGTTTTTCATTAATTGCTATCTCATTATTTTTCGTTGGATAACTACCTTTAATTAATTGAGGTTTGTCTTGTTCTAACAAATTAATCATCGTAACTGTCTCTTCATCATCATTTAATTTCAATGTTTGTGAGGCAAGTTGTAATGGTTGTTGATTAATGATCTGTTCAATCTCTTGTTGTTTGTGATGTTGAATATTGGATTGTTCTAATTGTGGTTTTTTATTGTCCTCCATCACAAATTTTTGTGCTTTCATATTATCCAATAGTGACACATTCTCTCTAGCTAAACCTTGAGCAAGTCCGCTGATAAATAACACCATTGTTGCAAGTAACAAAATGATAAACATAATTAAAATATAACGAAATCTATAATATTTCATTTCTTTCCATGCAAGTTTCATATTGAAAATTCACTCCCTATTCGTTGTTATATTAATAAAGTTACAACGCTTATATGAACTCAATATGAACTGATGTGCATATTTGGAAATTTGTTTAGTAGTTATAGTTATGTTTATAATTACAATAAACTAATGGAGGAGACGTAAAAGATGCCCACTTGTTTAATCGTTGATGATGATACACAAATCTTAGATTATGTAGCTAAACATGTTAAGAATGAAAGTATAGATACAGCAATCCATGAAAATGCTGAATCTGCCCTAAAATATTTAGAGCATAATCAAGTCGACATTGCTATTGTTGATATTATGATGGATGGCATGAATGGATTTGAATTATGCCAGCATTTAAAGGAAGATTATCAATTACCGGTAATCATGCTCACTGCACGTGATGCCTTGAGTGATAAAGAACAAGCTTATTTAACCGGAACTGACGATTATGTTACGAAACCCTTTGAAGTTAAGGAATTAATCTTTAGAATTAAAGCGGTACTTAAGCGTTATAATATCAATGCTCAAAATGAATTAACTTTTGGCAATTTAACTTTAAATCAAGCATATTTAGAAATTACAGCAAATTCAAAAACCATGTATTTGCCTAATAAAGAATTTCAATTATTATTCCTGTTGGTTTCTCACCCTAAACAGGTATTTCATAGGGATGACTTAATTGAACGAATATGGGGTTTTGACTATGCGGGTGATGAAAGAACGGTGGATGTCCATATTAAAAGACTCAGAAAACGTTTAGAGAAACTTCAAACATCCGTAAAAATTCAAACTGTTCGCGGTTTAGGTTATAAGGTGACAGATTATGTTTAGATCACTGTACATTAGAATTGCAATTTATACGATTGTTGTCATGCTATTAAGTGCTATTATCAGTTTTTTCATAACAAATATTATTTATCATAATACGCTTAAAGCGAATAACGATGCTAAAATTATGCGCACACTTAAAGATGCAAAAAGTTTTCAACAAGATGCCAATATGAGTAACTTGAAACCTTACTTTAAGCACCTAGGAGAAATGAATTATCAAATTATGACCGTTTCGTCTTCAGGTGAGAAGCATTTTTATGGAGAAAGATTTCGTACAGATAATGTTTCTACACAAGCAATTAAGGATGTTTTAGACGGTAAGGCATATCATGGAATTAAACATCTTCCATATAATCCAATTGTGACAGGATTTTTTGATAACACGACTAAAAATACTGTCGGAGTACAATTCAAATCGCATAAACAACATTTAGCGGTCTTTATGAGACCTGATATTGGTAAAACGTTTGGTGAATTCAGAATATTTTTAGCTATATTAATTAGTTTGTTACTATTTATATCAATTATTCTCACCATCACATCTACTTATTCCATTATAAAACCTGTACAACAACTCAAAAGAGCAACTGAATATTTGATGAATGGCGATTTCAGTAAACCGATTCGAATTACTAGGCATGATGAATTAGGAACACTACAATATCGTTTTGAAACTATGCGTCAGTCACTTAAGCAACTCGACGATATGAGACAGTACTTTGTGCAAAATGTCTCCCATGAGATTAAGACCCCCCTCACACATATCCATCATTTATTGGATCAATTAAAGCATAGTAAAGACCATGAAACTGCTAATCACTATATTGATGAAATTCATCAAATTACAACACGTTTAAGCGACCTAACAAAAGCACTACTATTATTATCAGAGTTGGATAATGCTGAGCACTTAACCTTTACAGACACCATTCAGTTAAAGGATTTATTACAAAATATTATTCGTCATGAGCAATTTTCCGCAAATCAAAAGGAATTAATGATTATGACAGAATTAGCAACAGTTGCATTGATTGGAAATGAACGTTTGTTACATCAAGCATTTCAAAATATCATTACTAACGCAATTAAATATTCCCATCAACATGGCGTAATAGAAATTAATTTAACATCAACTCAAGATGAGATTATTTGTTCTATTACAGATGAAGGCGAAGGCATGTCACTAGAAACACAAGAAAGGCTATTCGAACGTTTCTTTAAAGTACGTAGTAATGATAATAGTAATGGGCTAGGCATGGCAATAACTAAAGCGATTATTGAATTGCATGATGGCACAATTAAGGTAGACAGCAAGCCACAAATTGGCACTAGTTTTACCATCTCATTACCTCGTAATAACACAAGGCATACAGATTAAATTAATTATGTTATACAAACTTACAAATTCTCTTATTTTGAGCGTATTCCTATAAATATTTACTATAGGTCAAATATTTATAGAAGAAACTACTTAACAAGCCTTAATTGTTGTAGAAGATATTTGATGCGCTTACTAAAGTTAGAGCGTCAACAAACCACAATATTGTAAATGAAAGAGTCTAGGTTATAATTCCCCAGTATCAATACGCCGTATTGTGATTGCTCGCTTACCTAGGGGGATGGGTCGAGCCTTGGTCTCGACACCCACCCTACTCCCTCAGGTGTCTCGCAATCAATCGTTTTCTTCCGAACAGAGAATCTAAAGCACTTTAACTGATCGTATTCTTAGTACAAAATCAAACGCCTTCTTATAGAACGATTCATCGCTTTAGAGTGAATCCAATTATGGATTGATTGATCAAGTGACTTTATAATGAATTAATCGAAACAGACATTATCTCTGAGATAAAACAAGAAAAAAATAACGAGTTAAATGAATTCAAAGACATTATTAATCGTAAGAATAAATAAAAAAAGCAGTTAGAAATTATTGGGAAAATGAAATCATTACGCTAAAACTGACCACGATGCAACGTTCATGAGAATGAAAGACGACATAAGAAAAATAATAGCACTAAGTGATAATCAATTTGAAAATAATAGAAAAAACGATGATTTTTACATTTTCACAGTAAAAATCATCGTTTTTATTTTAGTCTGAAAGACTAATGACCAAGACTCTTTTCTAGGATTTATCTCCCAAACTCATATACTTATCAGCTATACAAGTGCCATCAGTTGTTATTAACACTGTGACAAACTCATAGTTATTAATCAATTTTTAAATTCTGCTTAATTTCTTCATTAACTTGTCGATATAAGGCTTCATTTTCTGATAATCTTTGTCCAAATGAAGGTATAATTTCTTTAATTTTACCTTCCCAATTTGAAAATTCATCCTTATAACAGCGTTTCAATAAATCTAACATTATATCTACAGCAGTAGACGCACCTGGCGATGCACCTAATAATGCTGATAGTGATCCATCTTCTGATGTGATTACTTCAGTACCAAATTGTAAAGTACCCTTACCAGATTCTGTATCCTTAATCACTTGAACACGTTGTCCAGCAACAACTACTTCCCAATCTTCACTTTTGGCATTTGGTACAAACGTTCTTAAATCTTCCATACGTTCTTCATTTGATAACGTTAATTGCGAAATTAAATATTTCGTTAAATTAATTTCTTTCACACCCGCAGATAACATTGTAATAATATTATTTGGTTTAACAGACTTAATTAAATCCATATTAGAACCCGTCTTTAAGAATTTAGGTGAGAAACCAGCAAACGGGCCAAATAATAGTGTTCTCTTGCCATCAATATAACGTGTATCTAAATGTGGCACTGACATCGGTGGCGCACCAACAGAAGCTTTACCATAAACCTTCGCTAAGTGTTTCTTAGTAATCGCTTCATCTCTACAAACTAAGAATAAGCCACTTACAGGGAAGCCGCCGACATGTTTAGATTCTTTTATACCTGTTTTTTGTAATAATGGTAGACTTGCTCCACCTGCACCTATAAAGACAAAGTCACTTTCATATATTTTAACTTCATTTGAAGTTAAGTCTTTCACTTTAACTTCCCATACACCATCTTTACGTTGCTTTAAATCTTCAACTTGATGTTTATAATTTAATTCAACTTGTTTATCAGCTAAATTATCGAATAATTTTTTAGTCAACGCACTGAAGTTTACATCTGTACCTGTTTTATCATATGTAATTGCCATAGGAACATGTGACGTACGACCTTCCATGATAAGTGGTGTCCATTCAGCAATTTTTTCTTTATTATCTGTAATTTCCATATTGCTAAACAACACATTTTTATTTAATTGTTCAACACGTCTTTTTAAGAAATCAACATTCTTAACACCTTGTACAAAACTCATATGTGGTACCGGTTTGATAAATGATTCTGGATGATCAAGTTGACCCTTTTTAACGAGATGGCTCCAAAATTGTTTTGAAATTTGGAATTGCTCATTTATTTTTATCGCTTTTTCAATATCTATAGATCCATCTTTGTTTTCTTTTGTATAGTTCAATTCGCATAACGCAGAATGACCCGTGCCCGCATTATTCCATGCATTTGTGCTTTCTTCTGCTGGTGTAGACAATCTTTCAAACATCTTAATTTCTTTTTCAGGTGCTAGTTCTTTTAATAAAGTTCCTAATGTTGCACTCATAATTCCGCCACCAATTAAGATGACATCTGTTTTGCTATGTATTGTACTCATAACAAACACAGTCCCCCTTTTATATATGATTATAGAACGTTATCTATTTCTAAAACTTAGAAAACAAACACTTCCACTAGCTGAATAAAGCGTTTTCTATAGATAAAAAATAAAAAAGCACATTTCGTTATTATATATAATAAAAAGAACATCGCTATACGATATTCTCTTCCATACTCTTCTAATTATATACGTAATTGTCGAATGAAAAAAGAGATTTCGGAAATTCTACACAATTTTTGTTGATAAGTGTAAACTAAAGAATATGAATAAAAATACATTAAACACTGTCATCATGCACTTTTTCACTATTTAAATCCACTTAAATTCACAGAAATTTTTGTTGAAATTCAAACTGATTATAATCTCAATTTTTAACATTAACCCTATCCAAGTGTAAAAATGCAACATATATCCCTTCTCTAATAAACAAATCTCATTTCCAACTACGACTTAATTCATTTTAAAATGTAATTCATGCTATAATTAATTTTAATTTATGACAAGTAACTTTTGGGGGTTTTTCTGATGAAATCAATCACTTTTTTTATGCATAATGTTTATGCAATGGGTGGTACAGTAAAGTCTATTTCACAATTGGCCAATACTTTAGCTGAAAAAGGACACCAAGTGACAATCATTTCTGTATTTAAATCGAACGATTATCCTTATTTTCAACTTCACGAGTCGATTAAGATTAAACCCTTAATTAATTATCAACTTAGACTATCAAATTTATGGGATATTATTTTCAATCGAATAAATAAATATACCTCATTTACTAAACCGAAGGAATTATCAAAGTTTGAACCTGGTCTAAATCAGTTTTCACATTATATTGAGAAAAAAATGATTCACGCATTAAAGCATGTTGATACAGACGTCATCATCGGTACACGTGCTAGTTTTAATATCTTAATAGCCCAACATGTTCCTACACACATAGAGACTATTGGTATGGAACACATGAATTTGGATGCTCATCCTGAGCCATATCAACTTGAAATTATATCTGCTTACAAAAACCTAGATAAAGTTACGACTTTGACAACCATTGATCGTGAAAAATACCAATCAAGATTACAAACACCAGTATTCGTTGTTCCTAATATTATTGATGAACCAAGGCTATACACTTCAAAATCAAAAATCATCACTGCAGCAGGTCGTCTAGAATATGAAAAGGGATTTGATTTACTTATCGATAGTATCAATCCAATTCAACATACAATTCGACAGTTCGGCTATCAAGTCTTTATATATGGAGAAGGTCAAGAACGCAGTAGTTTACAGAAACAAATAAACACATATGCTATGACTGATATTATTAAGTTACAAGGGTCAACACAAGAACTAAATAATAAATTGGCTATGAGTGAAATTACTGTTATCCCTTCTAGAAATGAAGGTTTCGGTATGGTGATTTTAGAAGCAATGAATCAAAGTAATATTGTGGTTAGTTTTGATGGCAATACTGGTCCAGATTCAATTATTGAAAATAATATCAATGGTTATTTAATCGAACATGGTAATATCGAAGCACTTTCTAATAAATTACGTCGTTTAATTAATCAAGAGTTTAAAGAGCACGTTATTTTAAAAAATGCTCATAAGACAGTTGAACAATATACACCACAAGCTATCTACAACGATTTCTTAAAAATGCTCAACTCCCATTAATGTTATTTTCATAGGTTCGTTTTTGCTATAAACTATAATAAAATAGTGAATCATACTTGTTTCACTATTCGTTTATTCAACTATGTTCTTTAATGTAAGTCATGTGACCAATGCTATATTTTAACAGCATGCTAATACCTTGAATGTTATAGTGAATGAGGTTTTATCTCTTAAGACATAATCATTAATCCAATCAATTCAATCTTGAAAACAAAACAAGACACTTCGTTAAATTCTCATCCATACGACTGAATTTGCGAAGTGTCTTGTATATTTTCAAAAATACAACATTCCATTGGTCTTATTTTATTTTCTTAATCTGCATTTATAAATGCTTTTGTTCTATTAAACGTTAGCAATCACTTGTGGTATTAACATTTCATTATAAGAATAAATTTAATATATATGTCCATACGCAGATGAAGATTAACATCGCAACACTGTATTTCAATGTCATTTTCAATAATTCTGATTCTTTACCTACCTCTTTAACAGAAGCTGTCGCAATTGCAATGGATTGTGGTGAAATTAATTTAGCTGCAACACCACCAACTGTATTTGCAGATACTAACAACGCACCGTTTGTTCCTATATTCTGTGCTACTGAAGCTTGAATTGGTGCAAAGAGTGAGTTGTTGTTAACAACTGAACCAGTCATAAATACACCTAACCAGCCAAGTATTGGTGATAATAATGGGAACATCGCACCTGTCTTCGCAATACTTTCTCCTAAAGCCATACTTAATCCAGCATATGTCATTAATTTAGATATTATTAAAATAAAACAAATTGTAAGAATAGATAACCACAACTCTAAAAATGTTACTTTAAATAGGCGAATTGCATCTTTGAAGTGCACGTTTTTAGACATTAAAACCGTAATGATAATAACTAGTAAAATTGCAGTACCTGTTTGGCCAATAAAGTTAAATGGCAAAATAATACTTTTCTTTGCTATATCACTATATGTGCCTGGAATTGTAATATTGGCAACAAGTGAAGATAATGCACCTCCAGGAAGGAATAATGCTTTAAATTGCGGTGAACTCCAAATCATAACGATAATTGTTAAAATATAGAATGGACTCCATGCATAAGCAATCGCTTTAACACTATGTTTCGTTGGCATAGTTGGTGCCACATCACTTTGAATTCTAAAGATGTGTTTAGGTTGGAATTTTTTAGAAAATAGCGCTAATGAAACCATCGCAACTAATGGTGGAATAATGTCTGCTAATTCTGGTCCAATAAACACAGTAATTGCTGCTTGCGTAATTGTATAGCTAATGCCAACAACTAAAATTGCTGGTAACGTTTCTTTGACACCTTTAAAACCATCTACTATCCAGATTAATAAAAATGGAATAAACATATTTACAATAGCCAATGTTAATACAGAAATCTGTGAAACTTGCATACTTGTTACGTTTCCAGATAAATTCAATGTATCAATGATTTGTACTGGTATACCAATCGCACCGAATGCACCTGCTGAAGCATTCGCAATTAAACATAACATTGCTGCTTTTAATGGTTGGAAACCGAGTTGTGTTAAGAGTAATGCACAAATTGCAATTGGAACACCAAATCCAGCTGCGCCTTCTAAAAATCCATTAAATGCAAAGGCAATTAGTAAGATTTGTATACGTTGATCTTGAGAGATATTGGCAATACTATCTTGAATTGTCTTAAATTGCCCACTCTCATTTGTGATTTTATAAAGTAATACTGCCATGATAACAATATAACCGATCGGAATAATACCTTGATAAACACCTTCAATCATTGCACCTGATGCTATAGGTATCGGTAATTTAAATAAGCCAATTGCAATAACTAATGTCACTATGACTGTAGTAATCGCTGCGTAAATACCTTTCATTTTAAAAACAGTTAAACATAATAAAAATAAGACAATAGGAATTGCTGCTATAATACTTGATAATATAACGTTATTAAACGGGTTAAAACTTTCTACAAACATTTTGACTCACTTCTTCTTTCTCTATAGTTTAAAACTTAGCTAGCAGTTGTTTTAGTTTTGTTTGTGATTTTTTTCACAAGTTTATTATAACATGACTTTTAATGAATACAACTGTTTTTTTAAATTTTTAAATAGTTTTTTACCAACTATTTTAGACAATGCAAAAGCATCTTTAAAAATCAACATATAATCTTATATTTTGTTCCATAACACTTATTTTCTACTTGTTTTTAAGGGGATGATTTTATCTAATTTGTGCTACATGGTAAAATAAGCTCAATAACATTTATGCAGAGGGATTTAACATGATAAAACAATTTGAACTTGAAACGTGGGACTTATCAGAACAACAATTAAATAAGTCATTACAAGAAGGCTACACTCATTTTGTAGTCGTAAACAAAAATATTAAATTATATAAGAATATGTTTAAAGCTGTTGAACTCAAGCCTTGTACAATTGTTGCTGACTATACAGTGAATCAACAATATATAAATGACTGCCATTATTTTGGTAAATCAATGATAAATTTTAATGATTGGATAGAAAATATTAATCATTATCCAAATGTAATATTTCATATTGAAACGAGCTTAAAACTATTGCAGCAGTATACTATTACCAAAATATTTGATTTGGCCTTATTATCATTGCTACAAGAAGATGTGGCTACTGATAGTCATGTCGTATTTGATTTTAAAAAAGGATTTAAGACAAGTGATTCTGTGTGGGAAATTGTGCATCATTTTGAACCATTAAACACCACAGCTTTCAATTTAAATAAATTAGCATATCTGCATGAGCATAAAGCACCTTTCAAAGGGAACGCTACGTTAGCACCAGAGGATATGAGATTTACCGATAAATTATTAAATTCGTTTAATTTTAAATTACCACATTGGATATTCAATCCAATTCAGCAACATTCCATTAATAAGCACCATGCCCAAAGTTATATCTATACAAAAGATCGTTCAAAGTTACAAAATCACATCGTCTTTTTAGGTTTTGACTATGGCTTTAGAGGTAATTCGCGCTATCTATTTAATCATTTTGCAAAGCACTTTAATAAATTACCGATTTATTTTGTAACAGAAGATGTAAATGGTCCTAACTTTATTAAGCCAAATGATCCTAATACAAAATCATTAATCGAAACGGCCCAAGTTGTTATATTAGAGAGTTATATTCCAGATGACCTCAAACCAAACGGCACAATCATACAATTATGGCACGGTACACCAATCAAAAGGTTATTTTTAGATAGTCCAGAACCCTATCAAAATTTAAATATTTATAATTATCGTGCGCGAAAATACAACAAATGGTTGCAACAAGATTACTTTGTATGTGATTGCGAGGAAATTATCGACTACTTTAAAACAGCTTTCCCACAGCAACAAACAAATTTATTAAATTGCGGTTACCCTCGTGTTCGCTATTTACTTGATAAACAAAGTGATCAACCTTACTTATCATTTATTAAGAAAGAATTAAAATTAGATCCAGAAAAGCCTATGTTACTCTATGCTCCTACTTGGAAAGCAAATGGAGATCATGCAGATTTACTACCGATTAGTGATGGTCTGTTAAATAAATATAATGTTGTCTTCAAAGGACATATTGAAGATACATCTGACTATGTTCCAGAAAATGCAATCATAGCGCCTAGTCATATTGAAATTCAGGATTTATTACTTGTTTCTGATATCGTATTAACGGACTATTCATCCATCATCTTTGATGCTTTAACAATTGATAAGGTGGTTTGTCAATATACGCCAAATCATGCAAAATATGTTGACGAACGTGGTGTGTATGATGATGTAATGCATTCACTTGCAACAGTACGTTATAGCGATTCAAAGGCATTATTAAATGATTTAATTAGTTATCAAATGACCGAAATTCATAACAATGCCTTTGTAAACAAAGATAATCATGCTTTCGAAACATTATCACACCTGATTCAGAAAGCGATTAAAAAATCATAATTAAATATTATGTCATACAAAAAGATGGTTTCCTTTAGTTAAAGGAAACCATCTTTTTAATGATTGGGAACATAAAGTTTCACACTTTATTACTTCCAAATTATTGTTGGTATGCAGGATCCACAATTCTCACTACACCTTGTTGATCAACTGTTACAATTGAGTACGTTCCCGGTTGTGCTTGGTTTTGGAAACTAAAGATATAGCTGTAATTACCATCGCTACCCTCAATACTATAATCGTTGTACGGATTGTTTTGTCCATTTTGTGCATTAATTTCAGCAGTTGCTTGCTCTAATGAATTTTGGAAATTCGGTAAACTTTGTAAAGCTGTCTGTGAATCTACATTTCCAGAAGCAATATTTTGTGATACTGGTACTGCATTCTGTCCTTGATATGGCGCCACATACTGTGATTGTGATCCACTATTATTAGAATTAGCTGTTGATGCAGCTGAATCATTTGCATTACTATTTGCTGCTCCATTTGAAGAAGCACCATTTTGATCTGTTGATGCTGAAGAAGCACCATTCGCATTTGAACTTGTATCAGCACTGTTACTATTGCTGTTTCCACTTGCATTATCATCATTGTTTGAAGCATTGTCCCCTGATTGACTATCAGAATCATTACTTGCACTATCTGAATCAGAAGCGCCTCCATTTTTGTCACTGTCACTATTTCCATCTTTACTAGAATCTTTGTCAGAATCTTTACTTGAGTCTTTGTCAGAGCTATCATTGCTCTTCTTGTCATCACTCTTAGAATCTTTTGACTTATCGTCTGTTGATTGCTTATCCTTTGAGCTGTCATCCTTTTTACTGCCATCGTCACTGCCATTTGAACAAGCAGCTAATGCTAGAGATAAAGTTAAGAAACCTGCTAATAGTTTTTTCATGATTGAAGACCACCTTTACTTTATTGTTTTACACTTTGATGAAGATAAAGTAGTTAGAGCCAATAAGCCCCAACTACTTCATTAAACAATTCTATAATTATGATTCAGTACCACCTGAGCCACTATCACTTGATTGACTACTTGTTGAACTGTCACCTGAATTGCTTGAACCGTTGTCACTTGATTGACTACTTGATGAGCCATCACTTGAATTACTTGAACCACTGTCATTTGATTGGCTACTTGATGTATCATCACTTGAATTGCTTGAACCACTATCACTTGATTGGCTACTTGATGTATCATCACTTGAATTGCTTGAACCACTATCACTTGATTGGCTACTTGATGTATCATCCGATTTGCTTGAGCTACTGTCACTTGATTTACTATTCGAGCTATCTGAACTACTTGAACTATCATCGCTTGATTTACTATCTGAACTATCTTTTGATTCTTCAGTTTTGTCTTTAGCTTTGTCTTTTGCTTTCTCTTCAGTTTTTGCCTTTTCAGAACCTTCGTCCTTTTTGCTACCTTCGTCACTACCATTTGAACATGCTGCAAGTGCTAAAGATAAAGTAAGAAAACCAGCTAAAAATTTCTTCATTTTTTTGAAAAACCTCCTAATAGTTTTCATACTCATACTAGATATGTAAATCATCATCATTCAATATGCATATCTCGATGAGTATAGTAACGTTATTCACTTACAAAAAGATAAATAAACGCTTTTATTGGAAATTTCTCCGATTTTTATAAAAAAATGATATAAACTAAATAAAGTTTAACTAACTATTACATTAAATTAACTTTCCAGATTGTTCTTAGTAAAATCAAATTATTAGTGTATTTTTACTATACTATATTTTGAAAACGCTTTACAACTTTTTCTCCATTACCAAATCTGAATCAACTACAC
Organism: Staphylococcus sp. TCBT05; assembly: GCF_055179755.1. Lineage (NCBI taxonomy): Bacteria > Bacillati > Bacillota > Bacilli > Caryophanales > Staphylococcaceae > Staphylococcus > Staphylococcus sp. TCBT05. The sequence goes on along the minus strand of NZ_JBUQDQ010000005.1, from coordinate 1,040,520 downwards.
TACCTGTTTGAAACTCATGTCTTCCAACCACTTTTAAACCATGCTTTGTATAAAATTTTAATGCAGGTTCATTATATTCCCACACACCTAACCAAATTTTTGTTTTATTTAATTCTTTTGCTTTATTTTCAGCAAATTCAATAATATCTTTACCTCTTCCGCCACCTTGAGCATGAGGTAAAAAGTAAATACGTTGTATTTCTAGATATTCTTCACCCATATCTTCAGTTTGTGCTTCAAGAATATTTAATTTAAAGTAACCTGTAACTTCCCCATCTTCCTTATAAAAATAAGTATAGGAGTGTTCATTTTTCAATTCTTGTGTTAATGTCTCAATATTATATGCTTCCTCAAAATATTGATTAAAGTCATCTTCAGAATATCCACCATTCTCGAACGTTGTTTTAAATGTTTTGATACTAATATCTCTTAATATATCTAACTCTGATTCTTTAACTGCTTCTATTTGAAATGCCATTGTGCTATCCCCTTTTTTATTTCCTTTCTATATATATTAAATCAAAATGTACATTTCAATAAAGAAATATCATAATATTTACATGTTATTTTACTATTAATGGAACAAAATATTTGTTATAGTTTGAAATAATATTGTTTAGAAATTAATTTTAAAATAAAAGCGCTTACCTAAAAACATTGATATTTAGCCATATTGTGTAATATTCAATTACATGATAAAGTGGTTAGTGTTTTTTAATTGTTCATATAAAAATTACATATAAAAGGGAGTGCCATAAGGCAATGACTGAAACATTTAAAGCCTTTGTAGTCGATGAACAAGACGGCAAAGTAACGAATCAAATTAAAAATTTAACTATAGATGATTTACCTGAAGGAGAAGTATTGATTAAAGTTAAATACTCAGGTATCAATTATAAAGATGCTTTAGCTACAGTCGCTAATTCTAAAATTGTACAATCATATCCTATGATTCCAGGTATTGATTTAGCTGGTGTTGTTGAAAAATCCGACACGCCTGCATTCAACCCAGGTGATGAAGTTATCGTAACGGGTTATGATTTAGGTACAAGTCGTTTTGGTGGCTTTAGTGAATATGCTCGTGTGAAAGAAGAACAAATCGTTCAATTACCTAAAGATTTAACTTTAGAAGAATCAATGATCTATGGTACTGCGGGCTATACTGCAGGACTTGCCATTGAAAAATTAGAGCATAACGGCTTGTCTGTTGAAAATAAAGAAGTATTGGTACGTGGCGCTACAGGCGGTGTAGGTACATTATCTGTAATGATGTTAAATGCGATTGGTTATAAAGTAATTGCAAGTACAGGAAAAGACAACGCAGAAGCACAATTAAAAGCATTAGGTGCAAGAGAAGTTATCTCACGTATAACAAAAACTGATGACAAACCACTTGGCAGCCGTAAATGGCAAGCTGTGATTGATCCAATCGGTGGGGATACACTATCACAACTTATCAAACACTTAGATTATGATGGTAGTGTAGCTGTGATTGGAATGACTGGTGGAAATCACTTTGATAGTTCTATCTTTCCTTTCATATTAAGAGGTGCAAACATTATTGGTATTGATTCTGTTTATACTGAAATGAAAGTACGTAAACATATTTGGAGAAGATTAGCTAGAGACTTAAAGCCAGCTCAATTACATGATATTAAACAAACGATTAAGTTTGATGACATTGAAACACATATTAATAATGTCCTAGAACATAAAAATTCTGGACGTATCATTATTGATTTTGAAGCTTAGTTATTGATTCATTATATGCTTTAACTAAAGTAAATTCCTTAAATATATAAAAGATTCACAAGCTGATATATAAGACACCTCGTTAATTTAGTTTAAATGTATTTATTAAATTAGCTGGGTGTCTTATTTTTTGATGTATAAAATTTCAAGTGTGAATAGTGTTTACGTATCATTAGATAAAGTAAATAAGTATCGAGTTCAAGACGCTTCCCTAGTTTATAACTTAGTCTAAGTTATATACGGAAGGTTTCTAAAAATATAACCAACAATCTAACTTATAGTTGTAACCCTTATGCATATTCATTTATAAATTTGAATTTAAAATCTCATTATAGTTCTTTCTCTACTCCTCTTGTTCTATCACTTCATTACTATTAATCATAACTTATTAAATTAAGTTGCTTTTCCATTTCCTAAAATTAAACATATTTTAGACAATACGCTCTACAAAATCACAATACTTACCATTAATAACTCTGTTTATTTTACACTTTTAAAATCAAATCAAATTAGGCTAGAATTGCATATAAATATCTTACAATAAATAAAATTCTTATTCTTTAATATTTACAACCTTTTTATGAAAGCGTATACTTATCTTTGTCTAAAACAATCAGGAGGTTCTATATGGGAATTAAAGTTAATAAGAAGCTCATCTTTTTCCTAGGTGCCTTGGGAGGATTACTCTACGGTTATGACATGGGAGTAATTTCAGGTGCATTATTATTTATAAAAGATGACATACCATTAAACAGTATTACAGAAGGATTAGTTGTATCATCCATGTTGGTTGGTGCGATATTTGGCTCGGGTGCCAGTGGTCCAATGTCCGATAGACTTGGACGAAGACGCGTTGTATTCATTGTTGCAATCGTCTATATCGTTGGGGCATTAATCTTAGCATTAGCACCTTCAATGCCAATACTTGTATTAGGTCGTTTAGTTATCGGATTAGCTGTCGGTGGTTCTACTGCCATCGTACCTGTATATTTATCTGAAATGGCGCCTACTGAACAACGAGGTTCACTTAGTTCATTAAACCAATTAATGATAACAATTGGTATCCTTTCTTCATATTTAATCAACTATGCATTTACACCAATTGAAGGTTGGAGATGGATGTTAGGTTTAGCGGTATTACCTTCATTAATTTTATTAATAGGTGTTGCATTTATGCCTGAAAGCCCTAGATGGTTACTTGAGCATAAAAGTGAAAAAGCTGCGCGTGACGTGATGCGATTAACGTTTAGCGAAAGCGAAATAGATAAAGAAATTGCAGATATGAAAGAAATCAATCGTATTTCTGAAAGTACATGGAATGTATTGAAGTCACCATGGTTAAGACCAACGCTAATAATAGGTAGTATATTTGCCTTATTCCAACAAATCATTGGTATAAACGCAATCATTTATTACGCTCCTTCAATCTTTAGTAAGGCAGGACTTGGGGATGCTACTTCAATTTTAGGTACAGTTGGTATTGGGACAGTTAACGTATTGATTACTATTATTGCAATTATGATTATTGATAAAGTTGATCGTAAACGTTTATTAGTAATTGGTAACATTGGCATGGTCGCTTCATTATTAATCATGGCAATATTGATTTGGACAATAGGTATTCATGCGTCAGCTTGGATTATCATCCTATGTTTAACATTATTTATTATTTTCTTTGGTTTCACTTGGGGTCCAGTATTATGGGTTATGCTTCCTGAATTGTTCCCTATGCGTGCACGTGGTGCTGCGACAGGTATTGCAGCATTGGTATTGTCAATCGGAAGTTTATTAGTGGCTCAACTCTTCCCAATTTTGACTGAAGTATTATCTGTTGAACAAGTCTTCTTAATCTTTGCAATTATTGGTATTGGGGCATTAATCTTTGTTGTTAAATATCTGCCTGAAACAAGAGGCCGTAGTTTAGAAGAAATTGAAGCTGATTTACGTTCAAGAACAAGTGCAACAAATGCACAAATTGAGGAAAATAAATAACATGCTCTGCACATTAAATATTTTATTATGAGCTCTATTAGTAAACTGCTTTGAGAGAAAAAATGTTAGTTTTAGACTGTTAATAGAAAGGTCACTCAAGTAACCTTGTCAATATTTCATAGTATTGTATATAAAATAAGACTGGGAGATAAATACCCAGCATTAAGCCCATCAAAGATTTTAAATCTTTGATGGGCTTATTATTTATATCAATACTAAGTATTGTCATTGTTTGCTTACCTAGCGGACTGGGGCGAAACTCAATCTCTACAATCACCCTATTCCCTCAAGTGTCTCGCAAACAATACGCAGTTCTTATATGTTATTACTACAAAAAATAAGAATTTAATAATGAATTAATTGAATCAGAAATTATCCTAGAGATAAAACAAGAAATCCATAACGAGTTAAGTGATGAAGATTTAAATAAAATCACAGATCATTTATCATCGATTTTATTTTAGTCTGAAACGCAAATGTCCCAGACGCTTTTAGCGTTTATATCTTAACTTCGTAATTGACTATAAATGTACTAATAATAAAATAGGGAATATGCTATGTCTATTTATAGCTTTCATCATCAAATCTTTACGTCTACTCTTTAATTATTTCCCTGTAATAAATGTGAATTATTAAGATCTTATTATTTACTAACAATCTTTTCTTTAACATAAGTGACGAAATCTGCTAACCTCTTATCATCCATATCACTCATCTTAAATGTTCCAATACTAAATGTAATATTTAATGTTCCTTCAGTGACATCGATGGCTTGGACTTCGTCATAACCAATATTTCTATAGTAAAATTCGCCTGCCATATCGACATTCAATATCAATCTTTCATTCGTCGCAATATAAGCTGCTTCGAATACTTTAACTTCGCCATTTACTGGATATGGCATATTCCCTAATACGGACGGTCCTTGCTTTTCAGTAGGAAATAAATCTGCTGGATTCACTTTGTCTAATATCATTTTATATGCTCCTTTACTATTTTTATAAGGTCAAATCTACATCTGAAATATCAATATCCATAGCTCGTGCAACGCCTTCACCATAAGCAGGATCTGCATGATAACAATGTTTAATATGTCTATGCTTAATTGTTTCACTTACTGGTGCCATTTCATTTGCAGTATTATTAAATAATGTAGTTTGTTCCTCTTCACTTAATAGTCTAAATAATTTTCCAGGTTGTTCAAAATAATTATCATCGTCTTCTCTATGATTATATTCATAAGCTTCACCTTGTACAGCTAGTCCAGGTTTCTTAAACTGTGGTTGATCTTCTAATGCATCCTTACTATTTGGATAATAATGAGTCTTACTACCTTGATTGTCATCTAATATGCGCATTTGACCATCTCTACTAAATGGACAAAGGTTCTCAACACCAACACCTTTTGCTTGGTTCACTGGAATTTGCCAGTGATTAACACCTAATCTATAACGTTGCGTGTCACCATATGAAAATAGTCTACCTTGTAGCATTTTATCTGGTGAAAAATCAATACCAGGCACTATATTTGTTGGCGCAAAAGCAGCTTGTTCAACATCTTGGAAATAGTTTTCAGGATTTCTATTTAATTCAAACTCACCCACTTCTATTAGTGGATATTCATCTTTATACCAAACTTTCGTTAAGTCAAATGGGTTATCTTTATGATTTTTAGCTTGTTCTTCCGTCATGACTTGAATGTACATTTTCCATTTTGGATAGTTACCATTCTCAATATTATTAAATAAGTCACGTTGTGATGAATCTCTATCTTTGGCAATCACTTGTTCCGCTTCTTCTGCAGTGAAATTTTCAATACCTTGTTGACAACGATGATGGAATTTAACCCACACGCGTTCACCTTGTGCATTGTACATAGAATATGTATGTGAACCAAATCCATGCATATTTCTATAACCTTTAGGTATGCCTCTATCTGTCATCAAAATAGTAACTTGATGCAATGCCTCCGGTAATAGTGTCCAAAAATCCCAATTCGCTTCTGGATCTTTCATGTTCGTTTTTGGATTTCGTTTAACGACATGATTTAAACTAGGAAATAACTTTGGATCTCTAAAGAAGAACACTGGTGTATTATTTCCAACTAAATCCCAGTTTCCTTCATCTGTATAGAACTTTAATGCAAAACCACGAATATCACGCTCGGCGTCCCCTGCACCTCTTTCTCCAGCTACCGTTGAAAATCTTGCAAACATTTCCGTTTGCTTACCTACTGCTGAAAAGATACTTGCAGATGTATATTGAGTAATATCATTCGTTACTGTAAATGTTCCAAAAGCACCTGACCCTTTGGCATGCATACGTCTTTCAGGAATAACCTCTCTATCAAAATGGGCCATTTGTTCTAAAAAGTAAATATCTTGCATTACTAATGGACCACGCGGACCAGCTGTCATACTATTTTCTCTATCAGATACAGGCGCTCCAAAGAGTCCCGTTAATTTATTATTCATATTTATACCTCCAACTGTTTATACAAGCCTTATATTCGATATTAAATATCTCTTTGTAATAATTACTAATTTATAATTATTATAAACTATTATACATGAGTTGAGATATAAATCTATAACTATTCGATAATTATTGATAATTTATACTTATAATTGATAATTTCTTTTTATCATCATTTTCATTTCTGATCAATTATTGTCAATATTTAACCATACAAAAAACGCACAACCACGCCTATCACCCTTACAGTGATTACTAAGTTGTACGTTTATTAAACCTTAATATAATAATTTTAAATTCGAATCATTCTACTTTGGGATTCAAATAATTGTCACATTTTGTAATTAATAATCAGAAACCCTTATATTTAATCTAAGTTGTTACCTGTGAAATACAATATAGCTAATAACTATTTAAATAACCTGTAGTTATGTTTTAATACTTAATATACATACCACCAGAGCGAGGTTCAGTCGTTATAAATCCAAATTTTTCATATAATTTATCTGCTGGATAATCTGCAATCAAGCTCACATAAGAACCTTGTTCAGCTATCGATTCGATATAAGACATTATTTCTTCCATTATAGTTCTACCATGACCTTGTCCTTGATAAGCTTGTGCTACAGCGACATCGATGATTTGAAATGCTGTCCCACCATCACCAATAACTCTACCCATACCAATTAACTGCTCATTATCATATAATGTAACATTGAAAAGTGCATTAGGTAATCCTTTCTCTGCTGCCTCTAGAGATTTGCCACTCATTCCTGCTGCTAATCTTAAATCACAATACGCTTTAACTTGTGGATGTTCATATCTAACTTCTATCACTTATTATCACCCTTCTATATTTATATCGTCTATATTAAATATAATAAACGATTATAAATATTTTTTCATAACTACTTGGTTTGCAGATTTAAACACTTCATTATGACTTGAAACAAAGCCTTCAGGTTTAGCTTCCGGTTCTATATAGACTTTAGCTAAATTTGCTGCATTTGCAGCATCACTAAATGCGCTTGCAATAAGGTGTGCTTTAGCATCATGATAAATAATGTCGCCACAAGCAAATAATCCATCTATACTTGTAGATGTATTTCCAAAGCCCTTTATTCTATATTCATTAAACATATCAACTTGTGCAGATGATTGTTTAAGCAATGTATTCTCTACATCAAATCCATGACTAATAATCACTTCATCAAATGACTCTTCTATTTTCTCTTTTGTTTCAATATCTTCAAGCACTACTTTGTTTATTCTAGTTTGGGTTTCATCACCAATCAGTTGATGAATATGTGTGTTAGGCATTTTTCGCACATTGAGTTCTGCTAAAACCTTTTTCATTGCTTCATAGCCTTTAATATCTGCTTTACGATAAATAAGCGTTACACTTTTAGCATAACCACTTAAATCATTCGCCCAATCTAAAGCGGAATTACCTGCTCCTGAAATCAAAATATTCTTATCTTTAAAACGTTTCAATGATTGCACTACATAGTGAAGATTAGTTAATTTATAACGCTCAGCATCTTTAATGTCTAGTTGCTTAGGATTTATAATGCCTCCACCAATCGCAACAATAACTGATTTCCCGTCAAATATATTGCCTTTATCGGTTTCAACTTCAAAATGTTGTTCAGAGACCTTTCTGATATCTATGACACGCTCTTCTAGATTAACTTTCGGATCAAAATATAAACCTTGCTTGATCGTATCTTGTATTACTTCATAACATGGTTTAGGTGCTAAGCCACCAATATCCCAAATGATTTTTTCAGGATAAACATGCATCTTACCACCTAATTTGTCTTGAATATCAATAATTCTTACGTCCATACCTCTTAACCCTGAGTAAAAACTCGCAAATAGCCCTGCAGGTCCTCCACCAATTATTATCACGTCATCCATTAAAAATTCCTCCCAATTTCTACTCCACTAATAATGTTATTATCCTATAATTGATAATGATTATCAATATCTAACTATTAGTAATTCTAAATTTTTATAATATTACTCGAATTGTAAAAAATTTTAAAAAACCTAGTCTCTATTAAAAAATCTAGAAACTAGGCTAATATTTGATGATACGTAAATAAATTTGAAATTAATCGCGTGGATCCTTTACAATTGCATTCCTTAATAAGAAAAATAATAATATAAACCCTGCGGTTAATGTCGTATGGCCTATACCTGTATATCCGGCAAATGTCTCTGGAACCTTCAGTCCAATAACTTGGTATGTACCTTTCATAAACATCATTCCTATTGTCGCTAATACACCTAAATTGTATATAACGAAAAACCAATTAAATAAATAATAACTACTTAATTTAAATACTTTTTCGATAGGTAATAATACGAGATGCATAAACATTCCCAAGATTAAGGTATGCGTATGTACTACCACCAACTGTGTATCTCCTGTGAAATGATGTGCTACCGTTAGTTCCCTGTAATAGAACCCACTAAGTAAGCCTAAAATAGTATAAATTAAAAATGCATACAAAATTCTGCGCATCTTTACGCCTCCTTAAATACATTATAGGATAAGTTGTATTAAAATAAAGTGACAATTAAACAAACTTATCAAACAGTCCTACCGTTATGTTTCATATCTTTAAAACAATATAAGGCTATATTCAATTTCATTGTACATTGTCTTAGCGTACTTGAGAATAATCCTATGTATAACAACTTCTAACATTTTATAAAAGTTAACCATATTATGTACTATCGCGAGAAAATAAGTCATCATATGTATAAATATTACAACATGTCTCAATTAACTCTACCAATGGAAACTGAAATACTTATACTTGAAAATGATATCGGACAAATTGGTAAAATGATGAATTTAAATATCCTAATTGTAAGAAATTTGAATTTAATAGATACGCTTATCGTAATGATAGATATGGTTTTAAAAGAGATTTCAAATTATATGAATGTGATATTATTCAGGGTGTCCACTACGTAACCAATGTATGAAACATCATTCGAAATCTAATAAAACAATTTTAAGGAATTATAATTGGGAATATTTCAAATCTAAAGTATATCAACAGCTTTCAGCACCAGAAACACAAACATCTACAGTCATCGAAAAATTAATGTAGAACCTGTTTTTGGATTCTTGAAGGCTATTTTTGGGTTCACTCGCATGTCACTACGCGGAGTAACAAATGCAAAACGTAAACATGGATTAGCATTAATGGCTTTCAATATACGAAAAATAACAGAACTAAGTGCTAATCAATTTGATAATAATAGAAAAATCGATAATTTTTACATTTTCACAGTAAAAAATTATCGATTTTATTTTAGTCTAAAAGAGTAATATTTTAGATTCATAAACATTTCAATAAAGATTTAATTATGTCTAGTAGGAACCTTGTTTCATTTTATTTCGATTACGTATTTTCATGTGCCTCAATCTCATCAATCTTATCGACTTTACGCTGAGAACCACCTTCCCAACTTACATTCAAATACGCCTCGACATTTTTCTTTGCAACTTCAATACCAATAATTTGTGCACCCATTGTTAGAATTTGTGCATTATTGCTTAACTGTGCACGTTCAGCAGAATAGTAATCATGTGCCAAAGCTGCACGTATACCATTTAATTTATTAGCAGTAATTGCAACACCAATACCAGTACCACAAATTAAAATACCTCGTTCATTATTACCTTGTTGAATACTCTTACCCACTTCTAATGCCACATCTGGATAATCCGTTTCGGCACAATGATGACAACCAAAATCTTCAACTTCATGGCCTAATTGTTCTACGTGTGATTTTACCGCTTCCTTTAAATCATATCCATTATGGTCTGCTCCAATTGCTATTTTCATTGTTTATTCCTCCTTGTATCAATTTTCAGGCAACAAATGGCTTAAACGTTTCTAGCATAAGATAAGCAGACATTGCTCCTGGATCAATATGTCCTTGCGAACGATAACCTAAACGCTTTGATCTACCTTTATTGGAAATAATATCTTTGGTACTTTCCATACCTTGCTTGGCAGCTATCAATCCTTTATCAAATCCAACTTCAAATGACTCACCCTTACTTTTGGATTGTTCTAACGAGTCAAAAAATGGTTCTAATGTATCAATCATCGTCTTGTCTCCGATTTCAGCCTTCCCTCTGGCCTTAATCCCTTTGCTAAACGCAATCCAAAAATCATATAATGCAGCATCATCTAAATTGTCTTTGTTTTTTACTGCTACTGCCCCCTTTAAATATCCAGAAGCATAGAGTGGACCAACTGATGAACCAACTGCATCTAAGAACGTCTTGCCTACTGCAACACTAATTTTGGCTATATCATTTTGACTTTGCAGTTCATTATTAATTTCTTGTTTGACTGCTTGATATCCAATATTCATAGTGACACCATGATCACCATCACCGATTTTTCTATCGAGTTCACATAGTGTATCTTTCTCATTCTCAAATAGTTCAGTAAGCTTTATAATATATTGCTTAAATGCCTGACCGGAAACTGTCATGAATTCTACCCCCTTACACTTCTTTAAAATTTGGACAATCAACAGGATGTGAAATACAGCGTTTTAACGTTTCATCAACTTTCATTAATGTAACTGAAAAGCCACCCATCTCCATCGATGTAATAAAATTACCTATATAAGTTTTATATGTTTTAATATTTCGTTCATTTAAAATTGCAGCCACCTCTTTATTGATAATATATAATTCCATCTGAGATGTAGCACCTAAACCATTGACCAATACAACAACTTCGTCATTTTGTTGGTATAGTCCTTCTTTTAAGATATTTTGCATAATCACTTGTACAGTTTCCTGTGCCGTTCTTATTGTTGTTTTTTCAATACCAGGTTCTCCATGATGACCTAATCCAATTTCCATTTCATTCTCTTCTAAATCGAAACTAGGTTTGCCCGTTTGTGGCAAATAACATGGACTTAACCCGATACCCATAGACCTTGTATTATCATTTGCTAACTGTGCAATACGTTTCACTTCATCTAAATCATAGCCGAAATCAGCCGCAGCACCCGCAGCTTTATACACCAATAATTCTCCAGCAATTCCTCTACGATCATCGATATCTTTAGACGATGCTACATCATCATTTCCAATCACAACTGCAGTCTCAATATCATCTTCAATTTCAGTCATTTCACTTGCCATTTCAAAGTTCATCAAATCGCCAGCATAATTACCATAAATATATAAAACACCATGACCATCATCTATCTCTTTTGTCACTGCTTGAATTGGTATCGGTGAAGGTGATGCAAATATGTTTCCTACAGCTACACCATCTGCCATTCCTGCACCAACATACCCTAAGAATCCTGGTTCGTGACCTGAACCTCCACCAATCAATATACTTACTTGACGATCGGGGTTACGTTTTTTACCAATAAGTGCACGTTGATGTAACTCAGTACGACGAATATAGTCTGGATATGCAATAACATAACCATCCACTAATTCGTCAATTACATCATCTGGATTATTAATCATCTTTTTCATATGCTTACGCTCCTTTTTACTTGGGGTAATGATTATTTATATTTAAGGTACAAGAACTACTTTTAAGGATTGGTCACCTTTTTTCATTAATTCAAATCCTTCTTCAAATGATGCTAATGGCAATTGATGCGTCACTACACCCTCAGTTGGAAAATCACCTTTTTGAATACCATCAATAACAAGCGGATAACAATATGGACCCAAATGACTGCCCATTAAATCTAATTCTTTACGATCAGAAATAATACTCCAATCAACTGTTACTGGTTCACCGAATACTGAAAATTCTACAAAACGTCCTAACTTTCTAATAGCACTTAACCCTTGTTCAACTGATTTAGGATGGCCAGTTGCTTCAATATAAGTATCGCAACCATATCCCTCTGTCATGTCTTTTATTTCTTTAACCACATCGACTTCTGCTGGATTCATAACGATATCAGCACCGAATTGTTTGGCTAACTCTAAACGATCTTCTTTCATATCTAATACAACTAATGTTTCTGCGCCTGCCTTTTTAGCAGCACCAACCATACCAAGACCAAGCGTGCCAGCTCCAGATAAGACAACGAAATCTCCAAGTTTGATGTTAGCGCGTTGAACCGCGTGTAAGCTACATGCATAAGGTTCAATGAGTATTGCCTTTTCAATTGGTAAATCTTCAGGGACTTTATAGTTAATGGCTTCTTTAGTAAATTTCATATATTCAGCCATGCCACCGTTAACATTATTTTGGAAACCATATAAGTCATGCTTTTCACACATCCAATATTCTCCACGATTACAGAATCTACATTCCCAACAAGGTACAATTTGTTCTGAAATAACACGATCACCTATTTCAAAATCAGTAACCTCATCACCTTTAGCAACAATACGTGCGATAAATTCATGCCCCGGTATCATTGGCGCCTTAATATATGACGGTTGTGTTTCATCTCCCCAAAAACTAGGCGCACCCCCATATGCTTTAATATCTCCTGCACAAATACCACAAGCTTCAACTTTAACTACAATTTCTTTTGCATTTTCAATAACGGGTGTATCCACTGTTTCATATTTATAATCTCCAGGTGCATATGCTACAATTGCTTTCATTTTGTCTGGGTAATTTTTATTAGCCATAATTAACAACTCCCTATAATTTTTAGAAAACGCTTTCATTTACAATTGCTATTTTAATATATATTTTCGTTTTATACAAATATTTTTTCGTTTATTTTCGTTTTGAGTTGTTTCTATTGGATTCAATAAAATATGTGTTAAAATATATTATGATTCTAAAGAGGATGTGAGCGAGTTTGAAAATGTACGCAGATGAAAGACGAGAGCATATATATAGCTATATTAAGTCACATAAACGCGCTACCGTAAGACAACTTTCTGATTATTTAAGCGTGACCGAAGCGACCGTTCGAAGTGATTTAAGAAGATTAGAAAGTGAAAATAAATTAACACGTACCCATGGTGGTGCAAAGGTAACCGAAAATATTTCATCAAAATTAAACTTTTCTTATCGATTAACCCAAAAGCATACTGAAAAGTACAAAATAAGTAAACATGCACTTAAAAAAATCAAGCCACAACAATGTATTATGATTGATGCGAGTTCTACCACTTATGAATTAGCAAAATTATTAGCAGATACAACAATGGAGCTTACCATCATTACCAATGGTTTAGAAAATGCAGTGCTATTAAAGGAGAATCCGCATCTAACAGTTCTTGTAGTAGGTGGTTTTGTCTCTGAAGACTCAAATGCAATCACAGGCAACATAGATTCACAGATACTAGAAATGTATCACATTGATTATTTCTTTTTATCTGCAAATGGCCTAACATTACAAAATGGATTAACTGATTTTTCATTACCAGAAGTGCAGTTAAAGAAACAAATGGTACAAGAAAGTGAAAATGTTATTGCACTTATCGATAGCAGCAAATTTGATATTTCTTCAACATTATCATTTGCTAAAGCAACGGAAATAAATGAAGTGATTACAGATCAATTACCTGATCATAAATGGACTCAAGATATGCCATTCACATTAACGATTGCAGATAACTAAAAAAGGAACAATGACATTAACAAAGTGACTACTCCCATTGAATGAGAACACTTGTTAATCATTGTTCCTTTTAATTTTTATTTATAAGCTGGCTAACTTCCGCCACTCCAACCTACTAATGTAAAGAAATAAAGTAATGCTGCCCCTACAATAATCCATATGACAAATAGTGGCACCATAAACTTCAACCATGAAGCAAAGTTACCTTTTGCAATTGCAATAGCTCCTACAGTGGCACCCAATGTAGGTGTGACAAGGTTGCCTAATCCCCCTCCAAATGACAGTGCGGTTAATAACATTTGATTATTTACACCTAACGTATGTGTGACGGGTTGTAAAATAGGAATCATAACACTCATTAAACCTGATCCTGATGGCACTAAAAAGTTAAACACGGTTGCCACTAAGAATACAAGTACTGAAACGATGCCAGGAGAAGAGCCATCGAGTTGTGTCGTCAAAGCATGAACAATAGTACTTAGAATTTGACCTTTTTCTAATATGACACTGATTGTATTAGCCATTATAATAGCGAAGGCTACTACCAACATAGGCTTGGCACCTTCTATAAATCCATCAACCATTTGACTTGGTGACTTTCCCTTTATTAAGTAAGCAATCACAAAACTCACTCCAAATACTGTAATAAAGACACCATTACCATAGTGCTCGGACCATTTTAACAAACCGTTACCTAACGCTAAGATAATAGGCGTCAAAATAATCAATGCTACTACTAGATAATCTCTAACACCTGCAGTAACTTGTTGTTTAATATGTTGTTCTGTATTGTCATGTTGTTGAAACTGCCATTCAGTTGTAGTCATCAAACTGTTATCAGCATTTTTGATGACACGTTTTGCATACCAAATAACATAGACTAAGGTTACAGCTAAAAACACCACATACATTATAGTTCTACCACCATATCCTGAATAAAGCGGAACATGTGGATATACGATTTGACCTATTTTGGCCATACCAGATGGTGATACTGAAAATGCCATATATAAGGGTAAAAATGTTATTGCTAATGCGGTAATCGGATCAAGTTTCAAACGATTAACCAATATAACACCCAATGTTACAAAGACAATCATTTGGTCACCACCGACAAAAAAGCCAATAAATGCCATTAAAGAAAATAGTCCAATCACCAAAGGCAATGGTCCCGCATGTTCAAAGCGCTGTATAAAATAATTTGTCACTGTCTTGACGGAATCTAATTGCAAAATGCCTCCCATTGCTCCACCAATAAATAATAATAAGGTCACCGTTTGTGCAGACTGTATACCTCCATTTAATATAAGGGTAACTGCATAAAAAGGGTTAATCCCATGCTGATGAATCGCGTGATAAGTACCTTGAATGATTGTTCCATCAGCATGTTTATCAAACGTTCCAGCAGGAATGACATATGTCAAAAAACAAGCAAACATCATCATCAAGAACATCATAAATAATACGTGTGGTAATTGTATGTTTTTCTTAATCTTTGTCTTTACTTCAGTATTCGAATCTATATCACGTCGATCATGTCGTGTTAATGATTCATATGATGCTGCATTATATTTAGACATATATTTCAACACTCCTTCAATAACATTTTATAACAATTCCTTTGTCCATTAATAAAGCATTTCTAAACTATGTTCTAGTTATACGCACTAAAATACACCGTGCTATTCATCTTTAGTGCTACTTATCGTTATATCAATCTCAGTTTTATAACTGAGATTATAAATTTAATGGCCTATCGTTTGCTTTGAATATTTATTTTCTTTATAAGGCACACCAATATTTTCTCGTAAAGTCTTGCCTTTATAACCTTGGTGGTAATATCCTTGTCGTTCTAACCGTGGCAAGATTTCATTGATAAAATCATCATATATCGGACCGTAAATGTGCGGACCAAAAATGAAACCATCGGCAGCACCACCTTCAAACCACTCTATAAGTAGGCGTGTTACTTCATCATATGTGCCTGTAAATGGTGAGCGTTTTGCTGTTTCTTCTAATGCAACTTCTCTTAGTGTCAGATTATTGGCTTTTGCTCTGGCAGCAATAGCCTCTGTTGTTGCACGAAAACTATTCTGCCCCACATCACCTAATTCTGGGAAAGGTGCATCTAAGTCATATTGGGTAAAGTCATGATGGTCATAATATCTACCTAGATAATCTAAGGCATCTTCGATTGTGGCTAATTGTTTAATTTCAGAAAATCGTTGCTCTACCTCTTCGTGAGTCTTACCGATAACTGGGGATAATATTGGGTAAATTTTAACTGTTTCTTTGTCTCTACCGAATGCTTCTGCTTGTTGTTTGATTGCATCATAATTGTATTTCGCTTGTGTAAAGGATTCACCTAATGTAAACACTGCATCAGCATATTTTGCAGCATATGCTTGACCTTTTGGCGAGGCACCTGCTTGAAATATTACAGGCTGACCTTGTTCAGAACGACCAGCATTTAGCGGCCCTTTAACTTGAAAGTACTTTCCTTTATAGTCAAGTGTATGCATCTTACGCTTATCTAAATATTCATGATGCTCTGCATCAAATTTAAATGCATCATCTTCATACGAATCCCATAATCCTTGTACGACTTGTATATGTTCTTCAGCAATGTCGTAACGGACATCATGTTCAGGATGCTCACCTTTAGAGTAATTTGATGCGCTTCCTTCCAATGGAGAGGTCACGATGTTCCAGCCAGCACGTCCATGACTAATACGATCGATAGTTGCCAATTGTCTTGCCACTGTATAAGGCTCACTATAAGAAGTCGAAATGGTACCTACCAAACCAATACGTGAGGTAATCGGTGCTAAAGCAGCTAGCAAAGTTAATGGTTCATGGCGATCTAAAAAATGTGGTATAGATTTTTCATGTATATATAAACCGTCTGCCACAAATAAAAAGCTAAATCCCGCGTCTTCTGCTTTACGGGCAATTTTTAATTGAAAATCAAAATTAGTACTAGCATCACTAGGTACTTCTGGTGATTTCCATGCATGCATATGACTGCCAGGTCCATTCAACATAATTCCAAAATCAATACTTTGTCGTGTCATATTATCCCTTCTTTCTCTAATTGTTCACTATTAACAGGCGCAAGTTGTATTACTGTTTGCTTTCTTAATTGAGCATCATGAACCGGCATATGTAACATGAACTCATCGATATCACCATCAACATTCAGCTTTGCAATTGCATCCTTAATTTTATGGGCTTCCCCAGTAAAGACATCAATACGTTTTTCTTCAATTTCAAATTTCTCAGTGGATTGTTGGCGAAATAGTTCAACCTGTGATTGATTATTAACCGTTATCTTTCGACCATCTTCAAAATGTAATGCATAGTTCGTACGACCCGCTTCAACTTTTTCTAGTTGTTCTAAATTCTCTGCTACAACTGCTGCAACGGCTACAATCATTCTACCTTCAGGATAAATAGCTTTATAGCTTTGGACAGCTTCCTTTAAAGCTTTATCATTCGAATTAATAAAGTAAGCATAAATAAATCCTACACGTTCTTTAGCCGCTAATTCTGCTGAGTTTATACTTGTACCAAGTAAAAACACCTCTGGTTTAGTTACTTCTTCATTTCTTATAGCAGTTGTGAGCTGTGCAAATTCTGAATCTTGTGGGAAACTTTGCTGATTAAATTGATTTAAAAGATGAAATTTTTCTTCGAAAGAGGATGCATTCTCATTTAAGTCTGCTTGCAAAGCCTTTGTTGCAAGTGGAAATCCACCAGGCGCTTTACCTATACCTAAATCAACACGTCCTGGCGCAAGATTACTAATAAAATGAAATTGTTCAATCACTTTAAATGGGCTGTAATGTTGTAACATGACACCACCTGAGCCAACACGAATTGTTGTTGTTTGATTCAAAATGTGTGTCACAAGTATTTCTGGACTCGTACCAGCAACTTCCGGCATATTGTGATGTTCTGCTACGAAATACCGTTTATATTTTAATTGGTCTGCTAGTTGCGCTAATTTAACGCTACGTTCTATAGCTGCTCTAACTGTCTGACCATCGTCTAAAGGACTTTGATCCAAAATGCTAATATCAGTCACTTGATGACCTCCTTACAAGAATATTCTGAAAATGATTTAACCATATATTATGCCTCTCTCAACAGTTTGTCAACTATTCTTATCGTTTTAGTCAGAATTAATTTTTAAAAATAAACTAGGAACATAATGTTGTCTTGTCTTTAACGTTCCTAGCTCTATTTTAATGATTACTAACATTTTATTTATAAAGCAGTATAGCCTCCATCAATCGTTAGTACACTGCCAGTCACAAATGATGACGCATCTGATGCTAAGTATACAGCTGCACCTTGCAATTCTTCTGGCACACCTGGTCTACCTAATGGTGTGAACTTCATCCATGTATCAATCATATCTCCACCTTGGGCAAAGTAATCTTTAGTTAATTCCGTTTTCATATACCCTGGTGCTATTGTATTAACGCGTATGCCATGTTGAGCCCATTCACTTGCTAGACTTTTAGTAAACATAATAACAGCCCCTTTTGAAGTGTTATATGCCGCTTGTGGTTGTGGTGTATTTACAATAATACCTGACATTGAGGATGTATTGATTATCGATCCTTTTTGTTGTTTGATCATCACTTTTCCTACTGCTTGTGATACTAACACCATACTATTAATATTAACATCCATATTTTTCACCCAACGCTCATAGGGCATATCTTCGAATTTAACATGCTCATTAATTCCAGCATTATTAAATAAGATATCAATATGTCCAAAGTGATTTACAACATCCTGGACCATCTTATCAACATCTTCTACATTTGTGACATCGACTTTACAGGCCATTGCTTCATTACCTGTATTATTTTCAAATTCTGCAGCAGTTTGTTGCGCTAATTCGTAATTAATATCTGCAATTACAACATTTGCCCCTGCTTCTGCTATACCTTGTCCCATTGCCTTACCTAATCCTGTAGCTCCACCAGTAATAATGGCAACACGATCTTTCAATTCAAACTGATTCCAAATACTCATCGTGACCCCTCCATTTTAAGTTGATTCAGTCACAGTTTAAATTATGTCTTATGGCTATACAATGAAAACGCTTTTCAAATAATATCAACAATACTTACCTTTATCAAAGCCTAAATTATGCTTAATGTCATTTCTAACTTCACATATGGTTAAGATTCTCTTCTTAAAAGTTAATTGCATCTTAATATTTAAGTCTCCATTTATTTCATCACCATTTTTATTACTTTTACAAAAAAGGTGATTTTCTATTCCAATAGCAATTGTCCTTTGGAGTGCTTAATAGCTGTTATTTTCCATAAGCACTTTGATGTAATTTCATAGTACTTTAAGCACTATTTTGGCGAGACTCCTGAGGGAACAGGACGAGCTGAAGACTACAGGCTGAAGCTGGCCCCTAGGAAAGCGAGCTAACAATATAAAATACTATATAAAAAAGCACTCAGATAAATCTGAGCGCTTCTTTTTTGGGAGTATATGTCCTAGATTTTTTAAATGATTAATATTTTACGAAGGAACTTCAGTTCGTTTGTCACTATGCTTTCTAATCATTGTTGCAGTTAATATTGAGACAATACCAAATATCATAAAGCCGATAAACATCCACATTGTTGAATTCATTTCCAATGACTGGTTCATATATAACAATTCTCTTAAATAATTAGCATAATGTGTAAATGGATTCCAACTTACAATATAATCTTGATAGAACTGTGGTAAGAATTGTTTCGGCAATGTCACTAATTGCATACTAAAGAACATTAATAAGAAGAAAATTGGTATTGCTTTCATTCCTAACCATGACATCGTTCCTAAGATCAATCCTATAAATGCAATAATAGCAATTGAAACATATATAGCAATTTTATTTATATCATCAAAGTTAAAGTTTTGCACTTCAGACATGAAATAAATATAACCGAAACCACCTATAAATGCAGTAACTACTGCTACAGTCATTTGAGCAAGCGATGCAATCAAACGTTGACTTAATTTGATATTATTACTTGTTCTAAAAGCATAGAATAACAATACAGAGCTGACTAATGCACTCATCCATACTGGCATAAACATCAAGAACGGACCATTACCATTCGCTTGATGAGATTTAACTTTATTTATTGTTTCTTTATCGATTGATACTGGATTCATTACATCTTTAATATCTTTAGCAGATACTTTAACATCTTGTTTATTTAAAATTTCTAAACTTTGTTGTGAAATCTGACTATTAACATTTTCTCCAACTTTACTTAATACGTTATTCGCAATTTGTACAGCTTGCATACTAGCTCCACCGTTAACGATTGTTTTGATATTAGCTTGTTTTACATCAGTTGTTGATCCTGATTTATTAGCCATTTGCTTTTTCATTTGTTGTAATTGTGCAGGTGGTATTTCACCACTAGCTGCTTTCTCTTTTATTTCTGCTTGTTTACTGTCACTTACTAATTTTTGGGTTTTAGATAATGCATTTTTTGAAAAGTCTTGTTCAATTACTGCCACACCAAAATATTTTTGCTCTTTCAAACCTTTACGCGCTTCTTTTTCACTGTCAACGCTTACCCATTTAATCTTATCTGAATCACTATCTGTTAATTTATCTTCCAAATTTTTACCCACATTCACTTTTTGACCTTGCATATTATTACCTTTATCATGATTTACAATTGCTATAGGTAAAGATTTAGGTGACGGATTATATGCAGGATAAAAAGCTGTCGCTAGTATGATCAATAATACAATGATTGCAATCGGTGCAATCCATAATAGTTTATTTTTAAATATATTCATTTGTTTTACCTCCTTAAATATACAATGTGTTGTTTAATTAATACTTTGTTTATTATAATGACCTTAACTAGAGAAACAATATGCAATATACATCGCATTGTCTATTTCTCAACAATGTGTTTAAAATTGTCTATTTACTTGGAGGTTTTTTATGGAAAATGATAGACGCGTTAGAAAAACAAAAGCAGCTATAAAGTCTGCATTTATTCAATTACTCACCGAAAAGGAATTAGAGAAAATTACTATCCAAGACATCACACAACGTGCAGATATTAATAGAGGTACCTTTTATTTACATTATGAAGATAAGTATTTACTGCTTTCGAGTTTAGAAGATGAATACACGTTCGATTTAACGAATGAAGTAAAACTTGATCAGTATATCAACAACAATTTACCACCTGAAGTTTTCGCTAAGGTGTTTACCGAACAAATTTTACTCAAAGTAGTCAATTATATTTATAACCATATCGAATTTTATAAAGCAATATTCAACCTCGATAGAAAAAGCCAACTCGAAGAAAAAATAGCAAATATCATGTATGGCAATATGCAAAAATTTTCTTCTATAGATAATAAAATTGCTGACGTTCCAATAGATTACTTTTTTAGCTACACATCAGGTGCAATGTTTGCATTTATAAAGCACTGGGTTAAAGATGATAACCGCATGCCACCTACTGAATTAGTCAATCACCTTTTCAAAATCATATTTAATGGCCCTTTAAGACTGATGGCTAAAGAGCAGAAAATTGTAGAATAACAATATTTAACTTGTATTCTATTTATTTGTCCGATAATATTAAAAAGTATTTTATTAGAAAGGATATACTAGGATTATGATTACAGCATATAAACACGCAGAAACTAGAGAGATAATCGAAACTTCATTAGACCATAATGCATCTTGGATCAATGTTGTCGATCCTTCAAGGGATGAAATAGAAAATTTAATGCAATTATATAATATACCTGAAGATTTTTTACGAGATCCTTTAGATTTAGAAGAGAGCGCTCGTGTAGAATATGATGATGAATCTAGATATTCACTAATCATTATCGATATCCCAATAGTCAATGACACAAACTTAAAAGTATTGTCATTTATTACCATTCCATTGGGTATCATTATTGGTAATAAGAAGATAATGACTGTATGCAATGTCGAAAATGAATTCCTTGAAAACTTCAAACGACATAACATAAATCTTAACTTTCATAGTCGCTTTGCACTTAATATATTATTAACCATTGCCAATCACTATAACAGAAATTTAAGACTATTAAATAAAACACGTTTACGTATCGAACGTGAACTTAAAAACAATGTAACAAATAAACAACTTTATAATTTAATGGAAGTTGAGAAAAGTTTAGTCTATTTCTTAGCAGCATTAAAAGGAAATGATGGCATTATTAAAAAGCTTTTCCGTCTACCTGCAATTAAGCGTTTTGATGAAGATGAAGAGTTAATAGAAGATTTAGTAATTGAAAATAATCAAGCCATTGAAACTACAGAATTATACACAGACATCTTAGAAAGTATTACCACATCATATGCATCACTACTTTCTAATGAAATGAACAACACGATGAAGACACTTACGTTATTTACAGTCTTTTTAACTTTGCCTACGCTCGTCTTTAGTTTCTTTGGTATGAATGTGCCCTTACCTCTCAATGAACATAGTTATGTCTCATGGCTTATCATTATTGGTATTTCTCTTATATTTGTATCTTGTGTTGGTGCCTTCTTATGGAGAAAGCAAAAGCTATAACGTGTCGACAATGATTAACGTTACAGTTTAATTGTTACATTACGCTAATTTTTAATAACAATAAAGAAAACGTCAATTGCTAATTTAAATTCAATAGCAATTGACGTTTATTATTTAATACTTACTTCATATAAGCATTTTAATTTATTTTGAGTCTTGTTTATATGCATTTCTTTTCGATAGAATAAACGTTAAAACAAATGCAATGACAAATGTAATAACCATCGCGATACCATAATGTAGCCAACCACTATGTTGCCCACTTATAGAAATAAACCCTGGAATACCAGCTGTCCCTAAAGCAATCGCTTTAACTTTGAATAACGCGATATAAGCTGAACCAATACCTGAACCAACAATCGCTCCGATAAATGGATATTTCAACTTTAAATTAACCCCAAACATTGCGGGTTCAGTAATGCCAAGTAACGAAGAAATACCTGCTGCTGATGCTACACCTTTTAATTTCTTGTTCTCTTTAACAATAAAGAATGCTGCTAAAGCTGCTGCACCTTGTGAAATATTAGACATTGTTGCGATTGGGAAGATAAATGAGCCTCCAGTCTTCGCACTATCAGCAATGAGTTGTGTCTCAATAGCAATAAAGCTGTGATGCATACCCGTAATAACAATTGGCGCATACAATAAACCAAAGATAAGTCCACCAATTGCACCGCCAAATTCATAAAGCCAAGTCAATCCATCAGATAACCAATAACCCAATGTACGTGTAATTGGACCTACAAATGAAAATGTTAAAAATGCTGTAACCAATATGGATAATAATGGTGTCAATAAATTATCTAGAACGGTAGGTACAACCTTTCTTAACCCTTTCTCTATCTTAGCTAAGATATATGTCGCAACTAACATTGGTAATACTTGACCTTGATAACCGACTTGCTTCACTTCAAATCCAAAGATGTTCCAATGCGGAATTGTCTTTCCTTGTTCAAGTGCCTTTGGATAATCATATGCATTCATCAAGTCAGGATGCACTAAGATCATTCCTAATGCTGCACCTAGAAATGCATTTGCTCCGAAACGCTTTGCAGCACTAAAACCAATCAGTATGGGTAATAAAGTGAAAGGTGCATTCGCAAAGATATTAATCATATCTGCTAGACCTTTAAACTGATTATGTACATCAATTAATGACTGTTCATCATAAAATATACCTGGTGCCGTAAGTATATTATTAATCCCCATCAATAGACCACCTGCTACAATGGCAGGAATAATTGGCACAAATATATCTGATAACATTTTCACAAATCTTTGGAATGGATTTGCATTCTTAGAACCTTCAGCTTTAACTTCAGCCGTAGTCGAAGCCTCTTTCCCAGTTAATTTCTCCATTTCTGCAAAGACTTTATTTACCGTCCCTGAACCAATAATGATTTGGTATTGTCCACCTGTTGAGAATGTCCCTTTCACGACATCCATATCAGATAATACTTGCTCGTTAACCTTGCTTTCATCCTTTAACACTAGTCTTAAACGCGTCGCACAGTGTGCCATCGCATCAATATTTTCTTCTCCACCTATAGCTGTCAAAATCTCTTCAGCAGATTTTTTATAGCTCATTGATAAGCCTCCTCGTAAAAATAGAACCGGTTCCAATTTCTGTTTGATGTTATCATTGTAATCGGTTTCAGTTAAGAACGCAATAGCTTTTTTGTGACGCTTTATTAAGAATTTAGGGTTTTTCAGTAAATTCAAAGACCATTTAGAATTTTATCGCTATAATCAATGAAATTAAGAATTGCAAAATGACAGTCTTTAATAGGCTTTTGATGAATAATCACTGTATATTATAGGCGTTTATTTAATACACTCATTCAATAAATAATTTTTTCTATAATTATTTTAACTTCACAATATTGTTACAATTTTATAATTAACACGCTTAAACTTTAAACATTTTGTTATATAATAATAACTATTAAGCGTTATACGATATATTTAAGCAGGAGTTGCAATATTATGAATAGTACGATTTATATACATAATTATTTAACAACTTGTCCTCAACGTTGTCTTGGGAAAATTAAACTTCTATTTTCTTTAAATCATAAACTGCAAATGAGATTGAATGGCAAAAATATTACATTAAACCAGGCACTTGTTTTAATAAATCATAATGATATTTATGAAATATTGCATGCAGAACATTTAATTGAAGTTAATATTCCTTTATGCCATTTCAATACGATAGACGATGCATTTTTTAATTATCATTACAACTACAAATTAATACAATCTGCAGATTATATTAAGCATTTCATATTAAACATAGTGGCTAAATTGAGTCATCAAGAACCAATTAAATATAGTAATTTAACTGAGTTGATAAGGCTATTAAATGATGAGGCAAGTGTAAATTCTGACACTCAATATTTACCGAAGATCACCACTGAGAGTGCATTATTAAACAGCATCACCAAATTTATAAATAGCAATGCGACCAACTCAATTTCTTCCAAAGATATTACGGCGGTATTCTATGTTACTGCACCTTATATTTCTATTCTATTTAAAAAATATTTAGGGATAAGCTTTAAACACTATGTGTCTAGTTTAAAAATAGGCCTTTCATTCAAACCTTTATTCCAAAGTAATGAAGCGATACATACCATTTCCGAAGCACTTGGTTTTAATCATTATGCGAGTTATACACAACAATTCAAAAATTTCTTAGCTGATACACCAAATATGCTTAGAAAAAAATTCATGTTATCAAATCACTCCTCCATACAGTTAATTAATAAAGATGAGATGGACCTTACTTCTTATTTTGAACATTTACCATCTTTTACAGCAGCACATAATCAAACTGATCATATTGATTTAAATCATTTAATTTACAACGACAAAACGAAATTACCAACAATATTTATTCATGCAGATGATTTAATTGAAATTATGCAATCTAATTTAATAGCAAAGCTTAATTTCCATGATATTGCTGAAGTTTATTTGCTTATTAATAATATCGGCTACTTTAACCTTGAGCGATTAAACTTACTAGCAATCATCGATTTTATTGATAGTTTATTTTTGCAGAATGTTCGTTTAGGATTGCGCATCAAAACATTTACTGAATACAAGATGATTGAGTCGATGATTATTCAAGTATTTAATTATAAACCTGAGTATTATCGACAGCGCTTTATGCGTTATTTCTTGCTATTACTTGATACTGAGCACCTTTCCTTAAAGGAAATACACGATATTTATATAAGCGCTCATAATTTAGAGGTAAAGGTTAAACTTGCAATAACAATTGAAGGCGCGATTAAACAGACTAAATCTATCACTAAGACCTTCGATTATCTGTCACATTATGCCTATGATTATTATTTTATTGATATTGAATCTGATAACACTAGACAATGTCTGACAAAGTATTCAAACGCATTTGACCAAACGATGACTTTTCTAGATTGTTTTAATAAAGTCATCGACATCACATCCATACATAAATCAAAATTTGTTTATGCTCATGTGAGTAAACATTGTTTCAAACTCTATGACGAACACGCACCACTTGCACTTTCTGATTTAATGTGTCACATGTTAATTATGATTAAACAAGGTTCAGGTGTGGGTTACAAATTAATCAAATCAGCTACGAGTGACTTGTCATTGATGAATAAACATTATATGTATGAGCCTTTGATGTACTTATATCAGTTTTTAAAGCCTTTTATAAATAAACCCTTAGCTTTAGAAAATAATTTATTAGCGGTCAAAGATAAATATTGTACACATTTACTATTATTCAACTCAACTGAGCACACTATTTCACCGCAAATGCCGAAAAAGTTCACTTTTATTTATCCAGATATCACCACAATGTTGACTATATTTATACAAACTTTAAATCGTAATCATGGCTATATTGATTTTTCACTACCACCCACTTTAAACGCTATGGGTATTGATAAAAAATTATTGAATTATATAGAACAATCTAGCTATCCTAAATCCGAACTCAAGCAACTTGAATACAAAAATCAACCCATTGCTTTTGAACTACATCATAATGAAATTAAATATATCTGTATTAGTAGAAATTAAAGCTATAATTATTAGTACAACATTTTTACGATATAAGTATTGATTAATATGTGAATAAAATAGAACTTTTCTTTAGTATCGATTGCATAAACAATACATTTTAGATATAACAGAGGAAAGAAACCAATAAAAAGGAGCTTTTATTTTGAAGAATAAAAAAGGATTTGCAATCATTTTAAGTGCAGCCATGATTATCGTCGCTGTCGTTTTAGTAATTATGATGATGTCTAGCGGTCAAAAGGAAACATATTATGGCTATATGAAAAATAATACAACTGCTGAAAAGATTGTCAGCGAAAAAGATCACGAAGTAGAAGAAAATATCAAATTACCAGCGGAAGATGGTTTCTCACCTAAACACGGTGATTTTGTTAAGTTAGTAAAATCCGAAGGTGACGATTCTTTCAGCGAGATGAAAGTAGTTAAACATGATGATGTACCTCATGGACTTATGATGAAAATACATGATATGGGCGATATGAAAGGAATGTAATGTTTTAACTTTAAATCATTGATGTTTCCTAAACATTGTCACAAAACAGTGTATAAAAAATTCATTTCACTATCAGGGAATCAATGCTAGTTAATTCATTTTGACATATAATCAATTGCCTAATAGCCCTTAAATGACAATAACTTTGCATTTAAGGGCTATTTTTTCAAAATATTTAAGAAATAAATTGACTCCTTAGTAACAATCAACCTTTTCAAACAACTATTTCTATTGGCATTAGCTTCCTGTTATGTACTATCAATAAAATTAGAACCTTCATCTGAAAGACGTATGTTGGCGAGACTCCTGAGGGAACAGGACAAGCTAAAGACTACAGGCTGAAGCTGACCCCTAGGAAAGCGAGCCTATAATTTATAATATTGAACATAAAACAGTAGATAAGAAAAATGGATATTTCATGATTTACATTCTTATAAAAGTTTAACATTTGTATTTCAATATAAAACATTATTTTTTGCAGTATGTTGGCGAGACTCCTGAGGGAACAGGACGAGCTGAAGACTACAGGCTGAAGCTGGCCCCTAGGAAAGCGAGCCAACAATATTAGATATTAAATAAAAATAGCTATGAAAAAATCTATCGTCATAGAATTCTCCATAGCTAATCTAAATATGTTTATTTGTTAGTCTGTAAATTTTATGTTCTACAGCCTAACTTTGTCAGAAATAAAAATTAAATTGATTTTAAATATGCTTGTCCTTTTTCCTTGTCATATACATTTTCCCATTTTGCAATAACAATTGTAGATAAAGCATTTCCCATTACATTTACACATGTACGCACCATATCTAATATACGGTCAATTCCAATTATTAAAGCCAATCCTTCTGCAGGTAAGCCCATTGACGTTAATGTAGTGATTAACACTACGATAGAGACACCTGGGACGCCAGCCATACCTTTTGATGCTACCATCAACGTAACCATCAACATAATTTGTTGTCCAATAGACATGTCGATACCATACATTTGCGCTACAAATAATGCTGCAATAGATTGATACAGTGCTGAACCATCTAAATTAAATGTGTAACCTATAGGTACTACAAATGATGTTACATCTTTAGGTGAACCAAATCTTTCCATTTTCTGCATAATAATAGGTAATACCGATTCTGAACTTGAAGTTGAAAATGCTAAAATTAATTCATTTTTCAAGATCTTCATGATTGAAAAGATATTAACACCACACATTTTCGCGACAATACCTAACACAACCACTACAAAGAAAATCATAGCCCCGATAACGACAAGCAATAATTTAAGTAATGGTAATAACGCCGCTGCCCCGAAAGTCATTATTGTCGTACATATAAAAGCAAAAACACCTAATGGTGCTAATTTAAGAATTTTATTAATCATCCAAAAAACTGCATCTAACGTGCCACTCAATACATCCTTTACAGGTTGTCCTTTTTCACCTATAACTGATAATCCAATACCAAAAAAGACTGCAAAAAAGATAATTGGTAATAAATCACCTTTGTTTAAGGCTTCGAAAAAATTTGTTGGAACAATATTTACAATCGTATCAATAAAATGATTACCATATGTAGAATGTTCAGCTGCTTTAGCTGACGATTCATAAGTTGATATGTCACCCTTTGGTAGTTTATCAGGATCTAGCCCTATACCAGGTTTGAATATATTAGCAAATACAATCCCTAATCCAATTGCTACTGTTGTGATAATTTCAAAATACACAATTGTTTTAACTCCATAACGCCCTACCGTTTTTGATTCACCTACATTAGAAATAGATAAAGCTAAGGAACAGAAAACGACAGGTATTACGATCATTTTAATTAAATTCAAGAAGATGTCGCCAAATGGTTTAATATAATTAACGAGTTCTTCATGTCCGTAAAGTAGTAACCCAACGATTACACCTAAAACCAATGCGATAACAACCTGCATCGGTAAACTTATTTTTCTAAAAATTGCCATGATGTTTCTCCCCTTCTTCTGACAAAATAATTATAGCAAAATAAATATAAATTAGATATAAAATTTTTACGCTATAGAGTACAAATAACTAATTTATATAACTAATTACACCAAACTTATATAAATAAGTAACATACCTTTAAATTGACCTTCTAGTATGATTTACATTGATTTAAAATTAAAGATAATCATTTAACGATAATCTTGCTTTATTTTTAAGGTCTCCCTGTTGAAACCAACTTCTCTTTTACCATTATATATATTTGAGTAACATATATAATGTAAGCGAAATCATACGCAGATAAAAAAAGCCAGTAGCTACCTTGTTAAAGATAACTACTGACTCAGCGATAATGGATGATTAGAAATATACCTATTCATTATTGTTTAGCTTATAGTGCTAATAACATTTATAATGATTATTTATTTTTTAGGCTTATAATCTTTCTCGAATTTATTATGTTTTGCATGCTTAATATTCTCTTTTGTTTCTGAATCAAAAGCTTGAACCACAATGCCTTTATAAGTAGCGATAGGTTGAACCACATAAGTTACATCTGGATCATCTTTAAATTTAACTTCTTTATAGTATAACCCTTTTTTAGCACTATAGAGTGTTTTTTCAGATTTAACTTGTTGCGTTAAATTTTGTTCTTTCAAATAGTGATCTACTAACTCTAAATTTTTATGACCTTGATAAGTTCTTAAGCCAAAGAAAAATGCAATTGCAATAATCAATGACACCACTAGAAGCCCAAAAATTTTAAAAAATGTCTTCATCTTAATTCTCCTTTAGTTCAAGCAATTTCATTTAAAATAGCTTAGCGTTAAGCGTAATGTTTTAATGTATTTTATATATTATTATCTACAATGATAATAGTATGACTTATAATAATAAATTTATAAAGAGTAAAGGTATTTTTGTAACAAAATCTTCTTATATTAACTATATATGCAACTAGCAAATACATATCAAAAGCATACAATCATTTACTTTTGAGCAAATATGTTGTCGTAAACATTACGGTTTAAGTTATAATATTTATCGAAATCTAATAATTTTAAAACACTAAATGGGCGCAACCATTCCTTGACAGCGCCTACACTTCATAATAAGGTTAACATTCAAAAGGGGTGATTAAATGAAGGAAAAAGATAGTAACCTAGAAAGACAACTTTGTTTTCTATTCTATGTTTCTTCAAAGGAAATAATTAAAAAATATACTTCATATTTAAAAGAATTTGATTTAACTTATACAGGTTATATCGTTCTACTCGCAATTGAAGTAGAAGACAAGATTAATATCAAAACACTTGGAGAACGTGTATTCTTAGATTCAGGTACACTAACACCTTTATTAAAAAAACTTGAGAAAAAAGGTTACGTAACAAGAACACGTGAACTTGATGATGAACGTAATTTACAAATTGCGTTAACTGAAAAAGGAATAAACGTAAAAGAGCCTTTATTAGGTATCTCTAAAAAAGTCTTTAGTGAATTTGATATGGACAAAGAAGAAGCTATCGACTTAAAGGAAACATTACAAAAATTTGTAAATAAACATTTTACAAAAGAAATTTAATATATACTTACGAGGTAGATTAAAAGTAGGAAGTTGCATTAACGTTGACGTTCTATATCTTTTAGTTGCCTCTTTTTTATATTTAACTTTATCTATCAGCGCTCAATTTCTTTAATCAATGCCTTCTAGTCACCTACCACAATATCAACATAATAAAATTTTCAATCGTATAAGCCTTTGACTTTGACTTTCTTTGACTATAGTTTTATAATGTAATCATAAAGTTAAAGGAGAGGTGTTTTAGAGATGATTCAATATAGACAAACACGTCATTTACCAACTGATTTATTTGATAATATGCTACTTGGAAATTCAAATTTCAAAGTAAATGTTTATCAACAAAGTAATAACTATACAATTACCGCAGAACTCCCTGGTTTTAATAAAGAAGATATTAACATTGAATACGACAACAACATTTTAACAATATCAGCAGAGCGTTCTGACAATGAAGCGACTGAAAATGAACAACAGTACTTGATTCGTGAAAGAAATACTAAAAAACAAAGTAGACAATTTATTTTTAAACACATCGATACTACAAATATTAATGCCACAATGGAAGATGGTATGCTAATCGTTAACTTACCAATGAAACAAAGTAAAACACAAATTAACATTGATTAATAAAATACTTTATACAAATTAAGGAGTGATTGCTCATGGCTTTTGAAAAGAAACCATTTAACAATTCAATTTTTGATGTAAACCCTAGCGACTTATTTAAAGATTTCGGCAAGCAAATATTCGATCAATTCCCAAATCAAACACAAATCAAATCTGATGTTACGGAACTTGAAGATTATTACCTAATTGAAGCAGAATTACCAGGTATTAAAAAGGAAAATATCAGTTTAGCATTCGATAAAAACATTTTAACTATTGAAGCAAAACAAGCTCAATTAAATACCGAAGAGGACTCAGCTGGCAAAATCATTCATCAAGAGCGCAGTTATAGCGATTTAAAACGACAATTTAACTTTGACAATGTCAATGAACAAGGTATTACTGCAGCGCATGATAACGGTATTTTACGTGTAACACTGCCAAAATTACCTGCTGAAGAAAATAAAGCAACACGCATTGAAATTAATTAACATTTAAATAGACAGTACTTTATAAGTAGCACTATAGTGAATTTGACGATGGTGTGAAGTATAACGATATTCATTTAATATTCTTGATCTTATCCATCACTTGAACAGTGATTTAAATATATATCAGCCTATCAAATAGACGTCCACAATGTAATTGCACTGTGGACGCCTATTTTTTATTATTTAAAAGTTAATTTATCACGTTTTACAATATGATACATAGTTATTATTGCGATCACACCAAATAATGCTAAGAATACAAATGCCAGATGGCTCGTACCAGTGATTGATGTGACATAAGCAATGACAATAGGTGGGAAGAATCCACCTAAGCCTCCCATCATGGAAACAATACCATTCGCTGCACCAGACTCTTTGGCAAAGTAAAATGGCACTAATTTAAATACTAAACCATTCCCTAATCCAGCACATAGACTAATTAACAAACACCCTATTGTAAATAGAATAATATGTGCTGAAAAACTTAAGATTAATGCTCCTATAATCATAAAAATAAAATCTATAATTAATAGGATAACTGCATTCCATTTATCACCTAATACGCCTCCCAAAGGTCGTAAAAATGTCGCCAAAGCAATAAATATACCTGATCTAATACCAGCATCAACACTTGAAATCTCAAAATTTTGAACCAGGTAATTTGGTAAAAACAAGCCAAATGCAACAAATGCTCCGAATGTAATAAAATACCAAAAGCTCATGTAATATAATTTCAAATCTTTAAATAAAATTTTAGATTGTTGTAGTAACGGAACTTTAATTTTTTGTTCATTGGCATCACCTAACAAGAACATTAATAATGCAAAAATTGCGATGATGACTAGATAACACCTCACTGTTGATTGCCAGCCAATTATACCGGCAATAGGAGGGGCTAAAAAAGAAGAAATGGCAGTTCCGATATTCCCCATACCATAAATTCCATTTGCTAATCCTACTTTAGCTCTAGGAAAATATTTAGGTACTGAAGTTACTCCCACAGAAAATACTGCTCCACCTACACCTAAAAAGAAGCCTGCAGCCATCAACATTATAGGTGATTGTGCATTACTTAAGAAGTAAATTGGAAACAATAAAATTATAAAGCTACTAAAGAATACCCATTTGGCCCCTATGATATTAGTTAAATAACCAAAAGGCACCCTTAAAACAGAACCTAGAATAACTGGAATAGCTAATATAATTGATAGTTGACTCCCACTTATTTGTATATCTTCTTTAATAAAAGGCATTAATGGCGCAATGATACTCCACGCCATAAATCCAGTCACTAAACTTAATGTCTGCAAGACCAATTGAAAACTACCCGTTGACTTTCGCATTCATATTCACCTTCATCCTTAACAATAATTTAAAGTCTAATTTCTAGTCAAAATGCTACATACAATTACTTGTTAGTCATGTATTGCTAATAACAAATCAACTCTTGTACTAGTGAGTAACCTAGTAGTATATCTTTAACTATAATTTTAGAATCTTTGTGAAAAAATGAACATAAGGAGTTTCCCTTGAGTAAATATATAAATTCCCTATACGAATCAACCTGAGTATCACATTAATTTAATAAGCAATATTAAAAGCCACACAACAATACAATTAACTACAATCATATTGTTATATGGCTTTCATAAGATTAAAACGTATCACTATTAAAAGTCTATTAACTTTTTCTTCATTGCATATTCAACTAATTCTGGTTTGGATTTTAAATTTAACTTTTGCATAATGTGTGTTTTATGCGCCTCCACTGTCTTTACAGATACGTATAATTTTTCAGCAATATCTTTATTTCCATATCCTTTGGCAATAAGTGGTAAGATTTCCAATTCTCGTTTTGATAATATTAAAAATGGATCCGTGCTATCTTTAATATCTTTATTTGAATGATTGACGAACTCTTTTACTAATGAAGTTGTTAATTTTGCATCAATATATGTTTCACCTTGATAAATCGTTCTCACTGCTAGTAATAACTGTTCATCTGGCGCATTTTTTAAGATATAACCTTTCGCGCCGTTTCTCAATACATGAAAGAGATATTCTTCATCATCATACATCGTTAATATGAGTATCTTAGTTTCAGGAAAACTGTCACTAATCTTACTCGTAGCTATTAAACCTGATTCTCCCGGTGGCATACTTAAATCCATGATGAGTACATCGGGTTTATGTTGCATTACTTTCTGATATGCTTCCACCCCATCTGCTGCTGTCCCCACAACTTCCATATCTTCCTGATAATTTAAAATCATAGAAAACCCAGTTCGTACTACGGCATGATCATCTGCAATTACAATTCTCAACTTAAAATCTCCTTATAAACTTATAATGGAACTTCAACTGTTACACTTGTTCCCTTCCCAATATCTGTATCTATATTAACTTTCGCATTTATTAACTCCGCGCGTTCATTCATTCCATATAATCCTAAACCTGTGCCTTTAGGTTGTGCTGATTTGTCAAAACCCTTTCCTTTATCGACGACTTTAGCAACTAATCGCTCATCAGTGACCTCTATATCAACATCCACGAAATCAATTTCTGCATATTTTATAGCGTTAAACACGGCTTCTTGCACAATTCTATATATCACCGTTTCTATTTCATTATCAAAGCGTTGTGTTAATAAATTACAATGATAAATCACATGTATACCGTAATTTTCTTCGACTTGTTTAAAATATGATTTAAATGCTGCATCTAATCCTAAGTCGTCTAAAGAAGATGGACGCAATTCCACTGATAAATTACGAATATCATCAATCAATTTGGTAACAAGTCCTTCTATCTTTGACGAATTGTGAATTAGGCTATCGACATCCTTTTGATATTTCATTAATCTCAATTCAATGTCCACATTCATCATTTCTTGAATGACGCTGTCGTGTAATTCTCGTGAAATACGCTTGCGTTCATTTTCTTGTGCATGTATTGTCTTTTGCATCATTTGTCTTTGATACATTTTATCGTGTCTTTCAATTTGTGGTGACACATTTTGTAATGTAAATGCTTTGACTCCTGTAGCTTCATCTATAGTTTGATACGTCGCTGTGAAAGGCTCAATAGTCCCATGTGTTGTTTTCATAAATACTTGAAAGCTAGAATTACCAATTTCCTTTGCTTCTAAAAAACAATTTACACATGATTGTAAATCATATTCATTCGTATAGCCGTCACAACGATTACAAATCGCATGTGTCATTCCTTGATAATCATTATCTTCTGCAATGATTTCCTTTGCTGCATCATTCTTTGCAATTACACTTCCAGAACCATCAACAAAAACAATCATCTCGTTAGTGTGATTAAAGTACTGAAATAATAACTGAGTTAATGTATCTTTATTTTTTGAAATCAACGTTATCACCTAATCTTCTTCTTTAAAGATTCCAAATTTATTAATTATAGAAATTTGATTATGTTGCAATGGTAAAGGTTTATTGTCACGTTGGCCTAACAACAATACGCCATAAACATAGTGCTCATACCATAATGGAATAGCTATCATAGCTGTCAGTGATTCACTCATAATAATTGGATACTTATGCTTTTCAAATATAATGTCATCATGGTTCACGTCTTCAATAATCATACGTTTACCTGTTTTCATGACTGTACCAGCCAAACCTTTACCTTTTCTTAGTACAATTAACTTATAACGATCATTTAAATTTCCGGAGACATAGTGCCATTTTATTGGTGAAACTTGCTTTTCATTTTCGTAAAATGCTAATCCCGCAAAATCAAAATCCTCATCAATCCTTAACTTATCTAAAGCTGATTGATAATCTAAATGTTCATTTAATGTGACTAAATTCAAATTATTTCCTCCATTCACACTTTATGTTTACGGTAAACAATATAACTACGACTCGCATATGTGAAAGGAACACTCCATACATGTACCAGTCTAGTAAACGGCCAAAGTGCAAAAATCGCAAAGCCTAATAGAATATGCATTTTGAATGCAATAGGTACTTGTACCATCAAATCGGCATTAGGAGAGAATACAAATAAATTTCTAAACCAAATTGAAATAGTTTCTCTATAATCAAAAGTTGGCGTAACTGCATTAGTGACAATCGTTGCATAACAGCCCATAAATACAATAAGTAATAAGAAAATGTTAACAATTATATCTAATGCAGAGCTTAACCTTCTAACGTTCTTAATAGAAAGTCGTCGTGCCGTTAATAGCAACATACCTATCAACGTTATTATACCAAATACACTTCCAATATACACTGCACCTATATGATATAAATGATCATTGACACCTAGTGCCTCTAACCAAGATGCTGGTATCACTAAACCGACAAAGTGACCCATAATAACAGGAACAATACCTAAATGAAATAAGATACTTCCCCATTTAAGTTGTTTCTTTTCAATAAATTCACTAGATTTTGCAGTCCAAGATAATTTATCAAATCTATAACGTGCAATATGTCCAATTATAAATGTAGCCATACAGATATAAGGTAAGATAACCCACAAAAATTGATTCAACATTTACTTCACCTCATTCATCTGTTCTAGTTCAATACAAGCCTTAAGCGTTTTACGTAACGAACGTATTAAATGATAGTATGGATTTTGCGATTTCGCTAATTGCTCAGAAATTGCAAACGTACCATCTTCTATAATCATGATGACAAATTCAATATTATCAATTGCCCGATCATCGTCATTCCAATTTGCAACAGATAAGAATTCAAGCATCAATGGAAGAAAATCCGATAACTCTTGATCTACCATCTTTAAACCAAACATTTCATATAATACTTTTAGTTTCGCTAGTAATTGACCACGTTCCTTTTGAGTATCAAATTTATTATAAGTCATATACAACGGTGCTTTTTTATTAAAATCAAATGTATCTGAATATAATTGTTGTACTTCAATGAGTGAATATTGTTCTATCTCTGCTTTGAAAGCAATTAGTTCCTCATATGACGGCTGTGTTTCATCTACAATTTGTTTAAACGTTTCACTTTTAAACGTTTGTTTATTTGGAAAATCTAACAACTGTGCATGGTAACCAAGTAAGGTTTGATATTGTTCAAATAGCTTAAAGTTAATCACGGAATATTCCCCCATAAAACTGTTCATTATAGATTTCTTGACCTGATTTTCCAGCTTCAACGGCTACTGGAACACCACAACCATCACAATTTGAACCGAAGTACTCTCCACCATACCCTTGACTACCTTGAGCACGATACGTATCCATATATGCTTCTTTATGTGATGTCGGAATTACAAATCTATCTTCATGTTTAGCAATAGCTAGCAAACGATACATATCTTTAGTTTGGCGTTCTGTTAAACCTAGTCTCGTTAACCTTGAATGATCAAAGTCTTTATTTGTAATTTCTGAACGCATATAACTTCTCATCATTGCCATTTTTTGCAAGGCAAGTTTAACAGGTTCAGTGTCGCCAGCAGTAAATAGGCTAGCTAAATATTGAATAGGTAAACGCATTTCTTCAATTGCAGGGAATATCATATCTGGATTTCTATTACCCGCTTGTGCCTGTTTACCTTCAAAGTAACTCATTATCGGACTCAGTGGTGGGCAATACCATACCATTGGCATTGTTCGATATTCAGGATGCAATGGAAATGCTAATTTATATTCAATTGCTAATTTGTAGACAGGTGAATTTTGTGCTGCTTCGATCCATTCCATTGAAAGACCATCTTTTTGGGCTTGTTCAATTACCGCTTCGTCAAATGGATTTAAGAATAAATCCAATTGCTTTTCATATAGCTCCTGTTCATTCTCTGCACTAGCGGCCTCTTCAACTCTATCGGCATCATACAGTAGTACGCCTAAATAACGCATACGTCCTGTACATGTTTCTGAACATACAGTTGGTAAACCTGCCTCTATTCTTGGAAAACAGAATGTACATTTTTCAGCTTTATTTGTTTTCCAGTTGAAGTAAACCTTCTTATATGGACAACCTGTCATACAGTATCTCCAACCTCTACATTCCTCTTGGTCTACTAGCACAATGCCATCTTCATCTCGTTTATACATTGCGCCAGAAGGACAAGATGCCACACAACTTGGATTCAAGCAATGTTCACAAAGTCTAGGTAAATACATCATAAATGTTTCATCAAATTTAAACTTAATATCTTCTTCAATACGTTGAATATTGGGATCTTCTGGTCCTGTAACATGCCCACCAGCTAAATCATCTTCCCAGTTTGGCCCCCATTCTAAATCTAATTTATTGCCTGATAATAGTGAGTGTGCCTTAGCTACAGGTGAATGATTTCCTGCTTTTGCATTAGTAAGATGTTCATAATTGTATGTCCACGGCTCATAATAATCTTTAATAACTGGCATATCTGGATTATAAAATATTTTCCCTAATGCAATTTTTGACCATCTACTACCTGATTTTAATTCTAATTTTCCTTTTTTATTTAGGTACCATCCACCTTTGTATTGTTCCTGATCTTCCCAGCGTTTCGGATAGCCAATACCTGGTTTTGTTTCAACGTTGTTAAACCACATATATTCTGCACCAGGTCGATTGGTCCATGTACTTTTACAAGTAACGCTACACGTGTGACAACCAATACATTTATCTAAATTTAATACCATTGCAATTTGTGCTTTAATCTTCAAGCCAATCAACCTCCTTAAGTTTTCTTACTGCTACGTACACATCTCTTTGGTTTCCAATTGGTCCATAGTAGTTAAAATGATAACTAATTTGAGCATAACCACCCACGAGTTGAGTTGGTTTAAGGTGAATACGTGTTGGCGCATTATGTGATCCACCTCTAGTGTCAGTAATATGTGAAGCGGGTGTTTCGATATGCTTATCTTGTGCATGATACATAAACATAGTACCTTTAGGCATTCTGTGAGAGACGACAGCTCTAGCAGTTACTACACCGTTTCTGTTATATACTTCTAGCCACTCATTATCGGCAATATGATGTGCCGCAGCATCTTCATTTGAAATCCAAACAGTAGGCCCACCTCTAAAGAGCGTCAGCATGTGTTGATTATCTTGATAAGTCGAATGAATATTCCATTTCCCATGTGGCGTTAAATAACGTAAGACTAACGTTTCTTTATCTGCAACTATTTGTTTATCATCATTACCAAATACTAAAGGTGGCAATGTTGGTTTATACACAGGTAAGCTTTCACCGAATTGTTGGAATATTTCATGATCAATATAATAACTTTGTCTACCTGTTAATGTTCTAAATGGTACAAGACGCTCAATATTTGTAGTAAATGGTGAATAACGTTGACCATTTTTATTTGAACCAGGAAATACTGCTGTTGGTATTACTTCTCTTGGTTGTGCTGTAATATTTAAGAATGAAATCTTTTCAGATGCTCTGTCACTTGAGATATCTTTTAAAGTCATACCAGTTTGTTGCTCTAAATCTTCATAAGATTTTTGTGATAATTTCCCATTTGTTGCCGAAGAAAGGTTGAGAACAACATCTGCTGCTCTTCTGGCAGTATCGATACGTGGGCGCTGGTGTTTCACAGATTCATGATCTGCTTCTTCCCAAGTTCCAACCAATCCTTTTAATTCATCATATTGTTCTTTTACAAAATAACTAACACCATGTGCACCGATTTTAGTGCTTTCTAACAATGGTCCAACCGTTACATATTTATCAAATATTTTTGTATAATCACGATCAACAACTTTAAACGCAGGCATTGTCTTTCCAGGTATTGCTTCTATTTCTCCTTTAGTCCAATCCTTAACAATACCGTTGACGTTCGCGATTTCTTGTTCTGAATCATGTGCAAGTGGTGCTGTTACAACATCTTTATAATTTCCTGGCATATATTTTTCAGCTGTTTCGGATACAGTTTTACTTAATAACTTAAAGATATCCCAATCTGAACGCGACTCCCATAACGGATCAATAGCTGGGTTAAATGGATGAACAAATGGATGCATGTCTGTTGATGAGATATCATGTTTTTCATACCAAGTTGCCGCTGGTAAAATAATGTCAGAATATAAAGGCGTTGATGTCATACGGAAATCTAAAGATACAAGTAAGTCTAACTTTCCTTCAGTATCATCTCTCCATTTAATTTCTTCTGGTTTATCATTTTCATTTGGATTTGCTAATAATCCTGATTTTGTTCCTAATAAGTGTTTCATAAAATATTCTTGGCCCTTTGCAGAACTTGAAATTAAATTAGAGCGCCATAAGAATAATGTTTTAGGATGGTTCTGTTTAGCATCTGGATCTTCTATTGCAAATTTAGTTTTACGTGCTTTTACAGATTCAACAGCACGCTGTATGACTTGTTCGTTATTGAACTCTCCTGCTTCTTTCGCATCTTCACCAAAAGATAAACTATTTTTATCGAATTGAGGATAGGATGGTAACCATCCAGCTCTCGCTGCTAATACATTATAATCTGCTGGGTGCTTATGTTTAATGTGATCTGCTAATGGTGATTTCAAACTATCTACAGTTGATAATTCATATTTCCATTGGTCTGTAGCAAAATAGAACCAACTTGTTCCATTTTGTAATCGTGGAGGTGCTTGCCAATCTTTTGCAAAGGCAATTGTATTCCACCCTTCAATTGGTCTACATTTTTCTTGTCCTACATAGTGAGCCCAACCCCCACCATTTACACCTTGGCAACCACAAAGCAAGATTAAATTAATAATTGAACGATAAATCGTATCTGAATTAAACCAATGATTAATCCCTGCACCCATTATTATCATGGATTTACCTTCAGTATCGATGGCATTTTGTGCAAACTCACGGGCAACTTGTATAACTAAATCCTGTTTCACACCTGTAATTTGTTCTTGCCATGCTGGTGTGTAGTATGATGTTTTATCTTCATAACTATTGGCTTCTAACACATGGTCAAAGCGTTTCACACCATATTGACTCGCCATTAGATCAAACACTGTAGTAATATATTTTTCTTCACCATTTTCCAAAGTAATCTTTTTGACGGGAATTGTTCTTTCAAAAATACCGTTGCCATTATTATCGAAATAAGGAAATTGAATATCAACGTGTTCATGGTCTAACTCAGCAAATGATAACAATGGATTAATCGGTTGCCCTTGTTCATCTTCAAGCTTTAAGTTCCATGCCTTACCTTGTTCCCATCTTTGTCCAATAGTTCCATTTGGTACAGTTAAACGCTCACTATTACCATCAAAAATAACAGGTTTCCAATCACCATTCGTTGTTTTAGATGTAATATCATTTTCACGTAAAAAACGCCCTGCTTTATATCCTTTATCATCTTTATCTAACATGATGACAAATGGCATATCTGTATATTGTTTTGAATAATTGATAAAGCGCTCATTAGGATTATCAATATAAAACTCTTGTAAAATAACATGTGTCATCGCTTGTGCTACTGCTGCATCCGTTCCAGGATTTGGAGATAACCAATTATCCGCAAATTTAACATTCTCAGCATAGTCTGGCGCTACTGATACAACCTTTGTTCCTTTGTAACGAACCTCAGTCATAAAATGAGCATCTGGAGTTCTAGTTAATGGCACATTTGATCCCCACATGATAATATATGACGCATTGTACCAATCACTTGATTCAGGTACATCTGTTTGCTCACCCCAAATTTGTGGTGATGCTGGTGGTAAATCTGCATACCAATCATAAAAACTTAGCATCTCTCCCCCAAGTAAACTAATGAATCGTGCTCCAGATGCGTAACTTAACATCGACATCGCAGGTATTGGTGTAAAGCCAGCAATTCTATCAGGTCCATATTTTTTAATCGTATATATGATTTGTGCCGAAATCAGTTGTGATACATCTTTCCAATTTGTTCTAACTAAGCCACCTTTACCTCGTGCTTGTTTATAAATTTTGGCTTTTTCTTCATCTTCAACGATAGACGCCCACGCTGCAACAGTATTATCATGATGTTCCTTTAATGCTGCAGTCCATAACTCCCAAAGCTTTCCTCTTATATATGGATATCGAACACGTAACGGACTATATTCATACCATGAAAATGATGCACCTCTCGGACACCCTCTTGGCTCAAATTCAGGCATGTCAGGACCACAACTAGGATAATCGATTTGTTGATTTTCCCAAGTAATAACCCCATTTTTAACAAAAACTTTCCACGAACAAGAACCAGTACAATTCACACCATGTGTGGTTCTCACAACTTTATCATGACTCCATCGTTCTCTATACATTTTCTCCCATTCACGACTTTTGCTCTCTAAGATTGACCAATTACCATTAAATTTTTCTGTTGGTTTAAAAAATTTAAGCCCAAACTTTTTCATTTTATACACCCTCTCACAAGTTCGTTCCTGTTAACTGAAATCACTTCGCTTATTAATATATTTCATAAACATTGTACAATTTTTCACAATATACAAAAATTAGGGATTTTCCTAAATGCATAGGAAAATCCCCTTATTATTTTATGACCATGTTAAATGGTTACAATTTAAGTCATTCTATTCTTCATAATTTTATTTTTTTCATCTATTATTGTAAGTTTTAAAAGAAAAGAAAATGAAAGATATTTAATTGAATGATGTCCACTAATATTCACGAAGTAAACCGCAGTAGTTGTTTTATTGAGCATTAATAACCATTTTTGGTCAATCGTCTTAGATTTATACAGAGTTATGTTTTTATGTGTATTTATTGTTACTTTACTATTATTTTCGAATCAAAAGATTGTTTTAAATACATTTCTATTAACGCCCTTTGTGATGGATGTAGTTGTTCTATATCATTAGGAAGTATCATACACCAGTCACCTTGCGTGTATAATTCAAAAGCCTTGTCAATCGCATGAGTACGTATCCCTTGCACTAAATATTTTGTTCTATATTTGACCGTTAATCCTTCACCCATATTCAATTTACCAATAACATGTCCTATGATGATAAGCCCTGGTTTACTATTATTGGTGACATCCTTTAACTTATC
The DNA here is from genome assembly GCF_055179755.1 of Staphylococcus sp. TCBT05. Classification (NCBI taxonomy): domain Bacteria; kingdom Bacillati; phylum Bacillota; class Bacilli; order Caryophanales; family Staphylococcaceae; genus Staphylococcus; species Staphylococcus sp. TCBT05. Next base: position 997,850 of record NZ_JBUQDQ010000005.1, on the reverse strand, counting down.
TACAATATTTAATACTGTCCCTGTAACATATTGTTCCATTGGCCCTGTCACATCAAAGCATACAACAACGGGAAAATTAGTGTGTGTCTTGTTATAGATTTCTTTCATTATGCTATCAATATTTCTAATTCCCATATAAATCGCTAAGGTACCATAATTTAATAATCCATTGATATCGAAAGGTTTATCGGAATTATCTTTAAAATGCCCTGTAGTAAATGTCACACTCGTAGCTATATCACGTATTGTGAAGCCTAAACCAAGATGTGCCATAGCTACAGTTGATGAAGTGATACCAGGTATAATGTCATAATCTATGTGCATCTTATTTAATATTTCTACTTCTTCGTATACTCTACCAAACACAGCCGGGTCTCCACCTTTAAGCCTCACAACTAGGTCATATTTCGATGCAGTTTCGATCAACAAGTCATTAATTTCATCTTGTTTAACATGTTTACTATAAGGTAATTTCCCAACATCGATAATGGGAATTTCCGGTCTTGCCAACTGTAGGATAAATGGATTTACCAAACGATCATATAAGATTACATCAGCCCTTTTTATTAACTGTTCTGCTTGTCTTGTAAGTAATGTAGGATCTCCAGGTCCTGCACCTATAAGATAAACTTTACCGTAATTGATTACAGGCATACATAGACATCCTCGTCGATGATTTCTACTTTATAAAATTCTACACATCCGGTATCAGGTTCTTGAACTATTCCTGTCGTCAAATCTACCTTTTGATCATGAAGTGGACAGTATACAAACTCACCACTTACTATACCTTCACTCAATGGCCCATTTTTGTGTGGACATATATTATTGACCGCATAAACATTTCCACCCTCAGTTAAAAACAGACCGATTTCTTTATTCTCAACCAGTATTTTCTTACCGATCAACGGCTGTAACTCTTTCAAATGCGCTACTTTAATTTTTCTTTGTGCCATCTATTTATACCTCCTCAACTGCGAAGCGTGCTTTTTCTTTTTCCTGACTTGAAATTTGTCGCCAAGGTTCCGCTTGTACCACTTCTTTTGCTTCCATAATTCTCTGGAATAACTGTGTTTGTTGTGTTTCATTTAAAATGACATCTTTTACACGATCAAAACCAAGACGATTTAACCACGGTGCTGTACGCTCTGCATAAATACCTGTTTCTCTATAGTATTGCATCAATGCACCGCACAACTTTACGACTTCATCTTCGGTTTCAACCGTCGTTAAATACTGCCCTATCGTTACTTCAGTACCGCCATTACCACCGATATAAATTTGGAATCCATTTTCAACACCAATCACGCCAAAGTCTTTAACACCTGATTCGACACAACTTCTTGGACAACCTGAAACGCCCATTTTAAATTTATGTGGTGTGTCTATATATTCAAATGTGCTTTCTAAACGAATCGCTAACTTAGTTGTATCTTGTGTACCAAATCGACAAAAAGATTTACCTACACAACTCTTAACTGAACGCGTCTTTTTACCATAAGCTGAAGCCGAACGCATACCTAAATCATCCCAAATTTGTGGCAATAGTTCCTTCTTAACACCGTATAAACCTATACGCTGAGAACCTGTAACCTTTACTAAAGGAATCTGATATTTTTTAGCAACCGTACCTAATTGAATGAGTTGATCAGCATCTGTCACCCCACCACGCATTTGAGGTATCACTGAAAATGTACCATCATTTTGAATATTCGCATGGTATCTTTCATTAGCAAATCTAGATGCCGTTTCGTCTTCATGATCATGTGGATAGACCATATTTAAATAGTAATTAATTGCCGGTCTACATTTAGGACAACCACCTTTATCTTTAAATTGTAAAACATGTCGGACTTCTTTCGATGTTTTTAAACCTTTAGCTCTAATTTGAGTGACAATTTGGTCACGTGTTAAATCTGTACATGCACAAATACCAGCTGGTTTGGCAGCAACAAAATCATCACCTAACGTATGTTGCAGCAATTCGTTTATCTGTGACTTACATTTACCACATGAATTACCTGCTTTAGTTAACTTTGTTACTTCATCAACGCTTGTTAATCCTTCTTCCTTTATGGCTGTCACTATTTTCCCTTTTGACACGCCATTACATCCACAAATTGTACTATCATCACTCAATGCTGCAACATTATTACTTTCAGTTTCAGTGCCTTTATGTAACATTGAAACTAAAGTATAGTCGTCGAGAGATTGATCTTGTTTCATCATATTAAAGAATCTTGGTCCATCGGCAACATCACCATAAAGTACTGCACCAACAAGCTTGCCTTCTCTTAAAAATACTTTTTTATAATACATATTGACACTATCAAACATCTCAATACCTTTAATTATGTCATCCTCTTTAATATAGCCCGCACTGTATAAGTCACAGCCAGATACCTTTAAAGAAGTGAATATTGTAGAGCCGTGATAACCTGTAGTTTCTCTATCAGTTAAATAATCTGCAAGCACCTGTCCTTGTTCATATAATGGGGCCACCAAACCATAGACTAGCCCATTATGTTCGGCACATTCACCAATTGCATAAATTGAATCATCACTCGTCTGTAAATAATCATTTACAACAATACCTCTATTGACTTCCAATCCACATTGACGGGCAACTTCATTATATGGTCTTATCCCTACTGCCATAACCACAAGATCTGCTAATAACTTTGTTCCATCAGCTAATCTAATTCCAGTTACATCTGTGTCACCTATGATTTCTTCTGTACTTGCATTTAATTTAAACTTCATACCCTGTGCAATTAAATCATTTTGTAATAACATGCCTGCTTTTTTATCTAGTTGCATTTCCATCAACCAATCTGCGAGATGTATAACAGTAACTTCCATACCTTGGTCTAATAAACCTCTCGCACATTCTAAGCCTAATAATCCGCCACCTATGACAATCGCATGTTTCTTGGTTTTAGCAATTTCAATCATTTTTTCAGTATCTTCTAAAGTACGCCAACCAATTACACTAGGAAAGGTTGAGCCTGGTATAGGTAATGTAAATGCTTTAGAACCTGTTGCAAATATACAAATATCATATTCAAAAGTCAGACCACTTTGTGTCATCACTTGCTTTTGTAATTTATCCACTTCAGTAACCGGATCATCAATAACAAGATGTATGTCATGTGATTCATACCAGTCAAAGTCATTCATAATAATATCAGTTTGAGTCATCTTCTTTTGTAAAATATTAGATAACATTATACGGTTATAATTGGGATATGGCTCTTTGCCTATTATCGTAATTTCAAATTTTTGATCATCTCGTTCCAATATCTCCTCAATTGTTCTGATACCCGCCATACCATTTCCTATCATTACTAATCTTTCTTTAGTCATTTATATCCTCCTCATCACTACAATTTAGATATTCCTTTATCTCTGTCGTTAACGTCTTTACCTTGTGATAATCCGTACCTTCAGAACTAATCTGTACTGTCACATTATCGACAGTAAACTGTGAAACATTATAAAAGTCAGATTTTTCTTTATCGCTGACATTGTTTACCCATTGATCAATATGAGCATCTTTAGCAACTTGATTATTCACTTCTTTATCATCTGTAGCAGCAATTATTAAATTCGCATTTTTAATATCATTCGCGTCATAACATTTAGTAATTAACTTTAAGTTAGCATGTGTTATTGCAAAAAATTCCGGTAAAAATGTTTTGCTGATAATTGTAATAGCGTGCATGTCCTCCTTAAGTAATTGTTGTACTTTTCGATAGGCGACCCGTCCACCACCGATAATCACAACATGTTTCCCTGTTAAATTAACTTGCATAGCATACATTTGCTAACACCTCTAATTCGTTTATTCTATCTTTAATTACTTTTGCTAAATCAGGCACGAAGTTAATTGCTGAAGCAAATGTCACGTATTCAGCAAATGCTTGTTGCCTAATATTTTGTTTAGTCCTTTGAACTAAATAGCCATCTCTAAGAAATAATGGCACAATTAATGTTTGTGGATATTGCTTGAGTATTTTTTCTAAATGCTCTACATAATTACCTGCACCATAAAGCAATACAGTTTGAATAGGTATGCCAAACACATCACACGACTGAGCTAAATGTTGCACTGCTTGTTGTGGTTCAGTGTATGCAGAACTACCATGTGCTAACAATACGACTGTTTGAACTTTGTCATTCTTTATTAACGTGTTAGCAATTTTATTTTTCACTATATTTGAGATAGTTTGATGTGTACCTAAAGGTTCAGCGATGATGTAATTCATTGGTGGATAATTCCTTTTTATATCTTTCAAAATATTAGGTATATCTTCAAAGTAATGTTTAGCAGGAAATAATAATATAGGAATAATATTAAAATGCTTTATCTCTTTACTTATCAGTAATTCAACCACTTGCTTTAATGTTTGTGTATCGCCTTCTAGAAAGGCCAAGTGATACGTTAATTGAGCATCGTTAAATAATTGCTCAAAATTTTCTCTTACACTCTCATTAACACCTGGACGATTCATACCATGTAACACAAGTATATTTACCACCACATCTAACCCTCCTCTATACACTTGCATTGTAATATAATTTCGGCTGTATTTGTGATTATTTTCACATTTATACACAAAAATAGGGAATCCCCTTAGCTTAGTAATAAAGGGATTCCCTGTAATATGAATGATTAGAATGGTGGCTGACCTAATACTTCTTCATCAAACTTTTCTGGTATCAATACTTTTCTCATAATAACACCTAAGTCACCATCTTTATTCTCATGTTCTGCGTATACTTCATATCCACGTTTCTTGTATATATCCAACAACCATGGATGCTTTCTTGCTGATGTTCCTAATGTTACAGCTGGTGCTTTTAATGTGTCTCTTAAGTATGTTTCTTCAACATATTTCAATAATTTACTACCTAAACCACGCCCATCATAACTCGGCTTTGTCGCAAACCACCAGACAAATGGATAAACAGAAATGCGTCGTTTTCCTTCCCATGGATAACGTACCGTAATGGTAGATATAATTTCTTTATCATTTTCAAGGACAAATGTCGTACTTGTTTTGATATTTTGTTCTACTAAATCGACGTCTGCATTGACAGACGGCCAATCAATGCCTAGCTCTCTAAGAGGTGTAAATGCTTCATACATAAGTCTTTGTATTTCCTCAGCATCGCCTTGATTTGCCACACGAATATTATATTCAGACATGTTGTCACTTCCTTATGCTAATATATTTATCGATACAAGTTATCATATACAATACACATAACTTCTATTGAATCATATGAATACAATATTGTTTATACTACTAGTAGTCAATTGAAAAGTTTTAAATTGCATTAACAAATTTAATGATTCTGTATCACTATGCAATGGTTATGATACATCAATATATATTTAGCTTCTCGCTCATCATCCAATAACTTCTTTCATTGCGTCTGAGCAGTAAATGACGTAAAATCAACATGTATCAATTTAAAGCACAAGTTCGTTGCAAAGGAGGCACAATATGAACACACAATTTTCTGTTGCCATTCATATACTTACACTATTAGCTACTGAACAAGAACCCGTTTCAAGTCAATATATAGCATCGAGTATTAATAGTAACGCTACACTCGTTAGAAAAATCTGTCGTTTCTTAAAGGAAGGTAATCTAATTGATAGTAGTCAAGGCGTTTCAGGTTACAGTTTGAAACAACCTGCAACTTCGATATTTTTGGGTCAAGTATTTCAAATTATTTTTGATGAAGAAACTCACTTTGCAAAAATTCATGGCAATACAAATCCAGATTGCTTTGTTGGAAAGAATATTAGCAGTGCCTTAGATTCTATCTATAGTGAGGTAGATCAAACTATACTAAATCAATTAAATCATTATTCTATCCAAGACGTAATTAACCGTTTCAATTAAAAAATTCTATATGAACAAAGCTAGACTATAGCACCTCATTACACAATAATGCGATGTTATAGTCTAGCCTTTATTTTTGTGAAGGAATATAAAAATGTGCATTCTCATAATGATATATCAATTGTGAACAATCAAAAGGCACGCCAGTCGTAGTATAAAATACTTGTTCATATCTTAAGCATGGCTCACCCGTTGATAAATTTAATAGCGGTGCTTCCTCACTATTTAATTTATCGACAGTAAAGTAAATATCAGAAAATCCAATTTTAACCTTTATGCGTTGTTCTAAATATCTAAAAATAGACCCTTCTGCAATTGAAGTATCTAAATACAGCACAATATCTTTGTTGAAATAAGATTGTTCATAGCACAATACCTTACCATCAATATGCACAATACGTTCTAAGACATAAACTTCTGTATCTTTATCAAGCTTTAATTTTTGGCGAACTTCTTCTGGAGCGATGACTTCTTCTACTCTAATCACATCATTTGTAACTGAGTGACCCACAATTTCATCACTAAATCCACTTGATGAAAATAAATTTAAATAACCATCTCTTTTTGGATTACGAACATAAATACCACTGCCACGCGCTTGGTAGATTCTCCCTTTCTTTTCTAAAGCTTCTAAAGCTTTAATAATCGTACTCTTACTTACTTCATATTGAGCTTTCAAAGTCTCTACACTAGGTAGTTTATCTCCAGCTTGATAGTTACCTTCAGCAATATATGCATTGATTTGTAATGCTATTTGTTCATATTTGAGCATTCGTCTACCCCTCTTACATTAAAATTCAAACCATTATAACATGAACCTCATTTTAACACATCGACCATATTTTTGTTAGGGTCTTTACAAATTATACCGGTATAATTATAATGAAATAAATCGCTTACATGTGATGTGATTAATTTTAATAATAAAAAGAGCTGTATCGAATGGCAGATAAAAACCAAGTGTTAGCGCAACAAATACTAGATGCTGTCGGCGGTGAAGACAATCTTGTTAACAGTACACACTGTGCAACCCGATTACGTTTAGTGTTAAAGCGCTCTATACCAGATGCTCATAAGAAAGTTGCCGCCATAGATGGCGTCGTTACCGTCGTAGAAAATAATGGTCAATTCCAAGTAGTCATTGGAAATAATGTCGGTGAAGTTTATAAATCATTTGAAGCATTAACGGGAGATAATGCAAATGCCGATTTACAACCTGAATCGGAAAATAAAGGCACTATTGTAAACAGAATTGTGGCAACTATGTCTGCAGTATTTGCACCTTTTATTTATATTTTAGCTGCCGCTGGTATATTACAAGGTCTGCTCATCGTGATCAATCTTATAGCACCAGCATTTAAACACACAGGAACTTATGAGGTGTTTAACTTTATTTCCTGGGCACCCTTTACATTCTTACCAATCTTTATCGCTATCACCGCTTCAAGACATTTCAACGTAAATATGTATATTGCAGTAGCTTGTGCTGCAGCACTTGTCAGTCCTGATTTAACAGGCATCGTAAGTAAAATACAACACGGAGAAAGCGTAAATCTATTTGGTATTCCATTGACCGAAACAAGTTATACGTCATCGGTGTTACCACCATTACTATTAGTGTGGATCCTTTCTTATGTTGAAAAATACTTAAATAAATGGATACATGATGTTGTTAAACCATTATTCACTCCATTTTTCAGCATTATCATTATGGTGCCATTGACACTATTAGTTATAGGTCCTATTTCAACTTTAGTTGCACATGGTATCGCTAGCGGCTTTAATTATCTCGTTGCCGTTGCACCTTGGTTAGCCGGCGCACTCATCGCTGGTTTCTGGCAAGTATTTGTAATTTTCGGTGTACATTGGGGTATTACACCAGTTATCTTGGCTAATTTCGAACAACATAAGAGTGACGCATTCCAGGCCTTTCAAACTATCGCAGTAATCTCACAATTCGGTGCAGTAATTGGTGTCTTTCTCAAAGCAAAAAGCACTGAAATCAAACGTGTATCATCATCCGCAGGTATCACAGCAATCTTTGGTATCACAGAACCTGCAATGTATGGTATAAACATTCGCTTTAAAAAACCATTCCTTATTGCTTGTATTAGTGGTGCCATTGGTGCATTTGTTGCTAGTTTCTTTAATCCTAAGTACTATGCCTATGCAGGTTTACCAGGTCCAATCACAGTAGTCAATGGTTATAGTAGTGATAATCCAACTTCTATTTGGGGGATATTAATAGGGAGTGCCATCGCCATTATTTTACCTATTATATTAATCCAAATATTTGGTTATGGAGAGGATACTACAGAAGAAGCCGCCGATACAGGAGAAGATAACAATCCAAATGCGATTATTCTTGATGATAATTTAGAAACAACTGTATTTAGCCCAATTAAAGGTACTGTGTTGCCATTATCTGAAGTTAATGATCCTATTTTTGCACAAGAAATGATGGGTAAAGGATTAGCAATTCAGCCAAGTGCTAACGCAGTTGTCTCACCTATCGAAGGTGTCGTCAGTATGATAGCACCTAGCAAACATGCAATTGGCATAACCTCTACGACTGGTGTAGAAATATTGATTCATGTTGGATTGGATACCGTTCAATTAAACGGTGAAGGCTTTGAATTACTTGTACAAGAACATGAAAAAATCGACCGTAATCAACCTTTATTAAATTTCAACAAGGAACAGCTCGAACAACAAGGGTATGACACAGTCATTCCAATTATTATCACTAACTCTGGTGAGTTCGAGGAAGTTATAGTTAACGCCGAAGCATCTGTAACACACGAAGACGAATTAATGACTGTCATTAGTAAATAATATTAAAGGAGCTTGATTCATATGACTAAATTATCTAAAGACTTTTTATGGGGTGGCGCACTTGCTGCCAATCAATTTGAAGGTGGTTATGACCAAGGAGGTAAAGGCCTCAGTGTTATCGATGTCATGACAGCTGGTGAACATGGTAAAGCTCGAAAGATTACACAAGATGTCGATCCTAATGAATATTATCCGAATCATATTGGAATTGATTTTTATCACCGATATAAAGAAGACATTGCATTATTCAATGAAATGGGACTTAAATGTTTAAGAACATCTATTGCGTGGTCTCGTATATTCCCCAATGGAGATGAAAGTGAACCAAATGAAGAGGGATTACAATTTTATGATAATGTCTTTGATGAATTATTAAAATATGGCATCGAACCAGTTATTACGCTCTCTCACTTTGAAATGCCTTTACATCTTGCTAGAGAATATGGTGGATTTAGAAATCGTAAAGTTGCAGACTTTTTTGCCCACTTTGCAGAAGTCGTATTCGAACGCTATAAGAATAAAGTTAAATATTGGATGACCTTTAACGAAATCAATAATCAAATGGATACTGATAATCCTATATTCTTATGGACGAATTCAGGTGTGCAAGTTGGTGAAGATGAAAATCCTGAAGAAATACTATATCAAGTTGCACATAACGAATTAATCGCTAGTGCTAAAGCAGTCAAAATTGGCAAAGCCATTAACCCAGATTTTGAAATCGGACTTATGATTTCACATGTAGCGATTTATCCTTATTCTTGCAATCCTGAAGATATGATGGAATCAGTAAAAGCGAGCCGTTTACGTTATTTCTTCCCTGATGTTCAAGTTCGAGGTTATTATCCTAGCTACGCAAATAAGATGTTCCAACAAAAAGGATATGACATTGGTTGGCAAGATGGAGACGATGAAATCTTAAAAGCAGGTACAGTTGACTATATTGGCTTTAGTTATTATATGACAACTGTAGTTAAGCACGACGCCGAAACATATACTGGAGAAAATGTTACCAATGGCGGATTAGCAAATTCTGTTGATAATCCGTATATTACACAAAGCGATTGGGGTTGGGCTATCGATCCAACAGGATTAAGATATACCTTAAATGTCTTATATGATCGATATCAAATACCATTATTTATTGTAGAAAATGGCTTCGGTGCGATTGATGAATTTGATGAACAAGGCGAAATACATGATAGTTATCGTATTGATTATTTAAAAGCACATATTGATGCAGCTATAAAAGCAGTTGATGAAGATGGCGTTGACTTAATGGGTTATACGCCTTGGGGTATTATTGATATTATTTCCTTTACCACAGGAGAAATGAAAAAACGTTATGGCTTAATATATGTGGACAGAGACAACGCAGGTAATGGTTCATTAGAACGTAAAAAGAAAGATTCATTCGATTGGTATAAAAAAGTAATAGAAACGAATGGCGAAGATTTAGAAAGCTAATTAAATTCTTAAAATTTAAAACAACCAATTCAGTTAGATAATAATTGAATTGGTTGTTTTATTATTATATTAATATATAGCTATCCAGCCTAGAATCACTGCTTGGATATTATGCATTGGCTTTAAATTTGCTTAAAACCTTTAAACCATATGCAAAAATACCATAACCTGCTAAAGTTCGTGTAAACCATTTGAATGCATGATTACTCATACATTTCTCATTTAATAGCAATGTTGGTATTAAAGTACTGAATGAATAAAGAAATAAAACTTTTACATAACGTTTATTCAAAGCACTCACCTCTTTTCACTAATATTATATCGAGAATAATTAAAAAAGAGGCAGTGTATTTTTAACATATTTTTGACATTTATAAGGTCTTAACTAACTTCTCTAAATTGTCAAAGGTACTATTCATACCCGCTTCAACTCCCATGTCGAGCAACTGTTGTGCCGATTGGGCATCTGGCAATACTGATACAGACTCAATTTCAGTTTCATCCTTATTAAGCTGATTAAATGTAATTATATTATGCATCCCCGCCATATTGTCCGTTCTATTTCCTTCACTGTCTGCAAAATAGTCATAATAATCGATTGTTGTTGGTGCTTTTACTTGCTTATATTCTGTGACCGTATAACTTGTACCTTCAGGTGTATGAATCGCAAAAAATGCGTCTCCACCATCTTGTACATTAAATTTGAATATTTCAGTAGATGCACCTTCAGGATGAAACCAAGCTTTAAATAATTGTTCATCTGTATATGCATTAAACAATTTTTCTGCTGATGTATTAAAAGTTCGTGTAAAAATAATTTTATTATTGTCTATTTTGATACTCATCTTAAGATTCTCCTTCATCCATAATGACATATGATGTCACTGTTTTAATCTTGGCATCTTTCTTATGACTTTCAAATTCAAAGAAATCTGCGAACCATAATTTCGAACCATCGCTTTGCAATTGTTCACCATGCATTGAACCTACCTTACCATGTGAAATATTATCGTTTATAACTATTTGTTTAATATCTACTTGATGTTCACTCAGTTCATCATAAAAGGCATCTAGACCTTTCAATTCAAATGCACCAGGAACCTTCCAAATAAAGTCCTCACTTAATACTGCTATCAGTTGTTCTTTATTTACTAATGCAGAAGCAATTAAAAAATCCAACATAATGCGTTGCTTTGGTGCATTGTCGCATTTTAAATCACCTATGAGTTCAAAGGGTAATTCGTGTCCTAATATATTTTTAAAGTCTAGACCATGTTCAGCTAATGCCTTTTCCAAAATATCGATTGCCTTAGGTCCAACACCATGAATATCTAATAGCGTAGTCTTATCATAGCGTGCTACATCTTCTAAACTTGAAATTCCTTGAGCTTTCAGAGCATTGGTTGCCGGTTTGCCTATCTTTGGTAAGTCCACTCCCATTGTCATTGTATCTCCCCTTTCTTAAATAACTTATACCCAATTCATACGCTGTAATATGTATTAGAAAGTAAATAAAGTTAATATTTTCCTACGAGATATAATCAATAAATTAATATCTATAAACATTTATTATTTATTTATCCAAGCATTACTCATCTTACATAGCTAGTGATGAGTAAAGTATCTTAGCTGTTATAGGTTAACTAAATAACAAAACAGACTGGAACATGATATCAATGTCCCAGCCTGTCTAATTATTAATAACGAATGATTAAATTTTTAATCTTCAAGCGCAAATTCTAAACTCACTTGGAAATGCACTTCTTTACCTAACATTAAACCACCTGTTTCTAATGGTTGATTAAATGTAATACCATATTTATCGCGGTTTACAGAACCATTAATAACGAAACCAACAGTTTCTGCACCATTCATTGGGTTTTTACTTTTACCTTCATAAGATAAATCAAATGTTTCCTCATTTGTTTCACCTTTAATTGTTAAGTTACCTGTTACTAATTGCTCAGTTGTATTTGTAATTTCAAATTTAATTTCAGGATATTTTGCCACATCGAAGAAATCTTCACCTTTTAAATGAGCGTCACGATCGGCAACTCGCGTATCGATAGAATCTGCTTTGATTGTAAATTGACCTTTAAGCGTGCTTAAGTCATTAATATCCCCTTCTGCTTGGGCATCAAAATCATTAAATCTACCTTTCACATTAGAAATCACTAAGTGTTTAATTGAAAATTCAATTGCTGAATGTGCTTGATCAAATTTAAATGTTGTCATAAATCTTACCTCCAAGTTTGTTGTATTATTAAGATACATTTATTATACCAAGTATATTTTATATATCAAATATTACGCTCACTCTGTGTTGGTATTTTTTTATTCCCGTTAATTTACATTTTACTCATTCAACTTTTCAATTATAGCTATATTCATAAACTGTCTTTAATATTAATGTGCTAGCATATCTGTTTTAATTTCTTTGCCCGTTTGATTTTTAGGATAGTAAGTTGGCCAATTATCTAATTCTTTCAATAATTTTTCACGATCATTCCCCATAAATATATGGAAATGTGCTGCCTTTTTCGGAGCTATATTATGATCACTAAATTGTACATACTTTGGTAGTTCTTGGTTGTCTTCATTTTTTAATTTAAATACATATCGGACACCACGGTTCCCTTTTTCATAATTCAATACTTCTTTTCCATCATATACATATTGACCTTCTAAAGTTTTCCCATTCTTAGTAAAAGTGATTGAATCATCTGTGATTTTAAGGTTATCTACATCTGTTTTATAACCTTTTTCATAATATGCTTTATATTCCTTTTCACTCATTGAGTCATCTTCTTTAGCTTTATGCTTCATCACTTCATCAAGTGTGCCATTTTTTAACAGTGGATAAACTGACTTCCAATCTCCACTATAGTCAGCTAACGTTCTATCTTTTATTTGACTATCTTTAAAATAACCTTCAGAAATGGCTTTCTCATGTTTTTCATCATTATCTGGAGCTGAAGTTTTAACTTGCTGATTTAAAGCCTTCTCAATTTGTTTAATATTTTTGTCCATGAGTGATTGGAAAGAGATGTCCTTATCCTTCATCTGTTCTTTTGACATAGATTCCATATTATAGAATTTTAACGGTTTGGCTGAAGTTTCTTTTCTTATCGTATCAGTCACTTTATGTGAAACATTATCTTCATATAAGATATATTTCGCTCCAGAACTTTTAATTTCTTTAACAATCTTAGTTAAATCCTTTTGTGATGGATCTTCAGCATTCATATTTTGAACACCTTTTTGGACAAAACCATAACGTTCAGCCAAATAGCCGATTGATTCATGCGAAATAAATATCGTACTACCTTCTTTACCTTTTACAGTATTTTTCATTTTATTATCAATTTGCTTAAGATCTTTGTTCAATTGCTTATAATTTTTTTCATAATAAGCTTTATGTTGTGGATCTTTTTTCACTAATTCATCTTTAATTTCTTTAGCAAATGTTTGATCAAATTTAGGATCTAACCAAACATGTGGATCATAGCCTCCATGATGGTGGTGACCATGGTCATGCTCGTGTTCACTATCTTCACCTTCATGATGATGTTGATCTGTTAATAATTGCGCCTTATCTAACTTCTCTTCCAAGGACAATTTTTTATCTTTATCTTTAATCGTTTTCGCAATTTTCTTAGAAACAGGATCTAGATTATCCCCTGTGTAAATAAATAAATCTGATTTATTGGTATTGATAATATCTTTTTGTGTCGGTTCATAATCATGTAAATCCGTTCCTGGTGGATATATTGATTTAACAGATACGTGTTTGCCCCCAATTTGTTCCACAAAGGATTGCAAAGGATAAACAGTAGTATTTATTTTAATTTTATCCTTGTTCTTATCATCGGCATTCTCATTCCCACAAGCAGTTGCCAACAATGCTAACGTAGTGACTAAAAATAATATGTATAGTGATTTTCTCATAAAATCCTCCTTAAATAGTAATTATTACGATTTAAAATTATAGTCTTTCACTCACTAAAAAGCAATAGCTCAAAGCAAATTTTTCGTAATGATTACGATTTAATAATTGAATGCTGATTTTTAAATTACACTTTTGAGCATTATTACGTAAGCTATAAATTTAAAAGCCATTATTAGAACAATTGTTTACATAATAAAAAAGTAGCAACTACTTTATAACTGTAAAGGTTGCTACTTTGATTACATACGCTATTCAATTGTTTTAATATATTGCTATCTTTATACTGTAAGCTAATCTGTTAATAACTTTTCATAACTGCTAAATTTATATGGGTCTTTGAGTTTTTCACCTTTGACATAGATTGTTGGTGCCGTGTCGATATGATTTTTCTTATATTGTTGTCTATCTTTCTTTGCTGCTTCCCATGACTTACTATTTTTCTTTTTATAATCATTTTTGATTTTCACTTTAGTTTGATTATCAATATTTAATTTATCAATTTGTTTATCTACTAATTTAGTAGTAATCCAAGCCTTTTCGTTATCTGGTTGTTGCTCAAACATAAGTCTTTGAAATGTTAAGTATTCCTTTGGTGCTATGCTTTGTACTGCATGCCCTGCTCTAGATCCAATGATAGAATCTTTGCCCAAAAATGCCATATTAACAAATTGATAATCTACCTTCCCTTTATCAATATATTGTCGTTTTAATTTCGGCATAATTTTATTTTCTACCTTTTTACAATAAGGACATTTATAATCTCCATACTCAATAATACGGATTTTCCCATTTTTATCAACTTTATCATTTTCATGCACATTTTCATTATTACCACAAGCCGATAGTAATACGATAAGCATAATTAAACCCAAGCTCATCCATAATTTTTTCATAATTGTTGTTAACACCTCGATTGTTATTTCTTAACAGTTCGCTATTTATTCGTTTAGATTCATATTCTCTTCTTCATAATCAGCGTCATCTTTATGTTTTTGGTAATAACCTTTTGAATTAAAATCTTTTACATATTTCGCTTTTCCATCTTTAAATTGATACGTATAATAATGTGCTTCCGCATCATTCTTTAATGGTTTATATGCAATCATCACATACTTGCCATTTTCAAAAACATAAATATTGGCATCTTTTTTATCAAATTTCTTATCAACATCTGCTTGATGATTTTTATGTAATTTCTTTTGGAATGCTTGTTGCTTATTAACTGCTTTATCTATTTTGTCTGCATATTTCCCACTACTACATGCAGTAGCAACGATTAGAACGGCTATTGCCATTACGAATAATTTTCTCATAATAAAACATCTCCTATTACTCTTTACCATTCATCTTTTATACATTTTAAATCCGTATGTATTATCATACAATGAATATGTTATTTCTTCTATAGTAATTTACCTTTCACTTAAACACATGATGAACCTCAAACTTTAGTAGTAAGCACTAGGTTATAAAATGCTATTACAAATCATATTTGGTATACTAGATATATGTCAATCAACTTAATAAGAATTTTTTAAGTTGACTTTTTAAGGAGGAAAATAAACTATATGCAATTTGTGAACATTACCCCCGAGGAGTTCGAACAATTTACACAAAATAACTTTTCTCATTACACACAAACACGTGTTTATTTTGACTCTCGCGAACAAAAGCAAGGCGATGCACATTTACTTGGAGTAAAGAATGATTCAGGTGAAGTTTTAGCAGCCGGCATGTTTACCGAAGCACGTGCCTTAAAATATTTTAAGTATTTCTACAGTCAACGTGGTCCTGTGATGGATTACAATAATATTGCCTTGGTAGACTTTTACTTTAAATCTTTGACTACGTATTTAAAGAAACATAACTGCCTTTATGTCTTATTAGATCCTTATATTTTAGAAAATATACGTAGTGCAGATGGTGAAATTTTAAAGTCATTTGATAACAGAACTTTAATTCAAACATTGGATAAACTTGGTTATCAACATCAAGGCTATAGTGTTGGATATTCGCAAACAAGTCAGATTCGTTGGCATTCTGTGTTAGATTTAACAAACAAAACGCCGAACCAATTGCTGAAAGAAATGGATTATCAAACACGCCGTAATATTAAACGTACTGAAGAGATGGGTGTTAAAGTAACTACGCTACCAATCGAAGAAACTGGACGCTTTTTCAAATTATTTAAAATGGCTGAAGAAAAACACGGATTTTCTTTCCGTGATGAGCCTTACTTTGAAGAATTACAAAAGGCCTATAAAGGTAATGCATTTTTACAACTTGCATATATCGATTTAAATGAATATATAGCTGGTTTAAATGATAAGCTGGCTAAGTTGCAAAGTGAATTAGCTGAAGTTGAAAATGCCCTACAAGAAAGTCCTAATTCAAAGAAACAAAAGACAAAACGAACACAGTTAACGCAACAGCTTAACAGCACTCAGCGTAAAATCGATGATACCAATCAAACGATTGAAACGGATGGTGCAATTCTAGATTTAGCTTCTGCTATTTATATTTATAATGATCATGAGGTTTATTATTTATCTAGTGGTTCAAATCCTAAGTATAACGCTTATATGGGCGCATATAAGTTACAGTGGGAAATGATTAAATTTGCTAAAGATCATAATATCGATAGTTATAATTTCTATGGTATTACTGGTGACTTTAGCGAAGATGCTGAGGATTATGGTGTTCAGCAATTTAAGAAAGGCTTTAATGCTCATGTACATGAGTATGTTGGTGATTTTATCAAGCCTATTAATCCACTTGCCTACAAAATTGGTACATTAATTGGTAAGCTTTAACAAAGAAGTCAAACTACAAGAGAATATTTAAATTTGCTGTCGATTGAGGTAAAGCTCATCGACAGTTTTTTTATGAAATGATCTACGATGGTCGATACATATTTGTTTAAAGCCATTTTATAGGTTCATGTTATCCATATGACGTGAAAGTCAGCTACAGTCTTTGGCATTGTACTATTCCTACAAGAGACAACAGCCTATTTCATATTACATTTTTTTCATTGCGCTTTCTTCTCATATAAAAAAACAAGGTCAGCAAAAACTCTGACCTTGTCATATGTATACTTTATTGTTACTAAAGTTATGCACACTATCAATTATCTTATGCGTTTTATTTTTATAGCTAATGCACCATGTTCAAGTTCCTCAGACTGCGAGTAAATTTGATAAATTGCAGCTAATTTTTGTGATAGTTGCATTTCTTCTCGTACGCCGATATCTTGATTGCTATAGTCCTTCAATAATGCTTGAAAAGATGAATAAAGCTTGGTTTGTAATACAGTTACTTTCAACTGCTCTTCAGTCACTAAATTTGTAAATAAAATTTCGTCACCGCTTTGAACTTGTTGTCTCTTTTCATCATTGAGTCTTATTTCAATTGTCTTAATCCCATTTTTAATTGCTTGAAATGGTTCATCATTCAATTTCATCGTGTGTTCCATTGTTTGCACCACTTTTCAATATTAAATTACATTCATAGTTTCTTAATAATTATAATGAGTTAAAAAATAGCCGATATACCTTCTTAAATAGTATAACAGAAGTTACATCAGCTATTTTATATTACTCAATTTATTATATTATTCTGCTTCTAGTTTTTTCTTACTTTTTAGCATAAAGACACAAATAAAACTAATGACTGAGATGATAATTGCAAACCAAAATGCCCCGTGATATCCACTTAATAGTGCATCATGTTGTATATTCATCGCCATTTCTTTCTTATTCATACCTTTATAATTACTCATTTCTGGTGTGAAGTTCTTAGAAACTTGGCTCATAGTTGTAACTAGTCCAGCAGTACCAATTGACGCAGCAATTTGTTGTACTGTATTGGTCATTGACGAACCATGTGCGTTCATTTCTTGTGGTAGTTGGTTCATTGTATGTGTCATTAATGGCATTAAACTTAATGCGATACCGATCATTCGCACTGCATAAACAATAGTAAGCATTAGTGAAGAACTATGTTCATCCATAATAACAAAGTATGAACTTGTTACGATAACAATAATCATACCAAAAATACCCAGAATTTTTGCACCAAATTTATCGAATAAAATACCTGATAACACTGACATAATTCCCATAACGATAGCACCAGGTAGTAGTATTAATCCTGATTGTAGTGCAGTGTCTTTCATTATATTTTGAACAAACATAGGTAAGATTGTTTCTGAACCAATCATTGATACCATGGTAAAGCCCATGATAATAATACCTACTGCGAATTGACTGTTCTTAAATACTGAAAAGTCAAGTAACGGTGTAGTTAGTCTTGTTTGTCTGAAAATAAATGCGATAACTAAAATAATCCCGCCAATCATTGTTGTTAATACTACCGGGTCGTTCCAACCATCTCTTGAGATTGAACTCGTACCGTATAATAAACCACCAAAACCTAAAACTGATAAAAGAATTGATAGTATATCGATAGGTACGCGTCTATTAGTTCCTACATTTACTACATATTTTAATGAAGCCAAGAATGTGAGTGCTGCTACCGGAGCAACAACATAAAATAATGCTCTCCATTCTAAATATTCAACTAAATATCCTGATAATGTCGGACCAATTGCTGGTGCCAAACCAATTACTAAACCAAATACTCCCATGTACTTCCCACGTTCATGAGGTTCAAACACATCTAATATCGTTGTCATCATTAATGGCATCATAATCCCTGATCCTAAAGCTTGGATGATTCGTGCGATTAACAATATTTGGAAATTAGGACTAAATGCCCCAATAATTGTTCCAACAAGGAAAATAATTATTGCAGTTAAAAAGACTTGTCGCGTAGAAAATCTCTGAATCACCATTGCAGATAATGGAACGACAACCCCGTTAACAAGTAAAAATGCAGTTGTTAACCATTGTACTTTTGTATAATCTATATCAAATTCTTTCATTATACTCGGCAAAGCAGTTGTGAGTAGCGTTTCATTAAGCAAACCAAAAAAGCCACCAAATAACATTGTGATAACCATTATGATTCTTGTTTTTTGAGTCATATACTTCTCCTTTTCCTATATAAACTATCTCATCCCATAGGACAACATAACTATGAATTATACATATTTTTTAGTTTCAATTCATTTGATAAGCATTTAATACCTATTATTTTTTTTAAAATAACTACATTTTTATAAATCGTAATCATTACTATTTACATTTATCCTTTATTCCTTCATAATAAAGTCAGGTTAAGGAGGTCATTTACATGAAATTAGATTTACAAACTGCACGTCGTAATTTGAATAGTCCAAATATCAAAACACGTAAGCGTGCGTTAAAAATTATCAAACAGCATAAACGCAACAAATAATCCCTCACTTTATTATTTATCCTTATTTTCTCTATATTTAGTTAAGTACTTGTAAAAATTATGTGAAATGCATATTTGACATGTATAGTTTATCCACTAAATTAATAAAGGTAGTTCTTATAGCTCATAACGTACATAAATATTACCTTTATTGATAATTAAAAAGTACCCTTGAATATCTTTGAATTGGATATGCACCTCAAGAGTTGGACTCAAAACTAACTATTAAGGTTCTGTACAATTGCAAAGTAATCAGGGTACTTTTTTAAATTGTGTAGCTAATAAACTTTATTCTTTAAAGATAATATTTATCTATGACTTTCAAATCATCTGTTAAGTCATATATTAAAGGGGCACCTGTTTTAATTTCATAACCTATAATATCTTCATCAGATACATCTTCTAAGTATTTAATTAATGCGCGCAATGAATTACCGTGAGCAGAAACTAATACCGTCTTTCCATCTAACAATTGTTGTGAAATTTGATCATTCCAATATGGTATGACACGTTCCAATGTATCCTTTAAACTTTCAGATTCTGGCATAATTCTTCTATCTAAATGTTCATACTTTTTATCATTTAAATATGCATTTCTTTGTTTTTCACTTTGTTTCGGTGGTGCAATATCATATGAACGTCGCCATTTATGAACTTGTTCTTCACCAAATTCTTCCTTCGCACTATCTTTATTTAAACCTTGTAACCCACCATAATGACGTTCATTTAACCGCCAAGTTTTTACAACAGGAATAAAGAGTTGATTTGATTCTGATAATAAATGGTACGTCGTTTTAATCGCTCTTTCTAATAGTGATGTGAAGACAATATCTATTTCTATATTTTGGTCTTTTAACTTTTGACCTGACGTTATTGCTTCATTACGACCTTGATCAGATAAATCAACATCTGCCCATCCAGTAAATAGGTTCTGGGCATTCCATTCGCTTTGTCCATGTCTACATAAAATTAATTTTGGCATATTCTGCATACACTCCTCTAAAAATGGTTTTAAACGATATTTACAGAAATATTACATTTATATATCATTCATTTTCTCTCTATATTAACGACTATACTGTCAGTTATTCCCGTTTTTATCATCATTACTACACATTAATATTATAACAATTTACACTACATAGTGAAATAATTGTATTCTTTTCTTCATAAATGAAATTCTTTTTTTATTTTCCTGTAACCTAGACGCTGAATTTTGATGTTATAGTGAATATCGTTAAATCGAAACAAGCATTAAGCCAAGACAAAATTCAATTCAACATTATGTGTTTAATAATCCATATAACGCGAACGAGTTAGAGTTAATTTTTAGGAGGATATTTTATAATGAAAAAATTATTATTAGCATCATTCGCATCACTTACTATTGCAGCTACAGGTGTGGGCGCAACTGCAAACATTTCAACTGCTGACGCTGCTGAAACTGCTACAACGAGTCAATCTACAAATGAAGTTTACAACGAATTCATTCAAGCTGGTGGCACTAAATCACTTTGGGACAATGTAGTGATGCCAGAATCAAGTGGTAACCCTGATGCAGTAAATGAACTTGGATATAGAGGTCTAGGTCAAACTAAAGAAGCTTGGGGTACGGGTTCTGTTGAAGAACAAACTAAAGGAATGATTAACTACGCTGAAGAACGTTATGGTTCTATTGATAATGCAGTACAATTCCACATTGCTAATGGTTGGTGGTAAGATTCACTAACAGTTATTTAATATTCATTACTATTAAATACAATTAAATAATATATAGTTCCGGACACAATAACTATATAAAATTTCTAATTACAGCCCGCTAAAAAGATTACAATCGTCTTTTTAGCGGGATATTTTTTATTAGTTTTTATACTTTTGTTGCTCGCTTACCTAGGGGGCTGGGTCGAGCCTTGGTCTCGACACTCATCCTTCTCCCTCAGGTGTCTCGCAAACAATACAGTAATGATTCGATTTTCAACTATAAAATTGGGTCTATTTCTTTTCATTTACTCTATTTTATATAGCTTTCTTTATGTTTGGGGTTCTTTTATTAGTTTTTATATTATTGTTGTTCGCTTACCTAGGGGGCTGGCTCGAGCCTTGGTCTCGACACTCATCCTTCTCCCTCAGGTGTCTCGCAAACAATACTTTGTATTTAAAGATCATACGTTATAAAACACCACTACCCTCGTATAATATAATCCAAGAAAAAAAGACAATTTCTATATAATTTAATAGAAATTGTCTTTTTATTGGCTAGTGACCTTGTAGCCCAAACCTATATTAACTTTATTACCTGCAGTCTTATTGATTTATTTATATAATCTAACTTTTAATTTAGCTCTTGAATTGATTGTGGTTCAGGGTGGACATATACTGATGATATTCCCTTTTCATGCATATGTTGTTCAACAGCATCACAAATATGATGCGCATCTTCCAATGATAGATTAGATTCAACTACAATTGTTACATCTACAAAAACACTACTTCCATGATAGCGACCTTTTATATTTTGAACATCTATTACGTCTTTAACATCTAGAACATAATTTCTATAATCTTCTAACTCTTGTTCATTAAAACCATCACTTAATGTAAATATAGACTCTTTAAAAATGCCATAACCTGTATATATAATTAATAAGCCCAATACTGTTGCTAGAATTGTATCGATTATAGGTAATCCAAATTGAGTGAACACCAAACCAATTGCTGTTCCTATACTTACTAGCGCATCGGATAAATTATCTTTAGCTGCTGAATTAAGCGAACTACTATTAGTACGTTTAGCCAGTCTTTGATTAATCACATACACACCCAACATGATTAATCCACTTATTACACTGACATAAATTGTGACGATATTTGGTGTGTGATGTTCATTAGAAAATATATGTGGTACGTTTTCTATTACTACTTGGATACCTACAAACATAATAATAAATGATACTAATAATGTTGAAATATTTTCTGATTTCAAATGTCCATAAGGATGATTTTTATCAGCTGGTTTTATAGAAATCTTCAAACCAATAATAACTGCTAAAGAAACGATGATATCCGTCATATTATTTAAACTATCTGCCCTTACTGCTGCTGAATTGTATAAGTAACCTACGATATACTTAGCTATAGATAAAATAATATATACAACCAAACTGAGGTATGCGCCGCGTTGAGCAATTTTCAAGTTTTCCAAATGAGACATGACATAAACCACCTTAATTATTATTGGATATATATTATCGCTTATTACTAGCATATTTACAACATTTTTTATTCAAAAATTATTTAATAATTTATAACAAAATATTTTTTTAGCCTTTCCTAAATAATAATATTAAATTGCACAAAAATAAAAGGAGTACTAACCTATATTAGTTTAGACTCCTTATGCTTCATCTCTTAAAATATACTTTGATAAAATAAATGTTATAGGAATTGTGATGATCAATCCTACAAAGGGCGCAATTACAGAAGATACCTGAAACCATTGCACAAAAATATATAATAATAGCGTCTGCATTCCCATATTGATAACTTGTGTAATTGGAAATTGAATAAATTTTTTCCATGTCGGTGTTACTTTATATACAAAGTAGCAATTTAAATAATATGAAATAATAAAACTCACAATAAATCCTGTTAAATGGCTTATTAAATAATTCAATCCTAATATTTTCAATAAAAATAAATACACAATGTAGTAGTCTACTGTATTAATTCCACCGACAATAATAAATTTTATGATTTCCAAATGTGTTTTTGTTAAGTTCATTGTTCTACCTCTTTAACATAGTCTTTGAATTATTGACTATTTTTGTTAACTTTAAACATTTAGTGAATTCGATGTCATTTGTAATTTATTACTTATTTAAATGCTCAAATTTAGTGAATGTTAACCTTTATTTTAATTCTTATACCTATCTTCATTTTCAAAATTAATGTCTGTAAATTATCTCCATATATGAGATAATTACCTAGTTACAAAGTTATAAAACATGTATATAATAGAGCATTAGAAAGTATGATAAAGGAGCCCATGAAATGGATAAATCTTCAAATCGTCAGTTACCTATTATGATTATCATCGTACTGGGTATTATGACTACCTTTGGCCCATTGACGATAGATATGTATGTTCCGTCGTTACCAAGTGTTCAAAGTGATTTTAGTACAACTGCTTCTGAAGCGCAACTATCACTATCATTTGCCATGATTGGTTTAGCAATCGGACAATTTACATTTGGACCACTATCTGACGCATTCGGCCGTAAAAAAATTGCACTTATAATCATTTCCATCTATGCTATTGCATCATTTATCGCAATCTTTACTACATCAATGACCTTGTTATTAGCATTGCGTTTAGTCCAAGGTTTAACAGGTGGTGGTGCCATTGTGATTGCAAAGGCATCTATTGGTGATCAACATAAAGGTAAGACCCTTGCCAAAGGATTAGCATCCTTGTTAGTCGTTAATGGAATTATAACGATTCTTGCACCTTTAGTTGGAGGATATGCCCTAACAGTTGCTAATTGGCAAGCTATATTTTTAATATTAACTATTGTAAGTATAATCATACTGGTTTTTGCTATTTTCAAAATGGAAGAAACACGTAGTAATGATCTATCAAAATTAAATTTTGGAGCTATATTTAAAGACTTTGGCACGTTATTAAAAACACCAGCATTTATTTTGCCTATGTTGTTACAAGGTTTGACTTATGTCATGCTGTTTAGCTTTTCATCAGCCGCTCCATTTATCACTCAAAAAATTTATGAACTGACACCTCAACAATTTAGTGCGTTATTTGCTGTAAATGGTATTGGCTTGATTATTATGAGTCAAGTAACTGCTAAACTAGTCGAAAAAATAAGTCGCTACGTTCTGCTTATTGCTTTGACAGCGATACAAATAACAGGCGTAATCTTAATCATTATTACGTTAACAATGCATTTACCAATTTGGGTGCTCATTATTGCATTTTTCTTAAATGTTTGTCCGGTTACTGGAATTGGACCACTTAGTTTTGCACTAGCAATGGAATCTCGTACTGGTGGAAGTGGTAATGCATCTAGTTTATTAGGCCTCTTCCAATTTATTTTAGGCGGTGTAATGTCACCACTAGTTGGGTTAAAAGGCGAATACAATACGATGCCATATATTACAATTTTAATTATTACTACTATTTTTATAATCGGCTTAGAAATCGCATTAAAGTTCGTTCAAAAGCATAAAACATTATAATATTGAAAGTGAATTTAGACATGTACAGTAATTTACTAAACATGTCTGAATTCACTTTTTTTTATTCAGCATCGTTACTTGAAATCTTGAAACATGATGGTGAACACACAAGTAACAAAGCTTACATTCATTCTTGTATTTAATCGCTATTTTATATCATTGAACAAATCACAACATATCGTTTATAGCCAGCTATCTGATGATGCATTTTAATATATAAATTCATATAATAGCTATATAATATAGATGTATTTAAGAATTAACCTAGCTGAGCCAAGGAGTGAATGGACATCATGAATAAAGTAAGTTTAGCAGTAAAACCTATTAGTCAATTATTCCCTATCCCTATGATTATGGGCTGCGAAGGTGTTGTGTCAGCTATGATGCTTCAATATAATTACATCAAAATACCTGCCACACAGATTATGAAACACTGGCCAAAGCACGACAATAATCCCTATAAAGGGTATGTTGGACATCATCTCTGGATCAAATTTGGATATCATCAAACTATCTTTCCTACTGCCTTGGTTCCACATTTACGACATTATCATCCAAATGTAGTGGATAGTACTGGAAATTCACTACCTGATTTGTGTAACATATTAGATCATGGTCAACCTGTAGCAATCTACCACACAGTACTTGGTCAACGTCCATATCGACGTACATTTAAAATTGATAATCGCCCAACTAAATTTGTATCTAATATTCACATTACATTATTGGTTGGCTATGATGATACGCATTATTATTATATTGACCCATTATGGTCACACTTTTCAAAATTTATAATTCTTCCTGCACTTATTCCAAATAAATTCCAACTTATTAAGATTGAAAAATCAAAGTTAGAAGCAAGTTATGATGCACCTGGTAGAATGAGTTTTTATATAGATCACCTAAGCCAAGGCGTATAATTCTAGAAAAATCCACCCCAAAAGATTGTTTTCGTCCTTTGAGTTGGATTTTTTCATAATAATAATATACCTATTGCTATGATTTACTATTCGAAAAGGTCGAACCTATATCTCGACGCTTATTCAACTTTCTTCGAAGTCTGGCTCATAATACAATTAACGTACGTCTCAGCATTAATTACGACATAAAATCAAACACTAAATTGATACAATGCATGACGTATTTCGTTCTCAATATCAGCAGTTCTCCATTCACGCGAATAACCTAAGCAAGGGCAAATGTAAGTCACACCTTGCTCTTTAAATGAATTTCTAAAATGTACATGCCCCATAATACTGTATTTAATATTATAGCTTTGATAAATGCTTTCAAAATCCGAAGTGCCAATAAATGCATTGAAATAATCAAATATTCTATGTGGTGTAGGTACTGCAAATTTTGGATGTGTAACGATATGTGTCATGAGTATAATCTTTTTTTGTTTAACTTGCTCTATATCTTTAATCGTTTGCTTTGCTGCTATCATCGACAACTTTCTATCTTCAATGGCCCAATCAATTTTAACTTTATCTTGCCAAGTAGCACCATAATATTTCCTTTTGGCAATTTTTTCTAATGAGAATTTAGGGTCTGCATATGAATAATCATACCAACCTGTATTACCAACAATGGCCCAATCATCATTTAAATGGTATGGCTTACCGATCAGACATTGCTCCATACTCATATAAAATTGTAAAATGTCTGATGATGTTGCATCGGCCTCTGTCGTCCAGTAATCGTGATTTCCAGGTATAAATAATACTTTAATTGCCGCCAGTTGCTCCAAATTATTAATAAATTGTGCAGTTAGTTTATAATGGTTGGAAATATCACCAGCAATTAACAGTAAGTCTAACTCTCGAGTTGTTATCACTTTGACCAATACTTGTAAATAATCGTTAGGTTCTAACTTTTGATGTCTATCAATATGTAAGTCAGAAATCACACCTATATTCATGTTTCATCACATTCCTTCTACCTTTTAGCACACCTATTATGACATAATTACACTATTAATAATATCAATTTAACTTTAGTGAAGAAGCTATATTTATATGCTTGTTACCATCAAAATATTTATAATTTTATTACCTATATATTGTGAAAAATGGTAAAATTTAAAACAACAAAAAATACGAAGGACGGGTATCATGACTTTACTAGAAGCTTTTTTAATTTTTATTGTTGCTGTTGTCATCAGCTCCATTTTACATAATAAATTCCCCAAAATACCTACAGCTTTCATCCAAATCGCATTAGGTGTGGGACTTTATATATTGCCTATACCAGTTCACTTTCAGTTTGATTCTGAAGTGTTTATGATGGCAGTTATCGCCCCATTGTTATTCGTTGAAGGGGCCCGCGTTTCCCGAACTAAATTACTCCAATATCGAAAACCCATAATTCTAATGGCTATGGGTCTCGTATTTACAACCGTCATTGGTGTCGGCTACTTTATTCATTGGATTTGGGCAGACTTACCAATGCCTGCTGCCTTTGCCATTGCGGCAATCCTTTGTCCGACAGATGCAGTTGCTGTGCAAGCAATCACTAAAGGAAAGGTATTGCCTAAAGGAGCCATTTCAATTTTAGAAGGTGAATCCTTACTAAATGATGCTGCAGGTATCATATCTTTTAAAATTGCTGTTGCCGCTTTGGTAACTGGAGCATTTTCAGCATTTGACGCCATAGAACAATTTATTATTTCGACTATTCTAGGTGTATTAATCGGTATCATCGTCGGATTTCTCATTGTTCGATTACGTATCTTCCTTTCAATGCATAAAGGATTAAAGGATAGTAATACAATGATATTCATCCAATTATTAACACCATTTGCCGTATATTTAATTGCAGAAGTCGTTCATGCGTCAGGCATTATCGCCGTGGTTGTGGCAGGTTTATTACATGGTTTTGAAAGAGACCGATTAATTCGTGCACAAACCGAATTGCAAATGAACTACAATCAAATATGGAATACATTAAGCTATGCATTAAATGGTTTCGTATTTGTAGTCCTCGGCTTTATTGTTCCTGAAGTAGTTGGCGAAATTGTTAATAAAGAACCTGAGAACATTAAATTTTTGATCATTACAACATTGATGATTGCTTTGGCAATTTATGTGTTCCGCTTTATTTGGGTATTTATTTTATTTAAGACATTCTATTATCCAAACAATATCCAATCGTATTTAAATGACCAAACGGAATCTCCACCAACACGTTTGCATTATGCATTTATTATGACGATGTGTGGTATTCACGGTACAATTTCATTATCTATGGCCTTGACCTTACCATCACTA
Source organism: Staphylococcus sp. TCBT05 (assembly GCF_055179755.1). Taxonomy (NCBI): domain Bacteria; kingdom Bacillati; phylum Bacillota; class Bacilli; order Caryophanales; family Staphylococcaceae; genus Staphylococcus; species Staphylococcus sp. TCBT05. The sequence goes on along the minus strand of NZ_JBUQDQ010000005.1, from coordinate 969,798 downwards.
TTATCTGCTAATGTTAAATTTGAATTTAAAAATGATTTGTTATTTATTGCATCCTTGATGGTATTAATTAGTTTAATACTGGCACAAATTGTGTTGCCTTTAATTACGCCTTCAGAACAACGCGTTGAATCAAAATCTATGTCTTACCCAGCAGCTAAGACCTATATCGTAGAAAATGTCATCAGTTATTTAAAACGACGTTCAAAAGAAGATAAAACTGTGAATTATAGTCCTATTATCTCGGAATATTTCGATGAGTTATTCTTTTTACTACAAATGACACCAGAAAATAAAAATACTAAAGAAGTTAAACGATTAGAACTGTTGGCAAGTGAAAAAGAGACTGAAGTTTTAGAGAAGCTTATTGAATCTAATAAAATTGATAAGCAGACAATATTTAATTATCGTTCTGCTTTAGAATCTTCAAGACAATATAAAGAAGCTACTGCACTACAAAAATTAAAAGTATTTGCTAAGATGCTTATATTAAGGGTTAGAGCTAAACGAAAAGTGGATCAAAGTCAAATTGACCACTTTAAATCTAGCATCCTTGAAGTTCAAAAGGTAATGCGAATTGTACATCATCATGTCACATTAGCACTAAAAGCTGAGCAAAATAAAGATAACGTATTAGAAGTCAGTATCGTATTAAACCAATATTACTCTCGACTACGTAACATACGTCGTCGCCGTGAAAATAAACAAAACTATCCTGTAGTTGCTTCAACTCAACCATTAAAATTAGAAAGTTTATATCTACAAAGACATTATTTAGATGAGCTTATTAGTAATAAGCAAGTAGATGCAACCGTAGCTGCTCAAGTGAGGGAAAATATAAACTACAATGAGATCGTTATTGCAAATGAAAAATAAAATATAATAAAATTAAAGCACAAATGCTATGGCACTTTTGCAGAATTCATTATTTCGAATTCATGCAAAAGTGCTTTTTATTTATTTGAAGATAATGATAAACAATAATCCTAGTTAGATTTAATACTAACTACCTTATACATATGGTTTCTCGGATTCACCTGTTTATTGCTCATAGTCTCTTTGTATTTATATCTTTTTCAAAAATTTATTTACACATCAAATTTGCTTAATTAAAAGATTTAATTGTGTTAAAGTAATATTTGAAAAAAACATTTTTTGGAGGATGCCATAGATGCAACGTAGATGGATTAGTTTGTTATTTATTCCTATTTTACTGACAGCATGTGACAATACACATAGTGAACAACACCAAAGTTTATTTAACATCATTTTTGTTAAGCCGATAGATTGGCTATTGCATAGTCTTGGACATCTATATGGTGAAAACTATGGTCTCGCAATTATCACTATTGTAGTTATTATTAGATTATTTCTGTTACCTTTTATGGTTATGCAAGTTAAAAACATGCATATGATGCGAGAAAAAACACAAATCGTAAAGCCTGAAATTGATGAATTAAAAAAGCATATTAAAGACTCTGAAACACAAGAAGAAAAATTAAAACACAATCAAGCATTAATTAACTTATACAAAAAATACGATATCAACCCTTATAAAAATATGATTGGATGTCTGCCAATATTAATACAACTTCCTATCTTATATGGTTTGATTATCACATTGAAATATCCAAGTAGTGATGGTATCGATCGTTACCCTCACTTTCTTTGGTTTAATTTAACAGAACCTAATTTATGGATTTCACTGATTGCAGCAATCGTATATTTCTTCCAACCTTTAGTAAATTCAAGACATTATCCAAAAGACCAACGAACAAGTTACTATGTTTTAATGGTATTATCACCTATTTTCATAACTTATATTTCATTACATTCTGCCGCCGCTTTAGGGTTATATTGGACTGTAGGTGGCTTATTTTTAATTATACAAATGCATTTCGCACATAAATACTACCGACAAAAAGCACAAGTAGAAGCAAAAGCATTACAAGCATCACTTAATCAATCTCAATCGCACGGCTAATATAACTATAGTTTCCATAATTTCAGTATATTTTAAATATCAATTTAACAAACAATATAAGCGATTTAATAATTTCTTTTTTAAAATTAATGGTGCTATAATATAATCAATTTATATTGTGAGGGGGGGCATTGTATGGAATTTACAATTAGACCTTTAACAGAAGCTGACAAACACGGTAAAGCTATTGTCCATTATGAAAGCTGGATGGAAACATATAATGACATCTCAGTAAATGATTACCTTGAGAATCTCGATAAAGAACAATTTATAAAAAAATCTTCTTTACATGATGCGCCAACTTTAGTTGCTATTGTAGATAATGAGGTCGTGGGCTTTATTTCATATGGTAAGGTTAAACATCCTACTTCAACAGACGATTGGAGTGAGATATATGCGCTTTACTTATTAGAAGATTACCAACATCATATGATTGGATTCGCCCTTACCCAACGCGCACTTGAACTTTCGTTTCCAGATAATGTTACATTGTGGGTAGTTGAAGAGAACGATAATGCTATACAATTCTATGAACAAATCGGTTTTAAACAAACTGATGCACGCCAGCCAGTATATTTTGGAAAAATGTATAATGAAATACAAATGAATTATATTAGACAAGACCACGATAATTAAATATTCAATTTGTAAGTAATTAAAAATCAAGTATAAAGAAATTTAGAAAATAATTTCTAAATTAAATAAACCCCACCAAAAGATTCCGTCTTTTTGGTGGGTATTTTTTATATTAATACTAATTATTATATTCTTCCAAACTAAGAAGGTCATATCGTCTAGGTATTTAGTCATTTTAGTTGCTCTCTCAATCATTCTAATACCGATTCTATAAAGCAATTAAGTTTGCTAGTCTAACTCTCGGATTCATTAAAACTTTGTAACATTTCAAAGCACTATACATGACATGGTGTGTCAAACATATATTTAGTGCACAGGTCTTTCATATAATTTAATGTGTAGATCCTAAAGCAATCTTGATATCTTCATCCGAGTCAAATGCTACTTCAATAGCTGCAGTCAATCCTTTCACAATTGTGTCGAGTGACATGGATGGTTGATTTGCTTTATGAACAACCTGTTCTGGGATAAATGGCACATGAATAAAACCAAATTTAATATTCGGGAATTTCTGTTCATGTAAATAACCTAACTGATACAAGATGTGATTACAGACAAATGTTCCTGCCGAATGAGATAAACTTGCCGGTACTCCCTGCGCTTTCATAGCTTCGGTCATACGTTTTACTGGTAAATTAGAAAAGTAAGCTGTCTCACCATCCCTTTGAATCTTTTTATCAATAGGTTGTTGACCTTCGTTATCAGGAATACGCGCATCATCAATATTGATACCTACACGTTCTGGTGTAATCTCAAACCTGCCTCCTGCTTGTCCAATTGCTATCACTATGTCATAAGTTTCATTTTGTAATTTTGATTCTACTAAATCCTTAGATTTATTAAAGACAGTCGGTATTTCTAATTTATCTACTGTATGATTTCCAATTCTATCAGGAAGTAATTTTACCGCTTCCCATGCTGGATTTAATACTTCTCCACCAAAAGGATCAAACCCTGTTACTAACATTCTCATAATTCAAAACCACCTTGTTTTTAATTTAAAAAGCCCAAAAATACATTAAACCAATATGTACAATAATTAATATTGCAGCAATTGGTGCTTGTGCTTTTATCACACCAAATTCTTCTTTCATCTCTAATAAAGCTACAGGTAATGTATTAAAGTTTGCTGCCATCGGTGTTAATAATGTGCCACAAAATCCTCCTGTCATTGCCAAGGCACCAGCAATGACAGGGTCTCCACCTTGTGCAATAACAAAGGGTAATCCAATACTAGCTGTAATAACGGTAAATGCAGCAAAGGCATTGCCCATTAACATGGTAAACAATACCATGCCTAACACATATGCAACTACTCCAATAAAATGATTACCTTCAGGAATAATGTTAGAAATCCCTTTAGAAATAACATTACCTACACCACTAACTGTAAATAATACACCTAATGCCGCCAAAAATTGAGGTAAAATACCTACTGTGCCAATCTGTTGTGTTAACCTATCGCTATCATAGCCTATAAATTTAAATTTTGGTTTAATAATCCAATAGGCACTGATTAGACCAATTATTGATGACACACCTAAACCAATTGCCCCTCCTAAAGGTGTCCAATTCGATACTATTATAGCTACAGCAGCCAAAACAATTGCAGGTATAAATAGTTTGTTGCCAAATCGCGTAGATCCTTGATCTCCTTGTTGCTCGTTAACATCTACTATATTGATAATTACGACTTGTTTAAATAATGTAAGTACCCCCATTAACACAATAAATATACCATTAATAACATTTGGTAAATAAGGACCAAACATAAATATGACTGCTAATAATATCCAAAATAATGCCGTCCCGTATCTTTTTTTGTGTTTCTTAGCTTTTAATACGCGACCAGCTGTATATAATAACTGTAGGCCAATCAGTATGTAAAAAATTTCTAAAATCTGATTCAGCAGTGATTCACTCATTATGTTTCACCTTCTTACGTGTATACTTTTTATCTAAATATTTATCAAATAAAATATTATTTAACCAAACAATAATTAAGACTATTACTGCAACTGGTAATGAGGCTAAAACCAAATCCATTGCTTCTACCTTTATCTTTAACGATTTGAAAGTTCCGACCATTAACAATATCCCTGCTGCTCCTACAAATAAATTTTGTCCAAAGAAATTACCATAATTTTCCATTGCAGAAGTTTGAGCTTTAATTTTTTCTATGTCTTTAGAGTCTATGTCCTCATCTTTCAGATCATACCTTGTTTTTAACGCACCTTGTACCATTGGATTAATTAAAGGTCTGACAAATTGTGGGTGACCACCAATTCTAATAGAAGCGACTCCTGCTAATTCGCGTATAATTAGATATATAGTCATCAACCTACCACTTGTGACTTGCTTTACCTTCCCAATTAGTCGAGATGCCTGTGTTTTCAATCCAAATCGTTCTATTAATCCTACCATAGGCAGTGTTAATATAAATAAAGTCACCAATCGATTATCGACAAATGCTTTGCCAAGCGTTTCCAATATGGCAACAATATCTAACCCAGATACTAGTCCCGTTACAATAGCAGCAGTGAGTATAACAGCAATTGTGTCTATTTTAAAAATAAATCCTAATACAATAATAAGAATTCCAATTAATTTTAACCATTCCATTTTTTCACACTCCTTTAAAAACAGTATAACGTATCAAACTTATAAAGATTGAATTTTCAGACATTTTCATAAAAAAATCCCCTTTTCCTATAACAAGTGAGCTGTTATAAGAAAAAGGGATTAATTAAATGTATAATATATTTCATTATTTAATAGAAATGTTACATTTTATAGCCACTTCAACGCTTCATCTGACGTAGATTTTGAAGGTAGTAACGTGACATAAATAAGTAAAATTGTACTTATTAACTCAATAATATTTAAACTGATTGCTACACTATTAATTTGAACAATATCAAATGTTATATTAATGAGCACTGAAAATGCAATTAAAATAATTGCAGAAAGACGCTTCCTACCTGCATCATAGAAGCGTCGCAATGTTACTGCAATCATCGGTACAATAATTGCCAATCCAAAAATACCGACAAGTGCTGACAATATTGCACTAATAATAAAAGCACCGGTAATAAAACTGATTACACCAATTAATGCGACAACAAATACAACTATAATATGTATTAACACCGGGGTCCAAAACTGTAATCGATTGGATTTCCCTTTAAAGTCGACATATCTTTTCCAAAAATCCTTATAGGCTTCTAACATTTCACAACCACTCCATTTTTCCTTGCATTAACTTTATATCCGAGATATTGTCCTTACTGTTCATACCCTTTTCATCATAAATCCATGCACAATAAAATTTTAAATAATCGGTTAAATATATTGTTTTATTATACTATTTAAAATTATAGGTAATTCCTTAAATGCACTTACTTTATGTAGTCTTTCACTAACTTTATGTGCATCCTTTCCAATTGGTCCACATAACAATGTTGGTGCACTAATCTCTTTAATTGCTGAAAATGGTATATCATACGTACGTCTAAAGTTAGGTGCGTTACGTTCGTAAACTTCTATCTGTTCTAAATCACCATCAAATTTGAGATAACTTGAATCACTAATACCATTAAAGTAATGCACATGATTGCTCGTACGATTAAATTCAGTTAACATCAACTGCTGTACATGTGTAATGATACTTTGTAATTGCTGATTATCTGATGCATTGACAGCAGGATAATATGGAGTTGCAAAGAATGTTACCACAGCTGGCGTTATATCTCTGCATAGTTGTATTAATTCATCTACTACAGCAACACTCTGTAAATTTAATTCAGACGTTTTACCAATTGCTTCATCAATGATTTGCTGAACCTTACCTTTACCATGTTGTTTGATTGCATAATCTAATAATTGTTCATAGGTCAACACATTTATCTTTGTCTCAAATGGTAAGCTTTCTGTTTCTAAAATATTTAATAAATTGTTCTCACAACGTTCAATTGCTGAAATTACTGTATCAATAAATTGACGATATACTTGCTTTGGCATGCGCTGATATAAAAATAAATTATATAAGCTAAAGGTTCTAAATGGTGTTTGTACATCATATGCTTGTTTATTATCTTTGCATATTAATGAAACTGGCACAGGTGTTGATTCTTGCTCATATGTTTCTTTAAATGCTGTATTGTATTCAATCGCTTGGTTAATATAACTCATCATATAATTCGAACTAACACCTTCAAACGGATTGCCAACATGTGTTTCTTTTCCATAGCATAAGACCCCAGGCATAATCTTTCCTATTGATCCAGAATAAATATAATGTGCTTCTTCTAAGCCAATCTGTTGAAATGTTGGCTCACTATTTAAATGAAGTTGAATATTTAATTGATATTGTTTAGTCAATTCTGCCAATTTTAATACAGCTTTACGCATACCTGAAGAATTCACTTCTTCATCTGGTACCGTTATGAGTACTAAGTTAATATCCCACTGTTCTACAGTTGCTAATTCTATCAATGACAAATGTAGCATTAAGCCAGCTTTCATATCCATAATTCCCCTACCAAATAGATATGTGTCACTATTTAAATCTTCAACCGCTTCCTCACTTAGATAATTACTATATTGCTGAAATATTTTCTTCAGCGCTTCAGGATTTGTAGCTTCTGATTGAAAAGAACCATAATCCTCTATACCAACTGTGTCATAATGACTGATTAATGTGATGGTCTTTTTAGAAGTTGGAGCTTGATAAAATGCCAAGACCGCCTCTTTATCATCTTCGGTTTGCACTAAGTGAATGTGATCTTTATGCTCTTGAAAATAATTAAGCTGTAACAGTAATTGCTTCACAAAGCTTGGAAATGTCCTTTCTCCTGTAGAATGCGTAATCGTCTGATGATTGACCAGTCGCGTTAGCAATTCCTGTCTTTCTTCATATGTTTGCCACAATAACTTCTCCATACAAAGCCCCCTTATAATCATTTAATTAATTATAATATGGTTTATTTTTCATATGCAATTTATTATAACTTTTTAGTGGAAAATATACACTTATTATAAATAGCTTTTTATAGAGAGATACACTTAATATCATGTCATTTCACTTCAACATATGACAGTTTATTTCTTAATTTGATTGTTATTGCACTCTATGTTTCTTTACCAAGATAATGCATAATGGCATCTCTTAAAAATTGTGCCCCTCCTTCTATATGTTGGTTGTAATAATGTGAAAATGAATCATCCGTAATATATATTTCTGCTAATCCAGCGTGTGCTTCTTCTGTATAATCGTTCCAGGTGTACATTAACCATTGCTTATGTTTCGTAACTAATTGTTTTGCTAATAGTGAAGATGGATTCCCTATATAAGTTGCCTCAATCAACAACTCAATAATTTCTTGTTCTAAGCATTTAAATGCTTGATAATCCTCTTTGGTCATCGATTGAAATTTATAATTGCTATTATCAATCGTTTCATCACCGTAATCTTTTCTAATTTGTGCACCATATTTTTCTTCATTATTGCGTATGACTTGCGCTTTAAAACCTTCAAATTTTTCTCGATCTGTCATCTCTAATTCTCCTTTTTTACTAGCAATTGTTTTTTCCACTGTTTTTATAATATTTTCAATTCTATTTCTTTTTTCCTTTAACTTAACAACATGATGATTTAATGCTGCAATTTGATTAAATTGTGATGCCGTTAAAATATGCTTAATATCTGCAATGCTGACATCTTGTTCCCGAAAGAATACAATCTGTTGTAATTTATCAACTTCTTCACTGGTATAAATACGGTAACCAGAATCATTAATATAACTAGGTTTAAGCAATCCTATTTGATCGTAATATCTCAAAGTACGTGTCGTTACGTTTGATAATGTTGCTAACTGACTGATTGTATATTCCATACTTTCCCTCCTTGTTATATACGATATTAGTCCCTAACGTAAGGTTAACCTCAAGTAGAAACTCAATTCTTTATTTATATAACAAAAAAAGACTTGAATTAAACGTTTTGTCTAATTCAAGCCTCTCCATTATTCCTTATTTCGTATTAATTATTATACTGACTTTTTGGTACTAATAAATAAACAGCAATAAATGCAATAATTGCTAATGCAGCATTAAATAGTAATCCGTACATTGCACCGATATGAATATTATAAACTGCAGTCATTACACTGAATAATGACCCTGAAATTGCAACACCAAATGAGTTACCTAAAGATGAAGCCATCTTATAAACACCTGATGCAACTCCTACTTTATCTTCAGGAGCTGTTGAAACTGCTGTATCTGTTGAAGGTGTGGCATATAATCCTAGACCTACACCGTAAACAAGATAACCTAACACACACATAATGACATATGGTACTGTTGGTAAAAATGTAAGTGATATCATAACGATACCTAAAGCATTTAAAGCAGCACCGATTAACATTGGTCGTTTAGGACCAACGGATTGCAGTATTTTCTCACCAACTCTTATCATTACTAGTACTGCAATCAGGTAAGTAATTGTCATTACACCTGATTGGAATGAACTAAAGTGTAACCCAGATTGGAAATAGGTATTTGCAACGATTAACGTACCGGCAACAGCATTGAGCAAGAAGTTCGATACGACAGCGCCACTATAACCTTTATGTTTAAATAACTTGAAATCGATTAATGGATTTTTAATTCTATTTTCAAATAAAATAAATGCAATTAACGAAATTACAAACAATATAATTAAAGAGATGATAGCTGTCGAGAACAAACCATAGTCCTCAGTTTTAGTAATAATTAAATTCAAACTTAACATTGAAATGATTAAGATTACTAATCCTCCAATATCAAATTTAGCACGTTTTGAAACTTCGGTTTGTACACCTTTTGTTTCAGGCGTATGTTTGATTAAGTACATCGCTAACAATGCTACGATAATAGAGATAATAAATATTGAACGCCAACCAATAAACGTTGACATAATACCTCCAAAGAATGAACAGATCCCTGTTCCACCCCAAGAACCAATAGACCAGTAACTTAAAGCACGTTGACGTTCACGTCCAATATAATATTCATTAATAATTGCTAATGTTGATGGCATGATAAATGCCGCTGACAAACCTTGTACTGCTCTACCGATAACCAATAAAGATGTAAAGCCAGGAATGATAATCATCAATGAACCAATGACACTTAAGATTAAACCTATATAAGTCATTTTTACTCTGCCATAACGATCAGCAAGACCACCTGCCCCCACGACAAATAATCCACATAATAGTGATGTTAGACTGACCGCGACATTAATTGTGCCATAGTTAGCATCAAAAGATGATTCTAAATCTGGTACAATGTTCACTAATGATGAAGCGAATAACCAAAAAGTTATCACACCTAAAAAAATCCCAAAAAGAAGTTTATTATCTCCTTTAAAGGTTTGTGATGTTTCCATAATTCAATTTCCTCCTAATATATCCGAGTGATTCAAGGACATACATTTCAAAATGGATATACACGCCTTTAAAGTTCATACCAATACGTATTCCTTCTAAAAAAGTCTATATCTATTTCAAAATGATTCCTATAAAAACATAATAAGGTTTAACAAAACAATAAAAGTAAAATGCTATTAAATCTAACTCAAATTACTTCGAATTATGTTTATTATTTTAAACCAATATATCTACATTACCACTTTAAAAATGCAAAAGCTAAAAACTAGCTCTTATCGTGTAAAAGTAAACTTTTATATTAGCAAATTTATCTAAATTAAATTTCTGAAATATTAACTTTTATTTATTCACCAGATATTAAGTCAGCATGAGTATGTTGATTTGATTATTCTTTAGTATAATAATTCTATAAACTGAATTTCGAAGGCGGTTACTATGTTTAATTTATTTATTTTATTATTGGAACGCGTTGGTTTAATTATTTTAATTGCTTATATACTTATGAATATCAATCATTTTAAAACAATGATGAATGAACGTGATAAACGTCATTCCCAATGGCAATTGATTATCATTTTTGGATGCTTTTCAATCTTGTCTAACTTTACAGGCGTTCAAATTTTAGGAGATCAAGTTGTTAATGGTGCAGTATATAAGCACCTTGCTCCTGACGCATCATTAGCCAACACACGTGTATTAACAATTGGCGTATCAGGCTTAATTGGCGGTCCATTTGTCGCTATTGCCGTGGCAATTATTTCCGGTCTCTATCGTGTTTATATAGGTGGTGCTGATGCATATATCTATTTAATTTCATCAATTGTCATTGCCTTAGTTTCCGGCTATTTCGGTCATAAAGCAATACGTGCCCGTCGATATCCAACAATCCTGAAGGGGGCTTTAATTGGTGGTACAACTGAAATTATACAAATGCTCTGTATACTAATCTTTTCTAATAATACAGAACATGCTTGGACACTTGTAAAATTAATTGCCTTACCTATGATTTCAATTAACTCAATCGGTACAGCTATCTTCTTATCGATTATACTTTCTACAATTAAAAAGGAAGAAGAGACAAGAGCAATCCAGACACATGATGTACTACAATTAGCCAATCAAACATTGCCTTATTTCCGTTCTGGCTTAAATGAACAATCCGCTAAAAAAGCGGCAGAAATCATACTTAATTTAATGCAAGTTTCTGCCGTAGCAATTACCAACAGAAAGGATATACTTACTCATGTTGGGGTCGCAAGTGATCACCACGTCGCACAAAAGGCAATCATTACTAATCTGTCTAAAGAAGCAATTCAATCTGGAACGCTTAAAGAAGCTTATTCTAGTGAAGATATTGGCTGCAACCATCCAGGTTGCCCACTTCAAGCTGCCATCGTTGTACCTTTAAGAATTAAGGATAAAGTCGTTGGCACATTAAAGCTATACTTTACCAATGTCAATGACGTTACCTATGCTGACAAACAATTAGCAACAGGTTTAGCGGATATTTTTTCTAGTCAATTAGAGCTGGGTGAAGCTGAGACACAAAGTGCACTTGTACGTGATGCAGAAATTAAGTCATTGCAAGCACAAGTTAATCCACACTTCTTTTTCAATGCCATTAATACAATTTCAGCAATGGTACGAATTGATAGTGAAAAAGCACGCACGTTATTATTACAATTAAGTCAATTTTTCCGTTCTAATTTACAAGGTGCACGAAATAATCTCATTTCACTGGAAAAGGAATTACAACAAGTCAAAGCTTATTTATCATTAGAACAAGCACGTTATCCAGATCGCTTTGAAGTCGAATTTATTATAGACAGAAATTGCTATAATGCCTTAGTGCCCCCATTTGCCATACAGATATTAATAGAAAATGCAGTAAAACATGCCTTTAAAAATAGAAAATCAAATAACTATATACAAGTTATTGCTAAGCAAACTGATAAAGGGTTAAATATATCGGTACATGATAATGGCCAAGGTATCCCAGCTGATAAATTAAACATTATTGGGACGACAACTGTAAATTCAGAATCTGGTACTGGAAGTGCACTAGAAAATCTAAATCGACGTTTAGATGGTCTTTTTGGCAATACTGCAAATTTACATTTTCAATCTAACCATGCTGGTACTATTGTCAGTTATACTATCCCTTACCATTTAACTGAGGAGGCAAATTTATGAAAGCAATCATAGTAGACGACGAGCCATTAGCAAGAAACGAACTTCGTTATTTATTGAATGAAATTCGTCATTTTGAAACAATTGATGAATCTGAAACGATTTCTGAGACTTTAGAACTTTTACTTTATGATGATTATGATGTCATCTTTCTCGATATTAATTTAATGGATGAGAGTGGTTTGGCATTAGCCGAAAAAATTAAAAAAATGAAACGTCAACCCTTTATTATCTTTGCAACTGCCCATGACACATATGCTGTAAAGGCATTTGAACTAAATGCAATAGATTATATTTTAAAGCCTTTCGAACAACAGCGCATCGCTCAAGCGCTCAGTAAAGTTGAAAGTGCACTCACAATGCAACATGAACCAAATTCAAAAACGATAAATGTATCTACACAAAACGACCAACCAGACGATACTCATGCTACCTTACCTATTGAAGTAGACGAACGTATCCATATCATTAATCATACTGATATCATAGCCATATCCGTTAATAACGGTATTACTACCATTCATACTAAATCAGATGACTTCCAAACAACTGAACCGTTAAATCATTATGAAAAGAGACTATCAGGTAATCAATTTATGCGTGTCCATCGCGCTACAATTATCAATCAATCACACATACAAACGATAGAACATTGGTTTAATTATACCTATCAATTAACCATGTCAAATCAGTTAAAAGTACAAGTCAGTCGTTCTTACATGAAACAATTTAAAATAGCAATGGGTCTTAATTGACAGTTAACCCGACATTTATGCAACTCAGCATAAACAATTTGTAACTCACAGTAAAAGCCCTCTGTAGAAATCGCTTTCATTTTATAATGAAGTCAAGATTAATACAGGGGGCTTATACTATGGAAGCAAACAAAAAACAAACCACAGAAAACACATCAAAGACTTACAACTTTTTCCATCAGTCATTAGTGATTGCAATTATTTTACTTATTTCAAATATTATCGAAAGCTTTATGCCAATCCCTATGCCAGCTTCGGTCATCGGTTTAGTATTATTATTTATCGCATTATGTACGGGCATTGTTAAATTAGGCCAAGTAGAAAAAGTTGGAACAACATTAACAAATAATATTGGGTTCTTATTTGTACCAGCCGGAGTCTCAGTCATTAACTCACTCGGTGTATTAAGTTCTAGTCCAATACTCATTATTTTATTAATTATAATCTCAACACTTTTATTGTTATTATGTACTGGATTTTTCTCTCAAATGTTAATTACAAAATCCTTTATCCCTAGAAAAGTTAAAAAACATAAATTAGCGGAGGAAAAAATATGATTGAACATTTAGGTATTAACACACCCTATTTCGGTATTTTATTATCTCTTATTCCTTTTATCATAGCGACAATGCTTTTTAAAAAGACAAACGGCTTTTTCCTATTCACACCGTTATTTGTATCAATGGTTGTAGGTATTGCATTTCTAAAAATCACTGGAATCAGTTATGAAAATTATAAAATTGGTGGAGACATTATCAACTTTTTCTTAGAGCCAGCAACAATTTGTTTTGCTATTCCTTTATATAAACGTAGAGAAGTTTTGAAAAAATATTGGGTTCAAATTTTAGGTGGTATCACTTTAGGGACAACTGCTGCACTTATCTGTATTTACCTTATAGCTGGATTGTTCCAATTTTCTAATGATATTATCGCATCGATGTTACCTCAAGGCGCTACAACAGCTATTGCGCTACCTGTTTCAGCAGACATTGGCGGTATTAAGGAACTAACTTCTTTAGCCGTTATCTTAAATGGTGTGATTATATATGCACTAGGAACTAAATTAATTAAACTATTCAATATTACCAATCCTATTGCTCGTGGTTTAGCATTAGGAACAAGCGGTCACTCTTTAGGTGTATCGTCAGCTCAAGAATTTGGAGAAACAGAAGCTTCAATGGCATCGATTTCTCTAGTAATTGTAGGGGTAATTGTCGTAATTGTTGCACCTATCTTAGCCACAGTTTTACTATAAGAATAACTATAGTGAGCAATCTCGACAAAAACTCACAAAAAACAGCCGATAAATGAATTTTATTGGCTGTTTTTTAAATCATATTTTAAAGTTTAACGACACTATCTTCTCACTAAATATAGTGATTAAAGTGCAATATCGCATGAATCAATGTATTGGTATAATCATATTTTTAAATTTGATTTATGACGTTGTCGAATTTTCACTAAGGTGTCATAAACCAATCAATTGCGCGTTTAATAGCTTTATCCCAGTATTCATAATCATGTTTCCCCGGTCCTTCTTCAAAATGATAGTCAATATGGTTCGCATCTAAACATTTTATAAATTGCTTATTGTCACTTAGTAATTCATCTTCTGTTCCACACATAATGAGTAACTCGGGTACAGCTCGCTGCTCTGTGCCCACTTGTTCTACTAAATAATAAGGATCAAGTTCTGTCTGTTCTGTTTCCTTATCAATTCCCGCAATTGCTTCACCGGAAAAATCGTGCCAATCAATATTAAGTAATAGTTGTGGATTAAATACAGAAGATAGTGGTGCAGCCTTACTAAATCGATGCCCTTCCGTCAATGCATATTTAATCGTTCCATAACCACCCATCGAATGACCTGCAATGAAGTTATCCTCTCGCTGTGTTGAAAGAGGCAGAATTTGATGTGCATAATCAAATACTTCTAAAATATAATCATAATATTTATGTCCAAACGCCATATTACTATAACCACTGTGGTCTGCTTTAGGCATAATGATAGCTAATTGATGCGCTTCAGCATATCGTTCAATACTCGTATAACGTGTATATGATGTTTCATCACTTGATAAACCGTGTAACAGCAGTAATGTTTTTAGTTTCTTAGGTGGTGTTGCTGAGCTAAAATGACTATCGTCTTCAGGTAAAATTACCGTGAATGGGTGACTCATGCCTATCGTTTTTGATTTATAATGAATTGAAAGTATTGCCAAATTTAAACAGCCCTTTCTCTATCGGTCAATCCCTTGAGGTTGATGTTTCTGTTCTTTTATACTCTTTTGAGAAGGATCGAGACGTTTTTCTAATAATCTTAAACCAACGTCTATTAAAATAGCAATTAAAGCGATAGGAATTGCACCAGCTAATATGAAAGTTGTTCCATCTGTTGCATTCGTACCACGAATGACGATATCACCTAAGGTAGGTGCACCTATAAATGATCCGACTGCCACTACTCCAATTGCTACGACTAATGCGATTCTCAAGCCACCCAGTATAACCGATAGTGACAATGGTAATTCAATCATACGTAATACTTGATTACGTGTCATACCCATACCCTTACCAGCATCTTTAATATTTTCATCGACACCGTTGATACCGTCAAATGTATTTTTTATGATCGGTAGTAATGCATAGAAAAATACTGTCACTACAACTGTATTTGGCCCTAAGCCCATAATTAGCATTAATATAGCTAACATAGCAATCACTGGCACTGTCTGAATAATATTTGCAATGGTTATAATAATCCAAGATAATTTGCTATATCTTGCAATTATAATACCTAAAGGTATACCAACGATTGCAGCAAATAGTACCCCGTAGACTGACATCAGTAAATGTTTGATGAATAAATCCCATAGGTAGCCAAAGTTCACAGCATAATATTCAATTAATTGTTGGATTAAATTGCCTTCCATTATTTTTGACCACCTTTCACATCTTTTTCAAAGTAATTATGTTTTTTCAAGAATTTTTCAGCAACAACTGCAGGTTCTTGACCTTCGCCATCAGCTTGATAATTTAAAATTTGCATATCTTTCGTCGACACTTTATTGTGTAGTTTTTTTATAATTGGTCTTAATTCAGGATGCTTATTCAATAATTTATTCGTTGCTACAGCACTCGCATCATATGGTGGGAAGAAGCGTTTGTCATCTTTTAATACTTTTAAATCATATGCGGCAATACGTCCATCCGTTGAATATCCCACTGCTACATCTAAATTTTTCGATTTCAATGCATCGTATACGAGGCCAATTTGCATTGGTCTTACCGTATTAAATTTGTACCCATAAGCTTGAGTAAAGCCTTTGTATCCATCACCTTCACGGTTTAACCATGAACTATCGACCCCCAATCGTAACGCCTTACTATGACGTTCTAAATCAGAAACCGTTTTTAAATTATATTTTTCTGCAGTTTCTTTCGTCACCATAAATGCATACGTATTAGCAAAACCATACGAATCAAAGAATGTTTGATTAAATTTCTTTTGAAATCCTTCTTGTGTGACTTGCATGGCTTTTTTAGGATCTTTGATTGGCTTTTCCTTTAATGCACCTGTTAAATCTGTACCGTCATAGCGTGCACCAGACATATTGGCATCTCCGTTAACTAATGCATTATGTTGAATCGTACTGGATCCTAAATTATTAATTAATGTTGGCTTTATTTTCCCATGTGTATCGTGTTCTATTAATAGTCTCAACATATGTGACATGATTTGAGACTCACTCGTTGCTACTGCTGTGATTTTGACATCATCATCCGTACTTTTACCACCTAAGCCAGGGAGGCTACAGCCAGTCAACACCGTTAGACACAATACAAGCAGTATCGTAAATTGCTTAACCTTTCTCATAATGTCCTCCTTCAGTTATCTGGAAACCTTTAATCCCTTTGGCACAGCCCACTTTTCAATTCTAGATAATACAAAATCAACGACTAAGGCTAATAGCGTTACTAGAATCGCTGCACTGACAATCATCATCGGATCATACAAATTCAATCCATTAAAGACGAAATCGCCTAATCCACCTGCACCGACGTAACTAGCTAGTGTTGCCCAGCTAATTACGTAAACCGAAGACAATCGGATGCCTCCTAATATTAATGGTAATGCCAATGGTAGCTCTACATCTTTCATTAATTGAAAGCGTGTCATACCCATACTCGTTCCAGCTTCTTTAATGTTTTTATCAATATTTTGAACACCAATAACCGTATTATTTAATATTGGTAACAAGACATATAAAAACAATGCAACAATTGCTGGCATTTTACCGACACCAAATATAGGTATCATTACAGCTAACACTGCCAATGTTGGAATTGTCTGCAACACACCTGCAATCGTCAATACAATATTCGAAGTACGTTTTAATTTTGATAATAATATCCCTATCGGAACAGCTACAACAATTGCAATCAATAATGCAATGATTGATATGTAGAAATGTTCTACCGTCTTCGATATCAATTGACCGCCATATTGTTCAAGAAATGCTTTCATTATTTATCAGCTCCCAAATTTTCCGGCTCAACGATGGCATCTTGTTCGCTCTCAGTTGTTTCATCACCCCAGATGCTATCGTATACGATATCAACTAAATTAGCTCTTGTTACTAGACCGATTAATGTTTGACCATCTTTGTCTACAACAGGTACATTACGTACATTTCGTTTCAAAATTGTGCGCACTGAATCTTGTAATTTACTATCTATGCGCACACGATAAATATCACGTTGCATAGTATCAATTAGCTCTTTTTTCGCTCTTAAACCTTGGTTAATGTCTTCAATATCTAAATAACCAAGTAACTTTTCATTTCTTCCTGTGACAAAAATTGTATCAACACGTCGTTCTCGCATGATTTTAACCGCTTCATCTAATGAACTATCAGCATGCACTGTAACTGGTTTAATCATTGCATCTTCTACAGTTCGCATATTTGGTCGGTCTTGGATCAATCTATTTTGACCAATAAAGTCACGCACGAAATCATTTGCTGGGTACCGCAAAATATTATCAGGTGTATCGAATTGCACTACACGTCCTTCTGACATAATACAAATTTTATCTGCTAATTTAATCGCCTCATCCATATCATGCGTTACAAAAATAAATGTCTTACCTAATTTTTGCTGTAATTCTTTAACCAAATCTTGCAATGTATCTCGTGTAATTGGGTCTAAAGCACCAAACGGTTCATCCATAAGGATAATATCTTGTTCAGCAGCCAACGCTCTCACTACACCAATACGTTGTTGTTGACCGCCAGATAATTGTGAAGGATAACGATCCAAATATGATTCTGGTAAGTCGACTAATTTAATTAATTCTTTTGCTTTTGCTTCTTTCTTTTCTTGGGACCATTTCAACAATTTAGGCACTAAAACAATATTTTCTTTAATAGTCATGTGTGGCATCAAACCAATTTGTTGAATGACATAACCAATTTCTCTACGTAATTCTACCGGATTCATTTTACGTACATTTTTACCATCGATAGAAATGGTTCCTTCTGTTGCCTCTATCATTCTATTAATCATTCGCAATGCGGTCGTCTTACCACTACCACTAGTACCAATAAATGCTATAAATTCCCCAGACTCTATATCTAATGAAATATTATCTACGGCTTTTTTCCCACCACCATAGATTTTAGTTAAATTCTCAATCTTTAACATATGGCCATTCCTTTCTAATGCTATGTATGTTTTATTTTCAATCGTAAAAAAGATAAAAGGACTACTTGTGGATGTTATACAAATTCTAAAATAAGTAAAAACATGAGCACAAATAGCCCTTCATTTGTATGATCATATAAAGCATTTCTTTGAAAACGCTATACACGACGCATTCAAACTTTATTTTGTTCATCCTACAATTATTTAGATACCCTAACTTCCCCTAAAAAATACACTTTATTTAACTATTATAAGCAAGATACATTGGTTAGTGTACCAACTGGACGGTTTAGTTACAACCCTACAACCATCAAATTAAAGGGAATGCTCGAAGTTTAAAACTCGGTCATTCCCTTTAGCTAGAAGCGATTCACACTTATTTATATCATGTGAATAATTAATTTAATTTATTGTTCAAATGTACGATTTGTTGTTGATTTTGAATAATTTGTTAGTCTTTCTAAAACTGCTTCACGCATCGACTCATCTAAGGCATCCAAACCAAAAATTTCAGATAACCATAAACCATCGACTGCCAATCTCATAATCGTTGCATCAATCTTATCTAGACCATCATTTTCAATGTATGATTGCCATATCTTGTAGGTTTCTTGTAACGGCGATAACAAATGTCTATTATTTCCTTCTGCTGCTAACATACTTGATGTAATTGCGGCATTTTCAGAGCGATGTTCACGAGTAGCTTCTACAAATGCACGCAACCATTTACCTTGTTCATGAATATCGGCAGCTACCCTTTCAGCTACATTATTCCGATATATTTTGTCAGCGTGATCCACAAGTCCTTCAATTAAAGCTGTCTTACTTTTAAAATGATATAGTAAACCTCCCTTGCTCACGCCCGCACGCTTTGCAACGGCATCTAAAGTGAGGTACTCACTACCGTATTCATTAACAATCGCTGCTGCAGCATCTAATAATTGCGTTTTCTTTGAAGTTCTAGGCATTCATACACCTACTTTCTTAAATAATTTTACTGTTAGATATTACTATATTTTTTAATAACTAACATTATATTCTTGTAACTGATTGTTTTATAAAGCATAGCTATTTATCATTCAAACCTTTACCATTCAATATGTGATCAACGTATTTTTCAACACGTTGTTCTCTTGTAGCGGCTCTTTTTGCTTGTCCAATATGATACATATATTGTCTTTGTCTACCAGGCGTTAATTTATAAAAAGCTTCCTTGAGTGCCGGCATTGACTCAAATTTATTACTTAATTCTTCAGGCATTTCATACTCTTCAGTTGATTTCATAGGTACTTTTTTACCAGACTTTTCAATTCGAATTGCTTCTGCAAGATACCACTTTATTTCCTCTTCTCTCTTGCTAATTTCTTCCAAACTTTCAAAACGTAACTGTCTTACAGCTTGAACATTTTTAGTCTGTTGAATTAAAGTCTGATAAGGATCTTCCATAATGGCACCTTTTTCAAAAAGCAATGCACAATAATGCTTGAAATCCTGAATAATCACCACATTTTTATTATTTAAGGTATAGCATGGATGCATCCATTTATAATCTTCATCTAATTCAGTTTCTTGAATCCATCTTCTTAGTATCTTAAATTCATCTTGCCACTGATTTAATTTTTCTATAAACGCATCAACTTTACTATTATTTTCAACCATTTATAATCCCCCAATTTAATGATTTCAGTATATTCATATCTTACTATGATTTGCCCTATTTAATCTATAATTAATCAAAATCGACTCCTAAACAAAGTTTTCCGATAAACATACTAGGAATTATGTATAATCTATGCTATTCTATTTTTATTCATTTTTGAATATTTAAATTTTATAGGGGTGATTAAATGGAACAAACGAATAATTTGAAGAAAGTATTAGGCTTCACAGATGTCATGGGCATTGCCATTGGACAAATAATCGGAGCTGGGGTCATGTCTCTCACAGGTATCGGCATTCAAATGACCGGTAGTGGTATTACACCAGCCTTTATATTATCGTCTCTTATCACATTACTGACAATGTTTCCTATTGCAATATTAGGTTCTGCTTTACCAACTACTGGTGGTATGTACCAATATACAAGTCGATTATTATCACCAAAGGTTGGTATTTTTTGGTTGTTATTGTTCATGTTAGTGCAAATCACTTTGTCGCTCTATGCACTGTCCTTCGCACAATATTTAGAAGGTTTGTTACCTGGCATCCCAATAAGAACAGTTTCATTTATACTTATAACATTATTGTTCATCGTCAATATTGTCGGAGTAAAATCCGCTTCTATAGTTGGTAATTTAATGGTTATCACATTGATTATTGCATTATCATGCTTTATTATTTTAGGATTCCCACATGTTAACTTCAAGGTCTTCAACACACCTACAATGTTCCCTGATGGCTTTACTGGATTCTTTACTGCAGTAGGTCTAGTATCCTTTGCTACAGGTGGTGCACAAGTAGTAGCAGAACTAGGTGGCGAAATGAAAAATCCTAAACGCGATATCCCTATTGTGATTATTGTGGCTACAATATTTGTTGGATTACTTTATGCTTTTATAGCTTCTATTGCGGTTGGTGTATTACCGATACCAGAAGTTGCAGGTCAACCACTTACGAGTGTAGCGCATAAGGTATTACCGACACCTGCGTTTATATTTTTTATGGTAGGAGGTGCGATGTTCGCTCTCGCCACAACGCTAAATTCTACATTTACATGGGTTACAAAAAGTTTATTGATTGCTATCAAAGATGGTTATCTCCCTAAATCATTAGGTCAAGTTAACCAACGATTTGGCACACCTCATTGGCTATTATTTATCTTTTATCTAATAGGGGTCATCCCAATCATTACTGGCATGTCGTTAAATGTAGTAGCACAACTTGGAACAGGTATTTCATTAATTGTCTTTGCATTTCCTGCATTAGCTGTGACTCAATTACCTAAAAAATATCCCGATGCCTATCGTAATTCGCCTTTAAAGGTGCCTTATCCTTTATTAGTAACAATTGCCGTTAGTTCTATTATCGTCTTAATTTACCAAAGTTATTTACTTATCTCAGATTTAAAGACGAGTTATATCATTGGTACAATACTTTATATTTTATTTGCTTTGGGTGTGGCACACTTTTCGAATAAAAGAGCTAACTTGTCCACTCAATATATTGCGCTTAGTACTTCAAAATAATACATCTCTCTTTAGTACAATAAATATCATATAAAAAACATTAAAAAAGTAGGATAACAAACACTTCAGTGTGCAAGGTTCCTTATAAGTTGTTCACTTTTCAGTGTTAACTTATAAGGACACACATTAATGTCTCATCCTACTTTTTTCTTTCATAAGTTTCTTCAGTTATACATTCTTCTAAAACCTTAAAGTGTTAACCTTCTCAATACATAAGAAACATATTTTTCTTAACTGTACAATTTTATATTGATGCATAATTAATATTAATAGCTGCAATATTTTTCCCTAAGCTATCTTGCACTCAATTAATAGTCATTAATTAATCGTGTTTAACTCTATATTTAGAAAGTTGATTTAAACTAATAATAATGATTAAGGCAATCACACCAATTGTTGCAGAGAAATAAGTAGTTGCATGAACATCTAGATTTGATACAACGAGTCCGCCTACAACACCGCCAATTGCAATACCTGCATTTAAACTAGACATATTCCAGCTCATCACCTGGCTTGTGTCACCATCTACATGTTCAATAATCCCGCTCTGAACTGCAGGATTTGTACTCCACTGCATGATATTCCAAATAAAGATAATTGCTAACAACATCACAGTTCCTGTTAAGAAGAAATTCAATGACAGCAACATTACAATGAACAATATAGTTGCAATCGTTAACCAACGTTTACTCGTTAATTTATCAGATAAGAAACCTCCCATTGATGTTCCGATCATACCTGCTACACCGTTTATTAATAATGCTATTGAAACAAATGACAAATCATGCCCTCCAGATAGCATCAATGGATTAATATAAATAAACGTCACTGAATTAGCAATTAATAACAAGAAGGTTATAGCTAAATATTTAGCTACTTCAATAGGTCGCAGAATTCGACCTGTTGTAGCTTGCTTAGTCTGTTGTTTGTTATCGTTATTCGATGAAGGTTCGATGTTTGAATTTGGAATATATATATACATCAATATGCCGACAAGCACACTAACAATAACGATAAAAATAAATGTATAGCGCCAACCAACAAGATCACCAATAATTGTCCCTATAGGTACCCCAAAGACATTAGCGCCACTAAATCCAGAATATACAATACCAATCATTTTCCCACGATTTTGTGGTGCCGTCAGTAGCGCAGTTAGGGCCAATATTTTGACAACGATTAATGCAGCTGCTGCCGAAGAAATGACTCTCCCAACTACAAGTATTGTAAAATTCGGTGCCATCGCTATCATTAAGTTCCCAACAATAAATGCTAGCAATGTCCATAACAATACTGGTTTAGGTGAAAATCGATTGGTTAGCTTTACTAGAATAGGACCAGCAATTGCAAATGTTATTGCATATAAGGTTACTAATTGACCTATAATCGCTTCTGATACATTTAAATCATGACTCATCAAATTCATAATACCTGCAACCATCATTTCAACCATTCCTACTATGAAAATACTTAAAATGAAGGTCACTACTCGCATTGAAGACATCAATCCCACTCCTTTCCGTTCGATTTATTATAAAATTTCATAACTTCTCTATTATAAACGATGACTTAATGTGTTTAAATAACTTTTAATCATATCGTTATAATTATCATGATTTAATTATTAAATTTATAGTATTAGAGCTAAACTTTCCCTTGGTTAAACTGCCTTTTGATTCTTAGCATCAATTTTATTGAAATCCTTTATAAAAAAATACATCATAAAAACAGAAGTTAAGTATGACCAAAGACATTCATTTACTGTCTATATCAATCGATACTTAACTTCTGTACATTGTCATATTTAAACAAGAAAATGGCTTATCGTTGAACCATCTCTCTCGCTATAAGTTGATCACGCTGATTAAAGAATTGCTTATAACTCAAATATGTCGCTAATAAAGCGGACATAATAGTTGCAGTTGTATGAATAAATACAACCATTAATTGGAATTTAACAGCATCTAAAGGGGCTACACCACCAATGATTAAACCTGTCATCATTCCTGGTATTGATACAATACCATATGTTTTTACAGAATCTATTGTTGGCACAATTGCCGTCTTAATACTTTGTCTAATCGTATCTTTCGATGCTAATTTTGGGTTTGCACCTAAAGTTAATTTAGATTCAATTTGACTCATCTCTTTTACAAATTCTCTATCTAAATTCTGATAAGCTAAGTTAATAGCGATTAAACTATTACTCGCTAACATACCTGATACTGGAATAACTTCATTGGGTTTAAATTCAATCGCTCCCGTCAGTACCACACCTACTAAAGGCAATGCTACTCCGATAAATATTGAAATTAATGAAATTAGAAATACATGATGCATCACAACGGAAGCTCTGCCAATCGTATTCCATGCTGCATTAACAATGATGATAAGTACAAAGATAATTAGCACCCATTTTTGATTAATATTAAAGATAAAATGTAATAAATACCCTAAGATTACTAATTGTATAACTGCACGAATTGTCGACACTAATAAATCTTTGATGATATGTAATTTTTCTTTATAAGACACTATGATAGGAAATAGCAATAACAAGCCAGTAAGGGCTAATGCTGTCGTACTCATCTTAACACTTCCTCTTTCTCTATATGTCCATCTACCAAATGTAATCGCTTGTTAAAACGACGTAAACTTTGGTCTTTACTATGTGTAATCCACAGTATAGCCACACCCTGCTTCGCTAAACTAAAAATAAGTTCTTCAACTCTATTACGATTTTGAGTATCTAATGCACTCGTTGCTTCATCTAATAATAAAACTTTAGGTAAATACATCAACTGTCTGGCAATAGTAATTCTCTGACGCTCCCCACCAGATAAACGTTGAACTTTAGCATCCAATTTATAATGATCTAAGCCAACAGCTTTTAATAACTGCTTCGCCCTCTTTTTGTCAAAATGTTCATCTCTCACTTGTGCCGAAAATGCTAAATTATCTGCTATCGTCGTTTCAAACAAATCACTTTGTTGTAGTAAATAACTTACATCCATACGCAATGATTCCGGGTTTATCTGCTCATAATTTTGCTGTTGATAATATAGTGCACCTTGTGTTGGACTTATCAAATTACTAATCAAGCGAAATAGTGTGCTCTTCCCACTCCCTGAAGGTCCAATTATTGCTATAGTATCACCTTTATTGATAGTTAAATTAATGTCACTTAAAATTGTTCTATTGTCTACTGTATAAGATACATCCTTTATCTCTAGCATCTTTTTAACCTACCTCAATTCATTTGTCTCACTGGTTATATCATACCCATTTTAATGTAACACAACTTTGATATTTAACATTTCTTCCTAACTAAAATGATATGAAGGATTAAACATAGCGTAAGCAATTCTATTAAATGATGTTACGACGTACATACAATAGTGATAAATGATACAAAATTAATTAAAGCATGTAGTGTGATTGAAACTGCTAAATTTTTATCACTTTTCAAATATACGAGTGTTAAACCAATCGCAATAATGAAATAACCGCCAATTTCGAAGGGTGAAGTTGCATTTAATACATGAATACTCGAAAATGCTATGACAGATATGACTGTTGCAAAGCCGTACGAGATTTTTTTACCAAGCTCATGAATTAAAATATGACGAAAGATTAATTCTTCTATAATTGGTGTCAAAATCACAATATCTATAAATACGAATGGCAACATCCAATGACTTTCAAATAATTGCTCAAGACTCTGTTGATTTTGCGTCACACTAAATTGTAGTGACTTTGGTAAAAAGTGGATCAGCCAATCATAAACTGGTGTTGCGATTATAATAACAATATACGTTGCAATGATTAATAATATGTATCGAGGCACTTTACTTAATTTATCAAACGTTAATTTAATAAATGACACCTTTGGATAGAGTGCCATAAAGACAATGAGAATAATAACTGAACCTAAAATACTTCCAAATATTTGGGTTATATGTGCCTCTAGTATAGTTTCATTTTTTAGATTTAAGGCAAGTAATAGAATATAGCTAAATGCAAAAACGATTAAGGGCATGATATAACTTACTAATATATAGAGTGGGATAATTATAAAATCCTTCCTTGCCATTGTAGGTTTATCCCAGGGTAAGTATGGCTGATTTTTCATGTTGTTTGTACTAGATGATTTAATCATAAGTCACCGTCCTTATTGTTTATTTTTAATATACCATAATCATTTACATTCACTAAGGTTTTTATTTAATCCAAAAGCATTTAATTCTAACTTCATTTTTAATAATATTTATTTTTATTGTTATTTCTACTGTTGTTACAAAACTTACTTTTCGATGTAGTATATAGATAAATGGGGGGATTATTATGACTTTACTGACAATACTTCAGTTCATAGTAAATATTATTTTAGTATTATTTTTAATTAGCATATTAATTATTGGGGGATTATTGCTATTTAAAGACAAACGCCAAAAGCAACATAGTGTATTGCGTAATTATCCATTATTAGCACGGGTACGCTACTTCTTTGAAAAAATCGGCCCTGAAATGAGGCAGTATTTATTTTTACCCGATACAAAAGGTAAACCATTTTCTCGAAATGATTTCACTAATATCGTATTAGCTGGAAAATATAACTCTAGAATGTCTAGTTTTGGTACACAAGAAGATTACGAAGACGGGTTCTACATTCAAAATACAATGTTTCCGCTCCAAACAACTGAACTGCGTATCGATCAATCACCTATGATTTCAACCTTTATTTACCAAATTGATAACGAGCGTTTATTCGATAGAGATGAACATAGACATAAAACTGAAATTGATCCTTATTATTTATCAGACTCAGACCAAGTCGTACTAGGACCAAACTTAGCCTATCCGTTTAAGATTAAGCGTCTTGTAGGCCAATCAGGAATGAGTTATGGTGCTTTAGGTAGCCATGCAATCACTGCACTATCGAAAGGACTTGGACAAGCCGGCACTTGGATGAATACTGGAGAAGGTGGTTTATCTAAGTATCACCTGGCTGGTAACGTAGATATTATATTCCAAATTGGACCAGGACTGTTCGGCGTTCGTGATAAAGATGGGCATTTTGATTTAAGTGCCTTTCGTAATTTAGCACAGCAAGATGCAATCAAAGCCTTTGAAATTAAGCTAGCACAAGGTGCGAAAACGCGTGGCGGTCACATGCAAGGTAATAAGGTTACTGAAGAAATTGCTGAAATTAGGAAGGTTGAACCTTGGAAGACTATCAACTCACCAAATAGATTTACAGACATTGATAATCCACAAGCACTACTTAATTGGGTTACTGAGTTACAACAATACGGACAAAAACCTGTGGGCTTTAAAATTGTAATCAGTAGTGTTGCTGAAATTGAAAGTCTTGTAACAACTATGATTGAAACAAATCAATACCCTGACTTTATTACTGTAGATGGTGGTGAAGGTGGTACTGGTGCTACGTTCCAAGAACTTGAAGATCGTGTTGGGTTACCATTATTTACTGCGTTACCCATTTTATCTGCAAAATTAGAACAACACGGCATTCGAGATAAAGTGAAAATATTTGCTTCTGGTAAGTTAATCACCCCAGATAAAATAGCCATTGCACTTGGGTTAGGTGCAGACTTAATCAATATTGCAAGGGGGATGATGATCAGTGTGGGATGCATCATGAGCCAACAATGTCATATGAATACATGTCCTGTAGGTGTTGCTACAACTGATCCTAAGCGTGAAAAAGGGTTAATCATCGATGAAAAGAAATACCGTGTAACTAATTTCGTCACGAGTCTCCACGAAGGTTTATTCAATATTGCAGCTGCTGTCGGCGTCGTATCACCAACACAAATTTCTAAAGAACATATTATTATTAAACAAAAAGACGGACAGCTACAATCTATCAATGATTATAAATTGAAGCTCATTGATAGCCATTAAACAGACTTGTCATAAATAGAACTGAACATGTCAGTGTAACAGAGTTATTTATCCTGACATGTTCAGTTATTTATTCACTATTCATTTATTGCTAATTGCTCGGTTAATTTTGTTGCTATTTCCGCTTCACTATCTTCTAAAGGGTTAAATTCAAATTTCACACCATTAATGAATACTGTGGGAATTCCTCCGATTCCACGTTCAAAGGCTTCTTTTGTGATTGCCAATGAGCGCTCATCTGCTGCTTGTTGCGGTGTTAATTTAAAGTCTTCTTCCATCTTTTTCTCTATTATGGCAAAGCTTTGTTTCCATGTTTGCTGCGTATCATATAATTGATGTATAAAATTCAATGTTTCTTGTGGTTGTTCATAGTCTAAATAGATGTTCGCTACAGTCCCCTTCAATAAACCTTGTTTTGTTTTATCAAAGTGCTTTATGACATGCTTCACCTTTCCATTAGCGATTAAATCTTGTAAAGTCTTGTCAGCAGCTTTAAAGTAATTTTTACAATATGGACAAGCAAAGTTAATAAATGATTCAACTGTGATAGGTGCTCGCTGTTCTCCAATGGTTAAGTGTTTGATTTCTGACATATGATAAACCCCTCTCTTCAATTATTAATTCAATTGAAACATGAAATAGTGATGATTGCATCAAATTTGTCTTAGTGTTTTACTAGGAATTGATATATAGGATTATCACACAGCTTGTTCGCATGATAAGCCACTTCGTTTCGTGGTAAACTATATGTATTCTTATAAATGGGAGGAATTAAAATGGACAATTCAGTTAATCTACTAAAAACACTAACTGATATAGACGGAATTGCAGGGCACGAGATGGAAGTAAAATCAACAATGAAAGCATATTTAACACCTGTTAGTGATGAAATCGTTGAAGATAATCTTGGTGGCATTTTCGGGAAAAAGACAGCAACAGATGGTCACAAAACATTAATGGTCGCTGGTCACTTAGATGAAATAGGCTTTATTGTAACTAAAATTGATAAAGACGGATTCTTGAAGTTTACACCAATCGGTGGTTGGTGGAATCAAGTGATGTTATCTCAAAAAGTCACAGTAACAACAGATAGCGGTAAAAAAATTCGAGGTATTATCGGATGTAAACCACCACATGTCTTAACTCCTGAAGAGCGTAAGAAAAACGTCGAAATTAAAGACATGTTTATCGATATCGGTGTTAAAAGTAAAAAAGAAGCTGAACAATATGGTATTGATTTAGGCAATATGATTACACCTTATAGTGAATTTGAAACCCTAGCAAACAATAAATATTTAACTGCTAAAGCATTTGACAATCGTTATGGTTGTGCACTTGCGGTAGACGTGCTAAACAACTTAAAAGAAGACGACATCAATATCAATTTAGTTGCCGGTGCGAATGTTCAAGAAGAGGTTGGATTAAGAGGTGCTAAAGTTGCAGCGAATAAAATTAAACCTGATTTAGCAATTGCAGTCGATGTAGCTGTTGCATATGACACACCTGGAATGTCTGGTCAAGTTAGTGATACAGCTATCGGTAATGGCCCAGTCGTTATAATCATGGACGCTACAAACATTGGACATGTTGGCTTCACAAAACATATTAAGGAAGTTGCTAAAAAGCACAACATCTCAATTCAATTAGATACTACTGCTGGCGGTGGGACTGATGCTGGTAGTATTCATGTTGCAAATGAAGGTACGCCAACTGTGTCAATAGGTGTCGCTTTACGTTATATGCATTCAAATGTTTCAGTACTGCATACCGATGATTATAAGAACTCAGTTGCTTTAGTGACTGAAATCGTCAAATCATTAAATGATGATGTTGTAGAAAGTATTATCTGGTAAATCTTTAATAACTCACTCTATTTAAATGATTATATGACAGACTTGAATAGAGTAGAAGTGCATTCACTAGCTATCTTTGTCTTTGAACACCTTAAGTAAATTATAGAATAACAAAAGATGCTATCTTCTATATAAATATTAAACGTCAATTTCTATTCGAACAATTCCCAATGTGAGGGACTTAAATAGAAATTGACGTTGTTTTATGCTCATTAAAGATTTTGCGCATTCATTAAAATTCATTTCGCTGCTTCAATGATAAGTTTCTATTATTTTTGTTTGATCATGGCGTTATTTAGTAGTGCGTTTCCAATCATCATCACTCAACATTTCACCTGGCCAAGTATACGCCATTACACCACCATCAATTGTGATGGTTTCACCAGTTATAAATGAGCTGTCATCAGAAGCTAAGAAAGTAACTAATTTACCAATCTCTTCTGGTTTACCCAATCGACCTAAAGGCGTTACCCATTTTTGATTTTCTCTAAATGCTTGGCCCGCTTCATCTTCTTTTGTACCAGTCAATTTATCAACTAATGGTGTTTCAATCGTACCTGGTGCGATAGCATTCGCTCTAATATTCTCACGACCATATTCTATCGCAGTTGAACGTGTGAAGTTAATCACCCCACCTTTTGCTGCGTTGTATCCTGAACGATTTAAGTCTGCTGCCTGTCCTGAAAATGAGGCAGTATTAATAATAGATCCACCCTTATCCATCATTAATGGTAATGTGAATTTTGTCATTAAAAAGGTTCCTTTTAAATCTACATTGATGATACTATCAAACACTTCTATTGGATATTCATGAATTCGACCTGCTGCATTATCTATACCAGCATTATTAAAGAGGATATCAATAGTTCCAAATGATGATTTAACCGATTCTGCAAATTGTTCTACGGCATTTGCATCGGAAACATCAACAATATATCCTGACGCTTTATATCCTTTATTATTTATTTCATTTACAACGTCGTGTACCTTGTCTGTTACGTCTACTGCTAGAACATGTGCTCCTTCTGCTGCCATGACTTGAGCAGTTGCTCTGCCAATACCTGTACTTGTACCAGTTAACACCGCAACCTTATTATCTAGTCTTCCCATAGCATATCACTACTCCTCTTCAAATATTTATTCCTTCTTCCCCTTTTATATTGACTATTACCGAAATAGCTTATTTTAAAACGCAACAACATATGCAGCATTTAAAGTCCTTCTCAAAAACACTCGGTTTTTTTCAAATATACAAAATTTTAGAATTTTCATTCTATTTACATAGAAATTTTGTTATACTTTCGTTAACTTATTTGGGAGGTAGATATTATGTCTTCAAACTCAAAAAGGAAAGTGTCACCTATTGATAGATTTTTAAATATTGTTGAACTGATTGGGAACAAGCTACCTGACCCTAGTATTTTGTTCTTTCTTATGTGTGTTGGTTTGGCCGTATTGACCTGGATTGTGTCATTATTTCATGTCACAGTCAAACATCCTGGTACAGGTGATAGGATCGTTATTAAAAGCATATTAAGTAAAGACGGACTTATGATGATTCTCAATGATTCAATTAAAAATTTTTCCGAATTCCCAGCTTTAGGTCTCGTCTTAGCGGTTATGTTAGGTATTGGTGTTGCTGAAAAGACTGGATATTTTGATAAATTAATGGTTCAAGTTGTACATAAAGCACCTAAAAAGTTTATTGTACCGGTCATCATCATAATTGGAATCTTAGGTAATGCTGCTGGAGATGCTGCACCTATTGTCTTACCCCCTCTAACAGCAATGGTATTTATCAAATTGGGTTATCATCCTATTGCTGGATTAGCAATGGCATATGCCTCAGCTATCGGTGGTTTTTCAGCTAACTTTATGATTGGTATGTCTGACGCGTTACTTTATGCTTTTACAAAGCCAGCTACCCAAATCGTCGCGAAAGATGTGCCTGTTAATGTAGCGATGAACTGGTATTTTATCGCGGCAAGCGTCGTCGTGTTATTACCTGCAGTTTATTGGGTTACCATGCGCTTTGTAATTCCTAGACTCGGCACTTATGATGATACTAATGCCGACATCAATGCTGATGATAACAATGACAGCTTAACCAAGGAAGAAAATCGCGCAGTATTTTGGGCTAATATAAGTTTCTTCATTGTTATACTGGTTATCATATTATGCGCTATACCTGAGCATAGCTTTTTACGAAATGCGAAAACGGGAAGTTTGCTCAATGATGCACCAATTATTAATGGTGTTGGTTTACTTATCCTTATCCTCTTTTTAGTGCCAGGTTTAGTCTATGGTGTAATGATGAAAGTGTTTAATAGTACAAAGGATTTAGGCAAAATGTTAGCTGATTCAATGGCATCAATGGGATCATTTATCGTCATCGTATTCTTTGCTGCACAATTATTAGCCTTTTTAGAATGGAGTAATTTGGGTGTCATTGTTGCAGTTAAAGGGGCTGCTATTTTACAAGGTCAGAATGGTATAGTGCTTATTCTAGGCATTATTTTATTGAGTGCATTGATTAATTTACTTATTGGAAGTGCTTCAGCAAAATGGGGCATTCTTGCACCAATATTTGTCCCTATGTTAATGCTTGTAGGTTTCCATCCAGCATTCACACAAATGTTATATCGTATCGGTGATTCTATTAGTAACCCAATCACACCAATGATGCCTTACTTGCCATTATTATTATCGTATGCTCAAAAATATGATAAAGATATGAAACTCGGATCTTTATTATCTAGTTTGATGCCATACACCATTATCTTAAGTATCGTTTGGCCATTATTTATGATTGTATGGTATTTACTTGGTTGGCCTTTAGGTCCAGGAGGTCCTCTAAAAATTAAATAACCATTTATATTAGGTCTAACAACTTAATATATGAGAGGCAATAGTTCGTAATATTAAACCAAAACAACCTTGCCTCTCTTTTTCTTTCTTTATAGGATAATTAAGCAAAACACCCCATACTCCCCCTTTGAACAAATCGAATTATATTGCACACAAAACTTTTCAAATCATGTAATATATAATTAACAATTTGGGTAAATATAGTATAGATACTATGATCACCTACTTAACTAGGAGGCAAATATGGAACGAATAGGTTTAATAGATATTGGCTCTAATACAATCAGACTCGTTATCTTTGAATTTGATACTAAGACTGGACTAAATGAATTATTAAATATTAAAACTCCAGCGCGATTAAGCCAATATTTAACAGATGATTTAACGATGAACGATGAAGGCATTAACGTGCTAACAAAGACCTTAAGCAGCTTTAAGAAAGTAGCTAAAAAGTTCAAAGTAAATGAATTACATCCCATTGCAACTGCTGCGATTAGACAATCAAAAAATAGCGAAGAAATTATCGCTTTTATAAAAAAACATTTAGATGTTGAAATGACTATTATTCCAGAAACTGAAGAAGCGTTTTATGGCTTTTATGCAATTACACATACAACCGACATTCAAGATGGTATATCAATAGATATAGGTGGCGGTTCTACCGAAGTAACCTTATTTAAAGATAAGAGTTTAATAGAAGCTCACAGTTTCCCTTTCGGTGTCGTTACCTTAAAGAAAAAGTTCTTCGAAGGTAAGAACCATAATGATAAAAACGCTATTAAAGCAATGGAAAAATATATCGCCAAACAATTCGATCAACTACCATGGTTGAAGGAGCAACACGTTTCGCTCGTAGGTATTGGTGGTTCTGCACGAAACGTAGCACGTATCCACCAGTCAGAACATTCTTATCCAATTGGTGGAGTCCACAACTACAAGATGTCTGAAGAAAATATCGATGAAGTATATTCCATTATCAAGAAAAGTTCTAGAGATGAATTAAAGGATATTGATGGGTTAAGTAGAGATCGTGTCGACATCATCCTACCAGCTGTTTCGGTGTTTAGAACATTATTTAACAAAATAAATGCTACTCAATTCACCTTTTCAAGAAAAGGTTTACGTGAGGGATACGTTATGAAATTAATTAGCGAACGTTATCCAAAGGAATTTAGAAAGGACAATATCCGTAAAGATGCCTTATATCATTTAGCAAATGAGTATGGCATTGAAGAGGAAAGTGCTGAACAACGGGTCAAACTTGCTCACTCTTTACTATCACAATTGATTGATTTCAAAGCGATTGATGTCACAAAAGCAGAACAAAGACTATTCGCTGAGGGTGCGTTTCTGTACTACTTAGGTAGCTTTATCGATTCTGATTCTAGTTCACCACATACGTATTACATTATCGCTAACTCTATGATTGATGGATTTTCACACGAAGAACGCGTCAAACTCGCTTTACTTGCTAGTTTTAAAAATAAATCATTGCTGAAATATTTTAGCAACGAAACAAAATGGTTACACGGTAAAGCCTTTGACAACATCCAATATTTAGGGGGAATCATTAAATTTGTCAATGCTTTAAATATTTCTCATACAAGCTCTGTAGATAAGGTCAACTTAACAGAAGAAGATGGGCAATATACGCTCAACATCTATTATTCTGGTGAGCCAATTTCAGAAGAATATCAAGCACAACGACAAAAGAAACACATCGAGAAAATATTAAAGTCAGACCTTTCAATTATCTTTACAAAATCTTAAAATTCATATGATAAATTATGTTTATCAAAACATGATTTTAGTTTATAACGAGGTGTAATAGTCATTATGCAAAGAAATTTGGGAGAAAAAGATTTGAATTTACCACAATATTATAATAACAGGGAACTCAGTTGGTTAGATTTTAATTATCGTGTATTACAAGAAGCACAAGATAAAAATAATCCCCTACTTGAACAACTGAACTTTATATCAATATTTAGTTCTAATTTAGATGAATTTTTTATGGTTCGTGTTGCCGGCCTACAAGACCAAGTTAAGCTAGGATACGATAAACCTGAAAATAAAGCACAGTTAACACCCAGACAACAACTCAATGAAATTAAGTTGAAGAATAAGCGCTATGTCGACTTACAATATCAACGCTATAACGAACTTGTGAACGAGTTGCGTCAATATCAAGTCGAAATTGTCACACCAGAAGCGCTTGATGATGCGCTATTAGAACAATTGGCAACCGAATTCAAATCAAATATATTACCTACACTAACTCCATTAGGAATTGATGCATATCATCCATTCCCAAAACTCAATAATAAAAGTTTAAATATTTTTGTCGATATCGATACCGATGATGCAATCAATTCTGCTATTGTTCAAATTCCATCATTGATACCTCGTTTTGTATATTTAAACGAAGGTAATAAGCAATATATTATCATGGTTGAAGATATTATCACCTTCTTTATCAATGAATTATTCACTGGATATGAGGTACTCAACACATTTACCTTTAGAATTACACGTAATGCCGATTTATCAATTCATGAAGAAGGCGCCGAAGACTTATTAATTGAGATTGAACGTTTCTTAAAGGAACGTAAGAGTGGTAGTGCTGTACGTTTAGAAGTTGACGGACGTCATGCTGCTTACGAAGATATTGTTTGGATTATGAATCAATTAGATGTGAAAGATGAAGAAGTTTACTTTGTAGATGGACCTTTAGATTTAACTATGCTTTTTGGTTTAGTTGATCATCTATCAAATAAATTAAGTCATCTGACTTATAGAAAGTATGTACCACAATTGCCAAGTTCATTAGGCACACATAATTTATTTGATTTATCTCTAGAACGAGATATCTTTTTCCATCACCCGTATGAATCCTTTGAACCCATTGTTGATTTTATACGTGATGCTGCTGAAGATCCCAATACCATTGCTATTAAACAAACATTATACAGGGTCAGTAAAGACTCGCCAATTATAAATAGTCTTAAAGAAGCTGCTGAAAAAGGGAAACAAGTAACTGTATTGGTTGAATTGAAAGCCCGCTTCGATGAAGAAAACAATGTCCATTGGGCGAGAATGTTAGAAGATGCTGGTTGTCATGTTATTTACGGTATGACTAATTTAAAGACACATAGCAAAATAGCCTTAGTCGTTAAACGTGTAAATAATAAGCTTACTTCTTTCGTTCATCTAGGTACCGGCAACTACAATGATAAAACTGCAAAAATCTATACTGATATGGGGATTATCACTACTGACAAAGAAATTGCTGACGACGCTTTAAAATTCTTTAATTATCTTAGCGGTTATTCGGTTAAACCAGATTATAATAAAATTATCGTTGCACCGTTTGATATCAGAGATGTCTTTATTGATCGAATTGACTGTGAGATTCGAGCACATCGAGAACATGGGAATGGCAAAATTATAATGAAGATGAATTCTCTAACAGACAAAGATATTATTTTAAAATTATTCGAAGCATCTTGTGCAGGTGTTAAAGTCCAATTAATTATACGTGGGATTTGTTGCCTTAAACCAGGTATACCTGGGATTAGTGACAATATTGAAGTTGTCAGTATTGTTGGTCGCTTTTTAGAACATTCTAGAATATATTATTTCCATAATAATGGGGACGAAAAAATTTATCTATCTTCTGCAGATGCGATGACTAGAAACATGATTAAAAGAGTCGAAATCTTGTTCCCTATTGAAGACAAAGTGATCGGTCAAAGATTATTGAACTATATGAACTTACAATTGTCTGATAATCAAAAAGGACGCTTCCAAGATAATGAAGGTCATTACCATTATATACAAAACAATTTATCACCATTAAATTCACAAGCTTATTTAATGAAAGAAGCAATGGAATTTGGCTCAGAACTCAAGGCACAAGCATCAAAGCCAAGCGGTTTGACTGTATCATCCAAAAGTGGCTGGTTTTCTAAATTAAGAAATTCTTTCAAAAAATAATTCAAATCATTAGCATAGTTGTAACTATTGTTATGTTAAATTCATTATACTAACTAAACTATAACAGTCACTCACTTTAACTACAGTGTTTGCTTGTTATAATCCTATAATTGCATGGTGACTATCACGACCAGGTCGTAGACACCCCTTTAAAAAGCTATTCAATAATATTAAATTTTGTAAATATAATAAGTCTGAGGTATCAGCTTAAAAAAATATTACTCAGACAAATGAATTCATCCAAATTATCTAACCAGTAAATGTCTTTAGACACATTTACTGGTTATTTTTTATTATGATATATATTCCAATATCCAATACATATCTCAAAGGACCGATTTTTTTAGAATAACTTTAACTATGTAGCATTTCTTTTCACAGGCGCTCCCCCAGTTACCATTACAAACGCAGCTTATAATTTTGATATAATGATGATAATGATGTTACAAGACAACCCTTACTAGGAGGATGCATATGCTAAATATCGAACAATTACAACAATCAAATCCTTTAATTTCAACATTGCAAACCTATACGCCAACCTTTTGGCATAATCCAAATTACGGTTCAAATAATGAGTTACCTTTTACAATCGAAGATATAGAAGATGCGGCAGCAAGATTAGAGCGTTTTGCGAGTTATATTCGTCACGTCTTCCCAGAGACAGAACCATTAAATGGCATAATAGAATCTCCATTAAAGCAAATTCCAGCAATGCAAGAACAGTTGTCCCATCAATTTGGTGACAACACATATGCCAACCTTTGGTTAAAATGCGATCACGAATTATCAATATCTGGTTCAATTAAAGCGCGTGGCGGTATTTATGAAGTATTAAAATTTGCCGAATCCGTTGCTCAAACAGCTGGTGACTTAACTTATAATGATGACTATAAAATTTTAGCAACAGATACCTATCGTCAACTATTTAAGCAATATAAGATTGCTGTCGGATCAACGGGCAATTTGGGATTAAGTATTGGCATAATGAGTGCTAAGTTAGGTTTTTCCGTTGACGTACATATGTCTAGCGATGCCCGTCAGTGGAAAAAAGACCTTCTTCGTCGATACGGTGTTAACGTCATTGAACATCAATCAGATTATCAATTTGCGGTTGCTGAAGGCCGAAAATTAGCCGCAAGTGACCCAACATGTCATTTCGTAGATGATGAAGGTTCTGCTGATTTATTTTTAGGATATACCGTTGCTGCATTACGATTAAAACAACAACTACAAGATAACCGCATAGTTGTCGATGCCGATCATCCATTATTTGTTTATTTACCTTGTGGTGTCGGTGGCGGTCCCGGAGGCGTTACCTTTGGACTTAAACAAATACTTGGACCACATGTTCATTGTGTATTTGCCGAACCTACACATGCACCTTGTATGTTACTTGGCATGATGACACAACTCCATGATCAAATTGCCGTAACAGATATTGGCTTAGATGGTCGCACAGCTGCAGACGGTTTAGCAGTATCTAGGCCATCCCGTCTAGTAGGTCAAATAATGAATCACTTACTCTTTGGCGTTTTTACTGTTGATGACCAACAAATGTATCGTTATATTTCAATGTTACATCAAACAGAGGATATATTTATTGAGCCTTCAGCCGCTTCTGGGTTCGATGGAATCAGAGCGACGATTAAACAAGCTAAAACACAAGGCATACCTACAGATCAAGCAACACATATTGTATGGTCTACCGGTGGAAATATGGTACCTGAAGATAAAAAGAAACAGTATTTAAATTATGGTGCCAACTTAAGATAAATCTAGCACGCCCTATTTTACATTTATACGTTAAATCACAATCGTTTCAACTAGATAATTCTTTCTAAATACAGTATGCTCATTGCAACGATTAATATTTGCTGTAATCACATTGAATACCTCACATACTCAACAGCTATGTAACAATTGATGTTATATTAACTCGACATCATTTTGTTTACATGGCTATTTTTTTATAGTTTAACAGCCTACACTACCCCCGTTTTCACATTCTAAAACTGGGGTATTTCAATACTATAATCTACATTCTCAATAAATTAGGCTTTTGAAATTTTATTATTTTCAGAATATTTATTGAATTAAAAAATCAACTATGTTACAGTATATTTTATCATTACACTTTAGTTCGGTAGAGAGTAAAAGTAAAAAGGTGGTCATAATATGAATACAACTGCATTGATAAAAAACAAAGAATATGAATTGTCATTTTTAAAGCATTTTCAAGATAATGACTTTAATTTAGTAGATTTTAGCTTTATAGAGTCATTGTCGTGGCAATCGTTGACAAAGGACGATTTACAACAAATGACTGAACGTAGTTTTTGGCAACATGATCATCATATTTACGCGCTGCGCAATGATTTTACCGATCAATTATTACGTTATTACAGTAACTATCCACCACAATATCAAAGGGTAGCTTACACAGGACCCATCGTTCGTGACAATGAGGTATACACACAACTAGGAATCGAGCACTATAACCCTACTGTTAGCGATATGCAAGACGATTTTTTAACATTTTACAAATTTATACAAACAACGTTAAACGATGATATAGATTTTGTTATTTTAGGTCACTATCAACTTATAGATTTATTATTATCGGCAAATGAACAAACTCAAGATATCTTAAATTTAATTCAAGAACGCAATATATCTGAATTAACAACACAACTAGGTTCAGCACACCCTGTTGTTCAATTATTAACGACTAAAACAACTGAACAATTAAACTTGTTAAGCCAACTTTTTCCATATGATCACAAAACAATTCAAGCACTGCGTCGTTGGGAACAATGGTTTAAATCGAATGACATCACTAATATACACTTAGACATCACACCACAACCACCACGATCTTATTACAAAGGTGCATTCATGCGTTGCCATCTAAAAAATAATAAATTACAACAGTTAACTGGTGGATTTTATAAAGGTGAATTAGAAGGTTTCGGACTAGGATTTATACTTTAAAGAAAATAAAGGAGAGAAATTTATGCTTACTGTAGCTTTAGCAAAAGGACGCTTATTAAAAAGCTTCATTGCTTATTTATATGAAATAGATGAACAAAAATTAGCAGATGCACTAGAACAAAGAGAGCGCCAATTATTAATTTCTGTAGATGATATACAGTTTGTACTGGTCAAAGGGAGCGATGTACCCATCTATGTAGAACAAGGTGTAGCAGACGTTGGTATTGTGGGGAGCGATATTTTAGAAGAAGGTAATTATACAATTAATAATTTATTAGACTTACCTTTCGGAGAATGTCACTTTGCATTAGCATCCAAACCAGAAACAACTCAATTTAAAAAAGTAGCCACTTCTTATACGAAAACTGCAAAATCATACTTTGAAGCTCAAGGTTTAGATGTTGAATTGGTTAAGCTTTCAGGATCTATTGAGTTGGCATGTTTAGTCGATATGGTGGATGGCATCGTTGATATTGTTCAAACAGGTACGACACTTAAATCTAATGGTTTAGTTGAAAAGGACACGCTAAAAAATATTAACGCAAAACTAATCACCAATAAAGAAGCATATTTTAAAAAATCAAATGAAATTGATACATTTATTCAAACATTGGAGGTGTCACTCATTGATAATAGATAAATCAACTTTTCTCAAAGACTTTTTAAGCCAATCTTCACTTAATGAAGACTTATACCCTGTAGTTAAAGAGATTTGCGACACAGTTAAAGCATCAGGTGATTCAGCTTTAAAAGCTTATAACGCACAAATAGATGGCGTTGAAACAAATGACCTAGCTATCCCATATAGTGATTTAGTAACAGCTTATAACAATATAGATGGAACATTACGTGAAGCACTCACAACAAGCCATGAGCGCATCAAAGCATTTCAAACAACAATAAAGTGGTCAGATAACCAAGGTACAGATGAATGTTATGAAATGTATCATCCTTTAGAACGTGTCGGTGTTTATGTACCGGGCGGTAAAGCGAGTTACCCATCGACGGTATTAATGACAGTAACATTAGCTAAGGTAGCAGGTGTAGAAGATATTACTGTGGTCACACCACCACAACAACATGGACTTTCTGATGCTGTACTTGCCGCATGCTATATCGCAGGCGCCGACAATGTCTATCAAGTGGGTGGCGCTCAAAGTATTGCTGCACTCGCTTATGGTACCGAAACGATACCTAAAGTCGATAAAATTGTAGGACCAGGTAATCAATATGTTGCATATGCTAAGAAATATCTCTACGGACAAGTAGGAATCGATCAAATAGCTGGACCAAGTGAAATCGCCTTAATCAT
Organism: Staphylococcus sp. TCBT05; assembly: GCF_055179755.1. Taxonomy (NCBI): domain Bacteria; kingdom Bacillati; phylum Bacillota; class Bacilli; order Caryophanales; family Staphylococcaceae; genus Staphylococcus; species Staphylococcus sp. TCBT05. The sequence goes on along the minus strand of NZ_JBUQDQ010000005.1, from coordinate 928,961 downwards.
TGATGACACTGCAGATTTAAATGCCATCACGTATGATGTCTTTGCCCAAGCCGAACATGATGAATTGGCTAGAACGTTTGTTATCAGTGAAGATCGTGACGTCTTAGAACGTTTGGAAAGTAATATACAAGAACAATTACGTACAATTGAGCGTCAGCCTATTGTAGAAGCTAGTTTGCAAAACAATCACTTTTTAATAGCTGTAGCAAATCAAGACGAAGCAAGCGACGTCATGAATCAAATAGCACCAGAACACGCTTCTATACAAACTAGAAACCCAGAAGCATATTTAAATAAAGTACGTTATGTCGGAGCATTATTCTTAGGGTATTATTCACCTGAGGTCATTGGAGATTATGTAGCTGGACCAAGTCATGTCTTACCAACAAATCAAACAGCTCGTTTTACAAATGGATTATCTGTAAATGATTTCTTAACACGTCATTCAGTAATTAATTTATCAGAAAAGTCATTCAATCAGATTGAAGACGCAGCACGAACTCTAGCACATACTGAAGCGTTATATAACCACGAACAATCTGTACAAGTTCGTACGACAAAGGAGTAACAGATAATGATTAGAATAAACAAAAATGAAAGTCCCCTGCGCCCATTATCAAATGAGCAGCTTGCCGATATTATACAACAAGCCACATTTAATTTTTATCCTGATGATGAATATAATCGATTTAAGACTGCTTATGCTAAATATTTTAACCTTAAGCCAACACAAATTACAGCTGGTAATGGTTCAGATGAATTGATACAAAAGCTAATGCTCATCATGCCTGATGGTCCTGTATTAACACTTAACCCCGACTTCTTTATGTATCAAGCATATGCAGGACAAGTAAATAGACCTATTGAATTTGTAGATGCTGAAGATGATTTAACATTTAATTTAGACACAATTTTACAACGTATTGATGATGTACGACCGGCATTCTTCATCATGAGTAATCCTCATAATCCGACAGGTCATCAATATTCATTACCATTTCTAACAGCTATAGCAGATAAGATGAAAGCGATTGGAGGCTATTTCGTAATCGATGAAGCTTATTTGGACTTTGGCGAAGCTTATGAGATTGATTTAGCACCACATATACTTCAAATGCGTACATTGTCTAAAGCATTTGGTATTGCAGGGTTACGATTAGGTGTGTTAATTGGTACAGAAGAAACCATCCAACGCATACAACGCATTGAACATCCTTATCCATTAAATACAATCACCTTATATATTGCTATATATATGTTTGAACATGAAAAGATGACTGCTAGCTTTATTGAAGAACAACGCCGTCTAGCTATCAAGTTACGTAATATTTTTGAAAGTAAAGTCTCAGATATCATCAAAATTTACCCTTCTGCGACAAACTTTGTATTAACTAAAGGTGAAGCTGCACATAGCTTAGGCAAATATATACAAGAACATGGTTTCTTACCTCGTTTATATGATGAACCGAATATGGCAGACTATGTTCGCTATTCTATAGCAACTGACGAGCAATTAGATCAGTTAGCAGAAATTATTAAAAACTGGAGGATTCAATATGACTTATCAAAAGAAGCGTAATACGGCAGAAACGCAATTAAATATCACGCTTGCCAATGATGCTAGCGAAAGTAATATCAATACAGGTGTTGGCTTTTTAGACCATATGTTGACCCTCTTTAGCTTTCATAGTCAGCTATCTTTACAAATTGAAGCAAATGGTGATACCGAAGTTGATGACCACCATGTAACAGAAGATATTGGCATTGTTTTAGGTCAATTACTGTTAGAAATGGTTAAAGATCGTACAAGTTTCAAACGCTACGGTCACAGCTATATCCCTATGGATGAAACACTATCACGTACCGTTGTCGATATTAGCGGTCGCCCCTATTTGTCATTTAATGCCGAATTTAGTAAAGAAAAAGTCGGAACTTTCGATACTGAATTAGTAGAAGAATTCTTCCACGCGTTAGTTATTAACGCACGTCTTACCACGCATATTGATTTATTACGTGGTGGCAATACACATCACGAAATCGAAAGTATTTTCAAATCATTCGCAAGAGCACTTAAAGAGGCATTATCACAGAATGATTATGACGGTGTACCTTCGTCTAAGGGTGTGATTGAATGATTGCTATTATAGATTATGGTTTGGGAAATATTCGCAATGTACAACGTGCAGTGAAACACTTGGGTTATGATGCTATTTTAACTGACAAGCAAAGTGAAATTGAGGCTGCTGAATTAGTTATCCTTCCTGGTGTAGGACACTTTAAAGATGCAATGCGTGCAATCGAAGAACGTGGCTTAGATGCTATTTTAAAAGCAATTCACGACAAACCTATTATCGGTATTTGTTTAGGTATGCAACTATTATTCGATTGGAGCGCAGAAGGCGATGTTGCAGGTTTGAAGTTAATCCCTGGAAAAATCGTACCTATTGATACACCTTATCCCGTTCCTCACTTGGGGTGGAATAACCTCGTCAGCAATCAACAACAATTGACACATGATGTATATTTTGTACATTCTTACCAAGCAGAAATGTCACAATTTGTAGTTGCTTATGCAGAATACGGTGCACAAATACCTGCAATTGTTCAACATAGACATTATATTGGTATTCAATTTCATCCTGAAAAAAGCGGTGAAAATGGACTAGCAATACTAAACCAAGCTCTGAAAGGCGGATTCTTAAATGATCAAATTATGGCCAGCAATTGATTTAATCAATGCTACAAGCGTGAGATTGACAGAGGGAAAATATGACTCAGAAGAAAAAATGGCACGTACTGCTGAAGAAAGTATACAGTTTTACAATCAATTTCAGTGTGTTGATCGAATTCATATTGTCGATTTAATCGGTGCAAAAAAGCAATCTTCTATAGAGCAAGATTATATTAAAACATTAAAAAATTTAACTGACAAACCGATGGAAGTTGGCGGCGGCATCCGTAGCGAAACAACAATACAACAGTATTTTGATGCTAATATCGATTTTTGTATTATTGGTACGAAGGGGATTCAAGATTTAACATGGCTAGCTGATATGGCTCAAAAATATCCAAATCGCTTATATTTGTCAGTCGATGCTTATCGTCGCGAAGTAAAGATTAATGGTTGGGAACAAGACGCTCAATTAGATTTATTTGATTTAGTTGAACAAATCAATCACTTACCGCTCGGCGGCATTATATATACTGATATTTCGAAAGATGGGAAGCTATCAGGACCAAACTTTGAAATTACTGGCCAACTTGTAAAAGCTACAGATAAACACGTTGTCGCTTCAGGTGGTATACGTCACCAACAAGACTTAGTCCAACTTGAAACACTAGGTGTTCACGCTGCAATTGTAGGTAAAGCAGCACATGATCCAAATTTCTGGGAGGGATTATCATGATCAAGAAACGTATTATCCCTTGTCTTGATGTCAAAGATGGGCGTGTAGTAAAAGGTATTCAATTTAAAGGATTGCGCGATATTGGTAATCCTGTAGATTATGCGCTTTATTATAATGAACAAGGTGCTGATGAGTTAGTATTTCTTGATATTTCACGAACTGAGGCAGGTCATGACCTTGTACTAGATGTTATTGAAGAAACCGCCGAAAAATTATTTATTCCACTTACTGTTGGCGGTGGTATATCAACTTTAGACGATATTTCGAAATTATTAAATCACGGTGCAGATAAGGTATCATTAAATTCAAGCGCTTTAAAGAACCCACAATTTATTAAAGAAGCCAGTGAAAAATTTGGAAGCCAATGTATTTGTATCGCAATTGATAGTAACTATGATAGTGAATTAGAAGATTACTTTTGCTATACACATGGTGGCAAACAACGTACTGATGTCAGAGTATATGATTGGGTTCAACAAGTAGAGGCTCTTGGTGCAGGCGAACTGCTAATCACCAGTATGACACATGATGGTATGAAACAAGGCTTTGATGTCTCACATTTACACGCCATTGAATCATTGGTCAATATTCCAATCATTGCTTCAGGTGGTGGCGGAAATCCAGACCACTTTGTGGATCTCTTTAAACAAACCAATGTATCAGCTGGTCTTGCAGCAAGTATTCTGCACGATAAAGAAACAACAGTAAACGAAATAAAGCAAACAATGTCACAAGGAGGTATTCCAGTAAGATGACACAACCTGACTTTTCTAAAGGATTATTACCAGCTATATTACAAGATGTAAACACTAAACAAGTATTGATGTTAGGTTACATGAATGAAGCTGCCTATAACAAAACACTAGAAGATCGTGTGGTATGCTTCTATTCTCGATCAAAAGAGCGCCTTTGGACTAAAGGTGAAACATCAGGTCACACTCAAGAAGTGCGTAATATTTATCTAGATTGTGACCAAGATACGATTTTAATAGACGTAGTGCCAAACGGTCCCACATGTCACACAGGCAGTCAAAGTTGCTTTAACACTGAAGTACCTTATAATGTACAACAATTAGAGCAGACAGTTGATCAAAGTGCAAATGCAGATAAATCAAATTCTTATACACAGTATTTATTGAATGAAGGCCTTGAAAAAATAACCAAAAAATTTGGTGAAGAGGCATTTGAAGTAGTAATTGGTGCGATGAAATCAGATAAAGCAGAAGTAACTAATGAAACAGCAGATTTAATGTACCATCTATTTGTTTTATTACATGCACTAGACATTGACTTTAAAGATGTTGAAGCTGTATTAGCTGAGCGACATAAGAAATCAAATAATTTTAAAGGTGAACGCTCAAACGTTGAGAATTGGTAATAGCTTCACCGATTGAATCTATAAAATAACCGCCATTATCCATCTGTTATTGCTGATGTTTGATAATGGCGGTTTCTTTATTATTTTAATAACTGTTGTTTAAAGTTTTTCGCTTGTTGTTCTACTGAAATAATATCTGCATAAATTGCTTCATCCATGGTGTAGTATGTTACCTGATTATTTTGGACTGCTTTGTTATTTTTCCAAATAGATGATTTTACAAACTCATTATTAGGCTTCTTGCCATTTGCAGTTGGAATGAGTAAGTAATCACCGGCATAGTCGTTAAATTTTTCTTTAGGTACTTTCATATATTTTTCTTTTGGCATAGCTGCTTTAGCATCGGAATCTTCTGCTAGTTTGAATCCCTCATAAATAGCTTCACTACCTCTTCCAAATCTTGGACCAAATTGGTAAATATCTTTCGCTTGTACATCCATTATTGAAAATGTTTTATCCTTCCCAATTTTCTTTTTAATTTCCTTACCATCTTTTGCTAATTTCTTCGATAATGTATTTGCCTGCTGTTGCGCCAATTTCTCTTTATTGACTAATTTCCCTAATTCAACATGTGTTTCTTTATAATCCATATTTTGGACCTTAATTGGAACTGTAGGTGCAATTTTAGCTAATTTTTTATTATTTTTATTTTCCTTATACGTAATAATTAAATCCGGCTTCAATTTTGCTGCTGCTTCTACATCTTCTGGATTAATCTTCTTTACTTTATCCATTTTCAAATATTTAGAATTCGGAAAAACATTAGTAATAGCAATTGGTGTTACACCTAGTTTTTTAAAATTACCGTAATTCGCAGTCAAATCTAACACACGTTTCGGATGTTTCGGTATCTTTACTTTACTACCATCTGATGTAACATATTCCTTACTGTCTGTATCTCCTTTAGTACTTTTACTTTCTTCCGACTTTCCACAAGCTGCTAATAATAATATAAAACACAACATAACACTAATTAATTTTTTCAATATATTACCCTCCCTTATCTATTAACATCAATATTAATAGATAATGATTATCATTTGCAATATGTAATTGATATTATTTTGATAAATTAAAAATAAAGAATAAATATATATCCAATCAACCGAGTAAGACACAGTATCTTAAATAATTTAAAACATAAAGATAGCCAACTCAAAACATGTAAAATTTGAGTTGGCTTTATTATAAAATTTATATTTAAACACCAAAATAACCAATTTTAGTTTGGTTCGAACAAATATACGTCACCAGATGCTTCAAAGTTATCATACTGTGTTTCTCTCAAAAACCCTAAAGATTTTGCTGTTCGAATAGATGGAATATTGTCAGCCTTAGTATGTGCAACAATCCTATTATCTATATGTTGGACTTTCTTAATATATTGTATAAGTGCAAGACAGGCTTCTTTTGTATAGCCTTTTCGCCCATACTCTGGACTTAAACGATATGCCAAATTTAAAACAACATTACCATCTAACCGCTTGTACCTTAGACCACACATGCCTATCATTACTTTCGATTCCTTTTCAATCATTAAACAATAACCAAAATCATACGCTAACCAATGTTTTATCCATTCATTCAACATTTCTTTTGTTTCACTTATCTCTCGATGTGGACCAGCCGGATTATATACGTTTGTTCTAGGATCAGCATGCAATTGATACAACGCTGTTAGATAATCTTCAGTTGGTCTAATCAGCAACAAACGCTTCGTTTCTAGTACAATATTCAAGTTTATTTATATCCCCTTTATTTAGATAGATAGAAATTTAATCATGTTGCTAAAGTGACTTCTTATGAATTCTATACTGGTCTAACAGTAATTTCATTTACATTGACATGACTTGGTTGTTGCAATGCATATATAACTGAAGATGCAATATCTTCAGGATCTAACTTCTTACGTTCGCCCCAATCTGTCTCTCCACTTAATGGTGTATCTACCATTCCAGGTGAAATACTTGTCACTCTCACTCCTGTCTTAGCTAACTCTTTTTCTAAGCCTTGTGTTATAGAATGGACCGCTGCTTTCGTTGCACTATACATCGTACTTTTCTTTGTAACTTCGAAACCAGAAATTGAAGCAATATTAATAATATGCCCCTCTGATTGCTCTAATAATGTCGGTAAAACCGCATTTATTCCATATAATGTACCTTTGACATTAACATCAATCATGGTATCCCATGCAGCCACATTACCTTCAGTAATAGCTGATGATAACATTTGCCCCGCACTATTTACTAATATATCAACACTACCAAATTGTTGTTTTACCTTTGATACAACCGACTCAACCGCTTCTTGTGAGGTAACGTCTAATATTTCTGTAACTACATCTGTTTGAGATAGCTCAGAAACTTGGCCTGCAACCTGTTTAAGGTTAACTTCATTTCGACCTGTTAAGACAACTTTGACACCTTGCTTTGCTAGAGATTTAGCTATACTCGCGCCTATACCACTACTCCCACCTGTAATGATAGCAACTTTATTTGTTAATTCCATAATTACACATCCTTCTAAATTTAATAATTAACGCCTACTTATTGTGCCTATTTTATCATTTCATATTTTTTATATAAACGAATTAGTGTCATTCCATTATTAGAATATAGTTGCTAATAAGTATATAATAGAGGTAACTATTGATGTTCTTAAAAAGGAGGATGGATATATGGAGTTTGAACAACGACTTGCAACGTTACGAGCAGCACGCGCCAGAACCAGTTTTTCCTTTAGATTTGAAGATTTATTTGAAACAGATGAGTGGTTAAATATGACTTTAAAAGCACGTATGCACGCCGAAAAATCATTCAGAAACTTTATAACAAAGCATGACACACTGCGTATACCTTATGCATCAGAAGAACATATTCGCATGAGAATGTATAATTCTGTATACGAATACAACGAAATCAAGCATAACTTTAAGGCATATGTTTAACGCATCAGTCAATTTCCTAACTCATAAATTTGTTGCTGTTATATAACAAAAAGCCTACATGAACTAAATATTTAGTTCATGTAGGCTTTTCTACTATTCTTGGGCGTATAATAAATCATGAAAGGTGATACTAGGGAGAAAAATATGCAAATCATTTACAACTGTCGTTTGTGCTGTGGGCATACAGCTGACACTTACAAACATGCACACTTTCCTTTAGATGTCTACAGGGTATTAACTACTTACTAATTGAGACTTTTCCATGCCGTACTTGTATAACTTTTCAGCATCTATATAAGATATATAATCAATACTTCTGTATCCATCTTTAATGTCATTAATGATACCTTGATTTACACCAGTATGTGTGTAAATGTCATAACTGCTTTCATTTGAAAAAATAACTTCTTCAATTACTTTTCTCATCTTAATCACTCCGTATTTTTTCATTCGTTAAGCTTTTATCTCTTCTCTACACTTAGTATTCTACGCCATGCTTACAAAGATTTAAAGTATTTTGTGATTGTTTTCACATAATTATCACTTTTACTCAATTCTAATTAAAATTGATAGGTATATTGTTTGACAGGTATGTTATCAATTTCACAATGTTTTTTCGCTCAAGGAATCCCTACCCTTTATAACCAAAGTCAGGTATATTACACCATCTTTTTCTTAAGTAATGTGCCACTGCTTTCGGTCTTCTTTCACGTGTAAATATACCTTTCTTATTGCCTTGCACTCTAATAATGCCACTTGAAGTTTCAAAATCTGCAAAATTCCAAGTCTGTTCACCAATAAATTGAGGATATTGATCAATAACTTCGTGATTTGCTTCGTAATAACGCACTTGATATTCTTCTGTAAATAATTCATCATTAACTGAATGCAAGCCTGCTAGTGTGTCTGCGCCATACTCTGTAAACATAATTGGCTTATTCGGCTGTTTTTCACTCCAACCATCAAGTTCTTGCTTCAATGCTTTTTTAGCAGCTTCTAAATCTCCAGTTTGCGTATACCAACCATAATAACGATTTAAACATAACACATCGACTAAATCTTGTACTTGGCAAACATCCGGTTGTGCCGTCAATAATGTGACAATCGTTACAGGACGTTGCTGTGGATCACAAGATCTCGCCAAGTTAATTAGTGGTTCGAAATATGCTTTCGCACCTTCTTCTGTAGATGCTGGTTCATTTGCAATAGACCACATCACGACACAAGCATGATTCTTATCACGAGCAATCAATTCTCTAATAACTGATTCATGCGCTTCTTTAGTACCTATTTCTTTAAAGGTCTTACGATGTTCAATACCAGTTAATAATGTATCAAAGTTTAAGTGAACACCTACACCCGTTGTCTCATCGATAACGACAATACCTTGCTCATCCGCTAGACGCATCATTTCCTCTGAATACGGATAATGTGAAGTTCGGAATGAATTTGCACCAATCCATTTTAAAAGGTTTAAATCTAATACATTACCTACTTCATTTATACCGCGTCCATGATAATACGTGTCTTCATGCTTACCGAAACCTTTGAAATAAAATGGTTGATCATTAATTAAGAATTGGCCATTATCTACCTTTACAGAGCGAATACCTAAACGTTCTGTATAAGTATCAATTAATTTATTATCTTCATATAATGAAACTTCAAATTGATATAAATACGCATTTAATGGTTGCCACAAATGAGGATGGTCTACCGTTATTGTTCCTTTTTGTCCCGTTGTTTCTGTGACAACATTGTTTGCTTCATCTAATAATCTAATACGAATATCTGTAGCGTTTTTGTTAGTCATAATATTAAAATGGACTTGTGCGGTATCCTTTGACACTTCGGGAACTAAGACAATATCTTCAATATATGTTTTCGGTGTTGTATAAAGTTTTACAGGTCTATGTAACCCTGCATAGTTAAAGAAATCAAAGTTTGGTGTATTCGTTTTAACCTTTTTACCATGTTCATCAATCGTTTCTTCATATTTTCCTACTGGAAGGGTTGTTTCATCTAAAATATTATTTACACATACTGATAATCTATGTTTCCCTGTTGAAAGTCTATGATCTAACTCAGCTTCAAATGGCAAGAATCCGCCTTTATGCGATACAATTGCTTGACCATCAATATATACAGTAGCTTGATGTGTTGCTGAACCAAATCGTAAGACGATTCTCTCATCTTGCATCATTTCTGGAATAACAATCGTACGCTCATACCAGACATTGCCTACATGATTTCTTATTTTAGCATCTACCCCTTGATCATTATATGAACCTGGAACTGCCATCACTAATTCCGTGTCGAGTGGTTTTGAGATATCAACCGGTGACGCATCATCTTCTAATTTAAAGTTCCAAATCCCATTTAAATCAATAATTTGACGTTTTTCATTTATTACTGGATATAACATCTCGTGTTGCTCCTTTCATTTATCAAAACAATTTACAATATTACAATTACAATTCTTCTCTAAGTGCTAACTCCTTAACGATTTGCTTGTGACGTTTATCAGTCAATGGATATGCAAAGAAGAATAATATTACGGCAATGAGACAGGCCGTTCCTGGAACAACAAAGTATAATACTTTTAGCCCTAATAACGTGCCAGCCGTTTGAGTTTCATTTGGCACATAACCAATGAGCATTAACGATAATCCAGGTAAGAAACCAGCCAATGCCTGTGATACTTTTCTTGTAAAGCTATAGCTAGAATAAATAATACCTTCAGATCTCATACCAGACTGCCATTGTCCATATTCAACTACATCCGCTATAAATGCCCAAGTAACTGTATTCGGTATAACTAGGAATAATTGTGCAATCGTGTTTAACACTAGAAACGGAATTGCTTCATTGGCAAATAGTGTGAAGGTGAAAAATTGTAAAATTACAAACCCTGAAACACCAATGATTGCCGTCATCTTCTTGCCTACTTTTTTACTTAAGAAAGTAGTAATCAATAAGCCTGGAACAAGAACAAGAAAGTTCAATGTACTTACAATACCGACTAAATTAGGTTCTCCGAGGACATATTGGAAGTAATATAGCTGAGATGACTGTTGGAGGAATAAAGCCATGATTGTTAATAGTGTATATATAGCAAGAATCAAGAATGGTCTATTTTTCAGTAAGTCTTTAAAAGCTTTACGACCTAGACCTTTTTCCTTAGGTCTTTCAACAGTATGTCTCTCTTTAACACCTTTGTAACAAATAATATGGAATATAACACCACAAATCGCTAACACACCTACTGCGATAGGATATCCTGTGGCATGATTCGGAAAAAGATTAACCATTGGAATGATTACGATACCTGAAATAAACATTGCGCCTTGTGAACCTAAGTTACGAAAGACAGATAATTGTGTACGATCATCCGCATTAATTGTCATAGATGCAGATAATGAACCATACGGAATATTAACAAATGAATACGCCATATTGAATAACATATATGTAGCAAAAGCCCATATAACTTTACCGGTATAACTAATATCAGGCGATATAAATGTGATAACGGTCAATATAGCTAAAGGTATCGTGCCATATAAAATAAATGGTTTGAATTTACCTTTTTTACCAAAATTACGCCTATTATCGACCATCGTTCCAACACCAGTATCAACAAATGCATCAAATATTTTTGAAACTAAGAATACGAGACCACCATAGAAAGGAGAAATACCAAGAATATCTGTAAAAAACTTGAGCAAATAGATTTGTCCCATATCAAACATCATTCCGTTACCTAAGTCTCCAAAACCATAGGATAACTTCTCTTTAAACTTTAACCTTGGTGCTTCAATTTCTTTAAATTTCTTTAATTTCCTACTAGTTGGTTTCAATTTTGCTGTAACCATAATGATTACCTCTTTCCCTATAAACAAAATACCGTACATTTCACTTCTGCAAATTTTGTTTAATAGATTGTTTTTGTTAGCGATTGTGGCCAGCAATCTAATCTAGGTATATAGTTGTAAGCGTTTTCTTATATACCTAAATTTTTTTATCTCTCACATAAGCTATTTTATGATCTAATCAAATCCCCATAGACTATATATTTGAGATCTTAAGTTCATTATATTTTTTCCATTGTAAGACTTCAACGAAAAATAACAACGTTGTTATTTTCTGTAAAAATTTAAATATAGTAAATCCATTTATTTTTACATGCTTAAGTTCGATGGTTACTATACTTATCACTATCTTCAATAACAGAAAGATTCAATCGTTTTTTTAATGGCTCTTTGATTCTAAAATCATGTTATGTTGTCAATTCTCCCATTGTATATCTATATTTTATTGAATCATTGATATTTTTATAAAAAAATTAACATAAATAGCAAAATCACATCAGGATGTTAATTCCATCCTCTCTGCTCCATTCGAAATCTCAATGGTGTAATACCATAATATTTTTTAAAGCATTGTGTAAAATAACTTTGTTCGCTAAAGCCAACATGTTTAGCGATTTCTGAAATTGACATTTTCGTCCTCAGAATTAAATCGTGACCTTTTTGCAATCTCAATTCTAGAATAAATTGTGAAATTGATTTATGTAGTTCATGGTTAAATACCCGCGATAAATAACTTGGAGCTAAATCGACTTGTTGTGCTAACAGTTGTAATGTCAGTTGTTGATTCAAGTTACTTTCAATGTATTGAACAACTTTGCTAATTTTCGGACTGTATTCATTGGCTTTGATTTTCATTGCGGCTTCTGCATAATCGATTACCAATGATTGGATATGTTCATTGATTTCATGTATATCTCTCGTCTGATGTATTCGTTTAGCATACTTTGCAGATAATTCATCTATTTTTATGAGATTTACGCCTGCCCTTTCAATAGCTTTTCTGCATAGTGTATTTAATAAAAATGCTTTATATTGCTCATTTGATATCGTATCATCTGTCCTTCGTAATCCAACTACTGATAAATTAATATATTTTAAAATAGCTAATGCCTCGTGAACATTGCCATATTCTACAGCAGTCAGCAATTGGTTTTCTAACTTATAGCGATATTCTAAGTCTTCCACAGCATAATCCATTTGTGCTCGTGTTTCTGCAATACCCGCTTCACTCATATGAAATTTAAAATCAATCTGCTCAATTTCATATAAAGTATTTCTATTTTTCAAAAATTGTATTGCTAATCGACATAACTTTTTTGCTTTAACATGATGACATAACGGTATTTTTAATAAATATTGCTTTAATATACCATTATGCGAACTTGCGATATTCAACTGTTCTAAAATATCGAAGCATTGCTGCTCATTTGGACGATGTTCAATATATGGACCAATAATATAAATCCGCTTATACTTTTTAAATTTAAAGAGCAAAAAATTTATCCCTAACCGATTACAATAGTGATAAATTTTATTACTGTTCATATTTTGTAAAAAAATCTTTAATTCATGCTTAAAGCTCTTCCGTTTTGTATTGGTAAAAGGCGTTTTTATCTTATTTGTTACACCTTTTAAATCTTCTTGCTCAAATGCTTCTAATTGAATTCCCAATAATTGTTGTGCATGTGCTTGTAATATATCTAAAGTTTCTTCATTCAAAAAAACACCCCATTCCTATGATTTCATTATAGCGAAAAAATAAGAATGAGGTATATATTTTTTATATTTTGTATAAAGTCATAAAATAACAAATTATTTTTATACAAATAGACTAAGTAACAAGATGAATACTAACCCTGAAACAGAAATAATCGTTTCTAATAATGACCATGTTAAGAAAGTTTCTTTTACAGTTAAACCAAAGTATTCCTTGAACATCCAGAAACCAGCGTCATTAACATGTGATAGTATGACACTACCTGCTCCAATAGCTAATACTACTAAAGAAACATTAACGTCTGATGCTTGCAATAATGGTAATACAATACCTGTAGATGATACTGCAGCAACAGTAGATGAACCAAGTGCAATACGTAATACGGCCGCTACAATCCATGCTAATAATATAGGTGACATTTCAGATCCTTCAAACATCTTAGCAATGGTATCACCAACACCACCATCTATTAAGACTTGTTTGAATGTACCGCCACCACCAATAATTAGTATCATCATACCGATTGGATAAATTGCATTGGACACTGAATCCATAATATCTGCATTCTTACGACCTTGTTTAATACCCATAGTGAAAATTGCAAACAATACTGCAATTAACATTGCAGTTCCAGCTGTACCAATAAAGTAGACAACAGATTCAAAGCCATTTTTTGCCTCTTCATGTCCAGTTACTAATTGAACAATTGTAGATAGTAACATTAATATAACTGGAGAAACAGCTGTTAATAAACTAATACCAAAACCAGGCATTTCTGATTCTTTAAATTCTTTTTGTGCACCTAGAGATGAAATATCGCCTTCACGTTTATATGCAGATGGTGTGATTTTTTGTGCTATTTTATTAAAAATTGGACCAGCAATAATTGTTACAGGAATGGCTATAATAATACCATATAACAGAACATGCCCTAAATTTGCTTTTAATTCTTTAGCAATGACAACAGGACCTGGATGTGGTGGTAAGAAACCATGTGTAACTGATAATGCCACAACCATTGGTAGTCCCAATTTCAATTGTGAAACGTTCGCACGTTTAGCAATTGTAAATACTAATGGAATTAATAATACTAATCCTACTTCAAAGAATAATGCAATCCCAACAATAAAGGCTGCGATGAGCATAGCCCACTGCACGTGCTTTTGACCAAACTTATTAATCAATGTATCGGCAATTCGTGTAGCACCGCCACCATCGGCTAGCAATTTACCTAGAATTGCTCCTAAACCAAAGATAAGTGCAATGTGACCTAATGTACTGCCCATACCATTTTCAATTGTTTCAATTATTTTATCTAAAGGCATACCTAGTAATATTGCAGTGACAATTGACGTAATGATTAGTGAAATAAATGTATTCAATTTTAAAAATATAATTAATCCCAATAATACTATAATCCCTATTACCACAGTGATAAGTGGCCAGATCATTTCAAACATAATCGTTCTCCCCTTCCAGATTCAAACACAAAATACAATTTAAAGTAATTCATTTAATGTTTGATAACGCTTTCTTTTCCTTGTAAAATTTTTTCTTACTATCATTCAATTTATTATTAAAGGTATAGTCCAGAAAACGATTGATTCTATGTATTTATCATATAAAATCTTAACGTTTTCTAACTACCTTCTTATTGCATTAATACATCGCTTCTTAATCTGTCATATGCTCACGTTGGAAATTGGCAATTTCAGTATATCTTTCTTCCAGTGAACGGCTTAAATTTATGAAAATACTAATTAATTGTTGATAAACCTTAACATTTTCTTGATTTGGCGCATGTGCATTAGTCGTACCAACCATTTCTTCAATAATTGAGAAGTCTTCAATTTCACCGAGTGCTTTTAATCCAAGTACACAAGCACCGAGACAAGAGCTTTCATAACTTTCAGGTACAATTAAATTCGTATCAAATATATCTGCCATCATCTGACGCCACACTTCACTTTTGGCAAATCCACCGGTTGCTTTAATAGTAGATGGTGTTTCATTCATAACTTCAATGAGCGCTAAATAAACAGTATAAAGATTATATAAGACGCCTTCTAACGCAGCTCTAATCATATGTTCTTTCTTATGCGACAATGTCAAACCAAAGAATGAACCACGTGCATCAGCACTCCAAAGTGGTGCACGTTCACCAGCTAAATAGGGATGGAATATTAAACCTTCTGCTCCTGGTTTAACGCGGCTCGCAATTTTAGTTAGCACATCATATGGATCCACTCCCAAACGTTTAGCAGTCTCAACTTCACTAGCTAACATCTCATCACGCAACCATCGAAGTACGACACCACCATTATTAACTGGTCCACCAATGACATAGTGATCTTCAGTTAATACATAGCAGAAGATACGTCCTTTATAATCTGTTCGCGGCTTGTCTATTACCGTTCGAATGGCGCCTGATGTACCAATTGTCACTGCCACTTCTCCTTTTTTGTAAGCATTAACTCCTAAATTTGATAACACACCATCACTCGCACCAACGATTACTGGCGTGTCTGGATCAATGCCCATTAGCGCAGCATATCTATGTTTCATACCTTTAAGTATATGTGTCGTTGGAACAATTTCAGGTAACTGTTCTTCCGTTATACCTAATAATGATAATGCTTCTGTATCCCATTTTAATGTTTCAAGATTAAACATTCCCGTAGAAGACGCCATCGATTGATCAATTACAAATTTTTCAAATAAGTGATAAAAGATATACGTCTTAATATCAGCAAACATTGCTGTTTGATTAAATATTTCTTGTTGTTCGTGTTTCATCCAAAAAATCTTTGCTAGTGGAGACATTGGATGTATCGGTGTTCCTGTTCTTTTGTATATTTCAATACCATTATGTTCATTTTTTATGATATCTGCATATTTACTTGCACGATTATCAGCCCAAGTCAGATTTTCAGTTAACCTTTGATTACTTGCATCCATTGAGATTAAACTATGCATTTGTGCACTAAAGGAAATTAACTTCAAATCTTCTTTCGCAATATTCGCTTCACGCATTACATATTTAATTGTCATCAACACGGCATCAAACAATTCATCTGGATTCTCTTCTGATACATCTACATTAGGTGTATGTAATGGGTATCCAATATTATGTTTCATGATAAATTGACCTTTTTCGTCATAGAGTACTGACTTAGTACTTGTTGTTCCAATATCTACACCTATCATATATTTCATGATATTTCCTCCTATTTCCTTTTAAGCTACATTTGATTAGCTCAACCAAAAGCTATCGATGTCTTCTCCTACATCATCAAAATTCAAATGAAAGGCCTCTCTTAACTTAATTGCATCTTGATTTGCTATGGCCTCTACAAAAACTTCATGGTTTTTATGGATACGTTCGAAATCTTCCGGATCTTCTGCCATACGTCGTCTCATTGACAATAAGATTAATGCTTCCATCACTGGCTTTAAATTATTCCAATATGTCTTTAAATATTGATGTTTAGACGCTAATATCGTCACCTCATGAAACTTCATATCATGTTCAGTAAATGCTTCTGCATCTTCAAATTGAACTGCTACTTTCATCATTTCTAATTGCTTTCGTAATTCTTTAACAATTGCATCATGATTTAGCGATTTGATACGACTAAATGCAAATGACTCTAGCATAATTCTTAAATCATAAAGTTCTTTCTTTTCTTTATCTTCAAATGGTAATACTTCTGCACCCATTCTCTCTAAATTGATTAATTGATCTTGCTTTAATAATTTAAAAGCATCTCGAACTGGAGATCGACTTACATTAAATTCTTTGGCAATCTGATTTTCGGTTAATAGTGTATCTGTTTTAATTGTGCCAGCAACGATTCTTAATCTAATTTCAGCAGCGATAGCCTCACCTTTAGAAACACCCTCTAACCATCTTTCAGGATATTCATAAGTCATATGAACGCACCTCTTAATTCGGTTAATATACTTGTATACAAGTATGGTAATACACAACAATCAATATTGCAAGCGTTTGCAAACGTATCATTATGAGTTGCTAAAACTAAAAAGACCGAAATACCGGTCATTCAACTCGATATTTCGGTCCATAAATTTTTTATTTTTTTATAGCTATACAATCATTTGTTTCAAAACAGTTTGGACATTTAAGCGCTCTAGTCTTAGGCGTATGTCTTGCTAATGTCCATGTTATAAATTCTGGAATAAATTTCTGCTGGCAATTTGGACATAAATATTCTACACTTTTGTAATATTTATATGTAAATGCTGTAGTGATTAAGAAAAATGGTGGTAAATTAAATAAGATAGGTTTCCAACTTTTTTTATACATACTATAAATAACAAAACTATATTGAGCTACAAACAAGGTAATTAATTTAGAAGTCAATGCCATTGGCAATTTCCTATGTTTCGTATTTTCTTTTATATATTGCTGTGTATCAATTAATTTAGTGTATGATTCTGTGCTACCTTCGCTAATATATTTTTGATACTGTTTCATCTCTCTCTCCAATGTCTGTAACTCGTGTATCTCTTCTTCAACTTGTACTAGCTTTTCATTTATTAATGCTCTGATAACATTGAGTTCAACCTTTTCATCAAACAACAACTTAATATCTTTTAATTTAAATCCAAAGGACTTAAGTATGAGTATCATTTCTAATTTTTCTTTACTATTTTTATCAAAATAGCGTCTTCCATTATTTGAACTCGCATTTAACAATCCTTTATTATCATAATATTGTATAGTTCGAACAGAAACATTACATATTTTTGCTAAGTCACCTGTTTGATATAACGTCATATAACAACCTCCTTACTGATCATCCTAATATATAACGCTACGTAATAAACAAGGGATTCATAAAAAAAGTTAGCAAGTTCAAATTACCTAACTTACTAACTGCTTACAATTATGCGTAATTATTTATTTTGATTAGACATCAAATACTTCTGTTCTGATGTTTTGCATCTTACCTTCTACGGCAGTGATGTCATTTGCACACTGCTTTAAGACCGAACGATATTTTTCTGTATTTGTATCATTTTTATAGCGTATTTTATGTTCCAAACTAGCCCACATATCCATACCAATCGTTCTAATTTGAATTTCTACAGGTACTGTCTCTAGAGAATGTGCTAAAAACACAGGAACAGAAACGACAATATGCAAACTACGATAGCCATTATCTTTAGGATTTTGTATATAGTCTTTCCGTTTAATCAACTTTACATCATCTTGTTTTAACAATAGTGACTCAATAACATATATATCATCAATATAGTTACAAACAACACGAATACCTGCTATATCTTGGATATATTCTTTCGCAGATTCTGATGATATCTCACATCCCTTGCGCTTTAACTTCTGAATCAAACTCCGCAACTCTTTCACACGACGCTCCATATGATGGATTGGATTATGTTTATATAATTGCTGAAAATGATCATCTAGAATATCCAACTTGGTACTAATTTCTTTTAATGCAGATGAATATAATTGTTCTAACTCTACAAAGCCAATTAACATATCAAAGGCAGAGTCAGTGTTATTAAATTGTCCGAGACTCTCTTTGAAATCTTCTTTCAAATCTTCAATATTTAGTGAAGATTTTCTTTCCATATACATGCATTGTGCCTCCATTTAATACAATCGTAATACCATCTCATCTTTTTTAATTACGACCACTATTTAATTACTAAATTTCACTTATATAATTAACTCATATTATTAAAATATTTATGTCATTACTTTATCATCTTGTAAAATGAAACATTATTTTACAATACAAATTCATATTATTCATCTTTTTTATGCTCAATTATTTCTGTCTGTCTATTATCAGCAATGTTACGAGCACGCTTCATAGCATCTTCCTTTTTATCAAAACTATCAGATGCTTGCTTTGCACCTTCTGATTTAATTTTCCATACGTCTTCCTCGAAATACACATGCACATCTTGATTATTAAGCTTAGGATTCGCTGAATCATCTTTATCATGTAACGTAATTTTTTTATTTTGCAATTCTTCTAATTCTTCTTTTGTCGCATCTTTATACCAAGATTCTGCTTGTTTCGTTGCAATAGGAATAGCACGATCTTCTTTATATCCATCTTTTAACATTGCATTACCGATATCAATTGCTTTTTTACGTTCTAGTTTATCTAGATTCTTCCAACTTTGAGGATAGTCATCCATAGTCCAAGGCATAAAAAAACTCCTATCTCTTGTAGTTTTCTTATTAATTACCTCTTTTCTTAATCTATTAAACAGTATTTAAATAACGTCTAAATTATATAATCATTCTATATAGCGACGTTATCTTAGACATCCCTCTCTGTAACCGTACACAAACGGCAGTCTGAGATACCTCACTTACTTTAATTTGTTATGATGAGATATTGCGTGTTACAGGCCAAACAAAAAAAGAGGTCAATCCATGATAAATCATGAATTGACCTCTTTAATGTCTGTCTATTTAATTTGTTGGATGTAGTAGTGAAACATTCTTTCTAGCATTAATACAATTACTTTGGATGTGTTCTAAAGCATTTCTAATATAAGTATATTGAGGTAACATCGGTATTTCTTGAACTTGGATATTAGTGCCTCGTTCAAAATGCTTGGCTATATTTTCGAATATCAGTAAATATTGTGCCATTGTCTCATCTGATATATGATAACGTTGTTCATTACTTAACGCTCTTCTAAATATAAAATTTATCTCTTCTAACGCATATATACTTGGATAATAGTATTGAATTGCATTTTTATTACTAAACAATTCACCGTTTGCACTATTATAAACTTGAATCATATTATTTAACTTTACACTTAGCTTCAACATTTCATTCTTTTCATGTTCAACAGATGCATACTTATTAGATGAAAATAAATAATGAAATACAACTGCTTCATTACGTGTTACATCGGCCAATGTATTTGGCAGCATAGACGAGGCTGTCTTTTTCCCAATGAATAACAAGCAAACAACTGCAATGACGATACCTACAATAACATCAATGATTCTTGGGAATGCAACTTGTATCGACAAATGTTGCGAAGCTAAACCATTTAACAACAGAACCTGTATTGTTATAAATATTACAGCAATAGAATAATTAGCCCCAACTAACATTTCCGTAAATCCAGCAGCTACAGCAAGTAAAATAATAGCCACAGGTATCGGTGGTACTGATAATAGTATGAGCGATAACACTAGCACCCCTAATATTGTCCCAATACCTCTAGCGCCAGCACGTTCAAAGCTTTGTAATGTAGTTGAACCTAATAAAATCGTGTGCGTACTGAGAGGTATCCAATAAGCTTTATCAAAGTCAAACATGAGTGCAATGAAGATTGAAATCGCCATAATCACGGTATAGCGAATGGTACTTCTGAATGTAAATGAATCCAAGGTTAAATTATTAATTAAACGATGGCCATATATTGGCATTCTATAATCAACTTCATGTTCAACACGTTCATTATCAGCATTAATTATTGCATCGACTTTAAATATATTGTCGACTAAGTTTTTGTATTGTGCTTCAAACTCTACTTTTTCTGTCCACTGCTTTCTAACAATACCTTTTGAAAAGACTAATTTAATTACAAAATCAGCCATTTCTTTAATCACATTAGGCAATGGTCGTGCATTTTTTTCATTTAATTCTAGTAATTCTGAGAAGATACCTTGCGCTGTATTATGCAACAATAATATACGCTGAAACCTTGGTGAACCTTTAGATTTAGCGGTACTCGATGTAATTAATTGATTGTCCGAATTCCTAAAGGCTGTAACTGCAAATTGCGATGCCTTTTGAAAGGCGTCTGGATTATCAAAGTTATGTACTAATTGCTTTATCATATTAAAGTCATTTTTTATCGCTTTCATTTCTGCTGTTTCCCGGGAAATAGCGATTGTTAATATCACCATTAAAGTTGCTATTATGCCACCAATAAACATGCATAAACCTCTATATAATGCATCTTCTGGTGCGACAGGTAAATTGATTGGTAAACTGAATGCCACGATAAAGAATATTGAAGAAGGACCTGGTATGTTTAATGAGCTAAAAATGTAGTATGGTATCACAGTGATTATAAGTAGTAACACCCCGAATATGAGTGGTTGATTTACTGTTAAAGTGCCTAACATCATGGCTATAGATAGGCCGACTGTCGAGAATAATACGACTCGCAATTTTGCCTGTGCTGGTCCACCAAACACATAAATATGCGCTAATGTACCTGTAGCTATCAACAAACCAGTTGAAAAATGATTGGTGATATAGCCTACAAACAATGGAATAAGCATTAATATGCATTGCCTAAACCCTTTTGCAACATCGATTTTCATCGTATTAACTTTAATTAAGGATCTTAAATATTTAATCAATGTTGACATAAGCATCTCCTTTTTATTTTTTTGTTATTGTTCTACTACTAAAGCATATATTATAAAGGCTACAAAGACATGTACCATTCACCAATATACTAAAAGCATAGTTTTAATTATTCAGTTGACGCATCGACATTTAAAATAAGCAGTTAAGCTAAGTTAGCGTATAACGCTATCCTACATACTACTAATAACAGTCTTGCGCTTGTCAAAGACGCTATCGTTATATTTTATCACTTTTTTGTTATACTTCTAGTTCTTATAAGAAATATACAATATTGTTTTCAATCTATTGTAAGATAGACTAAGCACGATAATACGTTTACCGGCAGCTATCCTTCGCTCTAATTTATACTATTCAATTTCATTAATATCTTCAGCTACTGTAGAATGATCAATATCCGATTCTAAAAAAGCTTGGTCGTTGACAGGAAAGTGTTGCTCTAGCGTTTCAATATTACTAATTTCTATTGTGCCACTATTAAGTTCAAAGTCCAAGATATGACCACCTACTGTCTTGTCTTCATCTACAAAATGCAAATGGAATCCACTTGCTGCAATCCCATGGAATAATTCTGGAGTATAGAATCCTACCACAGTTCCGTTAATTTGCTCATATACAAATTCAGGTTGTTTATCGGCCGAATATTTAAGTTTGGTGTATGGTTTTTCTTGTTTAGGCATCATGCGCACGTGCATTGTTTCAAACTTACCTGTTATTTTCACGGCAAAGAATATATTTTCACTTGCGGCTTTTCCTTTAATATCTTCTAGCAAACTATCAGCATCTGTAATATGCGGAACGAAATAAGAATAATCTGCTTCGAAAGGTGTTACTGTAGCATATGGTGTACATTCAGACCCTGATAATTTTCTAAATCCACCTAAGGCATCAGCATGATATGCAACGCCATTATCAATGATTACTTCGCCATCACAACCTGTCAATGTACCTATACCAAGATCACCCTTTTTTAATATTTCATCGATAGTTGCTGTTCCGTCTAATATCCCAGCCATTAACGTTCCTAACGTTCCGTGTTGATATAACATAGTAAATTCTCTCCTTATTCAACCCAAAATTAATCACATTACATATAATTCACCTTAAAATTATACACGTTTCAATTTATTTATAATAGTATTGCGCTTATCGCAATAAAAAAAGCCTAGCAACTTTATCTGTTGTCTAGGCTCTCGCACTCAATTATGCTTTATCTTGTAACACTTTAATTTCAGGCTTTTCAACTAAATACTGACTAACTTCTTTGAAAAACTGCTGGAAATGAGCAGAATTATTATGTGCTTCTACTGCCGCTTCATCTTCGTATCGTTCAATAAAAGCAAATGTATTCGGTTCATTTGTTTGTTCAAAATGTTGATAAAATAATGAACCCGATTCGTTATTCGCACCCTCAACTAAAGGTTTAACTAACTCTAAGTAATTTTCGCGTTGTGCTGGATTCACTTTCATAATGGCATTAATTGTAATCATATTTTTCCCTCCTAGGGTAATCAATTATACTCAATTCTTTCCCTATTGCAATGATTACAAACTTTATAAATCTTTTTTATCAATTAACAGTGGTTTATCAGGAGTAACAAAGAACCACATAATAATCGCAAAGATCACTGGGATGATAACCAGTTCAAGCGTCATTGTCCAACCTACAACATCAACCATCATACCTGCAAGTAATGGACTTAATAATGCACCTATGTTCCCCCACAAATTCATCCAACCAGAAACTGAACCTGAGAAATTGCGTCCTAAATCAGTTGCTGCAGCCCAACTCATACCAGTTGCTATACCAATACCACCTAAACATAACGATAGCCAGAATACATTAACAACTAGACTATCTGTTTGTATCGACATAAATAAAGAAATACTAAAGATAATAAACCCAATAATCGCAATAGATGCCCTAGCAACAAAACGAGACTTACCACTTTGTAGTAATTTATCTGAAATCGCACCACCAAAGAGAATCAAAATAAACATAGCGATCCATGGTGCACCAGCTGCCCAAGCCATATCAGGATCACTTAACTTCACATGATATTGTTCTGATAAATAAGTTGGCAACCAAATTAAAAATAATGATACGACAAATTGTACAACGAAATATTGTGCTGCAATCGCATAAAAGCTAAAGCGTTTAAAAAATAATTTCCATGGTGCATTTGACTTTTCAGTCTTAATAACGTCTCGATTCTCAACGATAAAGCGTTTCTCTGCTTCATTCACCATTTTATGTTGCTCTGGTAAATCCTTGGCAATAATCACCCATAAAATAGAGATTAAGATTCCAACGGCACCAAATATATAAAATACTGCTTGCCAACCGAACATATTGACGATGGCAATCGTCACAACTGGAGCAATTACAGGGCCAAAATATGAACCAGCTAATAAAACACTAGACGCGCGCCCTTTTTCTCCTTTAGAAAACCAAAATGAATTGAACACGGCATTCGATGGATACATTGGCGCTTCACCTACACCAAATAAGAAACGCACTGCATATAACACACCGTGATTTTTAACTACACCAGTTAAAATTGTAAATGCACTCCACCATACTAATGCAATAGTTAACATTTTTTTAGAGCCAAACTTTTCCGCTAAAAATCCTGACGGCACTTGCATTAATGCATAACCTAATGAGAAGAACGATGCTAATAAACCAAATTGAGTCTTGTTCATGTGCAAGTCTTCCATCATAGGCCCTGCAATAATAGATATATTTGAACGGTCCATATAAGCAATGACACCTATGATAAAGAACGCTATCGCAAAATACCACCTTATGTTTGATCTTTTCTCTTCCATACACTCTCCACACTTTCTCCCTAAAGTTACAAGTCATCATATGACCTATTGTTTCTCTAGATATTACCACAATGTGTAATCGCTTACAATAAAATTTTTACAAATTTGTTAATATTTATCCTTAGTTAATTCATACTAAAGTAGTACCATTTTTTTCTGCATAGTTTGTAATTTTAGATTATAATAAGGGCATGTGATTTTTAAATTTCATTACATCTGTGATGCTCAATATCAAAGGAGTTTAATGTTTTATTATGGAACAAATATTAACTAGTTTTATTAGTACTTGGGGCTATGTTGCCATAGCTATATTGATTCTTTTAGAAAACATCTTACCTTTTATACCATCTGAAATTATTTTAACCTTTGCTGGATTAATGTCAGTAAAATCAGACCTAACAATCCCAACATTATTTATCATCTCAACTATTTCTTCTTTAGTCGGTTTGCTCGTATTATATTACATTAGTAGACTTGTCTCAGAAGAACGTTTATACCGCTTTGTAGATAAATATGGCAAGTGGATTAAATTAAAGGGTAAAGACGTTGCACGTGCCAATGATTGGTTCAAAAAATATGGTACGCTGGCAGTTTTTATATGTCGCTTTATTCCTGTCTTACGTGTTCTTATTACAATCCCTGCCGGCATCAATAGAATGAACGTTATCATCTTTATGATATTGTCATTAATTGGTACAACAATTTGGAACTTCGCACTTATTTTTCTAGGAAAAATGTTAAGTGGTAGTTGGGATGCATTGATGAATGGTTTACATACATATTCATATATCATGTACGTTATCATTGCACTAGCTATTATTTATGTTCTATTTCGTCTGTTCAAAAAGGATAGAGTAAAATAATTATAAGTAAGTATCTTTGGCAAACTTAAATACTTGTAAAGAGAAGTCTTCTTCATATTAATAAGTGTTTTGAACATCAATTCCAAAAAAATAGCACCCAGATGATTGAATTTATCTGGGTGCTATTTTTATTCATACTATGCGTATTATTAGTTCACTTGTCTAGAATATATCTCAGCCTTAGCTTTTAACTGACCTTGTTCCTTCAAATGCCTCAACAAAAATATTTTGCCACGATAAGGTAATAAAATCATTGAAACAATCTCTGTAGGTGATTTCAATTAGCAATTTAGCGCTACACCATATCATCCAATCACAACTGTCTTAAATTTCTATTCAATTACGTTCGTTATGACTAATGTGACTTAAGCAAATTTATGCAGATTAACTAATAATAACTGATATCCGTCTATCCATATTGAAACAGCCTTTTCACCAACTAAGCTTTTTAACATCTTAATTTTATAAGTAACAATGCCCTAACTAATACAGCAAAAAAGACTAACTTCCCCCTTTGAAGTTAGCCTCAACCGTTCAATTTATTTCTCCCTTTTTAATTAATAATAGTGAATCAGCACCAATTATTAACTTTGACTTACACTTTTCATCATAATTTAACCCATTTTAAATTATAATGTCGCCTAAAACAACTAAAGACGAATGTGTGTCAATTCCATACACCATATTCAAATATAAATGTATAGAATTGAATCAACAGACATGATAATATCCATATTCAATTGACATATGGATGAGATCAAACTGTACCGACCAACAGCTTGAAACTATATGTCTCTGTGACTTATCCTTTCTAAATAAAAAGACACTAAAAAATGTGATTTAAACGTTAATATTTATTGTGCATTTTATATTAACCCAATGCGTAAACGTTCCGTTACAATCTATTACACAACCTTCGCTGACATGAGACTCCGGAATATATGGTAATGTAATAAAGCCTGACCCTTACACAAAGAATATAAATAACCTTCACAATAATTCATACATGATAGTATGATGATACTAACGTTAACTACTATGTATATAGTAAAACCACCTAATTAAATCATAGTAACAATAAATATATAATGAAATGTATGCGCCCAATAACCCCTTATTTAATTGACACATTGCATCACACTATATTTCTAAGGAAAGTATGATTTAAAACTACTACTGAAAAAATTAAGTAATAAGTCCACTCCACTACATTATAATTTAATCAGTATATGTCACCCCAAATGTAAACAGAAAAAATAACTCCCTTATAATTTTGTTACATGCATTTATTATACAAAATTATTAGAATTTTTAAAGTACTCTAAGACATTTTTTTGTAAAAATTCTCCTGTTTTTTTCAAATCAGCAGCTTAAAAGCCGTAACAAAGGCATTCAAAGACGCAAAAACAATCGTTGTAATTATACACTAAAAAGGGATTAAAACACTAATTACATCGGTATAAATAATATATTTCGCAATACCTTTATACAAAATAGCCAATTTTTTATATTTGAGTAACATAGGTGTTTTAAAACGCAGATTATCTTGATAATACGACCATTTTCACTATAATCATTAGCCTTTTCTAAAAAACACATTTTCCAATTCATATTTTAGAATTTATCCTACTTTCATAATATAATATGAACTAGACACAGATAGCGCATTTAATGCTACAATATACTACAAATAAAGAAAACGCTTGCAGTAGTGTTTTTAATGAAAATAAATCAACTGGAGTGACACTAATAATGCCAAGAACAACAGATAAAAGCGTAAAGAGCAGATATTTAGATTTACTTGCAGAACAATTTAACAATAAAGAAGAATTAGCAACAGAAATTATAAATTTAGAATCTATATTAGAATTACCTAAAGGCACTGAACACTTTGTCAGTGATTTACACGGTGAATTCCAATCATTCCAACACGTTCTCCGAAACGGTTCAGGCAATGTTAGATCAAAAATTAATGATATCTTCCAAGATACATTGACACGCAAAGAAATTAATGAATTTGCTGCTCTCGTTTATTACCCTGAGGAAAAGTTGAACCTAATTAAAAATAGCTTTAATTCTAAATCAGAATTAAATGAATGGTATATCACTACGATTAATCGTCTAATCAAATTAATCACATATGCTTCATCTAAATACACACGTACAAAATTACGTAAATCATTACCTAAAAATTATGTATTTATTATTGAAGAATTATTATATAAGAGCAATAAATATAACAACAAGAAATCATATTATGATAAATTGATAAACCAAATCATTGATTTAGAACAATCAGATGACTTAATTATTGGCTTATCATTCACTGTACAACATCTTGTCGTAAACCATTTGCATGTCGTAGGAGATATTTATGATCGTGGTCCAGATCCAGATAAAATTATGGAAACACTCATTAACTACCCTTCAGTCGATATTCAATGGGGAAACCATGATGTCTTATGGATTGGCGCATACGCTGGCTCTAAAGTTTGCCTAGCCAATTTATTGCGTATATGTGCACGTTATGACAATTTAGACATTATTGAAGATGCCTATGGAATTAACTTGCGACCTTTACTAACATTGGCTGAGAAATATTATGACGGTACGAACAAAGCCTTTAAACCTAAAAATTCTGAAGGTTTATCAGACAGAGAATTAGAGCAAATCACAAAAATCCATCAAGCAATTGCCATTATTCAATTTAAATTAGAGGCACCTATTATTAAGAGAAGACCAAACTTTGAAATGGAAGAACGCTTAGTGCTTGAAAGTATTGATTACGATAAAAACGAAGCAACACTCTATGGCAAAACATATCCATTAGAACACACATGCTTCCAAACTATTGATCCTGAAAATCCAAATCAACTTATCGACGAAGAAATAGAAGTGATGGACAAGTTACTATTATCCGTACAACAATCCGAAAAGCTAAAACGCCATATGACATTCTTAATGCAAAAAGGCACATTATATTTACCTTATAATGGTAATCTACTCATTCATGGTTGTATTCCTGTTGATGAACATGGTGAGATGGAATCAATGACGATTGACGGTGTGAAATATTACGGTAGAGAATTGTTAGATCACTTTGAAGCATATGTTAGACAAAGCTTTGATCACAAAGATATTCAAGATGATTTAGCAACAGATCTTGTGTGGTATCTATGGACAGGAAAATATTCATCACTATTCGGTAAACGAGCGATGACTACATTTGAGCGTTACTTTATTGCGGATAAATCAGCACATAAAGAAACAAAAAATCCTTACTATCATCTACGTGAAGATGTTAATATGTGTAAAAAGATGCTTAAAAACTTTGGCCTAGATCCAGAGCAAGGCCATATCATTAATGGTCACACGCCAGTAAAGGAAATCGATGGTGAAAATCCTATCAAAGCTGATGGTAAGATGATTGTTATTGATGGCGGCTTTTCTAAAGCTTATCAATCTACAACTGGCATTGCAGGTTACACATTACTTTATAATTCATTTGGTATGCAACTTGTTGCACATCAACATTTTAATTCAAAGAAACATGTGTTATTAAATGGTGCAGACGAATTATCAATTCGCCGTGTAGTCGATAAAGAACTAAAACGTAAAAAGATTCGTGACACTAATACCGGTGAAAAAATACAAGAAAAAATAAATATTTTAAAAGAACTTATGCACGACCGCTTCGTCCAATAAACAATGAATAAATTATCTAATCATCATCTCATCTTTATTAAACAACTCATTTATAAGTACAGTTTTTTAAAGAGAGCTAACTAATCATTTTATACTTAAGACACCTAATTATTTTAGTTTAGAGTTAGTAACTAAAGTAATCGAAGGTGTCTTATTTTTGCAGTATGACATTGTAAAACTGTAGATAACTAAAATGTGATATGCGTTTAACAAGATTCCTGTGAAAGTAATACACGTTTCGAAGATTCAATTTTCAGATGTTAGCTCCTAATAAAACGTTCCGACATGCAATTAAGCCAGCAAATGAGTGTTCACATAATCATTTACTGGCTTAATTTATAGTATTCAAACCTTAATCGCTATCGTTTCTTTCAAATTCAAGCGAACTAGAGTATTTTATTTAAATATTTTGATGTAAATATGCATCCTTTAAATAACCAATCGTACCACTTTCATGCTCTAATAATTTATTGTTAATACGTTTAAACGTAACTACTTTGTTAGTGCTAATATGATAAAGAATCATATCATTTTCCGTTAATTGATCTTTCTGTTCGATAGGTAATTCTAAAATATTATGCTGCGTTATAAATCGATTAAACCAATGTGCAGTAAAGTTCCAATCGAACAAAATATGATTGCGAATTGGTCCATCTAAATTCGTTCTTGCATGTTCATCACTGAATGACACTGGCATTATATCTACATTATTCAATCCAAACTCTGGTACTAACTCATTAAATGCTAAACTATTAAAGACAAAAGACTGTGTCATCAGTATACATTTATTATACCTTGTCATATCTGCATAAATACGGTCGCCACTTGATAATAAATTCCCTTCAAATACTTCAAAATCTAAATCTTTTGCACGTTTTGATGTATTATCAAATAAATTAAACGTCATCACTGGTATATTATGTTCCCGTAATTTCGCACCTAAATGGAATGAAAATTCACTCTCACCAACGATGATTACACCAGGTGGTTCAGTACTTGATAAATTCATTACTTTACTTAATGGCAAGAAACTAAATCCATAAATCACCACTGTAACAAATACTAGTCCAAAGGTCACAGGCGTGATATATTCCGCCATAGGTGTATTTTTTTCCACAAATAAACCTGCGAAGAATTGAGCTACAGTTAACACTACAATACCTCTTGGAGCCATCATTGACACCATCGCTCGTTCACGCTTTGAAATTTCTGTATTGATCGTTGCCAGTAGAACCGAAATAGGTCTAACTAGAATAATCATAATTGCACAAAATACAAAGAGCTGCCACGAGATTACATTTTTCAAGACATCTAGTGTTAATGATGATGTAATTAAAATAAATACTGTAGATATCATTATGGATGATGTATTTTCTATAAAATGATCTGATTCCTTAAATATTAAATCATGACGTTTCATTCGAGCCATCATCAAACCAAATATTGTAACTGCAAGTAATCCAGATTCTGGTAAAAATTCATCACATATCGCAAATATAAGTAAAATGAATACCAACTGTATAGGTGGCATTAAATTTTGTGGTATTAAATCTCGTTTAATTAACCACATAAATAGATATGATGCAGCAAATCCAATAATTATCGCTACACCTAATCTAAATATAAAACTGAATAAAATAGGTAAATTGAAACCTTGTTCCATAATTTCAAAGATATAGAAAGCCCCTAATGCTAACATAGGACCTATAGGGTCTAAGATAATACTTTCCCATCTCAATATTGAATCTACACTTTTACGCACCTTCGCTTGTTTTAATAGTGGCTGAATCACAGTAGGACCTGTAATTAAAAACAGTCCACCTAAAACTAGGGATATAGACAATGAAAAACCAATAACATAATGCAATGCAACGGCTCCCAATACCCAAGCGATAATTGCACCAATAGTAATAATGCGTATCACTGCTTTCGATATCCCTTTGAGCTCTCTAAAATCTAAATTACTACTTCCTTCAAATAGTATTATAGCAACCGCTAAAGATACCAAAGGGCTAAACACAGATTCTCCTAAACTTTCTTGTGGATTTATCAAGCCAAATATCGGCCCCACCAATAACCCTACAATTGCCATTACAACAATAGATGGCCATTTAATTCGCGAGGCAAACCATTGACTAAATATACCCAACGCTAAAAATATGACAATCACTAACATTAATGGCAAATTTAATAAAGACACATTTACTCCCTCTCTCTATTTATAAAGTTAAACATCTTCACATTTGCATTTTTACTTTTACTCCCAAAAATGCATTAAGAAAATATCCTACCAAAAAATTTCAATTGACGCATTTAAAGAACCTTCATTATCTACCCAAAGTAATAAAATTCAATCAATGGTTTCTAACATTATTTTTTCATTTAAAATTTAAATGAATATTAAATTTTATATTGATATATTAAATTTAACATTATTGTCACAATTAAATGCGAGAACATTGCACTGTATACTATCGTTGTATCCCTTCTATGCTTTGACATTATAACGTATACAACTATTTTTTCAGACCTTTACAATAGGGTTTCATAATTCTATAATTATTATGAATTTTTTATTAAATCAACATTTATTTTCGAAATGAGATGACTCTATTGAAGTATTGAAATTATATTGCCACAGGATCATACATAATTTCACTTTCATAGATAGTGGATAGGTTCAATCTTAAATTCAATTTTCACTCCCCAAAATATAGAAAGTAAAGAAAGGTGAATCATTGTGAATCAAAGTATTAATTACAAGAAATTTATCGTACCTATCTTGGTTGGCATAATCATTTGGTTAATTACCCCTTTTAGACCAGATGGTGTTGATGCAACAGCTTGGCATATGTTTGCGATATTCGTCGCTACCATTATCGGTTGTATCACTCAGCCTTTACCAATTGGTGCAGTAGCAATAATCGGTTTTTCACTAACCGTGTTGACCGGTACAGTAAAAATCGATACTGCTGTAGCTGGTTTTGGTAACAGTAGTATTTGGCTTATCGCTATGGCCTTTTTTATCTCTAGAGGTTTCGTTAAAACAGGCTTAGGTCGCCGTATCGCCTTACAATTTGTTAAATTATTTGGTAAGAAAACATTAGGCTTAGGTTATGCTTTAATTGGTGTGGATTTAATTTTAGCACCCGCAACACCTAGTAATACTGCTAGAGCAGGCGGTATCATGTTCCCTATTATCAATGCTTTATCTCGTTCTTTTGGCTCTAAGCCTGAAGACGGTACACAACGTAAAATGGGTTCATTCTTAATATTCACAGAATTTCACGGTAATTTGATTACTGCAGCAATGTTCTTAACTGCAATGGCGGGTAATCCACTAGCACAGTCACTTGCAAAGCATCAAGGCGTAACAATTTCATGGATGAGCTGGTTCTTAGCTGCGTTGGTTCCAGGGATTCTTTCATTAGTGCTTGTTCCACTTATAATTTATAAATTATATCCACCGGAAATCAAAGAAACACCGAATGCTAAATCATGGGCTCAAAATGAATTAGATGAAATGGGCGTTATGAGTAAGAGTGAAAAATTCATGATTGGTATCTTCTTGATTGCATTAATCTTATGGATATTAGGTAGCGTAATTCATATCGATGCAACGCTTACTGCATTTATTGCATTATCCTTATTATTAATAACAGGTGTTTTAGCGTGGTCCGATATCTTGAATGAAACGGGCGCTTGGAATACTTTAGTATGGTTCTCAATACTCGTTATGATGGCTAATCAATTAAATGAACTTGGCTTTATTCCATGGTTAAGTAAATCTATTTCAGGTAGTTTAGGTGGCTTAAGTTGGCCAATCGTACTTATTATCTTAGTATTATTCTACTTCTACTCACATTACTTATTTGCAAGTTCGACTGCACATGTAAGCGCAATGTATTCTGCTTTACTTGGTGTAGCAATTGCAACTGGTGCGCCACCACTTTATAGTGCATTAATGCTCGGTTTCTTTGGTAACTTAATGGCTTCAACAACACATTATAGTAGTGGTCCAGCTCCTATTTTATATTCAGCTGGCTACGTCACTCAAAATCGTTGGTGGACAATGAACGCGATTCTAGCCATTTTCTATTTCATCGTTTGGCTTGGTATAGGTTCATTATGGATGAAAATTATAGGCTTAATGTAACGTGTGGACTCAAATCAATCTAACCTTGTAAACAACTCAAAGTCATAAAGACAACAACAAAAAACCCAGTCAATGAACTTATGAAAAGTTCATTGACTGGGTTTTATTTATCATTTATTCAACCATTCTGTCGTATGATCGATTGTTGCATATCTTGTTAATATGTTATCCACTAAAAACTGATGCTTGTATTGATCATTATCAGTAACAGCATCTGCTAATATCGTAATTTGGAAATCCTTATCCGCTGCCTCTACCGCTGTAGATAAGACAACCCCACTCGTACTCACTCCAGTCAATACAATGTGGTTTATATTCATACCACGAAGTAACACTTCTAAATTACTTCCGGTAAATGCACTTAATCGATGTTTCACAACTACAGGATCCGTATCTTCTACATGTAAGTCATTAATAATTTGTGTGGACGTAGCTTCTTTCGACATCGGTTGTCCACTTGCTTTATATTGTGAAAACATCTTATTATTCTCAGAAACTTCTAAATAATCACCTGTAAAAGCGACTCTAACGAAAATAACAGGTATATGTCGTGTTCGCGCATCAGCTATCGCTTGTTGATTAGCTCTAATTACCCCTGCGTTGTCCTCTATCCCATTAACAATACCATTTTGCATATCCATTACAATTAATGCACTATTTTTTGTCATATTAAGTACTCCTTTAATTCAAACATCATTACTCTAGCTTAAATTATAGCCAACTTTGTACTGAATTACGAAATTTTGAATTTATCACTTGTTATTAAATATTTACAAAAAAATTGCACAAACATCATACCTACTGTATCAGGTGATGTTTATGCAACTTCTTTTTTTACTTAACTATTCATTATTACTTTCTGACCAGCTATAACACCCGCTTGAGTTAATTCATGACTATTCACCCATACTTCGGTGATGTTTGCCCCAGTTTGCTTAAATAATTCTATAACATGTTTGCTAGCATCCATTGTCACAATTGGATCTCTTTCACCCATTGAAAGTAGCACATTCATATGACTTAAATCCTTATCTTCAGTTATATTTAATGGATATAATGGTGCATATAATAATGCCGCCTTAAACGTTATAGACTCATTTAGTATCATGCTAATAGCAATATTCGAACCATTTGAAAAGCCCACCGGAATTGATTGTTCCACATCAAAGCCATATTTTTCAGCCGCTTCTTTAATAAATGCTGCCAATCTTGTAGTTCTATATTTTAAATCTTCTACGTCATATTGCCCTTCGCCATGACGTTTAAAGAAACGATTCATGCCATTTTCTGAAACTTCACCACGAATACTCAATACACTATAATCCGCATTTAGTGCCGCAGCTAAAGGCATTAAATCATTTTCATCTCCACCTGTGCCATGTAATAATATAAACGTAGGCGCTTCAGGCTTTCCTTGTTTAAAAATGTGTTCCATACAAATCCTCTTCCTTTCTATTTGTGCGTATTCTTTAAACTGCATAATTAAATTCGAATTGGTGGTAATTGTTGTAACAATGCTTCCTTACGATCTTCATATTGTGGTGGAAACATTAATTGCTCACCTAATTTGTCAAATGGTTCATCAATTGTAAATCCTGGACCTACAGTTGCAAATTCAAATATAATACCACCTCGTTCACGCATATATATTGCTTTAAAGTAATTGCGATCTTTCACTTCAGTAACATGATAGCCTTTGCCAATCATTTTTGCTTGCCATGCGCTATGTGCTTTATTATCAGGTACAGACCATGCGATGTGATGCACAACGCCCACTCCAAAGCGCACACGATTTGCTGGACCTTCTTTTTTAATCATGACATGATGACGCCAATCACCTACAGTAGCTAAGTGAATATACGATGCGTCTTCACCAATTTGCTCTAATCCCATATCTTCTACTAAAGTTGCAAGTGTAGCTTGTGGATTTTCAGTTAACATCGTCACACCATGAAACCCTATTATGTCACGATTAGTCGATGCTTGGTCATCCTCAACAAGTGCGAGTGATAAACCGTGTACATCATTGAATTGTAATGTTGACTGTCCAAATAATGTGGTAACCGTAACTGTGATATTTTGGTCCATTAAGTGTCGTTTCCATACCTCTAAAGTTCCTTTGGGTATTCTGAAAGCAATAGTACCAACTTGTCCATTACCAGTACGCCCCACATGTTCGTTTGGCCAATTAAAAAATGTTAATATCGTACCGTTATCTACATTATTATTTGAAAAATACAGATGATAAGTGCCTGGATCATCAAAATTCACAGTTTTTTTAATTAGTTTTAAATTTAAAATATCTCTGTAAAATGCAATGTTTTCTTCTGGGTTTCCTACGATTGCTGAAATATGATGAATGTGTTGTATTGCTTCCATAACGTTCACTCCTTTTGACATGTCATTATTTTTTAGCGTTTAGTATTGAATGGTCTAATTTCTGATTCGATATAATCACGTTGGTTTTCTAAAAATGGTGGTAATGATAGACTTTCACCCAATGTTTCATACGGTTCATCACCCATAAATCCAGGACCATCAGTAGACACTTCAATCAAGATGTGACCAATACGTGCATAAAGTGCTTCAAAGTAAAATCTATCTACTAATCCTGAATTACCAATTCCAACTTCTTTATATTTTTCTTCCCATTGTGCTATAGCTTCATGGTCTTTCAATCTAAATGATACATGGTGGACTTCTCCGTAACCTTGCACTGCTTCATTACTTGTTGTGTCTTTTCTCAAGATAACTTGACCACCATTACCTCCTGCTCCAACTTCTAAAAGTGCAACGTTTTGTTCTTCCACAATTGTTTTCATACCATAGATTTGTTCTAATATTTTCTTAAAATCTTCAAAGTAACTGACAGTAATTTCGATAGGGCCTAAGCCATAAATTGCTTTATCAGTTGGAACTGGTCCGTTTTGCCATGGTTTACCTGGTGCCACACCACTGTTATGTTCATCTGATACGAGTTGATAATGTTGACCATCTGACTCTTCAAAAGGAAGAACCTGTTTACCAAATAGAGTTTGTATACCATCATGTTTCACACCAAAGTCATTGAATCGTTGTTCATAATAACTTAATGCTGCATCATTCGGTACTCTGAATGAAGGTTTGGTAATTGAATTAGTGCCAGACTTACCTTTTGGAATATTTGGAAAATCAAAAAATGTCATATCTGTTCCAGGTGAACCTTCATCATCTGCAAAGAATGTATGATACGTATATATATCATCTTGGTTCACTGTTTTTTTAACAAGTCTCATACCTAACACATCAGTGAAAAATTTATAGTTTCTTTCAGCATCATCTGTAATCGCTGTAACATGGTGGATTCCTAATAATTGATTGTTTGTCATAATCAAACACGCTCCTTAATTTTATCTCGATTTCGAAGTAATTTTATTTAAAAATATTAAGTGCATTAAACCTCTGTAGGTTGAGCACTTAATTTCTTTAATGCTTGCTGTAATATTGCTAATTCTTCGTCTGTTAACACTGCAAAAGTTGAGTTTATTGTTGCTGCATGCTCAGGAAAAATTCGTTCCATCATTTCATGACCTTGTTTGGTTAATACCGCTTTAGTTACACGTTTATCTTGCTCATCTCTTCTTCTTTCGACGCAGCCTTTCTCAACGAGTTTATCTACTACATAAGTGATACTGCTACTAGCAATAAGTACGCGTTTACCAATTTTCTGAATAGGTTGTTCACCTTTACTATATAGGAGTTCTAGCACTGCAAATTCAGTTACATTCAATCCATAACGCTGTACATCTGCTCTAACAATTTGTTCTAAATGATCAGTCGTTCTATTCAATCCAATAAATGCATTCAATGACTCTGTCGTTCGTTCCATCACATCACCAACTTTCAATTTATTTCGATTTCGAGATAATTATAACGCTGACGTTTTTAGAAGTCAACATTTTAAGTATAAAAAATATACCATCAATTAAAAAACGCTCTATAAAAGCATTTCCCAATAATACTTATACTTCAAATTAAATATTGTAATTATTATGAAAATTAATTCTTTCGTTTTCATAACTTCAATAAGTGGTAGAAGTAGAGTGTGGAGGTGTCAATATTGAATAAATTATTTGTAAATAATGAATTTATAGAAAGTCAATCACAAGACACAATGGACGTTATTAATCCTGCAACAGGTGAAAAAATAGATACAATCACTTTTGCCACTCAATCAGAAGTTAACGATGCTATAGAAAAATCTAAACAGGCACAATTAGAATGGGAAAAGGTACCTCAACCCAAACGTGCTGAACATGTTAAGCTATTAATACCATTATTAGAAGAACATAAAGACACATTGGCAGAATTATATGTAAAAGAACAAGGTAAGACTTTAGCTTCCGCAAAAGGTGAAATAGACAAGGCAATACATTTTATTGACTATATGACGAGCTTAAGCTTTTCAAATAAAGGCGAAGTTCTACAAAATAGTAGAGAAAACGAAACTATTCTACTAACGAAAAAACCTATCGGTGTAACAGCAGGTATCGTACCTTGGAATGCACCTATATTAGTATTAATGCGCAAAATTATTCCAGCTGTTATTACAGGTTGTTCCGCAGTAATTAAACCAAGTGAAGAGACTACACTAATCACATTGAAACTTGCTGAATTGTTACGTGATTCTACAATTCCTGCAGGACTTATTCAAATTGTTCCAGGCACTGGTAATACAGTAGGAACGCAGTTAGCACAACACCCTGATATCCAACTTATTTCTCTTACAGGAAGTATGAAAGCTGGTAAATCTGTTTATGCAGAAAGTGCCAATACAGTTAAGAAAGTTAACTTAGAACTTGGTGGTAATGCACCTGTACTCGTTACTGAACATGCCAATATAGATAAAGCTGTAGATTACATCGTGACAGCAAGAATCAATAACGCTGGACAAGTATGTACTTGTCCTGAACGTGTATTTGTCCACAAATCAATACACGATTCATTTATCGAACAACTGAAATCTAAAATGGAACAACTCACAGTCGGCGATCCATTTGATGATAATACGGACTATGGTGCAATTATTAATCAACGTCAATTAGATAGTATTGATAATAAAGTTCAAAATGCAGTTAAAAATGGCGCTACTTTAGTAACTGGTGGTAAGAAAATAGACAGCGCAGGTTATTTTTATGAGCCAACAATTTTAGATCATATCCAAACAACAGATGAGGCATTTAAAGAAGAAATATTTGGTCCGGTAATACCTGTTATCGAATACGAAGACTTCGATGAAGCTATAGCTGAAGCTAATAATACGAATGCTGGACTATCTTCTTATATTTTCTCCGAAAACTTAAAACAAATTATGCAAGCAACTGAAACATTAAAATTTGGAGAAGTTTATGCCAATTGCGAAGCAGAAGAAGTCGTCAATGGTTACCATGCTGGTTGGCGAGAATCTGGTTTAGGTGGCGCAGATGGCATCCATGGTTTCGAAGAATACTATAATACAACCGTATCCTATATTAGATATGATTAAAATGTGATAAATCACTAAAATATCTAGAGTACCGCGTGCTTAGATAAGCAAAAGGCAATTTCTATTGAAATAATATAGAAATTGCCTTTTTTAAGATATCTTAATGTAAAACACTATTGCATTAAGCAGTATTTTGGCGAGACTCCTAAGGGAACAGGACAAGCTGAAGACTACAGGCTGAAGCTGTCCCCTAGGAAAGCGAGCCAACAATACGTAATATAAAAAATAGCACTCAGATAAATTAAATTCATTCATCTGAGTGCTTTATTTGGAATTTATGTTCTAGATGCTACTTAAAAATTTAATCTTTTGTCACTTGTTTCAATCCTGCTTTTTTCAAAGCTTTCTTAGTCTTTTTATAACTTACTTGTTTATTTTTCGTATCACCAGAGAATGATTCTGGAGCAATTTTCTTCAACTCTTTTAAATCAACTTTTTCCAAATCAATTTTTACAGTTTCAACAGCCTTACCGTCTGAATATTTTATCTTCTCTGAAACACCTTTAATATCTTGATATTTTTCACTTTCAGATTCTAATAAAGATTTCATATCATCCTTCTTAAGACCTAAATCTTTGTAGTTGATCGTTGAACGAATGTTTTCCTTAGTTACTTTATCACCTTTGTGCGTGAGTGTAACTTTCATATCAACTCCAGATGCATCCCCTTTAAATGTGTCTTTCTCTTCTTTAGGTCCACAAGCAGCCAATAACAATGTTACAGCAATTGCCAATCCCATCAACTTTTTAACATGATACATATCTACCACTCCCACTTTGTTTATCTATCAACATCATAGCATTAAACAATCAGTTGTAGGACATAGAATTTTTAAAAAAATAAAAATATATTTTTTATATTCAATCACTATTTTATCTCAATTAAAATAGAGCCAATACTGGATTACAGATTGGCTCTATGAAATACCTATGATTAATCACGCTCGAACGCTACTTATAAAGTAAACATGTGCGCGACAATCTATTATTTATTCAATGCTTTATCTAATGCTTTAATATTCTTCTTCATTAACGATTGATATGAAATACCCTTTTTCTGTTTATCTGCTTTTGTTAATGTTGCCATATTGTGGAAACTTACTGGCGTTGTATTGGTCTCTTTTTTAATCACATCTGTCACTTTAGATGAAATATTTTGTTCATATAAAACATAAGGTTGCTTTGTTTTTTTAATATTTTTAACGATTTTCATTAATTGTTTTTGCGTAGGCTCTTCATTATTCATACCCGTTACACCTTCTTGTTTAAAACCGTAACGTTTCGCTAAATAACCTATTGAATCATGAGAAATCACTACAGTATCACGCTTTGGATTTTCAGTAATTGATTTTAATTGTGAATCAATACCATCTATATCTTTAACTACTTTTTTATAATTATCTTCGTAATATTTTTTATGTTTTGGATCCTTTTTAATCAAAGTATCCTTTATTTCCTTTGTAAATTTCTTATCTAATACGGGATCTAACCACACATGAGGATCTTTGCTACCTTCTTCATGCTTAGCATGTTCATCATGTGATTCACCTTCATGATCATGTTCTTCCCCAGCTAAAATTTCATTCTTTTTCAACTTATCAGCCAATGGTAATTTTAAATCTTTATTATTAATCGATTTTGCAATTTTTTTAGCTACTGGATCCATTTCATCACTAGAGTATAAAAATAAATCCCCTTTTGAAATTTTAATCATATCTTTTTGAGTGGGTTCAAAGGAATGTATATCTGCACCTGCAGGGTAAATTGATTTTACATCAACATATTTTCCTCCCACTTGTTCAGTTAAATTTTGAAAAGCATACGCTGTCGTATAAATTTCTAATTTATTCTTGGTACTCACATCTTTATTCTTATCTTTATCAAGATTGCCACAAGCACTTAGCAACATAATCACAGCTAGTAGCACTATATATTTCAAACTTTTTTTCAAAGCCTACGCCTCCAAATCGAAATTATTACGTTTAAACTATAAACTTATTTTCTTTATATTTCAATCCCTATTATTAAATTTTTAAATATCTTTAAAACACACATTTAGTCATCGAGAGAAGAAAGATTTGTTTACAAATACACTAAACGTGATATTTATATAATACAAACTACTATGAGGAGTGATTGTATGGCTGAAATCAAGCAAGGTACAAATAAGTTTTATATCGGAGAAGATGAAAATAATCCTCAAGCACAGATTACGTTCAAAAAATTAAATGATAATCAAATCGATATTGATCATACTGGAGTTCCTGATGAAATGGGTGGACAAGGTATTGGATCACAATTGGTACAAAGTGTCGTTGAATATGCACGTGAGAACAATTTGAAAATTGTTGCGACTTGTCCATTTGCTAAAAATGTCATAGAAAAACATTCAGAATATCAGGACGTATATGCAGGTTAATTCAATAAATTCATTAAAAAGAGGTCGAGATTAATTTCTCGGCCTCTTATCTGTTGTTGCTGGCTTAACTTAACCATAAATTTTTGCTAATAAATCGATCACTTTTAATAATAATGGCATAGCTGTATCAGTCATGTGATTACCTCCCCTTATTAAAAAAATAATTATCTTACATATAGTAATAAACAATCTACATTGGATTATGTAACATGTGAATTCGCCGTTGTATAATATAAACATTAAAACAGAAGTCTAAATATTATAAATGTAATGAATTCATAAAATTTATATACTATAAATAAGATGTCGATAATCACTTTCCCTAAGTATTCCATTTTAATCTTAATTTTTAAAAAAATTATTTTATTTACAATAAAGATACATAATTGTAATCTTCAGGATTCATTGGAACGAGGTGTAACTTGCACGTTGATAAGTTCAAGTTAATTAGATTGCTTTCTTTGATATTCTTGATATTCGTAAAATGCTTGGAATAATAGAATAAGCATTGCAGGGTGATATGTTTCACTGGCGATATCAATATCGTGTTGTGAGGCAATTTTAAAGCGTTCTGACTTTGTTTGCATAATTTCATTATTACCTTCAGTCACCTTAACACTGCGTGAAATAAATCCAGATTGAAACTTAAGAACATCACCTTTTGCACCTTCAAAAAGCATAGTTGGTTTCATGCCAATTTTCGTACGAAACACGCCTATTACATCGCCATTTTTCTCAACTTGCCATACCGTCTTAAACGGTGTCTTTATTGTGCCACTTATCGTTTTCTCTTGAATGACACGATACGTATCTTGACCATCCGTAATTTCATAGTTATGCTTCTGATGACCAAATAATGCAAACGCTTCTTGTGACGTAGACTTGTAAAATAACTTTAATGAAAAAACCGCTTCCTCTCGTTCATTAAACACTTCAATTGCTGATTTAGAAGCACTAAAAAAGTTCTCTTTAAAATGATAGCGTTTCATATTACAACTCCCTATAATTCTATTTATAGTACAATTATAAATAGAAAGTTGCTTATTTTGAAATATATTGAGTCTCTTCCATTGACCTAATATACTTTTTATACTAATATCTACTTGTAACCATTATAAATACAAGAAGAATTTTAGGAGGCACATATGACCTTTCATGACGAACATGCCACACAAGTAACAAATATCACACTAAACGTAAATGATTTAACCAAAATGATTCACTTTTATCGCGAATTTTTAGGATTTGAAGCGATAGTTGAATCAACAACTTCCATTACTTTTAAAGTTGGTAACGGCGGTCACACACTAACTTTAAATGAACTATCAAATGGCCGCCAACCTAGCATTCAAGAAAGTGGACTATTTCATATTGCATACCTTTTGCCTAGTAGAAGTGACTTAGCAGATTTTTTATATCATATTACACAATTAGGAATTCAAGTCGGTGGCGGTGACCATCTAGTTAGTGAAGCACTATATTTTAATGATCC
Organism: Staphylococcus sp. TCBT05; assembly: GCF_055179755.1. Classification (NCBI taxonomy): domain Bacteria; kingdom Bacillati; phylum Bacillota; class Bacilli; order Caryophanales; family Staphylococcaceae; genus Staphylococcus; species Staphylococcus sp. TCBT05. Next base: position 886,236 of record NZ_JBUQDQ010000005.1, on the reverse strand, counting down.
TGAAGGTAACGGCATTGAAGTATATCAAGACCGTGATGCTACACTTTGGCAATGGGAAGAGCAAAAGGTAAAAATGGATACTCTCGCCGTGGATGTCAACGACTTGCTTTCTGAACAATCACAAGCTGGATGGCAGGGACTTCCTAACGGGGCAAAAATTGGCCATCTACATTTAAAAACAGTAGACATCAGTAAAGCTTATCAATTTTATGTAGAACAACTCGGATTAGAACTTGTTTCTACGTTACCAAATGCACTATTCATGTCAACTAAACATTATCATCACCATATAGCCGCTAACACTTGGCAATCAAGTATACTCAGAACAGAGAACAATGCCACATTAGGGCTAACTAGTATAGATATATATAAACCAAATACCGATTACACAAGACTATTATCACCTGAAGGATTTAATATTACGATTCATAGTGATAAATCAAGTGTCCCAGGATAAAACTTCATATAAAATTCTACAATAGATAGCTACCCTAAATATGCAACTCAAACTTTTGGGGTGGCTTATTTATACTACTTCGTATTAAAATTGTTCATTTACCTAGAACATACCATCAAAATTTGATTTCAATATTCTTTATCTCTTGCTATGTATGATTTATATTTCTAAAGATTTAAAGCTCTATTCATACCATAATTATACGCACTAGTATATAAAATAATTCTACTATTCAGTAATTTATATACAATTTAATCAAATAAATCACTTTGACATAACATAATACTGCATCTATATTTAATATATAAATATATTATAGGGATGTTAAATCAGTCAGGGGTGATTTATTAGATGAAAATCACAAAAATATTGAATAATAATGTTATTATATCGAAAATTAATCACGAAGAGCGCATTATTATGGGCAAAGGCATTGCATTTGGGAAGTGTAATGGTGATTTGATTGAAAAAGATAAAATAGAAAAGGTCTTCCGTTTAACTAGTATTGAACAGGAACGCATGTTGCAGTTACTCCAAGAAATTAATCAAGATGTATTAATTACTACTCAAGAAATTATAACTGCTGCCAACCAATTATATGAAACACCTGTTGCTGAATCTGTTTATATTGCTTTAACCGATCATATTGATTATGCAATTAAACGTACGACAGAGGGACATTTAATTAAGAACCCTTTACTTTATGAAATTCAAAAACTTTATCCAAATGAATTTAAAATTGGGGTCACTGCCCTTGATATCATTAAAGAAAAATTTAGGGTTCAGCTCCCGAAAGATGAAGCAGGTTTTATTGCAATGCATATTGTTAATGCAAGTCTTGATGAAGAAATTGGTACAATTTATGAAATTACGAAGATAACAAAAAATATTATTGATATTGTTAGATATCATTTTAACTTACACATCAATGAAGACGAATTGAATTATTCTAGATTCATGACTCATCTGAAGTTCTTTAGTCAGAGATTACTTAACAACGAAGCATTAAATGAAGTTACTGATGAAAGTTTATTAACCTCGCTTCGTCAAAAGCATCCTACATCAGATCAATGCGTTGACAAAATTTCAGATTTTCTGCTAAAAAATTATAAACATTCGTTATCAATTGATGAAAGAGTGTACCTTATTTTACACATCGCCAGATTAGTAAAATAAAAATGTAAGCGTTGACATCTTTGTCATTAAGCGCTATACTTATTTCAAATTAATATTAATTGTTACTTTTGGCGCTTATTTTGGCGTTTGAGGTTGTAACTTTAAGTAGGCAAAACTCAGAGTATAACATGATGAATTTGTATTCATCTGTGTTTTATTCTGAGTTTTTTTGTTTTCTTTTAAAGCTAGTAAGGCGTATTACATGGCCATAATACACCTAATAGCTGTAACTTATTTTTTAAAAATTCATACTAAAAACTGGGGTGGTTTTCTATGAAATATGAGTCTTTAGCACAAACTATTGTCGATAATGTTGGAGGGAAAGATAACATTCTATCGTTAACACATTGTATTACAAGACTACGTTTTAAATTAAAGGATGAATCTAAAGCAAATACAGATTTCCTTAAATCACATGATGACATTGTTACAGTCATGAAATCGGGAGGACAGTATCAAGTTGTCATCGGCAATCATGTACCCGAAGTATACGAAGCTGTCAGCCACGTGGCAAATATTCAAGACGAAGAATCAGAGTCGCAACAACAAGCTAGTTCTGGCAGTGTACTTAGTCGCTTTATTGATTTAGTTTCTGGTATCTTCCAACCACTTCTTGGTGTATTGGCAGCTGCCGGGATGATCAAAGGTTTCTCAGCATTATTTTTAGCTTTAGGATGGGTTACTGAAAAATCTGGGACATATCAAGTGTTATTTGCTATTGGAGATGCTTTATTTTACTTTTTCCCAATATTTTTAGGGTTAACTGCAGCTAAGAAATTCCATGCGAATCCATTTTTGGGTATGGCAATAGGTGCGTCCTTGGTATATCCTACTTTAGTTTCTGCAATGGAATTAGGCGCAAAAGGTGCTACTACCCTATTCTCTGGTTCAATATTCGAAGTACAATCTAGTCTCACATTTGCTGGATTACCTATTATTTCTATGACTTATACACAAAGTGTAATTCCAATTATTTTTGCAGTGTTTTTCGCAGCAAAACTTGAAAAGAAACTAAAGGTCATTATTCCGGACGTCATTAAAACATTTTTCGTACCGTTTTTCACATTATTAATTATCGTACCTGTTACCTTTTTAGTGATTGGGCCGGTTTCTTCTTGGCTAGCAAACTGGATTGGATCAGGTGCTTTAGCTATCTATAGTCTAAGTCCAGTATTAGCCGGTATTTTATTAGGTGCTTTTTGGCAAATCTTTGTCATCTTCGGTCTACATTGGGGACTCGTAGCCATCATGATTAACAATGTTTCTACGACTGGATTCGACATTATTAATCCACTTATTTTTGCAGCATCATTTGCACAAACTGGAATTGTGTTTGGTATTTTCTTAAAAACTAAAAATAAAAAATTAAAATCCATTTCACTACCCGCAGCAATATCAGGTATTTTTGGTGTAACAGAACCAGCAATTTACGGTATTACTTTGCCAAGAAAGAAAATGTTTATCTATAGTTGTATCGTTGCAGGTATCTTTGGCGGATTAATTGGGTTTGCTGGAACTAAACTATACTTTATGGGTGGTTTAGGAATCTTTGGATATACAACATTTATTGGTAAAGCCGGTTTAGATTCTTCAGTTTGGATTGCAGTCTTAGCTACCGCATTGGCATTAATTGTTGGTCTTATTGTGGGATACATTGTCCATTCAGATAAAAATGAACAGGAACAAGAGGTTTCAGATTCTAAAGATAGTAAAACAAAAGATGTAACTTCTCCTATTAACGGCGAAACTGAACTACAACATATTGTTAAAGATGATTTCGTAAAGGCACCATTATCTGGCGATATGATTAAACTAGAACAAGTAAATGATCCAGTGTTTTCATCTTTAGCAATGGGTAAAGGTATTGCCATTAAGCCTACATCCAATACAATTATTGCACCTTTTGATGCAACAGTTGAAAGTTTATTCCCTACTGGTCATGCTATAGGCCTCAAATCAAAACACGGTACAGAATTACTTATTCATATTGGTATTGATACTGTGAAATTAGACGGACAAGGCTTTAAAGCATTAGTAAACCAAGGTGATACTGTCGTTGCCGGACAGCCATTAATTGAATTTGATAGTCAGATAATTCAAAAACAAAACTTTGATGATACCGTTATGATTGTAGTCACAAACTCTAATATTACAAAGGATGTCATCATTGAAAGTAAAGCACATTTTAATAAGCAAGATGATTTATTCGCTATTATTTATTAAAAACAAAAAATGGAGGTTTCTATATGTCTGTATTAAATAAAGATTTTTTATGGGGTGGCGCAATCGCTGCTAATCAAGTTGAAGGCGCTTATAAAGCTGATGGTAAAGGGTTAAGTTTAGTTGATTTATTACCTGCTGGTGATGAACGCAAGGAACCATTATTTAACCCTGCAAATGCACTTAATCAACAATTTGATTATTATCCTAGTCATGAATCTATTGATTTTTACCATAGATATAAAGAAGATATTAAATTATTTGCTGAAATGGGATTTAAAGCTTTACGACTTTCTATTTCATGGCCAAGAATCTTCCCGAATGGCGATGAGAGTGAGCCTAATGAAGATGGCTTAGCTTTCTATGATGAGTTATTTGACACACTTGAGCATTATGGTATAGAACCCATTGTGACAATCAACCACTTTGATACACCTTACTATTTAGCAGAACAATATGGTGGTTGGTATAACAGACAAACCATTGACTACTTTGTAAATTATGCAACTGTGCTTTTTAAACGCTATAGCAAGCGTGTTAAATATTGGATTACACATAATGAAATCAATATGATATTACACATTCCATATATCGGTGGTGGTTTAATTATCAAGGATACCGATCATAAAGAACAAATCATGTATCAAGCTGCACATCATCAACTAGTTGCTTCTAGTCTTGCAACAAAAATTGCAAAAGAGATTGATCCTACCAATCAAATCGGTTGTATGCTAGCAGCTGGCGATGTCTACCCTAATACATGTAACCCAGTAGATATCATGGCTGCACTTAAGAAAAATAGAGAACAGTATATTTTCATTGATGTACAAGCACGCGGCGAGTATCCAAGCTATAGTAAACGTCTTTTCGATGAACTTGGCATCAACATAAACAAAGCTGTAGGTGATGATGAATTATTAAAACAGTATACTGTTGATTATATTTCATTCTCATATTATTCAAGTAGACTTGAAAGTGGTGATGATGAAGTCAATAAGCATAAAGAGGCAGGCAATGCTTTCGCTTCTTTAAAAAATCCATACTTAGAAGCTTCAAATTGGGGATGGCAAATCGATCCCGTTGGTTTGAGAGTTACTATGAATCAAATTTATGACCGATATCAAAAGCCTCTATTTATCGTTGAAAATGGATTAGGAGAAATTGACGAGGTGTCTGAAGATGGAAAAATTCACGATTCATACCGTATTAAATATTTAAGTGAACATTTAACACAGATGAAAGAAGCAGTAAAAGATGGTGTTCCATTACTTGGCTACACATCATGGGGATGTATCGATATCGTTTCTGCTGGCAGTGGCGAAATGAAAAAACGCTATGGTTATATCTATGTTGATAGAGATAATCGAGGTAATGGTTCGCTAAATCGTATTCGCAAAGATTCATTTTACTGGTATCAAAACGTAATTAATTCGAACGGTGAGGACTTATCATATTAATAAATGGAGGTAATACAATGAAGCAAATGAACTTGAATTTTCCAAATAACTTTTTATGGGGAGGAGCAACTGCAGCCAATCAAATTGAAGGTGCTTATAATTTAGATGGTAAAGGGATGTCTACAGCGGACTTTATAGAATTTATCCCTAAGTCACAACGCACTAAAGATAATGAGATGGAAATTACTTCTGACAAAATTAAACAAATCAAAAATTCAAATTATCAAGGCCGTTTCCCTAAACGTGACGGCATTGATTTTTACCACACTTATAAAGAAGATATTGCTTTATTTGCTGAGATGGGTTTCAAAGCGTTTCGCATGTCGATACATTGGTCTCGTATATTCCCTAATGGTTATGATACAGAACCTAATGAGGCAGGCCTCGCCTTTTATGACAAAGTATTTGATACATTATTATCATATAATATAGAGCCCGTTGTAACGTTAAGTCACTATGAAACACCTATTGGCCTAACTGAAAAATACAATGGCTGGGTAGATAGAGCTGTAATTGATCACTTTGTAAAATATGCTGAAACAGTATTTACACGCTATAAAGACAAAGTTAAATATTGGATATCATTTAATGAAATCAATATCATCAATCTTTCACCATACACAGGTGGTGGCATATTATCTGACCGCGAAGATAATCCTCTATCTGCATCATATCAAGCATTACATCACCAATTTGTAGCTTCATCATTAGCAACTAAAAAGTTAAAGGAGATTATTCCTAATGCACAAATGGGTTGTATGTTAGCTAGAATGAAACATTATCCTAATACATGTAACCCTGATGATGTATTAAAAGCACAACAAGATAATCAAGCTAATTTATTATATACAGATGTACAAGCTAATGGTGAGTATCCTAATTATTTCAACAAATTTTTAGCAGAAAATAACATATCTTTGAAGATTACTGATGCTGACTTAGCAATTATCAAACAATATCCCGTAGATTATATTTCATTTAGTTACTACATGTCACTACTGTCTTCAACAGAACCTGAAGGTAAAACAACAAATGGAAACTTGATGAACAGTTTAAAAAATCCTTATTTAGAAGCTTCTGATTGGGGATGGCAAATTGACCCTGTTGGTCTCAGAATCGTATTGAATGAATTTTGGGATCGCTACCACAAACCATTATTTATTGTTGAAAATGGTTTAGGTGCTGTCGATGAAGTAAAAGATAATCAAATTCATGATCAATATCGTATAGATTATTTACAACAACATATTACTGAAGCTAAAAAAGCAATTCAAGATGGCGTGAACTTAATCGGATATTTAGCTTGGGGTCCCATTGATTTAGTTTCAATGTCCACGAGTGAAATGTCAAAGCGCTATGGATTTATCTATGTCGATCAAGACGATTATGGAAATGGTAGCAAACAACGAATCAAGAAGGACTCATTTGATTGGTATAAAAACGTTATAGCTACTAATGGCAATAATTTATAAAGTCTAATGCGTGTTTCCTTTAAATAAGGTTAAACAAATCCTATTATTTACACAACAATAAATCAGCTGAGACGTATTTGAAGTCCCAGCTGATTTTATTTTTATTAAATTCAAACTAACTTAATATACTAGAAATTTAATTTTTTTATCCAATATCAAATATACCAACTTAAGACATACTTAATAATCATAGGTCTTATCATTATTAAGTATGTCTAAAATAATTGGCTAAACGAACTATTCTAACCATTCAATAACGTCTGCTTGTGATTGGCGAACCTTTGGCTTTGGTTCCGTCTCTCTATACCCAAAAGCAACCATAACGGATGGTGCAAAATTTGCTTCGTCTAATATACCTTCATCTGATAATAACTTTGTTACACCGTCTAAATCAAATCCTTCAATCGGACATGAATCTATATTTAACAAAGCAGCACTTGTCATCATATTACCCAATGCGATATATGTTTGTTTACGCGCCCAGTCCAATAATGTACGTTCATTGTCATTGATGTGGAAACCTGTTTGGAAGTTATCAAATTTTTCTTCTGTTGCAGGAATCGACTCTGGGCTATATTGTTTCACTTCACGTAATAAATGCTGTACATAAGGAGACTTAGCTACGACATTCTTGCGCGCTAAAATTAATACAAAATGGCTTGCTGTATCGAGTTGTCCCTGTGCGCCCCAACTGATTTCCTTTAGTTTATTACGGAGTGCTTTATTTTGTATAACTACAAATTTCCACGGTTCAAGTCCAAGTGAACTCGGAGAAAGTCGTCCTGATTCGAGAATTGTATTAAATTCCGAATCACTGATTGATTTTGTTGCGTCGAACCGTTTTGTTGCATGTCTAAAGTTGAATGCTTCAATAATTGTATCTTGCATGTGAGTCATGATTACTTTGCCTACCTTTCAAATTGAATACTATTATAGTTTTCAGTATAAGCTACATAGAAACGTAGATTAAAGTAATATGTTTATAATGTATTAATTCATGTAATGATAAATAATTAGAAAAATATAATCTATTAATTATATATTACTGTTACTTATTGCTCTAACACTTTATCCTCTATAACAGTTAATACACCTTGTTCATCATTTGTTGGTGCCACATAATTAGCAACTTCAAACAATGTTTTATCATGACTATTTTTCATTACATAACTATGTTCAGCAAGTTGTAACATGTCTAAATCATTATTCGCATCACCAAAAGCCATGAGTTCTGTTGCTGAAAAATTCCATTTCTGTAATAATCGCTCCAAGGCATAGCCTTTCGTTATACCAGGAATAATTAAATCAATACTATCATGACCACTTGAAACCAGTTTCAGTTCATCTACAAATTGTTGAGTTAACTCATCATCAAGCATTGGATGAGTATCTCTATTTATATCTAAAGCAACTTTAACAAATTCATCCTCCGGTAAATCTTGAAATGAGTCAATTTCTTGTAATTGATGATAATAAAATCTAACAACATCTTTGAATATTTCAGGCGTATCCTTTAATATGTATGCACTTTTCAATCCACATACGATTAAATTTTTAATACCACGTTCAATATTTAAGTAATCTATTATACGTTGATATAGCACTCTATCAAACGAACGATAATCTAATAACTGATCACCTTCGTAAATGACTGCTCCATTTTCTGCTACAAATAACATATCTCTTTCACCAAATATTGATTTCAATTTAGCATATTGATTGCCGCTCGCTGCAATAAACTTAATCCCTTTTTGCTGAAGTTGCTGATAAATGTATTCAAATCTTTCTTTATCATAATTTTTCTTACTATCTAAAAATGTACCATCCATATCAACTGCTATTGCTTTTACCATCTATTTTCCCCTCAAATCCTTTGTTATATAATACCTACATTATATCTATAATCTAGATTGAATCATAGTGAATTGAGACAGTTACATATAGAAAAAAGGCCCATGATTTTGATTCATGAGCCTTCTTAAAAAAATGTTATTTATCAAGTTGCTTAATAAATTCAATATAATCTTTCGCATTTTCTTCAACTTGGCTTGGCGTAATATTCAAAGCACCATAAAGTTTATGAATACCTGCAAAATTAGCTTTAACGAAACGTGTCGTTGCTATCATCGGACTTAATAATGTTTCAACTGAATATTTAACATTTCCCTCTGATGTATAAGATTCTGGTGCTGAACCAATAGACACAGCAATAGCAAAATCTTTATCTGCTAATGCATTACCTGTAGAACCATAAGCCCATCCATAAGTGAATACTTCGTCTAAATATTGTTTAAGCATTGGCGGACTACTGTACCAATATAATGGATATTGGAAAATGATACGGTCATGTGCTTCTAATAGCTTTTGCTCTCTTTCAACATCAATCTTACCGTGTGGATATTCAGGATATAATTCATGAATTGTCACTAAATCTTCTTGCTCAGACAATGCATCGCGCCACTTTTTATTCACTGTAGAATTGGTGATATCTGGGTGTGCAATAATTACTAATGTAGACATTATTCAGATTCCTCGCTTTCAAACTTTCATTAATAGCTATATCTTAACGATTACATTATGAAATTGAAAATAATATGCCCCATCAAAGCTTATAATCGTCACTCAATTTTTGTTTTAGAAATATAAGTTGTTTGTGCATGTCTGTCATAAATTGTCAGTCCTTGAATGTCTTTAGATGCCCCTGGCACCACAATACTAATTAAATAAGAAAAGACAAATGCGATTGCAAACGACAGAATAGATACAAAGAAGGGTGAATTCCCTCCGCCAATACCATTAAATAAGTAGGCAAAGAGAATGCCACAGATTAATCCACAGATTACACCAAATGTGTTCGTACGTTTTGTAAATATTCCTACAGCAAAGATACCAGCAAGTGGCACACCTACGAGACCCGTTACTAGTAAGAATAAATCCCACAAACCATTAGAATTAGAAATGATAAGATAAATTGACATACCATAACCGAATAATCCTGAGACGATTATCATCCAACGTGCAAATAACACTTCCTGTTTATCACTCGATTTTCCAAAAAACCTATGCTTAATATCTACAGAAATACATGCTGAAATTGAATTCAAACTCGACGATATTGTGGATTGTGCAGCTGCAAAGATAGCAGCAATTAATAATCCTGCAACAAAAGGTGGCATTTCAGTTAATATAAAATATGGCACAACAGAAGATGTATTAAAGTCTGATGGCAAGTTAGCTTCATGATTGTAGAATGAATATAACATTGTTCCCATTCCATAGAATAATGGCGCAGAAATTAATGCTAAAATACCATTCATCCAAAGTGATTGTTTCGTTTCTTTCATAGATTCTGATGCCTGATATCTTTGTACAACATCTTGACTTGCAGTATATTGATGTAAATTATTAAAGATATTACCTAAAAAGATAATTGGTATTGATGCAGCTGCTGCATTTACCTTCCAATTATCAGCACTAATAATCTTCTTATGTTCAATAGCATCATTAACAAGTGTACCGAATCCGCCTTGAATATGTGTTACCCCTAGAATAATAATCGCAGCCGCACCACCTAGAAGAATGACACCTTGGATAAAATCACTCCACACCACTCCTTCAAAGCCACCTAAAAATGTATAAAGTATACACAATACCCCTACTAAAGAAGCAACGACAATCGGATTCATATCTGAAACAGAAGTAATCGCTAACGTGGGTAAGTATATTACAATTGCTACACGACCTAAATGAAATAATACAAATAAAAGTGATCCTATCACACGTACACTCGGACCAAACCGAGCCTCTAAATATTCATATGCGGAAGTAACCTTTAACTTTTTAAAAAATGGCACATAAAAATAAATAAGTAGCGGTATGATTGCAACAATGGCAATGTTGCCCGCAATGTACGCCCAGTCCGTCAAAAATGCTTTTTCGGGAGTCGACATAAACGTAATTGCACTTAAAGTTGTTGCATAAATTGAGAAACCAACTGCCCAAGACGGCAATCGACCACTTGCGGTAAAGAAACTATCTGTATTTTGACTTGCCCTTTTAGTAAAATAAGCACCGATTAACAACATGACTACGAGATAAATAATAACTGCTATCCAATTCCAAAATCCAAATCCAACTTGATGCATACACTTCAACTCCTAACTAGATGTCTTAACCTTATAACGAATATGCCTTAATTAATTGATCGAGTTTATTTCTGTGTCGCTCATCAAATGGTTTAAATGGTTTCTTCGGCAGTCCACTGTCGATACCACGTGTCTTTAATACTTCCTTCAATGTAGGATAAATTCCTAATTCTAATACCGTCTCAATAATGTCATTTGATTCATGTTGCAATTGATATGCTTCTGCCACATTACCTTGGTGCACAGCTTCAAATATTTGTCTAGCACGCTTACCATTGATGTTATAAGTAGAACCTATCGCCCCATCAACACCGGAAATAGCAGCTTGAACCAACATTTCATCAAATCCTGAAAGAATCAACTTATTTGGGAAGGCTTTTCGTATACGCTCTAACAAATAAAAATTAGGTGCTGTATATTTAACACCAATAATTCGTTCATGATTAAACAGAGATTCAAATTGGTCAATTGAAATATTAACACCTGTTAAATCTGGTATTGCATAAATGATTAGGTCGTTTTGTGTTGCCTCTATTAAATCAAAGTAATAATCTCTAATTTCCTCAAACGAGAAAGGATAATAAAAGGGTGTAACCGCAGATATTGCATCATATCCTAATTCAGTGGCATACTTCCCTAACTCTATAGCTTCTTTAAGATCCAAAGATCCTACCTGAGCAATCATCTTAGTATCATCAGTAACAGCATCTTTCGCAATTTTAAATATTTGTTTCTTTTGATCTGTGTTTAATAAAAAGTTCTCCCCAGAGCTTCCATTAACATATAATCCATCTAACTGTTCAGTTTCAATTGCATTTTTTGCAATTTCTCTTAAACCATCTACTTTAATGTCTCCATTTTCATCAAATGGAACCAATAAAGCGGCAAATAATCCTGTTAATTCTTTTTTCATAACACAACTAACCCCCAATTTATTAATAAATATGACTAATATGCACAATTACAAAATGTCTAAAATTACTATTTACAACTCAAATTGTAAACGCTACCATAATGAGTATCAATAGATTATTGAAAAATATAACCATTTATATCATGTTTTAATGAAAAACATTTTCAAAAATCATTTTAAAGAAGGAGTGACTCTTATGATTTCTTATAAAATAGCAGTAGATGTAGGTGGCACATCTATAAAGGCGGCAGTGATAAATGATCATCAAATAATAGATCATCTAATTATTCCAACTCCTGATAATCAAAATGAACTGATTATTGATTGTGTTATACATTTAGTGGAACAATTTAAAGTACAATATAATTTAAAGGAATTGAATGTTGGTATTTCTACAGCTGGTGTTGTGAATGAGGTGAATGGGGAAATTGTGTATGCGGGTCCCACTATACCTAATTATAGTGGGACAAATTTTAAAAACGTGTTATCCCCTCTCAACGCTAAGGTACATGTCTATAACGATGTAAATGCTGCGCTATTAGGAGAATTATCACAATATAATTACGATTACGACAATATATTTTGTCTGACGATTGGAACTGGAATCGGTGGTGCTTTTTATTCGAAAATAGGTAACTTGTATAGTGGAGAAAGGCATCGCGCAAATGAGATTGGTTACTTACTTTACCATCCAGAAGAAGGAACAAACTTTGAGCAACGTGCATCAACAACTGCACTTAAGTCACAACTGTCAGCAAATTTAAATTTTAAGAATATTAATGTACCATTCATCTTCAAATATGCTCATGAAGGTAATCAAGAAGCTCAGAAGCTACTGAATCGTTGGGGACAATCAGTAGCAGAAGGTATAGCACAAATTCAAATTATATATGATCCAGGTCTTATTTTAATTGGTGGCGGTATTTCTGCTCAACAAGATAAACTTTTGTCTTTTATCGTTCCACATATAACAACTTATTTACCACATAATTATGGCCATGCGGTCATACAGACAATGCAATGCCAAAATGATGCAGCATTATTTGGAGCGGTTGCTAAATTTTAACTGAGTAATATTTGTTTTTCTGATACTTTGTTTATATATTCGCTAGTTAGATTATTCAGCTAAATACTGGCGCTTTATTTAATGTTTTGATAGACAAGTATTACAATCAAGCAGGGCATAGATAAAAAGGGCAGCATTATGCTGCCTCTCTATTAATTCCAAGCAATACTAATTCACTTTGATTGTTTCATTACATTATCATCATTCGAAGTACTTTCTTACTATTACTTGATAGTTGCGACATGTCGATTCCCATGGGACTAACACATGATGGGAATTGTTTATTAGCTGAGGACACACGTGGCAGGCGTGCTTCAAATCTAGCTATAACACACTACGCATCTAATATTACTTTCTTTGTATTCTGATAAACTTGATGCATATAATCATCATCAAGCAACAAATAACTGACAATATCAATCAAAAATAATGTTGCGATTTGAGTATTTACAAATCTACTATCATTGATTCTAGATTGATCAGTCGTAATTAATACCAAATCTGCACATTCAGTTATTGAACTGCCCTCATAATTAGTGATTGCTACCACAAATGCCCCATTATCATGAGCAATTTTAGCTGCAGCAATCAATTCTACAGTTTCACCACTATTCGAAATAGCTACAAACGTATCAGATTGCGTCAATAACGAAGCAACGATCTTCATTTGATGTGCATCGGTTGATACATTCCCCTTTAAACCCAAGCGCATCATGCGATAATAAAATTCTGTTGCTGACAGTCCAGAACTACCTAAACCAGCATAAATAATTTGCTTACTTCGATTAATCTGATTAACAAAACGCTTAATTTTTTCATCAGAAATAAATTCACCTGTTTGTTGGATAATATCTTGATGATATTTGTGTATACGCTGAATCAATGGACTATTTTCGATTTCCCTATTGGTCATTTCTTGTTGCAAATTAAATTTTAAATCTTGGAAATTTTCATAATCTAACTTATTACTAAAACGTGTGATTGTTGCTGGCGAAGTTCCTATTGCATAAGCAAGTGAATTAATTGTAGAAAAATCATCATTAAATTCATTATTTTGAATAAACTCTACGATTTGCTTATCTGTCTTGGTAAAACGTTGGCGAAAACGTTGCACTCTATTTTCAAACTTCACTATATGACCACCCTTTTCAGTTAATTTTCTCTAGTATAAATGAAAACATTTTTCATAACAAATATATCTATTGATTAATAATTTCTCGATGTTATATTAAACCTATCAGTAATATTCTGTTAAGAAAAAACTACTAAACGTTATGGAGTGTGTCATTATGTTACCTCAAGGTTTAATTGTTTCTTGCCAGGCTTTGGCAGATGAACCCTTATATTCATCGTTTATCATGTCTAAGATGGCATTAGCTGCTTATCAAGGTGGCGCTGTTGGTATTAGAGCAAATTCAAAGGACGATATTATCGCAATTAAAAAGGAAGTTGATTTACCTATTATCGGGATTGTTAAAAGAGACTATCCTGATTCAAAAGTCTTTATCACTGCAACACGTACTGAGGTAGATGAATTACTCGACAGTGGTTGTGACGTAATTGCTTTAGATGCTACAGCCCAACCACGTCCCAATGAATCTCTTGCGGATTTAGTTAAATATATCCGTAATAAAGCACCTCATATCGAAATTATGGCAGATATTTCAACGATAGAAGAAGCCCAACACGCCGATGCATTAGGTTTCGATTATATTGGTACAACATTACATGGTTACACTGAATATACACACGGACATGTGCTATATGAAGACAACTTCCAATTTTTAAAGGATGTATTATCCAATGTACATGCAAAAGTCATTGCAGAGGGTAATGTTATCACACCAGAAATGTTACAAATTGTTGATAGACTCGGGGTACATTGTACTGTTGTAGGTAGTGCAATCACGCGGCCTAAAGAAATTACGCAACGTTTTGTTAATGTTTTAAAAAATGAATAAATATATAACAGACGCGTCTGAGACATGCCATATGCCTGATACATAAGGCACCTTGTTAATTTAGTACAGAATGCATATTAAATTATACGAAAGCGCCTTATTTTTAAGGTGTATTAATATATAATCACATATAAATTTGGTGTGTTTTGGCGAGACTCCTGTGGGAACAGGACAAGCTGAAGACTACAGGCTGAAGCTGGCCCCTAGGAAAGCGAGCCAATAATACGAAATAATAAATAAAAAGGCACTCAGATAAATTGAATTCAATCATCTGAGTGCTATTTTTTGGAATTTGTATTCCAGACTCGTTATGCTTTATACTGCTTTAGCAATAAATATTTTGCGTTTTTCCCATTGTCCTGTCTTTTTATTATAATCATCACAAGTAATTAATGTAAGTTGGTGTTGCTTTGATTGTTGTTCATCTAGCACTTTTACATCACTAGGTTTCACATCATAAATTTTTGAGATTTTGTACTTTCGCTTATCCTTCCCAACTTTAAAGTTAACGACACTGCCTTTATGTGCTTTAGGTAAATTTGAAAATTGATACGTATCCGAGCCTTCGAAAGTATGACCAGCTATAGCTATATTTTGATCATTTAATGATTCGTCTGCTTCAACTAAACTAATGCCTCGATCTAATTGTTTCGGGGTAGCGGGCCCTGGAAATACTGGCGCTTTAATTTTAGCATCAGGCACTTCAATATAGCCTACCATTTTAGATTTATCTTTGGGAATCTCACCAGAAAATTGTTGTTTTTTATCGTATTCCGTTATTTTATCTTCATCGGCTTTCTTTGTTAAATAATTATCAATATGAGGCTTAGCTAAAAAGTAAATTGCAATTAAAATAAAAATGACACCAACTATCCTTAGTAGCTTATTCATTTCTTTTATACTCCTTTAATGTTAGCACTTATATTTCAGAATATAAGTATAGCACAATACATTTAGAATTGGACTAGTCCATATGTTATTTCGCATTCCAAATATTTAAATAAATGAGGAGAATTTTTACAACAATACATTGCAGAACTTAATAATTAAGTGTTAAATAGTATTAAATCACTCATCGTAAATATCTTGGTTTAACTAAGTGTTTCATATTAATTATGAATGCCATACTTTTATAACTGTGATAGTGATTTCTAATTTACTTTAATATAAGGTGGGATGCGCTATGATACGTCATGCTAAGCAATCAGATTTACCGAATATACTAGAAATATACAACGATGCGATCTTGAATACTACCGCTGTTTATACTTATAAACCTCAAACTTTGGCATCACGTGAAACTTGGTTTGAAAATAAACTTAATAAACAAGAGCCTGTTCTTGTATACGATGAAAGAGGTGAAGCGATAGCCTTCGCTACTTATGGTACATTTAGAGATTGGCCCGCTTATCAATATTCTATTGAACACTCTATTTATGTAAATAAACATCATAGAGGAAAAGGGATTGCATCACAATTGCTGGCTGAAATCATCCAAACTGCTCGTAATAATGGCTATAGAACACTTGTTGCAGGCATTGACGCTACGAATGATTATAGTATTTACTTGCATAAAAAATTTAAATTCAAACATTCTGGAACCATTCAAAATGTAGGTTATAAATTTGATAAATGGTTAGATTTAGCATTCTATCAATTAG
Source organism: Staphylococcus sp. TCBT05 (assembly GCF_055179755.1). NCBI lineage: Bacteria > Bacillati > Bacillota > Bacilli > Caryophanales > Staphylococcaceae > Staphylococcus > Staphylococcus sp. TCBT05. The sequence continues at coordinate 869,708 of NZ_JBUQDQ010000005.1, read as the reverse complement.
ATTTAAATCCTTCTCAAAGTACGAAACATTAATTTGTGCTATATACATTCAGACTTTTAGCTAGAAGATTTACTTTACAATATTTATATTATTATCTCACTTTCCTAAGATGCCGTCTCAGCCTCGGCCTTCAACTGACACTGCTTCCTTAGGAGTCTCGACCTAATACTTCTCAATATTTTATACCGCTATTATTATATAATTTATAATGCGCTGTGGTTATATTTGAGTAAAGCTCATTTTCTTTTGGGATCATAAAAAGCTCCCTTCAAAGTTTACGTTTTTCAGTAACTACTTTAAAGGGAGCATCACTTCATAGCATAGTTCTCTTATTTTAAGAATGGGAATTTTCGCCCAAAACTCTATCTCTAACGGTAAATCCTACTACCTTTTGAAACAAATTCTTCAGACTTTTGTTTCAATCCTTCTTCTTTTAAATCATTGTGCTTTCTTAAATCGTGAGAGATACGCATCGAACAGAATTTAGGCCCACACATACTGCAGAAATGGGCAACCTTTGCTGCTTCAGCAGGTAGTGTTTCATCATGATATGAACGTGCCTTATCAGGATCTAGCGACAGATTAAATTGATCGTACCATCTAAATTCAAATCGTGCTCTACTAATTTCATCATCTCTTTGTTGTGCTCCTTTGACACCTTTTGCCAAGTCAGCTGCATGTGCTGCAATCTTATACGTGACAACACCTTCTCTCACATCGTCTTTATTAGGTAATCCCAGATGCTCTTTTGGAGTAACATAACAAAGCATTGCTGTACCATAACTAGCAATTTGGGCTGCCCCGATTGCAGACGTAATATGGTCATAGGCTGGTGCAATATCTGTTGTTAATGGACCTAATGTGTAAAAAGGCGCTTCTTGACAATGGAAATCAGCTAAGTCTTGATTTTCCTTTATTTTATGCATCGGAACATGTCCTGGCCCTTCAATCATCACTTGTACGTCATATTCCCAAGCTATTGCAGTTAATTCCCCTAATGTCTTTAATTCCAGAATTTGGCTCTCATCATTTGCATCATATATTGACCCGGGTCTTAATCCATCTCCAAGAGAAATTGCAATATCATAACGGCTCATTATTTCACAAATTTCTTCAAAATGTGTATATAAAAAGCTTTCTTCATGATGCGCTAAACACCATTGTGCCATGATAGATCCACCTCTTGAAACAATACCAGTTAATCTATCCACTGTTGTCGGGACATAACGTAATAATACGCCTGCGTGTATCGTGAAGTAGTCAACGCCTTGTTCTGCTTGTTCAATTAAAGTATCGCGATAAATTTCCCAAGTTAAGTCCTTAGCAGAACCATCTACCTTTTCTAATGCTTGATAGATAGGCACAGTGCCAACAGGAACAGGTGAATTTCTCAATAGATATTCTCTCGTAGCATGGATATTTTTACCAGTAGATAAATCCATAATCGTATCTGCCCCCCAATGAATGCCCCAAACCAACTTTTCTATTTCAGCTTCTATAGAAGAACTGACTGCCGAATTACCAATATTAGCATTTATTTTCACTTGAAAGTTTTTACCTATAATCATTGGTTCTGATTCAGGGTGATTGACATTATTAGGAATAATCGCACGTCCTCGTGCAATTTCTGAACGCACATATTCAGGTGAGACATCTTCTCGTTTAGCTACAAATTTCATTTCTTTCGTGATAATACCTTGTTTCGCATAATGCATTTGTGTAACATTTTGTCCTGTTTTTGCCTTTTTCGGTTGATATTTAAATGGTGTCTCGACAAATTTTTTATGATTATTAGATTTAAATCCGTTATCCAGTGAGACAATTTTCCTACCTTCATATTCCAATGTATCATTTCTATCTTCTATCCATGGTGTTCTTAATTTGGGTATACCTTTTTGCACGTCAACTGTATAACTAGTATCATGATATGGTCCTGCAGTGTCATAGACTAACACCGGTTTGTTAACCGTTGTTCCTTCTTCTGTTACTGTTGGTGAAAGTTGTATCTCTCTAAATGGAACTTGAATATCTGGATCTTCTCCACTCACCCAAATCCTTTGACTTGATGGAAATTGCTTTTTTAATTCTATTTTTTCTTGTTTCATAAAAAAAACTCCTTAGCATTTTATTATTGCTAGGAGACCTGGTCGAAAATCACATATTTAGTGAAGCGACAGTAAATAAAAGTCTACTCTATAGACTTTCCATTTATACTGTACTTTTCTGCTTCCCTACGCTGGTACTAACCAGATCAGGTTCAAAGGGTTGAGACTAATGTCTCTTTCAGCTAACAAGCACCCCTAGCAATTCTTATTAAATTCTAAATTAAACTTAACACTAATAAAAAATAATTACAAATAAATTTGAAAATTAATATAAACATAATCTAGTACAATAAAAACCTAGGATTCTGTTTAACAAATAGAATCCTAGGTACTTATATTAATGTTCTGTTCTATTTTAATGTAAGTGTTTTGCATTCCATTTATAAATCATATAATCTGCTGCTATCATCAATAAAGTAATTAATGTAAAGGCCATGGTTACATCGCCTAAGAAATGTGCACCAATACGCAAACGACTCACACACATGATAATAGTAAACATAAATGCAATAATAAACATACGCTTTTGGGCAACACGTGTTTTAAAGTAAAATGCCCAAAACATTAAATAAGCCGCATCAGTTGTATGACCAGATGGAAATGAACTGTGACCAGTATTACCATTGATTGTAAGCCAATTTGTAAAATGTGCGCCGTCATGACCAATTTCATAAGGTCTTGCTCGCCCCCATAATTCCTTCAAACTATCAATCGTTTCTAATCCTACTAATAATACAAAAAAGCTAACAAATGCAACGCGAACTAATCTTTCTATCTCTGTTTGAGTAACTTGTTGTAACCAAAATTTTGTAACAAATAATGTAATTAACATAAGTAAAATGAATGTGATTAAGAAACTTAGCCCCATTGGTAATGCATTACTGGTATCACCTTCATTACTAGCCACACCTAATGGCTTATGTCGTTCAATATTGTCCATTGTTGCAAAGATATATTTAAATGTTTCAGATACCAAAGTATTAGTTTTTATCAAAGTATAAATAAAAGATAAAAATAAAATGATATATTTAATCAATTTACTTTCAAACTTTGAAAACACATAAAAATTCAAAATAATCATTGAAAGAATCAAAATAACAGTTGGCGGAAAAAGACCTAAATCTTGAAATACTGTCCCAAAGATTGAATTTTGATTCATAAAATGTTTAGATACTGGCAAATCAATAAATAAAGCGAGTACTAAAATAATGCAAAATACAGGTAATGCAATTGCTGTGAACCTTTTTGAAATAACCATGATGCCCTCCTAATTAATATCTTTTAATAATAATTTTAATAACTATTTTATTATTCATGAATTTTATTACTGCTTAACCATACCCATTTTATGCTTATGTATGTTTGAATTAACTAAAATTTTCATGATCTTTGTAGAGATAACTGCAATCTTTTTATATTATTGGAAGCCTAAATTCCATAATGAAATTCTAAATGTGACATAACTGTTAGGTCACAATATCATTTATTCATGATATATTATTTGTGTAGCGAATATAGTTTTTTTAATTTTAAAGTTCTCCTTATTTTTATAAGCATATTTAGCTTCGCTAAATATAAAAAAAGCAGTAAATTCATGTCGACTTAAACATGAATTTTACTGCTTTTTTATTTATGATTTAACTCTAGCCATTTCACCATTTCGCTTACATTACTTACCGTTATCGTTGGTGTTGGACCGTTTACATCAAACTTTTTATTTGTTCGATTTACCCAAGCTGTATCAAATCCAAAGTTACTAGCACCAGTAATATCCCATGAGTTTGAAGAGACAAATAATATATCTTCTCTATTCATATGATAATACTCTAATACAAGTGCATAACTTGCAGCACTCGGTTTATATTGTTTAATTTCATTAACACTAATAAGTGTGTCGATATAACCACCTAGTTCTGAATTATCTATGAGTGGCATTAACATATTATCATTACCATTTGATAGTATACCTACATCAATATTTTTATCTCTTAAATTGGCTAATGATTTAGGTATCTCCTTGTAATAATTTAAATTAAAAAACGCTTCAAACAATCTATTAATATCTTCTCTATTATATTGAATATCATAAACATTTAAAGTATGTCGTAGTGAGTCTTTCGTCAATTCATCAAAAGGGATATATCTTTGCATAACCTGCCTCATAAACATATGTCTTAATTGAGTCTTTTGCCATAACTTAGTAATCTTTGTTGCAGTATCTTCATCAAACTCAATCATTTCATTTTTTAATGAATCCATATCAAACAAAGTACCATACACATCAAAAATAATAGCCTTATACATACTTTCCCTCCTCTGCAACTCCATAAAAATGAAACTTACTTATTATTTTACACAATAAACACACATTCAAAACAATTTAGAATTAAATTTGTTTACGAATCTTGTAATTTTAGTTAATTTATTATCAATAAATATTATATTTGTTCGACAACCACTCTGTATACCACCTAATTATTGATTGTAAATTTTATGTAAATTATATTAAACCAAGCTTTAAATCATTGATTAGTTGGCAATATAAAAGTAAGAGAGGAGGCTGGTTGTTATGAGAAAAATATTTTTCGTCGATTTGTTTAACCTCTTTATTATTACGCTCGGATACATGACGCTTATCTCATTAACGCTACTTGCATTTGATCTTTTTGAAATTAAAACAACCGGTTCAGTATTTTTAGAAGGCTTAAGTTCTATTACAATTTTTAAAATTTATAGCAATTCCATCTTCAATGGTCTATTTACTCTATTCTTAGTCATTACGATTATTTTATTTCTTTACAAAGCATATGATCTATATAGAAAAGACAGCAAATAAATCTTATTATAAGTTTTCTCATTCGTTTAATCTGACAATTCGTGTACCCTTAATAGCAAACAGCTCAGTTAAAGTCCAGAATAAATTAAATAACAAAATAATTGTATATTGTATTAGAAGATTATTAGTTATATAATATTGTGTGAGGATGTATTTTATGTGTTATAAACGGCTATTTAACTTGCCATCTATCATCATAGTTATATTCCATTCCCAGAATTAAACTTTATGCACCCATTTAAACAAAGTAAATAACACAACATTCTCAGTATAACTTCGTTCCTATGGACGAAAATAATAAGAGATCTAAAGTCACTTTCAGGCAGTGTTTTTAGATCTCTTTTTTTATCTTTTAACATATTAATGCTAAGATTATACGTTTATTACTACACCACTTCAAATTATTATTAATTTACTTACAATTTTTGAAAAATTCTCCGCAAAAGTGCTATTTATTAATTTATATCGTCACTTTAATAATAATGTGGGATTATCATTCTTTTTTCTTATTACAGATGTACAATGATTTTATTACTATTAACTGATAGTTCTAATTTCTGACTTAGGTGGTATTTATGATTAGCTCATTAACTGTAAGAAAAGATTATTCAACTGAATTTACGCGCTGCATAAACCAAATTATTATACTACTTCCATTAAATAAACCATGTAAGGTTAATTTAAATGGGATTATTTTGTCCGTTGATAATGGATTAATTATAAATAATTCAGATTTATATCAAATGATTAAATTAGATGATGTTGTCGAATTAAAGATTCCACTTCCCATATTTTTTGAACAAGAGCAATTTTTATCCAATTGTTATTTTGATTTTGCACAAATTCGTAATACTGATCAATTCAGAACTTTGGTATTACAAATTTTATATAATGAAGCCTATTTGACCAATGGTCAGTTACATTACGTAGCAGACATTGTTGATTTTTTGTTAAAGGAAGCCAAAGTCACATTACATACTACTTATGTACCTACTTTACGAACCAAAAATTTACTGGCACAAAAATTAATTCGCTACGTTAATTTAAATATACATGAGCATTTAACTACACAAGATGTCTCAAAAAAATTCTTCATTTCACAATCATATATTTCTATTATGTTCTCAAGAATGCTCAATATAAATTTTAAGTTTTATGTATCATCCTTAAAAGTCGCATTATCCTTGTATGATTTAGTACAACATAGTAAATCTATACATGAGACTGCAACACATTTTAGCTTTACTAATGTGAGTACCTATTCAAAGCATTTTAAAAATTTTGTTCATATGCCTCCAAAAAAATTTATTTATCACTATCGTAGTATGAAAGGCGATCACCCTGTCAAAATTCATACAGACGTTGAATATATTTCGAAATATTTATCTCAACTAAAACAGAATATTAAATTAAAGAACAATGTAATTTCTAATATAAATTTAGATGACTTACAATTTAACAATTACTTTGAACCGATGGTTAACGTAATTCAACTAAACAATTTATATGAACTGATTAATTTTTCAGAAAGCCATTTTGAGTTATTGATTGCGGAAAATTTCTCGAAAGTGAATTTACACATTCATAATGTAGACATTAAATATCTTAATAATTTAGAGTTACAGAAATTGTTAAATATTATCCAGCGGTTAGCAAGTAATGACTTTAAAGTTACATTAACCGTTGCAACAGTTGATCATTTCCATTCCATACATAACGCAATTATCAGGCCATTGGCCAAAACAGATAAACGTCAATCTATATTAAGGTATTTGACATTGATATTTAATCCTGCAAATTGGGAAGACGAATACTTCCAATCTATCATGCAATTACTAACTCAGAGATATCGCAATATGGGCATAGGTATTGTAATAGATAATCTTTTAACTGAATATCAAACGATACCTGAAATAATCAATGCAATCACAATGTATCCTGCAACTAATTATTATATTAATAGTGATCTCAAGTTATTTCATGAATTAATTCACAACAAATTTATTCAGCCCTGTTCTGACTTAAAGCAAACATTTATGCAATTTATTAGTTATCTAGTACCACATTCAAATAAATTAATTATTAACAATGTGACTTATAGCAGTTTATTAAAATACTACGAAAATAGTATAAGTGAATCACATATATTATTATCTCGCCTTTTATTAGACTTAAATGGGAAAATAGCTGGAATCGGCTTTCCACTTTATGCAGCTGATGATGATCAGGTCATGCTTATAGATCAACATCAAAATACGATGCCAATTGTTTATATTTATAGTTTATTAGCACCATTTATTGATCAATATATATTGCGCTTACCAAACGGCATTGTTTGTAAGGTGAATAGTGATTTTCATATGTTACTCATTAACAAAAATAATGCATTAACAAATACAGCGCCTTTAGTTATGTCCGTTACGACACCTTATACAAATGAGTATTTTGTATTTAATAGAATTTTAAATCCTGAACACGGATTGATTACGAATATGATTTCTGCGCAATTGAACCATACGTTTATTGATCCACAAGTATTACAACAAATAAATCAATCTAATCATCCTTTAGCTACGTTAACTTTGCATAGCAATAAACTACCATTATCTATTTCATTAGAGACAGCAACGATACAATATATGATGCTATCTCCAAATAATGACGGAAAACATCATAACTTAAACTAATATTATCGCGTTGCACACATGACGCTATACATATTAAAGATCAACCAGAGGTTAAATGATTTGGCCATACATCAAATAGATGTAACTAAGTTACGCCAAATGTTTAAAAACTGATTGATCTTTTTAAATTTAATATTTGCTTTTATTTTTGCAACACAGCATGTACCAAGCATGCTATTTGTACTTTTACTACAATAGATTCATGTTTATAATCCAATATAATGGGCTAACCTATCACGATTGAGCGGATTATTGTCGCAGTAATCTATGATTTGGCCATTTTCCATTGTAGCGATGTGGTCTGCACAATACGTAACAAATTCGAAGTCATGCGTAATAATTATTATCATGTGTCCAGATCGTGCTAATTCATTCAGTAATGTACTAAGCTTGCGCATATTTCTTCCATCTAATCCACTCGAAGGTTCATCAAAAATTAAAATCTTTCTATTAGATTCTAGTGCACTTGCAATCGCTAAGCGTTGCATTTCACCACCTGCCAGAGATAATGGGTGTCGTTCAATATGTTCAGAAATGCCAAGTTCGCGCAAACGTTTGACTATTTGATCTTCAGCTATAGAATCATTACTTAATCGTAGTTCCGCTTCAATACTTTCGGTAAACAATTGATTGTTTACATCTTGGAATACTTGAAATACCATTTTTGCCAAGTCTTTGGCATTAAGTGATTGATCATCTATTGTTATTTGTGCATTCATCTTACGTTCTAGTCCTGTTAAACATCGTGCTAAAGTTGATTTACCTGCACCATTCTCTCCAATAATTGCTGTTATTGCTCCAAACTCTAATTTAACTGGATTTATGTTTAACACTAGACTTTGTTGTCCTTGGTATTTAAATTGCAATCGCTCAATATTAAGTGTGCGATACCCTTGATTTTTTACAGATTTAAATTGTAATTGTTCTATCGTTGTACTTCGCAAACCATATTGCTGTATCTCTTCTGTCGTCAGTTGTTTAAATGATTGATTGGTCAATTCATTTACTATACGACCTCGTTCCATAATGACAAAGGTATCGACAATATCAATCATATAATGTAATCGATGTTCTGCAATAATGATTGTTTTCCCTTCAGCTTTCCAAATCTCTAGCATGCGTGTTAATTTCTTTATTGCCTTAATATCCAGATTGGATGAGGGCTCATCTAAAATAATACATTGGTGCCCAGTAATATAAACACTTGCACAGGCGATCAATTGCTTTTCCCCACCTGACAACTCAAAAATAGAACGATCCAATAATTGTTCTAATTCAAATTTCTCAACACTCTGTGTCAGGCTCTCTATAATTTGAGATGCTGGTAGTCCTATATTTTCTGATTCAAAAGCTAGCTCACGTGTTGTATTTAAACAAAAAAACTGTGTCCTAGGATTTTGAAATACGGTACCATACCAACGTGAAATATCATCCATTGATTGATCAAATAGAGATTGATTATCCACTTTAATCACACCAGATATATCACCTTGAAAAAAGTTTGGTATGATGCCATTTAACAAACGTATTAATGTAGATTTTCCACATCCGGAAGCCCCTGCTAAACAAATGACTTCACCTTTATTAATATTTAAATTTATATCCTTTAATTGTTGTACACCATCCGTCTGTTTATAGCTGAATGATACATCTTTAATTTCAATCATATTTATCCCTCATATTACATAATAAAGTATACCTAATAACATCATTACAATAATGACTATCCAATCGACTGCCCTAATGGTTAAAGTAATCATGTTTGTTCTAGCGTGTTGTAATGTTAAACCTCTAGTAATTGAAGCCATCGATAACTCGTTACCAATTTTTATCACACTGTTTAATAAAGGTACTACTCTGAATTCTAGATACTTTAACGGATGTAGCAGGGCGTACTTATAATCTATACCACGCATTTTCATTGCACGCTTTATCGCTTGTCCTTCCTCTTTAATCGTCGATATAAACCTAAACATAACTGATAAAGGTATCGTCAATTTTCGTGGGCAATGCATTTGTTCTAAACTAGTGATAAATGTTGCTACTTCTGTCGTCTTCAAAATATAATAACCCATTAGTAGTGCTGGTAAAAATCTTGTAACGATACCAGCAGTTATAAATAATATAAGGGTATATATAGGAGCGTAATTAATATAAATCACCGATTCTACCGTCCATGCAACTATGATAATACTTGCACACAATATACTTTGTATAATTTTTTTAATTGTTAATAATAATACTATCGGTAATAACATCACCAAAAGTCGTATATAAGTTGTAGGAACAGCTTCACTTCCTGTTAAACTTATAATTGAAACAATGAACATAAGACACATTTTAGTTCTTGGATCTAATAATAAACTTCCTTTGTTTATATCCATAGTTTTATTCATATTAAATAATACCTGCGCGTTTCATATGCTTCTTCAATATTTGTGTTGCTATCCAGAAGCCCGCCCATGAACCAATCAATGTTGCTATGACAATGATAGGAATCATCTGTATTGAGAATATGCTTGCAACAGTACTTTCATAGGCAATACCATATTTTTGCTGTATAAATTGCAAATAATCATTTCTCATAAAGTAAAATGGCAACAAATTCCCAATAGGCCATAACGAAAATACCATATAACCAAGATAATTTAGCTTTAAATTTTTATATTTACCCCATGCTAAAATACAGTCGGCAATTACAATTACTGGAATGCTGAGCACTAAAGCAATCCAAGGATGACCCATTACAGCAAGAATCAAACAAATCATACTGCCACAAATTGTTACTGCGCCGAACTTTTGCGTCTTCGTGATTAATAACAAAATAGGTATCCCACCAATCAAACCTATCATTGCAGGTAACAATAGCATAAATATCGGAATAATACCCAAGATACCTGGCGGTGCAATAAAGATAAAATACACGGCAGTAAATAATCCAATATTAATTAAATCTTTCACATCGATGTTAGACTTTTCCATTTATAAATCCCTTCAATCATTAATTTAAGTACATTTTTATAAATTATTTATAGTATTATTAAAACCATACTATAATTGAAAACCATTATCAATAACATTGTAATTAAAAAATGTGCGAACCAATTTAACATTGATTCACACATCATTTTTCAATTTAAAATTCTAAATTTAAATTCGGAAGTTCGATATTAAATTGACCTTTTAAATTTTTATTTTTCAGTTTATCTGGTACTTCAACTTGATAGTTATATCGTTGCTGTGTCTTACTCACCGATAAATACCCTATTGTAAATGTCGCATCTGACTTAATTGTTGCAATACCTTCTTTCAAGATATAATTAAATTCTTGGCACTCCAACTGAATTTGATGTTTACCAACTAATTTCGGTTTGAGCATTTGTGTTAATTCATTTTCAATTATATAGAATGATAAATTATCGAAGTCTTTTGTGAAATATGGTGTAAATCTAAAATAGCGTTCACCATGTTTGACAATTGTACTCGTCTCTTTGTCATAACGATATTTAGCGCGCTTGTTTCCAATCCGTTTCGTTATTGTCATTTGATCGACACGCATCTCTAAGAATAGGTCCCAAGTTCTTTCTTTCAATAAAAATGGCACTAACTCATTATGCTTAATACTAAATTTAAATCGCGTCTTATCATTTACTGCTAAAGGGATATAGATGAGTTCCTTTTTATTTCTAGATACTAGCTTCAACTGAATCTTAGATGCTAATTGATTTGGATTAATCAATGTTTTCAGAAATTCAATTTCCAAATTAACTCCTGATTCATCAAAGGTAAAGTCAGTCATCTTGATATCGGGTTTGACTGCATTCTCAAAGTGGAAATATGGTTCTCCTTCTCCAAACTGTAACGTTAGACTATTCTTATGTGCACTAATATCATAGATATCACCATTTTGATAGCCTTCTTCCACTTTTTGGTAATGATATAGATCCTTTTTTCGCGCATAATATAATAATGGCTTTAAATTATCATTAACAATTTGATCAACTCGCTCTGGTATTTCATGAATAAAGTCACCAATTGCGTCCATCCATTCAGCTTTCTTATCATCAGCAATTCTCAATGAAAATTGCGTCGTTCTTGAGAAACTAAAGTGTCGTTCGATAAATATACGTAATACGGCATCAGTGCTGTTGAGTGTCTTACTATGCACAATAGCACGTACGATTTGTTGCATTGATTGATAATAATCTTTAGGCTCCACATAAGCAGCACTCATATGTTCACCTTCGCGTCTCGTTGCATAATAATATGATTTATCTGCTAACACACCTATCTTCTGAGCATTCACATAGGCTTGCATGGTAAATATTTGATCTTCAGCACTTCTAATATGCTCTGGAAAATAAATATCATGCGTTCTGAGTAATGCTGTGCGGTAAAATTTCGTTGGACTTAATGTATAAATGATTCTAGAATCTTCAATTGCAACATCAGCCTTTGTTTCAGTGAACATTGATTTTGGAACTCCGCGACCATTAACGCCTTCCATTTTCACTAAAACCACGTCCTGATTATTACGTTCAATAAATTGTTGCACATCTTTTAATGTATCTTGGTGTATATAATCATCAGAATCCACAAAGAAGACAAATTCCCCTTGCGCTATTTTCAAAGCTGTATTTCTTGGTTTGCCTGGACCTCCAGAGTTCTGTTCTAAACGTTTTATAATTAAATTCATCTTATTCTCATAAGTTTTAGCAATTTCTAGCGTTTTATCCGTCGAACAGTCATCGACTAATAATACCTCATATTGTTGTTTATCAATTGTTTGATTCTTCAAACTATCGAGTAATTCGGCTATATACCTTTCTGAATTATAACTCGGTATAATCACTGAAAATTTCATTATTTATTCCACCTTTATCAAGTCGTCTCTATGCAAATAACTGAGTATGAATCAACTACCAAACACATTTCTAACTAATCTTTCACTAGAACGTCCATCTTGGTATTTAAAGTGTTTATTGAGAAATGGCTCTACTTTTTCCGCCTCATAGTCGCCATGCTCTAGTGCAATCATAAGTTCAGTAAATGTCTCAACAATCTTTCCTGGTACAAAGGTTTCATAAGGTTCATAAAAATCACGCGACGTAATATAATCTTCTAAATCAAAAGCATAAAACAACATTGGTCGTTTAAATACTGCAAATTCATATACAAGTGATGAATAATCACTAATTAAGATATCCGTGACAAATAATATGTCATTTACTTCTCTAAATTCTGAAACATCTACAAAATATTCTTGATATTGCCTAGGTATTTCCAGTTTATTTTTAACGAAAGGATGCATTTTAAATAAAATTACAGCCTGATTTGTTTGGCAATATTGTGCCAAGCGTGCAAAGTCGATCTTAAAGAATGGATAATGCGCTGTATGATGACCATTTCCTCTAAAGGTTGGTGCAAAGAGTACAACTTTTTTACCTTGAATAATCGGTAATTCTGCTTCCATTTCAGCAACAATTTGTTGTTCATATTGCTCATCAAATAATGTATCCGTTCGCGGTACACCTGTTGGAATAATGTTCTGTTCCTTTATGCCAAATGCTTCCCCATAAAATGGAATATCCGTTTCTGAAGATACAAATGCCTTGGTATAGTTTCTGTGATTCACAGAGTTAAAGAAAGGACCGCCCTTTTTACCTGCTCTACTATAACCAACCGTCTTAAATGCACCCACTGCATGCCATACCTGTATGATTTCTTGGCTTTTTCTAAAATTAACCTTGTATAACAATGGATGGAAATCATCTACAAATATGTAATCAGCTTTACCTAATAAATAAGGAAATCTAAACTTATCTATAAAATTTCTTCGTGCTGAAATATTTGATTTAAATAATGCATGTATTTGATATTGAGCATCTAGATTTTGGCGTAACATTTCTTCGTATACATACAAGAAATTACCGGACATATCACTCCGAGAGTCTGATGTAAACAATACTGTATTGCCTTTTCTCAAATGGAAAAACTTCGTTATATTGAATATTGTTTTAAAGGTAAAATCCCTTATATTATATGAGTATTTATTATATTTTGCCTTTAGTTCATCTATTTTTCTTTTTAATGGATTTACCTTTGGTGCTGGACTTTTAAAGTTAATATCTAAGACAAATTCATTTACTTCACTAGATATCATAGGCTTGACGCTATATTCTGTTTGCTTTGAATTCCCGCCTTTTTTAAATACCCATTTATAATGATCTAGTAAAAAGTTATGTTTACTGTTTATTGTTTCTTGAGTTTCATATTGTTCTATCGCTTCTTCTGACAACTCATAATTAGTAGGGTCTAATAAGGTATCATTTACTTGCGCAATATAATCATAATCACCCTTGTAAACGACAAGATATTCTCCACTTGGTAAATAATTCCCATCATCTAAAATGGCAACATTAAATCGTGCAGTAAAATGATTATCCTCAATCGTTACCTGATTCGCTAACAATTGCTTAGTTTCTGTCAAATTTCTAAGGTAAATAGCTTTATCATTTAACGCAATACCTTCAACATGACCTTCAATATATAATTGTATTCGTTCCCAATATATATGATCGATTATAAACTTTGATTGAGTCAATTTAACAAATCCTCTCTAAGTACGTTGGTTTATATTTTCATCAACTAGCTTCACTTTAACGTTGTACAATTCTAATTTGTGTATTATCTACGTATGCTACATTGTCCACTTAATCACTGTCTTTCCCCATGATGTAGACAGATCAGCTTCAAATGCTTGTATTGCATCGTTGATGGTTTTGACTTCATATTCTTCACCTTTTAATAAAGATAGCTTTTCTACAATATCTGGATTATCTTTATATAATTGCGCTACATCCTTAAAATCTTGCGCACCACTTCGGCTACTACCAAACAAGGTGAGTCCTTTTTCTAATACCATACGCGTATTAATCTCAACGCCATATTCACTAACACCTAGTAAGCTAATACTGCCTTCAGGAGAAATCAAATCTATCATTTGGTTGATTGCAGCTTGGCTTCCTTTACCACCTACACATTCGAAAGCATGATCAAATGTTACACCTTCTGGAATATCATGAATATGGTAAACTGCATCTACGAAAGAAAAATGGCTTAATTTAAAGTCTGTTTTACCAAAAGCATAAATTTTGGCATCAGGATAAAGTTTATGTAGCAACATTGCTGTAATGTATCCTAAATTACCATCTCCCCATATTCCAAAACTCTTTCTATTTGAAATAGATTTTTGTTTAAATCGTTGAATTGCATGCCAACTCACGCTTACTAATTCTGAATATGCAATTGTACTTAAATCCTTTATCGAATCATCCAATTCTACAAGTCGATCATGATCCATAAATACATAATCCTGCATAAATCCATCAAAACCACTCGACCTAAATTTACTACTCGCTAAATAATTCTCTGAAATCGTATCGTCTACTTCAGTAGGCGTATTCGGAACCAATAGCACCTTCGTTCCTACTGCAATTTCACCTTGTTGATCGTAAACAACTTCTCCAACACCTTCATGTATTAATGACATTGGTAATTTTTTATGCAAGACGCTTTGATTACGACTTCCGGTATAATAGCGTTGATCAGCTGCACAAATGGATAAATACAACGGTCGAACTACGACTTGATCACTTTTTATATCTTCATTATTGTACGTGACTTCGATTTGCCTTGGTGCAACGAGTTGGTATACTTGATTAATCACTCGACATCCCACCCTTTATGATTGAGTTAGCTACTTTGAGATCATAAGGTGTCGTAATTTTAATGTTGTATAATTCACCATTCACTAATTGAACGTGTTCATTGCTAACAACAAGTATTTTACAAGCATCCGTTAACACTTGCTTATCTTCTGCAGATAATTTGTTATAGTTCGAGCGTAATAAATTGATATTAAACGATTGCGGTGTTTGTCCTTGATACATTTCATTTCTTACTGGTATAGATTGTATCGACTCTCCATCGGCTGAAGTAATAATGGTATCCGTTGCCGGAATAACCGTATCGACTGCACCATGTTGTATGACTTGATCAATATTCTCTTTAATAATTCTTCTTGTTAAAAATGGTCTTACAGCATCATGCGTAACAATTACATCCGTTTCATTAACTCCAGATTCCGCTTCTATCGCTGCAATAATATTCATAATTGTTTCATTGCGATCTGCGCCACCTTGAATAATGGTAATTCTGTCATCATCGATTTTATGTTTTTTCAATGTGTCTTTGGTATGTGAAATCCATTTTTGCGGTGTTGCAATGTATATCTTGTCAAATTCATTAGTTAGCAGAAATTTTTCTACTGTATGCACCAATATTGGTTTACCATCTAAATCTAAGAATTGTTTTGGCAATGGTACGTTTCCCATTCTAGAACCAATGCCCCCTGCTAAGATACCAGCATAAATCATATAAATTCCTCCCTAAGAATTACATTCTCTCTATCTACTGTGTGCTTAGTTACTTGAATTTTATTTATGCGTGTTGCGTTATTCGAAATTAAATAACTCTTATTTAATTGTATTTTTCATGTTAAAGCAATTCAGGAATAATACTTTTAAGTTTTATACCCTAACTTTTATAATTTATACAACTTTTAAAAAATAAAATAATTGCTAATGTCATTGTATAAAACTTTAATACATAAATGTTATTTTTCCCTTTTTGAGAAAATAACATCTAATTTTAGTTTTATTCAATTTTAAATTTTCAGAATATATTTACAAGTCAGATAATCATTAGTATATTTTTACATATAGCATAGATTACGAACTATAGTTTTACATTTTAAAGCTAACAAAAGCGCTATTGCATAACATGAAACGAGGTATTATGCGTATTTTAAAGACATGGACCTCGAATGATATAGTGCTAAACTCAAACACCATATCTTGGGAGGCGAATTAATTATGTCTAAATCTGAAAAAATCATCATGGAAGATAACCAATACTTTGCTAAACCTGGCAGAATACCGTATTATCCTCTAGCTATCTCACACGGCTATGGTGCAACTTTAGTCGATGTTGACGGCAATGAATATATAGACTTACTATCCAGTGCCAGTTCACAAAATGTCGGCCATGCACCTGAACCTGTAACGAATGCCATTAAGGCACAAGTTGACCGCTTTATACATTACACACCAGCCTACATGTACCATGAACCACTCGTGAAGTTAGCTAAAAAGTTATGTGCAATTTCACCTGGTGATTACGACAAACGCGTACTCTTCGGCTTGTCTGGGTCCGATGCTAATGATGGCGTAATCAAATTAGCAAAAGCTTACACCGGTCGACCTTACGTTATCAGTTTCGTTAATGCCTATCATGGATCAACTTATGGTTCATTATCCATGTCTGCAATTAGTTTAAATATGCGTAAAAAGTATGGTCCCATGTTACCTGGTTTCTATCACATCCCTTATCCTGATAAATATCGTGGCATGTATGGCAATACAGAAGCTAATTCTGTTGAATCTTATTTAGCGCCACTCAAAGAAATGTTTGAAAAATACGTTCCCGCTGAAGAAGTTGCTTGCATCATGATTGAAACATTTCAAGGTGATGGCGGTCTATTAGAGCCAGTTGATGGTTACTTTGAAGCCTTACAAGCTCTGTGTAAAGCGCATGGTATTCTGTTAGCTGTTGATGATATTCAACAAGGTCTTGGTCGAACTGGTGAATGGAGTTCTGTTTCACACTTTGATATCGAACCTGATATCATCACTTTCGGTAAATCACTTGCCGGTGGTCTCCCGATGTCTGCTATTGTTGGCCGAGCTGAAATCATGGATTATTTAGATGCACCAGCTCACTTATTTACGACTGGGGCAAACCCAGTTAGCTGTGAAGCTGCGCTAGCTACTTTGTCGATGATTGAGGACCAAAATTTACTGCAAGCAAGTAAAGATAAAGGCGACTACGTACGTAAACGTATGGATCAATGGGTTAACCAATATGCTGCTGTTGGTGATGTACGCGGCAAAGGTTTATCAATCGGCATCGATATTGTATCCGATAAATTGAATAAGACTCGAGATGCTACAGCTGCATTAAAGATTTGTAATCGCTGTTTCGATCATGGTGTTGTCATTATCGCTGTAGCTGGAAATGTCTTACGTTTCCAACCACCTTTAGTTATTACTTACGAACAACTTGATCAAGCGCTCAATGTATTGGAAGCTGCGATCCAAGATTTACAATCCGGCAAACTAGACAACTACAATATTGCTGGTCAAGGCTGGTAATCCTAATCTAAAACCTCAAC
Organism: Staphylococcus sp. TCBT05; assembly: GCF_055179755.1. Lineage (NCBI taxonomy): Bacteria > Bacillati > Bacillota > Bacilli > Caryophanales > Staphylococcaceae > Staphylococcus > Staphylococcus sp. TCBT05. The sequence goes on along the minus strand of NZ_JBUQDQ010000005.1, from coordinate 851,786 downwards.
ATGCTTTTACTGTTTAAAAAAAGAGTAGATACCCTTACCTGTAGTTAACAATAAGGATATCTATTCTTTTTTGATTGTTTAAACATTTATAGATAAATCATCATAAACGTTTGATATTATATTTTATCTATTACCTACATCGTGACCTATTTCGACAGTTTTATCATTTTTATTGAATAGCGCTGCCTGTACACTACCAAAGTTTGGATCATTGCGTTTTTCTTCAATTTGGAATCCTAAACTTTTGAATATGTCTATATCTTGTTTAGATGTTGCATTTTCATAGAAAATTTTTCCGCCATCATTATAGAAACGAGGTTTATCAATTGATTCTTGCAATGTGCCATTGCCTCTTAAATAATCGACAAGTACTTCATTAATGGTAGTCGGTATTTTGTTACCTCCAGGTGTTCCTATGCCTAAGTAATAATCTGGTCCGACAACGATACTAGGTGCGGTAAATGATCTTGGTTCCTTATGTTTACCTGCATAGTTTGGACTTGCTGGATTCGTAGAGAAGTTTGAAAGTGAGTTATTCATATAGAATCCTTCTTTCATATACTTACCAGTACCAAAGAAACTAGACAATGTATTGGTTGTACTCACTAACTTACCTTTCTTATCTATAACGACAAAGTGCGTAGTACTCGTATTATCCATATTCGTCGTATTGAAGTTACTATTGAAATTAACTTCGTTTAATTTTCCTAATAGATAATCTTGAGATAAATATTGATCGTAATCTTCATCCTGACCATTAACGATGTCTCTATTTCTGTACATTAATGCTCTTGATTTCAATATACCTGTAATGTAATCCAAACGGTTGTCTGGTGCCCCTTTATTATCGGTTGCCTCATCAATCTTCATACCTTGTAGCATGAGTGTACCGCCTAGTGGATTTGATGCAGAATAAATTTTAGTATTTAAATAATCTGTACTTACAGGTTCTTTTTTCGTTGTTTTATAGGCTTTGAAGTCCTTTTCAGTCAATTTATCATCGACTTGTTTAGAAATACTTTTACCGACTTTATCGTAAAAATAATCCGGACCATTATCTCTAATGCCGCGTAGTGTTTTCGCTAATTCTGGTTGCTTAATCACATCTCCTTCTCGTTTCGTTTGTTTACCATCAAAGAAAGGAGAATCTCTATCCACGTCAGACCCATACAATTTTAAGCTTCGCTCTAATTCTGAGTCTACTTCGAAACCATCTTCGGCTAGTGGTATAACATAGTTAAGAATTTTCTTTTCGTCCATTTTACCGGCATCTTTATGTGCATCATGGAGACCACGAACAAAACCTGGTGTACCGATTTGATCTTTATTTTTATAATTAAATGATGAGATATCTTTATATTGCCATTGTTTTGGTGCAACATTTGCTTGTCCATCATAAGCTAACATTGCACCCCCACCACCTAAACCTGATGAGTGTGGTTCAGTAACAGCTAAGGCATAAGAGACACCTACAGATGCATCGATTGCATTGCCTCCATCTCTAATTATTTTCTCACCTACGCGTGTCGCGATAGGGTTATTTGATGCTACACCGTAATTTTTGTCTGATGTGTCTTGTTTATGATCAGCAATTTTATTCTCATACAAATCGTCTTTATCATAGTTGTCTTTTTTCGTAACTAAGAAAAATAACACAGAAATAATGATAGTAAGGATAAGTATTACGATGAGCACACGTTTATTATAAATGCTCATACTCAGGCTCCTTTAGACAGATATTGATGATGCGTTGATTTAAGTTCATTCAATTCATATTGATCAAGACCTTCATTTGCTCTGGCAAAAACGATCAATAAGAAAATGATTAACACAACTACAATCACTGTAATGCTCACCCAATTTTCTTTAATGTTCATATACGTAACCTCCATTCTCTTTTTTAAGTTTTACGCTATCACTTTGCAAATTATTTAACAGTTTTATTTCTTCTATTTTGTTTGGTCTTGATTCAGTAATCTTGCCACCTTGTGACTTAATCGGTGTTACCATAAATTGTGACTTCTTACCGTCCCAATTTTGTTGAACGGTTAATCCTTGTTTATTTTTAGATAAAAATCCTTCAGAAGTAACATTACCTAAACTATAAAAAATATTCGTGTTTTTATATTGTTCAATTTCTTGAACAACTGTGTTGTGACCAATGATTACATCAGCACCTGCATCAGATAAAGCATGTGCATATTGTTTTTGACGTGTTGTGACACTTCTTTCATCAGGAATGCCCCAATCCACATTAACTACTACGTAATCATTGTTTTCTTTTAGTTTTTTAATTAATGGAATAAAGATATTTGGCTCTAAACTAATGGATGTCGTATTTTTCAAAGGATCTGTATAGTCAGATTCAACATCTGAAAATGATACTGTTGCAATTTTTTTCCCTTTTACAGTTTGTTGAACAGTCTTACTATTAATAGGATTCGAACCATTGCCAGTTAAATAGTTATAACCTGCTTTAGCTTCAACTGCTTTACTAAAATCTCTGGCAGTAATATTATCGGTCACCTGATTGATAATATTTAAACTTTTAATATTTAATCCCTTTAAGAACATGACATTATTTAAATTACCTTTAATATTTCCATTCTTATCATTTGCGAATTTAGAAAATTTCAAGCTTGCTGTGGAGTAATCACTCCCTTTCAAGATTGGTTTCACCGCACTAAAAGCGTCATTTATGTCGTTCTTACGAATGTGTTTATTTAATTCAACATTACCCAAGTAAGTCATCCTGATGTCATTCTTAGCTTTGGTCATCGCCTTAACTGGATATGTTTTTTGTGATGTCATGGTGAATACTAACAGTACTACTGCAGCTATTAAGATAATACTGGTGTATATAGTGTTGCGCTTTTTATGCCGCTTGGTCCACTTTAATACACGTTCATCTATAGAAAGTCGTTTTGAATTCTTCATATACATGCTCCTTACTAATTAATAAAGCTATAAAAGAATAAGATGACGTAAGTAATACATGTTAATAGCATACATGTAGATAAAGTAATAATGACACCTTGTTTTTGAATCGTATTTGCAATAATACCAGGTATAACAACCCCAATACCTGACATTTCCACCATTTCAAATGGGGTCAGTGGATAGATTAAATCGAATATAAATTTTAGTACCATACCAGTAAGTATCATTGCCGCAAATTTCCTACGTCCATATAATATGACAAAGCGACTCACACCATGATTTACAATAAAATATGTAATGCAACTGATGATAAGTACGGATAATAACATAACTGGTTGATCAAATATTAAAGCTAAGTATCCTGGGACAACAAGACCCGCTGGACTAATACCAAATTTTTCGGCAAAGATTAAACTCAATACGATGCCCACAAATAATGAAAAATATAACTCTGAACCTATCATATTATTTGATCCCTTCTATATATTGCGCTATTTGTTTACCTGGTCCATGAATATTACCAACACAGAAGATTAAGGCATTTGTCGATTCAGCATATAATGCTTCTTCAACTGCCTTTATACTTTTGCCTTCAAAGTTCAAGTATTTCTTATCTGGTTGATTTTTCATTGCCTCAGTGACCATTTGTGTACTTTTCCCAGTACAAATTAACGTATCGAACTCAACATGAGGTATAAAGTCTTCAACAAATTGTCTTGTTCTATCCACTCTATCTGCCCGACAATTCAATACGATAACAATGCTTGAGTACGGATAATTGTAATCTTCGACTTTGTTTAATATTGCTATCGTAGATTTTGGCTCATTTGCAGCGAATGCATTGACATAGACGTTTGTCGAATTGTTTGCATTAAAGTATTTTACTTCTACAGCGCCAACATCAGGAGGCGCATTCAACATACCTCTCAATGCTGTTTCTCTATCTATACCTAAGGCTTCTGCTACGCCCATTGCAATCGCAACGTTATCTGGAAAGACTATGTATCCAAATTGTCTTAAATAAGATTCTGGAACCTCATCTTTATCAACAACAATAAGTTTGGTCTTACGTCGTTTTGCCACCTTTGCAAAGAACTCAGTATAATCATCTTTCATTACTATAAGATGCCCTTTATATGGAATTGTTGCGGTAAACGCTTCTGCTACTTCTTTCAATGTTGGGCCAAGTACATCCATGTGATCCTCCATAACATTAACAATCACACCAATATTGGCCTTAACCAATTCCTTTTGGAAAGTGATTTGATAATCGGGATTTACTGCCATACATTCATTAACTAGAGCATTCGCTTTGTGTTTGACCACTTTACGAATGATATCCCTTTGTTCACCAATGTTTGCACCTTGAGGCTTTCTATAGACTGGATATTCTCTTGGTGTAAACCAATACAACATACGTGCGTCAGTGCCAGTTGTTTTACCAATTACTCTGTAATTGTCCTCACGCAGTGTGCTGTATATCAATCTTGTAATGGTTGATTTACCTCTTATACCATTAATGTTTATACGTATAGGTATTCTTTCTAATCGGCGTGAGTGTCGTTTCTTTTCGACTATACCCAACCAAAGAATTAAGCCTACACAAATTATGATTAGTAGCAACTTGGGTCCCTCTTTTCGTCAGCACATTTAATTTTTATTTGAATACTTGATTATTCCTTTAAGAATCTCAGGATACTTGAATTATGGTTATTAAAAAGAGTTAACTAATATGAGGTTAGTTACTCCCTATCATTCAATACAGATATGCTATCACGGCGTTATTGATTTAGTTTTAACTGTTTAAAGGACGCGTTAATTAAATGTAAATCAACCTTTACAATGCAAGTAATATTACACTGTGGTGCCGTTTGAAATACTGTTATGACAACGTTTTATAAACAAAATATAATTTTATAAAAACCACAAAGAAATTTTAATAAATTTTTATTCTTACAGTAATTAGCTTTTGTAAAAAATATAAACTTTACTGCATCTTTACATGATATTAAAGATTAAGTGTTACATTATATGTGAAGTAGTTAATAACTATATTTAGGAGGCAGTTCATTGAGTAGATCTGTTAAGTTTGCCGTTTCAATTTATCTTACAGTCGTAGCAGTATTATGTTGTAGTTATTTAATCATGATTTTAATTGGTACTTTTCAAGGAAATGATATGCGCGGCGCTGTCTTAGATGCTGATAATAATAAAAATGTCGAAAATATAAATAAAAATAATAATTCAAATAGTTCAAAGGAAGCAACAACTTCTGAAACATCTCGTATTCCAAAAGATACTCAATCATTCAATACACAAAATAAAGCCATTCAATATGAAAAATTAACTCATACATGGTCAGTAGATAGCACTAAATCTACCAGTCATGTATGAGTTATTTTTATGAATAAATCGCGCAATTTTATTTAATTTTTAACCTTAACCTTGAGGCTACACTTTACACATAGGTGAATTTCCCAAATTCTAATATCAACTAAGTTATAATTAAGTTGAATTATTATTCTGTGTTTAAAGTGAGGTTTTATTAATGGGTAAATTAACTGATACAGAAATTGTAAACATATTAAGTGATTTAGTTCGTATTAAATCTGTAAATGACAATGAAATTGAAGTATGTCATTATCTGCAAGATTTACTAGCGGCACATAACATTCCTGCTCAGATTATTAAATTATCTGAAACGCGTGCGAATCTAGTTGCAGAAATTGGAGAGCATGGTCCAGTATTAGCTATATCTGGTCATATGGATGTCGTGTCTGAAGGAGATATTTCAAAGTGGCATTATGATCCTTTTGTTATGACAGAAGTCGATGGCAAGTTATATGGTCGTGGGACAGCTGATATGAAATCAGGATTAGCTGCTCTTGTTATTAGTATGATTCAAATTCAAGCTGCTGGCACTTTAAACTATGGTAAAATTCGTCTGCTTGCTACTGCAGGAGAGGAAATCGTCGGTGAAGGTGCAAAGGCTTTTCATCAACAAGGTTATATGGATGATGTTAGTGCCTTAATCATTGCCGAACCTTCAGAAGACAGAATTATTTACGCACATAAAGGCTCGATGGATATACGTGTAACCTCTAAAGGTAAAGCCGCACACAGTTCTATGCCACATTTAGGCTTTAATGCAATTAAGCCTTTAATAAAATTTGTCTATACTGTAGACGAGGGCTTTAAGGACTTCACTCAAACGAACAGTTTACTAGGTCCACCAATACTTAATGCGACAATCTTCAAAGGCGGAAATCAGGTCAATTCATTACCTGAACATGCCGAAACAGAATTTAATATTCGTACAATTCCTGAGCATGATAATAATCAATTCATTTCTTATTTCAAACGCATCCTTCAACAAGTTGAATCAACAGAGTCACAACTCGTCATGGATACTTATATGTCAAGACCACCAGTCTTTACAACAGGTGACAATTCACTGGTACAGATTGCACAAACTTTCGCCATGAAATACTTAAATACAAAGCTAGAAGCACAAGCTTCTCCAGGCGTAACAGATGCTGCTGATTTATTAGTCGATAAGGATGAACAATTCCCATTTATAATGTTTGGTCCCGGTAATGTTAGCCAAGCACATCAAGTTGACGAACATGTAGATAAAGCAATATATTTATCATTTGTTAAATTATTTAGCGAAATGTTCCCCACATATTTACAAAATTTAAAATAAATCAAACACCCACTACTTCAGGTTAATATTGTTCACACAATACGAACAATGTTCCTTAATCTATAGGTAGTGGGTGTTATGGTATTTGCACTTATATATTTAACTGACGCATGCGTCTTTGATATTGTTTCGGTGTTTCACCGTATTTCACTTTAAATAATTTGATGTAATAACTTGTTGTAGAGAAACCACATCCTAATGCTATTTCAGTAATAGTATATTCACTGTTACTACAGAGCATGTCTATACTTTGTTCCAATCGAAAATTGAGTAAATATTGAAAAGGTGTTTGTTGCATATATTGTTTAAATAGTTTAATCGTTTCAGATTCACTCATGTGGATGACTTGACTCAGCTCTGCAAGTGTTAGCTTTGTATAAGCATGATTTTGAATATATTCAATCAGTTGTTTAACACGCGAATCAAAATGATATGCGTTAGTTGTCACTTGGTTATCCATTATTCTATTAATAAATTTTAATATTTGAAAGTAATTAATAGTTACATCTAACATGTAATCTGTCGTTTTACTTAGATATAGATTAGCGGCTTCGACAATTAATTTTAATATTTGATTGTGAATAGCTATATCTGATGTTAACTTTAAATATGGTAATTTCGTCGCGTTGGTAACGATTTGACTCACGTAACTATATTCAATGTAGTTAGATGGATCGGTAAGTTCTATATTCCAACAATAAAATTTTGTGTCGTGATCCTGTTCTGTAATTTCATGTACCGTATTAGAATTGATAAAGAGTCCTTCTCCTTGCTTAAGTGGAACATTAAGTTCTGACATTGCAACGTCTAACGCACCTTCAATTACATAAATGAATTGTAATGCCTTATGCCAATGTAATGGTATATATCCAAAACGTGTTTGGTTTAACACAGTATACAATACGACATGTTTCCATTGTTGATTCGGATATTGAACCAATTCTTCTCTTGTATCTGTAACAATAATTTCACTATACAATATGCCACCACCTCTATATATTGTTATTTTTTAATGATATTTACGTATTATATCACTGAATTTTAGCTTATAGTTTAAATATAATTATATTTTATAGGTGATATTATGCAACACAACACAGAAAAGAGAATTTTAGGTATTTTTCTAGCTATTGCTGGCGCTTCCTTTTGGGGATTAGGGGGAACTGTATCAGATTTTTTATTTCAACATCGCAACATTGAAATAAACTGGTACGTTACAGCACGATTATTAATTAGTGGCATCTTACTGCTGATTATATATAAGCTACTTAATCCTCGTAAATCCATTTTCATCATATTTACATCAAAACGTAGTTTTATACAACTGATTATTTTTTCTATATTCGGTATGTTATTAGTGCAATATTCATATATGGCATCTATTAACTACGGTAATGCAGCAGTGGCTACATTATTACAATATATCGCACCATTATATATTATTATATGGTATGTACTACGAGGACAAGAACGATTTAAAATGTTTGACTGTATAGCTATTTTACTGACATTGTCAGGTACATTTTTATTACTAACGAATGGTTCCATAAGCAATTTAACTGTGCCGATGCCTAGTGTTTACTGGGGGATTATTTCAGGATTGTCCCTCACCTTTTATACATTATATGCTACGAGGTTATTGTTACGTTATCCTTCTATTTTAGTCGTTGGTTGGGCAATGTTAATTTCAGGTATTTTACTTAATTTCAAAGCACCAATTTGGCACATTGATGTTAATCATATCACATACTCAACCGGTATATACCTTGCTTTCGGGATTATATTTGGCACGGCAGTAGCATTTTTATTTTTTATCCAAAGCTTAAATTATCTAAGTGCAAAGGAAACTACATTATTTGGGACAATAGAACCAGTAATGGCCATTGTTTCTAGTGCACTTTGGCTACATGTTCAATTTTTACCATTACAAATTCTAGGCATTCTATTAATTATTATTTTAATTTTAACATTATCGTTAAAGAAACAACCTAGCGATACTGAATGATTAAACAATCAATATACAGCAAACTTGATATTATAAAAGAAGCGTGTCGCAAGAACTTAAAGGTTCAAGCGCACGCTTTGTTAATTATGTTCACTACTCAATATCTTTAATAACCTATACCTAAGCGTCAGCTTAGGTACGAATTGCATCGTTTATTCAATTATCGCTTCAATATTCGCTTTAATTTATTAATTGTTTGTCGGCGTTCAGGTATATTAAAAATAGGATAAATATGAAATTGATTATATCCAACAATAAATTCATGTTCGATGTTATTGTGATTTAACTTTGTCGATAGCCTCAACGCATCTGGATAAAGTAACTCTTTTGTACCAATTACTAATGTAATGTGACCTAATCCAGTCATATCTCCATTTATTGGTGACAATATACTATGTTCTAGTGGAAGCGTTGCTGCCCATTGTTTCAAGAAATAATTTAACCCTTGTATACCTAATAACGGATCAACAGTTTCATATTCAATCGTTGCTGAATGATTGAATGTTGCATCAAGAACAGGAGATATTAATACTATATTATCCGGTTGTCTCATGTCTTTATACTTCAGTAACTGTGCAAAGGCTAAAGCAATTTGTCCACCAGCAGAATCGCCCATTAGAATAATGCGAGAACAGTCTTGAGCTTGATATGTGTCTAGTATACGCTCATAAATAGCAGTGATAAGTTTAAACGTCGCACGATAATCCGCATGAGGTACTTTCTGGTATATTGGCATTATAATGGTAGCTGATAATTCACTGGCTAATTGATCAACAAATTCAAAATGGCCTTGCAGTGGATCTTTAAACCAAGCACCACCGTGAATATATAATACAATATCTTGCGCATCATCCGGTTGCTGATTAATTATGTAAGTTGTAGTATCATTCTGGTCACATCTTTCTACTGTATTCTCAAATTGATGTTTCGGTTGCTGATGCAATCCTTTCGTTTCATATTGAGTGACAGATTGTGCACGCTGCGCCCCTTCAACTGTCGAAAATGTCAATTTACTTCTTGTCATTTTGAATACCTGTTCAATGAGAAAGCTTTTGTAACTTCTCTTCTCCTTAATCTTAGCATAAGCAAAGGTAGCACCAATGGTTATCAATGGTACAAGCATTATTTTTTTCAGCATATTATCGCCTCCTTTTCCAATCATAATGAATTAATATTTATTTGAAAAAGGTTTTGTTTTATAAAATTATGTATTAAGCATAACGTACAAAGTGCTTCAATGTAGAAATTACCAAACTATGCCATTATCTCCATCTATACCTTCATTTAATAACTTTGCCATATACAATTCATCAAAGTAATGTTCGTCCATAAATATAGATTGACGTTTGATACCTTCTATCTTAAATCCTAACTTTTCATAAAAGTTCACTGCGGGGGTATTCGTCGTTATCACAGTTAATTCTAATCTTCTCAAACCCTTACGTTCAGCCCATTTCAATGTTTCCTCAAACATCTGTGTGGCATATCCACGTTTACGATAATCATTCATCATTCCAATAACAATATAACCAATGTGCTTTATTTTAGAAACTGTACTAATATGAACCATTAAATATCCTACAATATCATTGTTATCTGTTTTCACACCGATAAAAAAGTTTAATTTAAGCTCTTCTGCTAACTTTTCTTGATTAAAATTTCTTTCATCGGGCAAATACAGCATAAATTGTGACTCTTTATCAATTTGTTTCATACAACGATATAGCGCTTCAGCTTCGTCGGGACATATTCGCTCAATTCTCATACAATTAACCTCCCCCTATTGATTATCACTATAATACAATATTTCATTTAATAAAGATACAACTTATTTAATGAAACCATCTTTTATTTTGCACAACATTTATAGCTAGCACTTTACATAAAGAAAGCTTCTCCAACGAACCATGCCAACTGAGTGATTGTTCGTCAAAGAAGCATCCATACTTCCTTCTATATTCATTTTTCACGCTATACTTTGATACATTAAGTTTAATTGCTTTTCAAATAATTGCATATCAATAAATCTTCCCTGCCTATGCATTTCTTTGCCTTCTAAATATATTAAATCAACAGGTACAGTGAAGATATTTAATTCACCTGCAATGGCTTCTAATTCACTCTGATTAATTACGCCTAGAACTACGCCTGGATACTCTTCGACTAAACCTCTGATCTGTGGTAATACAGCATGACACACACTACAATTATCTCTCATAACATGTATGACAGCTAGTTTATGCGTATGAACAAAATCCTGATATGCTGCAATTGTTGACAATAATTGCTCCACTTATGACCACCTTCCTTACCACATAAAGTGTATCTCATTATGAAACATTGTCCTATAAAATAGCAATCAATTTGCTTTTTTATAGTCTTTTCAATTTAGCTTTATATTCTATCTAAAATTCAAATATATTTTACATTGGTCAACTTAATCTTGGTTACTAATCATGTGTTGAATGCGTTGTCTTGTCTCTTCTGTATAGCCCTGTAGACCACCAGTATGAATAAATAATATGTGCTCTTGATTATTATAGTTTCCTTGCTTTATCTCGGAGATTAAACCACGAAAGGCTTTACCAGTATAAGTAGGATCAAAAATAATCCCCTCTTGTTGCGCAATTTCAACATAGAATGCTAATTCTTCATCCGTAGCTTGACCATATCCTAAACCAATATAATGATCATTAATATTTATTGAATAGAATGATGTTACTGATTTATCTATATCATGTATGATTTCTTTCACTTTATCGGTAAAGGCAGGCGCACTTTGATCGACTGCATAACCAATCACTTTTGTCTGCTCATTATGTACGTTGTTCCCATACCACAAGCCTGCATATGTACCACCTGAACCTACTGCTACATTGATAGAGTCAAAATGAATATTCATCGTTTGTTGTTGTTTAAGTATTTCCTCATATGCATTGATATATCCATGAGTACCAATCCAATCCGAGGCACCTACGGGTATAATCAACGGATGTTTACCCTCAGACTTTAATTGATGATACAGTTCATCCATTGTATCTTCTCTCGAAGTGTCAGCACTGATTTGATGAATTTTTGCACCGAGCATCGTACCTAAAAATAAATTACCTTCGAAAATAGCTGCATCTCCTCGTAATACCAAATGACACTCTAGATTGTATTTAGCACATAATGCTGCTGTTGCGCGGGCATGATTTGAAGTAATAGCTCCCGTTGTAATAACTGTGTCATATCCATTATCAAACACATATTGAATCGTATATTCTAGCTTTCTGACTTTATTTCCAGATATTTCTGTTCCCGTATAGTCATCACGTTTTACATAAATTTGCTTTCCTAATGTACTACTTAATTGGTCTAGTTTTTGAATAGGTGTATTTAAATTCGCTATATTTAACTTTCTTTGTAACATTGGTCATCCCACCTTCGATTATTTTTGTTCCATTAAATCATTACTACAACGAGTTAAAACTTTAGAACACTTAACATGTAAAATACTTCTGCATGAGCAATGATCATTGCTTGTTATAATCGCGCTTTAATAATGAATAACGATTCATATCTCTGTATGCCTCACCATCAAACATATCTTCTAAGTCTGTTCCAACATAAGAGAAACCAACCTTTTCCGCGACTTTATTACTAGCAATATTGCGTACATCTGCCTTGATAGTTAATTTATTCAAGCCAAATACTTCAAAGGCAAGATAGCACAAATGTTGAACACATTGCGTCGTTATTTGACGACCTGCGTAATTTTCCGCAATCCAATAACCAATTTCCGCCTTTTTATGTTGCATTTGAATCTTATGCAAATCAATTGTACCTATCAATTCATCTTCAAAATAAATAAGATACAATCGACCTTTATTTTGTGCTTGATGATTTAGCATCATTGTTAAATATTGTTGCTCATCTTCAATCGTCATATCCTCTTGAATAAAATCTAGAAAGGTTACTAAATGTTGATAGTTTGATTTTATTGTATTGTACAAAGCTTCTGCCATATATAATTCTGGCTGTACAAGTTTAATTTGAGGTGTAACATTTATCGCTAGCTGATACTCCATATAATCACCCTTTTTTTCTATTTATTTCATAGTAGATATAAATTCAGAATTTTTCAACATTTAATTTGGACGAAGTATGCATTGTTGAAATTAGCTATTTAAAGTTATCATTTTCAGAGATAAACATTTCAGTTTCCACCAGTAGCGTTAATTGAGACATATTATAAATTTTTATACATCAGACGCCTCGTGCCTCGTTAATTTTGTTTAGTGGCGTTTATTAAATGATACGATCGAGTCTTATTTTTTAGTAATAAGATAAAAGCACTGTGTATGGTTTGCGAGACATCTATGTGAGTAAGGTGAGTGTCGACATGAGACTCGACCCAACTTCCTAGACGAGCAAGCAATAATAATACGAAGTATTGATATAAATTAACAAGCCCCTCAAAGATTTTTGATCTTTGAGGGGCTTTATGCTGGTTAAATATGTCCCAGACTCTAAATTATATCTTTGATACTGTCTTACTATAATCTAACAGTAAGTAAATGTTTTGATTATCTCACAGTAATCAACAAGTCACCACTTGTTACATATTCCACATCTTGAACTTTAAAGTTACGCTCTTCTAAGTTTGTTAATATTAACGGTGTCACAATACTTGGTGCGTGTTCTTTAATATAATCAAGGTCCACTTTCATAATTGGCTGACCTTTTTTAATATGTTCATCTGTTGCTACTAAGCTTTCAAATCCTTTACCTTCTAGCTTAACTGTATCTATTCCAATATGAATTAATAGTTCTAATCCATCTTCTGAAATTAACCCTATCGCATGTTTTGTTGGGAATATTGTCTTAACAGTACCATTAAATGGTGCAACAATCGTGCCATCCTCTGGAATAAAGCCTAAACCTTCGCCCATCATTTTTTGTGCAAATACCTGATCCGGCACTTCACTTAAAGGTACGATTTTACCAGTACCAGGGGCAAATACTTCTATCAATGTCTGTTTATCGGCTGTATCTTGATTATCTGCTGCTGGTACTTGTACTACATCATCATCTGTAACCGTTGTTTCACTTGGTTTCGTGATTTCACCACTCATAATCATTGACATGTCATGCTTGATTTGATCTGATTTAGGACCGAAAATAGCTTGCATATTATTTCCAACCTCAAGTACTCCAGATGCACCTAGTTGCTTTAATGCTTCAACGTTTACAGCTGACTTATCATTCACTTCAACTCTTAAACGTGTGATACAAGCATCTAAATGTTTAATATTAGATTTTCCACCCATAGCATCTAAGACTTTAAACGGCAGATCATTTTTCGCTACACTGTTACTTTGCATATCTTTATCTTCTCGGCCTGGTGTTTTATAGTTGAATTTCTTAATAATAAATCTAAAGATAAAGTAGTATAATACGCCATACACAAGACCAACAGGTATAACAAGCCACCATGCTGTTTTATTTGGCATAATATTTAATAATAAAAAGTCTATAAAGCCACCTGAGAATGTATAACCTAGATATACATGAAGTACATACATAATTAAGAAACTCAAACCATCGAGCACTGCATGAATAAAGAATAATAATGGTGCTACAAATAAGAATGAGAATTCTAATGGTTCTGTAATACCTGTTAAGAATGACGTTAAAGCACCTGAAAGCATTAAACCTCCGACTACTTTACGATTTTCTTTTTTAGCAGAATGATAAATTGCTAAGGCCGCTGCTGGTAAACCAAACATCATAACAGGGAATTCCCCACCCATAAATTTACCTGCAGTCAATGGTACATTGTCTCTAATTTGCTCTATAAATATACGCTGATCACCATGAATGATTTGACCTGCTGCATTTTTATAACTACCAAATTCAAACCAGAATGGTGCATGGAAAATATGATGCAAGCCAAATGGAATGAGTAAACGTTTGATAAACCCAAATAAGAATACGGCTAAACCTGTATTTGAATCAAGTAATCCTTCACTAAAGGCATTTAAGCCAGTTTGAATAAACGGCCAAATTACTCCCATTGGAAATGCTAAGATAAACGAACATGTTGCCATCATAATTGGTACAAAACGTTTACCAGCAAAGAATCCTAAATAACTCGGTAGCGATATATTATAGAATTTGTTGTAACACCATGCAGCTAGTGCCCCGACGATAATACCGCCAAACACCCCTGTTTGTAATGTCGGTATACCCAACACACTAGCATAACCACTTGCAGTGTCATTAACATTTTCAGGTGTAATATGCAAAAATGCACCCATTGTCTTATTCATAACAATAAATCCAACAAAGGCAGCAATAGCTGCTACACCATCACCACTCGCTAAACCAATGGCTACACCGAGCGCAAAGATAATCGGTAAATTATCAAAGATTATCCCACCGGCACCTTCCATCATTTGAGCTACATTTTGAAAACCTTCCGCTTTAATAAATGGTAAATAAGACTGTAAAAACTCTCCTTGAAAAGCTGTTCCAAGTGCTAGTAATAGACCAGCAGCTGGAAGAATTGCAACAGGTAACATCAATGCCTTCCCAATTCGTTGCAATTGTCCAAAAAGCTTCTTAAACATGAATAACATCCCTTCTTAATTCATTTATTACGCGTTATAAGCATATAAAAAAGGCATGAACAAACAAGACTATACATTTCCATAGTCATTTCGTTTGCTCATGCCTGCATCACCAGTAACACGCAATATGATATTGTATTTAAAATCATTATATAATGAAAGCGCTATTTCGACAATATCTTTTTTCATATTTAAAGAAAAATTTCTTACATTCATACAACAATGCAGTTTAATACCCTAATAACAATGCAAGTGTCATTGCTACACTACAAACAACCACCCAAAGTAGTATGAGCTTCCAAGCAAACTTTAACCATTGTATATACGTAATCTTGCCTACTGCTAACGCCCCCATCAAAATGGCTGATGTTGGAAATAATACATTACTAATCGCATCACCATATTGAAAGGCCAAAACTGTAAGTTGTCTATTGATTTCCAACAAATCGGAAATTGGAACCATTAACGGCATCGTTGTTAATGCTTGACCAGACCCGGAAGGAATAAAGAAGTTTAATAAAAATTGTAATACAAACATCATCAATATCACTATTGTTGGATGTACGCCATGTAACAATAATGTCATACCATGAACTATAGAATCTATGATATGGCCATTTTCTAATATGACGATAATACCTTTTGCAAAACCAACGATCATAGCACCAAATAAGATGTCTTTCATCCCTTCAATCATTGCGTCGAAGGTCCCATTTACGCCCAAACCACCAACAAATCCTGCTAATAAACCTGCTAGAATAAAGTTTGCACTCATTTCATTAAATGACCACCCGAAAGAAAATATACCGTAAACATTTAACAAGATGGTTGCAACAATAAAAAGTAGACCAAGCGCTTGTCTCTTACAAAAACGAGACTGCTCGACCGTCGTTTGTACTGACCTTTCTTTCTGCTCTAATTCATAAACGATACTTTTAGACATGTCATTTTTCACCCGGCGACCATATAACATAACGACAGATATCGCTACAAGTAACACCACAATATAAATCACTGTTCGTAATCCCCAACCTGAAAACATAGGCAATTCTGCTACAGATTGTGCAACACCAACGGTAAATGGATTGAGCATGCCTCCTAAAAATCCACTTGCGGCACCAAGTATAACCATTGAAACGCCAGTCATTGCATCATACCCCAATGTTCGTGCAATAATAATGCCTATTGGCACAAATATGATTGTTTCTTCCGCTAATCCAATTGTAAATCCTAATATTGAAAATATGAGCATCGTTAACGGAATCATCAGCACTTTAAATCTACCCAATATTTGCATCGCTGTGTTGACACCATTTTCAAATGCACCAGTCTTATGAACTATTCCAAACGCGCCACCAACTAAAAAGATATAAAATACAATTTCGCCACCACTAATAAGCCCTTCTGGTATTGCACGAAATATATCAAAAAATGATACACCATGCTGATTAATCTCATGGTATGTACCTGATACCACTAATGTTTGTCCATCCTTTTTCTCTCTATCATATGCACCGGCAGGTATAATATAAGTTAATACACTTGCACAGACAATAATAGATAATAGTAGCGCATAAGTATGTGGTGTTTTAATATGTTTCAATTGTTTAATTCGTTTTGTCATTGTGAATAAACATCCCCTTCAATACATCACATATGTAATTTTACTATATATCAATAACCTATTTTCCGGGAAATATTCAATTACCTTAATTTCATATAAAAAACAACCCGAAATAAGCTCGTTGCTCATTTCGGGTTGTTGATTGATTACTATTTAAATGATTAGAAGAAACGTCTCATTGCAGTAGACATTGGTGGTAATTCATCAAAGTCTAATTTTTTATCTTCTGTGATTGATCTATACGCCCATTTACCATAATTAATTGCTTCATCTTTAACAATTTTACCTGGTAATGGTGCTGCAGTTGGATCAACATATACATTGACAATTGTTGGTTTGTCTTGTGACATTGCATCTTCAACAACTTCATCGATTCGATGTGGGTCAGTTAATGTATAACCGACACCGCCACAACTTTCAGCAAATTTTGCTAAATCAATGTCTGTAAAGTCAATAGCATATTCTAATTCACCTGCTGCTTGTTGCTCGTATTTAATAAATGACAATTGTTGATTATTTAAGACAAAGATTGTCATCGGTAAGTCATATTGAACTGCAGTGGCAAAGTCTTGCATTACCATTTCAAAGCCACCGTCACCTGCAATACCTACGACTTGGCGATTTGGATATGCACGTTTAGCAGCAATTGCACCTGGTAATGCACAACCCATTGTACCTAACCAACTTGAAATAATAAATTTATTATTAACAGTTAAATCTAAATAACGTGTTGACCAAACTGTAGATGTACCAACATCTATAGAGAAGATTGCATCATCTGTTCTGACTTTATTAATCGCATCCATTAAGCGCTCTGGACGAATTGGACTGCTTTCATCTTGTTTATCTGCAGTCATCCAAGAGTCCCACGTAGCCTTACGTTCTAATGTTTTATTTAAGAAATCTCTATTAGAAACAAACTTCACAGAATCTGTAAGTTGTTGTAAAGCATATTTACTGTCTCCAATTATACCTACATTAATGTCAAAGCGATGTCCAATTGCTTCCGGATTTGTATCAATTTGAATTGCTTTGATATTTTTCTTAGGTAAATAATCTACATATGGATAATTTGTACCTACCATAATTAATAAATCTGCTTCTTGAATCGTTTGATAAGATGTTTTAGTCCCTATTTTACCTAAATTACCAATATTATATGGATGTGCATCAGGTAAAATTCCTTTTGCAGGTAATGTGATAATTGAAGGGATTTTTACCGCTTCGATAAATTCACGTACTTCATCTTTAGCATGTTTAGCACCAGTACCGATTAACATAACTGGTCGTTTACTCTTATTGATTAATTTAGTTGCTTTTTTAATACTTCTAGGTTTAGGTGCAATACGTGCTGGTGGAGCAGTATCAACTGGTGTATTGGTATTGTCTTTAACCTTATTAGTTAACAAGTTATTTGGCAAGATAAGTACTGCCACACCTTTTTTCTCGTAAGCTGTACGAATCGCTTCATTAACAATGCCAAAGATATCTTTATCATTTTCTGAAATTTGGCGATTATACACAGCTACATCTTCAACCATTTTACTAATATCAGTTTCTTGGAATGCTTTAGTACCTAATGCTGTGCTATTTGTTTGTCCTGATAAAATCAATTGTGGCACATTATCCATCTTGGCATCATACATACCATTTAATAAATGAACAATACCAGGTCCACCAATACTTAAAGCGACCCCAATTTTCCCTGTTAATTTTGTATAACTAGCTGCAGCTAAACTTGCAACTTCTTCGTGTCTTACATGTACAAACTCAATATTTTCTCTCACTGTTCTTAAACTGTCTACGACAGCATCTATTGAATCTCCTGGAATACCATATAAGTGATCAATATCCCAAGCTTGTAACGCTTTAACTAATGCATGATTTGCTTTAATTTTTGCCATTTTAAAATAGCCCCTTTCAAACATTTCACTATATATTTTTAATTTCCATAATTCAAAAATCTAAAAAACGATTACTCTAATATAAGAAAAGGATGAGTATTGGTAACAACACTGAGCTCATCACTGCAGTTAAAATCATACCTATTGAGCTAAATGCACCTGATTCTAGATCCATTTCTAATGCCTTTGCCGTACCAAATGCATGTGACGCATTTCCATATGTTAAACCTTTAGCTATTGATGTTTCAAATCTGCCGAATCTTAACAAATAAGAACCCACAATACTGCCAATCAAACCAGTTGCAACGATAAACATAACGGTAATCGTGTCTATACCACCGAGTTGATGAGATACTTCAATACCTACTGCTGCAGTCATAGATCTTGGCAACATTGTAACTATCACTTCTTTAGAATAGCCAAATAGTTTAAGAATACTATATACAAATATGAAATTTAATAACACTGCTGCGAGTACACTACTAACAATTATCTTTAAATGGGCCATTATCTTTTGACGGTTTTGATAAAGAGGAAAAGCAAGGCATACAACCGTACAATTTAGAAGATAATTGATCCATTGTCCACCGACCATATAATCTTGATAACCTTCATTTGATAATAATAGTACGATGATGATGCCTATGGATGATATTAATGCTGGATTTAAAAATGGACTTTTGTATCGTTGTTGTAATTTCTTGGCGCCGATATACATGATTACAGTTAATACAATCATGAAAATTGTTTTTAGTATTAACATCTAATTTTGTCCATTCCCGTATCTTGTGATTTTAACCATTTTTTCAGCAATAAACCCTGAAATTAATGCCACACAACATGTTCCAAATATTACCATTGTAAAGAACAACACGAAGTTAACATCAATTTCCGACACAACATCCATGACACCTACCACTGAAGGTATAAAGAAAAACACCATAAATGTTAAAAAGAAGTTAGCACCATCATTCACCCATTTAGATGGTATAACTTTAAATTGTAATAATAAGAAAAATAAAAATAAACCTACAATACTACCTGCGATGGGGATGTGTAACACTTGTTGTAGCACATTGCCCAAATAAGTAATAACCATTATGACCATGATTTGCATCAGTGTTCTAATAACTTTGCGTGCGATATGCAATACTCATCATTCCTTTAGAACAGTTTCACGAACTGTTATTTTTGTTTACATATATAAGTATAAGTGAGAATCACTCATAATAAAAATATTGATTTTTAATATAAAGTATTACTTTTTTCTATGGAAACGCTTTACATTATAGTTATTTATAATATGAATTTATTACATTAAAAAAAGCCCCATCGACTTTTCAGTTGTCGATAGAGCTATCATTCAATAATCTATTCTATATTATGTCACGCATTATAAATGTAATTTCATAAAATCTATCCACTGTCTTGTGGCATGACTTAAATATTTATCCTTTTTCCAAATAACTCCTAATTCCCAACGCATGGATTGATCTACAATTTTTATATTTTTAAAATTGTTATCAAGCATATTCACAATATTTTCTGGCAATATACTTACACCAAGGTGCGCACTTAATAAATTTTCTATAAAGTTCCACTGCGAAATCTTGGAAATTGTATTAGGGATAAACCCTGCATTTTTAGCTGCTTCAATAATTTTATCATTTAAATAGAAATCTTCATTAAATAAAATAAAGTCTTCATCTTTTAACATGTGCATTTCAATCTCGTCGTAACGTGCTAGCTCATGTTCCTTATTCAGTACGAGACGTAAATCTTCTTGATAAAGTGGTATTGAATGAAATATCGTTTTATCTACGGGTAATGTTGTTATACCTATATCAATTTCATCATTAATAAGTTGTGTTTCAATCATTTTTCCGCCATTTTCAACTAGGTTATATGTTACATTTGGATATTGTTGATGGAATTGTCCTAAAATATGGATAAATTGATTCATATTCATTACAGCAGATAATCCAATGCTAATATGTCCTGTCTCTAAACCAAGTAAGCTATTAATCTCCTTGGGTAAATCATTATAAAGCGTCAATATTTCTTTACATTTTTGAAAGAATATTTTACCCGCATCCGTTAATACCAATTGACGTTTACTTCTGTCAAATAGTGGCATATTAAGTTCTTTCTCTAAATCTTTGATCGCCTTACTGATTGTCGGTTGTGCAATATATAATGATTTAGACGCATTTGTCATGCCATCTTGATTTACCACTTCAACAAAGTATTTCATTTGCTTAATATCCATAGTATGTCTCCCCTAATCCAAACAAAGTGAAAGCTTGATTATCAGTAGTATAACACTGATTGAGCTGTGACAAAAAAAGATAGACACCCGGCATAGTCATTCGGACTCAATGATTCAGACTCAATGATTCAGACTTAACGCATACACATCCTACAATATTGAACAGTAAGCCATTAATATTATGACCATATTCACATATTGATTCGCATATGTTGTCTTATCATGCCGATAGACTTTAACGAGTGTCTAAAGTATGCTTTAACAAAGTGTAATTAAACTAACTCTGTTCCTTTAGTATTATTTAATGATTTTCCATCATTATCATCGTCTAATTTAATAATTTTAAAGCCAATATAACCAAATATAATAGATATAATAGGCACAGTATAATTTAAGATAGCATAAGGTGCATATTCCATAACTGAAACACCTAATGTCGAAGCGATAAACACACCACAAGTATTCCATGGCGCAAATACAGACGTCAGTGTCCCTCCATCTTCTAATGCTCTTGATAAGTTCTTTGGATGTAATCCCTTCTCTTTAAACGTACTTGCATACATGCGAGAAGGTACAATGATTGATATATATTGTTCTGAGCATGTAAAGTTTGTTCCTATGCATGACACAATTACTGACGCAATAAGTGATCCCGTCGATTTTGCAAACTTTAAGATTACAGAAATCAATGCTGCAAGCATACCGGAATATTCCAATACTCCACCAAATGTCATTGCAACAAGCGTTAATGATATCGTGTAGAACATTGACTCCAAACCACCACGGTTAAACAATTCATCGACTAACTTATTACCTGAATCAATCGTATAACCCGTTTGTAAGGCTGTTAATGCTTCCGTTAAGCTGCCACCTTGAATAAAGATTTGTGCAAAGAATCCTAGAATAATACCTACGACAATGGCTGGTATTGCTGGAACTTTAACTACGACAAGTCCAATTACAATAAGTGGAATTAATAATAACCATGGCGTAATTACGAATTGATCTTGCATTGTATGTAATATTTTGTCGATATTTTTAGTATCAAAATGCTTAGCACCAAATTGTTGACCAATAAAGAAAAAGGCAATCAACGTAATTATCAACGCAGGAATTGTTGTATAAAGCATGTGTTTAATGTGATCAAATAAATCTACATCACTTAGACCTGAAGCCAAATTGGTAGTGTCTGACAGTGGACTCATTTTATCACCAAAATACGAACCACAAATGACCGCACCGGCAACCATCCCAGGTGATATTCCCATACTAATACCAATCCCCATAGAAGCTACACCAACTGTTGCCATAGTCGACCAACTACTACCAATAGCTAAAGCCACAATTCCACATAGAATAACGACCACCGTTAAAAAGTATCTAGGATCAATTAATTGTAAACCGTAATAAATCATCGTAGCTACAACACCGCTACCAATCCATGAACCGATGATCAAACCAACTAAGATAATAATAACGATCGCTGGCAAAGCATGACGTATCCCCTTATACATCATTTCTTCCACTTCTTCAAATGCATAACCGTGTAACATAGTGACAATAATAGCAACTGCAGTTCCAATCATGAGTGGAATGTGGGGTTCCTTCTCAAGTACAGCAACTGTAAATAACATGCAAGCTATCATTATTGCTAATGTAAATACTGCAGCAGTAATCCCTATTTCTTTTTTCGTAGTGACTTTGTCTTGTTCAGTTCCTTTTTTCTTATTAAACATTAACAGCGCCTCCCTTTGTTAAATAAATAATACCCAAAAAAGAAAGCGCTTTCAACAACATATTTATCTTTTATCTGTATTTTATTCAGCACTAATTATCATTGAACATAATATATTCTATATAATTTGTACTTTATATTTTCAGCTTTTACCAATCTTTAATTGAAAGCATTAAATCTTAAAAATCGCTAGCGACAAGTAACATTCCGAACGCTAACGATCTATGAATAGTTATCTTAATGAAATTGGTAACTATGATGACCTTTGGCAAAACCTTTAGCTGTATATATCCAAGATGCGCCACCATTTTCAATATCATTTGAACAAATCAGCAACTGATCTGTACCAGGGATAAATGCAGGATGTGTTGAACGTAACATCTTCCCACTATCTCTACCTGGAATTAATATTTGGCCTATAGGGTAACCTTTAGGATTAAAAACTAACACACGTCCTTGACCATACATCGCAACATATAAATTATCATCTGCATCTATACAACAAGAGTCTGGTCCTTCATGCCCTGTAAAATGATAAGGGATTGATGCGCCAAACGGTGCAATTGTGACACCATCTTCTAATAAATCGACTCTATGCAAACGATTCGCATTCGTCTCAGTTACCCATAGAGTACGCTCATCCGTGCTCAATGCAATACCATTTGCTACTGCAAGATTTAACAGAACAGGTGTCACACTTTTATATTCAGGATCGACGTAATAAACGCCACCTTTTGGATTTGTCGAATAGCCCCTAAAATCAGTAAAATAAAAACCACCTTTACTATCAAATACTAAGTCATCGACACAGTATTCCGTTTCAATATCCGAAATAATCATTTGTTGTTGTTCACCGTTAGCATCGACCGCATAAATACCACCTGAACTTTCAAAATCTCCTAAATAACATACAAACAATCGACCATCTTTATGAATTTTGACTGCAGCAGGATTTTGTTTATTAGCAGTAAAATGTGCTTTTACTTTCTTTTCAGGCATTTCAACTTTAAAGATAGTCCCTCCAAAAACCTCACACAACATTAAATCTCCTTGACGATCAAAACATAGTCCTTCTAATTGTAAACCATCATCAGAAATTTTCACCCATGGTTCTGCAGTAACAGTTTGTAAGTATTGTTCGTGTGCTTGTAAAGGAACTGCAGTAGCTGCTGCACCCGTATAATTTAACTTTGGAATTTCATTTGTCATGCTTATTCCTCCTCAAATAGTATCCTCACTTATTATATGATAACGCTTACTTTATTTGTAGTAATACTATAAAAAAAGCCTAAAGCCAGTTATCATCTATAATAAAGTACATCGTACTTCAAATCTGATACTAGCGTTTAGACTATATTATATTTATTATTGATGCGTTCTAATGTCAGCTAATAATTGCTCGGCAACTGCCGTATTGGCTTGTGGCTGTTGCTTTAACAACTGAGCAACTTGTTCAATTTCTGCACCTTGTGCGCCAACTACGATAGCTAACGACTTAAATTGCAAACTCATATGTCCTTGTTGGATCCCTTCAGATACAAGTGCTCGACAAGCTGAGAAATTCTGTGCAAGTCCAACTGCTGCAACAACATGACCTAATTCTTTAGCTGAGGTTACTTTCATTAAATCTAATGCCGCCTTTGCAACGGGTAATACTTTCGTACCTCCACCAACGGTTGCTAATGTCATTGGAACTTCGATTGTGCCGATTAATTTTTGACGTTGCTCATCATATTCCCATGTAGCAATACCTCGATATTGACCATCTTTACTAGCATAAGCATGTGCGCTAGCTTCAGCTCCTCTTGTATCATTACCTGTAGCTAACACTACTGCATGAATTCCATTCATAACACCTTTATTATGTGTAGCAGCACGATGAATATCCACTTGTGCTAAGACAGAAGCTCGTTCCATGCGTTTTGCAACAACGTGTCCGTCTCGATCACCCTTTGTCAAAGCATCGACGTCAATTTCACCTTGCACTTTCACAACTGATGCTGTCGCATGGTTTGACAGTATACTCATTAAAATATCTATATCTGACAATTCATTATTCAAGTAGGCCGTAATACCTTCCAAAATAGTATTTAGCATATTAGCGCCCATTGCATCTTGTGTATCAACATATACCTTTAATGACAATAATTGCGCTTCTGCAAAGGTATCAATTTCTATTTTATGATACCCACCGCCACGCTTTAAAATAGATGGATAAGATTCATCAGCAATTTGCTTAATCTTCGGTTCTAATTCTTGTAATTTGTTGGCTAATGCTGTTGTATCAGTAACGCCATCAAATACGATTTGACCTATCATCAAGCGCTCACTAGCTACAACTTTAAACCCACCAGTCTGATTTACTAACTTTGCACCATAACTTGCTGCTGCAACAACTGACGGTTCCTCTACCATCATTGGCACGACATATGATTTACCATCGACAATAATTTCCGGCAATAAACCTACTGGTAATGCACCTTGTCCAATTACATTTTCAATTAAACTATCAGCGATTTCCTCGGAAATTAATGGATCATGTAAAAACATATCCCGATTCTCTTCACTTAACCAGCCTTTAGTAACCAATTCCTCTAATTTTTCTTTACGTGACAAATGACGAAATGTCTTGCCTAAGCTTTCCATCATTTATCCCCCTTCTCAATCAACATAGCGATACCTAAGCCCCCACCAATACAAGCCGTTGCAACACCTGTTTGCTTTTGCTCTTGTGCTAAAGCGTTCACTAAAGTTGTTACTAATCTTGTGCCACTCGCACCAATTGGATGACCTAAAGCAATTGCACCACCATATAAATTAAGTTTTTCTTCAGGAATATTTAAATTCTTTGTTACAGGAATACTTTGTGCTGCAAATGCTTCTGTCATTTCAACTATATCAACTTCATCAATATCTCTATCAGCTTTATTTAATAGTTGTGTGACAGCATGATATGGTGCATAACCCATAAATTCTGGATCACAACCAATTTCTGCATGTTCACCAACATAAGCTAGTATTTCAAAACCTTCTTGTTTTGCGTAATCTGCATCCATAAGTATCACTGTTGACGCACCATCATTGATACTTGAAGCATTGCCACCTGTTACAGTTCCATCTTCTTTAAAGATTGTTTTTAATGTCGCTAATTTCTCTATACTACTATTGCCTCTAATACCTTCATCTGTCGTCATCCATTCACCGTCTATATCTTTTAACGGTACAATTTCGTTGTCGAACTTCCCTGATAATGTTGCTTCATGTGCTTTTCTTTGAGATTCGTTAGCAAATGCATCTTGTTGTTCTCTTGTCACATCATATTTCTCTGCTATTTTCTCTGCAGTGATGCCCATTGGTACATCCATAAAAGCATCTGTTAAACCATCATGCATAAAGCTTGCTACAGGTGTTTCATCATCGTTTAGTATTAACTTAGGTGCATTAGTCATACTTTCTACACCGCCTACAGCAACGACCTTGGCTTCTCCCAATTGAATGAGCTGTTTACCCAAGATAATCGATTTCAGTCCCGAACCACACACTTCATTAATTGTCATCGCTGGTACAGTATTCGGGATACCAGCATTTATACTAATTTGGCGTGCTGGATTTTGCCCACTACCACTTTGCAATACATTTCCGTAAATGACTTGATCTACGATTTCCGGATTAATTTCAACCGCTTTCATAGCTGCTTCTAATGTTTTAGTACCAAGCTCTACAGCTGAATAATTGCTTAACTTCCCTTTATATCTCCCGATTGGTGTACGCTTTGCGCTAACAATAGCTATATTATTCATTATAAATCTCCTTTGTAACTATTTTTAAATTATTGTATTTTCTTCGTTTGATTTGGTATGATACAATTGCTTATTTATATACAGAAAGGTGTCGATACGCTTTATGACAGTTGGTATTGATCAAATTAATTTTTATGTTCCAAAATTTTATGTAGACATGGCCAAACTTGCCGAAGCTCGTCAAGTTGATCCAAATAAATTTTTACTCGGTATTGGGCAAACTGAAATGTCAGTAAGTCCTATGAGCCAAGATATCGTGTCTATGGGTGCAAATGCTGCCAAAGAAATCATCACGGATGAAGACAAAAAACAAATTAGCATGGTTATTGTTGCAACAGAATCTGCTATTGATTCGGCTAAAGCATCTGCAGTCCAAATACATAACTTGCTAGGTATACAACCATTCGCACGTTGTATTGAAATGAAAGAAGCTTGTTACGCTGCAACGCCAGCAATTCAGTTAGCTAAAGATTATTTAGCTCAACGTCCAGACGAAAAAGTATTAGTCATCGCCAGTGATACTGCACGATATGGTTTAAATTCTGGTGGTGAGCCTACACAAGGTGCAGGTGCTGTTGCCATGATAATATCACAAAATCCACGTATTCTTGAACTAAATGATGATGCAGTTGCATTTACTGAAGATGTATATGATTTCTGGCGTCCAAGTGGCCAACCTTATCCACTTGTTGATGGTGCATTATCAAAAGATGCTTACATTCATTCTTTCCAAGAAAGTTGGAATGAATATGCACGCCGTCACAATAAATCGCTCAGTGATTTTTCATCATTGTGCTTCCATGTTCCATTTACAAAAATGGGTAAAAAAGCACTTGATTCTATTCTAACAGATGACATTGACGAAGATACAAAAGAACGTTTAACTACTGGCTACGATGCAGCAACATATTATAACCGCTATGTAGGTAATATTTACACTGGTTCTTTATATCTCAGCCTCATTTCATTATTAGAAACTCATAACCTTTCTGCTGGTGAAAACATTGGTTTATTCAGTTACGGTTCTGGTTCAGTCGGTGAATTCTTTAGCGGAAAATTAGTAGAAGGCTACCAAAATGCTTTAGATATTCAAGGCCATAAAGATTTATTAAATAACCGTACTGAGATTTCAGTAGATACGTATGAAACATTCTTCAAACGTTTTGACAATTTAGAATTTGATCATAAAACTGAATTAGATAATGAACAAAATAGTATTTTCTACTTAGATAGCATCAATGATCATATCCGTAACTATAATACCTTAAATTAATGCTTAAATCACTTAATCTTATCCTGTGAATTAAGATTGTGATAAATTATTTAGGACAGATACTTACGAAAACTAAATGCATAAAAATTCGCCGCTACATGCTCATAAACATTTTGAGCTAAGCGGCTTTTTTATTTTTCTGCTACTTGCACTTAATACTAATGACAGTATACAAATTTAGTACATCATGGTTTGGTACTAAATTTAGGTCTATAGTAATTAGCCATATTCATTTGTTCAATTTTAAACAAGGCTATTTTAGTGTCTATTCCGCCTCCGTATCCCGTTAGATTTCCATCTTTTCCTACCACTCTATGACATGGAATAATAATAGAAATTGGATTACTACCAACGGCACCGCCAACAGCCTGAGAAGACATCTTCTCCTTGCCTAGTTGTCGTGCAATGTCTTGTGCAATATCTCCATAAGTAACGGTCTCGCCATATGGTATTTTAAGCAACAAATTCCAAACTCGCTTTCGAAATTCCGTTCCTTCAGGAGCTAATGGAAAGTTTATCTCTGGATTATTTCCTGAGAAATAGTCATTTAACCAATTGCTTACCTTATCAAATACAGGTAGCTCAGCCTCTCTTAATGTTTCATTATATTGTTGTTCAAAGTCTTTATGCTTTGGCAACCACAATCCAGTTAGATTAGTACCATCAGACGTTAAAGCAATACGCCCAATTGGTGATTCATAATATGTTTTATAATGCATAGCACACCCTCATTTCATTCCCCAATTATTAATATCATCATAATGCTCACAGCGTTTGATGTAAACTAATTGAGGGAACGATTGCTATATCTCAAAGAAAAGAGGGATGCTCAAATGCCAAGTAAAAATAAGTTGAACAAACTAAATAGAAACGCCACAAATCCTGATCTTAACTTTAATCATCATACACAACCTACACGGCTTACAATGATTTATAAAGCTCTTTATCAATTAAATGATGTTATTTTAGGATTAGTCTTTTTAGTTGGTAGTTTGCTCTTTTTCAATAGTGCAACAACCTTTAGCGGAACCGTACTCTTTGTCATAGGGAGTATTCAAATGACCATTCGACCTCTAATTGCTTTTGCTCATGATGTACACTTAGCATTTAAATACAAATCATAAACAAAACAAAAGGTTGAACATTATTCATTGTCTAAATCGTCTGTTACATCATGTGTTAACATCCATTTAGTTACAACTCATTGTTCAACCTTTGATACTAACTATCTACTATTTATAACCGACCCCTTCACTGACCGTGTTGGTATCACAATTGCACTTGCACAAACTGCTCCAAAGATAAGCATACTACCTACAATAAAACCAACTCCCGCCGCTACATGTACGCTATATCCTCCTTGCATCACACCAGTAAAAAGAGAAGTCATAATCGCAATACCAAATGCACCACCTAACGTCGACCCCATCTTAAAAATTCCGGATGCTACTCCAACCTTATCCGGGTCAGTCGTTGATACTGCTGTACTCAATGCTGGCGTAGCAAATAGACCTGTCCCTGCACCAAACAGTACAGAAGCAATCAATGCTAATACAATATATTGTGTAGCGTTTAAAAAGGTACAACTAAATAATATAACACCTAAAGCAGTCAATATCGGTCCTACAATCATTGCACGTTTCGCACCAAAGCGCTTGATACTTTTTTCTCCTAACCGTATGACAATGAGTAAAGCAATCAAATAAGGCAATGTAATTAATCCAGCATATAAAGGACTTAAGTGAATTCCAGATTGGATATACATATTTAACAACGCAATCACACCAACCCCTGTATTTAACAAGAAGTTTGCAATCACTGCGCCAATATATGGCTTATTCTTAAATAGTTGTAGATTGATGAATGGCGTCGACTGTCGTTGTTCAACATAATAAAATAAATAACCACAAATAATAAATACCCCTATACATATGAAGGTAATTGCGCTCAACCAACCAATCTTATAGCCTTGCGTAATCACGAAACTTATACTCGCAATCATCACAATAAATAATACTAAGCCTTTGATGTCAAATTTGGTTACTTTAGCGTGTTTTTCAAACTGCTGGTTAGATAAATTTTTAAATAAAAACAAGGCACATACCGAGACAATAATCGAAATCATAAATATCGCTTGCCAATTAAAAAATGTTGCAATTGCCCCTGCGAAAAATGAAGAAAGTCCTGTACCGCCAAATGCACCTATTGACCAAAAGCTTAAAGCACGTTGTCTTGAAGCACCTTCAAAGTAATAATTGACCATCGATATTGTTGCTGGCATTAAAATTGCTGCTGACAATCCTTGAATCATTCTTCCAACTAACAACAGCACAACACTATTTGTAATGATTAACATTAATGAACCAACTATACTTAATACTAATGCAATGCGTGTCATCTTTAACATACCGTATCTGTCTGAAATATTACCTGCGACAACCATAAATACCCCTGTCACAAATGAAGTAAGGCTGATAGAAATATTCACTATATCTGGAGAAGTGCTGACAGTCCCTTGTACTTTTGGTCCAATATTAAGAAATGACTGCGCAAATAACCAATAGGTCAAAATTGCCAGTACAATACCTAACAATAATTGCTGCTCACTTATATTTTTGTTTTGCTGTTTCATAAAGTATCCCCCACCCTTAGTAAAATAGTTAAAACAAAAAGTCGTTGAACATAAAATAAAAACGAGGTTGTGAACTGTAATGTTTCTCAACCTCGAACTTTTATTACTATATTGCATTATTAATGCAATGCAATTCAACTTATACTTATACTTTTTACCTTAGCACTATTCATACTAAAAAGTGTTTATTTACAACTTAGTTTCAGGTGCTATAAACAATCAACAGCAATATTTTTACAAAATCAGTATATTTTTTTAATTGCCTTAGCAAAATACTTTTTAAAGAAATGATCCCTATGCAGTCCTTTTCTATTTTGGATAAACTGCAATGTCGTTTCTTCAGATATCAATAGTTCATCTAATATATCAACGCCACGTTCTGTATTTGGTACCATATAACGATTTAGATGTGTGCTATCTATACCTTCAAGCGCACCGACATACCAATAGATATGTTGTGTTGTTTCAATAATCGTTTGATGTCGCATAAATGAAATGAAATTCGGATACCAAATTGAAGGAGATAATAATATATAGTGACCGAATACATCATGATATTTAAATAAAGCATATAAGGAAACCAATCCTCCAAATGAAGCACCAGCTATACCGATTTCCTCTCTCTTATCAGATATATTAAAGCATTTTCTCATATAAGGAATGAGTGATTGTACAATCCAATTTAAATAAGCATCGGCTTCACCAAGATAATGCTTGCTAGATACCTCTTCTGGCCACGGTGTGTATTCCGCCGTTCTATCATGAGGTAATACCCCTACGAAAATAACTTCTGCTTCAACATCCTTAAATAAATAATCACCATCTTGTACAATAAGGAGTGGATAGTTTCGAGTTGAATTATTAAAATAACTTTTCGGCAACTTTACCTTGAGCTCAAAGCTATCGTAACAAAGATTTAACTTTCTCATATTCATCATTATCGCCTACTTCCCTCTCTGCTATCCTACTCACTATTTATATCATTGAAAATTATATAACTTAATATCATTTTCCTTGGCATATTCTAAAGCAAGTATTTCAAGCAGATTTATTAGTGCTGGATTCCCTTTAACTTTAATGTATTGAAACTTTAATTGATAATCTTCCGCTCTAAAATCCTTCGACTCAATTTCAGTAATATTTTGTTGTTCTAAAAATGCTTTTCTAAATTTAGCTGTACCTGCTTCTGATCTCGAATTAAATTGCGCTAATTTGTCGTTTAAATCCTTTTGCGTCAATTTATATCCTGTCATATAACCTCCGGCTTGCCCGACAAACAATGGCTGCTTATTATTAAAAATAACAAATACACCTTTTTGTTCCTTCACTTTACTTCTACTATCCTGATCAAACTTTAATGCTTTAGATTTATCGTATTTAAATAACTTTTTTAACGATTTATTATATGTTTCAAGCAAACTTGTCAGTTTCTTATCTCCATTCATCTTCCATCATCCTTTGAATAAATTCTTATTAGTTTATATATACACTCAAATATACAATATTAAACTAGATGGAAGATACACCCGCGTTGATGTATAAGCATAACAAATAACCCTAATTACTATTTAGAAATGACATTAAATATTCACCTCTTATAAAATGTTCACCTTAACAAAAATAGGTTGAGACATTATGCCCCAACCCTTGTTTCTAATATTTACAATTGATTATTTCAAGTAATTTAATACAGTTAAGCCAACCGCTTCAGCAGCAACTCTCATAGATGACTCACTGATATTAAATTTCGGATGATGATGCGGGTAAATCTTGCCATCCTCAGGTGCAGCACCAGCATAGATAAATGCACTAGGTAGTTCTTTCGCATAATATGCAAAGTCTTCTGATGGTGGTTGTGCTTCACATCGTTCAACGTTCTTGATAGCATCCGTTTCTGCATTATTAATAGAGTCTACTACAAATGTTGTAAATTCAGGGTCATTATATAACGCTGGATAATCATCGTGATATTCTAATTCACAAGTCACTCCAAACATTGCCTCTAAACCTGTAGATAAGCGATGTACTTCATTTTTAATTGTTTGCTTTGTTTCATCTGTTAAAGCACGTACATCCCCTTCGATTTCAACACTGTCTTTGATTACATTAAATTGCCCTTTACCATCGAATGAACCTATCGTTACTACACCTGTTTCAAACGGATTTAAACGACGAGATACAATTGTTTGTAATACAGATACAAAATGCGCACCTGCTACAATCGCATCATTAGCAGAATGAGGTGAAGAACCATGTCCTCCTTGACCAATGACTTTCAATTTAAAGAAGTCTCTGCCTGTTTGGACATTTTTTTCACGATAATATATATTACCTGCTTCCATGTTACTCATCACATGTAAGCCTAACACATGATCAACACCATCTAACACGCCATCTTTAATCATACCTTGTGCGCCACCTGGTGGTACTTCTTCGGCAGGTTGATGTATGATAACTACTTTACCTTTAAACTCGTCTTTTAGTTCAATTAAAGTTTCAGCCAAGATCAACATATATGCCGTATGTGCATCATGACCACACGCATGCATAACGCCCTGTGTTTTCGATGCAAAGGATAGACCTGTTTGCTCTTCAATTGGTAATGCATCAAAATCAGCACGAATCGCAATCGTCTTTCCTACCTTACCACTATCTATCGTTACTTTAACGCCATTTGGACCCACATTCGTTTCAACTTTACAATCTTTATCCTTGTAAAAATCAGCGATATATTTCGGTGTTGCTTCCTCGTGAAATGACAGTTCAGGATGTTGATGTAAATATCTTCGTATATCTATCATACGTTGTTCTTTAGTTTTTAATTTTTCTATTAATGCATTCATCATAGTGCATTCCTCCTATATAGCTTAATACGTAACATACTGTTATTTTCTGACTAATTCTTTAAAAGTTAAATGTTTAAATGCTCTAAAAAATTAATATTTTTTGGTTGTTGGGACAGTAAATACAATGATTACGAACGACAAGATTGCCATTAATACATTGAGCCATAGTCCAACAAGTGCACCAACATGAATATTTGTCATACTTGACACAATGCCAAACAATGCACCTGACAAAGCAATACCAAATGCACCGCCAAGAGATGACGCCATTTTATATATTCCCGAAGCTACGCCTACTTTATCTTCTGGAGAGTTTGATATTGCCATATCTGTTGAAGGCGTTGCATAAAAACCTAGTCCTAAACCATATAATAAATAACCTACAATACATACCACGACATAGACCATATTAGGTAAAAATGTAAATGATATTAAAATAATACCAACCATGTTACAAGCAGTACCTAACAACATCGGTTTTTTAGCGCCAACCTTTTGTAACACCTTTTCCCCAACTCGAATCATAAACAATACTGTAATAAGATACGT
The DNA here is from genome assembly GCF_055179755.1 of Staphylococcus sp. TCBT05. Lineage (NCBI taxonomy): Bacteria > Bacillati > Bacillota > Bacilli > Caryophanales > Staphylococcaceae > Staphylococcus > Staphylococcus sp. TCBT05. The sequence continues at coordinate 817,889 of NZ_JBUQDQ010000005.1, read as the reverse complement.
AATTGACAACAGTCCTGTTTGGAAGGCGTTAAATCCAATACCTCTTTGTACAAAAGTATTTGCTACTAATAGTGCCCCTGCGACACCATTTAATAGAAAGTTAGATAATGTAGCACCTGTATAGGCCTTATTTTTAAATAATTTAAAATCAATCAACGGATTGTTAATTTTATTTTCAACTTTAATAAATGCCACAGTAGATATAATAAATACTACGATGAGTACTAGTATAATTGGAGAAAGTAACCCAAATGTTGCACTTTGCGTAATCACAACATTAATGCTTAACATCATGACTACAAAAAGAATTAATCCTAAGAAATCAAATTTACTTGCAACATTGCCTTTAGATTTTGTTTCTGGTGTTCCTTTAATCAGCAACATTGAAATTAATGCAATGATAATTGAAAGTATAAATATCCAACGCCAACCAATAAATGTGGATACCATGCCACCAAATAATGATGCTAATCCTGAGCCACCCCAAGATCCAATAGACCAAAAGCTAAGCGCACGTTGACGCTCTTTCCCTTCGTAATATGCCTTCATAATTGCCAACGTTGCAGGCATAATCGCTGCTGCAGATAAACCTTGTATAATTCTTCCTAAGATTAAGAATAATGGGATATTGGTACTTATAATCAAGAGCGATCCTATAATACTTAACCATAACCCTATATAAGTTACTCTTACACGTCCAATTTTGTCAGCTAAACTACCTGCACCTACGACAAACATGCCGGAAAATAATGCGGTAATACTTACTGCAATACTAATCGTACCAATATTACTATGGAATGAACGTTGTAATTCAGGTACAACATTTAATAGTGATTGCGCAAATAACCAAAACGTAACTACACCTAACACAATACCTAATATCAGTTTATTATCACCTTTATAGTGCTGTGTATTGACCTCTTCTGCCATAAACTTGTCCTCCTATAATAACCATGTCTTAAAATACAATTAATGCTTTAGACATTTCTTAGTTCAAAAATCATTATAGAGAACGTGCTTCGGACGATATATGCCATTTTTGCTATCAACCATGATAATTTATGACAGATTTTTCACCTTAGTAAAATAAAGCAAATTTGAGTCATTCATTTTTGTTATTTGCAAAACATTCACGGCTATTTCCTGTTTTTTCTATTACCTCCTTCAATTTTTATTTGATTTATATTTCAAAGATATCAATAACTGAGACGGCACCAACGTTATCACTATAGATCGTTGCAACTCATGCATACAAATACTTTTACACTAATTCGATTCATACAAATAATGCTTATTGCTTGCGCCTGTTGCAATAAATCACATGTTTTCTTATACCCTATATATATTTCTTAAATTCAATTATATGTATTGCATTAGTTGTCAATTTTATATGATACGTAAAAAATGACAATACCTCTACCTCATTAACCTTTAATTGAGGATAGGTGATTCGATTGACATAATCTATTGTTTCTTGGTCCATGCCATGTGTTGTATTGTATTGTTGCCATATTTTATATAGCGCGCCATTATTTTTATCTAAGGTAAAGTGCTTAACTTTATACTTTCCAGCATCCATATCACGGATATTAATTTGATATTCACTATGATTTAACTGTTGTCGCCCATTCTTTGTTATAAAGTAAGGATTATAATGCTCTGCATCCCAAAGAACGAGTTGAAAGTGTGCTTTATCACCAACAACTAGACAATAATCACATTGATACATAATTTGCTTGAACAAACGTTTATAAAACATACTTGTGAAGTACGCCGGACGTTTAGCATCAAATTGATGATAGAGTTCTATGCCCCCCACTTGTGATGGTCTGGCATCACTATTAAAGGCTTGATGAATTTCGAAATTAAGCCAATACCCTATGTAATCTATCTCATGATTAATTTGTAACAATTGCTCAAATATAATTCCCGCTCTAAAGTATTCACCATTTGTAAGATTCGTATTACCTGTAAGCGTGTTCCAATTCAGTAACGTAAATGATAATGTACGCTGCCTTGATTGTAGGTAATGCTTCAACTGACGTATTTGTTGCTGTATATGCTTTTCTGCTAAATTAAATTGTTCACTTTCTAATGATTGAAGGTCTATCACATCATTTTGATTCGCTGAAAACGCGACTCCATCTATCAATTCTAGATAACAATCTATATCTTGATCCAAGTGCGCTAAGTCAAGCACAGGTATATTAAGTATCATTTTTACTTCTACAAAATACGCTTTAAATAACTTGCTTATATCCAAAAATTGTTGTTTATCTCCACTTTGTATATAGATTACTAACTGTAAAGCAGTTTGGTGTGTATAGACATTACACATATGTTTAATCAATTGTTTCAATTCTTTAAAATACTGCTTAAATTGAAACGCCGACTGTGGTGGTACAAGTTCTATCCCTAAAGCAATACCTTTCATCATCAAATAATTTAAACTTTCATCAATATGCATATATGGATGCACATGAGGGATTTGTTCATCACTGTCCATATAAGTTTGATTTAATCCACCTACAAATATCGGATCTTTAATGATTATATGGCTTACCCCCATGTCTCGCTCTATTTCATTTAATTGTTGTTTATAGCGCTCAACTAGTAAGTTATCCAAAGTTCCTATTTGTACGACTTGCTTAATCGGTGTCAATACCTTGTTGCTAGATTTTAATTGTACATTGATAACCTTTTGCGCTTCAGGTGAGTGCACAATATTATCCATATTTTGATTTATAAATAGTGATAAATAATACAAATATTTTTGATAATTATGTGGTTCTTTTATATGTTCTAATGTTGTATATCGTCTCGATTCATGAGACTGCTTTCTGTATTCAGAAGGCGTTTGTTTCATCTCTTGTCTAAAATATTTAATTAGTAAATTAGAAGAATTGAAGCCATTTTTAAAGGCAATTTGCGTAACTGTGAGTTGTGTATGCAACAAATCATCTTTCGCATGTTCTAAGCGAATTTGGTTAATATAATGCGTGAAGCCAATACCCATTTGTTGTTTAAATTTACGTGATAAATATGACACACTTACATCAAAGTGATCAGCAACTTCATTCAAAGTTATCGGTTCACTATAATAATGTTTAATATAATCACAAACTGCTGCAATACGTTTATCTTTATTTTTGACTATGGTTGTAGGTTCTTCTTTAGTTGGTATATAACGTATGATGATAAAAAGTAAATCTATCATTTGTTGTGCGATATAAAGTTGATGAAACCGTCCTTTTCTAATAAATACTGTACCTATTTTGGCAATAGTATGTCCTAACTGTTGATATATTGTATCTTGTAGTTTTTTTCTTTTTAATATAAAATATTTCCCAATATCTTCTGATAACGTCATCTGTAAGTAATTTTGTAGAATATGGATACTAATATAATAACAATCTGCTAATTCTTTGAATTGGTATGTTTCATTATGGTTAATAATAAATATTCCGCCCTTAGGATAAATGGTCGATGTATATCCCTGTTCTACAGAAAGTGAACCATTTAATACCAAGACGATTAACATACCTTTATTAATCCGCCGTGTACTATGCATCGTGTCATTAAATGTTATATTGTATTCGCTGTTCATATTTCACCTCATCACAATATATTTTCAATGACTTTACATATTTTTTCTATAAAATATTTATTTTGTTGATTTTCAGACAAAAAAAGTAGCCCGACCATTTCGTCGAGCTACTTTCATGTTGTTATACTTCAATCATTATTTTTTAGTATATTTCTCTTGTAATGCATGTCCTTCAATATCAATATTCGGCATAATACGATTCAACCAACTTGGAACATACCAAGAAGCTTTGCCAAATAACGCAGTTAACGCTGGAATAAGCATTAATCTCACAATAAAGGCATCAAATAATACACCAAACGCTAATGATATACCCATCGATTTAATCATTACATCTTCTTGGAATACGAAAGCAAAGAATACACTAAACATGATTAATGCAGCAGCTACAATCACTGGTCCACTTTCCTTAATTCCTACTCGAATAGAGTATTTATTTTGACCCGTTTTACTATACTCTTCATGAATACGTGACATTAAGAATACTTCGTAGTCCATGGCTAAACCAAAGAGTAAACCAATAGCAATTACTGGTAAGAATGCCAATAATGGCCCTGTTTCACTGACGCCAAATATATTAGATAAGAAACCTTCTTGCATAACTAATGTAGTAAAGCCAAGTGTTGCCGCAAGAGACAGTACGAATCCGAGTACTGCCTTTAACGGTACGATAATCGAACGGAATACAACCATTAATAATATAAAGGCTAATACAACGATAACACCAGCAAATAACGGAATTGCATTATTTAATTTTTGCGACATATCAATATTAATTACACTTTGACCTGATACTTCAGTTTTGAAATCATAGTCTTTTTTAGCAGTATCATTATAATCACGTAAGTCGTGAACGAGATTATTTGTAGATTCTGCATTAGGTCCTTTTTCAGGAATTACAGCAATTAATGCATAATCTTTATCTTTTGATAACTGTGGTGGTGTCACTAAATCAACATTCTTTTTATCTTTTAAGTCTTGTGACATTTTCTGTAAATCTTGTTTAAGCTGTTGCGGATTATCTTTCTTATCTTTAACATTTACAAGCATTGCAATTTGACCATTAAAACCTTCGCCAAATTTATCAGAAATAATATCGTATGCTTTTTTCTGTGTTGAATCAGCAGCCTTCACACCATCATCTGGTATACCAAGACGCATGTCTTTAATAGGAATTGCTGCTAAGACAAGAATAATTAAACCAATTAAAATTGCTACAAATGCTTTATCAACAACAAATTTAGACCAAAATGTATCAACATCATTTTTGAATTCTGACTTTGTTTTCTTAGGTTTAATTTGTTTATGGAATATACTAATTAATGCTGGTAATAGTGTAAGCGCACTTAATACAGCAACTAACACACTAATAGCGGATGCAAATCCCATTACCGCTAAGAAGTCGATTCCAACGAGTGATAGACCACATACAGCGATAATTACAGTGATTCCAGCAAAGATAACCGCACTCCCTGCAGTACCTACAGCCAAACCAACTGCTTTCACATGATCTGTTTCCGTCTTCATAATCTGTCTATATCTAAATAGAATAAATAACGCATAATCGATACCAACAGCTAAACCAATCATAATAGCTAATGTTAATGTTATATTAGGAATATCAAAGGCATAAGTTAACAATGAAATAATTCCGACACCGGTACCAAGACCTAGAATAGCACTGACAATTGGCATACCTGCAGCAATGAACGAACCAAATGTAATAAATAATACGACAAATGCAACAATAATACCAATTGATTCAGAAGAGCCGCCAATCTCTGTACTTTCCATACCTGTTCCCATACGCTCGACTTGGACATTATGTTCTTTTTCAATTTTGTCTATTTTATCTTTGACATTATCTCTAGATTTATCAGATAAATTCGTTGCAGAAACATCGTAGTTTACATCTGCAAAGGCAGTCGTTTTATCTTTACTAATCTGTTTACTCTCAAATGGATCAGTTACATTTTTAACATCTTTATCATCATCTTTAATATCTTTTAATGCTGATTTAATATCTTTTGTAACTTGGGGTTTAACAATGCCATTATCGGCATCACTTTTAAATACAACTCTAATCTGAGCTTTCTCACTATCTTGCCCAAATTCATCTTCAATTTTTTTATTTGTATCTAATGATTTCAGGCCATTCATCGTGATGTCATTATCAAATTTGGGTGAATTTAATGTCAACGGTGTAATAATCGCAGCCAGCAGGATAAGCCATGCAATAATGCTCCACCACTTATGTTTTGCGACAAAAGACCCTAACTTATACAAAAATTTTGCCAAACTATTTGCCTCCCTATTTAATCAACGTTATATTTTAAATATATTATGTAGATTATCTGTATCTTACATATTCATAGTAACATACTAATCATTTTTGATTCTTTTATAAAGAATTAATAATATAGAACTGTATATTTAAACTACACATAAGGAGAATTGTAGAATGAATGAAAATGATTTACGTGTGATTAAAACGAAACGCGCCTTAAGTCACAGTTTTTATACGCTTTTGGAAACAACACTATTTTCATCAATTTCAGTAAATCAAATATGTGAAAATGCGTTAATTCATAGAACAACATTTTACAAACATTTCTATGACAAATATGATTTACTCATTTATTTAATCACTGATTTAACCAAAGACTATTTTTCTATAGATTTAAAGGAACGTATCAATAGCCCCTTTAGCACTATGGAAAAAACGATTAACCACATTGATAAATTGAAAAAAATTGGTGATTTTCAACAAGGGGATAAAGAATTTGAACGAACTACTGGGAATCATTTTATTAAAGTAATCCAAGAAGATATTAAACAAAACATACATCGAATTGAAGTTGATCCAACGATACCAAAGGACTTAATTTTTTATATTTATGGTTCTAGCCTTTTCGGTATTATGGAATGGTCACGTGAAAATAATGCCAACTGTACTGCACAAGCGCTTGATGATTATTTTCATAAATTAATTAACATTAAAATAAAGGACTAAAGTGTTCTGATAATTAGTTATTAAGAACCTTACGCTTTCTCTATTAACAGCAGCAACTATCAAAATAAACAACAACATTATACGTTTTAACATAAAGGTATGAGCAACGGTCATCTTCTTTGTATTTTTTAATCTATATGCTTTAGCAAACTTATATGTTCAACACCCCAAAAATGCCACATACAAAAAGGGCACAACCGTCATAAAAACGGATGTGCCCTCTTTATTTGTGTATATCATTTATAATTTAGCAATAGCTAAATTTAGAACATCTCTGAAACTACCTTTTGTTCTAAGAAGTTTAATAAGTAGTCAGGACTTCCTGTCTTCGCATCTGTACCAGACATTTTGAAACCACCAAATGGATGGTAACCTACAACAGCTGAAGTACATCCACGGTTAAGGTATAAGTTACCTACATCGTATTCTTGTACTGCTTTGATCCAGTGTTCACGATTGTTCGTGATAACTGCACCAGTTAAACCGTAATCTGTGTCGTTTGCGATTTCAAGTAATTCTTCGAAATCGTTACCTTTAACGAAACCAACAACTGGTCCGAAGATTTCCTCTTGCATAATTTGATCACTTGATTTCAAACCAGAAATAATAGTAGGTTCAACAAAGTAACCAGTAGAGTCGTCTGCTCCGCCACCTTGTTCTAATTTACCTTCTTTACTTCCGATATCTATATAATTTTTAATCTTATCGAATTGTTTCTTATTAATTACTGGTCCCATGTACGTATTTGTTTCAGTATTACCAACTGTTAATTCTTTAGTTAATTTAACAGCTTTTTCTAATACTTCATCATATACATCTTTGTGTACAATTGCACGTGAACATGCAGAACACTTCTGACCTGAGAAACCAAATGCTGAAGTAACAATTGCTTCAGCCGCTAAATCAGTATCGATATTCTCATCGACAACAATCGCGTCTTTACCACCCATTTCAGCAATCACGCGTTTTAAGAACTGTTGACCTTCTTGAACTTTAGCCGCTCTTTCGAAGATACGTGTACCAGTAGCACGTGAACCTGTAAATGTTACAAAGTGTGTGTGTACACTATCTACAAGGTAGTCACCAATTTCTTTAGGGTCACCAGGTACAAAGTTTACAACACCTTTAGGTAATCCAGCTTCTTCTAAGATTTCTATTAATTTATAGGCAGTTAATGGTGTGTCTTCTGCCGGTTTTAATAATACTGTATTCCCTGCAACGACCGGTGCTAATGTTGTACCAGCCATAATTGCGAATGGGAAGTTCCATGGTGGAATCGTAACACCAGTACCAATAGGTTTGTAGAAGTAATGATTGTGCTCTCCTTCTCTATCCAATACAGGTTTACCATCTGCTAATTCCATCATTGATCTTGCATAGTATTCGATGAAATCAATACCTTCTGCAGCATCGCCAACCGCTTCATCCCATGGTTTACCTGCTTCATAAACCATTAAGGCTGAAATTTCTTGTTTGCGACGTCTGATAATTGCAGCAACCCTAATTAAAAATTCTGCACGATCTTTGTGTGTCCATTTCTTCCATGATTTATAAGCTTCATTAGCAGCTTCAAACGCTTTATCCACGTCTGCTTTAGTCGCTTTAGAGACTTCTGCAATTACTTCGCTAGTATTGGCAGGATTGATAGACTGATACGTGTCATCAGTGAATTTATGTTCACCATTAATAACTAATGGAATTTTTTGATTTAATTCACCTTTAACTTTTTTTAAAACCTCTTTGAATGCTTCGACATTGCTACCATCAGTGAAGTCAATGCCTGGCTCGTTGTGATAATTAACTACCATTTTTCTACCCCCATGTTAGTTTGTAAATAGAAAACTGAAATGGAAACAATCCATTCTTTTTCATTGTATATATATAGCACAACAAATGCAATCGCTTACAACCATTTTTGTGAAAATAAATAGTATATCGTCTAATTCGCATATTTTATTGTACTTTGTTATTATATTCCATAATATTTCCATATTTTAATAAAAATAAACATCAAAATATTTTAACAATTTGTAACTTAAAATTTACATTCACTTATAAACAGATATGTTACATTTGCGTATACGCTTTAATTTCTAATCATATAAACAGAGAAACATGAAAGGAAACATGCACAATGAAAACATATACCTCTGTTATTTTTTGGATGCGCACGATTGCTTGTTTAAGTATCGTACTTATCCATTCAATAACGACTACATTTAGTAAGATGGATTTTGTAGGACATAGTACACTGATCCGCATTATTCAGCTTTTACTTATGTTCAGTACGCCATTATTTGTATTCATTTCAGAATTCTTATTGGCGAAAAATTATCACGTTAAAACAAAACCTGGTTTCTTTAAAAACAAATTAATTTATCTAGGTATTCCATACCTATTTATAAATATTGGTATCTCGTTCTTTTATTTTAAACCTAAGCATTTCAGTGATTTTCTACATTATTTAAGCGAAACAATGTTTCATGGTGCAGCTGTCACATATTTCATTGTAATTATTTTCCAATTTTACATATTACATTACTTATTTTCTAAGTACCTTATAAAATGGAAACCTATCCCTGTAATTATTGGAGCAACTATATTCGCAACGCTTTACTGGGCATTTCGCCAATTCGTTCCTCAATCAGACAATCCTGTATTAGGATTATTTTGGGAACGCGAAGGCTGGATGTTGTTTTTAGGTTGGATTAGTTATTTCTTACTCGGTTTTTATACTGGAGTGTATTATGAAACGTTTATGAAAAAAATCAAAAATTATACCTGGGCTATCTTACTAGGTGCGGTACTTTCAATTGTGATTATGGTCGGTAATTATCTCGTCGGTATCAGTACTTGGGTAGAATCTAAACGCTTCGATATCCCTTTTTATGTAACAATGATTATATTGGTCTTTTTCTTATTTTCATCTTATTTCAAATATGTACCAAAGTTTATTCTATTTATTAGTAATTACTCCTTTTGTATTTATTTAATTCATTATTTCTTTGTACATAATTTAGGTCTATTGCGCCAAGATAGTGCAGTACTTAATATTACGTTTAACTTTATCATCACCTTAACTGTATCTATATGTTTAGCTTATATATTCAATTTATTTAAATTTGGTAAGTATATCGTTGGTGGTATTGGTAATGTACAATATGATCATGTTTATGAAAGCTATAAACACGGTAAAATGGATTAAACATTAAAAATTGGTCATTTTTAATGACAAAGGGGAAATTCTGCTAAGATATAAATAATTCAGTTTAAACAAGGGGTTGTTATAATGAATTTACGTGATGCATCACCAAGCACTTTGAGAACTATGATTAGTAATAATGAACTGATTCAGCATACTAGTGGTATGGCAAAGGGTTACGTGCAAGCCAATGTTGTCATTTTACCTTCTCAGTATGCCTATGATTTTTTGAAATTTTGCTTTAGGAATCCGAAGACATGTCCATTATTGGATGTTTCTGAAAAAGGAAGCAAATCCTTTCCTTTCTATGGACCACAAGCAGATATAACGACTGAAGTAGCATCTTATAGAGTTTATGAACACGGTCAGTTAGTTGATGAACCTAACCGTATTGATCACTTATTTAATGATGACATGGTTAGTTTTTTAATTGGTTGCAGCTTCACATTCGAGCATGCCTTAATCGAAGCTGGCATTCCAGTTCGTCATATTGAAGAAAATCATAACGTACCCATGTTTGTAACTAATATCCCAGCAAATCAAAGTGGTCAATTTTCAGGTAATATCACTGTTAGCATGCGCCCTATGACAATGAATCAAGCAATACAAGCCACTGAGATTACAACGCATTATGCAGATGTTCATGGCACACCAATTCACATTGGTTCCCCTGAACAGATAGGTATTAATAATATTACGCAACCAGATTACGGCGAACCTGTCACAATAAAGGAAGGTGAAGTCCCTGTATTTTGGGGATGTGGTGTCACACCACAATCAGTTGCATTAGAAGCGAAACCTGAGTTAATGATCACTCATGCACCTGGCCATATGTTTATAACAGATGTATTAGATAGTCAACTTAGAAATTAACTAAATGTCTCGTTAATAAAATGCGTTCCCATATTAGTATGGCAACGCATTTTTTATTACTCATTATTTATAGTTTTTATTACTTTAGCGGGCGTTCCAACAGCTAATACATTTTCAGGAATGTCTTTAGTTACAACACTTCCCGCACTAATAACTGTTCCCGAACCAATCTTGACACCAGGTAGAACTACGACATTGGCGCCTAACCAAACATTATCTCCAATTTCAATCGGCAACGCTTGTTCAATACCACTGTTGCGTGCAGCTATTTCTAGTGGATGGTTGGCAGTATACAAACCACAATTTGGACCGATAAAGACATTATCTCCAATATTAATTGTAGCGCAATCCATCAAATAGCAATTATGATTTATAAAAACTTGTTTACCTAGTTTTATATTATATCCATAATCCACTTGAAATGGACTTAACAATTCTAATTGCTGTGGTTCATATTGAAATATTTTTTGTAATAATATGTGACGCTTTTCAACCTCACTCGGCTTGGTATAGTTAAGTTCACAACATAGATCCTTAACTTTAAGCCTTTCCTCACCTAATGACTCATCAAAGTTGGCATCATACCATTCACCCGCTAACATTTTCTCTTTTTCAGTCAACATAATTCCTCCTTAAAATATACGAACACTTACCTCATATGAATCTGACTAAAGGCACACAACTCGTATCCTAACATCATTTAATTTGCATTAGTATGTGATACATAAGCGTCCCTGCATAGTTTCCAATGACATATCCCAATGTTCCAATGATTAATATGGGACCTACTAGCTTAGACCAACCTTTGCCTATAGCTAGTGCAGCTGCAGTCGTGGGACCTCCTGCCGTTGCGTTACTTGCCAATAATATTTCTTCTACTTTAAAATTCAACCACTTGCCTAACAATAAACTTAAACCTAAATTAAATATCAATATTATCATAACAAAGATAAATAACAATGGTGCTGTTTTAATAATAGTGACAAATGATGCTGGCGTACCGATAACCACAAAGAAGATATAAATTAAGAATGTCCCTATTTCTGAAGCCCCTGACAATTTTTCAAAGAAATCACCCCATAGCGCAACAACACATAAAGTCAATGTCGTTAATAATAAATATGAATCACCAAAGAATGACACGACTAACGTTAATAAAATATTAGATTTCGGTATCCAATGTTGAATAAGCTCTGATAATTTAAAACTTATCGCTACTAAAGTCACTGCACAGGCTACTGAACAGGCAATGTCGATTAAGGCAATCTTTTGAGGTGCAAAGCGCTGTTCCTCTGTCTTAGTGTTAGAGCTGTCATAGTCCGTATTGAAATATCTTTTTATCCAAGGTAGTGAAGGCAATGCAATTAATAACATAAAATATAATGCCATTATGCTATTATCAGCTACAACAGTCGATGAAATCATATCACTCGGTGTTGCAAATTTAGAACTTAACGCTGCAAAGTTAACGCCTCCACCAATGTAACTCCCAGTCATCATTGCGCCAATCTTTGCTAAATGCGGTATCCATTGATTTAACACTAAGAAACCAACTATCGTCCCTACCATTGTTCCTATCGAGGCAATCATAAATATGATTAATAACCTTCTACTTTCCTTCCATATCTTTAGTATGTTCGAACTAAATAATAATAGTGGTATTGATAAAGGCACGACATAGTCCCATACCGTGTCATACACCGGTGAGCTGGTTGGTATAATATGAAAGTTTGATAATAACATTGCCCCTACTAGTGCAATAATCGCACCAGAAATAATACTCGCAAAGCGATATCGTTCTTCTAAATATATACTAATAGTTGCCCAACCTATAATAATCGCCCACAATATCCAGGTATCATCTTTTGCTACTAATGTTCCTACTATCATCCTAATCCCCCCATTGAGCTTATAGTCAAAATACTAAATGACGATAATCATTTACTCAATATATTTTTTAAATTTTCAGAAAATAAATTGTCTAAACGTACGGTTACTGATATTCTTATTTTGAGAATGCATCAAACAAGGGGGACGTAATATGAAAGAAAGAATAGGTCTTATTCTCGGACCACTATTATTTATCATTTTTTACTTCATTCCTGGGATTACAGGTCTAGATGATGCACCAAGAGCAGTACTCGCAGTTACATTATTTGTAGCGACTTGGTGGATTACTGAGGCCATTCCTATCCCTGCTACTTCATTATTACCATTGTTATTACTACCGTTAACAGGCGGCACTGATGAAAAAATTGCATCAAGTGCCTATGCAGACCCTATCGTCTTTATGTATATGGGTGGATTTATTATCGCATTGGCCATTGAGAAATGTAACTTACATAAGCGTATTGCTATGACTATTATTTCAATGATGGGCGCAAATAGTAATCGCATTATATTGGGGACAATGATTGCTACTGCCTTTATTTCTATGTGGATTTCTAATGCTGCAACTGCACTTATGATGTTACCCATTGCACTTGCTTTGATACAAGAAATTCAAGAAGCACAATTTTTAAAACCAGAATCAACACATAAATTTAGCAAAGCTTTATTATTAACTGTAGCTTATTCAGCGTCAATTGGTGGTTTGGCTACTTTAATCGGTTCAGTACCAAATGCTGTTTTCGCTGCAGTAGCCGCCTCTAGTTTAGATAGAAAAATTTCATTTGCTCAGTGGATGATTTTTGCGGTGCCTGTGACTATCATCTTACTTGTTATCCTATATTTCATGTTAACAAAATGGCTATTTAAGGTTGACGATGCCGAAAAAATTTCTTCTGATTTTGCCAAAAAGGCCTTACATGATTTAGGTCCTATGAGTCGCGAAGAAAAACTGACAGGGTCGGTATTTTTATTAGTAAGTTTGCTATGGATATTCGGTGGTCTGATACCTGATTCTATTCATGTATCAGATACCGTCATTGCCATATTAGGTGCAGTATTACTATTCTTAATACCATCAACTAAACATAAAGGTGGACTCCTTGTATGGGATGATATGTCCCAATTACCATGGGGAATATTATTACTTTTTGGTGGTGGTTTATCATTAGCAGCCGCATTTGAAGATTCTGGACTGACAAAATGGTTTGGTGGCATGTTAAGTATCGTCAAACCATTACCATTGATTCTAATCGTAATCGTAATCACAACAGGTATCTTATTCTTAACCGAAGTAATGTCTAACACTGCTGTTTCTAATATGTTGATGCCAATAAGTATTGGTTTTGCTGCTGCAATAAGTAAAGATCCATTTATCATTATGGGAATCGTCGCACTATCATCTACTTGCGCATTTATGTTACCAATATCCACACCACCAAATGCTGCAGTATTTAGTTCTGATGAATTAGAAATGAAAGATATGGTGAAAGCAGGTTTTATCTTAAATATTTTTGCTATCATCGTTATATCACTCTTTGCTTATTTCTGGTTACCAATCGCATTCGGCATATAAGTTTGATATATAACAATAATCGTCAAATTGCTACTGCTGAGGTATGATGTAACATCTATACTGCGGACGCATGTCAAATACACTGGTACACATTATAATAAGTATATAAACTTATAAAAGGAGCAGTTATTATGAAGACATTAATCAAAGGTGCTATTGCCATCCTATTAATCTTAGGTGTTGTTAAGACCTTTCAAGACCATGATTTAACAAATGAAGCGACAAATTATTATCAACAATTTAGAGATGGCGAAGTACTTCAAAATATTGAAAACATTAATTTCGACTCATTAAAAAATATCAATTTTGATAACCTTAATCCTTCAGATTTCTTTTAAAGTTTAGCTCGTTATAATGTATAACTAGATTAGCAATAGACTCGGTTTATACACACAAATATTATTATTGATTGCCTTTCGTACAATAGTATTATTTGTATCTAAGTACGCAACATATTGTTTTATATACTCCAGACTAAAAAAATTGTCGGTTGAATTGAAGTTCCTTTCAACCGACTTTTTTGTTGTCATTTATGTTGTTTTGTTCTATAGTCCTTAACTGTTTAAGATACAAGCTTATTACGTTAAGCATGAAAAAATCCCCAAAAGAACAAACCTTTTGGGGAACTCTCTTTATATTATGCATCGATATTGACCTTTTATCTAGTCAGTGGAGGTTTAATTCAAGACTAAGTATCGACACATCACTTATGACTTAAGTCTCTCGCTTACAATTCCCTAATTTCAACACTTTGCTTTCAACAATAAAGTACTTACATCTTCCACTACTGTACTTTCAAAGCAAAATATCATTATACATTGACCGCTACTGATTTCATACCTCACTTCAATTCACACCCCAAGTACTATAAATCGGACCTAAGATGTTATATAATCTCCTCCATTTACATGAATCACTTGGCCTGTGATATAAGAGCTATCAGCATAGGATGCTAAAAACACATAAGATGGTGCTAATTCTGCTGGTTGACCTCGGCGTCCCATTGCTGTATCAGACCCTTGATTTTCAACTTTATCTGCAGTAAATGTAGCAGGAATTAATGGTGTATATATAGGACCTGGTGCGACAGCATTTACTCTAATGCCTTTATCGATTAATGTAGTAGCTAGCGATCTTGTAAAGGCAACAATTGCACCTTTCGTCGCAGAATAATCAATCAAATGACCTGAGCCACGATATGCAGTTACACTCGTTGTATTAACAATCGCATCGCCTTCCTTCAAGTAAGGTACAGCCGCTTGCGAAAGAAATATCATTCCAAATATATTTGTTTCGAATGTTTCTTTAACCTGCTCTGGCGTTATATCCTCAAATTGATCTCTTGGGAATTGAACACCACCATTGTTTACTAAAATATTCAGATCACCAAAGTCATCAATGACTGATGCAATCAGTTGTTTAGAATCGTTAATATTTTTCAAATCATGGGCATAAGCTTTCGCTTTACCACCTAACTCTGTTATTTGTTGAACAACTTCATCTGCATCTTCGTGCTCATCGTAATATCCGATAGCAACCTGTGCCCCTTCCTTCGCATATAATAACGCCACGGAACGACCTATACCCGAATCACCACCTGTAATGAGTGCAACTTTGCCTGCCAGCTTTCCGCCACTACGATACGAATCTAATACAGAAATTGGTCTAGGATTCATCTCTTTTTCAATTCCTGGTTGTCGATTTTGTGTATAGCCTGTTATTTGATTGTGAAATTCAGTTAAATTCATCCAATCACTCCTTAGTATTCTTATTTGCCAGTACCACCATTTTGCATTATGAAACATTCTCACTTTATGTGGCGTCTATTTCCCAGGAAATAGTAATACTAAGTTATTTGAAACTATAGACTATATTATCCAATCCACTTGCATTATTAAAATATTATAAAATGAAGCACACTAAATCAATTGAATATCTCGTACAAGAACGTCGTACTATTAACAAACGTCCGATCACACATATCAATCTACACTGTTAGTAACAAGCAAACTATTTTGCTGTCACTTCGTGTATAGCACTATTCGGCTGACTTAGACCCTGTTAGATTGAATGTTTAACAATCCGACTCGAATGTATGATGGACATAATTGCAAAGATCATAAAGATAATAGAATAAACCACCATAACAACATAAACTGGCAGCATATCTATAGAGTTCATAATCTTCATATATGCTTTAGCTGCAAAGTATGCATGTAATAATGAAATGATTAGCGGTAAAGCAAAGTTGAATATTACCTTTAACGTTAAACCTTTCAACATATCTCTATGTGTGTATCCAAGTTTACGTAAAATTTTATAATTAGACATTTCATCTTCTGTTTCATCCATTTGCTTGATATAGATAATACAACCAGCAGCAATTAAAAATGCTAATCCAAGAAATGATGTTACAAACAATAAGATACCTATAGAATTATCCATGCTTTGTCGTATAACCTTTTGTGATTCAATATGAGGATTTACCTGTTTTAACATTTTGTTAGCAGCTGGCCAATCCTTTTTATTTAATAACTCATAGCTATATTGCTTATTAATTTCTTTACTGTGTTGACTTAGTTCATTATATTTATCAGTGCTGACTAATAGTACCGGTTGGCCATAAGAAACATCTGCCCTAAAATCTACTGTTCGTTGATCTGCTGTCACCTTAAATGGCGCAAAACCTTGCCCTTTAAATTGAATTGTCTTGTCGATATTATATTTAACTAAACTACCACCAATTGTAGAAACATTAATCAACTTAGCATTATTTCCAGAAACATCTTTATCTTTAAAAAATTCATTACTTGTTATAAACATTTCCTTAGGTTTGTTCATTAAAGAATTACTTTGTTTAACAAAGAAATCATCTTTTGTTATTTTCAAATTAGCTACCTCTTTATAAACAGGTTTAAATGGTATATGCGCTTGTTCTAATTTTTGTTCAAATTGCTGTGCCTGCTTTTCTGAATTTAAATTAAAATCTTGAGGTGATGATTCATAAATATTGTCATCAATAGATGATTTACTAATTGCACCAAAGCACAACACAGTGACCGTCACAGCGGATAATGTAGCTATAATAGTCAAAGATAACGCATTCTTCTTCATTTTATGCATAATTGAGGATGTAAAAACGACGTCCGTAATAGATATCTTGCCTTGCTTTAATCCTTTAAGACTTTTGAAGATTAACGAAACCGAACTCCTAAAGAATAAATAAGCGCCTACTGTGGTTAAGAATAAAATAGCAAAGACTAAAAACATGATTGCATCACTATATTTCCCAAACATTTCGGTCGAAAAATAATAACCTAAAATAATCATCGTGATACCAATAATTCCAGAAATAAACTCTAATATCGTCACTTTAGGTTTATTGACCTCAGTCTTAGTATTATCATTCATCATCGTTAAAATACTCCGTCTACGTAAAAACCAAAAACTTTGTACTAAAATGAGTACAAATGATAAACATAATAAAATAATCGTTTGCGTTACTGCTGGCGGTTGGAATGTTAATGATACACTGGTCTTAACACTTAAGATTTTGAGTACAACCATCAATAATATTTTAGAACCAAATACACCAATGATCATGCCTAACACACCGGTAAAGATAAACATCGTTACTTGTTCTATCAATAACATACGCATTATATTATTTCTTGTTAACCCAATTAATTGATACAGCGCGAATTCACGTGTACGTCTTTTTATAAATAGTTGATTCGCATACATTAAGAAGATCAATATAATGATAAACAAAAAATTGGCGCCAACCTTTGATCCTTCTTGGATTACTTTCATAGAATTATCATTATTTATACTGTTGGTATATTTTAATGTAACAAAGCTAAAATAAAGGACAATACTAACTATCAACGAAAATATATACATCGCATAGTGACGAATATTCTGTTTGAAATTCTTTAGTACAATCTGATTAAAGCTCATGTGTCACACCACCTAAAGCCGTTTGCATATGAATAATATTCTTATAAAAGGCTTGGTTCGTATCTTCACCTTGATAAATTTCAGAATGTATATTACCGTCCTTTAACATAATCACTCTATTAGAAAAACTCGCCGCTACAGGATCATGTGTAACCATTACTATCGTGGCGTTCATTTTCTTATTCATTTCTTCTAAACGATTTAATAAATCCTGCGCACTTTTAGAATCAAGTGCACCTGTTGGTTCGTCGGCAAAGATAATAGCTGGTTTATGCACTGAGGCACGTGCTGCCGCTGTACGTTGTTGTTGCCCACCAGATATTTCATTAGGATATTTATTACCCAATGCTTTGATCCCAAGTGCTTCAGTTACTTCATTATAATTGGCTTCTTTTTCTTTTTTTGACATCTTTTGTATAGACAATGGCAACATAATGTTTTCTTTAACCGTTAGCGTGTGTAATACACTATAATCTTGGAAGATAAATCCTATCTCTTTTTTTCGAAAATCTGCTAATGCTTTATTGCTCATTTTATTTATCTGATTGCCATTTATTTCGACTGTACCACTGGTTAAATAATCAATAGAACTTATAACATTCAACAAAGTTGTCTTACCAGAACCAGATGGTCCCATAATTGTGACGAACTCACCTTCTTCAATTGAAAAGTCTATCCCCTTTAACACTTCTTGTTGTTGGTGCTTGTTACCATATTTTTTAGTTAAACCTTCAACTTTTAAAATTGGCATACTTTTCACTCCTAGTTACCTTTATTTATAATCCAATTGTAACGAATCATCCTAACACTGGCGTTTGTTTTAACTAACAAACATAGTTATTAAAATAACAACTTTGTCACACAGGTATAATTTTATGCGCATTCAATTATACTTTACATTGAATTTTAATAACTTTGTACTTAAAATACTATGTTATAATAATTTAGTTAAAATATTATTAAGGAGTATATAAATGCTAACTAAATTAAAAAGCGAATGGTTAACTGCACCAAGGACAAATATCTTAGCAGGTATTGTTGTTGCCTTAGCTTTAATACCAGAGGCAATTTCCTTTTCAATTATAGCTGGAGTCGATCCAATGGTCGGTCTTTATGCATCTTTTATTATTGCAGTAGTCATCTCATTTGTAGGCGGTCGACCTGCTATGATTTCTGCAGCTACAGGTTCCGTCGCCCTAGTCGTCGTTCCGTTAGTTAAAGATTACGGATTACAATACTTACTTGCTGCCACTATATTAATGGGTCTTATTCAGGTCATATTCGGCATATTAAAGGTCGGACATTTGATGAAATTCATACCAAATTCTGTCATGATTGGCTTTGTCAATGCTTTAGCCATTATGATATTTACTACGCAAATTAAACATATCTTTGGTATATCTATTCCAACTTACATCTTTGTCATCATTACCTTACTGATTATTTACTTATTACCACGCGTTTTTAACACAATACCCGCTCCACTTATTGCCATTGTGTTGTTAACTGTCATTTCGATTTATACACATGCCGATGTAAAAACAGTCGGAGACTTAGGTGATATTAAACGTACACTACCACATTTCCTTTTACCAGATGTACCTTACACCTTTGAAACTTTGAAAATCATATTACCTTATTCATTATCTATGGCTATTGTTGGACTTGTTGAGAGCTTGCTTACAGCTCGTATTGTTGACTTAGCAACTGATACGTATAGTAATAAAAATCAAGAATCACGCGGACAAGGTATCGCAAACTTTATAACAGGCTTTTTTGGTTCTATGGGCGGTTGTGCCATGATAGGTCAATCCGTTATTAATGTACGTTCTGGTGCTACAACGCGTCTGTCTACCTTTACTGCCGGAGTATTTTTAATCATTTTAATTATTGTCTTTGGTGATTGGGTAGTACAAATTCCAATGCCTATTCTCGCTGCAATCATGGTTATGGTTTCAGTCGGAACATTTGATTGGAAATCATTCAAATTTATCAAACGTGCACCTCGTACAGATGCCTTTGTAATGATCTTAACAGTCGCTATTGTGTTGTTGACTAATAATTTAGCTTTAGGCGTCATTGTCGGAGTCATTGTTAGTGCATTATGCTTTGCCACTAAAATATCTAAGGTTAAAGTTGAACAAGAGACACATGAACAAACCATTTATTATAAAATTTCAGGTCAAATTTTCTTTGTATCAATAGATACAATGATGAATCAATTAGACTTAGATTTGAAACATCAGACAATATATTTAGATTTCCAACAAGCACACTTATGGGATGATTCTGCAGTTAATGCTATTGATACACTCGTTGAAAATTATAATAAAAAGCACAATACCGTATATGTTCAACATTTAAATAAAGATAGTAAAAAAATAGTTACTGAACTTACAGAAATTAATCATCAACATTTATTATAAGCCGTTATTTCACACAAAAGCCAATGCGCATGTATTTACTGCGCATTGGCTTTTTTAAATCTTAATCATTGACATATATACGGGTAGGGGGTATATTGTAGATAAATGATTTGCTCTACTACCGGACATTAATATTCCAAGATACATAAAATAAAAAGGGAGGTTTATATTATGTCACAACAAAAAACAACGACCTATGATATTACAGGGATGACTTGTGCAGCTTGTGCAAATCGTATCGAGAAGAACTTAAATAAACTCAATGATGTTACTGCAAATGTTAATGTAACGACAGAGAAAGCAACCGTAACATACGACCCACAAAGCACTTCTGAAACACAAATTACTGAAAGCATTGAAAAAACTGGTTATGGCGTGTCTACTGAACACACTGATTTAGATATTATCGGGATGACTTGTGCAGCCTGTTCAAATCGTATCGAAAAGGTATTAAATCGTATGGATGGCATAAGTAATGCAAGTATTAATCTCACTACAGAAAGTGGTGCTATCGACTATAACCCTAACACTGTTACGGTCGATGATATAATAAGCAGAATACAACAGATTGGTTATGATGCACAGACTAAACAAGATGAAACACAAAAAGCATCTAGAAAGGAACAAGAATTAAAGGGAAAAAGATTCAAACTGATTATTTCAGCTATCCTAACCGTTCCTTTATTACTAACAATGTTCGTTCATTTATTCGGCATTCCTTTACCACATATTATAATGAATCCTTGGTTCCAGTTCGTCTTTGCAACACCTGTTCAATTCATTATTGGATGGCAATTTTATGTTGGTGCCTATAAAAATCTTAAAAACAAATCAGCAAATATGGATGTACTTGTTGCTTTAGGTACAAGCGCTGCTTATTTTTATAGTATCTATGAAATGATTAAATGGTTAATTCAACCACAAATCACTCCGCATCTTTATTTTGAAACAAGTGCAGTATTAATCACACTAATATTATTAGGTAAGTATTTAGAGACACGCGCTAAAGCACAGACAACAAATGCATTAAGTCAATTAGTCAACTTACAAGCTAAAGAAGCACGAATCATCAGAGATAACACAACAATCATGGTTCCATTAAACGAAGTCAAAGTTGGCGATTATTTAGTTATCAAGCCAGGAGAAAAGATACCCGTTGACGGTACAATAATTAAAGGAACAACATCAATAGATGAATCTATGCTGACTGGTGAATCAATTCCAATTGAAAAGAATGTGAATGATACTGTCATAGGTGCAACGATGAATAAACATGGTTCCATTACTATTGAAGCAACAAAAATCGGCAAGGATACGGCTTTATCGAATATTATTCAAACTGTAGAAGCTGCCCAAAGTTCTAAAGCTCCTATCCAACGACTCGCAGATATTATATCTGGTTACTTTGTACCAATTGTTGTAGCCATTGCTTTACTCACATTTATTTTCTGGATTACACTTGTACAACCTGGTGAATTTGAACCTGCGCTCGTTGCTGCTATTGCAGTATTAGTCATCGCCTGCCCCTGTGCATTAGGTCTTGCTACTCCTACTTCTATAATGGTAGGAACTGGTAAAGCTGCTGAACATGGCATCTTATTTAAAGGCGGAGAGCATATTGAACGAACACATGAAATTGATACTGTAGTCTTAGATAAAACTGGGACAATTACAAATGGTCAACCAGTAGTCACTGCATTCAATGGTAATAGCGAGACGCTACAATTACTTGCATCTGCAGAAAATGGATCCGAACATCCATTAGCCGATGCTATAGTGAAACATGCTGTTAATAACGATATTAAATTGTTAGAGCCTGAACACTTCACTTCTATACCTGGCAGAGGTATTTCAGCTATTATTCATAATCGTCATATCTTAGCAGGTAATCAACAATTAATGACAGAATATAATATTGATACAACTGAGCAAATAGAACAATTACAACGCTACGAGACAGCTGGTCATACTGCTATGTTTGTAGCTGTCGATAATCAAATTAATGGCATAATTGCCGTTGCAGATACTGTGAAATCAAATGCACGAGAAGCAATTCAAGCATTGCATGATTTAGGCATCAACGTCGTCATGTTAACAGGCGACAATGAACGTACAGCTCATGCTATTGCTAAACAAGTAAATATAGATACCGTTATTGCGGAAGTATTACCGGAAGAAAAGGCAGCAAAAATTGCAGAAATTCAACAAACAAATCAGCATAAAGTAGCTATGGTAGGAGATGGTGTAAATGATGCACCTGCTCTAGTACAAGCAGATATAGGTATTGCAATAGGTACAGGTACCGAAGTTGCTATTGAAGCAGCAGATGTTACTATCCTGGGAGGCAATTTATTGTTAATACCTAAAGCCATAAAGGCAAGTAAATATACTATCCGTAATATCCGTCAAAACCTATTTTGGGCATTGGGTTATAATGTAGCAGGCATTCCTATTGCTGCATTAGGCTTATTAGCTCCTTGGATTGCTGGCGCAGCAATGGCATTAAGTTCAGTCAGTGTAGTAACAAATGCTTTACGTTTAAAAAGAATGAAACTATAGTTAACCCTATATAAAAATTTATAAGGAGGTGAATGTTATGGCTAAAGAAATCATTGCAGTAGAAGGTATGAGTTGTAATCATTGTAAACAAGCTGTTGAAGGAGCACTAACAAATCTAGATGGTGTTACAACTGCTGAAGTAAATCTTGAAGCTGGAAATGTCACAGTCGATTACGATCAAACACAAGTTACAACAGTTAACATGAAAGAGGCTATTGAAGATCAAGGATATGATGTAAAATAGCACAATCATAGAGGCTCATATCATCAAAGTGCGTTGATGATATGAGCCTCTATTTTGTTATAATCAATTTACACGTAATGATGTATCTCCTGTTTGTAATACCTCAATAGTTGCATCTAAAGCATCAACTATTAAATTTTCAACAGCAGCATCCGTATAGAAAGCAATATGCGGAGATAAAATAACATCTTTACGTTCAATAAGTGAACGTAATAATTCATCTTCTAATGTGACACCACGTTGATCACTAGGAAATAGACCCTTTTCAGCCTCATATGTATCTAATGCTGCACCCTTTATAATACCTTTATCAATAGCTTCAATTAAGGCACGGGTATTCACAATCGACCCACGAGCGCAATTTATAAATACTGAACCTTCTTTAAAACTATTAAATAATGATTCATCAAATAAATAATGATTTTCATCACTTGCTGGCACGTGCACCGTAACAATATCAGCTACTTCCACTATTTCTTTAATTGTATCTTTATAACTCACGATAGATTGTAATTGTTCATTTTTCACAATATCATACGCAATTACCTTAGCACCAAAACCATTTGCAAATATTTTCGCAACTACACTACCAATACGTCCTGTACCAATCACTGCTACTGTTAAATCCTTAATAGAGCGCGATAAGATGGCAGGTTGCCAGCGAAAATCTTGTTCTGCGGTCTTTTGCTGTATATCATTAAAGTTTCTCACCAAATTTAATGCTTGGGACACAGTATACTCTGCAATTGACTCAGGTGAATATGAAGGTACGTTTGAAATGATTAAATTATACTTATTCGCCAATTCAAAATCATAACAATCATACCCCGCACTTCTTTGGGCAATTTGTTTTATTCCAAACTCATTCATTTTTTTGTAAACCACTTCGGGCAGAGGGATTTGTTGTGATACAGACACGCCATCAAAGCCTCGGACACTATCTACCGTGGATTCAGTCAATAATTGACTATCTAAATCTACAGATACTTTATGTTGTGCTGACCACGCTTCAATATAAGGAATATCTTCCTCTCTTACACCAAACAATTTAATTTTTGTCATCGCAGACACTTCCTTCTTTATGATATAAAGCACTTAATGATTGTAAACGATTAGCTGCTTCTAATAGTTGTGCATCATTCAATGCTAGTGAAATTCTGACATAATTACGCCCATGCTCGCCAAATGGGATGCCAGGAGCTACTAAAATAGATTGCTCCTCTAATAAATACTTAACAAATTGCTCACCATCATAACCTTCCGGAGTAGCTAACCATAAAAATATACCACCCTTCATTGGTTCAAATGGAATGTGTTTTTCAGCCAATTTTGCTTCAAAAAGATCTCTCCTGCGTTTAAAGGTAGCACTTTGTTCCTCTAAAAATGTATCATAATGATTTAAAGCGTATGTTGCAGCATCTTGTAACGCACCAAACATGCCTGCATGTGTGTGTGTTTGGAATTTTTTGAGCGCCTGAATCACCTCTTTATTACCTACTGCAAAACCAACTCTAAATCCTGACATATTATAGCCCTTAGATAGTGAAAATATTTCAATCGCTACATCTTTGGCTTGTGGTGATTGCAATATACTCGGGTTTTTATGATCAAAACCAAAGGCACTATATGCAAAATCATGAACAATTTTAGTTTTTGTCCCCTTAAAACGCTTTATAGCTTCATCAAATACATTTTGTGTCGCAACTGATCCCGTAGGATTATTTGGATAAGTTAAATATATCAATTTAGTATTATCTAAGACTGACTGTGCCACCTTATCCCATTCAGGTAAATAATCCGGAGAATTCAATACCAGTGGTACCGGAATTGCATCAGCCAATTTTACGCCAGCTAAATAATCTGTATATCCTGGGTCAGGCAACAACACATTTTCTCCTGGATTAACAATACACTGCGGTAAATTAACTAAACCATTTTTTGTTCCATATAAAATACATACTTCATCTTCTTTATCTAACGCTACTTGATATTGACGTTGATAAAAATCAACTATCGCTTGTTTAAAGGTATCTTTTCCATGAAATGCACCATATTTTTGGTTCTCTGGTATATGTATTGCTTTACTAAAACAATCTAAAATGCCCTTAGGTGTTTCTCCATCAGGTATACCCACCGCCATATTAATTAATGGTAAGGGGCCATGTTCTACTTTTTGTCCCATTGTCTTTCCAAAATAGCTGTCAGGTATCTGAGATAATCTTTCTGACATTACCATAAAACTGCCCTCCTTAAATAAAAAACTATATACCGAAGTTCAGCGGCATATAGTCATATCATATGTCACCTATCTCTCAAGACAAATATTGCTTGTTGGATTTAGCACAGTACGTCAATCACGTCTGTTGCTGAAGTATCATCGGGCCAATTCCCTCAACTTCTCTAGATAAGTTGCTTCATATTAAATTACTAATTATTTTATCAGAATATTCAAACTTGTCAATGTAAAAAAAGAACGACTCTAAAGAGTCGCTCTATATATAGTGTTGAATCATTTAATTATTTAATTAAATCTTACCACCAGTTATTAGCTGAACGGAAAGCTAATGCAGCTTCGATTGAACCATAACGTTCTTTAGCATAGTTGATCATACCTTGAGTTTGAGTAGCAACTGAACCAGTTCCCCAAGATTCTTTAGTTTGACCTAAACCTCTGTATCCTAATTCGTTAACAGCATTTGGGTTACCGCTTGACTCAGGTAATACGATAGTATTCCACATAGCTTCAGTACCACCAGCAGCTAAGAATTGAGCTTTAACTGATCCACCAGTTGAAGCAGCTTGTGTTTTTGCAGCTTCGTATGCTTTAGTTGCAGTGCTTGTTTGAGCAGTTTGAACGTTTGAGTTTGAAGAAGCTTTAGGAGCTTCAACTGCTTGAACTTCTACATTGCTTGATTGTTGTTGTGAACTTACTTCGTTAGATGATTTTTCGTTAGTGTTTGTAGATGCTTGTGCACTTACATCTTGTTGAGCTGAGTTTGATGAAACGTTTGTAGATGCACTTTGTGAACCTGCAACGTCATAGCTCCAAGACCATGATTGACCATCTGAATCAAATTTATATTCGAATCCGCCTAATACGAAGTCATAGTGGTAAGCACCAGCGTGTAATGGTTTTTCGTTTAATTCTGAAGCGTTGTTTTGAGCTAATTCTGCTAAGTGTGCTTTGTCGATGTTTTGCTCAGAAGCGTGCGCTTGATTTTGATCTGCTTGAGTTGCGTATCCAGTTACACCTAATGCTACTGCTAAAGATGATGCTAAAATTGTTTTCTTCATAATAAAAAAATCCTCCAAATTTAATTCTTTTCTAAAAGTAAATTATATTTTCGTTAATAAAATTATCGTATCTGCTAATATTGTTTAAAATTTATGTCTAATTTTTTGACCACAAATAATATACCATAAATTTCTCGTTTTTATATTACATGTATATAACAAAACTTTACAAAAGCAAGCTCATTATGTAACATTGCAATCTTTTTGTTTTGTTTTGTTACGCATAAACTATCAAAGATAACGCTAACATTTAATGTAAAATGTTGTTATAACAGTGTAACTTACTACTTTTTTCACATTAAGACTATTTTCTGAATTATTACAAGTATCCTTTCTGTAATACTTTTGTAATAATATAAACCGTTAAAAAATATATTTATTGGGGCAAAACTTGTAATTTTTGTTTTTTCTGAAAATTCAATCGCTAACTATCTATTACTTTCATGACGGTATTCAACTTTAATTTTACCGAAAAAATCGTCTACAGGTTTTATTACTCCTGTAGACGACTCAATTAATTGTTAACTTTATTAAGCTGTATTTTAAATTATTTTCATTATGCTAAGAATTTAAAAATATCTCGATCATATAATTTCAATACTTTCATATAGAAGGTATTAATAATATAACCAATTGTAAATGGCACTACAAAAAATGCAATAAATACCATCAACAGGCTCAATAGTGGTGAATGTTCCATAAACCTAAATGCACTAATTGGACCGACTAGTCCAATAATACCAAATCCAGCAGATTCTTTAGTACCGCCAATGCCGATAAGTGCTCCGGCAAAACCTGTGACTAAAGCAGTAGTAAAAATAGGCAATAATATGATAGGATGACGCACCATATTAGGAATCATCATTTTAACGCCACCTAAAAATATAGTAATCGGCACACCTGCTCTATTGATCTTAACAGTTCCAGCAACAAGTACTGCTTCACATGCCACTATTCCAAGTGAAGCTGAACCAGCAGCTAAACCACTAATACCTATTGCTAATGCAGTTGCAACGGTTGATATAGGTGAAATAATAATAAAACTAAATACAAGTGCGATTAACATAGACATTAAAATAGGTTGCAGTTCTGTAAATGAATTCACCAAATTCCCTATACCTGTGGTAATCATTTTCACATAAGGTAACAATAAAACACCTACCAAACTTGCAATAACTCCAACAAAAGTTGGTAATATGATTAACGTGAGACTACCAAAACGCTCACCAATCACTAATATAATAAACACTGCAATAGCTGCAGTTATCATCGTGTTAATTAAATCACCTACACCCATTAATACCCATGTACCTGATTTAAATTGCGCAACACCACTACCAATAAATGCCGAACTTGCTACTACGGCTGTCGCTAAAGGTGATAATTTAAATCGCATTGCTATTAATGCACCTACCAAGATTGGTACTGTAAATTGTATACTTTCAATAATTTGCAATAACGTTTGAAAGATGGGATATTTCGGTGCAAAAACCTTAAATAATTCTCCTAAAATTGCATTCGGTATCAGTCCGGCCACAATTGCGATTGCCACGCCTGATAATACATTATTAATAAACTGTTTTGGACTTACCTTGATCATAGAAGTTCCTCCTTAGTTGTAGTAGGTACTTAATATATCATATTTTCCAAATTTTCAGAATATTAATTTTTGTTTTAGTCATTTAATTTTGCATTATCTATAAATTCCATCATATTTTGAAAACGATACGCTAAATCTACTTCATGTTACTGCATGAATGCTTCAGTCAATACAAGCCCTTGGCGATCGTTTTCGTAAAACTCTAATTTATAAAGTGTATTTCCATTTGGAAGGTATTGCTCAAACTGTTCCCAAATCCAAAACGCAATATTTTCTGCAGTCGTATTCATAGCTGGTAATGTGTCATTTAATAACTGATTTGCTAAAAAAGGTTTAATGTGTTCATCATATAATTTGTCTACAACATTAAAATCTAATGCCAACCCATAATCATCAATAGGTGATAATATCTCTACATTAAAACGATATAGCTTATTTTTTAAATCTTTATGCAATGTTTCAGAAAAATAAATTCTATTATCACACTGAAATTGGAAACTATTTCTGATTAACACATTATTCGTTCTATATTGATACGTTTTCGGTGGCTGCACATGATCAAACTTATTCATCATAAAACCTCCTGTTTTTCTTTATTTTACCCTTTTTCTAAAAAATAACTTCAAACTACGATGTTTTTAATTTACAGCTATTGGCAATGATGAAAGTGAAAATCAACAAGTAACTGGATTACGCATATTAGTAGATCGTGTATGGCCAAGAGGCATCTCTAAAGAACAAGCTAAGATCGACCATTGGTTAAAGGATATTGGACCTTCTACAGAGTTAAGAAAATGGTTCGATCACGATGCAGAAAAATTCACAGAGTTCAAATCGAAATACCAACAAGAATTAACTGATAATGACGACCAAGCTAAAGCATTTAAACAATTAAAACAATGGGTTGATGAAAGTGATAAACCGGTCGTCTTGTTATTCGGCGCCAAAGATACTCAACATAATCAAGCCGTTGTACTTCAATCTTTATTGAGCTAATACGCTTCAAGGCATTATCTTAGCATATATATTCACAATCCTATCGGTAGCGTATACTACATTACAATACAACCCATTCAGTCGGTTACAATTCATACAAACTCTTTTCGCCGTTAGGTAATTTATCTATGAAAGATTTGGGGTCTATTGCAAATTGATTGCCCACCCCATCTTTCATTCTTTGAAAATGAAGATGCGAACCTGTCGTTTGCTCACCAGTATTACCAGAGAGCGCAATGGTGTCACCTGCATTCACACGTTCACCTTTCGCTACTTTAAATGTATTCAAATGCATATACCATTGATGATATCTACCATTATCTTCTTGAATTTGTATGACTTTTCCACCTAATTTATTATTAAAGGTTCTCGTCACAACGCCATCGGTCACTGCTTTAACTGGTGTATCTTCAGGTAAATCGTAGTCAATGCCATAATGTTTACCATCGAAATCACTATATTGATATTCACCAAAAGTTTCTGTTTCTCTACTACGATTAAATAGTGCTTCAAAGTCATTATTTGACTCTTCTGGTTCATGACTTTGATTAGTATATAATTTAGTCACGGTTTGTTTAATTTCTTCATTATATTGTACAAAAAATACTATCGCTCCTACAATCACGATACAAATAGCTAAGTATTTTAATAATTTCTTCAATAAAGGTAACACCTCTTAAATAATAAATTTGTGTAATTAGTATACGCACTCATCAACATGAATGCGAATAATTCGTTTACACAACGCTCACATAAAAATAATATATCTATATGCTGCAATGATGTATCTACCAAATAACAGCATAAATAAAAAGCTTTATAAAACCATTTCCATTGGAGGAATCGTTTTATAAAGCTCTGTCTCATCATCTTTAATCTAGTGATTAATCTAACAATAGCGCATTTATTATAATTTATTGTAACTTTGTAAAATATTTTCAACTAAATCCCACAAGTCATTTACATCAACAGCTATCGCAAAATTGGCGTTTTTTTCCTTTTGTGTAATATCATTTAAATCTACCGACATTGTGCCATAAGTTAAATCACTTTGACACTCAATATCGATTCTCGTGTATTGCATCGTAAATAATTCGGGTTGCAATAAATATAAAATTGTACAAGCATCATGTATGGGTCCACCATCCATATTGAAATGTGTCTTATATGTGGATTTGAAAAATTCAAGTAGCTCAACAACAAAGCGGGCAATTTCATTATCAATACCTTTAAAGCGTGAGATAATTTCATCTGTTGCCAGCACTTGATGTGTGACATCTAGACCGAACACATTAATCATCACACCACTTTCAAATACACGTTTCGCCGCTTCGGCATCAACCCAAATATTAAATTCTGCTGTTGGTGTCCAGTTACCGAATGTACCGCCCCCCATAATTGTAATAGATTCGATATTTTGTACAATATTAGGTTCCTTATTCATTGCCATAGCAATATTTGTTAATGGTCCCGTCGCTACAATAGTCACTTTGGTATCACTGTGGCTCACTTTTTCAATTATTGTATCTACAGCATGCATAGTCGTCGGCTTTAATGCAGGTACTTTAGGTAAATTGGGTCCGTCTAATCCAGTCTCACCATGTATCTCTGATGCAAATGACGCATCTTTTATTAACGGACGAGATGCACCAACAGACACTTCAATGTCTAACCGGCCCATAATATCCAATACATTTAAAGCATTATTAGTATTCTTTTCAACAGATTGGTTACCTGCAACAGTCGTAACTGCTATGATATCTAATGGACTTTGTTTGGCTCCTGCAAGTATTAATGCAATTGCATCATCATGGCCCGGATCACAATCCATAATAATTTTTTTAGTCATTTTCCTTCACTCCAAATCACAGGATTATATCGTACGATTTCAAACTTGAGGCATCATCTTTGTCGTGTATGCTTTTTATATTGTCGATACATCAATGCTAGGACTATCAACCATAATGGCGCTAATAACACACCGATTCTAGTCTCCGGATTCACCAATAAAATACCAAATATAAAGATAAAGAATACGATGATACACACTGCCATTTTACTACCACCTGGTAATTTAAAATTACTTCGCTCATGCAGATCAGGTCTTTGCTTTGTATATCTATAGTATGCAATGGTAATTAAGGTCCATAAAAATATATTCAACACTGTTGATACAGTACTAATATAGACAAAGACGGTTGTCGCATTAGGAATAAAATAATTCAATAACACTGCAATAAATAAAAATGAACTTGTAATTAAAATCGCAGTGATCGGTACACCTTTCTTATTTGTTACCTGAAAACTTGGTGGTGCTTGTTGTCTATCTGCCAAGCCAAATAACGTCCTACTATTAGCAAATATGCCACTGTTACAAGCTGAGGCTGCTGCAGTCAATACCACAAAGTTGATGATTCCTGCTGCAAATGGTATACCTACAAGCGCAAATAATTTAACAAACGGACTATCCTCTGGATCAAGTTTATTCCATGGCACAATTGAAATAATAATAGCAATTGCCCCAATGTAGAACAATAAAATTCTAAAGGGCACACTGTTGATTGCCTTAGGAAGTGTCTTATGTGGATTCTTAGTTTCTCCTGCAGTGATACCAATCATCTCAATTCCTAAAAAGGAAAATATCGCCATTTGGAAAGACATAAAGAAACCAGCAGCACCATTTGGAAACAATCCACCATGTGCATATATGTTAGAAAATGAAGATGTACCATACGGTGTTTGGTAAGCCATGATAACCATGGCCAATCCCACAATAATCAACGCGATAATCGTACCTACTTTAATCAATGCAAACCAGAATTCTAGTTCACCAAATAATCGTGTACTCAATAAATTGAAATACATCAATAGGAGTACGCACAAAAAAGCCGATAGCCAATTGGGAATTTGTGGAAACCAAAAAGATACATATTTCGCCACCGCTGTAACCTCTGCCATACCAGAGATAATCCATGTTAACCAATATGTCCAACCTGTAATGAAACCCGCAAGTGAACCTACATATTCATTTGTAATATCTGCGAATGAATTAAATTTCGTATCAGAAAGCAACATCTCTCCCATCGCTCTCATAAACATAAACAATGCAAATCCAACAATTATGTAAGTCAATAATATAGACGGACCAGCTAAATGAATCGACTGTCCTGCACCTAGAAATAAACCTGTACCGATTGCTCCCCCAATTGCAATCAATTGAATATGTCTGTTACTTAATTCTCTCTTTAGTTGATCAGCCATAATTCCAACCCCTTAAATTTGAAATTATACTCTTTAATCATACTATGTCCCATTCAGAGTATCTAATTTCTCCTAACATATTAGGTTTTTATTATTGTTAATGATTTAAAAATACAACAATATACAATAATAGTTTACCCTTGCCAATATTTAAAAAACTGTTAAATTAAAATTATTAAAAAATTTTTAGGAAGGTGGAATAACATGAAAGCAATATTAATTGGCATTTTGGGGGCAATGTTTTTCTCTGTTACCTTTATCTTAAATCATGCAATGTCAGATTCAGGTGGTAGCTGGCTTTTCAGTTCATCTTTACGCTTTATATTCATGTTTCCATTTCTTTTTATATTTGTCTGGATACAAAAACGTCACAACGTTATTATCAAACATATTAAAGCGCACTACATCTATTGGCTCATTTGGAGCACCTTGGGATTTGTCTTCTTTTACATACCTATCACTTTCGTATCAAACTTTAGCCCAGGGTGGCTCATTTCAGCAACGTGGCAATTAACAATTATTTGTGGCTTATTATTAGCACCATTATTCTACGAACTCATCGAATATAATAATCAAATTATAAAGGTTAGAGAACATATATCTTGGCGATCACTTGCAACTTCAAGTATTATGATTTTTGGCGTGATATTAATACAAATTCCACAAATTTCTAATATACAAACTCAAACATTTATTTTGTCCGTTGTACCATTGGTTCTAGCTGCCTTTTGTTATCCTTTGGGTAATCGTAAAATGATGGAACTCGTTGACAATGAACTCACTACGATTGAACGTATCTACGGGATGACCTTTGTTACACTGCCAATCTGGACCATCATATTTTTAATTGGCGTCTTAACAAATGGGTTACCCTCTTCAAGTCAGGTCTTACAAACCTTTTCAGTAGCTATTTTTTCAGGTATCATTGCGACCGCTTTATTTTTCTATGCTACAAATATGGTCAAGGATAACCAAGCTACCCTGGCAGCAGTTGAATCTACGCAGGCTACAGAAATTATCTTTACCTTAATAGGAGAAATGCTCTTCTTGGGCCTTCCACTACCAGACATGATTAGTCTTATTGGTATTGTCTTGATCACACTAGGTATTTGTATTTATAGTTTTATGAGTACCTTTATTAAGGAAAAGCAAGCAGACGTTAATTAATTCTGTATTCGTTTCATATAAAATCAGACTGTTTATGTAGGACTACACCACTTTTAATTAACTAGATCTTAACACCATATCAATTATTCACGTTGACATAATTTTAACTAGCATAGATAATTTATATGCTTATAATAAAGTATTAAGTAGAGGAGATGCACAAGTAATGCCAACCACATATACAGATCCACGTGTATCAAGAACGAAAAGTCTGTTGATGAACGCATTTCGTGAAATTGCTAAAGAGAAAAAAATACATGCCATTACCGTGAAGGATATTACCGATCGAGCTACAGTGAACAGAGCAACATTTTACGCGCATTTTTATGATAAATATGACATCATGGATTACACTATTTCTGAGACAATACTCAATAATCTAAATGAAACATTAGATATTGCTGAGAAATTAGATGAATCCACTTTACACACGCTCTTTATTAAAATAACTAGCTATATTGAGGAAACACATAATGAATGTAAGTTAAATAGTAAAGCATATGGAGAAGTTGTTGAGAAACGTGTCAAAGAAGAATTAGAAGATATCTTTCTTACATTAATTGAAGATAGCAACCCAAATCAAGATCGTGAAATGCTTGCATCTAGTGCGAGGTTTCTTGCTTGGGGATTATACGGTATTGCGAAACATTGGTTTGAAACTAGCACCGTTTCCGCAGAAGACTATATAAAAAAATCATTACCTTTTTTAGTGAATCATCTAGCATATTAAAGTAAACTCCCTAAGTTGAGTTGAAAAGGGGTACAGTGTTTACAAACACATCCTACCTTTCCACTTAACAATTAGGGAGTTTTTGTTATTCCTGAAATTTAATTACTCACAATATGTACTATTCATTATTGTCATTAATAAACTTCAATACATCTCCAGTTATAGCAACTGCATTATTACTTTCACCTTCAACACCACCGTGATGTAATCCGATTAATTGATTATTGCTATCAAATACTGGTGATCCTGAATTTCCTCCGAAAGTACTTGCATCATAAGTTAACTCTGTACCTTGATTACCTATAATCTTTCCTGTACTTTCCCACATTGTCGCTAAAGGTTTATCACCAGGATAACCTGTCACTGTCATAGGATCTCCTTTTGATGTCGCTGCAGCGTCCTTTAAAGTAGCTGGTTGTACTACTTCACCAACTGTTTGTCCCTTACTGTTAGGATTAAAATGAACAACGACTAAATCTGCGTCACCTGGATATGGTTTAATATCTTTTTCTGTAAATGTCCCATACGGGAATGTATTTTCATCCTTTGCTGCTGGTGAAAATTGCATATTACCGTCAGAAAGGTTTGCTACGTGTTTATTTGTTAGTACAGTGTTTTTACCAACTACAACACCAGTAGCAATACTGTCTCCCATACTAATATAACCGATAGATTGGTAATGACCACTCGTTGTATTATCTATTTGTTTTCTATCTTCATTTGGCAATATAACTTTTTGTGATATTTCTGGCGATTGGTTAGCAGTATTTTCATTTTGTTGAGCTGTATCATGCGAGCCTTGAATCTCTTCATTATTTCCTTGTTCATCTGAACTGGCAAAACTACTAAATGGTGCTATTGCTAAAATTAAAGCTAGTGACAAAGTAATACTACTTAATACTTTTCTCAAAAACATAAATTACCTCCAAAAATAATATTTGTCTTCTTCAATTTAAAGAAATTCAGAAAAATAATCAAATAATAATAAAAATGTCTAAAATTAATATTTGTTAAGCAACTTTATTCTAAAAAATATAAATGCTTTATATCGTAATGATGATGATTTGACAACACATTGCACAAATTGTTGCTTATCCAATAAATTAAACAATTTGTCGTTTGCATTATGCACAGAATGGTCATACAATCTTATCTAGACAACAGGTGTTACTTAATTAATAACTGTTGCTTAGTATAAAGAAAAGGAGGGATTAATATTTCAACAATACAATCACACAGCGGATTTTATTACGCTTTTAAAGCACAACATTTAACGCTTGGGTTAATGATGCCTTTTGATAATGCCGAGCATAATGCATTATCATTTTCTGAACAAGGAGACTTGGCAAAATATGCCGAAACACTTGGGTTCACTAGTTTATTCGTTAGAGATAGTCCACTCTATAGTCCTAAGTTAGGTCCTATAACCACAAATTATGACCCATTTGTATTTTTGACTTATATAAGTAGTCGAACTTCAAACATTGCATTAGGTACTGCTAGTATTGTTGCGACGTTAAGACATCCTATTCATATAGCTAAAGCAACTACCTCATTAGATTTAATTTCTAATGAACGCTTGTTACTCGGCATGGCAACAGGAGATAGACAATTTGAATTTCCAGCATTCAATGTAGAGACAAATCAATTATCAGAACGATATCAACAAACGATATACGCTGTAAAGGCATTATGGCAATCACACTCACCAGACTTATCAGATACAAAATTCCAACTAACTGAAGATTCTGGTTTACAAATATTACCCAAACACCGACAAATCCCAGTGTTTGCTACTGGTTATGCCAAACAAAGCATAGACTGGATTAAACAGCATATGGATGGGTGGTTATTCTATCCACAAGCCTTTCAAGCGCAAAAGAAACTACTTGAACAGTGGCATGATAACAACAAATTCAAACCATTTATGCATCCCCTCGTCATCGATTTATCAAATAATCCAAATGAACTTGTTTCACCAATTAAGGGTGGATATCGACTGGGGAGTAAGACTTTATTAAATATATTAAGCGCCTATGAACGGATCGGAACAAATCACATCATTTTAAACTTAAAATCGGCAAATAGAACATACGAAGATATGTTACAAGAAATAGGAAAAGAAATTATCCCCTATTTCCCACCACATATAACCAAGGAGGTACAGAAAAATGAAATTATTGGACAGAATTAATATGTTAGCAAATAAAGAAAAAGTACAAGGACTAACAACAACAGAAAAACAAGAACAACAAACATTGAGACAAGAATACCTTAAAATGATTCGAGGACAAGTCATCAATACCTTTTCAACATTAAAAGTTGTAGATCCATTAGGTGAAGATGTGACACCTGATAAAGTTTATAAACTTAGAAAAGAAATGGGAACATTAGATTTGAATTAGCCATAGCACAAGCGTATAGAACGTAAAGTGTTTAAATAATTGAAGTAGGCAATTTCTATTGAAGTAATATAGAAATTGTCTTTTTTTATGACTGTTACTGTAACAGTCACTTATGTTTTCTACGTATTTTGGCGAGACTCCTGTGGGAACAGGACAAGCTGAAGACTACAGGCTGAAGCTGGCCCCTAGGAAAGCGAGCCAATAATACGAAATATGAATAATAAAAAAGCACTCAGATAAATTGAATCATCTGAGTGCTATTTTTCTGGAAATTATGTCCCAAATTTTAAATACTTAATTAAGCTGTCTATAATTTTTAGAATTAAAAAGAATTAATACCCATACAAATAAGCTAGAAAATGCAGAAATTGCAAGAACATTAAATATTGAAATATCCATTGCATTCAGACCTGAGATCACTACATAAGAAATTGGATCAAACCCTGTCATCGCAAGAAATATTAAACTCATCACTCTTCCAGTTACTTGTTCATCTGTAAATTCTTGTGCCATTGTAATAAATGGAATGTAAACAAAGGTATAAGTAACACCAATGAGGAGAAGTAACAGCATTTGTAATATCAATGTCGTAACTTGCGTGAAGATAATCAATAGCACAATCATGATCAACAATGTAAATATCGTCAACTTACCTCGTCCCTTTTGGAACGTAATAATACTAAGCAATCCTGTTCCTACCAACATCCCCACACCTAAACTAGACTGCAAATACGTTAAATTAATCGGTGTGCCACCAAGTGATTCTACTATAATCGGAATCCCAACACTTAACGCACCTAGTCCAAAGAAATTGGCAGTAATCAAAATAATAATCCCTGTAATTAAAAAACGGGATGACTTAACATAACGAAAACCTTCGACAATATCTTTGATTGGTGTATTATCAGAACGTTCTTTAACATCCGCTTCATCAATAAAATAAGGAAAGACGAATATAGCAGATAAAAATACAAATATTAAAGAAATATAAAAGCTTGTCGCAATTGAATAATGTTCCATAATTACACCGGCAATAATAGGTCCAAATATAAAGGAAATTTGAGTCCCACCTTGGAATAATGAATTGGCACGCTGTAATTGCGCTTGCGTGACTACTTTAGGTATTAATGATGTACTTGCTGGTCCAAAGAAGGCGTCCAACATTCCAAAACATGCTGCTAAGATCATTAGCGGAATCAGTGATAGTTGTTGATTTATAATTAAAAAATACAAAATCACAAGTACCAAACATTCTGCAATATTTGAATAATACATAACAGTTGTTTTCTTAAATTTATCAGCAACCATACCGCTAAATGTCATCATAATCAACCTGGGTACTGTGGCTGAAACTAATATATAACCTAATGCCATCGACGATTGTAATTCCTTTACAGCATACCAGGTTATTGTCGTTAAAATTGTACTGAAACCAACCATAGCAAAGATGCCTGCCAATAGCATTAACATATAAGTACGGTTGAATAACAGTTTATTAGATGTACTCAATTTTTAGCCCCCTATGTTTCAATATCTTCTTCATACTATTCGATTCTCAAAGGATTTCTTCTCACATAATACGTTCACTATGTATCTATTGATTCAAGACAATTATTGCAAACAAACAACATCTCAAATCATTTTCAACAGTACGTAATACATCATTTACACCATTTCTACTCGTCTCAAAGGATGAATACCTTAAATAATACAATGCAAACATCTTTATTATACTTAATATAATATTTATTTTTACAACTTGTTATCAGTATAACAAATATAAATTAAAAAATAACAAATTTCTAATTAAATAGTAATTTTCTTTTAATATAAATTCATCAATATTATTCAACACATCATTAGCCGTTTCAGAAAATGACTTGTGAAACACATGAATAATTAAGCCCTAAATAAACTTCATTCTTAGACAATATTGGATTGTATAGTACGTACAATGTAAATTTTCCCATAATAAAAAATGTCACTCTCTATTATTAGAATAGAAAATGACATTTTTACTTTAATCAAATTGCTTAATAAGACAACTATTTAATTTTTCGATATTGCAACACTGCATTCATCAAGTATCATATTTTGTATCAATTCATAACACTATTTAGCATCGGCTAGTATTTTAGAGATAGATTGATCTACGCTACGTGCATAGAGTCCTCCAAATTTTACTAAATGTACCATCAATAAATATAAACGGTAGAATTCCAATCGTTGTTCTGCACCCTTTGCCATTGGATAATGTCGCTCATATGCATCATAGAAATCTTGCGTAAATCCTCCAAATACAGTAGTAATGCCTAAATCAAACTCTCTATCACCATATAGTGGTGCAGGATCAAACAATGCTGGTGTCCCGTCCTCTAAAAACATATAGTTGCCACCCCATAAATCACCATGTAATAATGATGGCTTACTCTTATGATTAGACAATGCATCTACAATAATCTTACGCACCTGCTCATAACGTTTTTTGTCATCAAGCGTCCATTGGTCATTTTTCAATAAAGTTTCAACTAAATGATCTAGACGTCGTTCAACAAATATCGTAGTCCAATTATCAGACCAATTATTGTCGAAAGAAATATCTCCACCTTGGTAAGGTAAATCAAACCCAAATCTTCCTTCTGGTTCATGTTGACTATGCAGTTTTGCAACAAGCTCACCTAATTGACGTTGACTACCTTTAGTCCCTTCATGTAAGAATGATAATATCAAGTAAGCATCACCTGCTATTTCTCCACTATCTATAACTCTAGGTGCTGTCACGTTTGCAGCTTCAAAAAGATTTAATCCTTCAATCTCAGCCGCATAAAATGATTCAGACTTATTACGTTGCACCAATAAAAAATATACCCCGTCTTCACTCTCTATTCGGAAAGCTTCATTTACATCCCCACCACTTACAGGGGTAATAGCTTTAATACCTGTTATTGGTAATTGTTCTTTCCATTTAGTTTCCAATATTTATCACTCCAAAATAACATACTTGTCTTTCATATTATATCCATGTCGATACCACTTTAAGCATTCCTCAATTATAATTTCAGTGATTCACTCTAGGCATAAACCTTCTAAAATGCTAGTCTATTAAAGACAATACTTTCAAGATAAGTATGAGATTCAAATGAGTTATCTCTTTTTTCTTAACTGATTGTTTTTTATAATTAAGTTAATTACAAAATTAAAAAATGGAGCGAAAATTTCATGTACAAATTAATCAAGCCTATCTTATTCAAGTACGATCCCGAACAAGCACATGGTATGACAATCGATGCCTTAAAATTTGTCCAAAGATATCCTAAAACATTACCTATAATCAAACAATTCTTCCATTATGAGAATGATATTCTCACACAAGAATTGTCAGGTGTTCGTTTCCCTAATCCGATTGGTCTTGCAGCAGGTTTCGATAAATCATGCGAAGTTCCAAAAGCCTTAGAATATGCAGGGTTTGGCTCAATCGAACTCGGTGGTATTACACCAAAACCACAGCCTGGTAATCCTAAACCACGTATGTACCGTCTAGTAGAAGACCAAGCGTTAATAAACAGAATGGGTTTCAATAACCTTGGAATGAATAAGGCACTTAGTAATTTACGTAAATATAGTTATAACATTCCAGTAGGCTTAAATGTTGGCGTTAATAAAAGTACCCCTTACGAAGATCGTTATCAAGATTATATAAAGGTGCTTGATACCTTTAAAAATGATGTCACATTCTACACAGTAAATATCAGCTCACCTAACACTGAAAATTTACAGAAATTCCATGATGAAAGTGAATTTTCACAGCTTTGCACAGCAATACAATCATTTAAAGTAGAAAATGACATCACTGTCCCAATATTTATAAAGTTAACTTCCGATTTAGATCTAACTAGTTTAGGACATATGTTACCACCAATTACCAAGACCTTTGATGGTATTATTTTAGCTAATACGACGCAACAACGGGACGGATTAAAATCTGAAAATCGTATTGAAACAGGAGGATTAAGCGGTCGCCCATTATTCGAACGTAACATTGAACTCATCAAACATGCTTACAAGGAAACAAATGGTACATTTACAATCATTGGAACAGGTGGTATTTTCACAGTTGAAGATGTGATTACAATGTTAAGAAGCGGCGCATCACTTGTTCAAATATATAGCGCATTAGTATTTGAAGGACCAGGACTTACTAGTAAATTAAATAAAGCACTAGCACAATACCTTAATAAAAATGGTTACCAAAACCTTAAAGACATCATTGGATTAGATGCATAAATCACAATCAGTGAGAATCTTTTAAAATTTCAAGTTGATAATTAATAAATAAAATTTTAGCTTTACTTAATTAGGGTATGCATATATTAAGGGAGGTGCTATTATGTATAAAAAAATATTAGTAGCCTATGACTTCGATAACACGTTTAACAATGTGCCTCAAGAATTAGTCCGTCTAACATCTGGTTCACAAGAAGCTGAGATCACAGTGTTCAATGTTATCTCAGAAAGTGAACTCCAAACATCTGTTAGATACAATGACATTCATTTTGAACAATTAGCCGAATCTAAAGGGAAAGAAATCCAACCCTTTATTGATGACTTAGAAAAATTAGACTTGAATGTGACTGTAAAATTCGGTACGGGTCATATTCGAAATACCATTTTAGAAGAAATAGAAGAACACGATTATGAAATTATCGTCATGAGTAATAAACGTGCAAAAGCAGATATTAAGAATGTACTTGGTAATGTCACACATAAAATTGCCAACCATGCACACATTCCAGTGTTAATTATTAAATAAAATATTAAGAGGTTGTACCAAATACAATACTATATTGTAAATGGATACAACCTCTTTTTAATTATCATGAAGTTATAAAGTGCTCAATCACCTTTAATACACCAGAATCATTATTTGACGGTGCTCTGTGGTTGGCTACAGAGGCTAATGACTCACTACACTCCGCCATGGCATAACTGTGAGGCGTCAAACTGAGCATTTCAATATCATTATCGGCATCACCAAAGGCTAGTAAATCTTCTTCGTCTATCCCCCAACGTGCTAATAATGACTGGATAGCTACTCCCTTATTTACATCCGGCAAAATCAAATCTAGACTGTCATTACCACTAGTCACTGCCCTTAAATATTGAGGGTACTGTGCTTCTAAGTCCGCTTTCACTTGTTCTAATACCGTTGTGTCTTTGATGCGCATTGCTACCTTTACAAAATCATCATCGCTAATATCATCAAAGTGTTTAACCTGTTGAACATCATAATAATAATGATTAAAATACGCCGTAAAATCCTCTGTCACATTTGGTAATACATATGCAGTACGTATACCACTTAATATCAAATCAGTTACTTTATGCTTATCAATGATATCGCCTAAAATCTGTTGTAATACTGTCTTATCAAAGTAATTTGCATCTAGAATTTCGTCTTGATAATAAGTCACGGCGCCATTTTCAGCTACAAATGTAATATCATTTACTTTGTCAGGAAACAATGACTTTAATTGTGCATATTGATTTCCACTCGCAACGATAAATTTTATGTCTTGCTTCATCATTGTTTGGAACAATTGTTCAAAGTATAATTCGTCCAAAGTGTGATCAGACCTCATTAACGTTCCATCTTTGTCTACAGCAATCGCTTTAACCATTTTACCTGCCTCCAACATCTTAGTATTTCAATTTAACGCTTTGCGACCTACATTGTAATAATATTATATAAATGACCGTCTATGTCGCTAAATAATCCCCCATAGAACCCTTCATGCATCGTGCCTCTTTCTATCACTGTGCCATTCGCACTTTCTACTAAATCTAACAGTTGATCAACTTCAGCTTTAGTATTTAATGATAGTGATATTAATGCTTCGTTATTACCAATTTTTGATAATCGTGACACTTTTTTAAATTGTTTCGTTTCGATAAGCATAATGACTGTGTTATCTAATGTAGCAATACCTCTCATCTTATCCATCATGTCATCCGATTTTTTAATTTCAAAGCCGATTTGTTGATAAAAATCTTCACTCGCTTCCAAATTGACTACAGGTAAATTTAACCACGCTGATTTAACATTCATCATCATTTCCCCCAATGTCTATGTTTCTTTCACATTTATAATTTAACACAAAAAGCACTTTATTTTTACTTACGATACATTTGACACATTTATTTTATTAAGATAAAGTTCTTACCATCTTTATTATAAAATAAAAGATTAATTTAAATTCAATATATTTCATTTCACAATTACTATAATAACTTATATTTAAATACAAAGGCCATGCACGCCTAAATTTGGAGGTTTACAATCAATGACACGTAATATTAATGTACATATATTACATACAGGATCAGTTATTGTTGACTCGGCTTTACCTTTTAATCATAAAAAAAATCTACCACTTTCTTGGAGTGGTTTTATTCAAACACGAAGTAAGCACATTTGTTTACCCGTTTCTATTTACTTAATCGAACATCCTAAAGGACTTGTATTGATAGATACAGGATGGCATGAATCAAATCGCCAACCCGATTATTCAAAAAATGCAGCTTCACTTTCTCAGAAAGCTATTTTACCTAAAGGACAAGCAGTTCATGAACATCTTGCTAAACTAGGCTACCAAATAACTGATGTAGATTATGTCATCTTAAGTCATTTACACAATGACCACGTCTCAGGTTTACCACATGTGGCACAGGCTCATCATATTATGGTCAGTGATGAAGAATGGTCTGCTGCAAATAACAATAATAATTATGAATTAGGTATGTGCCAAAACATTCCTATTGATACTTTTCCTCTAGAACATAAAGGCATCGGCCCTACCGGTAAATCTTATGATTTATTTAACGACGGTACTGTGGAATTTATCCATACACCAGGACATAGCCCTGGACATTGTGTCACACGTATCAAACGTCATAAGGAAGCGGATCAATTTTTATTACTAACATCAAATGTAGGTTATGCAAAATCATCTTGGCGACATGGTATTTTACCTAAATATGTTGACGATAAGGATGCAACTATCAATTCCTTAAATTGGGTTAAAGTACAAGCAACAAATCCGAATTGTATTGATGCAATCGCCAATCACGATCCACATATCGAGCCACAAATCATTAATCTATAGCAATCGTGTCGGCCTATAGTCAACACTTATAAACGGTCTATATTATATGATAGTTACATTCGTTCCCAATTAACAATTCATGGTATGACTAAATATTTGTCGTAAATTTATCGATTTTCTGTCAGACGACAAATATTTGTTTTATTTTTTCGAAATTATCTAAATATTCTGATTGATATATGCTATGATATGGATTATATTAATAACGTTATTAAATTTTGTGAAATGAGTTTTAGGGAGTGGTTTATAATGACTGGATTTTTTCAAAAACTATTAAAGAAAGAGGACCCCTCTGTCTATCAAGTAAAAGATGCGCACTTGAATCGCACATTAAAGGTTAAAGATTTTCTAGCTTTAGGTGTCGGTACAATCGTGTCTACATCAATTTTCACCTTACCAGGCGTAGTC
Organism: Staphylococcus sp. TCBT05; assembly: GCF_055179755.1. Lineage (NCBI taxonomy): Bacteria > Bacillati > Bacillota > Bacilli > Caryophanales > Staphylococcaceae > Staphylococcus > Staphylococcus sp. TCBT05. The sequence continues at coordinate 773,518 of NZ_JBUQDQ010000005.1, read as the reverse complement.
GCTGCGCAACATACTGGTCCAGCCGTGGCATTATCTTTTCTATTTGCTGCGATTGTTGCTGGTTTGATTTCTTTTGCATATGCTGAAATGTCATCTGCCATGCCATTTGCTGGTTCTGCATATTCTTGGATTAATGTCGTGTTTGGGGAAGTTTTTGGATGGATAGCTGGTTGGGCATTATTGGCTGAGTATTTTATCGCTGTCGCCTTTGTGGCTTCTGGTTTTTCAGCTAATTTACGTGGTTTAGTTTCACCTTTAGGTATTGAATTACCTAAAGCACTATCCAATACATTTGGTACTGATGGCGGCGTTATCGATTTAGTCGCTGCTATCGTTATATTACTTACAGCATTGTTACTTGCTCGTGGTGCATCATCCGCTGCGCGTATAGAGAACATCTTAGTTGTATTGAAGGTATTAGCAATTCTATTATTTATCGTAGTTGGTTTAACTGTAGTACAAGGTAGTAACTATGTACCTTTCATACCAGAATATAAAGCAACTGAAGCTGGCGCATTTGGTGGTTGGCAAGGGATTTATGCTGGTGTTTCTATGATATTCTTAGCGTATATTGGATTTGATTCAATCGCTGCAAACTCTGCTGAAGCAATCAATCCGCAGAAGACAATGCCTAGAGGGATACTGGGATCATTGTTAATTGCCGTGATTCTGTTTGTGGCTGTTGCACTTGTACTTGTTGGGATGTTTAAGTATTCAGATTATGCAAATAATGCTGAACCTGTAGGGTGGGCATTAAGACAAAGTGGATTTGGTGTCGTAGCCGCGATTGTACAAGCTATTTCAGTTATTGGTATGTTTACTGCATTGATTGGTATGATGTTGGCAGGTTCACGTCTACTTTATTCATTTGGTCGTGACGGATTATTACCTTCATGGTTAGGTAAGTTAAATAATAAGCAATTACCAAACCGTTCATTGATCATCTTAACAATTATTGCCGTGATTATTGGTTCAATGTTCCCATTCGCATTCTTAGCACAGTTAATATCTGCAGGTACACTCGTTGCATTTATGTTTGTTTCATTAGGTATGTTTGGCTTACGCCCTCGAGAAGGAAAGGATATTCCAGTACCAGCGTTTAAAATGCCATTCTATCCAGTGTTACCAATTGTGGCATTTATCAGTGTTGCTATTGTATTTTGGGGGCTTAGTGGAGAAGCCAAATTATATACATTAATCTGGTTCATCATCGGTTTACTGATTTATCTAATTTATGGTATTAGTCATTCAAAAAAACATAAAAGTACAAAGTCATAAACCATTAACTTAATAATTAGTATAGCACTATTGTACTATTATAGAATTCAGGGGAAAATTCAAAATATTACAGTAGCTACGAGCTATGAATTCGGCACCAGTCCAACATCTTTCTTGTTGGACTGGTGTTAATTTTGTCTTATTATGTATATATGTTTCTATAAAAAAATAGGCGACCATGTTCAACACATAATCGCCAACTTATATTGTATAAAAAGGAAGTTTGTTACCCTCCTCTTAACCCATTGCTATGCTTTATATTGCCTTGTTATCAAATCGTGCATAGATGAAAAATCAACTTTAGCTATTAATTGTTCATACGTTTTGATGGCTTTTTCAATGACAGATAAACCTTCATCCGTTAAATATATATACATAGCTCTTTGATCTTCAACACATTCTTGTCTAAATACTAATGGTTCTGCTATTTTTTCAATTCTTACGATAAGACGGGACATAGCACTCTGACTCAAATCCACTATTTTTATTAAATCATTAATTTTATATTTTTTGCCCTTTGCTTTATAAATTTCATATAAAACATAGAACTCTTTTAAACTTAAATTATATTGCTGCTTTAATGATTTTTCTATCATTGTATCTATATAATGAACATATTTTGTTAGCTCAATCCAATTTTCAATTTTTTGTTGTTCCTCCATCCAATCCCTCCTAACATTTCAAGTATCATATTAATCGTGGCTTAACCTTTATATAAATAATAACATTTTTCAGCTATAGAACTCACCGATATGTTTACAACAATATATTTTAATTAAACAAAGTTGCTTAAACATAAAAAAATCTAGTACTACAATATTAACTGTAATACTAGACTTTGAGTAGTACTTTGCCTAAATTAATCATTCTGCTGATGTGCCGGTTGATGAACAATAAATGGTTGCCCTGAAATAAAGCCAAATATTGCTATTAATACAGCTACCCCCATAAGTACAATGAGTGGGACGGACCAACTGCCAGTAATATCTGAAATCATACCTAGACATACCGGACCCACTGCAGCTAATAAATAACCAATGGATTGAGCCATACCAGATAATTGGTAAGACTGTTCAATATCTTGAGTTCTCAAGACAAAAAACATCATTGCTAAACTATATGTTGTTCCTGCACCAACACCTATCAATATTAAATAGAGTACAATCGCAGCATTTGGTAAATATGCGATACCTAATAACCCTACAAAAAAGGACCCAGCACCAAATAATGCTAAACTACTTTGCTTCTTCATACGCCCTGCAATAATAGGTGCAACAAATGCCACTGGTATGATTCCTAGCTGGTTTACAGTTACAAGCCATCCCGCTTCACTTTCAGAAAATCCTTTAGTTGTTAACATAATTGGTAACCACGCAAATAAACTATAGGGTATAAACGATTGCAAGCCCATAAATAAGGTAATTGTCCATGCTAGTTTAGATTTCCAAACACTTTGTTTAGGTTCGCTATCAATTTCTGCAAACACTTTCTTTTTACGTGAGCGCAAATATGGAATACGTAATACTAATACAAGTGCTGCAATAATAGGTACAATCAACCAAATTTGCATTGCAATACGCCAATTCATCCCTGGTGCCACTGCAATCGAAACAGATAAACCAGCAGCCAAAGCGCTCACAAGATTCATCGTCACAGAATACATACCTGTAACAAATCCCATTTGTTGTGGAAATGATGATTTGATCAACCCTGGTGCCATAACATTCCCTACTGCTATTGCAAATCCAACAATTATTGTGCCAATAAGTAATAAACTTGCGCCTCCAGTTCCCCTTAACCACATGCCAATTGCTAAAATAACCATCGAATACATCAAGGTGCGTTCCATACCAAATTTCTGTGACAACTTAGGAATAAATGGAGAAAATAATCCAAATGCAACAAGCGGTAAAGTATTCATCAAACCAACCAAACTATTCGAAACGCCTAATTCTTCCTTGAAAAATGGAACTAATGGTCCTATAGAGGAAATAGGTGAACGTAGTGTCGCACCAATAAATAGTACTGCTAAAAATAATAATATCGTAAAGTATTTATATCGATTTATTTTAATCATTTACTCCCTCCTTTTAATTCTCTTAAAAATGTCCCGCGATTTTTATGTTATTTAAAAACCCTATCATACTGGCATAAATAAGCTCAATAGTATTTTGCTATTAAAATAAAAATATTTCTGTTAGCTTGTTCATCATAAGTTAAGTTATTTCCCTAAATTAAAATTACAAACATCACAATAAAACACATAACAAAAGCTGCTTTCTCAATAAAGAGAAAGCAGCTTTTTAGTATAGGCATTTCTACTATCCGCAAACATATCTTTAACCATAAAGTCATCAACGATATAACCATCTTTTAATACTACAATTCGATCAACTAATGCCTGAAGAAATGCAATATCGTGTGATATAATCATTAATCCTTTTCTAGTCAATTGATGATAATGTTCCAGTATATCTTTCATTTTATTTTCTGAAATCACATCTAAATTTGCTGTAATTTCATCACAAATTAGTATATCTGGTTCTAATACAAATGAACGTATCATATTAAGACGCTGTAGTTGTCCCCCACTTAGCTCTTCTGGTCTCCTTTTTAAAAGGTTTGAATCTAATCCCATCAGGACTAACAATTCGTCTAATCGTTGGGTTAACACTTTGTTAGCATCTTGATAATAATACTTAATTGCTTCATCCATAGATTGTTGTATTGTTCTTTTCGGATTAAAGCTATCATATGCATTTTGAAAAATTGGTAACATAGTTAAGCCATGTTTATTTATCTCTCCTGCTGTCGGTTTCAGCATTCCCAATATCAAGTGTGCTAACGTTGTTTTTCCTGATCCACTTTCTCCAACGATGCCTATCTTCTGTTGGCTGGAAAACGTTAAGTTTATATCATGTAAAACAGTATGCTTGTTATAGTTAAATGTTACTCTCTTACATTCAATCATCCATTCCCCTCATTTCTCAACTGACGGCGTGCATTAAATAACTTTAAACTATAAGGACTTACCATATTGTCGTGAAATTGTTGTACATGATTATACTCGACAATTTCTCCTGATTTAATTACCGCAATCCAATCACTAAATTTCAACACATGTGATAAATCATGTGTAATCAATAACAATGTTGTCTCATGTACCTCTGCAAGATGACGAATTAAATTCATGATTTCATGACCATTTACAACATCTAATGATGATGTAGGCTCATCTGCAATAATTATCTCTGGCCGTAACATTATGACACTCGCTATTTGTACGCGTGCTAGTTGACCACCAGATAGATTAAAGCGATAACTTTCAAACACGAGACGCTCATTTAGTCCAACCACGTTTAATGATTGTGATACGATTTGTTTGGCAACTTTACGTGGCACCTGATAATGTGCACGATAAATTGCCATAAGTTGCTTACCTAATTTTGTATGATCATTAAAGCTATGACTATAATCTTGCGCAATAAATCCAATCGTTCTTCCAAGCATTGATTTCATATCTACTACGCTTTGTCCTTCAACAAGTATTTCATAGTCTGAAATACTTAATGACGGCGCTAATTGTTGAACGATTGCTTTAGCAGTCAGACTCTTACCTGAACCACTTTCACCAATCAATACGTTAACCTGTCCTTTATGTAGAGTCAGGTTTAAATTCTTTATTAAATACTCATTTACTGAGTTTTGAATGCTTAAATTTTGAATTGATAACATTTTAGACATTATTATCACGCTTTCCTTGGAGAAGTCGATCTCTTAATGCATCGCCCATTAAGTTGAAAATTAATATCGTGACCGTAATCATCACAGCTGGAGCTAATAATTGTAGTGGGTGTGATTCTATATAATCTCTTCCTGCATTTAGCATCGCTCCCCATTCAGGTGATGGTGGTTGTGCACCTAACCCTAAAAATGATAAAGATGATATATAGAGTATAATCTTCCCAAAATCAACAGTCATAAGCACAATAATGGATGGTACTGCTTGTGGTAAGAAGTGCTTAAAAATAATGACGTAACTTGGTACATTTAACATCTTTGCCATGTGAATGTATGGCTTTTTAAGCTCAGCGCTAACAATAGAACGCGTCAATCGTGTGTAGGTCATCCACTTGATTAGCATAATTGCTATGACTAAGTTCCATATACTAGGTTTAAAAAAACTTGCTAAGGCAATCATCAGCACAAACTCTGGAATACTTAAACCAATGTCAATCACACGCATAATAATCGTATCGATAATGCCCTTTTTATATCCGGCTAACAGCCCCAGTGGCACACCAACAATAACAGTCAGCAACAGTGTTAATAAGCTTACTATCAACGTATAACGGGCACCTAAAATCAACCTTGAGAATAAGTCTCGACCATAGTCATCTGTACCTAACCAATGCTGAACACTTGGTACTTCAAATGTACGATTGAGATGCACAGTTAACGCCATATCCTTTACTACGAACAATTGCGACATTATAATACATACAACATATGCAAAAAATAGATAATAGATTAGAGGTTGTTTGCCTAATTTCATAACGGACCACCATCCAATCTATCTTCTACTTTCGTAACTTTATGTTTCACTGAGCGCCGTTTTGGATCGAGCCACAATAATAGCAAGTCACTTACTGTATTAGCGAAAATAACACAACAACCAATCATCAATACAACACCTTGAATAACTGGATAATCACGGGCTCTTATACTATCCACTAAAAAGCGTCCCACCCCTGGTATCCCAAAGAGATTTTCGATTACTACTGTACCTCCAATTAGACTGCCGACAGACATACCCATAATCGTAATTATTGGCAACAAAGCTGGTTTAAATATATCTTTCCAATATATATAAGATTCAGACATACCTCTTAATCTAGATGCTTGTACCTCTTGCGATCGGTATAATTCTAATAAATTTGAGCGCATCAGTCTTACATAATAAGCACTCATGCCAATGCTCAATGACACAACTGGCAAAATATAGCCAGCCGGTGTAGCAATACCAGAAGAAGGCAAGATAGCTAATTGTTGTGCACATATATAAATTAATAACGTTCCTAAAAAGAATGACGGAATGCTCACCGTAATAGAAGTCATCATACGTATCAACATATCAATCCAAGTATGATAATATCTGGCAGCGACAGTGCCTAAAGGTATGCTAATCAATAAGACAGTTACCATAGTAGCTAAAGCAATCAATAATGTTGGAGGTGTATAATACAGTAATTCCTTACTCACAGATTCTCCAGTCTGATAACTTGTACCAAAATTCAAATGTACAATTTGATTTAACCATTGCCCATATTGCACGATAATGGGCTGATTCAGCCCTAACTTCTCTTTCGTTTCTGATACTTGTGAAGCAGATACATTAGCAACATCAAGATGTAATATTTTATTTACAGGATCTCCTGGCGTTAATTTCATTAAGATAAATGTGATAGTAGAAAGGACAAATAATACAATGATCATTTGTCCGATTCTACGAATTATTTGCGTGATTATCATTTGTTTACATTCACCTTATAATCAATAAGATAAATGCCTTCAGGAGAAGCTTTGAGTCCAGTAACATGCTTATTAAGACCCACAATATTATTACTATAGGCAATATAACTATTTGCATAATCTTCTTTTGTTAACGCAATAATTTTATTTGTCAGTTGATTGCGTTCTGTTTTATCTACCGTTTTATTAAATTGTTCTATCAAATCATTCACACGATTATTGCTATAAGTTCCAGCATTAATAGCACCTTGTGCTTTATAAGCTTGATTAAAGAAATAACCAGTGTCGCCTCGCGGAAATGTTCCAAAGCTATATAATGAAGCATCCCATTGACTTTTATCTTTAAGGTAACCATCAATATCATCAACATTGCGTAACTTAATATTAATATTTGCTTTTTTAGCGTCTGATTGTACAACTTGTGCGATTTTTGGCAATTCTGGTCTACCATTATACGTTGACACAGTTAATGTTAATGGATGTTCTTTAGTATAGCCTTCTTGCTGTAATAACTTGCGTGCTTGCTGAATATCTTGCTGAGTGACCTTTTTATCATTAATAAAATTAAGCTTGGTATTAAATGGACCCGAAGCGGCATTAGCATAATCTTTATAAACATTATGGGCAATAGCTTCTCTATCAATAATCTTGTCTAATGCTTCACGTACTCGCTTGTTCATCTTGTCACTTTGATGATTATATAATAATAAACTTGTTCTATAACCTGGCACACTAGAAATCTTTGTTTGTTGACCTTTATCTAGCGCATCTACCTTTTCAACTGGAACATCGGTAATGACATCAGCCTTATTTGCTGACAAGTCGTTGGCACGTGTATTACCGTCCTCTTGATAGCTCACATTAACATGGTCTAACTTCGGTTCTCCTTGCCAATATGCTTTATTCTTGTTGAGCTTTATACTTTGTGATTGCTTATAATCAACAATTTTATATGGACCAGTTCCCACCGGTGATTTATTAATATCACCCTGCGCTTCAGTGTCATATATGGCTGCAAATGGACTGGCTAATTCTGAAACGAGCTCAGGATATGCTTCCTTTGTTAAAATCGTCACTGTCTGTCCATCTACCTTAATATCTTTGATAGGGAGTGAACCTTTGACTAAATCACTTTGCTGTATACTTTGTTCCAAACTATTTTTCACTGCTTGACCCGTTAATTTTTTACCATTTTGAAATTTTATATTATCCTTTACTGTCAACTTCAATTCAGTTGGTGAAACCTGCTTATACTCCGAGACTAATAATTTTTCAACCTTGCCGTCTGTATTCACTTTAAACAAAGATTCTGCTGCACCTACTTTTACTGGGACATCTGTCTTGTATGGCGCGACTGAAGTTGTTTTTAATGGTAATTCGACATTTAACGTCTTGCCATCTTCTTTACTCTGCGTCCCACTACAACCTCCGAGAATCATTATAGTTGCCGCAACAACCCCTAATACTTTCTTCAATCTATCTTCCTTCTTTCAACAAAAATAATTCATCCATAAATATAACTATATTCTTTAAGATTACCCATCAATTTCGTGGTTCTGCAATTTCATTTAACTTCATTCGATTACCTCCGAACAACATGATCCATGTTGCAATAATAAATGGTAATGTAAAGACTGGTAACCCAAATGGTGTTAATAAAGTTGTCATACCTGCGTGTAGAATAATCGTTAATAATAAACCTAGCACGATACTCATTGTCCTTGAAATGATTGTTCGAAAAGCAATACCTAATGCCAAGACAGTTAATACGACATTATACGCAAACAATCCATCATTAATTTGGTCGTGATTTGCTCCAAGTAAACTCACAGCCGCTAAGCCAATCAAATTCGCAAAGATGACATATACACCCGCACGTCTCGATGCAATAAATATTCCCACTAATATCAAGAAACCTGTAATAACATGATTTAATAAAAACACCTCACTAAATCCTGTAAAAAATGCTTGCAAACCTTCTACGCTATTTCCTGAAAAAGTGATTTCTTGAACCTTATTAGGTAAAATATGTACATTTGCATTCACAAATTCAAACTGAAACGACATTAGCAATATCAACCAACTCACAAATACGTAAGGTATAGTTAACATCGGAATACCAAAGGGTTTAAAAAACTCTCGCACAGCTGAACCAATCGGCATCGTGATAATAACTGCAAGTAGTACAATAACCAAGCTATACCATTTAGGCACTAGAAACAGCGTCAATGCAATCGCAGTTAATACTGGATTAAATCCCGCTAACCCCGCTTCTATTTCTGCCCCACTATAATTTGTCCACTTAGCTAATAATAAAGCGATAATACTGCCCAACAGTGCCATCAGACCTACTTTCCAATTCCCTATAAATAAGCCAACTAAAATGCACAAACCAGTAATTGCATTTTCCAGTAGTAATACTTGCGAAATATTTCTGAGTAATATTTTCACGATATTCATGTCGTCACCCAATTTCTTTATCTCTTGACTCTATTAATTTTATATTAAATTCTATACGATTTAAAGCTTAACGCATTGGTTATATCATTTACAATTAGTAACTTTTTTCTAATAATTAAATGTGTAATTCTTGTAGTAAATAGATAATCATCTTATTATAAAAGAGCATGCATATATTATGCGTACAGTATTTATTATTGGAAGGTCGTGAGTTTCGTGCATTTTACTCAAAGGGAACAAGATAAGTTAATGCTTGTAGTTGCAGCTGATTTAGCACGCAGACGTCAACAAAGAGGTCTAAAATTAAATTATCCAGAAGCTGTTGCTATCATTAGCTTTGAATTATTAGAAGGTGCGAGAGATGGTAAGACAGTCGCAGAACTTATGAGTTACGGGAAACAAATATTAAATGAAGACGATGTAATGGATGGTGTAGCTGATATGCTAACCGAAATGGAAATCGAAGCAACATTTCCAGATGGCACAAAGTTAATCACTGTTCATCACCCAATCGTTTAAGGAGGTTATGTATATTGAAACCAGGTGAAATTATTGTTAACAATACGGATATCGAGGTCAATCAAGGCTTGCAAAGTACCATTTTAAATGTAAAAAATACAGGTGATAGACCGATTCAAGTTGGCTCTCATTATCATTTCTTCGAAGCTAATCCTGCACTTCAATTTGATCGTGAAAAAGCGTACGGGAAACGCTTAGATATACCTGCTGGAGCTGCAGTTCGATTCGAACCAGGTGATGAAAAGGAAATACAACTTGTTGAATATCGTGGTAATCGTAAAATTTTTGGTTTCCATGGTGATGTGAATGGTCCAATTGACGAATCACGCGTTTATAAACCGAAAGTTAATTCTGCCGAAGCACCTAAAGTACAGGATGACGGTAGTAAAAATGCTAATAAAGAAAGTGGGTATAAATCATGAGCTTTAAAATGACACAATCTCAATATACGAGTCTTTATGGCCCAACATTAGGTGATTCTGTAAGACTAGGTGATACGAACTTATTTGCAAAAGTAGAACAAGATTATGCAACTTATGGAGACGAAGCCGCTTTTGGTGGTGGTAAATCTATTCGTGACGGGATGGCACAAAACCCTAATGTAACACGTGATGATAAACAAGTTGCTGACTTAGTTATAACTAATGCATTAATCATTGATTATAATAAAATTATCAAAGCTGATATTGGTGTGAAAAATGGCTATATCATGACAATAGGTAAAGCGGGAAACCCTGATATTATGGATAACGTCGATATTATTATCGGTGCCACTACTGATGTCATTTCTGCTGAGGGTAAGATTCTCACAGCTGGCGGCATCGACACACATGTTCACTTTATCAATCCAGAACAATCACAAGTCGCTTTAGAAAGTGGCATTACTACCCATATTGGTGGCGGTACAGGTGCGTCTGAAGGTTCAAAAGCAACAACAGTTACTGCTGGTCCTTGGCACATCCATCGCATGTTAGAAGCTGCTGAAGCATTGCCATTAAATATTGGCTTTACAGGTAAAGGCCAAGCAGTTAATCCAACTGCATTAGTTGAGCAAATTCATGCAGGCGTTATCGGTTTAAAGGTCCATGAGGATTGGGGTGCGACACCTTCTGCCTTACACCATGCACTTAATGTTGCCGATGAATACGACATACAAGTGGCATTACACGCCGATACATTAAATGAAGCCGGCTTTATGGAAGAAACCATGGCTGCAGTAAAGGACCGTGTGTTACACATGTATCATACTGAAGGTGCTGGAGGCGGTCATGCACCGGATTTAATCAAATCTGCATCCTATTCAAATATTCTCCCATCATCTACGAACCCAACACTCCCCTACACAGTAAACACTGTCGATGAACATTTAGATATGGTAATGATTACACATCATCTTAACGCTGCAATACCTGAAGATATTGCATTTGCGGACTCACGTATACGTAAAGAAACAATTGCTGCAGAAGATGTACTGCAAGATATGGGTGTCTTTAGTATGGTCAGTTCCGATTCTCAAGCAATGGGTCGCGTCGGTGAAGTTATAACACGCACATGGCAAGTGGCACATCGTATGAAAGACCAACGCGGACCTCTTGAAGGCGATAGTGAATATGATGATAACAATAGAATAAAACGATATATAGCAAAATATACAATTAATCCGGCAATCACACATGGGATTTCAGATTATGTCGGCTCAATAGATGAAGGCAAACTTGCTGATTTAATCATGTGGGAACCCGCATTCTTTGGTGTTAAACCTGATGTGATTATTAAAGGTGGTTTAATTAATACTGCGATTAATGGTGATGCCAATGGCTCTATACCAACTTCTGAACCTTTAAAATATAGAAAGATGTATGGTCAATTTGGAGGCAATATGCAAAGTACTGCGATTACTTTTGTTTCCGCTACTGCATATGAAAATGATATCGGTCAATTGCTTGGTTTAAAGCGTAAACTTAGACCTGTCCACAATATCCGTAATTTAACGAAGAAGGATATGAAAAACAATAGTGCAACGCCAAAATTAGACGTTGATCCGCAAACGTATGAAGTGTTTGTTGATGGACAAAAAATTACAAGTGAACCAGCAACAACACTACCGTTAACACAAAGATATTTCTTATTTTAACTTTAGGAGGAACTGAGATGATTGTAGAAGAAATAGTAGGCAATATCGCCAATCTTTCAGATAGTGAAAAAGGTAAGCATATTGAAAAAGTTTACTTAGAAAATTCTGATTTAGTCAAACGTATTCAACGCGTAACAACAGATCATGGTAACGAACTAGGCATTCGATTAAAGCAACCGATCGACCTACAATATGGTGATATTTTATATAAAGATGATACCAATATGATTATTGTAGATGTTAATTCTGAAGATTTACTTGTCATCAAGCCACGCAATTTGCAAGAAATGGGTAATATCGCGCATCAGTTAGGTAATAGACACCTACCCGCTCAGTTTACTGAAACTGAAATGTTAGTCCAATATGATTATCTTGTAGAATCACTTTTACAAGATTTAGGTATTCCCTACACACATGAGGATCGTAAGGTAAACCAAGCATTTAGACATATAGGTCATTCGCATGATTGATCACGCAAATTTACGTTTATTTCAATTTTGCGATTCTCAATTTCCAACTGGTGCGTTCAGTCACTCATTCGGACTAGAAACATATATACAACGCGGTTCCGTGCACGATGAAACAACTTTTCAACATTGGTTAACTTTATTCATTAATGAACAGCTCACTTATTCAGATGGATTAACTATGCGTCTCGTGTATAAAGCCTTAGAGGCACAAGATACAGAAGCCATAATACGATTAGATCAAATACTATTCGTTCAAAGTTTGCCACGAGAAACTAGACAAGGCGCAAAACAAATGGGAAATCGTATGGTTAAATTGGCACTTGAACTATATCAAAGCGAATGGATTAACTGGTATCAACAACAAATGAAAAGTAAACAAGTACACTTACATCCAGCTATCTGCTTTACTATGTTAGGTCATTACTTTGGTGTACCAATAGAAACAATAATTGATTACTACTTATATCAAAATGTGTCCAGTCTTACTCAAAATGCGGTTCGTGCAATACCTTTAGGTCAAACTGCAGGTCAACGAATCGTTGAGCGAATGATTCCCATTATGAAAGAAACACGTGATTATATTTTCACATTGACTGAAAATGATTTAGGACTTACAGCACCCGGTTTAGAAGTAAATCAAATGGAGCATGAAAACGTAAATGTAAGAATTTTTATTTCATAAAAAGAGGAGGACAATTATGTCAGAAGTAATAAAAATAGGTATCGGCGGTCCTGTTGGTGCAGGTAAAACCCAACTTATCGAAAAAATTGTAAAGAGACTGTCAACAGAAAAGAGTATCGGTGTCATTACAAACGATATTTATACAAAAGAAGATGAAAAAATTCTAGTTAATTCTGGAGTACTGCCTGAAGACAGAATTATCGGTGTAGAAACAGGTGGTTGTCCACATACAGCCATTCGTGAAGATGCATCGATGAACTTTGCAGCGATTGATGAACTCATAGAACGGAATGATGATATCGAACTTATATTCATTGAGTCTGGCGGTGATAACCTCGCAGCTACATTCAGTCCTGAATTGGTTGATTTCTCAATTTATATTATCGATGTCGCTCAAGGTGAGAAGATTCCACGTAAAGGTGGACAAGGCATGATTAAATCAGATTTCTTCGTTATTAACAAAACCGATTTAGCACCTTATGTTGGTGCATCATTAGAACAAATGGCAATAGATACTAAGGCCTTTCGTTCTACTCGTCCATTTGCATTTACTAACCTTAAGACAGATGAAGGTTTAGACGAAGTAATAAACTGGATTGAGCAAGACGTTTTCCTAAAAGGTTTGGTATAATGCCTAAATCCAATCCAACATGGACAGGTCAATTAAAGTTATCTGTCTTCAATAACGGTAGAAAGTCTGTGGCGAGAGATGTCTTTTTTGAAAAGGCACTTAAAGTTATGCGTCCGATTTATCTGAACAATTCTGATATTCCAACATTCTATATCGTCAATGTCGGCGGCGGTTACCTTGACGGTGATCGCTATATAATGGAGTTTAACGTTGAGGATAATGCCTCTGTTATATTAACTTCACAAGGTGCCACCAAAATTTATAAAACACCTAACGATCACGTCGCTCAATATCAACATGTTAATATTAAAGATCAAGGGCACTTAGAATATGTTGGAGACCCTATTATCGCATTCGAAAATGCAAAATTTTATCAACAGAATACCTTTCACTTAACAAATACAAGTAGTTTATTTTACACGGATATATTAACACCTGGGTATTCCAAAGATGACAAACAATTTAGTTATCATTATATGCACTTATTAAATGAAATATATGTAGATGATACGTTGGTCGTTTATGATCACATGAGATTAGAACCTGCAAAGCATTCAGTACATGCTATTGGTTACATGGAAAACTATTCACATTTAGGATCATGTTATTTCATCCACCCAGAAGTTAATCAAAAATTCATAGATTCACTCTATGACACATTAAAACACTATCACCAAGATTATGATTGCCGTTTCGGAATCACGCAAATTGCAACACATGGTTTTAGCTTACGAATACTATCAAACAAAACACAAGAAATCGAAAGTATTTTAACTGCTACCCAACAGTATGTAAACCAAAGTATCTTTAATCGTGACATCAACTTTTTACGAAAGTATTAATACTCATACAATAATAAACTTTCACAATGATATCGACTTGAGCTTAAAATTACTAAACATACAAATTCAGCAACTTTTTTCTGAAAATAGAACGAGCCTGGGACATTACCTTTTTAGACTAAAATAAAATCGCTGAATTATGATTTTATTTTAGTCTTCATCACTTTACTCGTTATGCATTTCTTGTTTTATCTCAGGGATAATTTCTATTTCAATAAATTCATTATAAAGTGTCTCACTTATTGTAGTAACAACATTTATGAACTGCGTATTGTTTGTGAGACAACTGAAGGAGTAGTATGCGTGTCGAGACCGAAGCTCGACCAAGCCCACTAGGTAAGCAAGCGATAACAAGCCCATCAAAGTTCAACAACCTTTGATGGGCTTAATGCTGGGTATTAATTTTCTAAACGCCTTTTTTATTTTAAATAATAATAAATTTGTCAGTCATTTTTTAGTAAATTAATGATTTAACAGCTATTACATCTAATTAAATAAGAAACAATTTAATTTGTTCAATCTATATCTTATTTATGACATAATATGAGCGTATAGCAATTATTAGGAGGCGTATTTCGGTGACAGAAACATATATTTATAACAACACTGTCCATCCTGATTGGATTGACCATAACCAACATTTACATGATGCAAAATACTACGACCTATTTAGTGATTCAGTCGCAGGCTTTTTTGAATCAGTTGGCTTATCGACAGATTATCGTAAAGATTTAAATGTTACGATATTTAGCTTAGAAGCACACATTTCCTTTTTAAAGGAATTGTTAGTACATGAAAAATTTTATATTAAGGCACGTCTTTATGATTACGATTATAAACGCGTACATTTATTTTTAACGATGTACAACGAAAAAGATGAACGTTGTGCGACATACGAAGTAATGATGATGGGCGTTGATTTCGAAACAAGAAAAAGCACTCCATTCCCTGATGAGGTTTTTGATAAGATTGCAAACTATTTCGAGCAACAACCTAACTTTGATAGTCCTAAACAATTAGGCCATGTTATTGGTATACCTAAAAGGTAGTAACCAATAAATAATAGACAATTACAATCAGCCACTGAAATTGATCTACTACTTTAATACTATTTCCATGAAATTAACACATTCACCTTAAGATACCTAAGTGATTAACAAATTAGAGACTAAGCCAGCAGTGACTTAGCCTCTAATTTTTTGCTTTATTATCACAATATTTTATTGCCTACCATTCTAAAATATTTGGCTGTATCATTTACTTCTCATTCCAAATAAACCATCCTATTTTAATTTGTTACGTTCGTCTTAAACATCTGATATAAGCCATCTTTAATAAACGTAGCAAAGGCTTCGTATGAATTATCACGTTCTTTGTTTGTGTCGATGATATAACTTATATTCAAATTAAATATTTGAGCAATAACAGTACGTAAGAAATATTCAACATCTACTGCCCTCATCTCACCTTGTTCTATATAGCATTCGATTCTTGGCTTTAAATTTTCAACTATCCTCTGATTAAAGATATCAAAAATAATCGCTTGTATTTCTTTGTTCGTCATTGCTTCATTAATAATAACTTTCAACAGCACTCTATTATCAAACAAAAACTCTGAGCGGTTGTCTACAAATGCATAGATAAATGCTTTAAAGTGTTCTTTTTCATCTAAAGTCTCAGAAAATTCTTTAACGACTACCGGTGCAACATTATCTCTGATGATAGGTAAGATTGCAGCATAAAGTAACGCCTTTTTATTTTTAAATTGTTTATAGACCGTTCCTTCAGCTACGCCAGCTTTCTTTGCAATATCACTCGTACTTGTCTTATCATAGCCTTGTTCACTGAATAATATCAACGCACTCTCAATCACTCTACGTTGTCGTTCTGTTAAATGTTCTAATTGAGGCATTACCTCAGACATTATTTCTTTCACTGTATGATTCATCTTAACCACGACCTTTAAACCTTTCTATAACGTTTCATGCCAAAGATATTCAATATTAACAACACCACAAATATTGCAAACAAGATACATAAATCAAGATAAACATCATCTATTCCAAAGCCTTTGATCATTACTGATTGCATTGCATTACCTGTATAGAATAGTGGCATGATGTGAGCAAAGTACTGTAACCCCGTATTCATAGACTGTATTGGAATTAATCCTGCGAATAACACTTGCGGTACAATAACAAGCGGTATAAATTGAATCATTTGGAACTCTGAAGAAGCAAATGTTGATAATAATATTCCAAAGGTCAAAGCAACAAGTGCTGTTAATATTGTCGTTGCTAACACGAGCCAGATTGAACCTGCAATTGCGATATGCAACACAAAAATTGCATACATCACAACGACTACTGTCTGAATCACACTAAACAAACCATAACCCATAATATACCCAAAGATAATTTCACTCCGTTTTATCGGAGAAGCTAGCAAACGTTCTAATGTGCCTGATGTACGTTCTTTCAATAAGCCTATGCCAGAAATTAAAAATGTGAAAAAGAATACAAAAAAACCAATCAATATCGGATTAATCATGTCAAAATACGTTGCATCTTTATTTGCATACAAATAATCGGATGTCATTTGAACCGGTTTATTGACTTGTGCTTTGTTAGTGTTTGTTTGTTGCTCATCCATAACATTATCGGGCAACTTTGATTGAATTGATTTTAACTGTTGTTGCAGTTGTTCTGTGTTATCTTTCATCTGTGCCATATTATGTTGTATTAACCACTTTTGATTGGCCGAAGCTAATGTGCCTGTCTCTGTAGGATTATCATTCGCATATGTTACATATAATTTATGATTTTTTTCATAGATGAATCCTGTTAATTGGTCATCTTTAATCTTCTGCCCAATAGAATTATTATCATGATACTGTTTTGTTTGGATATCTTGATCATGTAACTGCTCTAAATAAGAATCTGAAATTTGATGAACACCTACTTTAAGACCATTAGCATTATCTGACACTGTAAAAATATAATACAGCAGCGATAATATAAGAATTGGCGCAACTAATAGTAACATTAAGGTTCTTACATCTCTGACCGTTTGCTTAAATATACGTTTGGCAATTTGGAATGCATGCATAATTACCCCTCCATCTTTAGAAATACATCTTCTATCGTTTCAGCATCGTATTGCCGCTTAATATCTTCAGGTGTACCAGACGCAATGATTTCACCATGATTCATCAATAGTAATTTATCACAACGTGATGCCTCATCAAGTACATGTGTCGTTACGAGAATGCTTTTTCCTGCTGTCTTAGCTTCATTTAAATCCTGCCAAATTGCCTTTCTTAACTTAGGATCAATACCAACTGTTGGTTCATCCAAGATAAGAATACCAGGGTCTTGCAACATGCTAATCGCTAGCGAAAGTCGACGTTTCATCCCTCCAGAATAAGTCGCAACCTTCTGATCCAAAGCATCTTGTAATTTAACCATAGCGCTACAATATTCTATTCGCTCATTAATTAACTTCTTATCCTTCATATATATACTCGCAAAAAATTTCAAATTTTCTTTACCTGTTAAATCCTCATATAATGCATCATTTTGAGCCATATAACCTATATCTCCTAGTATTTTCCTATCAGGAATTGTAGTTCCGTTAATCACTACCTCACCAGTATTCACTTTCTCCATACCTAACATACATTGAATTAATGTCGTCTTCCCTGTTCCAGACGGACCAATCAGTCCAACAATTTCACCTGCCTCAAAAAGTACGGAAATATCATTAAGTACACGTTTGTCTCCAAACGACTTATTAACATGATTCACTTCAATCATTTACTATCCACCCCTTCAAGTGAGTGATTACTCACTTTTGAATTATCATACATCTACACACGTTTAAATTCAATTAAAATGTCAAATTTCACTTCCACTAAATATGTATTTGTTAAAAATCCTCCTTTTTAAAATAACTTCAAATATAAAGAAAGTTGCAAATATAAAGATAATCATTAAAATATTAAACATAAGGAATTGATAATTTCGAAGTAAATAGGAAGTGGTAATTATGAAACGTACCGAAAGAAATAAACAAGCATACGAAGAAGATAGAAAGTTAGAAGAACAACGTTACTATAATGAACGAGATCAAAGACGTGAACAACAGTTAGAATATGAAAATGAACGCTCTCGGCGCTCAAAAAAATGGTTAGTCGCAGTAATTGTTATTTTAGTTGCGATTGTTGCAATATGTTTAACGTTCTTTTTCATCCATAAACATAACACCGCGCCAAACGATACTGAATCAACGACGCATGAGCAACAAACAGACAATAAAGAACCCAATGCATCAAACGATTATCAACAACAAACACAAAGCAGTGATATCAATACTCAAATCAATAATGCCAAAGAAAAAATAGAAAATAACCAAAACAGTGAAGATATTATCAACAATCTACAACAAAAAATTGATGGTCTAAAGAATAATGAACATAATGCTACCGATAAATCTTTGACAGAAGATTTCCAACAACAAGCTGACAAATTGAAAGAAGCCAACAATGCGCAATTAAATAACGAGGATCAATCTAAAGTAAATCAATTATTAACTGATATTGACCAAAAATTAAACACAATCAAAGATAAAATCAACTCATTATTTGATAATTGACAGTCTATATATAACAAACTTACTAAATATTAGCTATGAAGCTTTCTGTGAAGATAGATTGCTTCATAGTTATTTTTATAGTTTACATTTATTAACCTTAAATATTGCTGACTAGGCAATAATTGATGAAATCCGACGTTCGTCGCAACAAAACACCGCTAAAAGTTCTAGTCATGGGAACCTCTACGAAACAAATTATTCATACAAAAAGCCAACCTAAAAGATTAATTGAATCTTTTAGGTTGGCTTTTATGCCTACTTTACGTTTAGGTACTTTGAGTATTTCCTGGGAATTAATGATTGATTGAATCTAATGCTTGTCTTAAGTCATCTACTAAATCATCTGTATCTTCAATACCAACAGATAATCGAATTAATCCATCAGCAATACCTTCTTTTTCTCTAATATCTTTCGGAATAGATGCATGCGTCATTAATGCAGGTACTGAAATTAAACTTTCTACTGCACCTAAACTCTCAGCTAATGTAAAATATTGTGATTTACGAATAACTGCTTTAGCTAATTCGATATCTTTCACTTCAAAGGCAACTACACCTGTATGTCCATCAGCTTGTTCTTTGTGCACGCTATAGTTTAAATGCGTTTCAATACTTGGGTGAAATACTTGTTGCACTGCTGCATGACCTTGTAACATGTCAATGATAGCTAATGTGTTCTTTTGTACTTGTTCCATACGTAAACCTAATGTTTTTATACCTCTAATAAGCAAATAACTATCCTGTGGTCCAAGTACACCACCTGTTGAATTTTGAATAAATCCAATGTGTTCTGCTAAGTCAGCATCTTTTGTAGCTATAAGACCACTGACAACATCACTATGACCGCCTAAGTATTTTGTAGCTGAGTGCAAGACAATATCGATACCAAAGTCCAAGGGATTTTGGAAATAAGGTGTCATAAATGTATTATCCACAACTGAAATTAAATTATGTTGCTGCGCCAATTCGGCAGATTTTTTGATATCAGTTACACGTAATAATGGATTAGATGGCGTTTCAATATAAAGCATTTTTGTTTCTGGTTTAATATATTGTTCAACTTTAGTTATGTCTGTAGTATCAATAAAATCAACATCAATACCATAACGTGTAAATACTTTAGTTAAGGCTCTATATGTTCCGCCATAAACATCAGAATTTAATAATAAATGATCCCCTTTATCTAATAACATGATAACAGCAGAAATTGCTGCCATCCCTGAGCCAAAAGCAAATCCAAATTCACCGTGTTCTAAATCCGCAATTAAACTTTCTAATGCACTTCTAGTAGGATTAGCTGTACGAGAATATTCATAACCTTGTCTTAAATCTCCAATTTCATCTTGCATATACGTACTTGTTTGATAAATTGGTGTAGTCACTGCACCAGTATATGGATCTGTAGTTAAACCACCATGTATTAATCTTGTTTTTTTATTCATTTTACATTCTCCTCATATTCAAATATTTGCTTCGACATATAACGATCACTACCATCTGGAAATATCGTTACTATAACACCAGTATTAATATGCTTCTTCACCTCTAATGCACCTTGTAACGCAGCACCAGATGAACTACCGACTAACAGTCCTTCTTGCAGTGCTAATTGCTTCACATTTCGAAATGCATCTATATCGGAAACCTTAATAATATCTGAAATTAATTCCTTTGATAAAAACTGTGGCCACGCTTCAACACCGATACCTTCAACATCATGTGCATGCTGTTCACCACCACTTAATACAGACCCTTCTGGCTCTACTACAACATTGCCTACATTATACTGCGATAAGTGCTGTGCAACGCCAGTAAATGTGCCTCCAGATCCAACACCACCAACAAAGTAATCTATGTCAGGTAATGCCGATGTGATCTCTTGACCTAATGTTTTCACATATGCTTGTGGATTTAACTCTGTTTCAAATTGATTTGTATAAAAAGCATTATTGACCGCTGCAAAGTGTTCTGCAGCCTTTCTTGCACCTCGCATGCCTTCTTCACGAGGAGTACGCTCTACTTGTACACCTAGCGCTCTCATGATCGAAATTTTTTCTTCGGAAAACCCTTCAGGTGCATATATTACACAATGTAACTTGAAATGATTTGCTGCCATCGCCAAACCAATACCTGTATTACCTGCCGATGCATCAACAATAGTATCTCCTTTTTTAATTAATCCTTGTTCGAGTGCCTGTTCAACGAGAAATTTACCTAGTCTATCTTTGACACTACCTCCAGGATTATATTGCTCTAATTTTGCATAAATTTGTACTTGCTCATCACTAAATGTTTCCAGTAATACCAACGGCGTATTACCTATCAAGTCATACCCAATCATTTTAGTCCTCCATAATGGCTTGAAATCCTTATTAATCCATACCCTACCATACAGATAAGGATTATATATAAAAAATGAGCCTTTTGCAACTCATTTATATTATAAAGTTACTGATATTAGTCAATGAAGAATCCATACTTAATTAGTCAGAAAAACTTGTATTCTAATAGTGATTCTAGTATAGTTCTAATTATCAGAAAATTCTAATAAATAGGAGGAGTACAACATATGACAAATAATCAATGGCATTTAGACACTTTATCAATTCATGGTGGACAAGAGGTAGATGATTTTTCAAAATCAAGAGCGGTCCCTATTTACCAAACATCAAGTTATGTCTTTGACAGCACCACGCATGCCCAAAATTTATTTTCATTAGCTGAACCTGGAAATATTTACACACGTATCATGAACCCAACTCAAAATGTATTCGAAGAACGTATCACTGCTTTAGAAGGAGGAATCGGGGCACTAGCAACATCTTCTGGACAAGCCGCAATACATTTAGCACTTTTAAATATTGTTGAATCTGGAGATGAAATCGTAGCATCGTCCAATTTATATGGTGGTACATATAATTTGCTTAATGTGACATTTAAAAAATTAGGTATTAAAGTTCACTTTGTAGACCCTAGTGATCCAAATAACTTTAAAACAGCTATTAACAATAAGACTAAAGCAGTTTATGCGGAGACCATTGGTAATCCTAGGATTGATGTATTAGATATTGAAGCCGTAGCTAACATTGCACACGCACATGAGGTTCCATTAATTGTTGATAATACTTTCCCAACACCATATTTATTACGCCCGTTTGAATTTGGTGCAGATATTATAGTTCATTCTGCAACTAAGTTTATTGGAGGTCATGGTACATCAATTGGAGGTATTATTGTCGATAGTGGTAAATTCAATTGGAATAATGGCAAGTTCCCTGGTTTAGTTGAACCTGACGAAAGTTATCATGGCATTTCTTACGTTAATGACGTAGGTGAAGCCGCATATATTACAAAGGCAAGAGTACAATTATTACGTGATTTAGGTTCTGCTGTATCTCCATTTAATGTTCACGAATTCTTAATCGGATTAGAAACCTTACACTTAAGACTCGAACGCCACTCAGAAAATGCCTTACGTGTTGCCCAGTATCTAGAGCAACATCCAAGTGTTACTTGGGTAAATTATCCTGGTTTAGAAAGTAATAATTACTATGAATTAGGACAGAAATATCTACCAAAGGGGCAAGGCGCAATCTTAACCTTTGGCATCGATGGTAGTGTTGATGATATTGCTAACTTTGTTGAAAATCTTCACCTATTCTCTCATTTAGCAAATGTCGGTGATTCAAAATCATTAGTAATACATCCAGCAAGTACAACACATTTACAATTATCACCAGAAGATCAACAAGCGTCTGGTGTTGTTCCAGAACTCGTTCGACTATCTATAGGAACTGAAAATATTAACGATATCATTGCAGATTTAGATCAAAGTCTATCGAAATCAGTAAACACAAACAAATCTTCTGAGTAATTCGAACAACAAAAGTCATATTGTATAACATAAATCACTGTCATGATAAATGTTACATTATTGCTATATGTTGAATCATATTGTACTCATTATATATAAGACACCTCGTTAATTTAGTAGCATTTATTAAATAATACGAAGTGTCTTATTTTTTTATGCGCTTTTATATACAATCACATATGACTATGGTGTATTTTAGCGAGACTCCTGTGGGAACAGGACACGCTGAAGACTACAGGCTGAAGCTGTCCCCTAGGAAAGAGAGCTAACAATACGAAATATGAATAAAAGAAAACAAATGAAAGATTATGCACTTAATGATTTATATACCATCACTTACATGACAAATTTAATTTGAAGATTTAAATATATCCTAATGTAAATATCAAAAATAAATACAACGTATTTTAGCGAGACTCCTGTGGGAACAGGACACGCTGAAGACTACAGGCTGAAGCTGTCCCCTAGGAAAGAGAGCTAACAATACGAAATATGAATATAAAACAACACTCAGATAAATTGGTTTCAAAAATCTGAGTGTTTTTTCTAGTGTTATGTCTAGACGCGTTGTTTTTAATTTATAGGTTACAAAATCAAAATAACTTATTACTCATGTAGGTCGCTTGTATGTGCCCTATAATACGCCACTCGCTATCCTCACAGACGTCACTCATGCATTAACAAGGTTAGATTGTATAACAATACATTGAACATAAAGTTCAAAAGTGTTCGCTATGAGTGACTTTCATTTAGTAGATCATTACACACAACAATGAACATAGCAGTCTCCCCGCACACAACCGACAGTCTCACCTCTCGCTGAGTTACTCACCCTATTCACTATTATTTTTAAATTTCCTTTTGAATTTCACATATAATATTGGGATAATAACGATAATCATTCAAAAACAAAGGAGGGACAAATCATGGATAGCACAAAAGATAAATTAACCATACAAGCTATCTTACTCGCTGGAAAAATTTTATTATCTTCAGGTGCTGAAGTTTCACGTGTAGAAGATACAATGAGACGTATGGCCATATGTATGGGTTACTATCACAGTCAAGGTTATGTCATAAATGTATTTATTAATTTCTCACTAAGTGAGGAACACGACACACGTATCTTACGTATAGACAAAAACATAACAAACTTATTAAAAATTTATCAAGTAAACTCAATTTCTCGTCAACTTACAAGTAATCACATTTCAATAGAAGAAGCCTATCAGCAATTAAGTAATATTGAGCATAGTACAGTATCTATCTCACTGTGGAAGAAAGTCGTCGCAGCAGGCATCATTTCTCTGTGTTTTTTATATTTACAAGGTGGAACATGGCCTGAAATGCTCACTACATTAATTGCAGGTGCTACAGGCTTTTGCATTGTAGAATTTATGCAAAGCAAATCCTTAACAATGTTTATACCAGAATTTGTGGGATCATTTGTCTTAGGCGCTATCATTATCTTAGGTTCTCATATCTTCCACATCGAGAACACCTTTGGTCCTGCAATGATTGCATCAGTGATGCCCATTGTGCCTGGTGTATTGATTACTACTGCTATCCAAGATTTATTCGCTCGTCACATGTTAATGTTTACTGCAAAATTCTTGGAAG
Organism: Staphylococcus sp. TCBT05; assembly: GCF_055179755.1. Classification (NCBI taxonomy): domain Bacteria; kingdom Bacillati; phylum Bacillota; class Bacilli; order Caryophanales; family Staphylococcaceae; genus Staphylococcus; species Staphylococcus sp. TCBT05. Next base: position 748,823 of record NZ_JBUQDQ010000005.1, on the reverse strand, counting down.
CACTTGTCATTGCATTTGCTATCGGTTCAGGTATTGCTATTGCATATGTAACATTTTAAGGAGGACTAAAGATGACAATCATTTTCACGTTTATCTGTAGCTTTTGTGCATCATATTTTTTCAATGTGATATACGACGCACCTAAAAAGTTATTTATTCCTGCTGGTTTCGCAGGTGCGATGGGTTACATGGTGTATTTTGTATTAACGGAAAGCTTTCATATGGATAGTATTTATACAAGTTTACTGGGGAGTTTAACATTGGGGCTACTTAGTCATATTATGAGTCGTATATTTAAAGCACCAGTTGTTATTTTTATGATTCCAGGTATTATTCCCCTTGTTCCAGGTAGTATTGCATTTAGAGCAACACAACAACTTGTAACCTTACAGTTTACCGACGCAACAAATACATTTATACGCGCAATTCTTGTAGCAGGTGCGATTGCCTTAGGTCTTCTTATTTCTGACCAATTGTCTAAAACACTAAACATCCGTAAACTATGGGCAATAAAACGTAATAGATTATAAAAAAACACCACACGCATTTACTATCATAAACTCAAAGGTCTAACCTCTGGTTTTATTAATATAGCAAGTGTTGTGTGGTGTCTTTGATATCATTAATTAATGAAATATAAACCTGTCAGTACATTTGCTTCAAGATGGCTAATGTCAATTTGAATCGTACTATTTTGTATTAAATGGTGTTGACTTACATAATTCGTTATTGCTTCCTTATATGGCAATGCACTTTGCGTTACGCCACCACCTAGAACTATATGGTAAATGTTAAAGACGCTAAATATGTTAATACATAGTTGTTGTGTTAATTTAATCACTTCTTCAACCATAGTATGAATTGTTTCGTCTTCATGCTCGAGATACATCGTTATAGCTTCTCTAGTAGTCACTGGTCGATTTAAAAGGTCACTCGCCTTTCGACTAATGGCTAATCCAGATATTTCATTTTCTACACATCCATACTGGTGACAAACCGGACATTGGTAATCACTATCATTTTTAATTACAGTATGACCAATTTCACCAAAGTTGCCATCTACACCTGAAACTAACTGTCCATTTTTGACATATGCCATACCAACCCCAGTACTAATCGTTAAATAAACAAAATCAGATGTAGTTGATTTAATATATCGATACTCCGCTAACGCAGCAGCATCTGTATCATTAACAAAGCTCGGCTTAAATTGACTGTGTTGCTCAATATATTGCCCTGCATTAAATTGATTGTATTGTTGTAAGTTTGGCGGATTTAAGAACAATCCCTGTGTATAATCACATGGACCTGGCATAGCAATATTCAATATATTGCTATCTACCTCTTTGTATTCTGTTACAAAATGATTCGCTAGTTTAATTATTTCAGTAAATTGTTGCTTCGGATCTTCCTTTATCGTTTCAAATTTTTTACTAGCAATGATATCAAGTTGTTCATTGACTACCCCAACAATAGTCTTCGTACCTCCGATATCAACGCATAATTTTAACATAATCATTCCACCTCACTCATGTTGATAACCATTTCAAATCTGATAGATGACTTAAACATAACTGATAATTGCAATCAAATCGCCTTCTATAACGACATTCGTATCCTCTACGGTCAATATTAAATGATCACCTTTTACTAATTCATGGACCTCTCCATCTATTTCAATTGTTCCACGACCTTCTACAATTGATATAAGTTCATAATCACGTGATAAGTCGTAGTTTAATTTGCCTGAAATTTCCCAACGCGCAACTGTAAAAAATGTATTGGAGACAAATTGTGTATATTTCTGACCTTGTATATTTTTTGATATTGGTGTGCTATTTGGTGAATTGTCATTTAATTGAATGACTGCTTTACTTTGTTCAAGATGTAACGCTCTTTGATTTCCATCTTTATCTGTTCGATCATAATCATAAATTCTATAAGTCGTATCTGAAGATTGTTGTGTTTCTAATATTTGGATACCTTCACCTATAGCATGTACAGTCCCAGCAGGTACATAATAAAAATCACCGGGCTGAACTTTAACACGTTTAAAAAGTTTGTCAAACTCTCTATTGTCAATCATTTCATTTAATTCATTAGAATCCGTTGTATTTACACCATAAATAATCTCAGCGTCCGCTTTAGCATCAAGAATATACCAACATTCTGTCTTGCCATATTCCCCTTCATGCTTCAATGCATAATCGTCATTAGGATGTACTTGTACAGATAATTTATCATTCGCATCTAATATTTTGGTTAACAATGGAAAAGTATGTGCTTTGGGATTTCCAAATAATGCTTTGTCTTCTATCCATACTTGATCTAATGTTTTTCCTTGATGTCTACCATTCTTAATCTTATTTGGTCCATTTGGATGTGCCGAAATGCCCCAACATTCCCCTGTAATATCACTAGGGATATCATAATTAAACGCCTTTAATCCTGTACCTCCCCAAATACGTTCCTTGAACTCTGGTTCTAAAAATAACACCATCACTGCATACCTCCATTAAATTGCTTTCAGTATATTATATATTTCGTCTTTACTTTGTGCATTGATAAGCTGCATTCTAATATCATCGTTCATCAATGTTCTTGAAAGTCTTTGTAATAATTTTAAATGAACATCATTACTTTGACTTGGTACAACAATTAAAAATATAATCTTCGGTAATGAACCATCAAGACTTTCCCATTCTACACCAGCCTTATTATTTAATACTGCTACAATCGGTTGCTTCACTACGCTAGATTTAGCATGTGGAATAGCAACATTCATTCCAATTGCTGTAGTGGATTCTGCTTCACGTGCCATTACCGCTTCTTTTAATATTGACTTATTGCTAATATAATCATGATCCGCTAACTGGTCAATTAATTGATTAATCACCGTGTCACGTGTCATCGTTTCATCACTTAATTCAATCACACGTTTGTCAAAAACACGCTCAGAATTATCATCATCTGCTTGCTCGTGTGTTATCTTACTTTCTTGCGATAGTTGTTCTTGGTTCGTCGTCATACTTTCATCACTCACCGCTTGATTTTCACTGATTACACCTGTATCCATTGGACTTGAATGAACTGCAACAGCTGGCGACGTTCGTTTCATCAACAATACAACAATCATCGTGACAATACTACCTACAATCACCGCAATAAAGAACCATAATATCTGGTCAATACCACCTAATACTGCTACAATTGGTCCTCCATGTGCTACTCTATCACCAACACCACCGATAGCAGCTATAACTGCTGCAATCATAGAACCAATCATATTTGCTGGTATAATTCTTAATGGATCTTGCGCAGCAAATGGTATTGCTCCTTCGGTTATACCAAACAATCCCATTGTAAACGATGCTTTACCCATTTCAACTTCTCCATGATTAAATTTACGCTTATTGATAAATGTAGCAAGACCTAAACCAATTGGCGGCGTACATACTGCTACTGCGACCATGCCCATTACTGTATAATTACCCTCTGCAATTAGTGCTGAGCCAAACAAAAATGCCACTTTATTGATTGGTCCTCCCATATCAAAGGCAATCATTGCTCCTATGATAAGGGCTAAAATAATAATATTAGTACCTTGCATCCCTTTTAACCAAGATGTTAGCCCTTCAAATATACTTGAAATTGGTGCACCAATAACAAAGATAAATATTAATCCTACAATGAGTGATGAAATAATTGGAATAATAATAATCGGCATTATCGGGGCCATTGCTTTAGGTGTCTTTATATTCTTAATCCACTTCGCAATATAACCAGCTAAGAAACCTGCCACAATACCACCTAAGAAACCCGCACCTGCATCACTACCATAGAAACTACCGTCAGCTGCAATTGCACCGCCAATCATACCAGGAACCAACCCAGGTTTGTCGGCTATACTCACTGCAATATAACCAGCTAATATTGGAACCATAAACTTAAATGACAGACTACCTATATTTTCTACAGATTTCCATATAGAATCTTCTGGAATGACTAGTCCTTCTGCAGAAGGTTTGCCACCAATGGTTAATGCAATAGCCATCAATAAACCACCTACTACAATAAAGGGAACCATAAATGACACACCATTCATCAAATGTTGATAAATGACTTGTAGTCCCTTTTTATTTTCGGATTGTGTTCTTTGATTCGCATCAGCATCATACTGTTCATGATGAATACTTGCTTCTTTTTTTATGATTCTCTGAATTAATTGTTCAGGATTGTGTATTCCTTCCCTTACACTTTCATTAACTAAGTACTTCCCATCGAATCTAGTAAGGTCAACTTGGCGATCTGCAGCAATGATAATACCATCCGCTTCTTTAATTTCCTCAGTAGTTAATTTATTTTCTGTCCCTACACCACCTTGCGTCTCTACTTTTATTTCTACTCCCATACGTTCTGCCGCTTGTTCTAATTTCTCTTGAGCCATATATGTGTGCGCTATCCCATTTGGGCACGAAGTTATAGCTAAAATTTTCATAATTTCATCTGCCTCCTTATCCACTTCATTGTAACCGCATACATTTATCGCAAAAAAATAATAATTGCCGTTGTTAGTGGCAATTATTCTCTAATTAAAGTCATGATTTTTTTCTGAAGCACCTGCTCATCTAACAATAAATATTGATCAACATCATTTTCTGTTAAATCTGCAATATTGTGTATAATTTTCTTCATTATCGGTATATCAGCCTCAGTAATGGCTAAGAAAAACACCAATTTGACTTTATTTTGTTTCCATAACAAGCCCTGTTCATGTTTAAACACTATAACATGTGATTTCAATACTTCTTTAGGGTTGCCATGAGGCATACTAATAGCATTTCCAATAAATGTAGAAGCAAATTTTTCTCTTTCTAATGCACTTGGTATATAACTTTCGGTAATTGCATGATTATTATTTAATATACTTTGTGCCTTATCGAAAACAACAGCCATATCAGTAACCTCATCATCGCCTCCTACCACATCTACTTGAACTGATGATAAATCTGCTTGATTAATTACGTTATTATTGATTTGGTTAATAATTACCTTCACTTTCTCAGCATCCTCATTTGAAAATAAAGGTGAAACTGTTACTTGAGAAAGTCGCTTTGGTAAATGATTACCTTCTATCTCATGCGTTGTAACTAATACATCGATGCCTTCAAAGTGATAATCATAAACTGAATCCAGCTGTACGGTATCTATCACTTCGATACGTTCGTCAAGCTTTAAAATTTTAGCTTCTAGTAAACTGGAAATACCTAAACCATAATAACAAGCTATCACTATTTTAATTTTTTCTTGTTCGTTTCTTTCAACTGATGATTGAAAATGTAATGCTAAAAAGGCAATTTCATCTTCTACTAAATGAATATCGGCATCAACTTCTAACTCTTTCACAATGTCATATAACGCATCAAAGATAAATGGATAGTTTTTTTTTATATCTTGAGTCAAAGGATTATTGATATATACATTTTTAATTATTCTGTGATATGTCCTACTAAAATGTGAAAATATATTGTCTCTCAATACACTATCTTGGGTAAAACCTACACCAATATTTTGCTCCATTTGAACAATGAGCCGTTCAATATAACTTTTGACGAATAATTGTTCAAATCCAAGATCATGTTGTTCAAAATAATCACTAATAAAGAAAGAAAAAAGTTTTGTTGTCTCTCTATTCAAATCATATCCTAGTCTATTATTAATTTCTGTAATACATTGATTAGCAATTTCAAATGACTTTGGTTTTATATCCCATGCTTTATAACTAATATTTTGTCTTTTATAAATAATGATTAAATGAATAATTAACTGTTTGAGCTGTATTTGTGTTGCTTGAATATGGTTATATATCAAGACACGCTTAATAATTTGTGTTATTTGTTCTAAATGCACTTTAGGAATATCGGCTAATATTATATCTTCAATCGATTTATTTTTAGATGTTAGTTGACTCAAGTGTAAAATAGCATTTCTAATATTCATCTCATTTCCTTTAATACATACACCTTTATTTCTAACACTTTCAACTAGAACATCAAATGACTGACACCAATTAGCAAATCTTTGTAAATAATCTAAAAATTCATTTTTAGTTATCTTTAGGTCAGCAATCAGACGTTCCGTCGTCGTAGGATCGTGTTGCATTAACAACCGATAACCTAAATTCATTAATATTTCACTATCCTTATTGGCATAGTCATTGATATAATGTTCAATCGTTTCAATACGATACTGCTCTAAATTCAATCTAAAGCCACGACCCTTTACACTAGTGATTACTGGATCGCTAAACAATGTATTGATATACTTTATATCCGATCGCACAGTTCTATTAGAGACACTTAATATAGCTGCAATATCATCTGCACTTTTGTAATTTTCAGATTCCTGTATAAACAGACGCATGATCTTAATATGTCGTTCTATCATATATACACCTCATTTCATCAAGGCTTTTGTTTATATTTTAGTTAATATCAGCAATTATATTGTAGGTCTATTTGACATTAAGAGCAAGTTACAATAAAACATTATTTTATATAATAAAAAAGCACTACTTATAATTTTTACAAGTAGTACCTTTTTACAATACGCATATACTCAAATCAAAATATGTTTTTTAAATAGTTATTTTTCATAAGGTATGACATCTTGTCCATATTTCTTTTTAATAAATGACTTCATATCTTTGGATTGTAATACCTTTAATAATTCTTGATACTTTTTATCACCTTTATGCCCTTTTTGAACTGCTATTATATTTGCAAAAGGTGATGATTTCCCTTCAACTGCAATCGCATCTTTATGTGGTGTCAGTCCATTATCAATTGCATAATTCGAATTCATAATAACCGCTGCGCCTTCTTTACTCTTGTATGTCTTAGGCAAAAATTCAGCACCTTGTTTATTATTAAACTTAAGTTGTTTTTTATTCTCAACTATATCATCAAACTTAGCATCCTCGATTTTGACACCTTTTTTAATTTTAATTAATCCTTTATCAACAAAGAATGATAAGAATCGACCTTCTTCTGCAGGATTATTCGATACATAAATTGTAGATCCTTTTGGAATATCTTTAATATTTTTATACTTTTGACTATAAACACCCATTGGCGTTGTGAATACCTTACCCACTTCTTCTATATTATAATTATGATCTTTTCTTTCTGCTTTAAGATAAGGTACATGTTGGAAAAAGTTTGCATCTACATCACCTTTATCTAATAATTTATTCGGTACTTTATAATCATTTACTGTTTTTATTTTTAAATCGTAGCCCTTTTTTGCCATTGCTTTTTTTGCGTGTTCTAATACCTCTCCGTGCGGTGCAGGTGATGCGGCGATAGTTATTTTTTTATTTGCTGCATCACTATTTGATTTGCCACAAGCAGCTAAAACACCAATTAAACTCAATAACAGAATTGCATATGTAAATTTTTTCATGTCATCTCTCCTTATTATTAATATAAAAAATGCCTTCTCTAAATAAAGAGAAGGCATTCTGCTTCTCTCATCTTCGAAAGTTAAATACTTTCTGTGAATTAGCACCATTTCGTATTACGACGGTTGCTGGGTTTCATCGGGCACATCCCTCCACCACTCTTGATAAGAGTTATAAATATGTATTTGAATTTATTTAATCCTAGCATTTTGGTCATGTTTAGTCAATCTAATTTTTAGAATTTTCTGTATGCTTCAATTTCATATGCTTTATATTAACTTTTTGTTCCATGTGAAACAGCTTAATCCTATAGCTTTATAGCATGTTTCTATACTGTTCATCCCATAAATACCATAGCACAATATGCAATTAAATTATTTAACGCATGTAACGCTATCGCAACAGACAACTTTCGACCTGACTTTAAATAAACATACGCGAGACCGATAGCAATAATTAAATACATCACAATTTCTAAAGGTGATTTCGCTTCTGTGACATGTAGTGAAGCAAAGATGATAACTGAAATGATAGACATCAACGTAAAGCTGAATTTCTTACCAAGTTCACCAATTAACAAATGCCTAAATAAAAATTCTTCATTAATTGGCGCAATAATCACAATAGAAAAAAATGCTAAAAACGTTGAAAATGGCGTAGCAAACATTTGCTCAATTAATTTATCATTTTCTGTTTCGTCAAATTTCCAAGACTCCGGAGCAAATAAATCTACCAATTCAGGATAAATTGCCTTTAGAATGAATAACACAATAAACGTGAGTATAATTAATTTCCAATACCGTTTCATATGTTTAATGCCTTGTGTCAAACGGTCCTTAAAGGATCGTCTATAAAATAGTATCCATGTCCCAAATAAAATAATGAAGGCAATCAAATCTACAATTAACTGTATCATATTCAACATGTGATCATTCATTTGAAAAGCCTTATTTTCAGTTCCTAAATATAAAATAAATACAAAAATCGAACAAATTAAGGACAATGCAAATGTACTAACTAAATAGATAACCGGTAAAATAAAATCTAGCCATTTAATATCTTTCCATTTATATGTATATTTTCCTGATATTTTCATTGTATCCCCCCTTTCACATTTTAAAATAACATAAAAATTAAATTGTATATATAGTTTTTCAAAATGCTTATCGCTTATAGTTATTGATTTATATGCGTAATTTATGGATGATTGTGGTATACAGTTATTACATCCATAATACATATTTATAGGGGAGTTGTGTTTATATGCGAATTCTAGTCCTAGGTGCTGGTGGTATTGGCGGATATTTTGGTGGCCGTTTAGCTGAAAGTGGTCAGGATGTCACTTTTTTAGTTCGTCCAAAACGAAAGTCATACCTAGAAAGAAATGGTTTAGCTATCCATAGTGAAAATGGTGATTTCAACTTCAATCCTAAATTAATTACTCGGGATGATCGTGCCGAAGCTTTCGACGTTGTACTACTCTCATCAAAGTCATATCACTTGGAACACGCTATCGAAGATTTACAACCATTTATACATCATAATACAGTCATTATTCCTCTACTTAATGGCATTGCACACATTCCTACATTGCAATCTGAGTTTGGTAAAAGTAATATCATGGGAGGTTATTGCGTAATTGAAACCACGCTTGATACTTCTGGCGAGATTGTTCACACAAGTACATTCGACAAATTATTTTTCGGCGAATTAAATGGCGAGGATAGTCAACGTGCCAAACATATTGCGGAGGCCTTCTCAAATTCCAAGGCTCAATTTATCTTGAGCAACAATATCACACAAGGAATGTGGCACAAATATTTAATGATAACCGTATTATCAGGTGTTACAACATTAATGCATGCACCTATAGGTCCAATAAGAGATAGTGTCGGTGGTACTCAATTTATTGAATCATTATATAATGAAGTAGCCACTATTATGCGTGCAGAAGGCGCACCTTTAGATAACCAAATCGTTCCTAAATACATGAAAGCACTCACCCAATTATCCTATCATTTCAAAACTTCAATGCAGCGTGATATGGAAAAAGGTCTAAATATAGAAGCCGATCATTTACAAGGTCATTTGCTTAAATTAGCTGATCAACATCAAATTCAAGCACCACTATTAACAACAATTTATCAAAATCATAAAGTCTATAAAGAAATGTTGCAATAAATATTGATAAATTGCAGTTCATTATTTTTGCGAAACTTAAATATATACATGATTCCACACAAATCATCGTATTCTTTTACACTTTAAAATATTATAAACAGTCATTAAAAAACGTCAATTTCTGCAGCTCTAGTTAGAAATTGACGTTCTTTTTTTACTAATTACATTGATTGATATGCCACATTACTAGCAGCAATTTACTTTATAAACTCAAATTATAAATCTAATGATTGAATATATGCTTTAACATCTTGAGACATTTCTTCATTGTTTAAAGCAAATTGTATTGTTGTTTTAACAAAACCTAGTTTTTCTCCAACATCGTATCGTTCACCGTTAAAGTCAAATGCATAAACCTTATCATCTTTGTTTAATCGCTCAATCGCATCAGTCAATTGAATTTCGCCACCTGCACCAATTTCTTGTTTCTCTAGATAGTCGAATATTTGTGGTGTTAATACATAACGTCCCATAATTGCTAAGTTTGAAGGAGCTGTTCCTGGTTCTGGTTTTTCTACAAATTTATTCACACTAAATAAACCTTCATTTGATTCAGCAGGATCGACAATACCATATCTATGCGTCTCATTTTCATTGACCTGTTGCACACCGATTATTGATTTTCCTGTATCATCATATTGATTCATTAATTGTTTAATTGCTGGTACTTCTGACTGAACAATATCGTCACCTAGTAATACAGCAAACGGTTCATTCCCGATAAATTGTTTTGCTGACCAAATTGCATGTCCTAAACCTTTTTGTTCCTTTTGTCTTACGTAAAACATATTAGCTAAATTACTAGAATGTTGAACTTCATCTAGTAAGTCTTGCTTTCCTTTTTCTTCTAAAATCATTTCTAATTCCTTTTGATTGTCGAAATGATCTTCGATAGCTCTTTTATGTTTACCTGTAACGATAATAATATCTTCAATACCTGCCGCTACAGCCTCTTCTACTATGTATTGAATCGTTGGTTTATCAAGAATTGGCAACATTTCTTTTGGCATTGCTTTCGTAGCCGGTAAGAATCTTGTCCCTAATCCTGCTGCTGGTATAATCGCTTTTTTAATTTTCATTTTTTCTCTCTCCTCCAAAGTGACAAAAACTATATATTATTTATTCATTTAAGTGCTTATTTCATATAAAATTTTACAATCCTTAAATGGACTGATACTTAAAGTGTTATCACTATTTTATTTTATCAAAAATCTTACTAAATTTAGACTTTTTATGTGCTAATATCTGTAATAAATCCTTATAATTCTCTACAGCTGCTTTATATTTTAATCGCTCATTTGTACGTACATTCGTTAGTGGATATTCAACGATTTGAATCATTTTTTCTGCAAAATCTTCTATATTATTAGGTTCAACCAAGTATCCAGTTTTTCCTTCTTCAATAATTTCTCTAGGTCCATACTTAACATCATATGAAACAACTGGACAGCCTGCATCTATGCTTTCCATAATCGTTAAACCAAATCCTTCATAATTACTTGTTAATAAAGAGGCTCTAGAATTGTTAAATTCAAGTAATGGATTATTAGTAAATTCATTAATTTCAACAAATTCATTTAATTTATATACATCTATCAAATCTTGTATCATTTGTAATTGACCTGCTTCATCTTTGCCAAACATCACTAGTTTGGTAGTATAGCCCCTCTGTCTAAAACGATGATACGCTTTAATAAGATGATCTAATTGCTTTTGGTGGCCAAATCTTCCAATATAGATGAACCGATCTTGAGGTTGGTCTTTGCTATATTTGGGGTTTTTCTGAAGTGTAAAATGAGGTATGACAGCAAATTTTTCATCTTCAATATCATAAACACTTTGAATATCTTGCTTTTGGTGTTCTGTTAATACTAAATATTTCGTTACTTTTTCACTATGCTTTAATGCAAATTTAAATGAACCTTTTACTTCATCATTATTTAAATGTGAGTTATGTAATACTAATACGTTTTTCGTATTGTTTTTTTGGTTTAGCAATGGTCTATCTAAAAGTCTCGCATCGTTAAACACAATATCCCCATCCGTAAAACGTTCTTCAAAATAATATTCAAACAATTGTTTTTCAGTAGAAAATGCTTTATACATTCTGCCTTTTTTATAAAGTTGTATAAGTAATAAGGTTGTTTTATCATCATCCGCAAAAAACTTTTCGCAATATTTGTTGCCATCCCTATCATAAAATTTCTCAGCGATTTTCCCATATCGCTTTGTAGAATAATATGTTTTCTTATGTAATTGACCAAATTCGTTATAATGCCAACGTTCTACTCTTTTCTTACAATAAGGGGTCATAAAATCCTCAAAGTCTAATACATCGCTATCTTGTCTATATTTACGATATAAAACATAATCATCACCATCATAGTAACGAACAATATTATTATTATTTTCATTAGCCTTATGTTTTAAACCTTTGATTTTACGCTTGGTTTTATAATATTTAGCCTTTTTTCTTTCCTTTGAATTAGGTGTATAAAGTAGATTATAATCTGCCAGCCAATCATATACATTCTCTACTTTTATGTTGGCACCTAACTTCCCATTACTTATAAAGCTTTCGATTACTTGATGGTAATCAGCATTATAATTCGTCGTTAAAATCGTATTCGTTGCAGAAAGTTCCTTATTCATTAACTGTATACGACTTAACAATGCTTTCGTACGTCCACCATGTATCGGTGGCAAAGTCGATGTAATTGTATACAACACTATATCCCACTCCCTTGTATCGCTAAATTAAATAACATTTTTATTCTAACACGCTATGCATGATTTTTATAAACTTTTGCACGTTACAATATTATTATTTTAGAAATAACTGTAGTTTATATTATTTTTTCACTTAAATGATACTTTATTTACTATTAATTAAGGAGGATTAAGATATAAATACCGTTTCAAGAAACAATATAATCCCTATGTTCGAGCTATCAAAAATACTTGTGATGTAAATTCACTTTATCAAAACAAAAAAGAGCTATTCCGTAATGTCTTAGCTCTCTTTAATGTATATTCATCATTTTTAGGCATTATTTGGCGAGACTCCTGAGGGAACAGGTCGAGCTGAAGACTACAGGCTGAAGCTGGCCCCTAGGAAAGCGAGCCAATAATACGAAATAGCAAATAAAAATAGCCAGTAATTAAGGAAATATGCATTTGCAAACACAAACAAGACATATTAATTTTCGAGGATGTTAATGTATATTAATATTTTAATGTATATTCATCATTTTTAGGCATTATTTGGCGAGACTCCTGAGGGAACAGGTCGAGCTGAAGACTACAGGCTGAAGCTGGCCCCTATGAAAGCGAGCCATTTATGCGAAATAGCAAATAAAAATAGCACCCAGATAATTATAATTCAATCATCTGAATGCTACTTTTCTAAGATTAATACCCTTAGCTATTAATTATATTTAGGCTTAATTTAGTAGCCTATTTATTGTTTACATGTTGATTAACACGTTTTTGGAATAAGATCGAAATACCTGCTATCAATAAGATTAAAACAATAATGCCAATTAATCCTAGGTATTTTGCTATATTACCAAATATGATACCTACAACAAGGAAATCAGTATCTGAGAATGTAGTCGCAGCACCACCTAAATCGCCTAAGAATGGTAGGAAGATTAATGGTAAGAAGGTAATCAACAGACCATTCAATGCAGCACCTGCAACAGCACCACGTATACCGCCACGTGCATTACCAAACACTCCTGCAGTAGCGCCTAAGAAGAAATGCGCAACTACTCCGGGTAGAATGACTACACCCCCAAAGAGGAATAAGACAAACATACCTAACACACCTACAATAAAGCTGACAAAGAATCCAATTAACACAGCATTTTGTGCGTAAGGGAAGACAATCGGACAATCCAATGCCGGTTTTGTATTTGGTACTAACTTTTCTGAAATACCTTTAAATGCAGGTACAATTTCTGCAAGAATTAAACGCACACCAGTCAAGATAATAAATACACCTGCAGCAAATGTCACACCTTGAATTAATGAAAAAACAATAAAGTTTTGACCATTACTAATTTCACTATGTACATAGTCAGGTGTGGCAAATAGTGACGCTACAACGTATAGAATAATCATTGTTAATGAAATGCTAATAGTACTTTCTCGTAAAAAACTTAATCCCTTTGGAAAATTAATTTCCTCCGTAGATTTCGATTTCCCTTTAAACAATTTACCAATTTGCCCTGCTGCCCAATAACTTATCGTTCCAAAATGCCCTAGAGCAACTTGATCATTGCCTGTTATTTTACGCATTGTTGGTTGTGCCAATGCTGGTAATATGGCCATAATAAGCCCTAGAATTACAGAACCAATAATGACAGTCATTGTGCCTGTAATATGCCCTACAGATAATAATATAGCCAAAAACGCTGCCATATAAAATGTATGATGTCCTGTTAAGAAGATATATTTCAAGTTCGTTACACGCGCTATAATAATATTTACAATCATCCCAAACACCATAATTAACGCAGCTGTAGTACCATATTTTTCTAGTGCAATAGAAATAATTGCCTCGTTGTTAGGAACAACACCTTGTACACCAAATGCATGTTGAAAGATCTTGCCAAAGGGTTCTAAAGATTGTGTCACTACATTTGCACCAGCGCTCAATACTAAGAATCCTAAAATTGTTTTAATTGTTCCTGAAGTCACATCTGCAGCTGATTTCTTTTGTACAATTAACCCTATTAAAGCAATTAAAGCAACAAGAATTGCAGGTTGACTCAAGACATCCACTATAAAATCAAGTATCGGTTTCATTCAACTACCTCCCAACTTGTTATAAAATATTTAATTCCGTTAACTTATCATTTAATTTTGATTGCAATTCATCTTTGTCCAAAATATTATCTAATACTAAAACATCACCTAAATTTTTTGTGTTTTCTTCTAAATCTCTGCCACATATAAATAAATCTGCCATATCAGGGCTGGCTGTCATCACATCACTATGTTCGACCTTTATATCTTCTGGGGCATTTAATTGTTTCAACGCTTCTTGAGCATTCATTTCAACCATAAAGCTACTCCCTAAACCATGACCACATACAACTAAAATTTTCATTTTCATCATTCTCCTTTAAATATCTGTTTAATTTCTGCTACGTCTGTAGCAGCTAATAATTTATTTACTGTCTCTTTATCACTTAATGTTGAAGCTAAAGTTCTAAGAATTTCTAAATGTCCTTCATTATCTACTGCACTTAATACAAATATGAGACTAGCGAAATGATTATCTTGTGAAAAATTAATATGTTGATTTAATTTCAACAAGCTTAATCCTACTTGCTTTACATCTTCATTTGGCCTTGCGTGTGCAATAGCAATCTCTGGTGCAATTACAATATAAGGTCCAAGTTCCTTTACGCTGTTAATCATCGCGTCAATATAACTCTTTTCAAAATAGCCTTGCTGTAACAATGGGTGTGATGCTATATCAATAGCTTGTTCCCAATTATCTACTGCATCTTTTATCTGTATCTTATCTAGCGTTAATATTTCCAAACGCTTTACCCTCCTCTATCATGCTATGATTTACTGACATCTTTTATCCAGTTCATAATTTGACGTTTGTCACCTGAGAACAAATCCTCTCTTCCTCGCGCATCCATTATCAATTCACTCAATTGTCGCAGTGCATTTAAATGTATTTGTGGCTGTTTGGTAGCTAAAGTTACAACTATATGGACAGGATCATATTGACTGTGATTGAACGTAATACCATTGGTGTAATGTACCAAACTAAAGCCTACAGACTGTTTCACATGTTCATGTTTTGCATGTATGAGTGCTATATGTGGGCTAATTACCATATAAGGTCCAAAGTTCTCCAACTGCGTTATGATGTCATCGGCATATCCACCATCGACAATACCGTCCGCTTCTAATAGTGCAACACATTGCTGAATTGCCTTATCACGTGATACTGATTGTTGTTCTGTTAATACTCTAGTCTCAGATAATACCTCTATCAAATTAGGACCAATACGTTTAGTTTCTGCTACATACTGTTCACGTGCCTGATTAATAATCTCATTGAGTTGTTGTCGGTCGCTTTTATTTAAAAAAGGACTCACCTGGACTACAGGTACTGTTGATTGTTCGAAAGGTACTGTCGAGATAATGTAATCTATCTTTTCATGCTTTAACAAAGTATCATTGACTTCATAAATAGAGTAAGCATCAACAATTTCCAATTCAGGATAAATATGGCTCAATCTACTTTTCAATAGTTGGGATGTCCCAACACCCGAACCGCACAACAGTATGACCTTTATCGCCTGACCACTACGTTTACTAATACGTTCAATTGCCGAAGCAAAATGTAAGGTAATATATGATAATTCATCTGCTGTAAATGAAATTTGGAAAAGTTCTTCAATCCCCCAAATGTGACGATGAATACTTTCTATCAATTGTTGATATTCCTTCTGTATCTCATCATTTAAAGGATTAGGGTGACTCATTTCAAATTGCAAGCGGTGTATAGCTGGTCTTAGATGAACAACTAAACCATTTAACAATTTATTATCTGCCATTAAATCAATGCCTAAATCTCCACTCATTCTTTCAATGAGTTGCTCAACCATGATTTCTAAGTCGTCTACCACATTGTTGTCATCATGTATATCTGATGTCTTAGCTCCTAATAAATGCAAAGTTATAAACGCCGCTTCACTCTTAGGGAATGTAATATTAAAGTTAGATTCCAGTTGTGATTGAATTTGTTTCGCCACAATAAATTGACTTGTTTGAGCTAACTTTTGATATTCTGTTGTAGGTATATCAAATACAAAATCTTCTCTAGTGCGATGTATGGCAATTAATATATGATATATCAAACCATCGATAGCACTTTGAACAAGTTGATATTGTGTTTCAAACAGTGTCTCAGTTACTGTACGCCGTATAGATTCTAGCTCTTTATTCGAAAACAACTGATGTCCAATGTTATGTGTATGTGTTTGAAAGTATGCATTTACTCTATCTGCATATGCTTTTCTATAATTACTTTCATCACCTTTAATCACAAAGCCTTTATTTTTAACATATTCCAATCTTAAACCTTGTGACTCTACCCAAGTCTGTACACGTTTCAAATCTTCCACTATCGTTCTTCGAGATACAGAAACCAATGACGCTAAAGATTGAGATGATGTAGGTTCAATAGACTCAAATAGCTTTAAGATAATATAGAGTACGCGTTCGTCCCTAGAATAATGCATAGCAATACTAGAAAATTGAACTGATTCCCTATTCATATATTCTGAGTGACGCTTAATTTTAATACCTCTATTTTTATTACGTGCAATCTCAAGTGACAATTGCTGCGCCATACTTTCCAGGTATTCTAGATCATACTGAATCGTTCTTTCTGAAACATTAAACTGCATTGCTAAATGATGAATAGTCGCAAAACCTTCTTTTTCCAGTAAGAAAGTTAATATTTGTTGCTGTCTCTTACTTAACACATCAGCAACCTCCTTACACCTTTATTGTAAACGCTTTCTGATAACTGTAGATGTGTAATCTCATTCGTCTTTAAATACGAAAAATTGCACATCCAATTCGAAAGTTAATTTATCGTAACATAATCCAAATAAATATTTATTATATATATGATTTCTTATTGCTCGCTACATTAAATTACATAATAAAATAGGTCTGGTACATTAGTCTTTCAGACTTAACTCGCTATTCATTTTTGTTTTATCTCAGTGATAATTTCAGTTTCAATCAATTCATATAAAGTCACTTTGACTTTTGTATTCTCTTTTGTAGTAATAACATATATGAACCTCGTATTGTTTTCGAGACACCTGAGGGAGCAGGATGCGTGTCGAGACCATGGCTCGACCCAGCCCCCTAGGTAAGCGAGCAATACAATACTGCGTATCGATATAAACAACAAGCCCATCAAAGATATTTGATCTTTGATGGGCTTAATGCTCGGTAATTATGTCCCAGATTCATTGCTAATGTTATATTTTTTGGAAATGTAAATAATCAATTTCATGGTTATGCCCTTTATGTAAGACTAAATCCGCACGTTTACGTGTCGGCATAATATTTTCTTTGATATTGATTTCATTGATTGACTGCCAAATATCTAAGGCTAAATGCTGTGTTTCTTCATAACTTAAATCTTTATATTGATAGAAATGGGATTGTTTATTTTGAAATGCTTCACTTTGTAGTTTAAAGAAACGTTGTACATACCATTGTTTCATTTGTTCAATTTCTGCATCTAAATATATTTTATAATCTAAATAATCACTGACTAATTCCTCAGAATAATTATTTGTCTGAAAAATATTTACCCCTTCGATAATTAATACATCTGGTTGATTGATAAAGTGATATGCATCTTGTAGCCTATCATATGTTAAATGAGAATAAGTATAGGTTGGTACATTCTCTTCGCCACTTTTAATTTTCTTTAAATCAGTAATGAGTTGATTTGTTTCGTAACTTTCTGGAAATCCTTTTTTAGACATTAAATCACGTTCTAACAATGTTTTCTTTGGATAAATATAGCCATCCGTCGTAATTAACTCTACTTTCCAGTTAGGATTATATGAACGCATCAGTTCTAACAACAATCTAGACATCGTACTCTTTCCTACAGAGACACCACCCGTAATACCAATAATAAATGGTATAGACTGGTTCTTAGCTAGCATATGATCTTTGACAAATGACATAAATGATTTCTCCGCTTTTACCTTCTCTGTTAAAAATTGAACAAGCGGTATGTATATATCATTGATTTCTTTATGGGTTAATTTATCATTAAGACTCACAATCTCATTTAAATCTAATTGTTCCGTTGCTATATTTTTTGAAAAGTTATTTTGTTGCCACTCGTTTCGTGTGTAATAAATCACTTTCATTATCTCCCTTTTAAGACATACGATACTTTATGTTCTGATTACATATAACACATAGCCCTATTGTACGCCGTTAATTTATATATATGATTAAGCAAATTCAAAATTATTTTATCATAATATAGAAAAACATCCTTAGCATTGGACCTAACCACTTTGCTAAGGATGTTATTATTTTAAACTTCACGTATAATATTTAAAAATCGTTGTAATTCTGCAGTTTCTGGGTGATTAAAAATTTGCTCTGGCGGTCCTTGCTCAGCAATCACGCCTTCATGGATAAAGATTGTTTTATTTGATACTTCTTTAGCAAAGCGCATTTCATGTGTAACAATCACCATTGTCATACCTTCATTAGCTAAATCCTTGATAACACCTAACACCTCATTAACTAATTCTGGATCTAATGCTGATGTTGGTTCATCAAAAAGCATCACTTTCGGATTCATCGCTAAAGCACGGGCAATTGCGACACGCTGTTGTTGCCCACCAGACAAAGCATTCGGTCGTTGGTCTTTTACAGCTGTCAGTCCAACACGTTCAAGTAATCGAAGTGCTTGTTGTTCTGCGTCTGCCTTTTTGACTTTTTTGACCGTTACAAGACCTTCCATGACATTTTCCAATGCCGTCTTATGCGGAAATAAATTATAGTTCTGGAATACCATACCAGATTGTTTTCTAACTGCAATTTGTGACTTTTTGTCATCATTTTTATAAGACATGCCATTCACATACACGACACCTTCAGTAGGTAATTCAAGTGCATTCATCATACGTAACAAGGTTGTCTTACCAGAACCAGATCTACCAATCAACGTGACTACTTCACCTTTATCAACTGTCAAATCGATACCTTTGATCACTTCTTTATCATCGAAAGATTTTTTTATATTTTTCAATTCAATCATGAGCGGTACCCTCTTTCAAGATAAGATTCATAGAAGTTCTGTACAATTGAAATAATAAAACAAACAACCCAATACATAAGTGCCACTAAACAATAAATCGTTAAATATTCATAGGTTGTTGAGGCAACTTCTTGAGACTTTCTAAACATTTCTCCAACGAGAATAAATCCAAGTAATGATGTATCCTTGATTAAACTCAAAAATGTGTTACCTAAAGCTGGAACAGACACTCGAATTGCTTGCGGCAAAATAATACGCTGTACCGTTTGACGGTAATTCATACCAATAGAATATGCCGCTTCTGTTTGTCCTTTAGGAATAGACATAATACCACCACGAATGATTTCAGAGGCATATGCACCAACGTTAAATGATAAACCGATAATAGCTGCCACGACTGGCGCTAATGTCCATTGATTGTCTGAATCATTAGTAAGTAAACGCCCTAATTCTGGAATACCGTAAAAGATAATGAATAACTGAACAATCATCGGTGTCCCACGAATGATTGAAATGTAAAAACGGGCAATTCCTCTTAGCACTTTACTCGTTGAAATACGCATGAGTGCGGTGATAAGTGCAATAATCAATCCCAATACAAAAGTAACTAATGTAATTGGAATAGAATATTTCACTAAGCCTTCTAGCATAGGTAAGAAGGCTTGTCCCGCAGCATCCAAAGCATGTTGTTGTTCATCATTAAGGTTTAGAAACATCTTCACCAAACCATTTCTTACTTATTTTTGCTAATTCACCATTATCTTTTAATTTTTTAAGTGCTTTATTCACTTTTTTAATTGTTTTGTCGTCTTCTTTTTTAGTGAACGTCAATGCTGATTGGCTCTTCTCAGCATCACCTTCAATTGCTTTTACTTTGGCATTAGGTTTTTGTTTTTTATAATCTAAATATGAAACTTTATCATTAAATGTTCCATCTACGCGATTTGATTGTAATAAATCCATCGCTTGGTTGAAACCGTCTACTTTAGTCAGTTCCGCGCCTTTTGATTTAGCTAATTTACCATAGTTAGAAGTAAATGTTTGAGCTAACTTTTTACCTTTTACATCATCAAATGACTTGATGTCTTTATTATTTTTATTTACAACCAATACTGCTTTTGAATAAGTGTATGGTTCAGAGAACTTGTATTTTTCTTTACGTTCTTTATTAATACCTACTTGGTTTGCAATAACATTAAATCGTCCTGAATCTAAACCTGCAAACATTGAGTCCCATTGTGTTTCTTTAAATTTAACTTTGTAACCCATTTCTTTTGCTACTGCTTTCATTACTTCAATATCGTAACCTGTTAGTTTCCCTTTTTTGTCATGATAAGTGAAAGGCGCGTATGTTCCTTCCGTTCCTACTATAAATGTTTTGTCTTGGCTTACTGTTTTTGTCTTGCTGTCGCTGTTTTTCTTGTCAGAATCATTATTACCACATGCTGCTAATGCCAGCACTAATACTAATGTAATAACACTATACAAAATTTTCTTCATTTCCTAACCCCTATTCTTATTAAACTAATCGGAATAAAAGTATTCTATTCCTAAGATCGTATTTAGTCAATAACTTTTTTTACAAATATTGTAATTAATTTTTAACTACCCTTAATTACTATGAACTAACACAGATACATTTATTATCCCCTATGATTCAATTAACCATTAGTCATGTTTATTTAAGTCAATTGTATTTCTGACACTTGATAGCATTATTTCCATACTTCTTGTTCAATCCATCCTAGAATAAATAATCTATTAAAGTATTTTAGCAATAGCTACGCTGTTCGATAACCTCAAAGACAGTTAGCAGTGTATGTATATTAATTGATTCATAAGAATTTCTTGTACTCTATTCATCAATGAACCTTTACTTTCACCAACACATTAATTGTAAGACCCATATAAATAGAACATAAAAATAGACAAACTCAGTATAAAAAACGATGAGAGCTTGTCTTAATCTTGGGACCAAAGGTTCCTGTTCAATTTCAGTTTTAAATCATCTTCCTAAATAATTTTAACTATTGTTGTGCTTCAGGTACGAGGTTATCATAGTCAATTTCAAATCCCATATCTTTAATCATATCGAAATCCATTTTGTTTGGTTGACCACCCGTTATCAAGTAATCTCCTACGAAAATTGAATTCGCAACCATCAGTGACATCGATTGTAAGGCTCTTAAATTAACCTCTCTACCACCAGCTATTCTAATTTCCTTTGTTGGGTTAACCAGTCTAAACAATGCTAGAATACGCATACATTTCATTGGTGTTAACTCATCCATGTCACCAAACTTTGTACCTTTAATAGGGTGCAAAAAGTTAATCGGGATACTGTCTGCATCTATTTCTTTAAGCGCAAATGCCAAATCAACTCTATCTTGTAAACTTTCTCCCATTCCACAAATGACCCCTGAACAAGGTGAAATATTATGTTTCTTCATTGTTTCAACTGTATCAACACGTTGTTGATATGTATGTGTCGTAACAACATTATCATGATAATTTTCACTTGTATTTAAATTGTGGTTATATCGATCCACTCCTGCATCTTTTAATTTAACTGCATGTTCATCTTTCGCAATACCCAAACAGGCACAAATTTTTAATTGTGGATGTGCTTGTTTTATATCTTTTACAGTATCAGCAATATAATTAACCTCTTTATCACTTGGCCCTCTGCCACTCATCACAATACAATATGTACCAATATTATTATCATGTGCAACTTCTGCACCTTCAGAAATCTTTTCTTTATCTACTAAACCATAGCGTGTTTTCTTTTTCATATCTCGTGATTGACCGCAGTATCCACAATCTTCCGGACAAATACCACTTTTAGCATTTAATATCATATTTAATTTAACTTTATGTCCGTAATAATGTTTACGTAACTGATATGCTTGATCCACCATTTCTAATGTATCAATAGTATTATCTGTATATATTTCATATGCTTCTGACGGCGTTAATGCGTTACCTTCTAAAATACGCTTTGCAATATTCAATCTAAATTCCCCCTATTTCAATTTATTTGATTATATCATTAATGTAAACCTATTTCATTTATAAGTTTACATTATCTGATTTAAACGTTTTTGAAAATTAAAAGCAGACATTTTTATTAATTTTTGTATAAAGTGACAAATCGAAAGAATATTTTTTACATATGTAAGCGTATACATAATATAACCCTCATGCTAATCTCGTAGTAAGCTAAACATTTGTTTAATTTGTAAACTTTTGTTTAAAAAAGCACAGAAAGGAGCACGTCAATGAATAAAAATGAGGAACAGGTCTTACAACGTATCGAAAATAATCCTTTCATATCTCAGCAAGAATTAGCTGAAGCAATAGGATTATCACGCCCTGCTGTCGCTAATATCATCTCAGGTTTAATTAAGAAAGAGTATGTTTTAGGTAAAGCCTACGTATTAAATGAAGATTATCCGATTGTCTGCATTGGAGCAGCTAATCTTGATAGAAAATTCAATGTTATCAAAGATTTACAGCCTGAAACTTCAAATCCTGTTACCTCCACTCGTTCGGTAGGTGGTGTCGCACGTAATATTGCCGAGAATTTAGGTCGTATGGGAGAAACGGTAGCGTTTCTTTCCGTCTGTGGCAATGACAGTGAATGGGATATGATTCATAAACTTTCGAGCCCATTTATGAACTTGGATCATGTACAAGCTATAGAAAGTGCCAATACCGGTTCTTATACTGCACTTATCGATGCAAACGGTAATATGCAATATGGTTTAGCAGATATGGAGGTATACAACTACATTACACCCGAATTTTTAATTAAACGTACACATCTATTAATTAAAGCAAAATGCATTGTCGTAGATTTGAATTTGGATAAAAGTGCGATGGACTTCCTATGCGCTTATTCAGAAAAGCATAATATTAAACTCGTTGTTATTCCTGTTTCTTCACCAAAAATGAAAAACATGCCGACATCATTACATGCAATTGATTGGTTGATTATTAATAGAGATGAATCAGAATCTTACTTCAATACAAGCATTACTGATGATTCTGACTTACGTAAAGTAGCTAAACGCTTTAATGATGCTGGCGTTTCAAACGTCATAATAACGAATGGGATTAAAAATTTTATCTACCGTAGCGACAGCGAAGAACACATTAAATCAGTAATTAAGTCAAATCGTGTTGTCGATGTAACTGGTGCTGGGGATTCCTTTTCAAGTGCAGTTATTTTTAGTTGGATACACCATTTTGACATCGATACTATTTTAACTGCCGGAATGGTAAATGCCTTAAAAACAATTGAAACGCAATACACAGTTAGACAAAACTTAGATAAACAACAATTACTTAGAGACGTGGAGGATTTTAAACATGGAACAATATATTGAATTTTCACAAGAAGTTACAACCGCTAAACAACAAGGAAAACCAATTGTCGCACTAGAATCAACGATTATCTCACATGGCATGCCTTATCCACAAAACGTGAAAATGGCAAAAACAGTTGAAGATATTATTAGAAAGGAAGGTGCCATCCCAGCAACAATAGCTATAATAGACGGCAAAATAAAAATCGGACTAGAAGAAGATGAACTAGAATTACTTGCTTCAAGCTCAGAAGTTATTAAAGTGTCACGCAGAGATTTAGCCGAAACCATTGCTACTAACAGAATCGGTGCAACCACTGTAGCTTCAACAATGATTTGTGCTGAATTAGCTGGCATACAATTTTTCGTGACGGGAGGTATCGGAGGTGTCCACCAAGGTGTTGAACACACAATGGATATTTCCGCTGATTTAGAGGAGCTCGCACAAACCAATGTGACGGTAATTTGTTCTGGAGCTAAATCTATACTCGATTTACCTAAGACAATGGAATATTTAGAAACTAAAGGTGTCCCCGTTATTGGATATCAAACTGCAGAATTACCAGCATTTTTCACACGTGAAAGTGGCATTAAATTAAATAGCACTGCAGCTGATGTTCACAGTATCGCTAATATTTGTCATACAAAAAACACATTAAAGTTATCAGGTGGCATAGTTGTAGCTAATCCTGTACCAACCGAACATGCACTAGATAAAGATTATATAAATAACATTATCAGTCAAGCTGTAAAGCAAGCTGAAGAACAAGGTGTAACAGGAAAAGATTCGACACCATTCTTATTAAAATACATCGTAGAGCAAACAAATGGTAAAAGTTTAGAAACTAATATCAAATTAGTAGAAAACAACGCATTTGTCGGAGCACAAATTGCTGTTGCCTTTAATAAATTGTAGGTGATTAAATGTCCATACTGTTTACCATTACAGGTATCTTATTTGCACTGTTGATTGCATTTCTATTTAGTTTCAATAAAAAAGCTATTGATTTTAAAAAACCGTTTATAATGATAATTATTCAAGTCTTACTCGTATTATTTATGATGCATACGACGATAGGCTTAACTATATTAACTACACTAGGGTCGTTTTTCGAAGGTTTAATTAAAATCAGTAACGCTGGTATAAACTTTGTTTTTGGTGATTTGCAAAATAACAATGGTTCGACATTTTTCTTAAATGTATTGCTACCATTAGTATTTATTTCTGTGTTAATCGGGATATTAAATCATTTTAAAATATTACCTTTTATTATCAAATATGTAGGTTATCTTATCAATAAAATAACACGTATGGGTCGTTTGGAAAGTTACTTTGCTATATCAACATCTATGTTAGGCCAGCCGGAAGTATTTTTAACAATTAAAGAAATGATTCCTAAATTATCACGCGCTAAACTTTATACAATTTCAACTTCAGCAATGAGTGCAGTAAGTATGGCGATGTTAGGTTCATATATGCAAATGCTCGAACCAAAATTCGTTGTCACTGCTGTTATGCTCAATATCTTTAGTGCACTAATAGTAGCTAGTATCATCAATCCTTATCCTACTTCAAATCAGGAAGATGATCTTTCACACATGAAAAATTTAGAACTGAGTGCTGGTTCAAACGAAACTACAGTAAATAAAGCAAAGCGGACGCCATTTTTC
This sequence comes from Staphylococcus sp. TCBT05, assembly GCF_055179755.1. Lineage (NCBI taxonomy): Bacteria > Bacillati > Bacillota > Bacilli > Caryophanales > Staphylococcaceae > Staphylococcus > Staphylococcus sp. TCBT05. The sequence goes on along the minus strand of NZ_JBUQDQ010000005.1, from coordinate 723,289 downwards.
CAAATGATTGGTGATAGTGCGATAGATGGCTTTAAAATTGCGATCACTGTCGCGATTATGCTGTTAGCTTTTATATCATTAATGGAAGCTATAACACTTATTTTTCATTTAATCGACTTAAACTTTAAGCAACTTATTGGTTATATATTTGCACCTATCGCCTTTATTATTGGTGTACCTTGGAGCGAAGCTGTTCAAGCTGGTTCCATTATGGCAACTAAATTAATTACGAATGAATTTGTAGCGATGCTAGATTTTCAAAAAATAGCGGACGAACTATCCACACGTACACAGGGTATTATTTCTGTTTATCTAATCAGCTTTGCGAACTTTGGGACTGTGGGTATAATAGTTGGTGCAATAAAAGGTATCAATAGTGACCAAGGCAATAAAGTTGCCTCATTCGCACTAAGATTATTATTAGGTGCCACACTTGCTTCTATAATTTCCGCATCTATGATTGGCTTAGTTCTATAGAAAATGCACCTCCCCATTGCATTTGATCAAAGTTAATATATCATGGCAACTATAAAGCGGATTATATACTGGTAATAGTGAGGTTACAGAGATAATAAATATACTTACTCAAAATAATTCTAGGATATCAATTCCAGAAAAATAACCCTCAGATGATTCAATTTATCTGAGGGTTATTTTTATTTAATATTACGTATTATTGGCTCGCTTTCCTAGGGGACAGCTTCAGCCTGTAGTCTTCCGCTTGTCCTGTTCCCTCAGGAGTCTCGCCAAAATACGGTTTAATAAAATATGCATTTACAATGAAATACTTTAGGATTTCCATATTAAATGTATCCTACTTGTATTTGGATATAACAACTATAATGTTAACCATTATATGTTTAATACTTTATCTACTAGCTTTTTATTCAATACTTCGTACTGTGGGCTCGCTTTCCTAGGGGACAGCTTCAGCCTGTAGTCTTCCGCTCGTCCTGTTCCCTCAGGAGTCTCGCCAAAACACTGTTTAATAAAATATGGATTTACAATGAAATACTTTAAAGTTTCCGGATTAAATGTATCCTGCTTGTGTTTGGTTATAACATCTATAATGTTAGCCATTATATGTTTAATTCCTTATCTACTAGCTTTTTATTCAATACTTCGTATTGTTGGCTCGCTTTCCTAGGGGACAGCTTCAGCCTGTAGTCTTCCGCTCGTCCTGTTCCCTAAGGAGTCTCGCCAAAACACTGTTTAATAAAATATGGATTTACAATGAAATACTTTAAAGTTTCCGGATTAAATGTACGCTAATTCTATGACATTATTACGACCAATCTCGCTGCTTCGCCACGTGCTAAACGATCGAAACCTTCATTATAACTTCTAGTGCAATAGTATCTGTTAGTAATTCATCAACAGGTAAACAATGCCCAAAACTAAGCCTAGAAATCGTATCTCTTATCTATGATCCCCATTTGATTCACCAAAGTACACTGCATCGTCAACAATGATTTCGACATTAGGGTGTGTTTGCAATATAGACGCTGGCAATGCTTCTGTAACATCGCACGTTAATAATTGTTGGATAATCGTATGCTTTGAGGCACCTAAAGCGAGTAAAATAATACGACGCGCTTGCATAATTGATGCTATACCCATAGATATTGCTTGTTTCGGTACGCAGTTTTTATTGTCAAAATGTATACTATTAGCATTGATGGTTGAATCACTTAAATCCACTACTCTCGTTATGCTGTCGAATGATGCACCTGGTTCGTTAAAGCCGATATGACCATTTTCACCTATACCTAGAATTTGTATGTCGACAGGTCCATATTTATTTAAATGTTGTTCATAAGCCTGACACTCTGCTTTAACATCTTTACTGATACCATTCGGAATAAATATATGCTTTTCATCCCATGTATCATTATATTTAAATAATTGCTGTCTCATATAAGTATGATAACTTTGTGGATGTGATGCATTTAAACCAACATACTCGTCTAAATTAAATGTTTTTACATTTTTTAAATTTAATTTATTGGCTGAAATTAAAGTATTTAAATTACGATAAACCTCTAACATTGTATTACCTGTTGCAAGCCCCAATACTGCAGCTGAATTATTATCTATCACCTTAAACAATTCAGTAGCTACATATTGGCTAGCTAGTGTTGCATTTTTCATATTAATTATCTTCATCTCTATTTCCTTCGCTTTCTATAGTAAAATTATATAATTATTAATTAAGTCCTAATAACTGTTCAACTTCATTTTTAATATTTGTAACATGTGGTCCATAGATAATTTGTACGCCCTTCCCCTTTATGATTACGCCTTTAGCACCTGTAGACATTAGCATTTGTTTATTTACGAGTTCATTCCTATTTAATGTGATTCGTAATCGAGTCGCACAACAATCAACAGTTGTAATATTCTCTGAGCCTCCTAGTCCTTCAACAATTGTCGTTGACCTTTGTGAATCTGCGACTATTTCTGTGGTTGGTTCGTCTTCTCGTCCTGGTGTTTTATAATTAAACTTAATTATTAAGAATTTAAAAATGACATAATAGAGAAAGAACCACAATATACCAATAGGCAATACTAGTAAGAAATTAGTTTTAGCATTTCCTTGCAATACACCAAACAGTAAATAATCAATCAATCCACCACTGAATGTTTGTCCAACTGTAATATTAAAAATATCTGCCATCATAAATGCTAGCCCATCTAAAAATGCATGAATAATATATAAAACGGGTGCCACAAATAAAAAACTAAACTCTAACGGCTCTGTTATGCCAGTTAAAAATGAAGTCAATGCAGCTGACAACATTAAACCACCGACGACTTTTTTACGTTCTGTTTTAGCTGTACGATATATCGCAAATGCTGCTCCACACAAACCAAACATCATCGTAATAAAACGCCCTGACATATAACGAGATATCCCTGAAAAGTACTGAGTGACATGCGGATCACCTAATTGTGCAAAGAAAATATTTTGCGTCCCTTGAATTAAATGCCCTTTCACTTCTAATGTACCTCCTAGTGCCGTCTGCCAAAATGGTAAATAAAAAATATGATGTAAACCGAATGGACCTAACATACGCAGTATAAAACCGAAAAAGAATGTACCAATCACTCCTGTTTTATCTACGATTCCTCCGACTTGATATATGCCTTCTTGAATTGTTGGCCACACAAAGAACATCAAGACACCTAAGATTATTGCAGATAATGAGGATATAATAGGTACGAAGCGTGAGCCTCCAAAGAATCCTAGATATGTTGGCAATGAGATATTATTACATTTGTTATGTAACAATGCCGTCATAACTCCAGTAATAATCCCACCAAACACTCCAGTTTCAACTGTTTGTATACCTAGCACCATCCCCTGACCAGAAGATATTAAATTTTGATCATTCGCTAATGTGTTAGTAATGGTCAATAATCCATTCATAGTCGCATTCATAATTAAGAAACCTAACATTGCTGCCAGTGCAGCAGTACCTTTATCGTTCTTGGCAAGTCCAATCGCCACACCTACCGCGAAGATAACTGCTAAATTTTGAAAGACAATATTGCCTGCAGATGACATTAATGTGAAAGCATTTTGCAGTAATGTGATATCTAACATTGGATACGCCTTTACCGTATTTGGATTACTCAATGCGCCTCCAATCCCCAGTAGTAATCCTGCTGCTGGTAATATTGCTATTGGCAACATAAATGACTTTCCAAATTGTTGTGCTTTCTCAAACCATTTACTCATAACAAGAACCCCCTATCGCTTTTAATATACATTCAAAGAAAATTCTAATCAATTAAAATTCTATTTATGAAAAACATTTTCAAAAATAACTATAATTCATTCAATCTTTTTAATTCACTAAAAAAACTACCAAGGTCATTGTGACCTTGGTAGCCTTTATTTCACGCTCTTGTTGCCTACTGAACGTGTGTTGGTTTTAAATTTTAGAATATATCTCCAAGTGTAACGGACATAATCGCTTTAATAGAATGTAATCTATTTTCAGCTTGATCGAATACAACGGAATGTTTTCCTTGGAATATGTCATCAGTCATTTCCATTTCTGTTAAACCATATGTTTCATAGATTTGTTGACTGACTTCCGTATTTAAATCATGAAATGCAGGTAAGCAATGTAACACGATGACATCTGGATTCATTGTTTGCAATAACATAGATTCATTCACTTGATATGGTAATAATTGATTGATACGTGTTTCTAACACGGATTGATCTTCACCCATTGAAAACCATACATCTGTATATATTGCATCAGTTTGATATATTGCTTGTTTGACATCTTCAGTGATTAATATATGACTTCCAGATTGCTCTGCATATGCCTGAGCCATTTCTTGTATGGATTCATCAGGCTGTAAACTAACTGGGGCTGCAATATGGACATTGACACCTAGTATTGCACCCGTAACTAATAAATCATGTGCCACATTATTTCTCGCATCGCCAACATACGTGAGCGTTTTGCCTGATAATGTGCCTAAATTTTCCTTTAAAGTAAAGAAATCAGCAATCATTTGCGTAGGATGCCATTCATTTGTTAAGCCATTCCAAACAGGTACATTTGCATTCTCTGCTAATGATTCAACATCCTTTTGGTGAAATCCTCTAAATTCAATACCATCATACATTCTGCCTAACACTTTTGCTGTATCAGCAGTAGATTCTTTTACACCTAAATGAATGTCACCTTGTCCAAAATATTCAGGATAAGCGCCTAAATCATATGCTGCGACACTAAATGCTGAACGTGTTCTCGTTGATGGCTTTTCAAATAATAATGCCAGATTTTTTCCTTTTAAATATGGATGTGGTATACCCCTCTTTTTCTTTTCCTTTAATTCACCAGTAAAATCAACCAACGTGTTTAATTCATCTGCTGAAAAGTCACACGTCTTCAAAAAATGCTTTCCTTTAAAAGATTGTAATTTTTTTAATGCTGTTGTGTACGCCCCAATTACATCACTCCAATGTTATTATAAGATTAATATACATAATAAAGGTATTTTGCATGAAAATCAAGTATAATTATACTGTTTTGTGCATATTGTTGAAAATTTTCCGATTTATCTATCTTTTTTTATATAATACAGACTAGTTTATTATTTTGATTTATACAGTTATGTAATATAACTAAGCAATTAGGAATTGAATTAAAAACAATATCTACACTTTAGCACTCCAAATAACGAATTAAGGACTATTTAATCACAAAATAAATAAACATATTACAATATATGTATAACCCCTTATTAATGGAGGTGAAACGATATGTCAGGTGTAATTATTGAATTAATTAAACAACTGTTATCACAATTTGTCTCTGGTGGGTTCCAATAATCCAAATATCCCAATAACAATCCACCTACTATTTTATATTCATCAACCTTACCTTTCTAAAAATTGAATAGTATATCTATATCCCAAATGAATTAGAAATCACCTATCCCAATGGATACTATTTTTGCCTTTAAAAAGGTCAATCAATTTTATGGTTGATTGACCCAACCGTCGACAAACACTCAGTCATTGTCGACGGTTTTTTTATTTTTAATGTTTTGGTGTATGATATTCTCTATCCGCACAATATATGTATATGACTATAGGTCTATACACTTAACCAATAGTCAATTACTTACTATCATTCACTTATTTCTAACTCAACTAAGTACTGTATTTATTACTAGGATAAACTATCTATTCTCATATAAATCTATCCCCTAAAAAAGCGAGCCAATAATGCGAAATATTGAATAAAAAAAGAAACACTCAGATAAATTAAAATCAATTATCTGAGTGCTATCTTCCGGAATTCATGTTCTATATGCTTACTTGAACAAAAATAAAATCGAATTTCATAATGATGGTAAATAATAAAGTATCTTATTTTTAAATATGCATTTTCTATACATTACTCAACGATTTCTTTTTTTCTGCTTTTAAGTCGTTCGCGTTCTTCTGGTGTTTTTAAGAAACGGGTCATAATTGCACTTGCGATATATAAACCGAACAATAGGTACATCATACCCTTAACGCCAATACTGTCGTAGAAGAGCGCCACTAATCCTGGTCCTACGAATACGCATAAACCTGCGCCTAAGTTTAATATTGCCATTGCCGGACCTTTATCACCATCATGCACTAAGGAAGGAACTAGTGCTGAAATTGGTACAAAGCCTGCTAGACACATTCCCCATAAGAATCCTACAGTACCAACTACGAAGACATTGCCTGTAAACAATTCAGGTATAAAATATAATCCTAATGTGAAGATGGCACATCCAATACCACCGATATAAGAAACTGTATTTTTCCAACCAATCTTGTCACTTAAAGCACCAAAAATTAAATTAAATATGATATTCGCTATAAAAATAGTACCCCAAATATTTAACCATGTCGTCGTCGCAATTCCTTTACTTGCTAAATAAATTGGTAAAAATAACGGAAATGCATATTGTGCCGCTTGGTTGATAATACGTACAATACAAGCAACAGCAACTCTTGGTTCTCTTGCCAATATAGTAATGCCTGCTCCTACCTCTTTTAAGTGATCTTTAAATCCTTCTTCTCGATCTTCGAGTTCAAATTTATCTCTATTCACAACAATAGCTAAAAATGTACCGATGACTACCCAAATAATTGCCGTCCATAAAGTAACAAAATGACCAAATAGTTGAATCGCCATAGAAGAATAAAAGGCACCTAGCACACTCAAACCACCTGTAAATACAAACCAGAACCACCCAACTGCAGCACCTAATCGTTTTTGTGGCGAGCGATAAGCTACCCAGACTAAAAATGAATATGCAAATAACGGATAACCAAATCCTCTAATTGCATAAGAAGGAATCATTAAATTATAATTCATTGACGGAATTGCAATACCAACAAATATTGCATGTCCGATAATATATAGCGATGTACCAATCAACATAACCTTTCTAGGTCCTATGATTTCAACGAGCACTCCAGACAACCATGAGCCAATTGCAATTGTTACGCCGTAGCATGTAGTTAACAATGCAGTTTGTTGTACAGATAAACCTTGCTCATGAAGATATGGACTGATCCATGCCAATTCCAAACCATCACCCATCATAAATATTAAGACACCAATATATCCCCATAAAAGCGTCGGAGGCATCCCCATTTTTGCTAATTTTTGATTCATAAAACACCACACCCCTTTAAAAGTAAATACCATATCATCGAAATTGAATTACATATAAATACAAATTTGAAAATATGATTAATTCCCAAATGCAGTTACTAACAAGACAGAAAACGCTTTCATTTATTAATGTTATGTTATTTCATTTTTTCTAATAATGCAAATTTATTTTCGTTTATTTTCACATTTTTTCGTTTGTAATTATTATCGGTCCTTATGGCGAGCCATTTTAAATAATCATAGCAACACTAATAGCAATGTTGTATGCGTTATCAGTAAGGTATAATATTTACTCATTAATTTACAATATCTCCTAAAATTAATTTATTTGTACAAAATAAATTCTTAATAATATCATCTTATTTATTATTCTGTTACAGTACAGATAAAATTAGAATCATATATTGTTTAAACTTAAGGGAATGGATGGGGGATCCTATGAAATTTGAACAAATTACTTTATTTACATCAAATTTTTCTGAAACAATGCAATTTTATGATGAAATACTGGAATGTCCTATGTTAGAAGTTAATGTTGATTATTTTAAGGTGAAAATTGGGGAAACTACTTTATGCTTTCAACGTACGGAAGATAATATGCAGCCTTATTATCATTTTGCGATAGATATTCCATATAATTATTTTTATGAGATGAAACAACATTTTCAAAACATCTTATTCTTATTAATGGAAGATGGTAAACACTCTGTCTATTGTGAATCATTTGTTGCACAATCTATGTATTTCAATGATCCGTCAGGAAATATTGTCGAATTGATTGCTAGAGCAAGCAACATCACAGACGAACCAGAATTTACTAGAGTAAGTGAAATGAGCTTTGTATGTAACGATCTAGACACATTATATCCTGCATTATTGAACTATAATGTCACTGTACATAATGGGGAACCGTTCAATTCCAATCAGTTGAATTTCATTGGCGACATGAATGATGAAAGTTATCTTTTGTTAACACCAGAACAAAGAAAGTGGTTATTTTCTGATAAACTATCACAGGCTCATCCGATGACAATCCGAACTGATCAATTCGAATTGTCCTATGCCATTGATAACAATTGGATATTAGAGCCAGTATCAAAGTAAATGCTATACCACAATAATGCCAACTATCCTTTCTCTTAATATACGCATTTTAACCACAACGCTATTGATATTTTAATCTTAAAAATTAATAAATTATATCATCTTATATATAATTTGCATTTTAATTGTAAGCATTTTTCTTATCAAAATAATAAGACAGATGTATAATTTATATAGTTTGTTAAAGGAGTGGTATATTATGAGCACATTTTCAAATGAGGAAAAAGTGCAAATATTATCTGATATTGTGGAAATGAATACAGTAAACGATAATGAAATTCAAGTTTGTGAGTATTTTCAAAAACTTTTCGCCGAACATGGCATCGATTCAACAATTGATAAAGTAGACGAACGTCGTGCCAATTTAATTGCAGAAATCGGTGAGGCTGGACCTGTAATCGGCATTTCTGGTCACATGGATGTCGTATCTGAAGGCGATCGTCAACAATGGAAATATGATCCATTTAAGTTAACTGAGGAAGACGGTTTCTTATATGGTCGCGGTGCTGCTGATATGAAATCAGGACTTGCAGCATTAGCAATTGCTTTAATCGAGATTAACAACTCAAATGCCTTAAAAAATGGACGTATTAGATTTTTAGCTACAACTGGTGAAGAGATGGAACAATTAGGTTCTCAACAGTTATACGAAAAAGGCTATATGGATGATGTAGAAGCTTTAGTTATTGCAGAACCATGTCAAGATATGCTCGTATATGCGCATAAGGGTTCTATGGATTATAAAATTAAATCTATTGGTAAATCTGCACATAGTTCAATGCCAATTTTTGGTATCAATGCAATTAAGCCTTTAATTGATTTTATACAAGATATAGATGAAGCATATGCTAGAATTTCTAAAGAAGTTAAAGGTGAATCATTAGATTTTTCTAATCTGCTACAAAAATTCAATACATCATTACCTGCATCAATCGACAAAGGTGAAATTGAAGATGTATTAAAAGGTCTTGTAATCAGCAATACATTAATCCAAGGTGGCGTACAAGTTAACTCTGTACCAGAGTCTGCTAATGCTGACTTTAATATTCGTACAATTCCTGAGTATAATAATGATCAGGTTAAATCATTATTTGCAGATACACTTGAAAAACATAACAGCCAAGGTGCAAATTTGGAAAGTGATTTATACCTTGATCTAGAACCAGTTCTAACAACTGGTCAAAATGGCCTTATCGAATCGGCCAAAGCAATCGGTGATCGCATGTTCAATAAAGATTTACTTGCATCTCCAATTGGTGGCGTAACAGATGCTTCTAATTTATTACGTGGTAAAGATGAATCTTTCCCATTCCTAGTGTTTGGACCTGGAAGTGAACCTCACCAAGTAAATGAACGCGTTGAAAAAGACATGTACTTTAAATTCATCGATTTCTACATTGAATTATTAACTACTTATGTCGAAAAATAATCATCAATATACCATAAGATTATAATTCTAAAATTGTTTGTAAGCTTGAATTATAATCACCAGTATTACACTAAAAAACAGTTCGAGATAACATATGTATATGCCACTGCCTTTGAGGCATGGTAACAATGCATATTGTCTCGAACTGTTTTTTATCTGCAACTGTTCAGATATTTATTGTTGTATCGTAGTACCTACGTTCCCACTATTTAAAATTTTGTCAATTACATGGGGTTCGTCTCCTGCTGCAATTACAACCTTCTCGCATCCTTGTTCAATTGCTTGAATTGCATCTTGTACTTTAGGAATCATACCTCCATATATTGCTTCACTATCAATATGATTCTGAATTTGCTCAGCATTTAACGTCTGTTGTACCTGTGCTTCAATGAGTACACCTGGAATATCACTCAACAAATAGATAGGTGCAGATAATGTCTGTGCAATTTTATATGCAAATGTATCTGCATTGATATTGTATAATTGCTGAGTATCATGCTTCATGCCAATAGATGCTATAACTGGTATAAAATGATCAGTTATATGTTCCAACAGTTCTGTATTTATATCTGTAGGTTCACCAACAAATCCATATTTTTCACTTAATGGAATGATATCAACGAGATTACCATCTATCCCATTTAAGCCAACACTTACAGCAGTATTTTGATTTATTTTACTGACTAATTGTGGATTAACCTGTCCAATTAATGTTTGGCAAGTGACAGTTAACACTTCACTCGTCGTTACACGTAAACCATCTTGAAATTCTGTTGCTACACCATTGTTCTCTAATGCCTTATTGATAAACGGTCCTCCACCGTGTACAATGATTGGTCTTAACCCCTGTTGTTTCAATGTTACAATATCTTCGATAATAGATTCATGTAAATGCGTTAAGGTGCTACCACCAATTTTTATTATGATATAACTCACTATCTATACACCCCTTATGTTCTATATGAAGCATTTATACGTATATAATCATATGATAGGTCACAACCATAGGCTGCAGCTTCTCCTTCCCCAGTACCTACAGTCGCTTCTATTTCAATATTGTCACCTTGAAGTTGTTCTTTTAAATATTGTTCATCAAATAAAACTGCCATACCTTCTTCAACAACTGGAACCTCAGCTAACTTGACATATGTTTCACTTGGTTCAACATTTTGTGAAGCATAACCTATGGCTGTAATAATTCTACCGAAATTTGCATCTTCACCATGTATCGCTGATTTAACTAAATTAGATGATACAATGCTTTTAGCAATCTTTCTCGCTTCATCTGTATCTGCTGCTCCATTAACCTTTGCAGTAACTAATTTGGTTGCACCTTCTCCATCTTTTGCAATAGCTTTAGCAAGGTACTGTGTTACAAAATTTAATGCATAATTAAATTTATGCCAATCTGGATGTGTCGGTGTGAGGGTATTATTTTCAGCTTGACCATTCGCCATAAACAACACCATATCATTTGTACTCGTATCACCATCTACAGTAATCATATTAAATGATTGATCGACAGACTGTTTTAATGTGTTTGATAATTCCATACTTTCAATATTGGCATCAGTTGTGACAAAGCCTAACATTGTAGCCATATTTGGATGTATCATACCTGAGCCCTTTGCTGTCCCACCTATTGTTATTGTTTTACCATCTATTTCTACTTGTACTGATAAATGCTTGGTAATAGTGTCTGTCGTAAGAATGGCTTCGCTAAAATAGGCTCCATGATTATACTCATCTTTCATTACATTCTGCGTTCCATAATGAATTTTATCCATTGGTAAAAAGGAACCTATAACGCCTGTAGATGCTACACCTACATTATGTGTTGGTAAATCTAACTGTTGTGCAACCCATGCTTGTGTGTCTTTAGCGTCTTGTAATCCCTTTTCACCTGTACAAGCATTCGCATTTGCTGAATTAACAACGATTGCTTGCAACGTTTGATTATTATTAATACATGCTTCTGTAACTTGTAATGGTGCTGCCTTAAAACGATTTAATGTATAAACACCTGCTGCTGCCGCTTCATTTTCTGAATAAATCCAACCAAAATCTTTGCGTTGCTTTCTCAAACCAACATGGAAACCACCAGCTACAAAACCGGACGGAGAACTAACATCACCTTGTAAGTCTACATTTAGTTGATCTAATATATCAATTGTTTCAATATCTTTCATAGTATCTCTCCTTCTCAATTTATGGGTATACTGGTGTTTGTTTTAATCCAGTTGTTTCTGGCAATCCAAACATTAAATTCAAATTTTGAATCGCTTGTCCGCTTGCACCTTTTACTAAGTTATCAATTACAGATACAATAACTGCTGTTTGCTGCGTCTCATCTACATATAGACCGATATCGCAATAGTTACTTCCGTAAACTTCTTTAGTCTTAGGATATTCTCCTAAGTCTCTAACTCTGACAAACGGCTTGTCTTTATAATATTTCTCATATACTGTATGCAGTTGCTCAGCTGAAAATGCTTCAGTTAATTTCACATATATTGTTGACAGAATCCCTCTAGTCATAGGAACGAGGTGTGGCGTGAATATAACATTAATATCTTTCTCAGCAACTTGAGATAAATATTGTTCAATTTCAGGTTTATGTTTATGTTTGCCTATACCATATGCACTAAAATTTTCATTCATTTCGGAATAGTGGACATTTTGTGAGAGTGATCTTCCTGCACCTGAAACACCAGTTTTAGCATCGATAATAATCGAATCTGTATCGACCACTCGTCGATCGATAACTGGATGCAAAGCTAACAATGTCGCTGTTGGGAAACATCCAGGATTCGCAATCAAATTAGGAACCGTCTGTTTGATATTAGACCATTCAGCAATACTATAAGCTGCATCATCCAGTTGTTCCTGTGGTGCTGCTTCTTCACCATAAAATTGCTGATATACATCTCTATCCTTCAATCTGAAATCTCCAGATAAATCAATGACTTTAATTCCTTGTTTTACTAACTTCGGAGCTATATGTTTACTAACATTTGAAGGTGTTGCAAAAAACACTACATCACATGATATCGTTTCATAATTTAGTTCTTCGTAATGATGTGTTAAGTGATTTAAGTGAGGAAATGTTTTGCTTATGGGTTCATCTGCCTTTGAATGTGAAAACACATATTTAATTTTAACTTCTGGATGATGTACTAAGAGTCGAATGAGTTCGACTGCACCATATCCACTTCCTCCTACAATCCCAACTTCTATCATAACGTTCATTCCTTTCTGAATATTCGGACTTTTAATGGTATTAATGGTTTGCTTGTTCTAATACTTCAGTGATTACTTTCGCTACTGTAGCGATTTCTTCTTCATCTATTACTAATGGTGGCGAGATTCTAATGATATTACCCTGTGTTTCTTTACATAGCACACCTTGTTTAATCATTTCTAAACAATAGGTTTGCGCTGGTTTGTTAAGTTCGATTCCGATAAATAATCCCCTACCTCTGACATCTACAATTAAATCACTATCAATAAGCTGTAATTGGTTTAATAATTTTTGACCTAACTCAGCAGATCTTTCAATTAAATTTTCGTCTATTAGTACATCTAATGCTGCACTAGACACAGCACAAGCAAGTGGATTTCCACCAAATGTTGAGCCATGTGTTCCAGGTGTTAAGACATTCATTACATCTTCATTAGCGAGCACCGCAGATATCGGATATAGTCCACCACCTAATGATTTACCAAGCAAATAAATATCTGGCTCTACACCTTCCCACTCAATTGCAAATAGTTTTCCGGTACGGCCTAAACCAACTTGAATCTCATCAGCAATTAGCAATACATTATGTTGATCACATAAATTACGCACTTCCTGTATAAAGTACTCTGGCGGAATATTTACACCACCTTCACCTTGTATAGGTTCTAAGATAATAGCTGCTGTATTTTCATTGATAAGTGATTTCAAGGTTGTAACATCTCCATAATCAACTGTATGCATATTATCTAATAATGGCGTAAACCCTTTTTTATAACTTTCTTGAGATGAAAGTGACAGTGCACCTAATGTACGACCATGAAAGTTTCCATTCATTGCGATTATTTCTGGTTTACCTTCTTCAATACCTTTGACATCTGTTCCCCATTTACGAGCAATCTTTATAGCTGTTTCTATGGCTTCTGTACCAGTATTCATTGGTAATACCTTATCTTTGTTTGCAAGATTACATATTTTTTCTTCCCATTGACCTAAATTGTCACTATAGAGTGCCCTAGATACCATGGTTATTTTTTCACTTTGTTCTTGGAAAGCCTTAATAATTTTAGGATGACAATGACCGTGGTTGACGACTGAAAATCCTGATACACAGTCAATATAACTATTTCCATCCACATCCCAAACCTTAGCGCCTAAACCTTTAGTCAAAGCTAGTTTTAATGGACTGTAATTGTTAGAACTGTATCGATCTGTTAATTCAAATAAATCGTTCATCTTAACCCTCATTCCTTTATATTTATTCCTGAAATTGAATTAATATTCAAAATCATACAACGATATTGGCAATTAGTCAAAGATTATTTTTAAAAAAATTGCATATTTTAAATCTTTTAATTTACTACACTGTTGATTTTTTAAAAATTAAGAATCCATATCATTCTTATTCAACGGCTATATCTTCACAATATTACGATGTATTTATTTTGCATATTTTTCATTTGGAATTTTTTATTTTTTCATATCTTTTAAAAGGCCAAAAAAAATTCCTTAACTTTGAAATAAAAAAGAACAAACTGGTACATAATTAGTCCAGTTTGTTCTTTTTATAATTATCAATGTTTATTCTTGGTTTTCTAACTTTTGTTCTTCTTTTAAATTCTGACGCATATCTTTATTGATCTTTTTAGCGCGCTTAAAGTACACACTTTCAAAGTAACTTGTAGTACCCAGCTTATAAAAGATTAATGCAACGATGATAATAACGACAAAGTCATATGGATAATGTATCCAGTTCATACCTTTAAATTCTTTACTTCCTATAAATGACAAGAAGGCAAGAATAATTAAGTATAAAATAATCCATAAACTACCACCAATTTGTTTCTTAGTATTTTTCCAATTCATCTTATATTCATAGAAGAAATAAATCGGTAAACCTAAGATAATAATAAAGATAACTTCAGCTGTCGTTGGCCACATTGCCCAGTAAATTGCTAGTGAAGCTAACACGAATGAGAATGGTGCCATAAATTTCAACATATTTGCACGGAATGGTCTGTGCATTTTTGGCGCCATTTTACGTAATGAAATAACGGTCGTTGGACCAGTTAAGTACGCAACTAATGTTGCCGTTGAAATTACGCTCGCCAACACTGCCCAATCTCTAAATAGTGATACCATGACCATACTGATAATGGCATTAAAAATAATAGCGACACGTGGAATTTTATATTTATCGTTCATTTTTCCTAAGAACTTAGGAATATGTCCATTTTTCTCCATTGCACGTAATACACGACCTGTAACAGCCACAAATGATACACCTGTACCAAATGGAGACACAACTGCTTCTATATAAAGTAGTATCGCTAACCAATTTAAACCTAATAAGATAGCCATATCAGCAAATGGAGAGTTAAAGTTAATTCCACTCCAACCTTTAGAATGAATCATATCTTGTGGCATAGATGTGATAAACGTACTCTGTAATACAATATAAAGTAGGGCACTTAGTGTTAGTGAAATTGCAATACCTCTTGCAATATTCTTCTCTGGTTTCTGTATTTCAGAACCCATATTAATGATTGTTTGGAAAGCATTAAATGAGAAGATAATACCGGATGCTGTTGTAGCAGCAAATATTGGTGCTGATCCATACGGCATAAATTGACCTGCAGTATGACCATAGTTTCCTGCGTCAAATCCAGAAATCATTAACATAATAATAGTTAATAATGGCACACCAAGTTTAAATACAGATATTAAACTCGTAAATGAAGTAAGTAATTTAACTGACCAGTAGTTTAATAATGAAAAGATAATGATGATAATAAACACAGCAAACAATCCAGAATTACTGATTGTGCCACCTTTCATTAAACCGGACGTAAATTTAGCCCACTCCCATGGCCATGAACTCATATATTGAACTGCAGAAACGGCTTCAATTGGAATAATTGTAACTAAAGATACCCAGTTTGCCCACGCAGCAATAAATCCTAGTAACGAACCGTGTGTATACTGAGCATAGTTACTCATTCCGCCTGATTGTGGAAACATTGTACCAATTTCAATATAGTTATAAGCGATGGAGCCTATAACTACAAAACCTATAATCCATGAAATAATTGCAGCTGGGCCAGCAATAGAAGACGCCTCCCATGCACCAAATAGCCAACCTGAACCTATGAGTGATCCAAGCCCTAATAGTACAAGCTGCGACAAATTAATTTTTTCACTCTTTTTCTGTTTTCCCATAAAAACTCCTACTATTCATCTTTTTATATTCATATCAAGGTAAATGTACAATGTATACACTTTCTTGTATATGTTGTTATTATACGCATATTAAAATTCAAGTCAAATCAACATTTTATCGCTATTTTTTTGAATACAATTGAATATTAATACGTTATACGACTTCAAAATGCATAAACGTAGCACGCAACAAATTGCCTTTCCCGTCACTATATAAAGTCGATGAAGCATTTTTTATTGATGTTACTCAATTATTCATAAATAGTATATCGGCATCTACAACAATTCATTGCTCATATAAAGGTTAAAGACTGTCATATCAACGGTTCATAGTGAATTTAACCCTAGATTTCAAATTATTTGTTACATATTATACTATTTATTGTATTTTTACATAAATAATTATTAAATATGGATTTTAGAGCCTTTAGATAGTTAATAATTGCATTTTATAATGTTACTCAAATATATAATCGCCAATTATACTTATTAAAAATTATAGTTAATAAATATTTTTACTCTAATAAAGTTAAATAACAATAGTTATCAAGATGATGAGTTATTTATTTTATTTTCCTGCTCCCACCATAAGGCTTCTTCAGGGTTATTCACCACTTCCTCATATTCTTTATCTGTTTCTACATTTGGATATGAACCTTTTAATGATTTATTGGAAGTTGACTTAAACATCGTCACAAAGACAATGAGACCAACAACATTGATAAACATTAAATAGTAAGATGGCGCAATTTTTTGTCCAGTTGTCTCTACTAAGGTTGATAAAATAAATGGTGTAAGTCCACCAAAAATTGCAGCACCAATGTTATACACAAGTGATAACGTGCGCAATCTCACTTTTGTATAGAACATACTTGGTAATAATGAAGGCATCACACCTTCAAATGTAGCCATAAAACAAGCAATAATTAATAAACCGACAATGACTAGAGGTAAAATTGGTATGCTCATCAGCCAAAATGCAAAGACTGAAAACAAACTAAAGCCAACTAGACCAAAGAGGATAGTTCTTTTATTACCCACTTTATCGCTATACCAACCAAAGAAAAATACTGCTGGAATCATTATAACCATTGTCAATGTACTTAATACGGATCCCATGGCTCCACCTAAATGAATTGTTTGATTTAAGAATGAAGGCATGAACGACAACACCATATAATTTGCCACATTTAAAAAGGCCACTCCTGTAAAACAAACGATAACGTCTTTCCAATAATATTTGAATATGTCTAAATAGGAATATTCTAGTGCTTGTTGTTCTTCTAATGTCGTTTCATAGGCCGGGCTTTCATCAAGGCTTGAACGTAAAATAATGCCTATAATGCCAAATGGTGCTGCTAAAATAAATGGAATTCTCCAACCCCAGTCAGACATTTGTTGGTCACTTAGCAATGCATAAAGCGTACCAACCAATAGGGCCGCCATGATATTGCCTATTAATGTGCCTATTTCTAATCCACTACCTAGCTTACCTCGTGTCTTATCAGGCGCTGTCTCTGCAATATAAGTCATTGCCCCTGCATATTCTCCACCAGTTGAAAATGATTGCACCATACGCACTACTAACAATAGAATTGGTGCCCAAATACCTATTTGTTCCTGTGTTGGCAAGAGCCCTAATAGTAAAGTAGATGCTGCCATAAGTAATATGGTTGTTGATAATACGATTTTCCTCCCATATTTATCACCTAAATGACTGAAAAAAATCCCCCCAATTGGTCGCACAATAAACGCAAATGCAAACACTGCAAAAGTAGAAATAATTTGTAGTTGTGCCGGTAAGTTCCCAAAGAAATTAGCACTTAAAATTACAGCTAATTGTGCATACAAACCAAAGTCAAACCATTCAATTGCATTACCTATACCAGTTGCAACTATACTTTTCTTAGTTTGATCTGAATCTACCTTATTAACATTTTCCTTTTTAAATTTCACAAAAATTACACCCCTTAAAAATCCGCTTACTTTTTTAAATAACCTATGCAACTATTAATAAACAATTTACACTTTTATAAATAGCATAAATTAAAAACAACTATAGATATTGCGACAGCATTTATAAAAAATCATCACAGTAATTCTTTGATATAATATAGATAATTCTAATTTTTACATGGAGGTCTATTACCAAATGAAACACATATATTTTAACCATGATGGTGGCGTAGATGATTTAGTATCCTTATTTCTTCTACTACAAATGGATGATGTCAAATTGGTGGGTGTAAGTGCAATCGGTGCTGATAGTTATGTAGAGCCTGCAGTAAGTGCTTCACAAAAAATTATTAATCGCTTTGCTCATTATCCAATTGATGTTGCTGCATCAGTAGAGCGTGGAAAGAACCCTTTTCCTAAAGATTGGCGTATGCACGCATTTTTCATGGATGCTTTACCGATATTAAACGAACCTGTTAAAGCACAACATGCACAGATGCTGTCACATCATGCATACGAAGATATTATTGAAAAGTTACATAACGCTACAGAAAAAATTACATTATTATTTACTGGACCATTAACAGATCTGGCAAAGGCACTTACTGTTGATCCTACAATCACTGAACATATTGAACGACTGGTTTGGATGGGCGGTACTTTCTTATCAAAGGGAAATGTCGAGGAGCCTGAACATGATGGCACTGCAGAGTGGAATGCTTTTTGGGACCCTGAAGCAGTCAAGACCGTCTTTGATACAGACATCAAAATTGATATGGTTGCATTAGAAAGCACAAATCAAGTACCTTTGACCTGGGCTATTAGACAGGCCTGGGCAAATGAAAGGCAGTACACTGGCGTAGACTTCTTAGGTGTCAGCTATGCAGCTGTTCCACCATTAACGCACTTCCAGACTAACTCAACTTATTTTCTATGGGATGTCTTAACTACTGCTTATACGGGATGCCCAGACCTCGTGAAACAAAAGACAGTCATGGCATCAGTATATACAAACGGACCAAGCCAAGGTCAAACATATATAGATGAACAAGCAGGTAGACCCCTCGCAGTAGTCTATCACGTTGACCATGATAGGTTCTTCAAGTTTATGACTGATTTAGCGAAACGTGTAAAAGATTAAATCCGCTATATAGCTTTCATCTCTATGCAAACCTATAACTGTCATTAGTAGTAATTATTAAGCTTTGATTAAAATACAAAACATAGAAATATCAAAGCATAAAAAAGACCCTTAAACTTCAACCGTTGATAAATTGACTTAGTATCTTACTTTAAGCAGTCTTTATCTAAAATGGTTAAGCTTTTAAGGGTCTTACATTATCTATATTCTATACGTGGCGAGTCACAGTATCTACTGGTAATCTATATGAATCATGACCAGGATTTTTCTCTTTACCAATTGCAACAATCATCACTGGTTCATAACGTTCTGGGTCAAGGTCAAATGCTTCTGCAATTTGATCACGTTCAAATCCACCAATTGGGTTTGTATCGTAACCATATGCTCTTGCTACTAACATAAATTGCATTGCTGCTAAACTACTATCTATTTTAATGATGTCATTCATTTCTGCTTTTGATAAACTTTTATAGTATGGTAATACTTTAGCCAACATTTCATCTTTAACATCTTCTGGCATCATCCCATGCTCTACAGCACTATTATAAATTTCTTCACCGTGCTCGTAGTTTTGCATATCCCCAAAGATGACTACCATTGCTGCTGAAGTATCATTTTGTCTCGTATTAAAGCGAATAAGTGGTCGTAATTTATCTTTACCTTCGTCACTTTCTACTACTAAGAAACGCCATGGCTGCATATTTACAGAAGAAGGTGCCTTCGTTGCTTTTTGTATGATTTCGTCCATTTCTGCTTGAGGTATTTTAACAGTTTCATCAAATACTTTAACTGATTTTCTATTCATTACTACATCTTCAAAATTATTATTAATCATGTTCAATGCTCCTTAATTATTTTTTACAAAATCAAATTATACTCAATTTATTACGGATTACAAATCATCTGTTTATAAAATTACCAAATATTATTTTACATATCTTTAAAAATAACTTCTAAACACAAAAAATGCACATTTCTTTAATTAGAAATGTGCATTTTCATATCATATTATTAATTCACTTCAAAAATTCAATTTACATTTAATTATTAATAGATATTTTCTTTATACCTGGCTTAACAAAGCACATTGCAATAATACCTATAACTGCTGCAATGACTGCTGAAATAAACATTGATGAATAACCATAAGATGTTACTAAGATTCCTGTTAAAGTCGGAGCGATAATCGTAGCGGAATTCACGAAAAAGTGTGTCATTCCACCATATGTTCCAGTCTTTTTAGGTGCTGTATCAATAATGACTGCCCAATAAACGGCATTTGGTAAGAAGATACAAGCATTACCTAACATCATCAAAAACATAATCCAGGCAATATTGTTAGTTGTTGGAATAATCAAGAAACAAATCGCCGCTAAAGTCATTCCAAAAATAGCTAAACCGGATCTGGCAATTCTAAGACTGCCTGTTTTATAACGTAACCAGTCCGAAAGTCTACCACCAAAATACGCAGTAAAACAAGCCCCAATCCATGGAATCATACCTAAATACCATAACGAATGTATTTCAAAATGATATTCATCTTGTAAATATTTTGGTGTCCAAGTTAATATTAAAAAGTTTATGTATTGGAAGCCAAAGTAGCCAATCATATTAAACACAAGCGTCGGACTCTTGAAAAAATGATACCATTTTTCATGCGCATTGTGTTCTGTTTCTACAGTTTTTTCACCTTCGACTGTTGATTCAGTAGAACGTATTGCCGTTAATTCTTCTTTAGACACATGTTTATTATCTTCTGGATAGTCTGTAAACACTTTATACCATATGATAATCCAAATAAGTCCAATAAGCCCTAATAAAACAAATAATACACGCCAATTAGAAATCGTTAAGAATCCTGATACAATTGGTGCCGTAATCAATGCACCTAATGGTACACCAATCAAGCCAAGCGCAGACAGTAATCCGCGTTCCTTTGGTGCAGCCCAGTTAGCATTTGTTTTACTAATTGTCGAAAAGATTGGACCTTCTGACACACCAAATAATACACGCATCAATCCAAATCCAGCAATTGCTGATCCACCAAACAATGCCATGCCTATTTCACCTGCAAAAGCCATACCGATTTCAAACAGTGACCATAATGTTCCAGCCACTAGCCATACAAACTTCGGTCCTTTTTTGTCTGCAGTAATGCCTCCAAATAACGAACCAAGCATATAACCATATCCAAAGTAGCCTAATATAGCACCCCAAGCAATATTATCAAAACCAAATTCCTTAATAATATCTTCTTGAGCATATGAAATAGCACCACGATCAACATAATTAATCATAGTCATTACGATGATCATCGTAATGATAAAGTATCGATAATTTTTCACCTTGCTCCCCCCATGTTTAAACACTTAAATCATAAGAAAACTTAACTCTATTTGTAAGCGTTGTCAATATAATTTTTTAATTAATTTGATTTTTCAAAAAATTAAAAATCCAAAAACCCTTGTAACGACAACAATAATGTCACTTAAAATTTTAATTTAAAATATAATCTTTCTATTTATTATGTCTTTCATTCTAATGATAAACTCATGGTCATTTGCTCCACTTGATATCCTAACGCAGTATAAAAACGCTGTACCGTATTACTTGTGAAGACATTTAATTTTAAAGTCAGAAGTCCTTGATCCTGTGCATACTTTTGAATAAAGTTTATTAATTCCTTTGCAATATGCATCCCTCTATATTCCTCAAACACGTAAAGCTCATAAATAAATCCATATGCTTGTTGTGTTAAATAATCAAATTTTGTATCAAATAATATAAAACCTTTAATCGATTCCCCTTCTTTCCACACAAAGTATCGTGCACCTTTTGACACCAATTCTTTCGATAATGCTTTAAGTGCATCATCAGATACAGCTATTTGACAATTCATAGCCTCTTTAAACAAATAGGGTACTGCGTTATAAATCACTTTCAAATCTTTATTCGTCGCTAATTTAATAGACATTTGATCACTTCCTTCTATTATTATGTTTACTATTTATTTGATTGTTTTCTTTGCCATAAACCACACTAAAACCATTCTAATTGTACTCAAATCATATAACACAAAACATTGTTGTATATTTACGTTTTATTTTTTAGAACTAATATTAAATTTTAAATAATATTCTACAAAAATTACCTATAATTTAGTTTAATCACTAGATATATTAAATTTTTATAGTAAAATAAGAGAGGTGGTTTTTTACCATGTGCTGTATTTTCATAATTCAAAAGCAAAAAATACACATTTACATGGTATAATTTAACTATTCATACAAACAACAAGACTACTACTATTTCTTAATACAGAGAAACTACTGTATCTAGACTAAGGTATGACCAAAGTAAGTTAACATTTGAAATAACCACTTACTTTTTGTTACATTCTACCTTATAAAAATTAAGAAAAAAATTGAAAAAGAGGTAAAACAATGAAGTCTATATCCGTTATAGTAACTTACTACAACTCAGAAGATTATATAGAGAGATGTCTAAATAGTCTTAAACATCAGCGATTCCAAGATTTCGAATTAATCTTAGTGAACGATGGTTCAACGGACCAATCTAAAGTCATCGCTACACAAATACTTAAAGATTGGGATATTACCGTTAAAGAAATTGATTTAGAACAAAATATGGGCCATGCACACGCAAGAAATGTGGCAATGAAATCAGTAGAAGCGCCCTACTTCGTTTTTGTAGATTCAGATGATTATCTCGCTTCTTACGCCCTATCATTCTATATGAAAAACTTGAATCATTTTGATGCTTTAATCGCACCAATTCACTCATTTACACTTGATATTCCTCAATATGTGGATCAAAATCTTGTAAGAGTTAGTTACTTAGATACGAAAGAAAATTCTAATCAATTTTTACGTAAGCATTCTGCGTGTAATATCGTCTTTAAAACTGCTATCGTCCATGGACACAACATACAGTTTAATGAAGATTTAAATATATTTATTGACTGGTCATTTGTACTAGAATTTATTAAATATGCTAATAAATTCGTACGTGTCAGTCGCTTCCCTTTCTATATTAAAGGAGAAGTATATGATCCATTTTTAAAACCGACGTTATCTAAACAAGACTTTGGCGTAATCTTTAACGATTATGTTTATAGCTTTAGTGACTCAGTCAAACGTGCGTCAAGACAAGAAAACAAAGCATTCATTCGCAATAAAATGAAAAACTTACTGAAGCATTCATTCGAACCGTCATTGAGAAAGACACCAGAACGTTACGAACAACATAGTGAATTATTACCAAAAGTAGTACGTTCATTATTCCCGTCTATTATAAAAAATGAAAAACCTTTATTTATTATAGAAATGCTATTATTGATGTTTAACAAACGTAATAAAGCATTTAAAGTCAATCGCATACGCAAAAATACGAGATTATTGAAAAGTGTTGTTCTAAAAAGGAAAAATAAAAATCGTGCACACTATCAATTAACCGATAACATCGATAAAGTAAATCCAAGAACGATTGTTTTTGAATCATTTGGTGGTAAAAATTATAGCGATAGCCCTAAATATATTTATGAATATATGATGAAACATTATCCTCAATTAGAATTTATTTGGGTATTCAAAAGTCCAGACAAAGCTTTTTTACCTGGTCCAGCTAAAAAAGTAAAGAAAGGCTCTGCTGCTTACTATGATGCATATTCAAGAGCTAAATATTGGGTGTCTAACGCTAGATTACCGCTTTATTTAAATAAAAAACCAAACCAAGTCTACATACAGACATGGCACGGTACACCTTTAAAACGATTAGCAAATGACATGAAAGTCGTTCGTATGCCAGGTACAACAACGGATAATTATAAACGTAATTTCCGTGAAGAAACTAATCGTTGGGATTACCTTATCTCACCAAATGCATATTCATCTAAAATTTTCGAGACAGCTTTCTGGATGCCACCCGAAAAAATCTTAGAAATTGGATATCCTAGAAATGATGTCTTAGTAAACAGAGCGAATGACCAAGCATTTATACAACAAATTAAAGAAAATCTAAACCTTCCAGAAGGTAAAAAGGTCATTATGTATGCTCCTACTTGGCGAGATGATGAATTTGTAAAAAAAGGTAAATATCTATTCGACTTAAAAATTGATTTAGATAATTTACAACAAAAGCTAGGCGACGACTATGTTGTATTACTAAGAATGCATTATCTAATTTCAAATGCGTTAGACCTACGTGGTTACGAAGACTTTGCAATAGACGTATCAAATTACAGCGATATTTCAGAGCTATATCTAATTTCTGATTGTTTAATTACAGATTATTCATCCGTTATGTTCGATTTCGGTGTATTAAAACGCCCTCAAATCTTCTTTGCTTATGACTTAGATAAATATGACCAAGACCTACGTGGATTCTATCTTGATTTCCACAACGACTTACCAGGTCCAATTTATAAGGATGCTTATCAATTAGCAGATGATTTACAGAACTTAGATAAAATTACCCATGACTACCAAGGTAAGATCGATAAATTCTATAATGATTTCTGTTCAATAGAAAATGGTAAGGCTTCAAAAGCAATTTCAGACTTAATAACTGAAAAATAATTTCTATTTAAATCTGTGCTAAAATTAATAAACTCCAAATAAGATCATTAAACTAAAACCACCAACAAATGGGATACTCCCTAATTTGTTGGTGGTTTTTATTTGATATATCAACCCCCTTCCACATATAACTTGCTTGAGAGCGTACTCTAAGGTGTAACGTAACGTTATAAAAATTAGGAGGTAATATGATGGGTAAATTTACTTCATTAAACAACAAAGTCGTAGTCATTACCGGGGGAGCAAAAAATCTAGGTCGCTTATTAAGTGAAACCTATGCAAGAGAGGGTGCAAATATTATCATTCATCATCATAATGATAACAGTTTAAAGCAAGCTAATCATACTTTAGAAACCGTCAAAGACTTAGGAGGTAACGGCGCAATCTTTTCTGGAGACTTAACTCAAATCGAAAATATCCAAGCTTTATTTGCATTTGCCGAAAAAACTTTCGGAAAAATTGATATCGCTATCAATACAGTGGGTAAAGTATTAAAACAACCAATTGCAGATACCAGTGAAGAAGATTTCGACATAATGCAATCTATCAATGCCAAACAGGCATATTTTTTTATTAAATATGCAGAACAGTATATGAATGATGACGGGAAAATCATTTCAATTGCAACGTCATTGTTAGCAGCATATACAGGTTTCTACTCAACGTATGCAGGTGAAAAAGCACCACTAGAACATTATACAAGAGCTGCTTCTAAAGAGTTTATGGCACGTGGTATTTCTGTAAATAATGTGGCACCAGGCCCAATGGATACACCTTTCTTTTATCCACAAGAATCTGACGATGCTGTTGCTTTCCATAAATCGCAAGCATTACACAATCAACTCACACAAATTGAAGATATTGCGCCAATCGTCAAATTTCTCACTTTAGAAGGTTGGTGGATTAACGGTCAAACGCTATTTGCAAATGGGGGTTATACGACAAGATAAATGGAGGTTTTAAAGATGCAATATTTTGTAGCAGATTTCTTAAATCCAAATACGCAATTAAGCATCATTGACGGGCAAGGTGAAATCATTGATCAACAAACCGTACGAATAGAACCAACAGAGTATGTAAACCAGCTTGCAGAGTATATCATTGAACTGTCTCACGAAAACCACTTATATCATGATGATATTAAAGCAATCGGACTTAGCATCACAGATATCAGTGCTATCAATTATTCAGAATTAGCACAACTAAAAACTGATTTAGAAAGTAAATTCGGCTTCAGTGCTTACATTGAACAAGATCATGATAATCTAGTTCAATCTCTTATTCAGTATAAATAACAACTAGATTAAATCTATTAAATTAACCATAACAATGATTAACTAAAAAACACCGCAATTGCAATATAGGAGCGTTTATAATGAATGTAAAGCAGGCAGCAGAAAAAATTGGCATGAGTGCACACACAATTAGATACTATGACAAATCCGGATTATTTCCATTTATTGAACGCGATCAAAATGGTAATAGAGATTTTAAGGAAGAAGACCTCTATTGGATAGAATTTGTGAAGTGTATGAGACAAACACATATGCCTATTGTACAAATCAAACAAATTGCAGAACTCTATCATCAAGGTCCAGCAACTAAAAACGATAGGATTGAAATATTGAAGCTACACCAACAAAATCTCATGCAACAAAGTACCTTAATCGAAGAAGCATTAAACACTTTAGAACATAAATTTACGCTTATCGAAAAGGAATAACATCGTTTGGGAGAATTTAATATAAAATAATATATAAAACGAAGTCGACCTTGAATAGCAGTAACTAAATGCTTGTCTATTAAATCAATCATCATTTGTTGTACCCAAATTCCATATCAAAAAAGCAGTGAAGTCACGTTAGTTATAACGTTAGCTTCACTGCTTTATTTTTATATGCTATATAATCACTATTGGTGAGTGGAATTATTTAATAGTTCCAGCATCTTTGTCATGTACACCATGACGATAGAAATCAATATATTCTGGTTCTAATGGTTTCTTACCTCTGATGATATCAGCTGCTCTTTCAGCCATCATTAGTACTGGAGAGTGAATATTACCATTAGTCGTACGTGGCATTACAGATGCATCTACTACACGTAGGTTTTCCATACCATGTACTTTAAATGTATCTGGGTCAACAACTGACAGTTCATCAGATTTAGGTCCCATTTTACAGCTACATGATGGATGTAATGCTGTTTCACCATCACGCTTAACCCATTCGATAATTTCTTCGTCTGTTTGAACTTCAGGTCCTGGTGAAATTTCTCCACCGTTAAATGGATCTAATGCTTTTTGAGACAAGATGTTTCTTGCAACTTTGATTGCTTCTACCCATTCACGTTTATCTTCTTCTGTTGATAGATAGTTAAATACAAAGTCTGGTTTTTCGAACGGATCTTTAGATTTAATCTTCAAATGACCACGAGAATTTGAGTACATTGGACCAACGTGAACTTGGTATCCGTGTGCTGTTGGCGCTTTTGTACCATCATATCTTACAGCAATTGGTAAGAAATGGAACATTAAGTTTGGATAATCTACTTCGTCATTTGAACGTACGAATCCGCCGCCTTCGAAATGGTTAGATGCTGCAGCACCTTTACGTCCGAAGATCCATTGTAAACCAATAAATGGCATTTTTAATTTATTTAAACTTGGTTGCATTGATACAGGTTCTTTACATGCATGTTGCACATATACTTCTAAATGGTCTTCAAAGTTTTCACCGACACCAGGTAAGTGTAAACGTGGCTCGATACCAACTGAACGTAGGTGTTCTGAATCACCAATACCAGATAATTGTAATAATTGTGGAGAGTTGATTGCCCCACCTGATAAAATAATTTCTTTTGCTTCTACAGTATGTTCTTTACCATTTTTCTTAAATGTAACACCTGTCACTTTATTATTACCTTCGAAATTCAATTTAGTAACGAATGCACGTGTTTGTACGTCTAGATTTTTACGTTTCATTGCTGGGTGTAAATAAGCTCTTGATGCTGATACACGACGTCCATTGTGTACTTGGCTATCAAAAGGTCCGAAACCTTCTTGACGGAAACCATTCACGTCAGGTGTTTTATTGTATCCTGCTTCTACTCCTGCATTAAAGAATGCTTGGAATAATGGGTTTGTAGCTGGGCCACGACGTAATTTAATCGGACCATAATGTCCACGATATGGATCATCTTTAGTTGAGCCGAAAGTTGTTTCTAATCGTTTAAAGTATGGTAAACAATGTGCAAAATCCCATTTCTCCATACCTTCTGGTTTAGCCCATTTCTCATAGTCCATTGGGTTACCACGTTGATAAATCATACCATTGATAGAACTTGAACCACCTAATACTTTACCACGTGCGTGGCCTACTTTACGTCCATCCATATGTGGTTCTTCATTTGTTTCATAAATCCAGTCATATAGCTTGTTACCTGCTGGGTACATTAATGCTGCTGGCATTTGAATTAATAGGTCCCAAGGATAATCACTACGTCCTGCTTCTAATACAAGTACGTTTTTTGAAGCATCTTCACTTAATCTGCCTCCTAATACTGAACCAGCACTTCCGCCACCAATGATAATATAATCATAAGATTTTCTCATTTTTATATTGCCTCCTAAAATTTATGTCTAACTTTGTGTTTATTTATATTTTCTTAAAAGTATTATTTGCCAAACCAATTCACAGGTTCTGGGTTTGTGTTACGTAGAATATGCTTTTCTTCTTGATATTCAGCTAAGCCAGCTTTACCAAGTTCTCTACCAATACCTGATTGTTTATAGCCACCCCATGGTGCTTGTGCAAAGTATGGGTGGAAATCATTAATCCAAACTGTACCCATCTTCAATTTATTTACCACACGTTCTGCTTTAGAAATATCATTTGTAAATACGCCGCCTGCTAAGCCATAAATAGAGTCGTTAGCTATTTCAATAGCTTCTTCTTCAGTTGAAAAGCCTTCTACTGTTACAACTGGGCCAAATACTTCTTCTTGCACGATACGCATTGATGTATCACAATCAGTGATTACAGTTGGCTCAAAGAAGAATCCCTCTTTTAAGTCTTCACGTTCTGGGCGTTTACCACCAACAGCAATTGTTGCATTTTCAGATTTCGCTACTTCCATATAGCCTTCAATTTTTTCACGGTGTTCAGCTGAAATCACAGGTCCCATTTCAGTTTCAGCATCAAATCCATTACCTAATTTGATACGTTTAACTCTATCGATTAATGCAGCCTCAAATTTGTCTTTGATGTCATTATGGACAATAATTCTCGCACCAGCTGAACAAACTTGACCTGCATGGAAGAATCCACCATTTAACGCTTGATCAACAGCTAAATCGAAATCTGCGTCATCAAAGATAATATTTGGATTTTTACCGCCTAATTCTAATGCAATATTTGTCACATTGTCTGCAGCATTTTTCATAATATGTTTACCTGTTTGAATACCACCAGTAAACGATACTAAGTCTACCTCTTTATGTGATGATAATGGCTCACCGACTTCTGAACCCTTACCTAATACTAAATTAATTACCCCTTTAGGGAATCCTACTTCTTCCATCAATTCAAATACACGAATCGTTGTTAACGGAGTAATTTCACTTGGTTTCATGACTAATGAACAACCTGTTGCTAATGCAGGTGCTATCTTCCAAGAAGCTTGGAGTAATGGATAGTTCCAAGGTGTGATTTGAGTAACAACACCGATTGGTTCTTTGATAATTTTACTTTCTGTATTTGGAATTGGTGAATCAACAATTTCTCCACCATCTTTGTCTGCTAAACCAGCAAAGAAATTAAATACATTAGCAATATCGTCCATATCAGCATAAGATTCTTCTAACGTTTTACCAGTGTCTAGCGTTTCAAGTTTCGCTAACTCTTCACGATGTTTTACGATTAAATCAGCAATCGCTCTTACTTTCTTGCCACGATTCTCACTTGTTTCATTTGCCCATTCACCTTTTTCGAATGAACGTCTTGCCGCTAAAATTGCACGTTCGCTATCTTCTGCTGTACCTTCTGCAACTTCAAAAATCACTTCTTGATTATATGGATTAATAATTTCTCTTGTTTCTTTATTTGAGCTTTCAACCCACTCACCATCGATAAATTGACGACGAGATAAATTACTTACAAGTTCCATTAAAATTACCTCCGTTAAGTTTGTTAAATTTTTATTTAACGAATTTTATAGATTTTATGTTAGCATAGTAATTGAAAGGGTGTCAAACGCGTTTAAGTATAAATGATTAATTCAACGCATATGACGCGTTCTCATAAAAACTTTACCCATATAGATAAATTTTAATAATGGGTAGGAGGTATATGTCGTGGTAAAAATAAATGATCCTGAACATCAATTAGAAACAGCAAAAGATATTTTCATTAATGCAATTGGTGAGACGATGGACTTATATGGCATTAATCGTAGTGTAGGAAACCTTTATGGCACAATGTTATTCGAAGACAGCATGACGCTAGATGAAATGCGTGAAGAATTACAGATGAGTAAGCCAAGCATGAGTGCAGGCGTTAAAAGACTACAAGAGTTTGATATCGTCAAGCAAAAATTCACTCGTGGTAGCCGCAAACAACACTTTGTAGCTGAAAAGGATTTCTTCAATTTCTTTGGTAATTTTTTCCCAAGGAAATGGCGTCGTGAAATTGTAATCAATACAGAAGCTGTTCATAAAGCAATAGCAATTATTGACACACTCAATGACAGAGAAGGTATAGACGAAGCCGTAAAAGCTGAAGGTAACGATATCAAACAGCAATTAATTGATACTTTGCCATACTTTGAATGGCTAGAAAATATTAGCCATGCAATTGAAACAGGCGAAATTTATAAACACTACCCTATTCCTGAACAAAAGTATAAATATTAACTTTGACACTTTATGTATTACTATTCATATTTACTTTATTTAACTGCATGATACTTAGTTAACAGGATGCATTCGCTGCCCCTATTTCATATCAATGGAACTGAGGGGCTATTTTTATGCTTTAATATATCTTCTTAGTACTTATATATACCACTTTGATTACCACGACCTGCCACTCACTATTACAAAATGTATATAAAGGGACAAACGAATTTATCTCAGCACATGCATAAAGGTGCTGAAACATATGGTACCTTCATCACAAACATGTCTCTTTAAACATGATCCATTATTTTATATGCTAACGCTTAAATCTAAAAAAGCAGGTTGGAACATTTAAAATATTCCAACCTGCTTATGCATCTATTAACACTTATAAATAAGTGACTGTTATGTTTTATGATTTAAAAAACGGATTATAAATTATCGTCTTCTTCTTTTTCTTTAACTTGAATAATTCTCAGTGATCGACGTTCTACTTCACGATATTTATCCGCACGTCTTTCGAGTTTCAGCCTATCTCCCTCTAATGTTCGCATAAATGAAATCATCATGATTACAAATATAGCAATCAGCGGCACACTAGCTAATATAGATGCCGTCTTCAAGACATCTAACGCATGTTCTCCACCAACAAGCATTAATGAATATGGTAATAAACTCAATGCAAATGCCCAGAATAATCTGTTAGCACGTAAAGGTTCACCGATAACATGCTTCTGCGTAGCAGCTGCTAAGATATATGATGCTGAGTCAAATGTTGTTACCAAGAATAAGAATGCTGCGATTAAGAATAAAATAATTGTTAAGTTCGGGAATGGTAATTGATGCATAACTTCAATAATCGTTGATTCTGCACTATGGCTATTCAAGAAATTAATTACATTAAATTGACCTGAAATTTGCAGATAAACTGCATAGTTTCCGAAAATACCAAAGAACATCATACAACCTAACGTACCATAACCTATTGTTCCTAAAATAATTTCTTTCAATGTTCGACCTTTTGAGATACGGGCAATGAATAAACCAATAAATGGCGCATAAACTATCCACCACGACCAATAGAATATTGTCCATTGTTGTGGGAAATTTGTATCTTTACGTCCATCAATACCGCCAAACGGTTCAAGCCAAGTCGCCATTTGGAAGAAGTTTTTCAACATATCACCAAATGATGTCACTGTAGTTTCCATAATAAATACCGTCGGACCTACAATAAAGACAAACGCTAATAATAATAGTGAAATCCAGACGTTCACATCACTGAGCACTTGAATTCCTTTCTTCAATCCACTATATGAACTGATACCAAATACAAGCGTAATCAATAATAATATAATGGTGCGCATAACCATATTATGACCATCTAGACCAGTCAATCGTTCAATTCCTGCTGAAATTAATGGCACACCTAATGCTAGTGATGTTGCTGCACCACCTAATAAACCAAAGATAAATACAATATCAACTAATTTACCTAAGAATTTATCAGTTTGCCCCTTTAGTATCGGACGACAAGCCTGACTTATTTTGAAAATTGGTTTTTTCTTAATAAATACTAAGTAACCAATTGGTAACGCCGGTAATACATAAATTGACCAGGCAATAGGTCCCCAGTGGAACATCCCATATGTAGTTGCGTACTCTAATGCACTATCTGTCATACCTTTTCCATCATGTGGTGGCACTTGATAATAATACGCCCACTCAATGATACCCCAATATAATATATCTGAGCCGATACCAGCACAGAATAACATTGAAGCCCAACTAAAGTTATTAAATTCAGGCTTATCTGTAGCCTTACCTAATGTGACATTTCCATATTTACCAAATGCTATATATAGCACAAAACCAAAAATTACTAATCCAAGTAATAAATATACCGAGCCAAGAGAATTCGAAACTGCTTTGTTTAAGTTAGTGATAACTTCTTGGCTTGCTTTAGGAAACACAATCATAGGAATAACTGCAAATAACAATACAACAACTGTCCCTATAAAAGTGGTCCAATCCATAACTCTATTTTTTTTCACTTTTGAGCACTCCTCATAATTGAATAGTATGTAAAAGTTTAACGAAATTCGCGTCCATTTTTGCTAAACCATTTAATTATTCACATTCATGAGCCTAACGAACTTTAAATAATAATGCAAATTACATTCAAAAAACACAATTCAAAAAGATGAATAATTATATAAATGTAATTATTTATCATCTTTAGAAAATCGCCACAATCACAGTATTAAATTTAAACTTAACAAAATGAACAAATCTTACAAACTTAACATTGTGTATTTTTATGCACTTATTACGTATAAATATTTGTTTATATTTTTTTATTTTACGGCATAAAAAAACAGAATATTTTAATAAATTAGCCCCTATCAACAAATAATAACTCATAGAATAGCGCATGAATTTTATGACTTAATTATTCTATAACTGACAGTCAAAATAACAGTATGATTCACCCTATTTAAAAGTAATTCTATAAACAAACATTTTTATACCAATACTATATAATAGAAGAAAGACAGATAATTATTAAAATTAAAGGAGCTTACAATGACCAAAAAAAATATTATTAATTATTGGGATAAACGCGCCGCATCATTTAGCACTGATAAAGTAGCCGAATTAGAAAGTCACCATGCCCAAAAATGGCTCAATGAAATAAGTAGAATTAAAAAAATAAAACCCGGCATGCGTATTTTAGATATTGGAACTGGAGCAGGATTTTTAGCAATTCTTTGTGCTCAAGCAGGCGGAACTGTATGTGGTATCGACCTTTCCCCAGATATGATTAAAGCTGCTCAAGAGAATAAGCAAAAATTCAATCAGCAAGTCACATTTGAAGTTATGGATGCAGAACAATTATTGTTTGAAGATTGCACGTTCGATCTTGTTATTGCGCGAAATGTGACCTGGTTATTGCCTAATACTGCCAAGGCATATTCAGAATGGTTACGTGTGTTAAAAGTAGACGGTACATTAATTAACATTGATGCAGATTACGGTAATACATCCTTTGAATCTTATAGTGACATTCCTAATGATCATGCACATCATAAACTAGGTGAACAAATGCTTCATGAAAGTGAAACATTAAAGAACGGAATCGCAATCAATTCATACCGTCGCCCTCATTATGACCAAACGGTTTTAACACAACTTGGTTTATCATCTATTCATGTCGATGAAACTGTTTACCAACGTATTTATCAAGAGCAAGATCAATTTTATAATCCTACCCCTATATTTTTAATTGCCGTCACAAAATCCTGACTTTAAAGTTAAAGTTATTACAGTTCGTGGATATTTTATGACAGTTACCGTATCAAAGTGTTAACGGCTTGCGTTCTAACACAATTTTTATCATACTATAGTTGAAATAAGTAAAAGGAGTGGTAAGAATGAACAAAGAACAATTGGATAAAGTAAAAAATGGTAAAGGCTTCATCGCTGCATTAGACCAAAGTGGCGGCAGCACACCTAAAGCGCTTAGTGATTATGGCGTTACTGAAGATCAATATAATAGTGAAGACGAAATGTTTAAACTTGTTCACGATATGCGTACACGTATCGTTTCATCACCTGCCTTCACTTCAGATAAAATTGTAGGGGCTATTCTTTTCGAACAAACGATGGATCGTGAAGTCGAAGGTAAGCATACTGGAGATTACTTAGCTGACAAAGGAATTGTACCATTCTTGAAAGTTGATAAAGGTTTGGCTGACGAACAAGATGGTGTACAAGTTATGAAACCTATTCCTGATTTAGATGCATTATTAAGCCGTGCTAATGATCATAAGATTTTCGGTACAAAAATGCGTTCAAATATCCTTAAATTCAACAAAGATGGTATAGATTCAGTTGTTAAACAACAATTTGATATTGCTAAACAAATAATTGCTGCAGGCCTTGTACCAATTATTGAACCAGAGGTTAATATTCACTCTGAAGACAAGGCAGAAATCGAAGCTTATTTAGCAGAAGCAATCGCTAAAGAGTTAGACAACTTAACAGAAGATCAATTAGTGATGTTGAAATTATCAATTCCTACAAATGCAAATCAATATGAATCATTAATCAATCACCCAAACGTAGTACGTGTTGTTGCTCTATCTGGTGGATATAGTAGAGAGGATGCTAATGCATTACTTAAACAAAATAATGGTTTAATTGCAAGCTTCTCTCGTGCATTAATCAATGATCTAAATGTAAATCAATCAGATGAAGAGTTCGATAAAGTTTTAGGTGACACAATCGATTCTATCTATGATGCATCAGTTAATAAAGGTTAATCGTTGAACTGCAAACTATTGATTGTCTATACTCATTTCCCAGGAAATGAAAAGCACTGTAAATCAATAGACAATTTTAAATATGCGTTCTGTTTGAGACATAAATAGTTCAGATTCATACGAAAAAGCCATCGTTAAAAGATTTATTAATCTTTTAACGATGGCTTTTTTCTAGAATTTAAATTTCAATATATGTTTTTTAGTTTATATATTATTTAAATAACTCTGTTTTAATCTAAAACCACCCCGAAGGGTGGCAAAAATGCTGATGTGGAAGAATCTTTGAGAGCCTCAGTTAAAAAGAGAGCAATTTTTTCTTATGAGGCTCAATTATAATCTTATCTAAATATTTAATTTTTTAATATCCTTTTATGAACAATAGTAAATATTTATAACTATTAAGTAAAAATATAGCAAAATGAATTAACTTCAAATACAAAATAAACAAACTTTTACTAGTTAATATTTTATTAAAAATGTATTCCCTCCTATTAATTCATTTGTTCAATCATATTAAACAGTAGTGATGAGTCATTCAATTTTTACTATTAGCAATTTAATTTTTTCTAACTTTCATTTTCCCCGACATATAAATAACTAATTGTTATAATGTTGAACTAACTTCTTGTTTCAAAATTATTAATAAGGAGGTATTTCATTTATGAATAAAACGTTTTACACCATAGAATATGACTCTGAGTATAAGCTAGCCACTTTTCATAAATATAGCAAATCCGGTCATGATTTTAGTTATGTGTTTAGCGGCGAACAAACTATAGAAACCATTATATTTAAAATGAAATCTATAACTCAACATTTGAATCTTAATAAAGGCAAATAAAACATACAACCAAAGAAAGATATTGAATTTTATAGGGTTATAAGAATTTCATAACAGTACAACAAAAATATTAGTTACGATAATTAAGTCAGCATAAATAATTATAATAACACGAAAAAGTCGATTGAACTCATTGCTCAATCGACTTTTTCTATGATTCAATTCCTATCAAAGCTACTATTGCTCTTGATTTTTCGTAAATGCTACATGCTCATCACTGTGTTTACGACTACCTTGTGTCATGTATAATACGAGTGCAATTAAATACCAAGCTATAACAATCAACCATTCTGATGGCCAAGCAAGTGAAGAAGGCATTCCAGGCATATAAATTAATAAGAATCCCACACTTAAAACAATGGCCACTATACCGACAAACATACCATTTCTAATATGATATGGACGTTTTAAATCTGGCTGTGATTTACGTAGTTTAATAAATGAAATCGCTACTAATAAGTATCCTAATACTACTCCGATACCGCCTGCATTGACAATCCAAACTAATGCTGGACGTCCAAGAAGTGGTGCTACAAAGGCAAGTACTCCTAAAAAGATAATACCGTGTGTTGGTGTTTTATATTTAGGATGAATATAAGCAAACCATTTGGGAATCATACCATTATTTGCCATTGCATATAAGATACGACTACCACCTATAATAAAAGCATTCCAACTAGTAATAATACCTGCGACACCACCTAATACAAGTAACACCCCAAAGCCACTGTGTCCAAAAAGATTAACCATTGCATCAGCAGTTGCCAAATTACTTGTCGTAAGTGCTTTTGGCGATAGTCCAGCAGCTACACCAAAGACAATTAATAAATAGAAAATCACAGAGGCGATAATGGATAATATTAAAATACCTCCAATTTTCTTAGAAGGTGCCTTAACCTCCTCGGCAATCTGTGGAATAACATCAAACCCAACAAATAAAAATGGGATCATCATAAGGACTGACATCGTACCACCAAGTCCATTTTCAAATGGTGTTAAATGACTAAAGTTACCGTTAAATCCTGCACCAAATACGAGCAATAGACCTACTGCAACAATAAAAATAGTAAAGACGGTTTGCATAATTGCAGCTGGTTTTACACCAAAGTAATTTAATGATGTTAATATAATGCTACCTACAGATCCAATTAACACCCATGTAAAATAAACATCCCATCCTGCAATGTTCCACATCAAACCTTGATGTTTAAATGGGATGACATAGTCAATAACGGTAGGCAGTGCCACCGCTTCAAATGTAATCACTGAAACATAACCAAATAGTACAGACCAACCTGAAATAAATGCAATCCCCGGTGAAAATGCCTTCTTTACAAATACAAAACCACCTCCTGTTTCCGGGATTGCAGAAGCAAGTTCTGCATATGTTAAACCGATCACGATGACCAATATACCACCAATGACAAATGCGATAATACTACCAACAAAGCCTGCAGTTGACACCCATTCTCCAGATAAAACAACCCATCCCCATCCTAACATGGCGCCTATCGCTAAAAATAAGACATCTACTACATTCATTGTTTTATTAAATTGTGATTTCATCAGCATACCCCTTTTAATGAATTTAAAATTTAATATGTGAGAATAGGTTGAAATGACCTAAATTTTGCATGTCACTCCAACCTATTCACATTCAAACTACATTAATGCTAATAAAGTAGTTGTTACTACAAAATTTTAAAATGTAATCTATAATCCAACTGATAAATATTTAGTTTCTAAGTAAGGCTCAATGCCCTCTGTTCCACCTTCTCGACCATATCCACTTTCTTTTAGACCACCAAATGGCGCATGTGCAGCAGAAGGACCACCGTCATTCCATCCAATCACACCATAGTCAAGTTCACTAAATAATTTCAAGCCTGTTCGATAATCATTAGTGAAGAAATACGATGCTAACCCAAATTCAGTATCATTTGCGATGCCAATAACTTCATCTAAATCTTCATATGTCATTACTGGCGCTATCGGACCAAAGGTTTCTTCGAACATCGGTTTCATCTCTAATGTTGCATTGGAAATGACGACTGGCTTTAAGAAATTACCGCCAAGTGATTTAATTTCGTCAATACTTCTTGATAACGTTGCACCCTTCGCTTCACAATCTGTAATATGTGTTAAGACTTTTTCTACTGCTTCATTATCGATCAATGGTCCAATATCTACTTCTTCCAATCCATTACCAATAGTTAATGCATGCACTTTATCAGTAAGTTTTTGAACATATTCATCCGCAATCGCTTTATGCACAAAAATTCTATTAGCACAAATACACGTTTGACCAGCATTTCTAAATTTAGAAGCAATCGTCCCATCCACTGCAGCATCTATATCAGCGTCTTTGTGCACGATAAACGGTGCCAATCCACCTAGTTCCATCGTCGCATTTTTAACTGTGTCAGCAGATTGTTCGATTAACTTTTTACCAACACCAGTAGAACCTGTAAATGTTACTTTATTAATTCTTGGATGTTTAGTGAAGATGTCTCCTGCATCTCTACCTGAAGCGATAATATAAGAAATGGCATCTTCTGGTATACCTGCCTCATGTGCTAGTTCCACTAACTTAATTGTTGTTAATGGTGTTTTAACTGCGGGTTTACAAACAATCGTACATCCAGCCGCTAATGCTGGTGCCATTTTTCGAGTAATCATAGCTGCAGGAAAATTCCATGGTGTAATTGCACCTACAACGCCAACTGGGAATTTATCAACGACAATCTTTTTTGATGAAGTATTTGCTGGTATTGTACGACCATATACACGTTTGGCTTCTTCTGCATACCATTTCACATATGAATTAGCATATACAATTTCACCTTTAGCTTCAGCTAATGGTTTACCACCTTCAAGTGTTACTAATTTCGCTAATTCATCTTGATGTTCATCTATTAATTCAGCCCATTTAAATAATTTTGCTGAGCGCTCATGTGCATCGACAAACCGCCATGTTTGAAACGCATTGTATGCACGTTCAATCTTTGCATCAATGTCTTCATGGCTTGTATAGTCTATACTTTCGATGACTTCATTTGTAGCAGGGTTCAATACATCTAATTGTGTCATTTTGAATCTCTCCTCTTGATAAAATAATTTCATAGCACTACTATGCCATACCCTTTTTGAAAAATATTTTACTGCTTTACGATGGTTGTGTAGAGGCTACTTTTGCAAATGCATCTTGTAAGATCTTTAACCCAGTGTTTAACTCATCATCAGTAATTACTAATGGGGCCAAGAAACGAATGACATTCCCTTTTATACCTGCAGACAATAATAGCAAGCCGTGCTCATTTGCCGTTTTTACTATTTTGCTTGTAAGTACTTTGTCAGGTTCTCCTGTTTCTGGATTAATAATCTCCATTGCTACCATTGCACCTAGTCGTCTAATTGGACCAATACTGTCATAAGTGTGCGTTAATTCTTGTAAGAATTGTTCGATATTATGACCTAATGTCTCTGCTTTTTCATTAAGTTGTTCTTTTTCAATAATTTCGATAACTTTTAATGCGGCTTCACATGCTAACGGATTACCAGCATACGTACCTCCTAATTCACCTGGGTTTGCGCTATCCACTATTTCCGCTTTACCTACAACACCACTGAGTGGAAATCCTGCCGCTAATGATTTGGAAACTGTCATTAAATCTGGTTCAACGTCAAAGTGCTCTATTGCAAAGGTTTTACCTGTTCTTGCAAAACCTGTTTGAATCTCATCTGCCACAAATACAATACCGTTAGACTCACAAATTGCTTTCACAGCCTGCACAAATTTACGATCCGGAATTATAAATCCACCCTCACCTTGTACAGGCTCCATAACAATACAAGCAACTTCACTAGGATCTACTGTTTCAATAAAGAAATCATGTAACTTTTGAATAACTTGATCTACGTATTCTGCATTAGAAAGTGTATTAGGCTTTTCTGAAACATTTGGATAGGGTGCTTGATATACTTCAGGCGCAAATGGACCAAAACCATACTTGTATGGTCTAACCTTACTCGTCATAGACATTGTCAAATTTGTTCGTCCATGAAACCCTCTAACGAATGAAACTACTGCTTGTCTGCCAGTATATTTTCTAGCTATCTTCACGGCGTTTTCCACTGCTTCTGCGCCAGAATTTAAAAGAATGCTCTTTTTAGCAAAGTTACCTGGTGTAATTTCTGCTAATTTTTGTGCTAATTTTAAGTAACTTTCATACATAATGACATTAAAACCAGGATGTATAAATTTATCTAATTGTTCCTTTAAGTGTTTCGTAATCTCAGGGTGTGTGTGACCAACATTTAATGTGCCAATTGCACCT
Source organism: Staphylococcus sp. TCBT05 (assembly GCF_055179755.1). Lineage (NCBI taxonomy): Bacteria > Bacillati > Bacillota > Bacilli > Caryophanales > Staphylococcaceae > Staphylococcus > Staphylococcus sp. TCBT05. The sequence goes on along the minus strand of NZ_JBUQDQ010000005.1, from coordinate 683,013 downwards.
GCAAAATCAATAAAAGTATTGCCTTCGATATCTTTAATCGTTGCGCCACTTGCTGTATCTGCTACATGTAAATTACCGTTTCCTACCCCTCTAGCTACATATTGTTCACGTATTGTCTTATAATATTCGAATTGTTCAGTCATAATTAGCCCCCTTAACCTTTCGATAAAGTATTATCGTTATCTAAAAATTTAAAATATAGTTGGTATTGTGTAAAGTACCAGTTTTTTATAAAATAATGGAACCAGTTTAACCGAGCAATACTTTTTTAAGACAACGAACCGCGTCATCAAGCTGTTCAATCTTTATTTTTGAAAACCCTATAATCAACGTTTTAACACCATTATTTTCTTTAAGCGCTTTCACAATGAAACGATTAATCGTATATAATTCTAACTTGGCCTCTTTAGCACGTTGCTCTATTTCCTCATATGTAAATGGTGATTTCACATCAATCATAAAATGCAATCCCGCTTCGGTATCTTTAATATTCACCTTATCTTGAAATGCTTGTTGTAACGCTACTATTAATTGCTCTCTTTTTCTGCCATAGTGCTGGTGCATCTTTTTCACGTACTTTTCATAATATCCTTCTTTAATCATAAGATTAAGTGTCAGTGCATTTAACATAGAAAAATCAGGTATCATATCGAAGTTATGCGTTTCAAATTTTTGCACAAGTGCAGGTGGTAGAATCATATAACTCAGTCTTAATCCTGGCATCAATGTTTTTGAAAATGTCCCCAAATATATCACACTTTCATTTTTATCAAAGCTATATAATGACGGAATATTATCTGTCTGATATTTGAACTCACTATCATAATCATCTTCTATAATATAACTATTGGTTGTACTCGCCCAATTCAATAAATCAATTCTTCTCGAGACAGGCATGATAATACCAGTCGGAAATTGGTGTGATGGTGTCACAATAACTGCATCTGGTTGTGTTGCATTAATTTGATTAATGGATATACCTTTTCCATCCAATTCAAGTGGAATTGTTGTTGTTCCTCCTTCATTTAACAAATTACGGAATCTAGAATATCCTGGATTTTCGACGCCAATTTTCACCTCAGTAGGTAACAGTTGCATTAAGCGTTTCAACAAAGTGTTTGTGCCAGATCCTATAATAATTTGTTCTGGATGACACTGGATACCTCGTTGATAAGAAACGAGTTTAGCAATTGATTGACGTAATTCAATCGGCCCCTTAATATTTGGAATTGCTGATAAGTAATATTCATAATTATCAAATACACGTTTCAGTAACTTAGTCCAAACATCTACCGGAAATTCAGACATATCCGTGCTCATATGAGAAAAGGAATATTCATATAATTGTGGCTTGCCTTCTTTATACTGCCCTAATGTCTTTTGTGCATCTGGGTCAACAATAAGTTGATCTAGCGGTTCGATAAAATAACCCTTACGTTCTTTGGCATATATATAACCTTCTGCTAATAACTGTTCATATGCTGATTTCACACTGTTAACACTTACATTTAAAGTTTCTGCCATTCCCCTTTTAGATGGCAACTTTTCGTGACTTTCATATTTAAAGGATAAAATATCTTCCTTTAATCGCGTATAAATTTGCCGATAAATATATTGATTTGTTTCACCTTGCATACAAATCCTCCCCTTGAAATACCTTATAATTAAACAATTATACACATAGTTAGAATACATTGATAAATAAATATAAATGCTTTAACACATTTTGGAAAATTGTTTGAGTAAAAAAGGAATTGAATAAGATAGTGAAAAAGGACAAATGCTCCCGAAATTGGACAGACGTTGCTTTAATTACATTGATTGAATAGTAAAAAGTAACTTACTTCGTTATTGTTGTCACTTTCAACAGCTAAGTATTGTGTGAGACTGTTGAGCTATAAGGATGCATGTCGAGGTCAAGGGAATGACCCAATGCCTTAGGTCAATGAAGGTTAACAATACTCAGTTTTATTATAACGACAACCACCCCGAAAGATTCTATCTTTCGGGGTGGTTGTTTCTCCATCATTTATATCTCAAATTATTTCATTATCGAAGTTTTTCACAATAACAATGCATGCTTTCAAACAAATATTTCATCTTCCATCTCAAAGCATAGCTAAGAAGATGAATACTTTTTAGCGCATATGAACTAAATCAAATCTGTTGCAGCAATCCTATACACTATGTACAGCTTAAAGAATTGGTGATGCTAATTTAGCAATGGATTGTTTGAATTTAATCCAATTTGAACGTTGTTCATATCTTTCAATTGTTAAAGCTTTAGATACCTTTAAATCTTCAAAAAATGCTTCCTTCAATTGTTTAGCAACATTTTCATCATACATAAAGGCATTAATTTCAAAGTTTAATTCAAAACTGCGTATATCCATATTTGAAGAACCCACACTTGATACTTCGTCGTCAATAATCATCATCTTAGAATGAATAAAGCCATTTTCATAGGTATAAACCTTAACACCATCTCTAATCAATTGTGCGACACTCGTAATGGTTGCCCAATATACAAACATGTGATCAGGCTTATTAGGAATAATTAATTGTACATCGACACCCGACTTGGCGGCGATTCGTAGTGCATTAATATAACCTTTGTCCGGAATAAAGTACGGGCTATGCATGTAAATTGATTTCTTCGCATTCATAATCATCTTCATATAGCCAAATTCAATTTGATGCCAATTATCACTCGGTGCACTCACTGCCATTTGCATCGATACGTCGCCACCTTGATTAGCATTATCTGGGAAATATTTGTCATTATACTCTAATTGTTCACGTTTAGCTTGTGAATTCCAATCATGTATAAAGCTCAATTGCAATGCATCGACACCATCGCCTCTAACTTTTAAGTGAGTGTCTCTCCAATAACCAAATTTATCATTCAAACCAAGATATTCGTCACCAATATTAAATCCACCTACATAACCCATTTGACCGTCAATAACTACAATCTTACGATGGTTACGGTTATTTACTCTAAAGTTTATGAATGGAATTTTAGCTTGGAAAAATGCTTCAACCTGCCCACCAAGCTGTTGAAACTTCTTGAAATTAGATTTATGAACTGTCTTAGAACCGACTGCATCATATAATAATTTAACTTCTAGACCCTGTTCTAATTTTTCTTCAAGTATATCGATAATTTCCGTGCCGAGCCCATCAAGTTCTAAAACATAGTATTCCATATGAATATATGTTTGTGCATTGCGCAAGTCCTCTTTCATTTGTCGATATAATTCATGACCATCCGTAAAAATTTCAACTTTATTATTGTTACTTAAAAACGAAGGTTCTTTAGTCATGAGTGTTTGTGCAATATCCGCATGCTTTCTGACAATCGGATTATCTGAATTTTCGATATGGTTCGTTGAATCGTCTAATTGTTTCTTAACTCGTTCTAAAGCATCATCTATTTGATTATGTTGGAAGCCTTTTTCCCTTTTTTTCCTAACAGCACGTCCAAAGAATATATATGCTATAAATCCTAAGATAGGCATTACAAATAATAAGAATAACCATGCCCATGTTGCTGTCGCATCTCTACGGTCTCTATCTAAAAATACGATAATAAGTGCAAGCACTATATTCATCACAAAGAAAAATGCGAGCACACCGCGATAAATCGGACTAACACTAGCATCAAATATTAACTGCATAATTTCACCCCGTGGTCTAAGTCTTTAATAAAATATTGATTAACTTTCCCCATTACTTTAAATCATAAACCATGCTATTTTCAATATTAGTTACTAATAATAAGCAAGAAATTGCTATATCTGTATATAGGAGCAAGATTAATCATCCAAGCTATTTTTTTAGTGACTGTTCAATCGTACGGTTTCGCCCTGCTTGAGAACCAAATAACGTTAAGCCAATAGCTGTAATTAATAGAATAGCTAATGAGGCATACCATTCTCCTGTCATATCATGTAGGATACCAAATAACAATGGACCTAGTGCTGCAAATAGATAACCAATAGATTGCGCCATACCTGACAATTTCGCTGCAGTTTGTCCTTCTTCTGTTCTCAAACTAAAGAACGTATTAACTAATCCAAAAGCAAGGCCACCAGCTACACCTATGAGTATAGTAGAAACAATTGCATACTTAGGTATAAACAACATAATTGCTACACCAATCACAAATAATATACCTGTAAAGCATGTTAGGCCAAACTGTGACTTCATTTTTGTAGCAAATATTGGTGTTATAAAGGTAAATGGTATGATAGCAATCTGCATTACAGATAAATACAGTCCTGCCTCATGTACGGATAAACCACTTTGCGATAGATATACCGGCATCCAATTTATTAATGAATAGAAGATGAGTGATTGTCCGCCCATCAATATAGTTATTTGCCATGATAATGGTGATTTCCATACATTAATATTACTTTCATTATATGTCTTAGTTAATTGTTCCTTCCCCTTTAATTGTACTGACCAAATCACTATTGTTATCAGGGTTACAATTCCTATGAGACCTAAAGCAATATTATAATTAAACGTCTTTACGAGTGGTGCAGTTGTATACGAAGACAGTCCACCAAATACATTCATTACAACGGTATAATAACCAGTCATAATACCAATACGTAGCGGAAACTTGGTCTTTATAACTGCTGGTGCGAGTACATTACCGAAACCTACACCAATACCGATGAGTATAGTCCCTATGTACAGCCAAGATACACCTGTGATCGAACGTACTACCACGCCTATAAAGATAAGACACAATGCTCCAAATATGGTCTGTTCCAAACCGAATCGATAGCTTGTTTTAGCAGCAACTAACGAAATAACTGCAAATGATAATAACGGTACTACAGTGATTACACTTACTGCACTATTTGATAACATCAAATCTTCTTTTATATTGGGTAATGCTACACCTACTGAGGTGATTGGCGCCCTCAGATTAGCGCCCACTAGTAATACACTTATAAATAACAACCAATTAAACGGTTGTAATGAACGACTCTTATCCATTTAAACCACCTTTAGTAGAGATATTTTTTAAAAACAACACACTATATGGTACAATACGTACGTAATATTGTAAATAGGAGCGATTGAAGTGTATAATATTCAAAATATAGTGGCACAAAACATTGCCAATTACCGCAAACGCCACCAACTTAGTTTAGAGAAGCTATCTACGCTAACTGGTGTTAGTAAAAACATGCTAAGTCAAATTGAAAAAGGTGTTTCTAATCCGACCATCACTACTTTATGGAAAATTGCTAACGGCCTACATTTGTCTTTATCTCAGCTCACTGCCGAAAGTGAGAATGATATCGACTTTATCGATGAAACAGATATTATCCCAATCAAAGATGATAAAGTAACAATTTATCCATATTTTCCTTATGATGAGCATAAAAAATTTGAAATGTTCAAAATGGAAATACAAGGTAACGGCAAAATGACTTCTGCAGCACACCATCAACATTCAGAAGAATACATTATCGTTAATACTGGTGTACTAGAAATCGAAGTAAATAACCAAATATATTCAATTAACCATAATCAAGCCTTACGATTCAAAAGTGATGTACCACACACATACAGAAACCCACAAGACACACCTGTGAATTTCACTGCTACAATTTATTATCAATAAACCCGCTTCGACTTAGTTCTTTAAAACAAAAATAAACATACAATAAGACTTTCACTAATTACTTGAAATGTCTTATTGTATGTTTAATTAATCATGTAGTAACTCAGTTACTGTTGCTCGCCAACGTAATACAGTGTCTTTAGGATTACGCAATTGAATGGATATACCTGAAGTTATATCCGCATACTTTGCACTATCTATCTTTATATTGCGAATTTCACCTTCAAATTTTAGCCTATCATCATTCCCCTCATATTGTGATTGATATTCTCGAACACTTAGTTCAATATAATAAACTTGTTGATCATAAACAAATACAATGTTCGCTTTACCATTTAAGCGTAATCCTTGTACTGTTGTAGTATTTGGCCACAATGCAAAGCGCAAATGTTCCATATCAATTGCAACAATTTCTCCTACACTTAGCATTGCCGTATGTGGGTATCCGTCAATGGTTACAGTCTGAAAGATGAACACTATATCTTGTTTTTCCTCTAAATGACTTCCATTAAATAATTTATAGACTATTTTGGGCATAACCATATACTCTATTACCTCCTATTACTTACCTTTCAAATTTGGGATAGGCGGTATTTGATCTAGCTGCGTAAATGTCTCTGGTCTTAATTTAAAATCGGGATTATATTTTTCTGGATTAGTGATGTGTTCACTTTCTGTATTACGCCATGAGAATGTACAAGTATCACAAATATAAACTTCCCATGCATCATCTTTAGGCGCCTTAGTTAATAAATTCACACTTTTCGATTCACATCTTGGACAAATCATATTAATCTTCCTTCCTATTCACCATATTATCTAAAATTTCTCTCCATTTATCAGTATCTTCTGGTGTACCTAGCAATTCAGTATCGCGTGCCTTATCAGCCCCTACAGGTGTTGTAGCATCAATTACTAACTTTGTATGCATACCAGCCGGTTCTGAAGATGGATCTAAAGGCATGCCCGGAGCATGTGGTACTTTAAATACGTCTTTATCGGGTCTCACTCTGGTTGTTAATGCCCACATTACTTGCTCTAAATTAAATGGATCAACAAACTCATCTACAATAATGGCAATTTTTGTGTAAGGCATGCCATGTGGTGTTGATAGCAAACGCATTGCTACAGCTTTCCCATAGCCACCAAGTCTTGATTTTGTTGAAACTATTGCGCCGATACCATGTGTATACATTGCGTTAACTGCTTCTACCTCTGGAAAATCCCTTTTAAGTTGTTTATATAATGGTAAGCTCGTATTCAAAGCAATTAGATAATCAATTTCAGTCCATGGCATACCAAGATATAAATTTTCAAAAATAGGATTATCTCTATGAGTGATTTTTGTAATTTTAACTACTGGTTGTTGTCTTGATCCAGAATAACTACCTGGAAACTCACCAAATGGTCCTTCAATCTCACGTTTTCGTGGTTCAATATAACCTTCCAAAACAATTTCACTTCTCGCAGGTATGTCTAAATGACCGTCTTCCGTTTTTGTTAATTCAATAGGTTCACCTTTAAGTGCCCCAGCAAAATCATATTCGGATTGTACGTATTCAATTGGAGTACTAGCCATAAAACTAAGTACAGGATCATTACCTAAACAAATAGCAATCGGTAATGGTTCATCACGTTCTTCAGCATGTTGTAAATGCACTGCAATGTCATGAAATGGTAAAGGTTGTATACCTACCTTATCCTTTCCTTTAACTTGAACACGATAAGTTCCTGCGTTTTGTTCTTCATAATTATCTGGTTTATCTGGATCTTTACTCACAATCAAGGCTTTTGATAAATAATAACCTGCATCATATTCATTGATTCTGAATAAAGGTAATACATCAAATAAGTTAATTCCGTCTTCCTCTGAAATTATGTTCTCTTTAACTGGGGATTGCTCTCGTTCAATCCATTTTGGCTTAATTGGATATTTTTCCCATTTTTCTTTTAAAGCAAAAAACTGATCCTTAATGGAAGTATTTTTAGGTAAATTCAACATCAATGCATGATTTTGCCAACTTCCATGTACATTTAATACTACTGGCGTATGATAACCTCTAACATTCTCTACTAGTACAGCTGGCGCACTATCTAAATCCGGTGCATTACGCCCTATAGCACTTAAATCCGGTTCAGGCATAACTTCATCAGTTATTTTAACTAACTGCTGTTCTTTTTCTAATACTTTTAAAAATCCTCTTAAATCTTGATATGCCATTATTAACTTCCTTTCTTTATGTTATAGCTCTTTTTAAATTTCTCTTTTTAAAACCTGTCCATATTTTATCTTCAGGCAATTGATGAATGTTAAATTGAGATAATAATCGAAATACAATATGATCTATCATTTCATTTAAATCTAAAGGATGATTGTAAAATGCGGGCATTGGAGGAAAAATAGATACACCCATTTGCGATAGTTTTAGCATATGTTCTAGATGAATAGCATTAAGTGGTGTTTCCCTAGTCATCAATAATAATTGTTTACGCTCTTTCAATATGACATCTGCCGCACGAGTAATAAGATTATCGGCAAGACCTAAACTTATTGAAGCTAAAGATTTCATACTACATGGAGCAACAATCATGCCATCAATATTAAAAGATCCACTAGAAATTGCAGCGCCTAAATCACTTGGGGAATAAGAATAATCAGCTATTGATTTCACTTCATCAACGCTATACTCTGTTTCCTCAACAATAGTAGTAACAGCCCACTTAGACAATACTAAATGCGTTTCAACATCTTCTACCTGATTTAATACTTCTAATAAACGAATGCCAAATATTGCACCCGTAGCTCCGGAAATACCTATTATCAATTTCATGTAAAAGACTCCTTTCATTCATTAGTATAAACCGACATATTATAATACAATAAATATATATTAAATATATATTAGATACTTTTTGAGTATTAAAAGGAGTGGCAAAATGGAATTAAGACATTTACGTTATTTTTTAGCAATTGCCAAAGCAGGGAGTATCTCAAGTGCAGCAGAGATATTACACATCGCTCAACCGCCTTTAAGTAGACAATTAAAAGATTTGGAAAGAGAATTAGGATTTGAATTATTTGAAAGAAATAAGAAAAGAAAGGTACAACTCACTGATCAAGGGCGATTTTTTGTTAATAAAGCACAACTCATCTTGAATACAATAGATGATTCAGTAATGGAGACCCAAGAATTCCATGAGCAGGTAGAGCAATCATTAGCTATCGGTACTACAATATATAGTTCAAATAAAATGTTTGAACAGATTGAACAGTTCAAACAACTATATACAGATGTTCGTTTTAACATTTGGGAATCTGATAGCATTAATATTATTAAACTTTTAAATGAACGAAAATTAGATATCGCTTATATCAACGAAACCATACAAAACAATACTATACACAGCAAACATATTCACACCGACCAGTGTGTATGTATTATCCCTCAAAACATAGCACAACATATAACAGAAGAGATAATTTCATTAGAAGTATTAGCTCAGTTACCACTAGTTTTATTAATCTCTGATACAGAGTCAGGACTCCACAAACAGATACTCAATACTTTTCATGCTCATCAACTTTCAGCAAATATATTGTGCGAATGCCATGATTCATCAATATTAATGCAAATATTATCAAAAGGATTTGGTGTGACCATCTTACCTTATAATTCAATTACGCCTGATATTTTAGATCATTATGTAGTAAAGGAAATTGAAGGTCATCCATGGACCACAACAACTAATTTAATTTGGCGTAAAAATAGTTATCTCCCTAAAATGGTACAAGCTTTTCTACATCAACATGATGATTAAAATTACGGTCAATCATGCTATTACCACAAAAATGACGGAAATCAAAAACATGATTTCCGTCAACTTAGTTATCTCATTATTTTATTGTTCATTTTGTGGATATGTGTAATTTAAATCCCAACCAATATTGTATTTATCAACTAGTTTGGCATATTTTGCACCCCAAAACATATCTGCAAGTTCAATATAAACTTGGGCGTCTTCCTTTAACTGCTCATAGGCCGTTGTTACAGCTTCTTCACTATCAAATTCTAATACAATATAAACATTTCTATCCTTTATAGCCGCTTGGTCATTTTTCGGAATATCAGATAACATAAATGTTTGACCATCAATATCTAATTGCGAATGTATAATACGGTCTGGATCGTCTGCTGACGTTTCATTAGCTTCGCCATAGGTCATTATGCCCTTTATATTTCCGTCTAACGCTTTACTATAAAAGTCTAGCGCTTCTTTACAGTTTCCATTAAAAAATAAATATGGTGTGACATTTTGCAACATAAAACCCACTCCTTTGTGATAATTTATTTTAAATGTTGCATTATATCCTTACCCATTTAACATTAATAATCACCTAATATTTCCAATATTTATCCAACAAACTATTATTTTATAAAAATTGTTCAATATAAAATGCTGATTCTTCAATAGATTTATATTCTGTATTGATTACCCGAGCATTTAATTTAGCAAAAATTTCTTCTGCATAGAGCAATTCTTCTCTAATTCGCTCGACACTATTATAATTCGTCGGTCCATGTAAACCTAAAACCTTAACACGTTCATTTCTAATATTTAAAATATACTCTGGACTTGCAGTGAGTCCAAAAACCTTTAAATTTTTAAAATTAAATACTTCATCTGGAATCTCTGCCTCTGGAACTAACGGAATATTCGCTACTTTATAACCTTTATTGGCTAGATACATACTGAGCGGTGTCTTCGATGTTCTAGACACTCCGACAATCAATGCATCCGCTTCGCCAATAGCTTCATAGTGTTTACCATCATCATATTTCACTGAATATTCGATCGCTGCTATACGTTTAAAATATTGCTCATCTAACTTTCGTAATGCACCACTTTCCAATATTGGATTTGAGTGTGTACGATTTTGAATAATATGAATTAAGTCAGACATATAATCCACATAAGGAATGTGATGTTCTACTGCATAGGATTGGCCTATACGATTAAATTCTGGGTTTACTAAGGTAGTTACAACAATGGCTGCATGTGTGTTTGCCCTTTCTAATATTTGAAGTAATTCCTCTTCACCTTTAATATAAGGGAATTTCTTAATTTCAACTTCTGCAATATCTGGGAATTGTGACAGTGTTGCATGGATCATACGCTGCGCTGTTTCCCCAATTGAATCTGAAATCACAAATATAATGAGCTTATCGTTATTTTGTACGTTAGACATTGATTCTACCGCCTTTAACTTCACTTTGTGCTGTTGATAATAAGGCTCCTGGCACTCTAAAAGGAGAACAAGATACATAATCAATAGACAGCTGATTGAAGTATGCTATTGATTTACTATCTCCACCTAATTCACCACAAACGCCAATTTTAAGCTGTGGATTTACTTCCTTTGCCTGTTGTACAGCTAATTTAATTAATGCCCCAACCCCGTCAATATCTATCGTTTGGAATGGGTCAATCTCTAAGATACCTTGTTCAGTGTATTGGTTGATAAACTTACCTGCATCATCTCTTGAAAAGCCATACGTTAACTGTGTTAAATCATTGGTACCAAAACTGAAAAAGTCACATGTTTTCGCCAATTGATCAGCAATGAGACACGCTCTAGGCGTTTCAATCATTGTTCCAATTAAATACGGTATGGAAACATCAGCCTCATTCTGTAACCGATCGATACACTCAATAATTTGTTGTTTCAATATTTCAAACTCAGCCACTGTGGATACGAGTGGTATCATAATTTCAGGTTTAGTATCTACACCTTGCTGTTTTAACTTTATCGCACTCCCTATAATAGCTTCTACTTGCATAACATATAACTCAGGATACGTTATAGCCAAGCGACATCCTCTATGACCGAGCATCGGGTTGACTTCTTCTAATTGACCGATATATTGTTCAAGTACTGGCACAGTAACGTCAAGTTGATTTGCTACATTCACCTTTTCTTCTTGAGAATGAGGTAAAAATTCATGCAATGGAGGATCTAATAATCTAATAATCGTAGGTCTATCGCCAGATAATTTCAAAATATGCTCAAAGTCTTCACATTGGTAATCACGTATTTTATTGAGTGCTGAAATGCGAGATACCTGACTATCTGCTAAAATAAAACGTCTCATTTCTACTAAACGTTCAGGACCAAAGAACATATGCTCAGTTCTTACCAATCCTATACCTGTGGCACCAAATTGATAACCGACTTCGATATCTTGTGGCGTTTCAGCGTTCATGCGTACATTTAATCTAGCCACCTCTTCTGACCATTGCATAAACTGATTAAATGCTTCGCTACGTTCTGCTTTCATGGTAGCGACATTTCCTAAATATAAATCACCTTTTGCACCATCCACTGATACAACGTCGCCTTCAAACAATTTACCTCCAGGATAAGAAACCACCTTGTCTTTAATGTTAATTTCTAATTCTGCACAACCAGTGACGCAACATTTTCCCATACCCCGAGCAACAACTGCTGCATGAGATGTCATACCACCATGTGTCGTTACAATTGCTTCACTTGCCACCATACCTTCAATATCTTCCGGTGATGTTTCAGGTCGCATGAGGATTACCTTCTCACCTATTTCAGCTTGGATTTTAGCTTCTTCTGCAGAAAATACAATCTTCCCGCTACTAGCACCTGGACTTGCTGGCAACCCTGACTTTGAAATGACCGTAGCTTCAGCAAGTGCAACTTCATCAAAGTTAGGATGTAACAATTGATCTATTGACTTAACATCGACATTTTGCACAGCAGTTTCTTTAGAAATCACACCTTCATTGACTAAATCAACTGCTATATGAATGGCTGCATTTGCCGTACGTTTACCATTACGTGTTTGCAAAATATATAATTGTTCATTTTCAATTGTAAATTCAATATCTTGCATATCTTTGTAATGCGTTTCTAATTTTTGTGATACCTCTACAAATTGTTGATGAACTTCTGGCATCTGCTCCTTTAATACATTGATATCTAATGGTGTTCTAATACCTGCAACTACATCTTCACCTTGTGCATTCAGTAAATACTCACCAAACAATTTTGCTTCGCCTGTCACAGGATTACGTGTAAAGGCAACACCTGTTCCACTACGCGCACCACTATTACCAAACACCATTTCTTGTATGTTCACTGCTGTACCAATATCATGTGGTATATCATTTAGATTTCTATAGACTCTCGCGCGATGATTGTCCCAAGATTTGAATACTGCCTCAATCGCTTCAGTAAGTTGTTGAGTTGGTTCTTGTGGAAATGGTTTATTTGCCTCATCTAAATAAACATCCTTGTAGTAATCACATATTTCTTGTAAACCTTCGGCAGGGATGTCTGCATCATTTTGATAACCATGTTGAGCTTTATATTGCTCAAAATATGTATCAAATGACGCCATTGGAATATCATAAACAACTTCACCAAACATCTGTAGCAATCTTCTATAACAATCATATGCAAAACGTGCATCATCGGTCTTACGTGCCAACGTCAAAACATTTTCATCATTTAACCCTAAGTTTAAAATTGTATCCATCATACCAGGCATAGAAATTTTTGCGCCACTTCGTACAGAGACTAATAGTAAATCCGAATCTGCAGAAAATGATTTATGAGTTCGCTTTGAGAATGCTGATAATTGGTTATCTAACTCTGATAATAACTCAGCAGATAATTTCGACCCATGTTGTAAATATTCAATACATGCTTCTGTAGTAATCGTAAAACCATCTGGTACAGGTAAACCTATACGTTTCATCTCTGCTAAGTTGGCACCTTTACCTCCAAGTAAATCTTTCATTGATTTTTGACCTTCATCAAATGCATAAATATATTGTGTCATACTAAATCACCTCTAATAGTCAATATGTTATACTAATTTATATAGAGTATGTCACATTATTAGATGAATAACAACTAAAAAGATGAATTTTCACACAATAGATTTATTTTTACCGTGACATTTAATTACATAAAAAAACCCAAGTAGTAAGTTACATACTACTTGGGTCGCTTCTATCAGTTCTTCGTCACTTCCTGAATGATCTCAATCATGTATCGTTTCTCAGTTTGAAAATCACCTTATTAAATTAACTTAATTATCGTTTATTTAATTCACTGTAAGCAAGGCTACGCTTAAGTGTTCAATCTATAAAAATGAAATCTTATGTTAAAAACTGATAGTTAAATTAAATGGAAAATAGAGTGAGTTAAATAGATAGAATTCATTTGTGGTCTAAAAATTTTCAGTGTATTGTCATTCGGAAATGACCAGCTAGAGTTAAAAATAACAAATGATAAATCATATATAATCATTAGAATTGGGAAGAAGTGGCAGGTTTGTTATCTTTACAACTCATAACGTTTGAGGAATAAATATTCAGTTCGTACAAAATATCTATTATCGAAATACTAATTTAATTAAATAACTACAATTATAGGAATCATATGCTTACATACTGCATACCTCCTCATAAATCTATAAAATTCAGGAATAAATGCATCTACCCTTGATTGTCATTACTCAACAATTCAATACCGGTATATTATTTGTGCTGATATATGCTATAGAAACGTTTCGTCTTAAAAATATTTATAATTAAATTATAGAATTATTAAGCAATAACTTAATTTAATTATATTTATTGCTAGTAATTTTGTAAAGTGATTTTAGCTTTTATTCTAAATAATCTTTCTATAGTCTAATACGGATATCGAATTATATTTATTTACTGTTTTACAGAATATAAACTGTTAGATTCTCAAAATTCACTATAATACACGTACATTAGTCCCTTATATAATCAAAATTTTCAGTAATTTTTTCATATTATTACATATCAATATTAGATTAATATCTTTAACAAATGATATAATAATTACATTAACTTTCCAAAGGGGTTTATTAAGTTAATAATTATATAAATAAATTAAACAGGAGAATTCTTATGAAAACTGAATTAAAAAGAGATTTATCATCTAGACAGATACAGATGATAGCCTTAGGGGGAACCATAGGGGTTGCATTATTTATGGGAGCTTCAAGTACCATAAAGTGGACTGGTCCATCGGTATTAATTTCATATATGATAGCAGGAATATTTGTATTTTTAATTATGAGAGCGCTTGGAGAAATGGTATATACATATCCGGAGACTGGCTCTTTTGCTAAGTTTGCGACTGAATACATTCACCCTTCGTTTGGATACATAACAGCAAGTAGTAGTATTTTTAACTGGATAGTCGTCGGGATGAGTGAAGTCATTGCAGTCGGCACCTATATGAAATTCTGGTGGCCAGATTTACCAATTTGGATACCAGGGTTAATTGCGGTTATTATATTATTATCGGCCAATTTAATTTCTGTAAAATGGTTTGGTGAATTTGAATTTTGGTTTGCTTTAATCAAAGTAATCACTATCATCTTAATGATTGTAGCTGGTTTAGGTATTATCATTTTTGGTTTTGGAAATGGCTTTAATCCAGTTGGCATCACCAACCTTTGGTCTAATGGCGGTTTCTTCACCAATGGTTTCAGTGGATTCTTCTTCTCACTTTCAATTGTATTTGGTTCTTATGTTGGAATTGAATTAATTGGTACTACAGCTGGAGAAGCCAAAGATCCACAAACAACGATTAAAAAATCAGTCAATAGTGTAGTTTACCGAATACTAATATTTTATATCGGTTCAATATTTATTATTGTTTCAGTTTATCCATGGGATGAAATAAGTTCTCTTGGTTCACCATTTGTATTAACATTTGCCAAAGTTGGAATTACTGCAGCGGCAGCCATTATAAACTTTGTTGTAATTACAGCTGCAATGTCTGGTTGTAATTCAGGCATCTTTAGTACAAGTCGATTATTGTATACACTAGCTGAACAAGACCAAGCGCCACGTATCTTTAAGAAAGTCAACAAGAATGGCGTCCCCCACTACGCAGTCATTGCTGTATGTAGTGGAATCGTTGGCGGCGTAGTATTAAGTATTGTCTTGCCATTAATCTTAGGTAAGGATACGAACCTGTTCGTTTATGTTTACAGTGCAGGTGTAATTCCAGGATTTGTACCATGGTTTGCAATCTTGCTAAGTCATATTGGCTTCCGTAAAAAGGAACAAATAAAAGATCACCCATTTAAGATGCCTTTTGCGCCCTATTCAAACATCATTACAGTTATTATGTTATTAGCGGTCGTAATTGGTATGTTATTCAATCCAGATACACGTATATCTGCATTTATTGGATTAGGTTTTGTCATTTTAAATACGAGTTATATATTGATAAAGACCAAACGTGCTCCAGCAAAACAACCGGAAATAGAAACGACATCACAAGATTTTTAAACCATTTATATCATACTTTAACTGCCGACAATGCTTTATACATGTGTCGGCAGTTTTTTATTTAATCATTGGTTATAGCGAACAAATCTATAACAGCTAAGACACTTTTCATGTTCAACTTATATAAGGTTATTGTAGGAATACATCTATCAACTGTTAACCTAAGATTATGTATGTATAGTCGACTTATTAACACCACATCGCAAGTTGTAACTTAACAGCATCATTATATATTCTTGGATTAAGTCCAGTGATTTGCTGACATTTTGCTAAACGATACAACAAAGTATTGCGGTGAATATACAAGGCCTTAGCAGTTTGTGCAATATTCAAATTATGCTCGAAAAACGACTGTAAAGTTTCAATCGTTTGATTATCAATATCGGCTAATATTCTTTTTCTATAACGCATTCTAATTTCCTTATTAATTTGATATAACAATGTTTGTGCTTCAACATCTTCAAATGATACAACTGCTCGCTCATGTTCATTTAACATAAATACTAATTCACATTCTTCATATGCTTTTTTAAAATCATTTAAACTCGTAAATACAAGACTAGATGCCATTTCAATGGTTAAATTCAATTGAGTAAACACTTGATATATTTGGGTTATTTTATCATTTAGCTTCGTCTTATCATCATCAGTAATTAAGATAACAATGCGATTATAATTAGTAAATGCGATTACAAACGATTGTCTATTTATTCTCGTAGAAAGCATACGAACTATACTATTTTTTGAAAATATTTGCTTTTCTATATTAATGATAATACATTTCCGTAATGTTAATAATTCTACATTTAATTGTTGTATTAGGTATCTAATAAACGTCTTCGAAGGTTCGCCCTTTAGTAATTCCTCAATTAGTAACTCTTGACTACGAATATTACCTTCTAATTCATAAGTAAAATAACTTTGTGATAACAATAGCTCTGTAGACATCTTAACTACATCTGCAATTTGTGTTAACTGTGCAGGATTACCTGTTAACCCGATTACGCCCACAATCTCATTTTGAAAAATAATTGGTAAATTGATACCTGGTTGTGTACCTTCTAATTCTTTACACTCTGCCTCAGTTAAAGTAATAGTCTGTTCTAGTTCAATAGCACGTTTCGCTCCATAATGTATCGTCCCTATTCTTTCTTTATTATATGAAGCAAGAATTTCTCCGTTATAGTTCATTATATTAATATTACTGCCTGTGCGATTTACTGTTTCCTCTACAATCAATGCCGCTATTTCCTCAGTTAATATTTCCATGCACTCACAACCTATCATTTATATACAAAATATATGCTTTATATTTGTATATTTTAACTCTATTTTCTGACAATTAAAATCGATACAATAGAATAACAAACAATAGTAAACGTTTTCAAGGAGGGTTTGCATGTGAATATCATACTCGCACCCGATTCATTTAAAGGTAGTATGTCTGCTACCACAGTTACAAAGTTAATGCACAACAGCATCACCTCACTCTATCCTAATGTCACAGTGCAGTCATTACCAATGGGCGACGGTGGTGAAGGAACTATGGAAGCACTTATCAATGCTACCAATGGTCAACTATTTACGGAATCTGTTACTGGACCTATAGGTGAACAGGTACAGGCTACTTATGGTGTATTAGGTGATGGTGAAACTTGTATAGTGGAAATGGCTGAAGCATCTGGACTCAGACACCTCAATGAATCGCAACTCAATGCTTTAGAAACAACAACATATGGTACAGGGGAATTGATATTATCAGCATTAAATAAAGGATACCAACAATTTATATTAGCAATTGGAGGCTCAGCTACAAATGATGCAGGTGCAGGCATGTTACAGGCATTAGGGGCTCAACTCTTAGATGCACAAGGTAATGCAATCTCATTTGGAGGTGGGTCGCTAGCAGATTTAGATTCTATTAATTTATCTACATTCGATAATCGAATTGCTAAAGCATCCTTTATTATCGCTAGTGATGTTAACAATCCATTGGTTGGACCTGAAGGGGCTTCGTTCGTCTTTGGTAAACAAAAAGGGGCTTCGGATACAGAATTACAACTTCTCGATAATAATTTATTACATTTTGCTAATATCGTTGAATCACAGGTAAATATTCATATCCATGATTTCCCTGGTGCGGGGGCAGCAGGTGGTTTGGGTGGTGCTTTTAAAGCCTTTTTCCCGTGTGAATTTCGTAATGGTATAGACGTTGTAATTGAATACAGTAAATTAACTTCCTATTTAGCTGATGCTGATTTAATACTCTCGGGTGAAGGAAAGATTGACCATCAAAGTTTATATGGCAAGACACCCATAGGGGTTGCACGATGCGCACAACGATTTAATGTCCCAGTCATCTTAATTGGAGGCACCGTAGATATTGCTATAGAAAAGCTTCACGAGCACGGCATTCTAAGCGCATTTAGTTTAGTCAATGGACCAAAATCATTGGCTGATACACTCGCTATTTCGGAACAACTTTTACAAGGAATAACCAAAAATATTGTCTCTACCTTTTTCTATTCCAAAACATAGTGCTAATGATAGCTCATAAACATAAATCGCAACGAATTACCCTGTTGTGATAAATAAGGAGGTCATCACCAATGAAAGCCAATATATTATATGGCAAATCTAGTGTCGAATTAGATTTGCCTGATCACACAGTTCGAATAGAACCCACTGACCAACCTGCTCTGAATCAACCTGAACAGGTAATTCAAGAGGCATTAGCATCACCAATAGGCACACCCCCACTATCAACAATGGTTAAATCTAATCAGACAGTAGCAATTGTTATTAGTGATATCACAAGACCTACCCCCAATCATATCCTTGTTCCTTTGATTATGAATTGTCTAAAGCATGTTCCAACAGAAAATTTTGTCATTATTAACGGCACGGGAACTCATAGAGATCAAACCCGAGAAGAACTGATTCAAATGTTGGGCGAAGATATCGTAGACTCAGTAAATATCGTACATAATCATTGTAATGACAAGTCTAGTTTAAAGAAAGTGGGTCATAGTAAATATGGTTGTGATGTATATTTAAATAAAGATTATGTCGAGGCTGACTTTAAAATAGTTACAGGCTTTATCGAACCACATTTTTTCGCCGGTTTCTCAGGTGGCCCTAAGGGAATCATGCCTGGTATTGCTGGTATTGAAACAATAATGACCTTCCATAACGCTAAAATGATTGGAGATATGCGATCCACATGGGGCAATATGGCAGACAATCCAGTACAAGATATGACCCGGGAAATTAATGCAATGTGTAAACCGGATTTCATGCTCAATGTCACTTTAAATAAATCTAAAGATATCACTGCTGTTTTTGCTGGTGAACTATACGAAGCACATGATGTTGGATGTAATTATGCAAAATCACACGCCATGTTTAAATGCCAAGAACGGTTTGATGTAGTGATTGCTTCGAATTCTGGTTATCCTTTAGATCAAAATTTATATCAGACAGTTAAAGGGATGAGCGCTGCACATAAAGTGGTTAAAGAAGGTGGCAGTATTATTATGTTCTCTGAATGCAGTGATGGTTACCCAAACCACGGTAACTTCGCTGAAATTTTAAATATGGCAGATTCGCCTCAAGGGTTATTGGATATGATAAATGACCCTAAATTCGGAATGCTAGACCAATGGCAAGTACAAAAGCAAGCCGTTATTCAAACATTTGCTGATGTATATCTCTATTCAACACTTACCGCCCAACAAACTACAGATGCTATGTTACATCCAGTAAATGATATTAAGGAAACATTAGCTCAACTGAGAGAAAAATATGGCCCTGATATGACTATTGGTGTTATGCCTTTAGGACCATTGACAATTCCATACGTTGAGTAATTATACTGAGGAGGAAACAATGATGGACCAACAAACAATTATAGAAAAAGACCAAAAGTTAACAGAAATTATAAAGCCACTAGGTACTGTTTTAGTTGCATTTTCAGGTGGAGTAGATAGTAGTTTCGTCTTAAAGAAAGCCATAGATGTCTTAGGTAAGTACAATGTTAAAGGTGTAATCGTTAAATCCGAATTATTCAGAGAGGAAGAATTTAATGCAGCAAGAACATTAGGAAAGTCTTTAAATGTAGAAATTATAGAAACTGAAATTGCAGAATTAGAGGATCCATATATTATTAAAAACACACCTGAAAGTTGGTATCACAGTAAGCGTCTACTGTATGGTGAGCTCGAACGGTTACGTGACTTATATCGCTTTGATTATGTGCTAGATGGGATGATTATGGATGATTTAGCTGACTTTAGACCTGGACTAAAGGCAAGAACCGAATTTAATGTTCGTAGTGTATTACAAGAAGCTACATTATATAAAGATGAAATTCGTAAACTTAGCAAGCAATACCATCTTCCAGTGTGGAACAAGCCAGCACTATGTAGCCTTGCTTCACGTATTCCATATGGTGAGCCATTAACCTTTAGTAAAGTCAATAAAGTGAACGAAGCCGAAAAATATATTGCCAGCCTCGGAATTGAGCATGTCCGTGTTCGATATCATAATAATATTGCACGAGTTGAAGTAGATGACGAAGCGATACAAACAGTTATAACACATAGAAATGAAATTGCCTTACACTTAAAGGAATTTGGTTTCGATTATGTCACAGTTGATTTAGAAGGTTATCGTACAGGTAGTATGAACGAAGTAATCAATACTGATTATCACATATCTTAAATTGCAAAAAGGTGGTCTATAAATGACTGAAAACGAGAAAACTATTGAAGCCCTTTTGACGGCGGTACAGTCTAATACACTCTCCGTAGCATCGGCTATGAAACAATTGAAGCAATATAATGATATTGGTTTTGCAAAGGTTGATTTACATCGCAAACATCGACAAGGATTTCCAGAAGTTATATTCGGTGAAGGAAAAACTGCACAGCAAATAACTGACATCATTCAAACATTATTATCAAATAAAGAAATTATTTTAGTAACAAGAATTGACGCAGATAAAGCGAACCATGTCCTAAATCACTATCCACGACTTGAATATTATGAACAAGCTAAAGTGCTAACAACACCGATTGCATCTATACCTAAATCAACATACAAGGC
Organism: Staphylococcus sp. TCBT05; assembly: GCF_055179755.1. Taxonomy (NCBI): domain Bacteria; kingdom Bacillati; phylum Bacillota; class Bacilli; order Caryophanales; family Staphylococcaceae; genus Staphylococcus; species Staphylococcus sp. TCBT05. The sequence continues at coordinate 661,880 of NZ_JBUQDQ010000005.1, read as the reverse complement.
AGCCATCATCTGTGCTGGAACTTCTGATTTACCTATCGCTGAAGAAGCAGCACTGACTGCTCAAGTCATGGGAACAGAAATTGAACGAGTATATGATGTTGGTGTATCTGGTATCCATCGTTTATTTGATCATATTGAAACCATTCGTAATTGCAAAGTATCTATCGTTATCGCTGGCATGGAAGGTGCATTATCTAGTGTTATTTCAGGCCTAGTAGACCATCCAGTCTATGCCGTACCAACTAGTATCGGCTATGGCGCAAATTTAAATGGTATTACCACATTACTGGCAATGATTAATTCATGTGCACCTGGTACAAGTGTATTAAATATAGATAATGGCTTCGGTGGTGGATATAATGCAGCCATGCTGATCCACATGCTCGAACAAGAACAACAAACGGAGGAATCGCTATGGTGAAATCACTTTATTTAGATTGTCATGCAGGAATTGCAGGTGATATGTTTCTCTCAGCATTGGTGGACTTGGGGGCAGATGCAAACTATATTATCGATCAGTTAAAGTCACTTCCGTTAAATCATTTTGAATTGCACTTTTCTAAAAAGGACAAGAAAGGTATACAAGCGTTGACGTTAGCAATTGATTTCGAAGAAGCGCATCATCATCGTAAAGCAAAAGATATATATCAAATTATTAACAATAGTGACTTACCACAGCGTGTAAAGGAACGCAGTATCAGTGTCTTTGAGGTTATTGCACAAGCTGAAGCAAAAATACACGGCATGGATGTTAATGACGTACATTTCCATGAAGTAGGCGCAATGGATTCAATTATCGATATCATTGGCAGTTGTCTCGCTTTAGAAAGTTTAGCAATTGATAATCTCTATGCCTCTCCTATCCCGACTGGTCATGGAAAAATTAATATTGCTCATGGTATTTATCCCATTCCTGCCCCAGCGACTGCTGAAATATTAACTGGTGTTCCACTTGCACATTTCGATGTTGCTGCAGAATTAACTACACCAACTGGGGCTGGGTTTATCAAAGCGTTGGTAAAGGATATAGGACCTATGCCAAATCTGACAATAAATCGTATCGGCTATGGTGGCGGTAACAAGGACTTTGATTTCCCTAACATTGTGAGAGTAATTGAATTTACAGAAAATAAAGCGTCACTAAATACTACTAATACAACTAAAGATGCTACACCCAATTTCGTTCAACAATTAGAATGTCAAATTGATGATATGACTGCAGAATCACTTGGTTTTCTGCTACAAGCTTTATTCAACAAAGGGGCTTTAGATGTATATTACACACCTATAATTATGAAAAAAAGTCGCCCAGCTACATTAATTACAATGATCTGTAGAATTGAAGATGCTGCAGAATTTGAAGACTATCTATTACAGCACACTACAACACTAGGCGTGCGCAGTAGCACTATTCAACGCCAAACTCTAGTTCGACAGTTCCAATCACTAACAACAAAATATGGTGTTATTACAGTAAAGCTAGGTTTATTAAACAACCAAATTATTAAAGCGAAACCAGAATTTGAAGATGTTAAACGCGCTGCATTACAGACGAATATACCATTCATGCGTGTTTATCAAGATATTGAAGCTGAAATTCACCAACATATCTTAAACAATTAAATGATGAAAATGAATAAGGTAGTTTACCTCACTATTGAATGTAAGCACATATCTATGATTGATATAGTGTTCATTCGATATTGAAAGTAAACTACCTTAGTTTTATGTTATCAATGATAATTATTGTATTTGATTATGACTTTGAAGGTCCAATTGTTATATTTGCACTGTCTAATGCTGACTCTAGGACTTCAACGACAGCTATACTATGTTCTAATTGACGTTTAGCTAAGACATCATCTTTATCCTGAATCATTTTTATTATTTTTACAAATTCCTCATGCATACGATGTTCAAATTGGTTTAATTGGTAAAGCTGTGTTCCGCCACCAATGTGATTAACTTCAAATGATTGTAATTCGTTCGTTGGACCTTCAATGTGTATCGTTGCCTGATCACCTTGAATATAGGAATGATTATCAGAACTAGAGTCCTTTGCGCCGATACAGACTACTTTTAAATTATCATAATCTAATTGCAAGATACCTGATGTATCTATATTTTTCTCAACATTTGCAAAGTATGCAACACCCTTAGGTTTGCCAAATAACCCCACTGCTAAATGGACATTATAGACATTGATATCCATTAACGCGCCACCACCCATTTCTGGATTAAATGCTGGTTGAATGATATCTTGCTTAAAATTATCATATCTTGAAGAGTATTGAGAATAGTTAAACTGGGCAAGCTTGATATCTCCAATTTCTTGGAGTGTATGTTTCAAGACATCATAATTGCCTAAATAAAGATTCGTGATTGCTTCTGTAATAATCACTTGTTTCGCTTCTGCGAGTTCTTTTAAAGTTTCAAGTTCTACCTTGGTAAGTGTAAAAGGCTTTTCACAAATGACATGTTTACCGTGTTCTATCGCTTGCTGTGCATAATAGTAGTGCAAATGATTCGGCACGGCAATATAGACCACCTCTAAATCTTCATCCTCTAAAAATTGAGTATAATTTTCATATACCTCTTTGATATTAAATTGCTTTTGTAATTCATTAACATTTTGTGGATTTCTTCCCGTCGTGACAATACTTTGAAACACAACGCCTGAAACTTGTTCCAATACAGGCAATGCTTCTTTAACAATTTTCCCTGCACCAACAATACCAATATTCATCATTGTTACCCCTTCTTCCCCTTTGAATTTTTAATCAACTTATAAATAAGCATAATCTTTATACAATATTTGTCAATTCATATTATTTTAGTATTTAAAAAGCATAAAAATATGCTTCAGATATAAACGAAGGTTATCATTTATCTGAAGCATACAAATTAATATTTCACTTTATAAAATTTATGATTTCCATATTGCTTCTATTTGCTCTAATGTCTTACCTTTAGTACTCATTTTATAGCACTCAATCTTTCATTCAATAATTTAACTATAGCATACCCCCATTCATCTAGGATAAATAAAAAAAGATTACAGTCACAATCTTTGCAACTGTAATCTTAAACATGCACTTTAACATGTAAGCCATTATACTAGCCAACATTAACTTTCTTTAACGTTAACATTATTAAGTTTCACTTTTTCTTCTGTACCACAAAATGTTTCGATTTCTTCTAATGTTTTTCCTCTTGATTCAGGGACACATTTTTTAACAAATATAACACCTAAAATACAGATGATACCGAATATCGCAAATACCATTTCTTGTGGAAAATGTGTCGTCATAATCGGGAATAATAGTCCAACTAAAAATGAACCTAGCCAATTTAATGAAGATGCAACGCCTGATGCAAATCCTCTAATTGTTAACGGGAATATTTCCCCTACAATTACCCAAGTCAATGGCGCCCATGTAAATGAATAGAAGGCTACGTAGATACTTAAAAATATCACAATTATAATTGGGTTAGCATTAGGTATTACAATATTAATAATTGTAGGTAATATAAATGACAATCCCATCACTGTACCGCCAAGCATGAGCAATGTTCGTCGATTAAACTTATCAGCAATCCAAATAAATAGTAATGAACCTAGAACCAAGATAACGCCTTGAATAATTGGCCATAATAATGCCGAGCTTGCTGAATTACCTGTCGCTTGTTCAACGATTAGAGGAATATAATAGAATATCGCATTTGCCCCTTGAAATTGTTGAAAAGCTGCAACACCCAATCCTGCAATTACCAAATACTTATATTTACTATTAAATAAGGTACTTAATGTATTATTTGTTGTCACTTTATTCTCTGTTAAAATCGTACTTCTAATTTCCTCAAATTCTGCATCAACTTGTTTCACTTTTCGTAAATTCATTAATACATGCTTTGCTTCATCAAACTTTCCATTTTTAATTAAAAATCTAGGAGATTCTGGTAATTTTAATACCCCTAAAAATAGTATTAAAGCTGGCACTGCGGCTATGCCTAACATCAATCTCCAACCTAATTCGACCGGTAAATCACGTAACAAGAAATCCACAATATAAGATAACAACATACCTGATACAATCATCGTTTGATTCAAACCAGACAATTGACCTCTGAATTTTGCTGGTGCCATCTCAGACATATATGCTGGTACAAGCGCCGAAGCTGCACCTACAGCTAAACCTAAAATAACACGTGAAATAATTAGGAAATAATTACCGTGATGTGGTGCAATGCCGGATAACACCGACCCTAACACAAAGATTAATGCGGAAATTAGAATCATTTTTCTACGCCCTAATTTATCCGATAATCTACCTGCTAAAATACCACCAAAAATAGCACCTAACATCACTGAAGATGTAATTAATCCTATAATAAAGCCACTATCTATACCCCAATCTTCCCTAAGAAATGGTAAAGCACCAGTCATTACACCAATGTCATAACCAAATAGAATACCACCAAATGCACCAAAGAAATAAATAAAACTATTGGACACCTTACTGTTTGTTTTCATCCCATTCACCCTCTTTTTACCTTTCGCATACATCTATGTCACAACAATTCATCCATTATTTAATCACTACATACTCTGCTTCAAACATCTTAATTAACGTCTCTAGTTGTGCCGAGTTTAACGTCAACGAAAGTACGGTATGATGGCCGCCACCTTCTTCAATCCAGCGTCTCACTCCTTTTTCAAGTGATGGTTTTGCTTGCCATAATACTCTTGCTACTGGTAAATTCGGAGCAGGCTCTGTTAATGTTTCGGCAGTAATTTCATTAACGATAAATTTATAGTGGGTACCTAAATCAAGCATTGTCACAACAACACCTTCGCCTGCTTGACCATCGAACACCAAGCGTGCTGGGTCGTTCTTATCGCCAATGCCTAAGTAATCTACGACGATTTTTGGTTTAGTTGCTGCCAATGTCGGATCAACTTCTAACATATGCGAACCTAGAATTTGCTGTTTATCACTTCGCATATCATACGTATAATCTTCCATAAATCCAGTCGCTTTATTGTCTGTAGCAATTTTTAACAATCTATCCAATGCCGCTGTTTTCCAATCACCTTCACCTGCAAATCCATAACCTTGTTCATTTAGACGTTGTACAGCTAAACCTGGTAATTGTTTCATACCATGTAAGTCCTCAAAGTTTGTTGTAAAGGCAGTGTATCCACCAGCATCTAAGAAACGTTTAATGGCAATTTCATATTTAATTTGCTCTTTAACTGAATCATTAAAATGTGCTTCATCATTATTTCTGTAATCAAAATCATATTGATTCTGATATTCAGCAAACAGAGTTGTAATTTCCTCTTCTTTGACTGCTTCTATATATGCAACTAAATCCCCAATTCCAAAGTAATCTACAGTCCAACCAAATTGGATTTGTGCTTCTATCTTGTCACCTTCAGTAACTGCAACATTTCTCATATTGTCGCCAAAGCGTGCCACCTTAAGATTGAAACTCTCATTGTAAGCATGAGCGATGCGCATCCATGACTTAATATCTTCTTGAGTCGCTTTATCTTTCCAATGACCAAAAATGATTTTATTTTGTTTGCCCAACCTTTTATTGATAAAGCCGTACTCTCTATCTCCATGAGCAGATTGATGTAAATTCATATAATCCATATCAATTTTTTCCCAGGAAATATTGTCATAGAATTGTGTTGCTAAATGTAATAATGGTTTTTGCAGGAGTTTAGTCCCTCTAATCCACATTTTGGCTGGTGAAAATGTATGCATCCATGTAATAACACCTGCAATATCATCTCTATAATTTGCTTCTTTCATAATATTTGTAATAGCATCCGCTGTTGTTGCCAATTGTGTTTGTAGTTCAATATTAAAAGGCAAATCAGCCTGTTCATTTAAATATGTCGTCATTACCTGTGCGTCTGACTTCACTTGCTCTAATGCCTCATCACCGTATAGTGCTTGCGATCCAACAACAAACCAAAATTTCTTTTCTGTAGCCATCTTTAAATTCCTCCTATTTCTGTCCGTAATAAGCATTTTCGCCATGCTTTCTTTCATAATGTTTATTTAAAATCTCTTCTGGTAGCGCTTTCGCATATGCGTTTAATTGTTGCGTAAATAAATTCATTTTACATACTTCTTCTAAAACAACTGCATTCATCACTGCATGTTCACAATCTTTCGCCCACACAAAAGGCGCGTGCCCTTGTAATAAAACAGCTGGAACTGCATTTGGATCAATATTTCGTTCTTTGAATGTTTCAACAATGACATTTCCAGTTTCATACTCATAATCTCTGTTAATTTCACTTGCTGTTAAAAATCTTGCACATGGGACTGAACCATAAAACGTATCTGCATGTGTCGTCCCCATTGCCGGTACATCTAACCCTGCTTGAGCCCAAATTGTCGCCCAAGGAGAATGTGTGTGTACAACACTGCCTATATTTGGAAATGATTTGTACAATACTGCATGTGTAGGCATATCTGATGATGGTCTCAAATCGCCTTCAACGATTTCACAATCTAGATTACAAACCACCATGTCTTCAGGTTTCATTTGAGCATAATCAACACCACTCGGTTTTATGACAAACAGTTGCGTTTCAGGGTCAAATCCACTGACATTTCCCCAAGTGTATTTAATTAAACCTCTCTCTGGTAACTCTAAATTCGCTTTATATACTTCTTGTTTTAATTTTTCTAACATTCGCTTCACCTTCTAAATAATGTGATAATTGTCGCTCAATAGGTAATCCTTTTATAGTCTTATCGATATAGGTATCAAAGTTTTCAACTGCTTGCGCAGATGGTTCAATTGTCGTTTCATCTATATTGGCAAACACAAAATCATCTAGAAATTGTGACAATGTCATATCTTTATTGATAGTTGCAAATTTTGCCAATACACTAATGCCCCAAGCACCACCTTCACTCGCTTGATTCATCACTGTAATCGGGGCATCCATAGCTGCACTTAATACTGATTGTGCAATACGCTCTGTTTTGAAAATGCCACCATGTGCAATTAATTTATTAATTGAAATATTTTCATTTGCTTTTAATAAATCCATGCCAATTTTTAATGTACTAAAGGCACTAAACAATTGTGTTTTCATGAAATTTGCAAGCGTAAAATGATGATTCGGCTCTCTTACGAATAGTGGGTATCCCTCTTCAACTTTGGTAATATTTTCACCGGAGACATATCCATACGACAATAATCCACCTAAGTCATCATCACTTTTTTCAGATTCTTTCAATATTTGTCCGTACAAATCATCTGATGAAAAACGCACTCCCATAGTTTCAAGAACTTGTTCAAATAAATTCATCCACGCATTTATTTCAGAAGTACAATTATTGGTATGAATCATGGCTACTTCACTACTTGAAGGTGTTGCAACGATATCCACTTCTGGATATACATTTTTCAAAGATTGTTCTAAGACTATCATGGCAAATGCACTGGTTCCTGCTGAAATATTACCTGAACGTGGTGTAACAGCGTTAGTAGCTACCATCCCTGTACCAGCATCACCTTCAGGTGGACACATAACACAGCCACTTTCTAAATTGCCATCAGGATCCAACAATCTTGCACCTTCATCTGTTAAATATCCAGCATTGTCACCTGCAACTTTAATTTTTGGTAATAAATCAATAACTGCTTTATGAAATCCTTCTGTATTGAATAATATATCTGCCTCTTCTAATAAGTCTGTTCTGTATGCTTGTTGCCCAACATCTACCGGAAACATCCCTGAAGCATCTCCTATGCCTAATACCTTTTCTCCCGTCAAATACCAGTGAATATAGCCTGCTAATGTCGTAATATAATTCACTTGATTTACGTGAGATTCTTTATCTATAACCGCTTGATATAAATGTGCGATACTCCATCTTTCTGGGATATTATAGTTAAATGCTGTTCTCAAAATTTTTGCCGCTTCAACCGTGTTGCCATTTCTCCAAGTTCTAAATGGAACTAACAGATCCTCATGTTCATCGAATGCCAAATATCCATGCATCATTGCACTAATACCAAGGCTATTAATTTTGCGTATAGTTATATCAAACTTGTCTTTTAAATTTTTTGCCATATCTTGATAACTTTGTTGTAATCCAACCCAAATATCATTTACTGAATAGGTCCAATAGCCATCTATATAATTGTTCTCCCATTCAAAGCTACCTGTTGCTAATGTGTTAAATTGCGCATCAATTGCTATCGTCTTAATACGAGTTGAACCTAGCTCAATACCAATAGACAACTCAGAACTATCGGTTATATTAGTAGGATTTTGCATTGCAAACACCTCTTTTGTAATCGTTTTCAAATAAATCATAAAGTATTTGTCCGTATATGTCAATACATTATAATTTTTGTCCGTATATATTAATTGGTGTAATCCTTTTATACAAATTCTTACAATATCTAATTCAAAAGATTTATCCCTTAGTTTTGTAGGGGCAACCTAAATTATTTGAACCACCTACCTAAATCCTTGGCCTGTGTCTTGGTCTCGCTCCTCATTTCTTATTATCCTATTCGTTCAGGTGTCTCAATTTCAATTCGTAGACCATACAAGTGACTGTTATATGAAATAAAAAAAAGAGCCAAATTCCGTTATATGGATTGGCTCTGTCGTTATTTAAAGATACTCGATACTATAAGTATAGTTATACCACTCAACTAAACGCATTGCATCGTATCATTCGCTATATATGATTTACTTTACGGAACTTCTTTCTATAATATAGGTATCTAATAGTTCTGAAGGTTGTACCTTACCTGTTTCAATTGTATTCAATACCCAATTAGCTGCTTTCTCTCCTAATAGTTCTTGAGGGTGGGATGTCGTTGTTAAATCAACATCTTCTAATTTGCTCAATACTGAGTTATCTTCCCCCACAATAGACATATCATTTGGAATGGCAATACCTAGTTTTTCTAATTTTTTCATAATGTAATATGCGATTTGGTCATTGTAACACACCACAGCCGAAGCTTGTATTTGCTTCGATACCACGTGTTCCACAAATTGATCTAACACAGATAATTTACTTTCTGTATCATACGTATAAATATATTCACTCTTAAAGACTTTGTTACAATTTTCAAAGGCATTAAAATAACCTTTCATCCTTAACTTACCTTGATTGTCATCTATCTTGGTAATTAAAGCGATATCCTCATGTCCCTTATCTATAAGATATTTCGTTGCAAGATGTCCTGACTTAATATCATCAATAGCAATATAGGGTAAGTTCAATTCTTCATATTGCGCATTAATAGATAATATCGGAATATTACGTTGTTTAAATAAGGAATAATACGATAAGTTCGGATTGTAGACATTACTTTTCGTAGGTTCAACAATGAGACCTTTGATACCTTGATTTAACATCATCTCTAAACATTGACGCTCGTCAGCATGATTATTGTTCGTGCTTGCTAATATTAATGAGTAACCATTCTCTCTCAATACTGTTTCGATACCTCGTATGATACTCGGAAATATATAATCTGATAAATAGGTTACAATTAATCCAATCTTCTTAGCATTATGGTTCGTTTCCGAATTTAAAAATTCATAACTTACATATGAACCAGAACCTTTTCTCTTATTTATATAACCATCTGCAACTAATAATTCCATTGCTTGACGTATCGTATATCGGCTCACACTATATCGATGCTGGAAATCCTTTTCAGTAGGTAATAATGATCCTACTTGGAATTCTTTACTAATAATTTTATTTTTAATTTCATCTGCTATCACTTGATATTTAGGCTTATTCATAAAATACAATCTCCTAGTTCTAACGATATATGCTTAATCATTGTTAGTATATCATATAAAAGTTAAATTCAATTTATCGCAAAAGTAAGATGTTTACTTGGTATTTGTTACTTAATGATTATCCAAGCGTACAAGTCATGACTTACTATATGTTTCCATAACGTTGCGATAAATTTTTGATTTTTTGTAACTACTTAAATTTGCATGTTTTGTTACATCATACAAATTCTTTCTTACCTCTTCTAATAATCCTTGATAAGTCTTAATTGTCAGTACAATGATGGGCTCTATATCATCGTCAAATAAATACAAGTGATCCAAAATATATGAGAAATTCCGTTCTATCAGTTTCGCATAACTTTCCCATAAATGTGCGTAGTTAGGGGTTACGCCGTTATAATAAATTGAATCCAAATCAACATTGTAGTATTCCAACTTTTCAATACTTATATAGATTTTACCATTGCTATAGTCCTTGCCTACATTTCTTAATATTTTAGTCAATTGGAGGGCCTTTCCTAAAGCAATACTCATCGCATTTGCTTCTGCTACCTTAGTTGCTTCAATTTGTGATTGAGTAAAAATAGGATTAAGCAATTCTCCAATAACACCACTTACACCATAGCAGTATTGCTCTAATTGCTGATCAGTGTCATTTGCAGAAAATACAAAATCATCTTCAACTGTTTGGATAAATGTCTCTAAAGCGGATCTTGGCAAATTATATAAATGTATCGTCTGTGCCAATGGTTTCATTATTTTTGTATTACTATGAAACTTTTTAGTCTCCCCATTATAAATTTGTTGGACATCTTGCTTGATTTTATTTAAATATTCTATATCTTTATGCACCTTGATACTTTCGTCTACGTTATGATAAAGTGCATAAATCGACCATAGCGCATTACGCTTTTCAGTTGATAAATTTTCAAAAGCATTCGCAAATGTCTTTGTATAATTTTTCATTATCTTTTGACAATATTTATACTCTTTTTCTAAGTTCCCCATATTTACACACCTTATATTTAATATCTTTATATGCTCATCAGATGTTGTATTTTAAGCAGTAATCACCAAATGTTATGTACTATTTTATTGTTATATTAATTACATTTACCCGTTTTCATTTTGATTATGTGTAGCTATGAATCAATCTATTACTTATATGTCGCATATGATATCACAATGATACACTTATTATAAAAATAACGCGTTCAAGGCATTAATTCATCCTTAAACGCGTTAAATTTTAATTTAATTGATATTAATTTACAAATGTGAACATGTCACTTAACTTTTTAGCGGCGCCTTCTGTAAACATGCGCTCTAAGTTGTCTTGAGAATCTTGCGCACTACTTTTAGATACTTTATTCATCTCTTGTTCATATTGTTTAGCTACTGTCATTTTATCAGTGTGCTCGTCTAGAGATTTCACAAATAAATAAGCATCATACAATGCCATATTTACACCTTCACCAGCAAATGGACTCATCAAATGTGCGGCATCTCCAATTAGTGTAATAGATTGATTTGTTTCCCATTTAAAGCCAATAGGTAATCTATATATTCTTCTAAACAAGATATTATCGCTCATATTTTTTATATAATTTAATAATTGCTCATCCCACTGTTCGAAGTCACTCAACAAACGTGCTTTCAATTCATCGTGCGACATTTGTTTATAATCTTCTAATTCAGCTTCTGCCATTCTGTAAGATACATAAACTTTAATGCTGTCATCACCATTTAATTGTGCTAACAAACCTTTATCTTGGTCTAAAGCCATCATTTTTCCATTCTTATTGTATTGTAACAACTGCGGGTAGTGTTGGCTCACTTCTTCAACGTTAATCTCCACCATGCTAATACCTGTATATTCTATATCTACATCAGATAAATAAGGTCTCACTTTAGAAAATGCACCATCAGAACCAATCACATAGTCAAATTGTTCTTGGTAGCCATTAGAAAAAGTAACTTCACATTTGCTATCAGCAAATTGCTTTAGACTTTCAAACTGATAGCCATACTTAATTGCTGATGGATCAATGTGACTACGAATTAAATCACATAGCACTCCACGATCAATTTCAGGTCGATCACCTTGACCATCTGCATCGTCTTCATAATATACTTTACCAGTTGCATCGACAATCTTTGTATCTTCACCTTCAAATCGCGCAAGCTTATTAAATTCATCAATAAGCCCCGCTTCCTTCAGAGGTATTTGTCCTGTATCCCCATGTATATCTAATGACCCACCTTGCGACTGATGATTTTGACCATTAGATTTTTCAAAAATAGTAAACTGATAACCACGTTGTTGAAGTAACAGTCCTAGCATTAAACCGCCAGGACCTCCACCAATAATTGCAATACGATTCATTTTGTATTCCCCACTTACAAATATTTAGATTTAATATAAATCTTCAAGTTCTTTCTTCGTACGTTCGACAAATTCATTAAATTTGCGTTTTTTCTCTTCATCGTTAAATGACTCTTTACTCTTGAGCATAAACGTTCTAAATAAATCCTGTAATTGTGCTCTAGATTCTTGCATTTTGTCAAAATCCATATGCTTTAATTGTTCTAATCGAGTCAACATTGCATCATTCATATTTTCATTTAAGAACGTTTGTCCCTCTTCAGTAATCGTATACACTTTCTTCTTACCATCTTTCGAAATTGATACAAACTCTCTATCTTCTAGCATTTGTAATATAGGATAAACTGATCCAGGACTAGGTGAATAGAATCCTTTAAACTGTTCTTCTAAATCTTTGATAATTTGATAACCATGCTTTGATTCTTGCTGCAACATTTTTAAAATTACAAACTGTAAATTACCTTTTTTGAAAAATCTTTCCTTACCCATTGCTGCCATTGCACGAGGATCAAATCCATCCATACCTCTACCAAAACCAAAATCTTCTCTATTCATCATCTTATGTGCAAAATGTGCGTGTCTTTTGTGAAAATGTCTTCTAAACATATTAATCTCCCTTTCTTATTTCGATATATCGAAATTATAAACGATATATCGAAATACGTCAACGATATATCGTTATTTTTCTTTCTTTTTACACTAAATGATTTGCAAAACAGCGAAACCACGGGCTTTTGAATGAAATTTTCCAATAAAAATAGTCCTTAAATGAATAAACACATTTCATTTAAGGACCTAATATTTTAAATTACATGTCAGAATATATTGCTATTAAACAAACTACATTATCCAAAGAAATTGCTCGCTCTGTTTAACACAAGATGTGCTAGATTAACCATTTTGCTTTGCAAATGCTTTACCAATATCATTTAATTTTTCAGGGGCATCGTGCATACCCATCTTAACTTCAATGACATGCATACGATTAGGTTGCAGATTAATTTCATTGAAAGCATGTTGTAAACTCACACTTGAGTCAACTTCGTGTACTGATACGGTTTCGTTACCACCAAAGGCACTAGGCAATGCTTTATAATCCCACATTGGTATATCGTTATACAACGCATTTTCACCATGAATTTTACGCTCAACAGTATAGCCATCATTATTTATAATAAATATTACTGGTTTCAACTGTAGTCTAATCATCGTTGCCATTTCCTGTACTGTTAATTGTAGCGATCCATCACCAATTAACAATACATTTCGTCGTTCTCCATCAGCTAATTGTGAACCTAAAGTTGCTGGTAAAGTATAACCAATTGATCCCCATAAAGGTTGACCAATAAATTTATTCGTTTTCGTTAATGCTAAATCATAGGCACCAAAGAAAGATGTTCCTTGTTCTGCAATCACTACATCATCACGATTTAAAAAATCTTGCATCATTTTAAAATATGTTTGTTGTGTTAACGGTGTATCATCTAATACATCATCATTTGGCACAGGCTTTTTGAACATAGGATAATCTCCATTGAAGTGAAAATCTATGCTCTGTAAACCTATTAATAAATCTTGTAAAGCTACATTATCATCTCGTGTTTCGTTCATTTTAAAGTTACGATGATTTAACATAATTACATCATCTATATCAAATTGATATGAAAATCCTGCCGTTGCAGAATCTGTTAGCTTAGCACCGATATTTAATATCGCATCACTATGATCCACATAGTATTTAATACGTTCCTCAGCAATTGAACCATCATAAATGCCCATATAATATGGACTCTCCTCATTAAAAGCACCTTTACCCAATGATAATTGGGCAACTGGAATACCCGTCTGATTCACAAATTGTTCTAATAATTCATGCAAACCGAAACTATTAATCTCGTGTCCTGTAATAATCACTGGTCGTTCCGCACTATTTAATTTCGCTTGAACCATGTCGATATATTGAGAAACATCAGCAGGTTTGCTCATTTTATAGTGATAATCTTCCATCACTTCAATCTCTTTTGCTGCAACATCAATTGGTAAATGTATGTGTACAGGTCTACTTTCAGTTAATGCGGCATTGATAACTCTTGGAATTTCCAATTGTGCATTATCCTCTGTAATATATGCTTGTGTAGTCGTGATTGGTTCATACATTTTGCGATAATCATCAAAGTTACCTTCACCTAATGAGTGATGCACATATTTCCCTGCTTGTTCCACTGCTTGTGTAGGGGCGCCCGTAATTTGAATGACTGGCACACGCTCTGCAAATGCACCCGCAATACCATTAACAGCACTCAGCTCACCAACACCAAATGTAGTTACCATTGCACTAATGCCTTTCATTCTAGCATAACCATCAGCAGCGTAACTCGCGTTTAATTCATTCGTATTACCTATCCATTCCATATCCGTTCTACCGATAATATCATCTAAAAACGTTAAATTAAAATCTCCCGGAACACCAAAAACCTTATCCACGCCAACATTACTTAAACAGTCCATTAAATATTGTCCAATACGTCTTCTCATAATTCATTTCCCCTTTTTATCTATATTGAATTACACTTCCAAAATAATAAAAATGAAACAAAAGGTCAACTATATTGACTTATTTAAATTGTGAAACTTTTTATTTTGCACTTATCATTTATCAATAAGCAATGAACTATAATCATTGCCAATTTACCTAGCACTGGAGTAATAAAAAATGATCACTGATGTTTATTTCAACATCAATGATCATTCTATCTTTAAAAATGTGATAATAAGCATTTTATTGGCTAACATCCTACATATTCCAATATGCAATGGTGGATTTGTAAATCCCTATATTTACCAATAATGCCAACTTATTAATATATGGGCTGTATATTTAGACAGACATGCTTATCTCTAAGTAGATTAACTTTAATTTGTCACGTATGATACGTATGACATTGACAATTTACAATGTAATCATACTTTAATTTACCTTTAAACCATGGGTTAGTGTGCGATAGCATTAGTCTTTATCAAAATCATCTTTTAGATGTTTAATTTCTGCGTATCCTTGTCTATGAGAAGCAAATTCTTCCATGATAGCGTACCAATCATTCCCGACCTTTTTTTGAATATCTTGAAATAAATCATTTTGAGCTTTATTTAATTCTCTGACCAATTTTGTTCCTTTATCCGTAGCATATAATGCTTTAACACGCTTATCATGTTCCGTTTGTTTCTCTATAATATATGCTTCGTCTTTTAACTTTTTCAAAGCAGCATGGCTACCCTGTTTAGAGATTTCCATACTTTTCAATAAATCCTTTATAGTAATCCCCGGTACTTTATCTATGAAAAATAAGAATCTATGATGTTGACGATTCAATCCATAAGCCTCAATAATTTCATCAGCTGTATTGATAAATGTTTTATAAGCAAAATAAAACAACAGATTCTCATAATCATTATTATTTTCTTGCATGGCTTACCTTCCTTTTAATTCAATATTTCTTCTTATTTATATTATGCCATCTATCAAACTATTTTGGTCTCCAATTTATAATCACATCATTGTTCAGTCCTACGAAAATAAAAAGACTAACATAAGACATTTCAAATGTTAGTCACCATTATTTTCGCTTTACATAATAAAAATACACTGATTCTATCGTTATGACAATATGATTCTTTCACGTTTTTCTATATTTGTAAGTTTATCCATCAAAATCGAAAGATAAAGTACACAAAAATCATTTAAAATTACAATAATGAACATGTTATTTTATTTAAATCTTCATCTTTTAACCCGTTATTCATTTCTTGTTTTTATCTCTGGAATAATTTCTGTTTCAATTAATTCCTTATAAAGTATCTTATTTTTGTAGTGATAACATATAAAAACTGCGCTTGGTTTGTAAGACACCAGAGGGATTAGGATGCGTGTCGTGACCGAGGAGCGACCTAGCCTCTATGTAAGTGAGCAAAAACAAGCCCACCAAAGGTTTTGATCTTTGATGGGCTTCATGCTGGGATTGATGTCCCAGACGCTTCAGTATTTAACAACGTATAATACACAATGCGTTGTTAAATTTTAATTATGCAAATTATTGTTTTTTGTCTGAATCAATTTTATCTGAGAATTTATTTAACTGTTTCTCAGCAAATGATTTACCACCGATACCGAATGCGATAGCAAATGCTACAGCAACAGCACCTAGGATTAATAAGAACGCAACATTAACAATGCTTTGCGCAAAGTTTAATTGATCTAAAGTCATGAATACAGAAACAATAATCACTAAATACTTAACAATTTCAGCTAACATTGCGTTACCTGTTGATTTATTAATCAATTTAGAGATTAAATTGCCGCCAATTAAACCTAATGCTAAGATAATCACTGCTGAAATAACTAATGGTAAATAACCAATGATTGCTTCACCAATTTTATTTAACACTGATAAATTAACTGTATTCAAAGCTTGTACAGTGAAGAATAAACCAATTAGCGCTGTAATAACCCAGCCTGTTGCAGTTGGTATATCAATGCTGTCTTTATTTTCGCCGAAATTAACATATTTATTAAAACGACTCACATTGAGACTACCTAGAATATTTTTCACTAATGTACCTAACACTTTGGCAATAAAAATACCTAATACCAATATAATGACAGCTACAATGATTTTAGGTGAGAAATTAAGTATACTACTCATCATACCTTTAATTGGTTTAGATACTGATTGCATATTCAATGAATCAAATACTGATGGTAGGAATAATAAGAATACTAAGAAATAAGCTAATTTACCGAATGTTTGAATAATACCTTCTGATTCAGATTTGCCCTTTCCAGCATCTACTAGACCTTTCTTTTGTAACCACTCTTCAAAACCAAGTGCACCTAATCCTTTTACTATAACTTTTTTAACAATAACTGCAATTATCCATGCAATTAGTAAGAATATTAATGCACCAATGATATTAGGGAGAAAGCTAATAATACTATCCACTACTCCCATCAAAGAACTTAATACTTTATTCATGATAATTCGCCTCCTTTTTTGTCAATTTACCCTAGTAAATTCTAAATAATCTTATTTTATATATTTTTTAGAAAAAACTTTTAAATTTAGTGATAAATTTCAGAGGAATTGTATTTCATGATTTGTAAGTGAATGAATTATAAAGAGCGATTTGAATTTTAATTATATATACATTTGAATCACATACACTTTTTATAAATGCTTAATCTTCAATAATATCGGCACCAGTTGCCCTTAATTGCTGAAGGCCATCTAGCATTTCATTGATTACATCATCACTGTGGCGTTCCCATGTTGCTAACTCTCCTACTATCTTCAAAGGTGCTTTCGACCGATAAGACCTTGTAGGATTCCCTGGAAACTTTTTATCCGTGACATTTGGATCATTCTCAAATTCACCTAACGGCTCAACAATATAAATACGTTCATCTTGAATTTCTGCTGTGTTAGAAAGCGCAACTGCTAACTCTGCACCCCATTTTGCCGCTTCCAAAGTAGCAGTGAAATAGATATGATTCATTATTCTATCTTGATAATTTGATTGTCTTTTGGGCACTAATAAATCACCAACATTTAATTGAGCTTTTGTTCCATGAAAAAACGGACCATTATCAATCACCGATTCAACTGTATTATTTGCCATCGCACAACACTCCCTCATTTTTATTCGATAATGAGTATAAAACGATTACGTAAAAACTAATAGCCTTTTTCTCAAACAAATTTTAGCGTATAATGAAAGCAAAGGTAATCATAAATATTCAATGCTTGCATCTTAATTTAGTACATCATTACATATTATTTTATAAAAATAACCCTTAAATGAATGTTCAAATTCATCTAAGGGTTTTGTTACTAAATCTAACTAAATCTAACTAAATCTAACTAAATCGACTTAATTAAATTAACTAAATGCTGTTTCTGTCAAATACATCTATTCTTACAATCTTGTCATTAATCTCTTTCCAAATGTATCATCGCATCAGCTTTATCAGTAAAAATACCTGTAGCGCCCCAATTCGCAAGTTGATTGGCACGTTCTTTTTTATTTACTGTCCAAACATTCAAATCAAATCCTGCATTACGAATCATTTCAACACGATTTTGCGTCAACTTCGCATCTTCAATATTAACAATCTTAGATCCACAGAAATCCAAAATTGTTCGCCAATCTGCTTTAAAGGCAACCGCCTTAAATATAACTGCTCTACGGTACTGTGGCATGTATGTTTCCGCAAGCTTTAATAACGGTATGTTAAAGCTTGAAATCATCACATCAATGCCATCTTCAAGAGAAGCAAGTTTCTCAGCAACTTGTTGCACCATACTTTCAGACAAACGTGTTCCGTCCGGGCCAGAAACCCCCTTCAATTCAACATTTATATTCATATGCGTTTCATTGGCAAATGTAATCACATCATCAAATGTAGGAATCTTTTCATTTTCAAACTCCGTACTATGCCAACTGCCAGCTGAAGCAGATTTAATTTGGTCATATGCAACTTGCGTTATTTCACCCTTATGATTTGTAGTTCTCTCTAAAAAATCATCATGCACAATAATTAATTGTTCATCTTTCGTGATAGCTACATCTAATTCCACCCATTTCAAACCTCGTGTAGAAGCAGCTTCTTTGAATGAAGCAAGTGTATTTTCAGGTGCCTTACTCGGTAAACCTCTGTGACCATATATCGTAAACATAGATTCTACTCCTTCAATATATTATTTATAATCATGATAAACATGATAATACAAATAATCAAAATAAATGCGATTGCTTAGTTATCATATATACTAGATATAAATAAAGTACATTTATATCAAAAAGCGCAAGGATTGTTATAAACCTTGCGCTTTTTGAGTTATTTTCTTACTAATGCTAAAATACCTGCTACCAAAATTAAAATTCCAGATAAAATTCCGAAAAAGCCGATAAATATCATATTTAAAATTCCACCAATAATTAACAGAATCCCCATAACAATACGTTGTTTATTGATAATACAGCTTAGTATCAACGTGATAATACAGGTTAAGATTACAGCAGTTCCTAAGCCACCTATACTCGCACTATCTGCATCTCCAAATTCTGAACCAATTCCTCCAAGCATAATAGCGAATAGACCACCTAGAATTCCAAATACACTCCCCAGTATACCTAATATCATTTCCGCAACACGATTTGTTGGTCTCACATAATGATTATTGTTCATCTCACAATTCCTCCATTATTTAAATTTTTTATATCTCTTTATTCTGTAGTTCCTTTAGCATTTTCTTCAGGCATTTCACTATCATCAGCTGAAGTATCTTCACTTTCAGAGGATTCTTCCTCTTCTAATTCTTTCATGTCTTCCTCGTATTGCTTATCTATTTCATCCATTTCTTTTTCATATTCTTCTTCTTCACGCTGTAATTCTTCTTCTAGAGCTTTATCTTCTTCTTCTATTTGTTTGTCATATAATGCTTCTATACGATCTTCTAATTGTGTATATTCAATTTCTAAAACGTCATGATCCACATGATCCATCTTTTCTCCATCTGTTAAACTATTGTATTCATCAACTAAATCGTTATACATTTCCGCAGTATATGGTGTATCATCACTTTCTGTATCCTCACTATCAGATGTATCTTCATCAGATGTATCTTCTGTTTCAACAGGTGTTGATGTTTGACTAACGTTTCCTTTATTACCTTCTTTAATGTCAGATTTTTTAATTTTCCAACGTGCTTTTACACTTTCAAAGTTAGGGGTAGCATCCATTTCTAAAGTATACTCTTCACTATCTGGTACATCATATGTAATATAACCTGATGCAGTATTCCCTTTGTTTAATTGGTGAGTAAATCCATCATTTACATCTTCATTGCCAAACCATTCTTGATAGTTTTCATTATCCACTTTCATACTGAAATCAGTTGAATCCACTAACACCTGTTCATCATTGTTATTTTTAAACTTTAGATATACTTTAATTGCTTTTCCGTTTTCTGGTGCACTGTATTCATCATAATCATTTACAAATTCCACTTTTGTAACTTTTACATCAACACCATCAGCATCTATAACTTGTCCTATTTTAAAGTCCTTCATTTTCGAAGTTGCTTTAGCTTTATCAGATTTTCTCGAATTCTCTTCACTGTCCCTGTTATCGCTAGATGTATTTAAATTAATGTCACAGCCAGCTAATACAAAAATCCCCAAAACCATAATAATTAAAAACCTTTTTATTTAATCCCTCCACACATGTATGCATAACACCATCATATTATTTATTTAATCAACCTTCTATAATTCTATAATATTTTTAATTAAAATCAATATGTTTCCTTAAGATTTTTAAAATTTTAATTATTTTCTCCATAATTAGTTAAAAAAATAAGCAGACCCATAGGTCTACTTATTTTCCTAACTAATTGTCACTATTCCCTACCACTCTATTTCACGCTTTGAAAATAGTCGATTAAACTTTTCCTAGTCTGATTGATAATCGGGACGGATTGGTTTTTAGTTTTATAACAGAGTCCAATTTTTCTATTAGCTACGTAGTCACTGATTGGTATTTGTTTTAAATTCGCAATTTGTATATTTCGTAAATGCGGTAAAATTGAAATCCCTAATCCTGAACTTATGAATGCCGCAATTGTTATCGTTTCATCTCCTTCAAAGTTAATTTCAGGAACAAAATCAAAATGCTTAAACAATTCATCAATCTGTTCTCTCAACACATAATTTTGCTTTAATAGTATGAACTTTTCATCGTATAAAGCTTTGATCGAAATCTGATCATGGTGCGCTAATGGATGTGTGTCATTTAACGTGATGTATAATTCCTCTTCTAACAGTGGTTCAAATTGAGTATTAGGTGTTATTTCAGATACTGTAGTAACGATGATATCCACTTCTCCATCATCTAACATTTCTAGCAATTTTTTGGCATGATTTTGAATTAATTTCAGACGTACCTTTGGAAATTTCTTTTTAAAGGCTTTCAGAAAATCTGAAATGTATGTCACACCTACTGAATGCAAGAAACCAATCGTCAATTTCCCACTTTCAATATTAGTATCATGTGCGACTTGATTCTTATATATTTCCATTTCTCCCACAATATTATTCGTTGTATATAAAAAGTCTATACCATACTGGTTCAGCTTCAACTTTCTTCCGATTCTATTAAATAGTGGCACACCTAATTCCTTTTCTAAGTTTTTAATAGCTCTACTTAATGCAGATTGACTTACATTTAAAATCTTCGCAGTTTCAGACATATTTTCTAATTTAGCTAACTGTTTAAAGTATTCAAAATGATGCCATTCCATTTTAAAGGCCCTCCCTTATGCTATAAACGCATAAGTTATATGATAATTATGCATTTTTTAAATCATTATATACATGCTACGATAAATCTATCAACTAAAAGTGAGGTAAATTTCATTGGATTATCAAACAAACAATTTCGTAGAAAAAGGGACTAAGGCATATGCAAAAATTATTATTGCACTCTTTATCTCCGGGTTCACTATTTTTTCAATTCTGTATAGTGTTCAACCACTTATACCTCATTTCACAAAATCATTTAATGTTAGTGAGACTGTAGCAAGTTTAGCTTTATCTGTCACAACATTAACACTAGCGCTTGCCATGCTATTTTTTGGTGCAATATCAGAGGTTATTGGTCGAAAGCCGATAATGATATTTTCTGTGATTTCAGTATCACTATTAGCGTTATTGCAATCATTTATTACAGATTTCAATGTGTTTCTAATTATTCGTTTTATCCAAGGCATTTGTTTAGCAGGTCTCCCTTCTATTGCTATGGCATATATCGGCGAAGAAGTATCTGCGCGAAGTCTCCCAGCAGCTATGGGTATTTATATTAGCGGAAATGCTTTCGGTGGCGCATTCGGCAGAATATTTACAGGTATCATATCCAGTATATATGGTTACCAAATCGGTTTATTGTCCATAGGTATTATCAGTGTCATTGCTGCAATTTTATTTTCATTTTTATTACCAACTTCACAACACTTTGAAAAGCAACGCTTTTCAATTACAGAATTACTCAAAAGTTATAGCCAACACCTTAAAAATGTTAGATTGTTGAAGCCATTTATGGTTGGTTTTCTATTATTGGGCTGTAATATAGCTGCTTTCAACTATATCAGCTTTGTCTTAGCTTCAAAGCCTTATCAATTACATGATACAATTATTAGCTTTATCTATTTATTATTTTTAATTGGCATGTTGTCCTCAATTCTAAATGCCAAATTACGCCGCGCATTAGGCACATTAAATGCATTAAAATTCAGTATTCTACTACTTATTGTTGGTATTTGGATTACATTGTTACCACCGCTTCCATTTAAAATACTTGGTCTCGCATTTAGTGTTTACGCCTTTTTTAGCGGTCATGCTATTGCCAGTGCAGTCGTTGCAGGTAGAGCAGAACATCATAAAGCTCAAGCCTCTAGTTTATACTTGCTGTTTTATTATATTGGTTCTTCAGTTGGTGGTACTTTAGCAGGTTATTTTTATGGTATGTTTCAATGGCCTGGCGTCGTCGCAATGATCACTATATTTATGGCAATTGCCTTTATCATTTCGATGACTATTAAACAGCGTTGATTATTCAATTATTAATTACTGTTCTGATTAAATTCCTAATAACCAATAGTTATATTTTTAGAAAAAGCATCGCAACGCTAACTATAATTTTTTTAAAAGCATCACAATGCTAATAAGTTTTTCTACAAAGCAACAAGAGCGCTCATCTATCATGGTGGGCTCTCTTACTTTCATATATATTATATTCTGTAACATTATCACTTTTCATTAATTGCACTTAGCTCACCTCGTTAGAAACTAACTTTTTTAAAAATCTTTTTTACGCCCTTTAATTTTCAGAAAAATAAGTATAAAATAGACGCTATTAATGTCAGAAAATTCAAAATTATATATGGAGGTTATACACTATGAAAGCAAAAACGAGCTTATGGAAAGATTGGCGTCTACATGGCATCGTCTTCGTCATAATGATTATATCTGAATTCATCGGAACACATAAAATCCCTTTAGGTCCTACGTCACTCCTGTTATTACCAGTAGTATATGCCGTATTACTAGGTTTAGCCGTTTATTTCACACCAATAATTAAAAAGACACAAGCTAAACATGCGGAATCAATGGTTTTTATTTCTGTAGCGTTACTTATCGCGAAATTCGGTGTTGAAGCAGGTCCAGCTTTACCCAAAATTATCGCTGCTGGGCCAGCCTTAATACTACAAGAAATTGGGCACCTAGCTACTATAATCTTCGCATTACCACTAGCTTTAGTTTTGGGATTACGCAAAGAAGCTATCGGAATGACTCATTCTATTGGTAGAGAAGCAAATTTAGCTTTGATTACTGAAAAATTCGGCATATCGTCTCCTGAATGGCGCGGTGTTATGTCTATTTACATATTCGGAACCATATTTGGTGCTATTTTCTTTAGTATATTTGCTGGATTAATCATTTCTATTGTTCCACTAAGTCCACTTGCATATGCTATGGCATCTGGTGTAGGTAGTGGTGTTATGACAGCTGCCGCATTAGGTCCTTTGGTTTCAATGTATCCAGATCAAGCAAGTACGATCACTGCTTTTTCAGGGGTAAGTAACTTACTGACATCAGTGACAGGATTATATATCGGTATACTTATAGCTCTCCCATTAACACAAAAATACTATCAATTAATGATGGCCATAAAAGGAAAATTCAGTAGCAAAGGAGAAGAAATAGAATGACATCTAAATATTTAGACTGGTTTCTCACACTTATTGTTGTTGGGTTTATTTCACTTATCAGTAATTGGATCGGACAGAGTATAATGCCTTTCAAAGCATTACCTGGTATCTTATCACTTATGTTTATCGCATTTATAGGTTTAATATTACATCAATTACTTCCATTTAATGTTCCTAGTATCGCCTACATTGGCATTATTGGTTTAATACTCACAATCCCTGGCATGCCAGGTTCCTCATATATCGTAAAGTGGACTGAACAAGTTGAATTACTGTCCCTTGCCACGCCAGTTGTTGCATATGCGGGCGTTTCAATCGGTAGCTCTTGGGTCGACTTCGCAAAATTAGGTTGGAAGACTGTTATCATTGGCATTGTAATGTTAATCAGTACCTATCTTGGTGCTGCCTTAGTTGCAGAAATCATCTTGCGTATTCAAGGATTAGTATAATCCGAAAATAAAGCTCATCCATTATCACTTATTAAAAAAGTCTCCCTAATCCAAGTTAATGGTTAGGGAGACTTGCATCTATTTAATTATCTTGCTTATTTTTGTCATTGTTTTTTCTGCGTCTAGTAAACAATAACGCTGAACCAATTAGTGCCATCAGACTACCATAAGCTGTTGTATTCACAGCATCATTTTGTCCTGTTGATGGTAATTCACCTTGCTCGTGGTTGCTACCATTTGGTTCGTTCTCATGATCTGAATTCATTGATTTATCTGCATCGTGTTGTCCATTCAAGTCTTGCTCAATATCACTTTGTACATAATCTAATGCCTGACTATGACTGATATTACTTTGTTGGTCATTTGCAGTTCCATTATTCTGGTTTACATCTTGAGTATGATTTGTTTGTTCAATGTCTACATTTACTTCATTGGATGCATTACCATTAGCATCAATAGCAATCACTTTAATAGATTTCATTTTACTCAAATCTACAGTCTCTGGAACTTTAATATCAAATCTACAGTCTCTGGAACTTTAATATCAAATCTACCTTTGCTATCTGCATTTCCAACTAAAACTTTACCATTCGGTAATTTAATCTTAATAGTTGCATTTGCTTCAGCAGTTCCTGAAATATTTTTGCTATCTTTATCTATTGGATTTACATTAGGATTTGTCGGTGCTGTATTATCAGTAACTTTAACAGTAATTTCTTCTGATGTATTACCAGACACGTCCGTTGCTGTAATAATCAATGATTCTCCACCATTTAATTTAAAGTTATTAGGAATTTTCACTTTGTAATTTCCTTGTTTATCCACTTTTGTAGATATAACTTTACCATTTGGTAGTTTAACTTTTACAAGAGCTCCTGGTTCTGCTGTACCAGTAATATGAGTACTTTCACTTGTCACTTTATTTACTTTAGGTGTTTCTGGAATTGTTGTATCTTTAACAATGATTATAATTGGAGATGTTTCATTACCTTGAGCATCTGTTGCGGTAATACTTAGCTTTTCTCCACCTTTAAATACTAATCCAGAAGGTAAATCTATAGCAAAAGCACCTTTATCGTCAGCTTTTATAGATAATTTTTCACTTGTAGGTAATTGAACATTCACAACCGCATCTGGTTCTGTGATACCTGTTAATTGCTTACTTTCAGTTGTAAACGAATCAATTTTTGGCATAACAGGTGGTGTTGTATCTTCTACTATTATTTCTAGTGCAGCCGATTGATTGCCTGCTTTATCAGTTGCAATAACTTGCAGACTTTCTCCACCTTTAAATTTTACTTTATTCGGTAATTCTATAGTATATTGACCTTTATTATCTACTAATTTCTTAAGTACTGTACCATCTGGTAATTTAACACTGACTGTACTACCGACCTCACCTGTACCAGTAATCATTGTATCTTCACTTGTTAGATCATTTACAGTCGGTATCGATGGCGGTGTATTATCAACGACTGTCAGTCTTGTTGGTTTCGAAGCATTGCCTGAGATATCTGTTGCAATCGCCTCAATTGTTTCTCCACCATTTAATTTCATATTATCAGGTAGTAAGATTATAAAGTTACCAAATCCATCTGTTTTCCCTTTAATCTTAGTGCCATTTGAAATATTGACTTCTATTATAGACAATGGCTCTGCTTCACCAGTAATTGCTTTACTTTCGCTTGTGATTTCATCAATTAATGGCGATTTTGGAGGTGTAACATCTGTCACAGAAACTCTCAATACATCAGATTGATTGCCCTCTTTATCCATAGAAATTACCTTAAGTTGTTCTCCACCTTGTAATCCATAATCTTTAGGTAATTGTAATGTGAAATTACCGTTTTGATCAGCTTCAACAGTAAGTGTAGGTTTATATGCTGCTTCTACTATTATTGTCGCAAGTGGTTCTGTATTACCAGAAATCACTTTACTTTCACTTGTAATTTCATTCACTGTTGGTTCCTCTGGTGGTGTTCTATCAATGACTGTAGAACGTACTGTTGTAGAATCATTACCAGCTGCATCAGTGGCAAATACCTCTATAACTTCCCCACCTTGTAATTCAAAGCCATCTTTCCAAGGTACCATGTAGGAGCCATTATTATCAGCTTTTCCTTTAAGTAACTCTCCACTTGGTAATTTAATTGTAATCAATGCATCAGGTTCTGAGAAACCAGATACACCTTGGCTAAAGCTAATAATTGGGTAAACAACTGGCTCTTTTGGCGGTGTAACATCTTTCACATTTATTACTTTCTCTTCCGAAATATTAAATGATTTATCAATTGATATTACTTTAAGTTGTTCTCCACCTTGGAATTTAGTATTAGAAGGTATATCTATTGAATAATTACCTTGATCATCAATATGTTGAACTAAATACGTTCCATCTGGTAGTTCTACTCTTACTACTGCTTGTGGTTCACCTGTACCAGTGATTGTAGTACTTTCAGTTGTAATAGGATTTACGCTTGGTACAACAGGTGGTGTGACATCAGCAACATTTATGATTGTTACTGTTGATTTATTTCCTGCTGCATCCGTTGTAGTTAATTGGATACTTTCCCCACCTTGGAATTGCTTATTAGCAGGTATATCTATTGTGTAGTTACCTTGATCGTCTGTTTGACCCGTTAATTCTGTGCCATCTGGTAGTGTAAGTGTTACTGTTGTATTTTCTTCACTTGTTCCAGCGACTTTATTATCATCACTTGTAACTTGATTTACCTTTGGTGCTTCAGGTGGTGTAGCATCTATAACTTGTATGATTGTTGCTTCTGATTTATTACTTGCTAAATCTGTCGCAGTCACTCTGAGTGTTTCATTTCCAGCAAAAATTGTGTCATACAAATCAATTGTATAATTTCCTTGATCATCTGCCACTGCTGTTAACTCTGAATCATCAGGTAACACCATAATTATTTTTGCTCCAGGTTCGCTAGTTCCTGATATTTCCATACTTTCACTCGTTAATTTACCGATTGTAGGTGGTGTTGGTGGTGTCTTATCTTCTACATCGATTGTTGCTACATGTGATGTATTACCCGATTGATCTGTAGCTGTTAATTTAATTTTTTCTCCACCTTGGAATTTTTGATTGTTTGGAATATCAATCAAATAATTGCCTTGTAGATTTGCTGTAGCTGTTAATTCTGTACCATCTGGAAGTAATACCTTAACTATAGAATCTGGCTCGGCAGTACCACTAATCAACGTATCTTTACTTGTAAAAGGACTTACTGTTGGTACTAGTGGCGGTGTTGTATCCTTAACATCAATTACAATAACTTCTGATTTATTACCTGCATCATCTGTTGCTGTAATTTCCACTTTTTCTCCACCACGGAAACGGTTGGCATCATCAACAATAATAGTGTAGTCACCTTGGTCATCTGCTTTGCCAGTGAGTACTGTTCCATAAGGTAACTCGACTTTAATTGTCGCTCCAGGTTCAGTTGTACCCGTGATTTGTGTACTTTCACTAGTAATTGGATTTACTATTGGCTCTTCTGGTGCTGTTACATCTAAAACCCTTATATAAGTAGGTAATGAAACATTTCCTGATGCATCAATTGCATACACATTCACATCTTCTTCACCATCAAGAATCCATCCATTCGGAAGAGCTATAACGTAAATACCTTGATCATTTGCTACAGCTGTTAATTCATTTCCACCTGCAATTGTTAATTTAATCTTGGCATTTGGTTCAGCTAGACCACTAATTTGTGTACTTTCACTTGTAATAGGAAGCACTGTTGGTGGTTTAGGAGGTGTAACATCTCTTACTTCAATTGTTGTTTCTTTAGATTTGTTGCTTGATGCATCTGTTGATGTCACCTTAATACTTTCTCCGCCACTGAATTTAATGTTTGATGGGATATCAATGACATAATTGCCTTGGTCATCTACAACACTTATTAATTCTGTACCATTCGGCAACTCAACTTTTACTGTTGAGCCCGGCTCGCCTGTCCCTGTTACTTGCGTACTTTCACTTGTAACCTCACTCACCGTCGGTGCCACTGGTGGCGTTGTATCTTTTACATCTATGACTTTCTCATCAGATTTGTTACCTGATGCATCTGTCGATGTGACTTTAATACTTTCTCCACCTTGGAATTTTTTATTAGTTGGAAGGTCGATTGTGTAGTTTCCTTGATCATCCGCTACACCTGTTAACTCTGTTCCATCTGGCAATTCAACTTTCACTGTTGAGCCTGGTTCGCCTGTACCCGTTACTTGCGTACTTTCACTCGTAACTTCGCTCACCGTTGGTGCCACTGGTGGCGTTGTATCTTTTACATCTATAACTTTCTCATCAGATTTATTGCCTGATGCATCTGTTGATGTAACTTTAATGCTTTCTCCACCATTGAATTTCTTATTAGTTGGAAGATCGATTGTGTAGTTTCCTTGGTCATCTGTGACTGCTGATAATTCTGTGCCGTCCGGTAATTCTACTTTAACCGTTGAGCCTGGTTCGCCTGTGCCTGTCACTTGCGTACTTTCACTTGTAACCTCACTCACCGTTGGTGCCACTGGTGACGTTGTATCTTTTACATCTATGACTTTCTCATCAGATTTATTACCTGATGCATCTGTTGATGTGATCTTAATACTTTCTCCACCGTTAAATTTCTTATTACTTGGGAGATCGATTGTATAGTTACCTTGATCATTCGCTACACCTGTTATCTCTGTGCCGTCTGGTAACTCAACTTTTACAGTACTTCCTGGTTCACCTGTACCTGTGACTTGTGTACTTTCACTTGTAATTTCGCTCACTGTTGGTGCTACTGGTGGTGTGGTATCTTTCACATCTATCACTGTTTCACCAGATTTATTACCTGATGCATCTGTTGATGTGACCTTAATACTTTCTCCACCGTTAAATTTCTTATTACTTGGGAGATCGATTGTGTAGTTTCCTTGGTCGTCAGCTATTGCAGTTAACTCTGTTCCATCAGGTAACTCTACCTTAACCGTACTTCCTGGCTCTCCTGTGCCTGTTACTTGCGTACTTTCACTTGTAAACTCACTCACCGTTGGTGCTACTGGTGGTGTGGTATCTTTCACATCTATCACTGTTTCACCAGATTTATTACCTGATGCATCTGTTGATGTGACCTTAATACTTTCTCCACCGTTAAATTTCTTATTACTTGGGAAATCGATTGTATAGTTACCTTGGTCATCCGCTACACCTGTTAACTCTGTTCCATCCGGTAACTCAACTTTCACTGTTGAGCCTGGTTCACCTGTGCCTGTTACTTGTGTACTTTCACTTGTAACCTCACTCACCGTTGGTGCCACTGGTGGTGTTGTATCCTTCACATCTATGACTGTGTCATCAGACTTGTTGCCTGACGCATCTGTTGATGTAACCTTAATACTTTCTCCACCTTGGAATTTCTTATTAGTTGGAAGATCGATTGTGTAGTTTCCTTGATCATCTGCGACTCCATCCAATACTGTACCATCAGGTAATTCTACCTTAACTGTTGAGCCTGGTTCACCTGTACCCGTTACTTGCGTACTTTCACTTGTAACCTCACTCACCGTCGGTGCGACTGGCGGCGTTGTATCTTTTACATCTATTACTGTTTCATTAGACTTATTACCTGACGCATCTGTTGATGTCACCTTAATACTTTCTCCACCATTAAATTTCTTATTACTTGGGAGATCGATTGTATAGTTACCTTGATCATCTGTCACTGCGGATAATTCTGTACCGTCCGGTAATTCTACCTTAACTATACTTCCTGGCTCGCCTGTACCTGTTACTTGTGTACTTTCACTTGTGACTTCACTCACCGTCGGTGCCACTGGTGGTGTTGTATCTTTTACATCTATCACTGTTTCACCAGACTTATTACCTGATGCATCTGTTGATGTGACCTTAATACTTTCTCCACCGTTAAATTTCTTATTAGCTGGCAGATCAATAACGTAATTGCCTTGATCATCTGCTACACCTGTTAACTCTGTTCCATCTGGTAATTCAACCTTAACTGTTGAACCTGGTTCACCTGTACCCGTTACTTGCGTACTTTCACTTGTAACTTCGCTCACCATTGGTGCAACTGGTGGTGTTGTATCTTTTACATCTATTACTGTTTCATTAGACTTATTACCTGACGCATCTGTTGATGTGATCTTAATACTTTCTCCACCATTAAATTTCTTATTAGTTGGAAGGGCGATTGTGTAATTGCCTTGATCATCTGCGACTCCATCCAATACTGTACCATCAAGCAATTCAACTTTCACTGTTGAGCCTGGTTCACCTGTGCCTGTCACTTGCGTACTTTCACTTGTAATTTCGCTCACTGTTGGTGCAACTGGTGGCGTTGTATCTTTTACATCTATGACTATTTCTTTAGATTTATTACCTGATGTGTCGATTGATGCGACTTTGATACGTTCTCCCCCACTAAATCTCTTGTTTGACGGAATATCTATCGTAAAATGACCTTGATTATCTACTCTACCAAATAAATCTGTAGCATCCGACAATTCTATCATGACTGTACTTCCTGGTTCACCTGTACCCGTTACTTGTGTACTTTCACTCGTAACTTCATTCACCGTTGGTGCGACTGGTGGTGTTGTATCTTTAACATCTATCACTGTTTCATTAGACTTATTACCTGACACATCTGTGGATGTAACCTTAATACTTTCTCCACCGTTGAATTTCATATTAGCTGGAAGGTCGATTGTGTAGTTTCCTTGGTCATCCGCTACACCTGTTATCTCTGTGCCATCCGGTAATTCTACTTTAACTGTTGAGCCAGCTTCACCTATACCTGTCACTTGCGTACTTTCGCTCGTAACTTCGCCCACCGTTGGAGCCACTGGTGGCGTTGTATCTTTAACATCTATCACTGTTTCTTCAGACTTATTATCTGATGCATCTGTTGATGTGACCTTAATGCGTTCTCCACCATTAAACTTATTATTGGTTGGAAGATCAATTTCAAAGTTCCCTTGGTCATCTACGATTCCGTTCAATACGGTACCATCCGGTAATTCTACTTTAACCGTTGAACCCGCTTCGCCTGTGCCTGTCACTTGTGTACTTTCGCTCGTAACTTCACTCACCGTTGGAACCACTGGTGGCGTTGTATCTTTCACATCTATCACTGTCGCTTCAGACTTATTTCCTGCAGCATCTGTTGATGTGACCTTAATACTTTCTCCACCATTAAACTTATTATTAGTTGGAAAATCGATTGTATAGTTACCTTGATCATCTGCTAGACCACTCAATTCAGAGCCATCTGGCAATTCCACATTTACAATTGCGCCAGCTTCAGTTGTACCTGATAATTGTGTGCTTGTATCAGTAAACTCATTGACTGTTGGAGGTTCTGGCGCTGTTGCATCTTGAACTATAATTGACGTTGATAAAGCAAAGTTTCCTGGTTGACTCGTAGCAGAAAGATCTATTTTTTCTCCACCAATAAATTTAATATAACTCGGCAATAAAATTTCAAAATTTCCCGAATCTGCTACTTCACCATATAGCAATGTGCCATCAGGTAATTTCACACTAATCAAAGACCCTGAAGTAGCTAAACCAGTTATTTTTTTCGATTCAGTCGTTACTGTTTGCACAATAGGGAATCCTACATATCCTTCCACAGTAACAGTCGTAGGTTCTGATGCAATACTTTTTCCACTGATAGCCACTAATTGAAGTTCTTCTCCAACTTTTAACTTATAATCAGCTGGCAATTGGATTTCGAATCTTCCATTTTCATCACCTTTGGATAATATTTCAGAACTATCTGGTAATATTAATCTAACAATTGTCTCTGGTTCAGTAGTTCCAGTTATACTTTTATCTCTATTCATTACTGGGTTTACTGTTGGTGGGGCTATGCCTGCACTATCTTTAACAGTGACAGGATCTGAAGGAATACTAGTATATTTTCCTCTCTTCGCTGTAGCGATTAAAACAGTTCCTGCCTTTAAGGGTTTCTTTAATATAATAAAGTTGCCAGTTTGACCCTTAGCAATATCCACGCGACCAATAAATTTACCTTTGTCATCTTTGACAGTAATTGTAGAGCCACTCAAACCTAGTATTCCAATATTTGGATCAATATCAGTTACTGGCTCAATTGTCGGCTTCAATGCCTTTGTGATATCTATAACATCAAACGTTGTAGATTCGGGGTTTATATATTTTTTCGACATTACGTTAGCCGTGTACTTACCTGGTGTTAAATGGGATACTTTAATATCAAATTGTCCATAAATATCTACTTTACCTTTACCGATCACTTTATCAGCTGAGTCAACAATAGTAACTTCTTGTTCTGTAGCGCCATCCATAATATCAACTCTGCCATGAATTTTAGTCATGTCTGTAGTGACAGCTTCTACTCTAGGTTTGCCAACTAATGGAGATGTTCTTAAATTCATGTATTCATTGCCATCTGTATCTCCGTCATTGTCTGTGTCAGCATTTTCAGGATCAGTATGAGAACTATGAATTTCAAAGCTATCTGTTAAGCCATCTCTATCTTTATCTTGGATATAATATGTTGATGTGCCAAAGGTATTTTCTATTAAACCACCTTCACGGTCTGTAAAATAACCATAAAACGTAAATTCTTCTCTCACTTTGGATGTCCCTGGAATGATATTTCCATTTTCATCAAACTTTCCATCTCTAATCAAAATATTATTAGGTGATTGATTAAATTTAACAACAATTCTAATACCAACTGTTTCAGGTAGCGAATTATTAAATTCAATTAAAGTGTTTAAATCATACGCAGTAATTGATCCTTCACCATTTTGACTCAACGGCAATTTTGCTACTAAGGTTTCTTCATAATATGTTTTATCGAAGCCTGCTAGGCCTTTAAAGTCATATTTGTGCAATTCTATCGATTCTGCAAATGGAATTAATTTAGGATCAATTTTATAAAAATAAACCCACTGCTTATTGAGTCCTAAATCTAATAATGGTCCTCCATAATTTAATATTCCATTTTTTAAAATTTGTTGGTCTCCTACGAATGCTCCATATTTGCCAATAGTAGGGTCAAACTGTACTGACCCAGAACTTGCTTTAAATGCACTATTCGCTGCTGTTGAGGTAGATAATTTTAAATTTGTAAATGATTTGTCAGCTTTTGTTATAAAGTAACCACTGGATTCAGATGTTCTAATTTTTGTATTTTCTAATGAGTCTTTTACATAAATTAAATAATTGAGTTTATCGCCGTCTAAATCTGTTTCATCATTCAAGATATTGCCAACTGTATCGTCTAATTCAATCATACCGCCTTCAGCAGTATATTGACTTAAAATTTCAGCTCCTCCAAATAAACCATTATTCGCTCTAATATAATTCACTTGCCAAATATTAGTTTTCTTTCCTTCTGGTGTAATTACTCTGTTAAATTCAACGGGCGTTGTTTGGTTAGCTGGAATAGCTGATATTTTAGTAATATGATTCGCAATTACTTCATCTAATTGTAAATTAATCTTAAAACGATCTCCTGAATTTGCTCCTGTCATATAGCTATGAATTCTGAATGGAATATTTTTACCTTTTAAGATATCATCCTTTAACAATTTTTCAGGATCAAATATCAAAGTTTGGAATGTATAATTATCTGAGTACTTTAATGCCTCAAGTGACGCATCTTCTGTCTTATCTCTGTTCGCAGTAGTTTGGCGCTTTGTTCTTTTTAATGTACGTGTTGATGGTTCGTGAGTTGCAACAACTTTTCTAAGCTTTTTATTCTGTGATTGCTTATCTGGCTGTGCTTGCCCGTTAACTTTGCGATTTTCTTTTGTATTTTCATTCTTTTGTTCTTCGGGCCTAATAATCTGTGGTTTATTAATAGAATTGTTTACATTTGAATTCTCAGGTGCTTCTACCGATGACGTTTCTCTTTCTTCAGTCGATGCTTCATCTTCAGTAATCTGTTGCTTTGTTTCTTCTGGTTTATGTTCTGTTAGCACAGATTCTTCTTTATTGTTAATTGGTTCAGCTTGTGTCTCTATGCTTTCTTCTTTGTTCTGTTGTTCTTCGTTACTCGTGTGTTCGTTAGTAACGTCTTTATCTATGTGCTCATGTTGAATTGCATTAGGTTTACTCGTTGTTTCATTTGTACTCTGTTGCGCTTCATCAATATGCTTTGTTTCATATGCGGTTTGCTCTTGTGTCGATTGTTGTATGGATTGCTCTTGTGATTTGTCTACCGTTGTGCTCTCTTGTTGTTCATGTGGTTCGGAATTTTCGTTTGAATTAGCAACTGTGTTGTTTTTTTCTTGGCTTGCTAATTCATCGGCGTATGCCTCATTACCTAATCCAAACACTAATGTAGCACCTATGAGTAAAGATGCTGTACCAACTGTAAGCTTTCTAATCGAGTATTTATTCTTTTGACTCGAAATGTTATTACAATTTTTGTTCATTAGATTCCTCCACGTTATTATATTGTAAACAATTCTAATATGTATATTATAACAATACTATAAATAATTTAAGTATTTATTTTAGATTATTAACGTATTTTTATAAAATATTACATATCAATCTTATTAACCCATAATCAAAGCGTACGTATTGCATGCTTTAAATCACATTTTAAATTGAAAAACACCTTTTTAATTCTATTTTTAAACGCAATAAAAAGAGGTTCATTAGTATTTCAATTTCACTAATAAACCTCTTTTAATGTCATTATATTAATCATTTTAACAATTAATTCACAGAGTTAATCTTTGTGTTAATTTTAAATCTTAATTATGCCGTTCTTAAATATTTGTCATAATCAAAACTATTAATATCATTTGTTACAATTACTTTAGTACCTATAATCATTTCTAATACTCGGCTAACAATACACACTGCATCTAAGTGTAATGATTTAATATCATTTATTTCTAATACAATAAAGCGAATCACATTAACGTTAGCACCTACGCTCTTGATTAAATCTTCAATATATAACGTTAATTGATTTATATAGTCTTGATTTGAAATTGCAATGACTCTAGAATTAATTGGCTCTTTTCTGTCATTTCTTAGATACAAAAGTGTATTACCCATACTATATCTAACAATTAAATACATCAAATCACACCACTTTATTTATCATTTATTAATAGTATATACATTTCAGGCAATTACAAAACATTTTTTCTTAATTTTACACAACTTATATGCAAGGATTGATTTTCCCACTAAAAATGAAAAAGAGATTCCTATCACTAATCCTTTACCACGTATCTTATCCGTTTAAAATGGCATTCATGGATGAGCTCAATAGCAATCTCCTAATTAAAGCAGTATATTTAATTGTGTGTGCTTTCTACCTAAAATATAATCTAAAAAAGACCTGTTGGTTTAGTATCATAACTCACTAATAAATTTTTAGTTTGTTGATAGTGTTCTAGCATCATCAAGTGATTTTCTCTACCAATCCCGCTCATTTTATAACCACCAAACGCTGCATGTGCGGGATATGTATGGTAGTTATTCACCCATACTCGACCTGCTTGAATACCACGGCCAATTCGATAAGCAGTATTTTGATTTCTAGTCCATAGTCCTGCACCAAGTCCGTATTCTGTATCATTCGCCATCTCCAAGGCTTCAGCTTCATCTTTAAATGTCGCAACAGATAGTACCGGTCCAAATATTTCTTCTTGGAAAATTCTCATGTCTTGTGTACCTTTAAAAATTGTAGGTTCTATATAAAATCCATTCTCTAAGTCGTCTCCTTCGGTACGGATACCCCCACCAACTAATACTTCTGCTCCTTCAGATTTTCCAA
The DNA here is from genome assembly GCF_055179755.1 of Staphylococcus sp. TCBT05. Lineage (NCBI taxonomy): Bacteria > Bacillati > Bacillota > Bacilli > Caryophanales > Staphylococcaceae > Staphylococcus > Staphylococcus sp. TCBT05. The sequence continues at coordinate 625,584 of NZ_JBUQDQ010000005.1, read as the reverse complement.
TATCTAAGTATTTTTTAATCTTTTCTTGTTGTTCATTAGAAGTTTGTGCTCCCACCATAGTTGTGTCATCTAAAGGATTGCCAAGTTTAATCTTGTTCACTTTATCTATGCACAACTCAATAAAGTCATCATAAATATCTTCGTGAATTAACGCTCTGGATGGACATGTACAGACTTCACCTTGATTCAAGGCAAACATAACTAATCCCTCAACTGCTTTATCTAGATATTCATCATTTTCATCCATAATGTCTTTAAAAAATATATTCGGTGATTTACCACCTAATTCTAACGTCACTGGAATAATATTATCGCTCGCATTTTTCATAATTATTTTTCCAGTTGTAGTCTCTCCCGTAAAAGCCACTTTATTAATTTCTGTATGTGTAGCTAAAGCTTCACCTGTTTCAGCCCCAAAGCCATTAACTACATTTAAAATTCCTGCTGGTAATAGATCTTCAATTAATTCGATAAAGTGCAAAATAGAAACTGGTGTTTGTTCTGCCGGTTTTAACACGACAGCATTTCCAGTTACTAATGCAGGCGCAATCTTCCATGTCGCCATTAACAATGGGAAGTTCCATGGAATGATCTGACCAACAACACCTAGTGGTTCTTTGTAATGATATGCAACGGTATCATTATCAATTTGTGAAATACCACCTTCTTCAGCACGAATAACTCCTGCAAAATATCTAAAATGATCAACAACTAACGGTAAATCTGCAGCTAATGTTTCTCTAACCGGTTTCCCGTTATCAAATGTTTCGATTACAGCTAAATATTCTAAATTCTCCTCAACCCTATCTGCAATTTTCAACAATAGTTGCGAACGTTCTGCAGGTGATTGCTTTGCCCATTCAATCTGTGCTTCTTTCGCTGCTGCAACTGCCAAATCTACGTCTGCTTTTGTTGATCTTGGAATCTGTGCATAAACTTCACCTGTAATAGGCGAAATGTTATCAAAATATTGACCTTCTTCCGGTTCTTTCCAAGTGCCTCCAATGTAATTTGCATATGTTGATTTCACTTTGTATTTCGCATCTTGCTCAGTTGGATTTGTATATAGCATATTAAAACCTCCTCTATTCGCTTGTATACCCTATAGGACAATATTGTAAGCGTTTTCTTCAGAAGGAATTTTTTTCCATTTTCACTTGAATTATATGTGAAAATGGATGAACTAAATTATGTAGCTATCTAACTGTCATTGATGTGATGGCACTAACAATTAAGACAATGCCTGTTAAGTAAAACATAAACAATAATAAGATAATCGGTGATATAAATGTAAGTATCAAGCCACCCATAATAAATATAAAAGCAAAGAACAATTGCCAGATGCCTGATATGATGCCAGTTGCTGTATACTTGAAGATTCCAAAGATAAGTGCTGGTAAAAATAATAATAAAATCGTCGCAATACTTAGTAATAATTCGTATGGTTGTTCAAAGCTAATTGCATGTTCACCTATCGAATACTTTGCACAAACTAATAATGTAAAAATAATCAAAACTGCTGATAAAATAATAAATCCTATACGCGCTTTCAAAATATACACCTCAATAGTTTATCTTTTTAATATATTTTTACTCTAATATAATTCTTTGTCAACAAATTATGTATAATTATTTATATTTTAATATTTTTACAACTATAATAAGAATAGATAATAGCCTACTATATTTTAATGTAAAATAATGTGTCATAGTTGCTGATATTACAATACGAATCGCAGACGCATTTCGAGACATATTCTTATACTAGTAAATCGTATTAATAATACGCAGTGTTTAATTATAAAAGCTCCCTTCAAAATAAACATTTGAAGGGAGCTTATTATAAAACTCATTTACGAGTTCTATTTCTCAGATTTATATCCGAAGTGCTTTTCAACAGCATACAACATAAAGCACTTTATTATTTATTGATTAAATCAAGCTCATTACCAGTAGCCTGTCTAATTTCTTTCAATAAAGCATAATCTTCGATTAATGATTGTCCATAAGATGGAATCATTTCTTTAATCTTGCCATCCCATTCTTTGATATATTCAGGGAAGTTTTTCTCTAATACTTCTAATGCTACAGAAACAGAAGTAGATGCCCCTGGTGATTCACCCAATAATGCGATAACTGAATGATCTTTAGAGTTAACTACCTCAGTACCAAATTGAATGTAGCCTCGACCATGTTCTTTCGTATCTTTGATAACTTGAACACGTTTACCTGCGATATGAATATCCCAGTCTTCGTCTTTGGCATTAGGCACAAATCTACGTAGCTCTTTCATACGGTCTTCCTTTTTAGCCAATACTTCTTGGATAGAGTATTTCACTAATGGGAAGTTTTTGAATGCTGATGCTAACATTGTACCCACATTACTTGTATTTAACGATTTGAATAAATCTAAGTTAGAACCGTTCTTCAAGAATTTAGGACCAATTGCAGCAAATGGACCAAATAGTAACGTATTCTCATCTTGGATATATCTTCTATCTAAGTGTGGTACTGTCATTGGAGGTGTGCCAGGTGGTTCTTTACCATATACTTTGGCTTCGTGTTCTGCAACAACCTTTGGATTGTTACAAACTAAGAATGCACCACTAATTGGGAAACCACCTAAGTGTTTGCTTTCAGGGATACCTGTTTTTTGTAACAATGGTATCGCATGTCCACCAGCACCAATAAATACATAATCAGTGATATATGTTTCTACTTTTTTAGTGTTTAGGTCTTTAACTTTAACTTCCCATTTGCCATCTTTACGACGGTTGAAATCTTGAACTTCATGTTTATAGAAGATTTCAGCATTATCATGTTCGTTTAAGTTTTTAGCCATTTTTCTAGTAAGTTCACCAAAGTTTACGTCAGTACCTTCATCTATCTTACTAGCAGCAACTTTCTCTTCTGGGTTACGTCCATCCATCATTAACGGAATCCATTCTTTCAGCTTTTCATGATCTTCCGTATATTCGATGCCTTTAAACATAGATAATGGAGAAAGTGCTTCGAAACGTCTTTTCAAGAAATTAATATTACGTTCGCCTTGTACGAAACTAATGTGCGGTAAAGGACGAATAAATTCTTGAGGGTTTTGAATTTGGTTAGTCTTAACTAGGTAAGACCAAAATTGTTTAGAAATCTCAAATTGTTCATTGATTTCCTTTGCCTTTTCAATATCGATAGAACCATCTTTTTGTTCAACTGTATAGTTCAACTCACATAATGCGGCATGTCCAGTACCAGCATTATTTCGTTCGTTTGAACTTTCAATTGCAGGTTTCTCAAGTCTTTCAAAAAGTTTAATATTCCAATCTGGTGCAAGATCTTTTAAAAATGAGCCGAATGTTGTACTTAAAACACCCGCGCCAATTAAAATGACGTCTTTAGAGTTTGAATCACTCATTTTTTTACCACCTTTCATAATTCACTTCTTTGAATAGCCCACAAAAATAGCACTTACTATTTCATGGTATGATACAATACAAACATTTTTCCAATGTTATTAGGTATATACCCAAATTAATGTAATCTGATCATTTTACTTGTTTTCTCGATAAATCTCTCTCACGTTTAATGATAAATCAACGTTAAGAAAATGTAAAATGTGTGTGTTACATTTCTTCTAACAATTTATATTAAATGCTATACAATAATTATTGGTTAATTAGTCATCGGTTACAATAATATTATCTATAAGTCGTGCTTTACTAAACTTAACCGCTAAAGAGATAAATATATCACCTGTTATGGTTTGTTGTTCAACAAGTTCCGGATAACTATAGATGGCAAATGTTTCTATTTCTCCATCAGTATGTTCATTCAAATAAGTACATGCTGCTTCTATTAATTTAGTACTATCCTTCTCACCTGCAATATAGCGCTCATGTGCAAGCTTTAAACTTTGATATAAATGAGGTGCTTGTTTACGTTCCTCCTCAGTTAAATAGATGTTGCGCGAACTACGTGCAAGTCCATCTGCTTCACGAACGATTTCCACACCTACAATTTTAATAGGATGGTTAAAGTCTTTAACCATTTGTTCAATAATTGCTAATTGTTGTGCATCTTTTTTTCCAAAATATGCATAAGTTGGACGAACAATATTAAATAATTTATTAACCACTGTGACGACACCATCAAAATGGCCAGGTCTTTGTGCACCTTCTAACACTGATGCTAATCTACCTGCTCTAACTTGAATCGTCGGTTCTGAAGGATACATCTCTGCTACACTTGGATAAAAGATATAATCTACGCCAATACTTTCAGCTTTAGCACTGTCTTGTTCAATATTTCTTGGGTATGCATCAAAGTCCTCATCCGGCCCAAACTGTAAAGGATTTACAAAGATACTAATCACAGTAACATCATTTTCATCGATAGATTGTTGCATCATAGTCAAATGACCTTCATGTAACGCGCCCATCGTAGGCACAAAACCAATATTTAACCCACGTTGTTGCCATGTTTGTGTAAGTTGTTGCATTTCAGCAATCGTAGTAATTAACTTCGTCATTATGATTCCTCACTCAAAATTTGCTTTTTATACGTATGTTCTGCATCAGGAAATTGTCCTGCTTTAACTTCTCTATTATATTGATTTAATGCATCTACACCGCTTGAAAAATCACCATAGCGTTTCACAAATTTCGCTTTATGCTCTACACCATAATTTAAGATATCGTGATATACCAATACCTGCCCATCTGTACCATTGCCTGCTCCAATGCCAATGACAGGGATATCTACCTTCTCAGCAATAACTTTTGCTAAATCACTTGGCACTGCTTCTAATACAATCATCACTGCACCAGCATGTTGCACTTCTAATGAATCATTAATGAGTTGTTGTGCTGCTTCCTTGGTATTTGCTTGCATCTTATATCCCATAATACCGACACTCTGCGGCGTAAGTCCCAAATGAGAAACAACTGGAATTCCAATATTGCTACAATTTTTAATAAATGTTGTTAAGTGGGCACCTTCTGCTTTGATCGCATTGGCATCCGTTTCACGATATAACTTAATTGCTGATTGAATATCTTGCGCTTCACTTATACCTACAGCTCCGAATGGTACGTCAACAATGACAAAGGTATCAGGTGCACCACGTCGCACTGCTTTCGTATGATGGATCATGTCTGCCACAGTTACTTGTACAGTACTCTCATATCCTAAGACCGTCATGCCCAGTGAATCTCCTACGAGAATCGTATCAATCTGTGCTGCTTCGGCTTGCTTAGCACTCGGATAATCATATGCAGTTACCATTGAAATTTTGTCATTATCTTGTTTCATTGTCAGTAGTTGATTTAATGTTTTCAATTACTATATCCCCCGTATTTTTGTTATATTTGTATTAATAATCACATATTAACGAAATTCTTTAGAAAAGGAAACACGAAATGACTAAGATTGCTATTATTGGACCTGGCGCAGTCGGTGGTACGATTGCACATGATTTATTACCAACATTTACGCATCTCACTTTAGTGGGTAGACAGTCACAAACCATCACTTACACAGAAAGCACTGCACCAAACACTGAGACAATAATAAACGTGACCGCTATTGATGAGTTTAAGGACCCTGTCGACATTTTATTTATTGCAGTTAAAATTCCACAACTAGATGCAGTAATACAAAAATTACCAAACTTCATTCATGAAGACACCATTATTATTCTAGCGCAAAATGGCACAGGTCAATTATCACGCATCCCACACAAACACGTATTCCAAGCAGTGGTTTATATTAGTGGGCAAAAGCGCCAACAACATATTACTCATTTTAGAGATCATCAATTGATATTACAGCATTCACCATCAACACAACAACTTCAGCATTTATTTTCAAATACGCAATTAGATATCACTTTAGTTGAAGATATTGATCAATCTATTTGGTATAAATTATTGGTTAACTTAGCGATTAATACAGTAACAGCATTAAGTCGCCAAACTGCTCAAGTGCTAAAGGTTGAAGGCATACAAACTTTATGTGAACGATTGTTACAAGAAGGCGTGAAGATAGCTCAAGCGGAAGGTGTTATATTCCACCAAGATGTTATTAGTGAAATTATGACTATCTATCAAGGTTATCCTGATCATATGGGAACTAGCATGTATTATGATATTATCGAAGGAAAGCCATTGGAAATTGCAGGCATTCAAGGCTTTCTCTATCAAGTTGCTCGTAAGCATCAACTAGCAACGCCGACACTTGATACCGTCTATCCATTATTATTAGCACAACAACAATAAGCGCCACAATTATGCGCGCACTGTGAGGTAAGACAACCCTCAGCCATACCTTTGTTTAATAAATTTTAAAAAGCACTGTATTTCCATTATTCTCTTCAGACGTTTTACTCAAAGTCTAACATACAGAAGCGAACATCTATAGGAAACAACAGTGCTTTACTATTATTTATAATCAATAACCATAGAAATCAATGTCCTATGATTTCCTTTATTTATATACGTATGTGGTATATCCGATTTAAATCTTAATGCATCGCCCTCAGTTAAAGTAAGCACTTCATTCTCAAGGTGCATCTCTAATTCCCCTTCAATAATAATGATTGATTCTTCAGACCCTGATAAATGTGGTTCAGATTCAAGCTTTGCTTGAGGATCTAATTCAACATGAAAGAATTCAAACGACTTACTTTTTTCAAATGGAAAGTAAGGAAACACTTTATATTTCCCCTCTTCTTCTGTTACTGGAATGATATCATCCTTCTTGATAAATTTATAATCCGCTTCACTTTCATTCATTAAACTACTAAATGATAATTTCAAACCGTTACTAATTTTCCATACTGTATTGATAGAAGGTATGGTATTTCCCTTTTCAATTTCATTTAAAGATGATGAACTAACGCCTGTCAGTTTTGAAAGTTGTTCCAAACTAATCTTATTTTTCTTTCTATATAAATAAATATTTTTAGCTACAATTTTATGGAACTCCATAGTTAAGTCTCCTTCTTTATATTGACTTTCCAGTTTAAAGGATATAAAATCCAGTTAACAGGATTATCCTTTATTGTGGATTTATTAGCTTATATATCCATCATACAGGAAATGATAAGGAGAATACAATTATGCTTATTTCTTTTATTTTATATACAGTATTTATGAGTTATACACCAGGACCAAATAATTTACTTGCTTTAGATGGATCACTCCGTTTTGGTTTCAAAGGAACGAAACGTTTTTTATTCGGTATCGGTTTAGGATTTTTATCATTGTCTATTATATGTTTAGTGTTTAGTACCTATCTAACGCTTTATTTTAAAAATTTCGTCCTACTGATCAAAATCTTAGGTTTTATCTACTTACTTTATTTAGCTTTTTCTGTATTTAAAAGTCATGAAAAGGGAAAAGACAACCGTAGTTGTTATAGATTGCGTGATGGACTTTACCTACAATACATGAATCCTAAGACAATTGTTTATGTACTTACTGCAATTGTTAGTTATGCCACGGTACAAAGCTCTAGCTATTTTATGATGATTAGCTACACACTCATTATTGCCTTAATTGGTGTTTCTGGCGCCATTGCTTGGTCGTTGATGGGGCTTTGCTTCAAACAATTACTGACTAAGTACAACACACAATATAAGATTATTATGTCAGCTAGTTTAGTTATCTTAGCTTGTATGATGCTGTTTGAATAAGAAATCGAGGTTAGATGTCTCACTATTAAATAAATTATGCCTTCAACTTTCACTTTATTAAGTTATGTTTCCCATAATATGAACACGATTCACATTTTGAATGCACTCTAACCTCACTTTTTTATAACTATTGATACTACCACTTTTTCTACTAAAATATTTCTCCATTATCTTTTATATTACTTTTTTCAATTACACGAAATTTATTGTTTGCATTTTTATATTTAGCGCGTTACACTTTAATCAATCGCGCACGATTAATTTATTTCATGGAGGTGACCTATTTGGACGACACAATGAAATTAACAAATCAACTTTGTTTCTCTGTATATAATGTTAGCCGTTTATTTTCTAAGTTTTATGAACAGGTACTCTCAGATTATGGATTAACATATTCACAATATATTGTCTTAGTCTCTCTTTGGGAACAAGACAACCAAACTTTATATCGTATTGGACAGGCACTAAATTTAAAGAGCAATACACTTACGCCTTTACTCAAGCGCTTAGAACAAGCTGGATGGATTGAGCGAAAGAAAATTGAATCTGATAAGCGTCAATTGCTCGTCAGCCTTACCGAAATGGGTAAAAATAAAGAACAAGAAATTTATACTGCAATTTCACAATGTGTCGCAGAACATATGGATACAAGTGAATATCAACACGCAAAGGAAATTATGGATCGTTTAGAACAGTCATTAAATCATATCGTGAAATAAATTTAGGAGGAATTTTTTATGTCAGAACAATTTAACTATGATGTTATATTTTTAGGTAGTGGACATGCAGCATGGCATGCTGCTTTAACTTTAAAGCAAGCTAACAAATCAGTAGCTATTATTGAGAAAGATAAGATTGCTGGGACATGTACAAACTATGGTTGTAATGCCAAAATTTTATTAGAAGGCCCTTACGAAATATTAGAAGCAGCTAAAAGTTATCCTAATATCATTAATCAAGAGCAATTATCTGTAAACTGGGAAAATCTTATGTCCTATAAACAACAAGTTATCTCTCCACTATCAGGTACGTTAGAACATATGTTTACTCAATATGGTATTGATGTATATCACGGTGCAGGTTCACTTGTTAGCGAACATTTAATCGAAGTAAACGAACAACAACTTACTGCTGATTATATCGTTCTTGCAACAGGACAACACAGCAATAAATTACCAATCGAAGGTACAGAACATACTTTTGATAGTCGTAATTTCTTATCATTAGAACATTTCCCTAAACACATGACTATTATAGGTGCAGGCATTATTGGAATCGAATTTGCTTCAATCGCTATTAAAAATGGTAGCGAAATAACAATCATCCATCATACAGATGAAGCATTAACTGGATTCAACCGTAAACATGTCGATAAGTTAATAGATAAATTGGCTAATGAAGGTGTTCAATTCCATCTTGAAGATTCACCTGAAAAAGTAAGTAAAACAGATGCTGGTTATATTGTAACTACAGCTAAAGGAGAAAGTATTGAGACAGACTACGTGTTAGATTCAACTGGTCGTCGTCCAAATGTTGAAGGTATCGGCTTAGAAAAATTAGGTATTGAATACAGTGCAAAAGGTATACAAGTTGATGAATATTTAAGAACAAATGTACCAAATATTTACGCGAGTGGAGATGTGTTGGATAAAGCAATTCCTAAATTAACACCAACTGCAACATTTGAATCTAATTATATCGCAGCTCATATTCTTGGTATGACTACTTCAGCAATTGCATACCCTGCTATTCCATCTGTCTTATATTCATTACCGCGATTAGCACAAATTGGTGTAACTGTTGAAGAAGCTAAACAAAACGAAGATCAATATACAATCAAAACAATTCCATTTGGCAAACAATTACTATTCGAATATAAAAATGAAACTACAGCAGAAATGGATATTGTCTTAGATTCACAAAAACACCTAGTTGGTGCTGAAATTTATGCTAATGATGCGCCTGATTTAATTAACTTGCTCACATTTATTGTCAACAAACAAATTACAGCACAAGAATTAAATCAAATGGTATTTGCTTTCCCTGGCAGTTCTAGTGGTGTGTTAGATTTATTAAAAATGAATATGATGTAATTTAGTAATTCAATTACGCAATCCATTTCCAAACCCTTTGTGGCTCTCAGCTGTATATCGTGTTACCAATCTGTTTGAGCGCAAAGTATTCTATTTTAACTTCGTTTCTAAGATATTGTCTTTATCTTGCTATAATATTGTTCATAGTAAGACATTATAGAAAAAAAGCACACATCCATCGATAGACGCTACATACTAATTAATTTGTTAGTATGTAATGTACTTCATGTATGTGTGCTTTCTTTAATTAATTTTTACTATTTATATGTGTGGTGCTAGTAAAAGATGAAAATTATTGGAAGAATCCTGAAATAGTTTTAACTTCTAAGAACTCCTCAATTCCGTAGTCTCCCCATTCTCTACCAATACCAGATTGTTTATATCCACCGAATGGCATATCTGCACTTCTTGGATATTCATTTATTTCAATAACACCCGCTTCAAACGCAGTTGCTACTTTTTGTAAAGTATCCATGTCAGAACCATATACATAGGCAGCTAAACCATATTTCGTATCATTCGCAATTTTAATTGCTTCATCAATATCATTATAAGTAATAATAGACATGACTGGTCCAAAGATTTCTTCTTGAGCAATTGTCATACTGTTATCTACATTAGAGAAAATCGTTGGTTGTACAAAATAACCTGTTTCTAATGCTTCCGGCTTGCCTAATCCACCTAATTCTAATGTTGCGCCTTCTTCAATACCAATTTCAATAAATTTTTGAATTTGATTGTATTGTTTTTCATTGATAACAGGACCCATTTCAATACTAGCATCCTGTGGATCGCCAACACGAATGGCAGCCATTTTTTCTTTTACCTTTGCAATAAAGTCATCTTTGATTGATTCCGGAACGATTGTTCTTGAACCAGCAATACAAACTTGTCCAGAATTATCTACAACCTTATGCACTGCAGCGTCTGCCGCTTTATCCAGATCTGCATCTGCTAAAATAACGTAAGGTGATTTACCACCTAATTCTAGTGAAACTTTTTTAAAGTCTTTGCTCGCTTTTTCCATTATTTTACTACCAGTATTACCAGAACCTGTGAAAGATACCATTCTAATTTTTTCATTTTCAGAAATTGGATTACCTACACCCATACCGTCACCATTAACTAAATTAAACACACCTGCCGGCACGCCTACTTTATCGAAGATTTCAGCTAAGATAATTGCAGCAAATGGTGTTTCTTCAGATGGTTTTAAAACAACTGTACTACCAGCAGCAAATGCACCAGCAAGTTTCAATGCTGTTTGATTCGTTGGGAAATTCCAAGGTGTGATTAAACCAGAAACACCAATAGCCTCTTTAATGACTACATTATTTCCTCTACGTTCTCTAAAGTTAAGATGATCTAATGCGTCTCTCGCAGCTTTAAAATGAGATAATCCCATTTCGTAATGTACATTTTCTGAAGCAGTTACTGGTGTACCTAATTCTAAAGTCATCGCTTTAACTAAATCCTCTTTACGATTTTCATATTCTTTAACGATGTCGTTTAATAAATTTTTACGGTATTCAACAGTAGTATTTCTAAATTCTAAGTATACGCTGTCTGCTGCATTAACTGCATCTTCAACATCTTGCGCATTCCCTTTCGCAATCTTTCCAAATGCTTGTTCCGTTGCTGGATTGATTACATCTATTGTTTCGTTACTATGACTTTCAACCCATTGCCCATTAATATATTGTTTAGTTTGTTCGAACATATTACCGCTCCTCATGTATCTTTTATACGCTTAACTCTTTACTTAACAAGCTAATAAAAATTAAGACCAAACGAATATTACGCTCATGTGTAATACATTTCAAATAATCGGCTTACCAAATCGTTAATAAAATGTATCGTCCTTTAATATGTCACAAATGCTTATTTCCTGGGTAATTATTTTACACAATTTAGGGTATTAGGAATGATAAATCGTTAATATTGTGATAGTTCATTTCGCAAAAAACAAATAAGGATAGGTGATCAGCACATGCCACTAATAAAAATCGATATGTTAAAAGGAAGAACTAAAGACGAAATTAAATCCATTTTAGATATTTCGTATCGCGTAATGTTGGAAGCTTTCGAAGCTCCTGAAGGCGACAGATATCAAATTGTTAATCAACATGAAGACTATGAAATGCAAATTCTAGACACTGGTTTAGGTGTTGAACGTTCTGATCAAGTCCTTGTCTTTACACTTGTGACACGTCCACGTACAGAAACACAAAAGACCAACTTTTATCACAATCTAGTCTCTGCGTTAAACACACAATTAGGTATTCGCACAGAAGATATCATGATTAGCTTAGTGGAAAATACGGATTCAGACTGGAGTTTCTTTAATGGTAAAGCTCAATTCTTAACAGGCGATTTATAATTATCATCATGCTACATCTCACTTTAAATGATGCGAATCAGAAATCGCCAGTAAAATAATGCGCCTCACTTTAACTAATTCAATCGATATCATGAGCAACAATCCGTTTACTCCAAATCAAAAAACAGCAGTGTTAGCCTTTAACTTTGGCCTTCACTGCTGTTTTTTGATTGCTTTATAACAAAGGTAGGACGCTTTTGGTTCTCTACACAAATCGTACTATCCATGGCTTTAATTCATTTATCGCTTTAATAATTGCTGATTAAAATAATGTTTATTTACTTCATTAGCATGTTCTTTTTGAGTTGTTAAGTGTTTGGCGAATGTTGCCTTATCTTGCGTAATCTTCAACAATGTAGGAATAAACTCACTACCTACGCTTTGTTTACTAAATAAATTGGCTTTAGCAGTCAACACTTGATTATGAGCGATATCATTATAACCCATGATTAGCAATTCATATTCAAAAGCTTTATTTAGTGCACCCATAATTTCTTTACCTTCATTAATATCTAAATATAAATCACAACTTTGATACAAACGTTCAATTGTTTCAGCATCAACAGTTGGATAAAGTTTAACATTGGCATAGCTACTTAAATTCATTAACTTTGTAGACATTTCGGTAATTGCTGCAATGTGAAATGTAATATCTGGACATTTTTCTAAAAACAGCTCAATATTCAGCAATTGATCTGAATTCGTCATAATAAGTGCTTCCTTCGTATGTCTGTTCTTTTTCTTATACTTATACAGATAACCTGAAGGGATAATTTGTTTACGCTTAGTGTCAGCAAGTTGATTCGTAATCGTTTGATATTCATCTTGCTCAGGAATATGAATCATTATATTACGTTGTAGTTCATGATTTAATATCAGTTGCATATTACCTGGTATATTGCCGTGACTTTCTTCTTGCCAGAATAAAATATCATTTCCTGGTGTAGACAAATTATAAAGGACTGCAAACGATGTCGCTAGTGAATTAATAACAAAGTTTTGTGTTTCTAAATTTAAGGTCTGTAAATAAAACATAATAAATGCTACTTCTGAATCAAAGAAGTGCGATTTTCCTTTCCAATCTAAAACAATGTCCTTCGTTACGTAATTTTCATAGATGACATCCTTACCTGCTCGATCCATGTATTTTTTAAATATTGCTACGCCTCTTTTATCATAGACTGTTTGCGCAAATTTAATGCCATGTTTGGTATAGTGGTCTACAAATCGAATTTGACCATCTTCATCCAACCATTCTACACGGTTGACGATTCTCGCTTGATAATTAGGTTGGTAAAGTATGCGCCCTCTCACCTTCCCCATATCTTTAATCTCTGCATTGTCATTGGTACCCTCAATAACCCAATAGGGAGGTACATTGATTTCATTAAAAAACTTGGGCTTATCTGCTGCAGTAATGTTGTTGTTAGCAAAGTATTGATATGGTGATGTCATTTGATCAGGTAAAAAACCACTATCATTTAATACTATAGTCTGATTATCATGTCCAGCTAACTGTAGTGTTTCATATAATCTCTCTGTTTTCAGGTCAAAATGTTCAAATAAATTAATCATGGAGCACCTCTTCCAATAGATTATTCCATTGTTGTTCTATATGTTTTGTCTTGAATGGTTTGGCGATTTTATATGATTCTTCGTGTGGTTTACGCAAACCTTTGTTGAAATAAGACACCATATGGTCTGCCAGACGTGAAACAATCGTATCTATACTATCTTCATTTAATGCAATAGGAATCAAATAGCCATTCTTTTTGTCATTGATAAAGGTAGGATTACCATAATTTACATCAAATCCTAACATTCCTAAACCAGAGCCAACAGCTTCCATCAATGTCAATCCAAATCCTTCACTCGTTGAGGCAGACACAAATAAATCATATTGTTTATATATATCATCTAAGTTCACATGACCACGTAAACGGATATAATCCTCTGCTTTAGATGTTTCAATAATTTGTTGTATATTTCCTTTTTCTCCACCTTCACCATAAATATCAAATATTAAGTCAGGAATTTCTTGTTTCGCCTTAATCGCAGCACGTACAATCCAATCAACATGCTTCTCACTAGCTAGTCTAGATGCAGTAATCATCGTATAAGGTTTACGTTTCCTTTTCGGTCTCTTTAATGTGTCCAAACTACCTACAGGAATCGTTCTAACTCTCGGTACATAACTTGTATATTTTTTAAATTGTTGTGTTAACAAGTCATTTTGAATATCTGTAGCAGTTATAAAGAAATCTATATTTCGTGCATTTGAAAATTGATATTCATAATAATTATTCCATAGAATGTGTGTATCATTCATTATACTTTTACTAAAGTGTTCTGCATGAACTACGACACCAACTTTACTATCTCCTTTATTTTGCAAGACAGATTGACCAATTTGAGTCGCTCTATCCAAGATAACGATATCGTTACTTGTTAGTTGTAGTTTTTGAATAAAATAAGCAACAAATTGTTCCTTACTATATAAAATTGCATCATTAAATACATAGACACTTGAGTCACCATCGATGTACTCACGATATGCTACGCTGCCATTTTCATTATAAAATTGACGCATATACAGCTTAGCTTTATTGTCAAAAGGCGCATAGTACTCGGAGAATGTACGCACATAACTATAAAAATCTTTGCGAATGAGCATACCATTGACAACGAATTCAGCGCGATCAACAATGTCGCTATCCTTATCTTTCAAATAACAAGTCACAAAGGTTTGTTTGTTATTTAATATTAATCGCTTAACCTTCCCTGTTGTTTCAATATGCGTGACATCGTTATCTAAATGGCGCTGAATATCATCTATCGTATACGTCGTCGGTGCTATTTTAATATCTGAAAAATATTGGTATAACCAAATAATTTCACTATCTAAAAACCCCATATTATGTGTTAATGTTTGAATATTCTCAGATTGAATAAAATCTAAAAATACAAATTTCATCTGATGCTTAGAATTTCTGAGCAATTTAGCACGATAAGCTTGTGCATATTCGACACCGCTACTCGCCCAACCAATTCCAAAGTTTATATTATAAATTGTCATTTCACTACACCTCATAATTATGGAAAATGTATGACCAAATCGCCATCTTCATCATAAGTGATAATACTTTGACAAAGATTTTTAATTATATTTCCCTTTATTTTATAATTCATTTGCTCAAACGATTCTAATGCAACTTTATGATATTCGAAAATGGCATTACGTTGGCCATTTTGTCTATTATTTACGCTTGCTTTAAGTTGTTGTAAATTATCTACTTGGTTAATCCAAGCACTATCTATCGCTTTTAAAATTGACTTCTGTACAAATCTAATGTAGAAATAATCATTTTTTAATTGGACTTTATTCTCTGCTAACTGGTTTTGAAATTCTGTTAATAAAAAATCGATTACGTTATCGTGTTGCTTTAAGTTTAATTGTGATGTATCACCTTCAAACTTAAAGCTAATATTGCTATAAATATACTCTGCTAGTTGTTCTTGTGTTAAATTATCTTGCCGCTTCGATACGTCATGTCGAAAAACATCCTTTGCTAGTTGCTCAAGATTAAAATCCTCTACGCGTTGCATGTTCAGCACTTTATCACGTTCTTGATAAATCAAATCCCTTTGAACACTAATACTCTTTTCATATTC
Source organism: Staphylococcus sp. TCBT05 (assembly GCF_055179755.1). Lineage (NCBI taxonomy): Bacteria > Bacillati > Bacillota > Bacilli > Caryophanales > Staphylococcaceae > Staphylococcus > Staphylococcus sp. TCBT05. The sequence continues at coordinate 609,752 of NZ_JBUQDQ010000005.1, read as the reverse complement.
ATTCGACATTTCACGCATCGTCATACCTTGCTCTTCAGATACACGTTGCGCCTTCGTTACGATTCTTTGTACTCTATGTTGAAACACACGACTATCAGATAAGCGTGATGTGTCCATAGATTGTAACCGTTTATTATCACTTAATTTATCTTCTCCCCAGCGTTGTACTAAATAATCATCGAGTGAAATATAAATTTGCGAAGTCCCTGGATCACCCTGACGTCCAGAACGTCCACGTAATTGTTTATCGACTCTGCTATTTTCCATATGTTCACTTATAATTACTGCCAAACCACCCAATTCGTGTACACCATTCGCAAGTTTAATATCAGTACCGCGACCTGCCATACTAGTAGCAACCGTTACAGCTGATAATTGCCCTGCTTCTGCAATCATTTGCGCTTCTTTCGCAACATTTTGCGCAATCAGTAAGTTATTCGGAATGTTCATTTGGAATAATTCTGTTGAAAATTGCTCCGCCACTTCTGCTGTGCGTGTAATCAATAATACAGGCCGCTTTGTTTCATGTATGGCAACCACATCCTCTAGAATAGCTCGGTTCTTCTCCTCTGCATTCAAAAATACTTTATCACCGTAATCTTTCCTTTGAATTGGTTTGTCCGTAGGAATTTGAATCACGACCTTTGAATACAAATCAAAAAATTCTGATTCACCTAATTTTCCTGTTGCAGTCATACCTGAAAAACGTTCAAATTGCTTAAATAAATTTTGGAAAGTGATCGTAGCCATAACACTCAAATCATCTGAAATTTCCACATCTTCTTTAGCTTCTATCGCTTGATGAAGGCCAGATTGTAATTTCGTCCCCGGTAGCATACGTCCTGTAATACGGTCGATTAGGACGATTTCTCCATTTTGAATAAAGTAATCCAGATTACTATCAAATAGGAATTTAGCTCGTAAAGCTAAGTTAATATTGCGCACCAAATCGAAGTAACCTTCCTCATAAATATTCTCAACATCGAAATAATGATTCGCAGCTTGTATGCCTTGCTCTGTTAACCAAATTTCCTTTTGAGATTTATTTATTTCTATATGTTCATCTTCCTCTAATGTTTCAACAAATGTCTTTACAATATGAAACAAATTAGATTGCACACGTGGTGCACCTGATATGACAAGAGGTGTTTGCGCAGCGTCTAAGATAATAGAATCGACCTCATCAATAATTGCATAATTTAATTCTGGTAAAAACTTTCCACCCAAACTATCAGCTAAATTATCAATCAAATAGTCAAAGCCAATTCTGCCATTTGTGGTATATACAATATCGTGTTGGAACAACTGTTTCTTTTCATCTCTTTGATACTCATAATCAGGTATATCAACAAAGCCGAGAGACGCCGTTAAGCCTAACCATTCATACAATGGTTTCATTTCTAGATAGTCCCTTTTAGCTAAGTAATCATTAGTCGTAATTAAATATGCACCCTTTTTAGTCAGTGCATTTAAATACAGTGGCATCGTTGCCGTGAGCGTCTTTCCTTCACCAGTTTGCATTTCAGCGATATCACCTTCATGTAATGTTATCGCACCTAAGACTTGGACATCTTTAGGATACATACCTAAGACACGCCAACTTGCTTCACGAACAACTGCGTACGCTTCTGGTAATAAATCATCTAACGTAGCTTGATGATTTGCTAATTGTTGCTGAAACGTTTTTGTTTTGTCCTGTAATTGTTCATCCGAATATGATTTCATCATTTCACTATAGTTATTAATTTTACGTAAGGTTTTCTGCAAACGATTTAAGCGCATTTGGTTAATTGTTGAATTAATTTTCTGTTTCATTGGCCCCTCCATAATTCACACGCACTACATCGAGATATTTTAAGTAGCGCGAAGGATTTAGCACAGTGAAAATAGCTTGATCAGCCACATCATACGTTTCACTTTTAGGATCAAAGTATATTTCAGTAGGTCCTGTTGCAGATGTTATTTCTTCATTTATTATCTCGCTAATTTGTTGATCAAATCGCTTATCCTTGTCTGCTGTTATAAATGATGGTACTTGTAGCAAATTACTTAAATGTGACACAAATACATTTCCTTTTTCACCATAACTGATTAAATGCACTTCAGAATCTTCACCAAGTCTCTCGATATAGCCTTTGATTTCATTCCAATTATCCGTGACAGCTTCAGACCAATATTCAACAGTGATTACATTCTTTAAATGTGACACTGCAGATTGCGACAATGGATAGTCCAACCATTGAGAAGGCTCTACAAAGACCACATTACGTACAGCTTCATTCGTATCAACATTCGTTACACCACTTATTGTTAAATTACGTTGCTTTGAATCGATTAATCGTTGCTCAGTGATAGTAAACTTTTCGAATCGAATGATTTGTGCAGCCGCATTAATCATTTGAACCTTATACGTATGTGCCGTTTCAGGATAATTGACATGAACCTCTTTGTCTTTAATAATCTGCGAAGAGAGTACCGTTTCGTCTTTGCTATAGAATATGATCTTAAAGTACAGCGCACCCTGTGGCTCAACTTCATAATTAAATTGGAATGTATAATCAGAACCCCTTTTCAAAATAGGTAAGGTCGGCAATTCTTTATCCAAAGCATAATTTGTCTTCATAACCCAATCTTGAATAATAATACCTGAAGGCATTAAAGGATTCTCAAATACTGTAACACCGTCTTTAAATGCTAGCTTCGAACCATACATGAATGTTGAAGGATTAACTTGCTTCCAAAACACTTCAAAATAATTATTTTCCTTCATGTTTAACTCTCCCAAATTTAGTTTCCAGTAAAATATGATAAAAGTTTATAAACCAATTGGTAATTGTCGGCGAATCATCATTATGTCTACCAGGAACCCCTCTACTAATCACTCTTGCATGCTGCCTACTCAACAACGGAAACAACTCTGCATAGGCGTGTGCATCATAATCATCATGTTGCATATAAGCAATTGCAAATGTGGTGTTTGCTATATTACTTTGAGACATGACATTCCAAAATTTATTATTTAGACGATCAATATCTTGTGGTGTTACATCTTGTTCATGAGTCATTAATACATCTAAAGCAGTCCCGAAGTCTTCCGGTCTTAATAAGCGCATATTATCAGCAATTGTTCCTATATTCACTAAGGGTTTCCCAATAATAATACCTGAAGGATTCAACTGAGCACCGTAATACAGCGCACCGAACGAACCCATAGACAAACCAGATAGGATGAGTTCATCACTTTCAAATCCAAGGTAGGACAACTTATCTTGAATCACATCTTTAATAGCTGTTTCATACGAATCAGAACCAATATAGAACGAGCCACCTTCCACCCGTGGATCACTAATCAGAATAAATGGCGCATTTAATTTATTCATCATAAAATACGCTTCAAAGCCTTCAAGTGAACGATAACCACTAAAGTAAACGTTCAATGGTGGTTTCAAATCACCTGGATTAAAGTAATAGAAGAACTCTTCTCTATTGTTATCAACATATCTTTGACCGCCAAACAAGAATTCCCCCATATCATATCGTGACCAGCGCTTATGAATCGCACCAACCTTAACCTGTCCTTCACCACGTAGCTTCAAACTCACACTTGCATATACATCATACGGTCTACTCTCGATAATAATAGGCTCATCAAACTGTGTTTGATCTAAATTAATTTCGTCAATAATTGTATCTACCGTACCACTTTGAATAATACGTAATGTAAACTCTAACTCTACACCTTCACTGACTACAAATTCAGGCCATATTTGTGTAGCCTTATGCTTATCACATACAATGTTGTTCTTCCAAGATACAACTTGCTTTAACTCGGCTCCGAAATCTCCAGACAATACGAGATACTTGTTCCCCATAAATCCAACGTCGCCATCAAATGTTTGACTGACAATACAGTGTTTCGGATACAATTTATCCCCATATTGCCCTGAAAATGTAACTGCTTTTAACTTTTCATGTAAATCTGCTTCACTTTGATAACTTAACGGACGTGCTAATAACTCACTAATCGTATTATCCTGCTCATACTGTGTATCCCAATAGGTATCATCTATATAAGTGTTATAAGGTGTACCAACCAATGCCAACATTTCTATTAATTGCTCACTGTACCTCGCTTGCACAAAGACAAAGTCAAATTGTCCATGCTCATCAATAATATTTCGTACAGCATCCAAATAGTTCTCTTCATACTGCATTATAGCTGGATCAAAGTAATCCCATTCCACTTTCTTATTACTATCAAATAGCGTCTCTAAATCATTACCACCTATTTGCAATGCCTTAAATTTACGCTTCACTTACTTCACCTTCAATCCATCGATTCAATCGTCCGACTATTTCCTTAGAGGCAAACGTTTCTACTAACTTAATTGCATATGCGAAAGAATAGTTCCAATTCTTTAAGTGATTTAAAAAGTATTGCAATGCTTCGACAAGTTGATCAACACGTTCAATAACGCGTCCATTAATTTCATCGACGACATAATCTGTTTTTCTCAAATTAATTTGCGGAATACCCGCACTAATACAACTAATTTGTAAAAATAAATCTGGCTCGCGGTTTAAATCAATGACTACTCTTAAATTCATCAATGCTGCTCTTAAATCCTGTTCAAAAGGCACATGCTTAATTTCAATCACTTCGACATATTCTTCTTCCTCAGCCAATAACAAATTAATGCCATCTTCATCCTCATTAATCGTGTTATATTTATCGTTTACTGCTTGGACTTGCTCTGTCAGCCATTGTGGCAATAATTTCTTGTCTTGTTCCGTCAATAATATAATCCTTGTATTTTCAACTCGCTCCATATACGAAATCACCTGTTGCAAACTTTGTTGTAAAGTATCATGAGCGATACCATCAATCCACAAACCAATATACGTTTCATAATATTGACTACTTTTGTTTGGCAGAACCTGTGCATCAAATGGTGTAATACGCATAATCTCAACGTCTAATTGTTGTTCAATTTTATATTGTTGTAATGTTTCCTCATTATCCAACATATCAACTAACCAATATTGGCTATTACTTATAGATTGAAGTAATGAAGATGTTAATTCACTATTTCGTTGCTTGAAGATTGAATAACACAATTGATAGTCGCTTAATATTTCACTTAAAAAATAATTATGTCGTTCATCCGCAGCAATAATAATTGGGTAGTCTACACTGACCTCTTGCTTCATATATAATGCAACACGTTCTTGTAATAAATCTTCCATATTATTGTATACAGTTTGATTGAAACGGTGTTGATACTGTTCACTTACATGTACCGTGCCATCAACTAACTCTGATGTAAGAATACAATCTCCATCAATCGTCATATATTTCTGTCTAAACGGCACGCCCTGACCATCAAAATATAATATAGAAGATAAATATCCTCGGTCATCAAAGATAGAACGTTGCACCCTTTGGCCATGTTCAAATGCTTCTATCCAAACCATATAACCATCTTGGTTAAAGTAAACATTAGAATACGTCGTTGCTCCTGTAACACAACGAACAAGATACGGTGTATAAACAAACTCAGTACCTTCAGGCCAATTCAAAGATTTGAAATCAAGCGGTAATGGTGTCCGTGACTCAAAACCCTGAATATCGTCAAATAAAGACCAATAACGTGCTTCAAACAAATCAAATCTATGCAAAAATGTACGCAAATCTGGTGAATAGTTGAGTATCAACATCTCAAATGTTTCGTCATTTTTGACATGCATATTCATTAAACTAATCATGTCATCAAATTCTTTGACTAAACTTTTACTATAATAAGGTGTCGTTTTATCTTCCCACCAACTACCTTGGTTATACCAAGCTGGAACAAAATATTTCATCATAAACTCCTTACCAATACTTAGTTAAAAATTGTTTATATTTATCAAAGTATAAATACGCTCTAATAGTTTCCGTTATATTAATACCGATATACACTAATACGATGAGTTGAATTGCAAAATAAATCTGTTGCGACAATTCAGGCACTAACAACGTGCTATACAGTGGCAAACCAATGATCAGCGTCACAACAATTGAACCAAACCAACACACACGTCGTGCCATGCGATTTAAATATTTTCTCGTTTCTTTACCTGGCTTCACACCTACAAAATAATTCCCACTTTTCAAGAAATCTTTAGACTTATTTCGTGTATTTAATAAAAATCTAGATAAGAAATAACCTAATATCATTTGCAGAACAATATATAACGTTATACCTATCCAATTATTGAAACTGAGCGTTTGTATATTCACATGCTTTTCAGATACAAAACTATTTACAAATAGATTTAAAAGATTATTCAGTAAGACAAATACTGAAATACTAATCATAATTGATATACTTCCTGATGGATTAATTTTCCAAGCCAAATACGTTTTTATATCTTGATTTGAAGCATTCATGATGTCTTTATAATTTGTTCTATATTCGATTAATTCCATAATTAGTAATGTTAATAACGCAATTACGATAACAACACAAATCAATACGAGTACAGTTGTACTCGCATGTAGATGTGCTAATCTTTGTTGAAATAGCGCCTTAACAATACTCATCATAACGATTGGCATTGGACCAGCAATACCATAACGCGTATTCTGATCTGCTAACCACACCAAGAACATCGTTCCAGTTACTAATACTAATAGTAATAAAAAGACATTTTCTGAATGTATTTTATCTTTAATTACATATTCATTGATGACAAAATAACCCTGTGCTAAACAAATTAATAACGTTAATATTTTCTCTTTATAATGCTTCTCTAACTTAGTCTGCTTTGCTGCTTTTTCCATATCTCGATAAGACAATAATGTAAAAATAATCATTGCCGTTAACCACGGTCCTAATCCTAGCGAGAATATATTTAACGTGCTTAAATCTCCACCAGTATTGGAAACGGCTAATTTGTAAAATGAACTAACGTCTTGATGTGTATTTTCTTGAGCAACTATAGATATATTACTTCCCAGTATATAAATGATAAGTATTAGGCAAGTAAACAATATCCTTTTATATAAGACCCTATATTCATTTTGCTTAAAAATACGTTTTACCACATTATTTTCCACAATATACCTCTTTTTTAGAAATATTATACCAAAGAGGCTAAAAACATGTATCATTTTTAACCCTGAAAAATTAATTTATTTTTTAAAATTAATTTTTCTAATGTACGATGTTTTAGCCTCTTTGTTTGATATTAATATTTATTTGTTTTAACTATACTTTATTTTTTGCTTTCTTTTTTATTCTTTCTTGATTTTCTAATCAAACCAAGCCCTGCAAGCATAGCTAATGTTGCACCAACTAAGCCATTTCTATTATCTGTATCTTTACCTGTATCAGGTAATTCTACTTTTTCTTTATGACTATTCACTGCTGATTCAGAACCATTATTAGATGTTACTGATTCTGACGTATTCACTGATGTTGATGCACTTGTTGATGCTGAATTTGATACTGAAGTGCTTAATGATGTGCTTGCACTTGTTGAATTTAATTCAGAAGTACTCATAGATGTTGACATACTGTCTAAGTCGATGTCATCCATCGATCCACTTCTTGGTACAATCACAATTTCACTTTCAGAAGCACTTAATGATGTTGATGCGCTTGTTGATTCTGATTCTGATGTGCTTAGTGATGTTGACGCACTTGTTGAATCTGTATCTGATGTGCTCAATGATGTTGACGCGCTTGTTGAGTCTGTATCTGATGTGCTTAATGATGTTGACGCGCTTGTTGAGTCAGATCCTGAATCGCTCATTGATGTTGATGCACTTGTTGAATCTGAGCCTGAACCACTCATTGATGTTGATGTGCTTGTTGAATCTGAGCCTGAACCACTCATTGATGTTGATGCACTTTCTGAATCTGATAATGAAGTACTTAGTGACGTACTTGCTGATTCTGAATCACTCACTGATGTGCTCAATGATGTTGATGCACTTTCTGAATCACTTACTGACGTGCTTAGTGATGTTGACGCGCTTTCTGAATCAGATACTGAAGTACTTAATGATGTGCTTGCTGATTCTGAATCACTTACTGACGTGCTCAATGATGTGCTTGCTGACTCTGAATCACTTACTGATGTGCTTAGTGATGTGCTTGCACTTTCTGAGTCAGACACTGATGTACTCAATGATGTTGACGCGCTTTCTGAGTCAGATACTGACGTGCTTAATGATGTTGACGCACTTTCTGAGTCAGACACTGATGTACTCAATGATGTTGACGCGCTTTCTGAGTCAGACACTGATGTACTTAGTGATGTACTTGCACTTTCTGAATCGCTCACTGAAGTACTTAATGACGTACTTGCTGATTCTGAATCACTTACTGAAGTACTTAATGATGTTGACGCGCTTTCTGAGTCAGATACTGACGTGCTTAGTGACGTACTTGCTGACTCTGAATCACTTACTGACGTGCTCAACGACGTTGATGCACTTTCTGAGTCAGACACTGATGTACTCAATGATGTACTTGCTGATTCTGAATCACTTACTGATGTGCTCAATGATGTTGATGCACTTTCTGAGTCAGATACTGAAGTACTTAATGATGTACTTGCTGATTCTGAATCACTTACTGATGTGCTCAACGACGTTGATGCACTTTCTGAGTCAGACACTGATGTACTCAATGACGTGCTTGCTGACTCTGAGTCAGATACTGATGTACTTAGTGATGTACTTGCACTTTCTGAATCACTTACTGAAGTACTTAGTGACGTACTTGCTGATTCTGAATCACTCACTGATGTACTTAATGATGTGCTTGCGCTTTCTGAGTCAGATACTGACGTACTTAATGACGTACTTGCACTTTCTGAATCACTTACTGAAGTACTCAATGATGTACTTGCTGATTCTGAATCACTCACTGATGTGCTCAATGATGTTGATGCACTTTCTGAATCTGATACTGAAGTACTTAATGACGTACTTGCACTTTCTGAATCTGATACTGACGTGCTTAGTGACGTACTTGCTGATTCTGAATCACTTACTGATGTGCTTAATGACGTACTTGCACTTTCTGAATCACTTACTGAAGTACTCAATGATGTTGACGCGCTTTCTGAGTCAGATACTGATGTACTTAATGATGTTGACGTACTTTCTGAGTCAGATACTGAAGTACTTAGTGATGTGCTTAATGATGTGCTTGCTGACTCTGAATCTGATACTGAAGTACTTAGTGATGTGCTTAATGATGTGCTTGCTGACTCTGAATCTGATACTGAAGTACTTAGTGATGTGCTTGCTGATTCTGAATCGCTCACTGATGTGCTCAATGATGTTGATGCACTTTCTGAATCTGATACTGAAGTACTTAATGATGTACTTGCACTTTCTGAATCACTCACTGATGTGCTCAATGATGTTGACGCACTTTCTGAATCACTTACTGACGTGCTCAATGATGTTGACGCACTTTCTGAGTCAGACACTGATGTACTCAATGATGTGCTTGCACTTTCTGAGTCAGACACTGATGTACTTAATGATGTACTTGCTGATTCTGAATCACTCACTGATGTGCTCAATGATGTTGATGCACTTTCTGAATCACTTACTGAAGTACTCAATGACGTGCTTGCTGACTCTGAGTCAGATACTGAAGTACTTAGTGATGTACTTGCACTTTCTGAATCACTTACTGAAGTACTTAGTGACGTACTTGCTGATTCTGAATCGCTCACTGATGTGCTCAACGACGTTGATGCACTTTCTGAATCAGATACTGATGTACTTAATGACGTACTTGCTGATTCTGAATCAGACACTGATGTACTTAGTGATGTACTTGCACTTTCTGAGTCAGACACTGATGTGCTCAACGACGTTGATGCACTTTCTGATCCTGATACTGATGTGCTCAACGACGTTGATGCACTTTCTGAATCAGACACTGATGTACTCAATGATGTTGACGCACTTTCTGAGTCAGACACTGATGTACTCAATGATGTTGACGCGCTTTCTGAGTCAGACACTGATGTACTCAATGATGTTGATGCACTTGCTGAATCACTTACTGATGTGCTCAACGACGTTGATGCACTTTCTGAATCACTCACTGATGTGCTCAATGATGTTGATGCACTTTCTGAATCAGATACTGAAGTACTTAGTGACGTACTTGCTGATTCTGAATCACTCACTGATGTGCTCAATGATGTTGATGCACTTTCTGAATCAGATACTGACGTGCTTAGTGATGTTGACGCGCTTTCTGAATCTGATACTGAAGTACTTAATGATGTGCTTGCTGATTCTGAATCACTTACTGAAGTGCTCAATGATGTTGACGCATTTTCTGAGTCAGACACTGATGTACTCAATGATGTGCTTGCACTTTCTGAGTCACTTACTGATGTGCTCAACGACGTTGATGCACTTTCTGAATCAGACACTGATGTACTCAATGATGTTGACGCGCTTTCTGAATCACTTACTGAAGTACTTAGTGATGTACTTGCTGATTCTGAATCGCTCACTGAAGTACTTAATGACGTACTTGCTGATTCTGAATCACTTATCGAAGTACTTAATGACGTACTTGCGCTTTCTGAGTCACTCACTGATATGCTCAATGATGTTGATGCACTTTCTGAGTCAGACACTGATGTACTCAAAGATGTACTTGCGCTTTCTGAGTCAGACACTGAAGTACTTAGTGATGTACTTGCACTTTCTGAATCTGATACTGACGTACTTAGTGACGTACTTGCACTTTCTGAATCACTTACTGATGTGCTTAATGATGTTGACGCACTTTCTGAATCACTTACTGAAGTACTTAATGATGTGCTTGCACTTGCCGATTCAGATGCTGATTCACTTAACGAATCGCTTATTGATGTCGATGTACTTTCTGACTCACTTAACGAATCACTTGTTGATGTTGATGTACTTGCTGATTCTGAATCACTTACTGATGTTGATGTACTTGCTGATTCACTTAATGAATCACTTACTGATGTTGATGTACTTAATGAGTTACTAGTTGACGTGCTTGTTGATGCACTTAATGAATTACTTGTCGATGTGCTTGTTGATGCACTTAATGAATTACTTGTCGATGTGCTTGTTGATGCACTTAATGAGTTACTTGTCGATGTGCTTGTTGATGCACTCAATGAGTTACTTGTCGATGTACTTGTTGATGCACTCAATGAATTACTTGTCGATGTACTTGTTGATGCACTCAATGAATTACTTGTCGATGTACTTGTTGATGCACTTAATGAGTTACTTGTTGATGTACTTAACGAAGTACTTCTTGATGTTGATGTACTCAATGATGTACTTGTTGATGTGCTTGTTGATGTACTTTTAGACGTCGAAGCACTCAATGATGTACTTGTTGATGTTGATGTACTTGTACTCGCACTTGCTGATGACACTGGATCTGTACCTGTTATTGTGCCAGTGAAATAGTTGTTATCTGTTGTTGTTGATGATGCGAATGGTGTAAATGTCCAAGTATAGTTACTTCCAGACCCGGTTATAGGTACTGTCCATGTTGTAACTAATCCTGCTCCTTGTTTTGCATAATAACCATTCATCGCATAGTCATTTGACCATGAATATCCACTACCAGTTGCTGTTATTGGTAAATTTCCATTTGGCACTGCTGATACAGTCTTACCAGTTTTATCTGCAACATAGTTGTAAGAAGTTGTCGGCGTACCGTAACCATTACCTAATGTGAACATTGGTGAATTACTTGTAGTAGTATTTTTTATTGAATAACTATTACTCATAGAAGTAGGCGGTGTTTCAACAGTTGTTGTATTCGGATTATCATACGTCACTGTATATGTGAAAGTCATATTTTGACCATCACTTGTTACAACCAATTTGTAATAAATAGGTATGTTATATCTTGTATCTGTCCCCGCACCTGTATACGTTTGTGTTTGTGATGTTGTTGCAGCAGCCGCAGCAAATGTAGATGCGCTTGTTGTAGCTAATCTACTTAATGTTCTTAGTTGTGTTGGTGCTGTGCTTGTCGATTCTGATGTTGATGTTGATAAAGTGATCGCATTTGATCCTAAATCTTCTGATGTACTTAGATTGCTTGTCTTACTGTCATCGTTTGTTGATGATTTTTCTGAACTTGTACTTCCATCTTTATCTGATGTTGATGTCTCACTCTTACTATCTGACTTTTCTGATGTTGATGTTTCGTTATCACTATCTGATTTGTCTGATGTTGATGTTTCACTTTTACTATCTGACTTTTCTGATGTTGATGCGTCGTTTTCACTCTCTGATTTGTCTGATGTTGATGTCTCGCTCTTACTATCTGACTTTTCTGATGTTGATGTCTCACTATCACTATCTGATTTGTCTGATGTTGATGTCTCGCTCTTACTATCTGATTCTTCTGATGTTGATGTTTCGCTTTCGCTATCTGATTCTTCTGATGTTGAAGTTTCACTTTCGCTATCTACTTTTTCTGATGTAGATGCTTCGCTTTCAGATGTTTCTGACGTTGATGCTTCGCTTTCACTTGTTTCTGATTTGCTAATTGCTGTTGATGTTTGATTACCTACTGTTTCACTTTGTGATGATAGTTCTGAAGTGACTGGTAATTCTGAAGCAGCTAATGCTTGTTGATTATGTAACATGTTAGCTGCAAATGCTCCACCTAATATGCCTGTGGTTTTTAATGTATTTCTTTTTACTGAGTCCCCAAATGTGCGTTTTGTTTCTTCTTGCGCTTTTTCAGTGCTCTTGCTAAAAATTGGTAATCCAAGTATCCCTAGTAGTTTAATCTCTTTTATGCCGGCTTTAACCCAATTTTTACCTGATTTGTAAAGTTTTACACGCGCTTTTTCTTCATTAAAACTCCGCTTAAACTCTCTTTCTCTCTTTGACATGATCTTCCTCTTTTCATTTTTTCTCCCAAAAACTCTAACTTTTTAAATTTCTCTAACTGTTTAAAAAAGCTCTATGATAGTACTCAAGATGTATTAACTATAAAAAGATTATGCACTATTGAATTATTTTTTCAACTATGAAATAAATTAAGATTGTATAAATTTATATTTATTTAGGTTAATGTTATAAAAAACATACACTAGTGAAATATATGACACAATATTGTAATTTTAAACTCAAAAAAAGACACACTTATTAATAAAAAGTGTGTCTCAATGTATATTATTTTTTTGTTGTGTCTTCCCCGAAATATTTGTTAGACAGTTTTTTTAATTCTCCATTATCTTTTAATGCTTTAATTCCTTTATCTATATCTTTCTTTTTGTCCTTATTATCTTTTTTAAATGGGAAACTTGTTGCTTCTACATTAATTGGCTTACCTACAAATTTTATTTTTTTATCTTTTTTATTCTTTTCAGCTGATAATACTGAGCTTGAATTGATGTAGCCATCGATACGTTGATTATCTAGATCCAACATGGCACTCTCACGATTTTCGTATGTTTTTGTTGATATTCCGTAATTATTTTTCTTATTAAACGCTTCAAGTGTTTCTGTGTGATTAGATCCCATGACACCTGCTACCTTTTTACCTTTTAAATCTGAAAAATCGTTAATTTCTTTATTATTGAGAGAAGTGACAATTTGGCTTCCAATGTATGAATAAGGATTAGAAAATTGATATTTTTCTTTTCGTTCATCTGTTACAGCAACTGCGTTAGCTACGGAATCGACTCGACCTGAATCTAACTGCCCCATAATTCCTGAAAAGTCTGCTTTCACCCATTTTACTTTATAGCCTTCTTTTTTAGCTGCTTTTTCGAAAACTTCTATATCATAGCCTACTAGCTTTCCATCTTTTTCATAAGAATTCGGGTAACTTTGTCCAGTTGTTCCAACTACGATTGTCCCTTTTTTGTTATCTGAAGAACAACCTGCTAATATAAATAGTCCCACCAACGTGAGTACTATAAGTTTTTTCATATTAATATCCTCCTGTCACAATATATGTGATTAATTCATCTGTATCAGTTACGTTGAATAAGTTTTGTATGTTACGTGCATGTTTTGTCGAAAATGTTGATAATTTTCCTACTAATTCTTCTGTTGATAATGGATTATTCGGGCTACCTTTAGGTGCATCCACGCGTTCTCGTAAAGTCTCACCTGATTTAGTTCTAATTTCTACAATTGTATATCTACCTTTTGGCAATGCATTTGTTTTTGGGATAATTTCATCATTATAATTTCGATGTACTTTAGTCATTAGTTTTTGAATGTTTGAGTCTATATTATTTTCAAAAAAATCTTCCATTGTAAGTCGATTATTAATAAGCAATGTAGCAATAACATATTCGACGCTAAATCGGCCTTCTAGTCCGTTAATCGGTCTGGTGTATTTCAATGCTGCATCACCTTGACTAGGAAATGTAACGTTAATTTGTTCTATATTATCTATTTCAATATTGAATTTACTTTGTAGTGCCATAACAGCATCAATAGCATGATAATTGGCTGAACAACATGGGTATTTTTTAAACCATAATCCTGGATTAACAATTGCCCAAGGTTCTGTATCAGTTCTCATTATATTGTCAGGCATATAAAATAATTCACTATAGGTTTCGAACAAAGCCGGTAACATATCTTTGTGACCAGTTATTATTTTTGATTCACTATATTTCACTGCCATATATGCTTTTTGTGCTGCCAACCCAATATGTAAAGGTTTAACATCAGTGCCAAATTGAGCACGTAGCCCACTCATTTCTGAGATAGCAATACCAATTGCATTAGCAATCGTTTCAATATCTAAATTCAGATAATGAGCACTTGCAACGGTTGCACCGATTATCCCAATTGTCGATGAACTATGCCAACCACTTTCATAATGGTTCTTTCCAATCGTGCGCCCAATACGTGCAGTCACTTCAACACCTATAATATAACTGTCAAGAAAGTGTCTATAACTCTGATTATTTTGATTTGAAACTGCTATAAGTGTCGGAATAATAACTGATGTTGCATGTCCTCTAACATCAGAATGTACATCGTCGTAATCTAAATAATGTAATAAATAGCCATTGACTAAGGCAGCGTCTCTTGGTTTTAACATTTGCTCATAGGCCATGATAGGACTTTGTCCATCGCCTTGTTCTTTGCTTAGCAATTGTATTAACTGATTAATTGCCTCATTATTTTTCGTGGCATATGCTGTAGCAATACAGTCTATCAATCCTTTTTGGGCGGCATAATATTCTGTTTCACCTATTTTATCTACAGACCCAATGATACTCTGGATAAAACGATACGTATCATTTACGATATACTCTCACCTCAATTCTATTTAACGGTATATTCTTTATTAATAAATTCGGCAGTTCTCTCCTGTCTTGGATTATTAAAAATTTGTTCAGGGCTACCACTTTCTACAATAAATCCGTCTTCCATAAATATAACTTTGTCTGCGATATCCTCTGCAAAGGACATTTCATGTGTAACTATAATTAATGTTTTATTTAATTTAGCTACAGATTTGATGACGTTTAATACGCCTGTTACTAATTCAGGATCGAGTGCTGATGTGGGTTCATCAAATAATAACAGTGGTGTATCAAGGGCTAATGCTCTAGCAATTCCAACACGTTGTTGCTGTCCTCCTGATAATGTTGCTGGATACTTATGTTTAAATTCCGATAATCCTACTTGTTCTAGATAATCATTCGCACGCTGTTGAATTGAGTTGTTATCTAAATGCTTATTTGTCTTTAAACCAATCGTGACATTTTGAAGTACAGTTTTATTTTTAAATAAATTATAATGTTGAAAAACCATTGCTGATTGTTTAATGAGTTGTTGTTTTTGTTTGTTTTTTACTTGCTCTACTTGTACATCAATATGATTAATAGAAATTGAGCCGCCATCTGGTTGTTCTAACCAATTCAAACATCTTAATAATGTAGATTTACCAGAACCAGAAGGGCCAATAATTGTTAATACTTCACCTTGATTCAATTCAAAATTAATATCTTTCAATACATCAGTTTGTCCAAAAGACTTCCTCAAATGATCTACTTTAATCATTTGTGACACCTCACTTTTCATATGGTTTATTCACACGTTTTTCTAATAGATTTTGCAGATAACTAAATATTATTGTTATTAACCAGTAAACAATGGCTACTGCTAAAAAGGTTTCTAAGAATTTATATGAAGCTGAAGCTAAGAGTTTACTTTTGGCAAATATTTCTGTAACACCTAATGTGAATACTAATGAGGTTTCTTTAATTAAACCGACAAAAATATTTCCTGTGGCAGGTATCGCATTTTTTGTAGCTTGAGGTAAAACAATCGAGAAATATGTGCGTGCTTTACTCATGCCTATTGAATGTGCTGCCTCAAATTGTCCTTTATCTACAGAGGATATTGCCGCTCTAAATATTTCAGCTAAGTAGGCTGAATTTTTAACGCTTAAGCCTATAATGGCAGCAGTTAGTGCATCAATAACTTTCATATCTGGTATCAATTGTGGCAAGCCATAATAGATTAGAAAGAGTTGTACCAAACTTGGAATCGACCGGAAGAATGATATATATAATAAAGCCAATTGCTTTATAACTGGAATATTGGCTTTTAGAATCAGTGCTAATACTAGTCCTCCAACAATTGATATGACTAATGATATTAATGCTAAATATAATGTGATTGGTAAAAATGGAAGTATTTTAGGAAAGCTTTCTAAAAAATATATCGGATCAAAATCCAATTGATTCATCCTCCTTATATGTAATTTCAGTAAATTGCTGTTTTAAAATTGCTTCACCTACAAATAACGATTCGTCTAATACTTTGATTAAGTATTGGGTAATGTGACCTTTACCTAGATTTGTGCTACCAAATTTTTGATAACCTCTTCGTTCATACATTTCAACAAGCCATGGATGATTGCTTGCCGTTCCTAAAGTGACAGCGGAAGAATGAAAATTTTGTTTGATGACTTGTTTTTCTATATATTCGAGCAAAGTTTTACTGATTCCTTGACCTTTATAATCTGGACTTGTAGCAAGCCACCAAATATGAGGAAAGTTATATGGACCTGGATTATGACTCCAGGGCATTCTTAAAGATATTGTTCCTATTAATTTGTTATCAACTTCATATACATAACAAATATTTTGTTTAACATTATTGCTAACTTTTTCAATCGTTGGATGTGCTGATTCAAAATGAATACCTAAATCTCTGATAGGCTTATACGCAGCATACATCAACGTAACAATCGAATTTATATCTTCAGTAGTTGCTCTACGTATAATCGACATAAATTTGAGCCTCCTTAATTATTTTTCAGTCCAAATTTTTCTCTCAGCGTCCCCGTTTTATATGTTTTTTGAACTAAATTTCTATCCTGTAAAATAGGTATAACTTGTTCAACAAACTTTTCAAATTGTGTGGGTAACAACGGTGGCATAATATTAAACCCATCTGCCGCTTTATTTACGAACCAGTCTTCCATTTTATCTGCAATTTGCTCTGCTGTTCCTATGACAATGTGATGTCCTCTTGATCCAGCAACTTGTTTCATCACTTGTTCTAAGGTTAAATCATTAGCTTTGGCTTCTTTTAATATTACTTCGAATCTACTTTGAACCCCATTCCCTATTTCAAAGTCAATATCAGCAAATGGCGTAGATAAATCGTATTGTGCCAAATCGATTTCACCTAGATAAGGCGACAGAATTTTCAACCCAATTTCTGGTAAGATTAGATCCTGTAACTGTTGATAATTTTGGTGAGCTTCTGATTCTGTGTCACCTATTACTGGAAACAATCCTGGCATAATTGATATTTGATTTTCTGTTTTATCGTAACGAAGCGCTTTGGCTTTAATATTTTCATAAAATTGCTGTGAATCTTTTAAATTACTTTGCGCAGTAAAGACAACGTCAGCAACTTTGGCTGCTAATTCTGTTCCTGTTGCTGAAGAACCTGCCTGAATCAATAGTGGTCTAACTTGTGGAGAGCGTTCAATATTTAGCGGGCCCCTAACTTTAAAATGCTTTCCGACATAATTAATGGTATGTAACTTGGAAGGATCAATAAATACACCATCTTCTTTGTTGCGTTTAAATGTATCTGATTCCCATGAACGCCATAACTGATTTGTTACATCAACAAATTCCTCGGCGCGTTCGTATCGCAACTCATGCTCCATATGCTTTGTTCCATTAAAATTTTCGGCAGTGCTATTAATTGATGAAGTCACAATATTCCATGCTGCTCGACCACCACTAATATGATCTAAAGAGCTGAAGCTACGTGCTAAATGAAATGGCTCTTCATATGTAGTAGATGCCGTGCTAGCTAATCCTATTTGTTGCGTTTCTCTTGCTAATACACTCAATAAAGTTAATGGCTCAAATCTACTCAAAATATTTGGATGTGAGGTTTCTGAAACGAATAAACTATCAGCTAAAAATAGTAAGTCAAACTTTCCTTTTTCCGCTGTTTTGGCGACCTTTATTAAATGTTCTAAATCCATTGGACCAGTTTCTGAGGCTTGTGGATGTCTCCAACTAGCAACATGATGTCCATATCCTGCTAAAAATAATCCCAATTTCATATATCTATTTTCCATTATTACACCTACTTTTATTAAATCCCGATTGGACTACTAAGAGTTAAAGATATCACTGCACATTTTAATTGTCAATTTTAATTTTTATCAATATAAATTTATATCTTTTACATTCATTTTAAAAATTGTTCAACTAAATTTATTATAATTTTTAATTACAACGGTGTTATATAGCGTTAATTTTTTAAGCATAAAAAAACTGCACCTTTGCATAAAAGGTACAGTAGATGTAGTCATGTTTATTATAGAAAAATACTGATTGCAGAATATAGTAGTAGTAAGGACATCACAATTTTAAAGGGACGGTCGAATTGCTCTATATAATTTTTTAAATAGCTTCCTAAAAAGCCCCATGCTAATAAGCAAATCCAGCCTATAAACACGGTAATGATCATATATAAATATAATATTGTGGAATCATTTGCTATCGGTAAAATAAATGCTCCTATTAATGTAGTAAAAAATAATAGCGACTTCATATTTAAAACTTGTAGAAGGAATCCTGATTTAAATGATTGGTAGGTATGTTTATTCATATTTTCTTTGCTAGATTGATAGGTTTTGTATGCTAGGTAAATTAAATAGATAAATCCTAGATATTGTAGGATAACTTCAATTTTCATTATCATATTTTCAAATACAAATAATAGGCATAAAGCAAGTACTGCTAAAAATAAAAATCCTGTTAAAATTCCCCAAATAAATTGCTTAGCCCCTTTTATACCATATGCTTTAGCTGAGTCTAATATATATAAATTGCTCGGCCCTGGTGTAATAGATGTTACAAATACATATATTAAAAATGCAGTCATATTCATCACCTCTAATGAAATTTTATGACTGCTATATTAATAAGTAAAATTAATGTTATTATTATGTCATAAATAAAATTTATAGGTGAAATAATGAACATTAAACAACTAACGATTTTAAAAACTTTATTAGCCACTCGAAGTTACACCGATACTGCTCGTACTCTAAATTACACGCAGTCTAACATTTCTCAGCAAATCCAACAGCTAGAAACAGAATTACAAAATAATTTATTTACGCATAAAAACAAACAGCTTGTCCCTACTGATTTTTTAATACAATTATTACCTTTAATCAATAATTATATAGCAACACATGAGGAAATATTAAATATCTCTAATCAAAATGTTAATAAAGGAACTTTAAAAATTGCTGCTCCTGAATCTATTATGACAACTGGACTGAGCGATGTGATTAAATCATTCATTGCAAAATATCCAGAAATAGAACTCGACATATTTAATAACTCTTGTAGCCATAATCAAAATTTATTAATGAATAGTGAAGTGGATATTGCGTTTGTAGTAAATGAAAAAATTAGTAATAAATATATTCATACACGCAAATTATCTACTGAGCAGTTGGTTCTCGTTGCGCATCCTGAAGCACCTGACACTTTACCAGAATTATTGCATCATACTATATACAATCATTTTGTAATAAATGAAAGGGATAGCACCTATCGAGTAGCGTTTGAGTCATTTATTGATTCACATAATATTGAAATAAAGAAGACAACTGAGTTGTGGAGTATTCATACAATTAAAACATTCCTATTAGATAACATTGGCTTTAGTGTATTACCCTACAGAACAGTTGCCACAGAATTACAAAATCAGCAACTTAAAATAATCTCCCCAGTTTATAGCGAATTACCAAGTTTTTACACCTTTGCATTAACTAAGAAAATGGGATGGGATAAGCCGCTAATCAAATTGTTTCTACAAGAAATGAACTTATTTACAAAAAACTAACTAGCAATACAAAAGCCCACTCTATCATTAAAATAGAATGGGCTTTATGTAGGAAGTATTACCAGTACATAAATTTACTGAAGATTGTATACCGACAACGTTCAAACTAGACATTTTTTGGGATTACAATATGATCAATAAAACTTGGCGTTGTTTTATTGAAAGCTATCTTACACACCTGTTACACCTTACAGACCTAATGCAGCTACTAAATCAACGATTGGTTTTAATAATCCAGATAACATATAATCACTCCTCTTGTTTGAAGCATAATGTAATTCTATTATAGTTTTCAGAAAATTAAAAATTTGTGTAAATAGTTATTACATACTGAGTAATATAACCTTACAATTAATTAATATTTTTATTATAATTACACATTTAATCGTTGATTTAACGGCATTCCATTAGAATATTATCGTGTAATACTCTCTTTATCATATCGATAATATTCTGCTTCATTTTCATCAATTCTTTGCTCAAAATCCTTATATAAGAAAATATTTTTTTCATTTTTTATAACTTTATACTCCAAACTTTTAGCAAATGCTGCGATATTTACAAATTCTTGTCCTTCTATTATTCTTGAGTATTTATTGTTTACTTCAATATTAAATATATATTGAGTAATTTCAGTTAAAAGGAAAAATTCATTATCAATAATCTTAGTCTGGGATTTAAATAAAGGTAGTTCGACTTTATTTAAATATACTTGAAACGGTGAGACTTCTAATCGCTCTATTGGAGTTTCTTGTGAACTAACGTATTTATCATTTTTCCCAATCACTACACCTTCTCGCGTATCATCGGTTCCACCTCTAACTAATCCTTTTTCAAGATCAAATTGCAACCCATGTACATCACCAATATAATCTTCAGGTGTTAATTCAAAAGCATGACCTTTGGCAATTAATTTAAGTATTGTACTTTGTTTAAACTGGCGTTCCCATTCTATTCTGGATGGGTTACTTGTATAGATACGCGGCTCTTCAATTGCTTGTTGGATTGTCATATCAAAGTCAATCACATTAACTAATGTTTGGACAACACTAGCAATTATACTGATTGCACCTGGTGCACCGACTTCTAATACCGGGTGCCCATCTTTAGTAACAATTGTAGGAGACATATTACTTAAAGAACGTTTATTTGCTTCAATTTCATTAATTCCACCTTCAACTACATCAAAGCCATCTATTGTTGTGTTTAATAGAATACCGTATCCAGGTATCGTCATACCTGAACCATAGATCATTCCTATTGAAGTAGTAAATGACGCAATATTTCCATCTTTATCTGTAACTGAAAAATGTGTAGTTTCAGTATGTTTTTCGTCTATATCAGTATGTGATTCAACAGAAGGAATTGCACTACCCGGTCCAATTTCAAAATTAGCATGATTCGTGTGAATGAGTTTACTGCGTTCTTTCAAGTATGTTTCATCAATTAATGCTTCAACTGGAATATCGTAAAAGCTTTCATCTGCTAAAAATGATGCTCTATCACTATATGCAATATGCATACTTTCAATCAAATGATGTAAATAATCTGTTGAACGTGGTCCCATAGCGCTTATATCAAATTGCTCCAACAACTTTAATATTTGAATAACTGTAATTCCACCAGAACTAGAAGGACCCATTCCATATATATCATATCCACGATAGTTAGATGTGACTGGTTCTTTAATTTGAATTTGATATTCCAATAAATCTTTCTTAGTAATCGTTCCACCATTTTCATGTACGATATCTACTAATTTATCAGCAATTTCACTGGTATAAAAAGCCTCAAAACCTTGATCTCTAATAATTCGAAATGTTTTAGCTATATCAGGAAATGTTATCCAATCATCTTTATGAAAATAATCTCCTTCATTATTAGTATAAACACGATGTGTTTCCTTGAATTTATTTATACGCTCAATCTGATGTTTGGAATACTTTTCAGTTGCCCAATTCGCCTTATGTCCTTTTTCTGCTTGTTCTATTGCAGGATTTATTAGTTCTGAAAGTGTTAAATTACTATAGTTTTTCTGTAGATGTTCAAATAATCTAGGGATTGCTGGTATAGCTACAGTTTTTCCATGTGTACTTAAATCAAAAAAACTTTTATGGTTACCCTTGTCATCTAAATAGAAATGTCGATCAATATTTTGAGGTGCAGTTTCTCTAGCATCAAACGCTTTTACTTTTTTAGTTTTATTATCAAAATAAAGTAAATAACCGCCTCCACCAATTCCAGAAGTAAATGGTTCTACGACATTTAATGAGAGTTGCATTGCAATAACAGCATCTATTGCATTGCCACCTTTATCCAGAATTTGTCTTCCTACATCTGCAGCTAATGGGTGAGAAATTGATATCAAACCTTCATCACTTGTTACACCTTCATCTATCACTTTATTATTTACATTCAATTAAAGTTCCTCCTATATTAGCAGAAAAGGTCGAACTCCAAAGCTAACATGAGATATTTTCAAATTATCAAATGAAATAAAATTATTATTCCATATTATCTCCTAATGTTAATATGCTTATAAGTTCGACCTATAACATACTTAATGCTATTTTTTATTCATTTCTTGCTCTACTATGTTTAAATCTTGATGTTGCTTATTCCCTGTATCTAGTAATGGGGTTACTGGTGAAGCAATTCTAAATTTATCCCCTCTATAAAACTTAATAAATTGATTTTGATTAATCGCATAGACTACCGCTCGTCTTAATGAGGCATTATCTTTAAATATGCCATTCTTACTATTTATCATTAAAAATACTGATTTACGACCATTTTTTCTAACGATACTTAAATCTTTATCAGATTTAATTAAATCAAAGTTTTTTTGATCTACATCAGTAACCATATCTATAGAGTGATTTCTAACTTCTGATACCGTGTTATCAGGGTCATCATTAAACTTCATCGTAATATGCTTAATTTTTGCAGGTCCGTATTCACTTTTTTCAGTTTCATTAAACCCTGGATTACGCATTAATGAAGCTTGATAGCTGTTCTTCTTAGTCATGATATAGGGTCCACTAGCATATAACTGATTATCCAAATGATCTTTTGATGGAATCGCACTTGCGTCACCATAATCAGGTGAATTTTTATCATTATTTATTTGGGTAACATATTTTTTAGACAAAATACCTGCTGAAGAATGTGTTAGATAGTTCACTTCTTTAGGCATAGGTTGATCTGTAGATATCTTAACAATCTGATAGTCACCTTTTTTGTTATTTACTTTATTACCATTTGTAACCAACGATTTAACTCCATGTTTTTTAATCAATTTATCATAGATTGACTTACCATCTTTACTATTAACATTTTTCAATTGATTCATATCTGCAGTTGATAATTTTTCAACATTTTTAATATGTTGATGCATATTATAAGTGTTATTATCTGGTACTGAATGCTTGTCTCTTGCCCTATCTAAAGAAAATTTCACATCGTCTGCAGTAACTCTTTCAGTTGTTTTCTTCGCTATACCTTTTTCAACCTTTGCAAAATAATCATCATCTCTTAACAAGAAATAAAATTCATCATTGGATTTAGCAACTGCATAATCTTTACTTAAGGAACCATCCGTTGTAATTTGATCATTGTCATTTAATGTTAGCAGTCGAGTATACATATTCATATCTATACCATAGACAGAAGGTGCAATTGACCGTATTGGGTCTAAGGACTGAAGCTCACCATCTTCTTGTGTCATTACAAGAGGTCGTGTATCTCTATTATTTTTGTTATTATAATCAAATTGTTGCCAAATTAATGCACGAGAGTTTGGTAAACCTACGCTTTTTGGAGATAATACTTTATTATCGTAAACTAGATTTTTCTTAGCACCATATAAAGGTGCCATATATCCTTGTTTAAAAATGACTTCATTCTCTAGTTTTTTATATGTCTCTTTTGCTTTATTTTTATCCTCTTTGCTAGCATCATTTATCATTTTATCTACATTAGCATCTTTAATTAAACTATTTGATCCTTCTGAACTAAATAACGAACTCATTGAGTAATTTGGATCACCAAATACTGTAGTCCAATCATCAATTTCAATATCATAGTTTCCCGCTTCACGTTGCGTTCTATAACTACCATAATCAGGTTGAATATTCATCTTTACGTTAAATCCAGCTGTTTCAAGTTGATCTTTAACTATATTCATATCATTTTCATAACTAGCCTGACCTAAAAATTTTATAGTAGGTTTTTCTCCCTTAACATTTACATGTTGTTTAGAATCCTTTAATTCTGATTTAGTAGGTATACTACAACCACTTAATATCATCATTAAAGCAACCATGGAAATACCAATGATTTTTTTCACATTCAGCCCTCCTATTCTATTGAATTTTTGGATCAAGTGCATCGCGTACCGCGTCGCCAATAAAGTTAAAGGCAAGCACAAGCAACATAATACATAACCCAGGAAATATTGCTAAGTTACTATGTGTTTCAAGATAGTTACTTCCGGTCCTTAAGATATTTCCCCACTCTGGTACTTCTGGCGAAACACCTAGACCTAAGAAACTTAAACTACTTGTCGTCAAAACAACTACACCTATATTCAATGAAAACCTAACAATCATTGGTGATAATGAATTCGGTAATATATAACTCCATAATATACGCGGTGTAGTTTCACCTGTAATCCTAGCAGCATCAACATATTCCATTCGTTTCACTTCTAATACATTTGCCCTCATTGTTCTAGCAAAGGAAGGAATATTACCTATACTAAGTGCAATGATTAAATTGGTTGTACTTGCACCAAATGAAGCGATAATAGCCACTGCTAAAAGTAAAGATGGAATCGCAAACACTACATCTAATATTCTCATGACAAGATTGTCTATTTTCACAAAGTATCCCGCTAGCATTCCTAAAATCATGCCGAGTATGACTGAAATTACAACTGAAATAATAGAAATGAAGAAAGTTAATTTTGTGCCTACAACTATTCTTGTAAATAAATCTCTACCAAAATCATCAGTCCCAAATGGATGCACAAGACTAGGATTTTTTAATAAGTCATCAAATTGATTTTGTGTCGCCAAAGTAGTATCAAATAAGTATTTCGACATCACTGAAATAGTAAGTAAAAACACTAATATTACTACACTTATGCTAGCAATTTTATTTGATTTTATTTTAATTATGAAAGATTCCCAACCATTATAAATGCCTAATTCCGAAGTTTTTTTATAACGTAAAATACTAATAAACATTAACAAAGTAAATAAATTACCAGTAGCAGTTAAGATAATTAAAATGCTATATCCTATGTATCTTAATGCCTTTTGTTTATACCACAAATCTACTCCAAAACCTAAAAACGCAACCACTATCGTTAATAAAATTAATATAAACTGAGTTATATAAAATGAATCTACTACATAACCTTTAAACAAATTGATACATGCAGTAAATATCACCAAAATGTATGTCAATATAGCACATACTGAAAAAATCAATAATGATGGGATCATATATCTCTGTTGAGTCATACAGTTACTCCTTTTCTTTAATTTCACTACGTAATTTTGGGTCAATCACAGCATAGAAAATATCAATAATAAGGTTTACTAGTGAGATAACTATTGAAATATAAACCACGCCACCCATAACAGCAGGAATATCTGGTACCAGTTGTTTTTGAACGATATATCTACCTATACCATTAATATTAAAAACCTGTTCAGTAACAGCTGATCCACCAAGTAATTCAGCAACAAGCAAACCGATCAATGTAATAATGGGTATAAGTGCATTTTTCAAAATATGTCTGACTACGACTTGGTTTGTCGATAAACCTTTGGCATAGGCTGTCATAACATAATCGTTTCTCATAACTTCTAACACAGAGGAACGCGTCATTCTGGTAATGGAAGCAGCTATCGCCGTACCAATAACTAGTGTTGGTAAGATTAATGAAAAAGGGTTATCTGGCATATACGATGGTGGTAATATATTAAGTTTTAACGAGAAAGCTAATATAAATAATAAACCCTGCCAAAAATTCGGAATAGATAAACCAATTAATGCAATTGTCATTAAGATAACATCAATCCAGCTATTACGTTTTAGTGCGCTCACCACACCTATTGGAATAGCAATTATTATTGCAATTAGTAAGGCAATTAATGTTAACAATAATGTAATTGGAATTCTTTGTGCTACTGCATGCGTAACTACTTCATTACCTTTATAAGTAGTTCCTAGGTCAAAAGTAAACACACCTTTAATCGCATCCCATAATTGAAGTAAATATGGACTATTTAAATTATGTGCCTCGTTAAATTGTTTAATTTGATCTTTAGTCGCATCCGGTCCTAATATGCTATATGCAGCGTCCATAGGTGATAAATACAAAATTGTAAATACGACCGTTATGACTCCTATGATAACCACAATTGCCATAATTATTCTCTCAAATATATATCTAACCATAGGATTCAAATAAAAGCTGAGAACAATAAAAAGTGGGAATGCTAAAATAACTTTAAATATGAGATGATTATTAAACAGTAGTTGTTTATAAAATGAAGTAAAGTCATTCGTTACCTGTTCATCATCGTAACGATTCCTTCTATTATAAATATGCTGAGCTTCTTTAAATAGTTGTTGCTTTGTCTTGTGTTCTTTTAGATATAAATACTTTTGTTGCAATGCGTGGGCAATTTTTTCAACCGCCAAATTCTGTTGTAAGTCTTCACTGTTATTACCAGAAATCAAATATTTTATAATAGCATATATAAAAATGGGTAAGCTCAATATTGAAAATAAAATACGATAAAACAGTTGATTATACAACGAGTTGAATGCCTGACTATATCGATAGATAAATATCCCTCCTTGTAAGTTATACTCGAGTAGATTAGTATGATATATAAAGTATAGATTAAAAACATATATTTGTGAATAGGGAGGACTGCCACATGCCACCATTATTAGAAGTTAAAAACTTAGGTGTGACGTTCAATCAAGGCAATAATTCAATTAATGCAGTCAAAAATGTAAGTTTCAAATTAGATAAGAAAAAAATATTGGGAATAGTTGGGGAATCTGGTTCTGGTAAAAGTATTACTGCTAAATCAATCATGGGTCTACTGCCAGATTCTCCCGCTCCTGTCATATCTGGAGAGATTTCGTTTAATAGCCAAAACCTAACTCAATTTAATAGTAAAGCCTTTCAAAAAATTCGGGGTAAAGATATTGCGATGATTTTCCAAGATCCTATATCATCACTCAATCCTAGAACTACAATCGGAAAACAAATTACCGAGGTCATACTTCAACATAAAAAAATAAATAAGCGACAGGCAAAAGCAATGGCGTTAGATATTTTACAAAAAGTTGGTATACAGGACATAGAACGTAATTTTAACGCGTATCCTTATGAATTTTCTGGTGGTATGCGTCAACGTGTAATGATTGCTATGGCACTTGTTCTAGAACCTCAAATTTTAATTGCAGATGAGCCAACGACAGCCTTAGATGTTAGCACTCAAAATCAATTATTAGAATTAATGAAAGATTTATATGATTATATCGATACTTCTATAATTTTTATTACACACGATTTAGGTGTCGTTTATCAATTTTGCGATGAAATGATCGTTATGAAGCAAGGTGAAGTAGTAGAATCAGGTTCTGTAAGCAGTATTTTTAATAATCCAACATCAGCATATACACAGAAACTTATAAATTCAGTACCGAATTTACTTTCTCCCAAAACTCCAAGACAAATTAGCGATGAAATTATTCTAAAATTTGAAGATGTCAGTGTAGAATATCCAATAGGAATTAATGATACCTTTAAAGCTGTTAAGCACATTGACTTAGAAATTAAAAAAGGTGAATCATTAGGTATCGTTGGTGAATCTGGATCAGGAAAGTCGTCATTGGCAAAGACTGTAGTAGGACTTAATTCTGTTTCAGACGGCTATGTTTGGTATAAGGATATTCCATTGAGTTTATTCAATTCTAAAGAAATGCAACCATTACGAAAAGATATACAAATGATTTTCCAGGATCCTTTTGCTTCGATAAACCCTAGATTTAAAGTAATCGATATAATCGGACGTCCTTTAAAAATTCATAATTTAGTGACAAATGAACACCATTTAAAAGAACGCGTAAAAGAACTTCTGCTAAAGGTTGGTTTAGATGAAGCATTTCTATATCGTTTCCCTCATGAACTATCAGGTGGGCAACGACAGAGAGTGAGTATTGCTCGTGCAATTGCTATTAATCCGAAAATAATCGTCTGTGATGAAGCTGTATCAGCATTAGATGTTTCCGTTCAAAAAGAAATTATTCAGTTACTTAAAAGTATTCAAGATGAAATGGAAATTACTTATATATTTATTACACATGATATGGGTGTGATAAAGGAAATGTGTGATCGTATTGCAGTAATGCAAAATGGTACTATTGTAGAACTTAATGACGCAGAAAGTATCATTGAACATCCACAAGCCCCATACACTCAAAAATTAATATCTGAAGTTCCAACCATTCCTAATTAATTTAAATAATGCTACTGACAAGACGCATACTGTATGAAATTATGATGTTTACTTGGAATTAGTGTCTTCACTTACTAATATTATTGGCAAAATAAACCTATATAAAAAACTCATTCATTCCACAAAGGCAATTTCATATCACACGATATAGCCACCTTCATTTTCTATAATTTTGTTATACAATTTTATTGATATATTTTAATATAATGATATAATAAAACTCACAAAACGTAGAGAGAGGAGGACTGTGGATGGATTTCATCATGAATTTCTTTGGTTTTAGATATTATTAATCAATCATTTTTAATGACAATAATCAAAAGAGAGCTCATCCAAATGGATGAGCTCTCTTTTTTTAATATATATTTATGACCTTATTCTATAGTTTAAAAAATTAATCACACTATTTTCTAAGTCGTTAATTTACACTTATTTCTCTAAACTATCTTCAATTTTCTTGATTTCTTTTTTAGATAAATCTACAGGATATTCTCCATCCTTTGTATCTTTTTTAAGTGCTTGTTGTGCTTCTTTTGAATGATATAGTTTAATGATTTTTTTGTATGTTTTATCATTTTGCTTGTCATCTTTTGTGGCAATGACATTGATATATGGTTTTACTGCATCATTTTTTGAGTCTTCAGTATATATAGGGTCCTTTTTCGGATCTAAACCTGCTTTAGTCGCTACCCCATTATTAATAACTGATAAATCAACATCTGACAAAGCTCTAGCTGTTTGTTGTGCATCTACTGCTTTAATTTTTAGATTTTTAGGATTTGATTTAATATCTTTAATTGATCCACTTAATCCGAAGTTTTTATCTAATTTAATTAATCCTGCAGCTTCTAATAATTTCAATGAACGTGCTTGGTTAGAGACATCATTTGGCACGATGACTTTGGCTCCATTTTTTACTTTTTTAATATCTTTAATATCATCTGAGTAAATACCTAATGGGGCCAATACTGTTGTACTAACTGCTGAAATATCTGCATCTTTGTGAGCCTTTTTATATTCATTTAAAAATGCAAAGTGTTGAAAGGCATTCATATCAATATCCCCATCACTTAATGCCTTGTTTGGTACGTTATAATCTGAAAATTGTTTAATTTCTAAGTCAATGTCTTCGTCTTTCGCTAATTCTTTTACTTTTTCCCATGCTTTAGTGTCATTTGATGCTACTCCGACGGTAACCTTTTCTTTTCCACCAGAACACGCTGCTAATATAAATAATACTGAAACAATTAAGACTAATAACTTTTTCATTACTAATAAATCCCCCTCATTAATTTCGTCTAATTTTTTTAGATAAGTAATTTCCAAGTGTTTGTATAATTTGTACAATAATCACTAATACAACGACTGTAATGATAATGACTAATGTATCAAAGCGTTGATAACCGTATACAAGCGCTAAATCACCTATACCACCGCCACCAACAGCACCGGCCATAGCGGTAGCTCCAACTAATCCAATAATGGCAGTTGTAATCGCTAATACTAATGAGCCTAATGCTTCTGGTAATAAGAAGTGCCAAATAATTTGAACAGGTGATGCACCCATTGCTTTCGCCGCTTCGACGATACCTTCATCTACTTCTAGTAATGAATTTTCTACAAGTCGTGCGATATACGGAGCTACATAAACCGTTAATGGTACTATTGCAGCTGTTGTTCCTATAGAAGTTCCAACTAATAATTTGGTAAAAGGTACAATAGAAATCAATAAAATGATAAATGGTATTGACCTTAAAATATTAATAATTGGATTTAAAATTTGATGCACTATTGCATTCGGCCATATACCTTTTTTTCGCGTCGCAACTAATAAAATGCCTAATGGTATACCTATAATCGAACCTATAATTAATGAGACAGTAACCATATATAAGGTTTGATATAAAGATTCAAATAACTGCGCACTATCAATACTCGAACCAAGCATATGACTACACCTCCTCAAATGTT
Organism: Staphylococcus sp. TCBT05; assembly: GCF_055179755.1. Taxonomy (NCBI): domain Bacteria; kingdom Bacillati; phylum Bacillota; class Bacilli; order Caryophanales; family Staphylococcaceae; genus Staphylococcus; species Staphylococcus sp. TCBT05. The sequence continues at coordinate 578,810 of NZ_JBUQDQ010000005.1, read as the reverse complement.
ATTGCTTTATTTTTAAAGTAAGACTCAATCGTTTCCTGGTTGAAATGTTGATCTGTTTCAAAACGCAACCATAGATAACAAACTGTATCGTCTTGTATGGTAGACATGGATGAGAATAATACGTTTACTTCTACCTGATAACGTTGTGTTAATTCATTAATAATTGGTTGTTCTATCTGTTCAGTTTCTAAAAATAATCGATAATCAATATAATTATTATCTGTACGTTGATTAAAGGTATGCTTTAAAGACTCTGACGGTTCTGTATTAATAACCGTCGAGACAAAGTTTTGTGCTGTAGTCGTTTGTGGGCGGCTAAACACCTCTTTAACATTGCCAATCTCAACGACTTCCCCTTTCTCCATAACAGCTACTCTGTTACAAATCTTTTGAATTACGCCCATTTCATGCGTAATAATTAGAATAGTTACACCAAATGTTTCATTAACACGCTTTAACAAATCTAATATTGAACTCGTCGTTGCTGGATCAAGCGCACTTGTTGCTTCGTCACACAGTAATATCTTAGGATTTGTAACCAAAGCACGGGCAATTGCAACTCTTTGCTTTTGTCCACCTGACAGTTCATCGGGGTATTGATACATCTTATCTGACAAATTAACAAAAGCGAGCATTTCTTCGACCTTTTGTTTGATTTCAGCTTTATCTACTCCGCTTAGTATCAATGGCATTGCAATATTTTTATATACTGTACTGGAATTCAACAAATTAAAATGTTGAAATATCATGCCAATTTCCTTTTTTACATTTCTTAATTCTTTTTCTTTATATGTATCTAACTCATGTCCATCGACGATAACCTTACCTTCACTCACGCGTTCCAATTGATTTACCAATCGAACTAAGGTACTTTTCCCGGCACCGCTATATCCAATTACGCCAAATATATCATTCTTATTAACAGTAAATGATATATCTTTCAAAGCGTGGATACGTTCTTTTTTCTTATGAAATACTTTATTTACCTTCTCAAATTCAATCAATCTGTATCCTCCTCTATCAATCCTTACCATTCTAATAAGAATAATGAAATTATAGGTCATTATCTTTTAAGCGTCAATATAATTTCTGAATTTATTGAATTTTTAAAAATATTTAGCATAGTATCACAAACTTATTTACAACATCAAAAAAACGTCCCGATATACTTATCGGAACGTCATTATTTGTGCGCGAGTAAACTTTCGCCTGTTATTTCATCTGTTACTAGTACATCTATTAAGTTATTGCTTAACGCAGCTAATATAGCATTAGCTTTATTTTCTCCACCTGCTACGCCAATTTTTAATGGAATCTTCTTAAACTCATCTAAATCAAGAGATATGTTTCTTCTATTCCACTCGCAATCAACCTTCTGCCCATTTTTATCGATAAAGTTATACATTATATCTCCAACTGCTTGACCCTCAATATCCTCAAAGCTTAACTCATTTCGATAAGAGGCTACCATAGTAGATTCTTCAGGATTTGCACCGATTCCTACTAATGCGATATTAGCTTGTTGCATTTTGTGTGTAACTTGATTTACAAACTTTTGTTTCATCATAAATTGCTTTGCTTCTAAATCATCGACAACAACAGGTGCATGTAACAACATATTTTTTGCACCTAAACTTTTACTAAATGTATCTGCGATATGATTGGCATGAATGTCCATTGATGCATTCCCCATTCCTCCTACTAATGGAACAAATAATACATTTGGATATTTATTATTACTGTTTATATTCTTCGCAATCTGGTCTATAGTAGTACCTGCAGATACAGCTACAATATCATCATTTGACAGTCTTCTTAATAAATAATTACTTCCAGCAATACCTAGCTTGCTCTTTATTTGTTTAGTATTTTTTATGCAAAGTACCTCTTCTAAATTAAATTTATTCTCTAACTTTGTCTCTAATTCTAATAAATCATTCTCGTTAATTTTTATTTCTACAATTCCTTTTTCTTTAGCCAAAGTCAAATACTTAGAAACAGTTGGTCTACTTACTCCCATGATTTCTGCAATTCTACTTTGATTTAATTCCTGTTGATAATATAATTTACATATTTTTATCATTATTCGTGTATCATCTAATATTGACATTGTTACCCCTACTCAAAAATTAATATATCACCTTTATCAAGGTCCGGTAATTCACTACCTTTGATCGAAATTGCTCCTGGTAGTATATCATTATTATTCAAATATACAGAAATGTGCCCTAATTCAATTAGATTGCCATGCGCTTCAGATCCAACCTTTTCAACTTCAAATTCTTTGTCATTCACTATTAATTTAGATACCTTATTTAAATTAAAATTTGTATTACTTTCTTGAACTTCATGAATATATGAAATGTCTTTCAATTCTTCAGGCGCAGAAGTACCAAATAGGACAAATAGGTTATCTTCCTTGAAAGCTGAAGCCATACTACCAAATTCTTTAATTATTGTTTTATACATTTTTCTCTCTCCTTTTTAATATAATCCAAAGCTAGCAAAATATGCAATTATAACTGCTAAGACACCTGTAATCATCCTACTATATAAAACTGCAGGTACTCCTACTTCTACTGTTTTTTCATCAGCTTCTCCTAAAGAAAGTCCAACTGGGATAAAATCAGCACCAACCTGTCCAGTTATAGCAAATAAAGCTGGTAATGCAAATTCTGGAGGTACATTTCCTGCACCTATTTGAGTCCCAATCAATACACCTATAACTTGAGAGATTACAGCACCTGGACCTAATACAGGTGATAAAATAGGTATTGTACAAATAAATACTAATATTAGTAATCCGATTAAAGAACCAGCTAGTGGTGTCATCAATTTTGCTAACCACTGACCAATGCCTGTATAATTAATAATACCGATTAACATACTAATAAAAGCCATAAATGGTAGTATATTTTTTATTAACATATCAATAGACTCTCTACCTGCTTGATAAAATGTTCCTGTTACATTACCAATTCCTTTAGAAAACTTGATCAAAAATGATTCTTTTTTCTGACTTTCTACACTTTGATTATTAGATGTTTCTACATTTCCTAAATTATCACTACTATCATTCTCAGACTCAGAAATTTTCGTGGCACTACTTTTTTCTTCACTATTTTCTATCAATTCAATATTTGAAACTTTAACCCCCGAGACAAAATTATCTTCATTGATATGTTTTGCCAGTGGACCACTCGGTGAGGTCGGTAACAAATCAACAGTTAGTATTCCTTTCATTGGATAAACACCAATTCTGGCAGTACCTCCACAATCAATCACAGCTGCAGCTACCCTACTATCTTTGACATTATTTTTAAAACCATCAACTGCTTTACCGCCAGTTAATTCAGCAATTCTTTCTGCAACTGGATGTATACCCCCTCCAGTAACTGAAAGAATAATGTCTTTTTCTTCTGATGTTTCAATGGTTAAACCCTTACCCCAACCACCATTACCTTTATTTATTCTGACACAATTACTCATGTCAATCACCCCTTATAGAAAACGTTTACATTTTTTTGTATAGATACGCAGTAATTCGCTCTGTAATCATACCCCGAATCAACATTATAACGATTGCAATTAAGAAGTATCTTACTGCTAATTCTGAGGTGTCTAACCCAGCCTTTTGAATACCATTGGCTATTCCTAAATAAACAAATAGCTCTCCAGCGTTAGCATAAGGAAATAGTGAAGTAACAGGATGTAAAAATGTCACAAGCGAATCAAAAAAAGCTGGTTTTTTCTTTTCATCTACAAATTTCCCAAAAGTATATGCCATTGGGTTTGTTAATAATAAAACGGATAACATTGGCATAATTGTATATCTTGTAATTGTATATTTAGAAGTTACACGTATAGCTTTTGTTACCCTCTCTTCTCCAATAAACTTAATAATAGCGTACGTGAATGTTAATAACACAACTAAAGTAGGAACGATACTAGTAAATAATTCAGTGAATTGTTTACCACCTTCATCAAACAAACCAATAAAGTGTTTCCCCAGCCATTCAATTATATTCATGCCGTATCACCTCTTAGATACATATTTATATTGCTTTGTATCTTTTTATTCTTAACATTTTCATTATTACGAACTTTTATTTTAAATATTTTACTTTCTATTGAGTAAATGCTAATTAATCTTTCATCTTTCCATACAGTAATCAATACAACTTTAAAAACCTTAAATTTCCTTTCAATTGAAATATTTATTTTGTACTGCTTACTATAATTTGATTTTATTTCATTTATTTTTTTATTAATTGTTCTCAGTTGAAGCATCCCTAGTAGAAATTGGATAACCATAATTATAATTAATATATTTAAAAACAGGCTCATTTAAACACCTCATCTTGCTCCTGACGCAAACGATAAATAGTTGAATCTTTATTTAATGATGTGTTTTCATAAGTTATAATTTCATCCTTTTTTATATCTTTAAGTGCTATCGTTCCTTTAGTAATCAACCCTATAGGAAATGCATTTTTTTCTTTCATACTTTCATGACTTGTTATTTCTCCTCTTACACAATAACCTCCTATACCATCAATAGCTTCACCCTTTTTAATATCTTTTTTAGCTCTTGCTATTGTTTCACTAATAGGACCACTGATAGGTTTGATTGAATAATCATTATACATAGCAACTTTCGCTATTGTATTTGGTGTTTCTAAACTTGCTAAATGGTAAGGTCTATATAGAGTGTAATGATCATTGTGACTTTCATCTACTTTTAATAAATATCTCAATTCTTCATCAACAATTTCATTTTCAGATTTGACGATAACAAATACGCCTGGTGCTAAACCGTCTACATATTCTACAACTCCTAATTCATTTAATACGCCACCAAACTCTTTCAAGTTTAACTTTTCATTTACATTATCTAAATTTGCTTCAACTCCATGCATACCATCAATATCAACGGTAAATCCTATAGCATTACTTAATAAATTCATTTCTGCCATAGTTTTTGTTCCATCTTGAAAAGCAGCTAACATCTTAGGATTCATTTTTTTAGCTTTTGCTTCATCTAAACAAGAATCTGGATTAGCATATGGTTGTAATTTATTATTTTTTCCTTTACCAGCTACTACAACTTCTAACCCCATTGACTTAGCAAATTCATATAATTCGACAAGTACTCCTGGCTCATCACCAGCAGAACCCGTATAAACTAATCCTTTATCTTCAAATTTCTTTTTCATAATCGATCCAACTGTGATGTCTACCTCAACATTCAGTAACACTAAATGCTTATTAGATTCTAATGAAAGCTCCATTATTTGTGCGCCTATTTCAGGAACACCCGTTGCATCTACTATAACTTCAACCAGGTCACTATTTATGACTTCTTTAAAATCAGTCGATGTTTTAACCTCATGATTATGTTGATTACGTTTTTGATAACCTTCTAATGCTACTTGAATATTACTATCACTAATATCACATATTCCTCCAATAATCATACCTGGTATTTGTGATATTTGACTTATTAATCCTCGGCCCATTTGTCCTGCTCCAATAACACCTACACGTATAAAATCTTTCTTTTCCTCTTTGACTAATAAATCTGAATATAATGACATACACTCAACCCCTTTACATTTGTTCTGTTATAGAACTTATGTAAAAGATAAACGAGAAAACGCTTTCTGTCAATTATAAATGTTTAATTAAATTTACAAATTCCACCAAAACCCCCTATACATTAGCTTTTACAACATCAAAAAAACGTCCCGATATGCTTATCGGAACGTCAATATTTGTGCGCGAGTAAACTTTCGCCTGTTATTTCATCTGTTACTAGTACATCTATTAAGTTATTGCTTTTATAAATCTACTTTTTCAAAGTGTTCTACATTAGGAAACGGTTCATAATAATGATGCAATAATGATTTCCAAGTTGTGTATGCTTCGGATTCTCGAAAACCAATAGTATGGTCTTCTAGACTTTGCCATTCGACGAGTAATAAATATTTCCCTTCTTGTTCTATACATTTATTTAACGTATGTTGAATATAACCCGGTATTGTCGCGATAATTTTTGATGCTTCTCTAAAAGTTTCTTCAAAACCACCAATTTTATCCTCTTTTACATTTAATATTGCCGCTTCTAGAATCATTATAATAGCCACCTTTAATTTTATTGTCACTTGTTATTCAGAAATATTCTTCTCACATACCCTATTATATAAATCATTATCAAATTCATATGTACGCCATAAATATTCAACATAAAAAATGGCAATCTCTACCATATTTTTAGTAGAAATTGCCATATTTTCATTGATTAACTACGTATACATTATGCATTCACTGTAATCATCCTTAAATATAGTAACCCATAGAACACATTATGATGTAGTTTTAAAGTTGAAATTGTATCATAAAATTTCAACCTGTCGTATTAAACCATATAAATCGTTAATAGAACTCGGTCTGTTGTTCTAGTCGCATAACCGACAAATATCTTTTCCATTAGCCATTTATATGACGTATTATAGGTTTCAAAGGTGGGCGTAGTACGAAAATAATACACTTCAGAATCTACAAATCCACCATTTATTACACTTTCTTTATAACTTTCAGGTACTGTTCTAATACCATTGTTTTCAATATAAATTGTCGCACCATCATTTAACTGAATAGCATATCTTGCGGACAACGTACATTTTCCTGTTGGATCAATACATTGGCTATCAACACCACCTGGCAATACGTGACCAGAATGTTGGTTACTCTTCACTGTACCTGAGACTATCGGTATCAATTGACGTCTGCCAACTTGTGCATCTTGTCCAACCACGATTGGTTCTTCAACATGCATTGAAATTTCAAATATTTTTTCCATCATTAGTAGACAACTCTACTTTCTAGTTATTTAACATAGCAAATTTGCCATCTCTGATATCTTGAGTCATTCCATTATATGGTGCCTCAGCAATAACTTGCTCATTGTTGGTACCGGGTTGTCCAACATAAGTAATTGTAGCGAATTCAGGAACAACATATTTTGGATATGTGTCATATTTTTCTCTAGATGTTTCCATCAAATCAATATAATCATTTTGGTAACATACTGTGATATCTGGACGTTCATGTACCCATTTCGGGAAAAAGATCACGCCGTGCATAATATTTTGGTCTGGAACGAAATTGAGTGAGACGTCTGTGCCTGTTGGCTCTGTCCAAGAAATTTTATAGACACCTGCAATAATTTGAACAATGTCCGCCTGTTGATCTTTTACCCAACGACCGGCAACCATACCTGAATGGATTCGATAATCAATTGTGTTTTCATTTTTCACATACATTTCATACTCCCAACCATTGTCGTATGTGTAAATCATATGTGCTCCAATAAAGTCTTTTAGTGTATTCATAAACATTTCCTCCTTCTAAAACATGTAATTAATTACATGTTTACATTTACATGATAATCCTATACACTGATTCTGTCAAAGAACACAGGAGGAACTTTATGAAAAATGTGCTTCAATATACAATTTTAGGATTACTCAATAATCACTCTCTGACTGGGTATGAAATTTATAAATCATTTAGTGAAGTCATTGGTGAAATTTGGAATGCTAAACATAGTCAAATTTATAATGAGCTTAAAAAATTACTGCAGAGTGAACATATTTATATTTCAAATATTGATGAGACAAGTAAAGTGACTAAAAAGATTTATAGCATTACCGATTTAGGAAGAACAACACTATTTCATTGGATTGAAAATGCTGAAGAAGATGAAAGTAATAAAGACCCTTTTGCAATAAAGGTTTACTTTTTTGATAGTCTTGAAGACGAAAGCAAGCATCAATTGCTCACCCAAAAGAAAATTGAGAAGGAAGAAAAGTTAATGCATTTGCAAGCAATTTACAATCAATTGGATGCTAAATCAGATTTGCAACACATTTTGATATTAAAGAAGGCCCTTTTACGTGAACAATCTTATATTGATTGGCTAGATTTTTGTTTAGCTGAAATTTAATCATACAAAAAAACGCTCTCACTGCCATACGCAGTGAGAGCGTTATTCATTAGATATCGTTTTTCAAATACGTCATTTCATCTGGTCGCTAATCGTTTTCCAGGCCAAACTTTTCTTTCAAAGTCCCTGCAGCGTATTCTGTCTGTGCTAACCCGCGTTGTTGTAAGATTGGTACTACTTTATCAACAAATAATTCCAATTGTGTCGGTAATAGTGGTGGCATAATATTAAAGCCATCTGCTGCACCTTGTTCGTACCAATATTGCATAGTATCAGCGATTTGTTCTGGTGTCCCAACCACCATAAAGTGACCTCTTGCTCCAGCAATTTTCTTCATTACATCTTCTAATGTTAAATTTTGTTCCATTGCTTCTTTTTTAATCAATTCGTATCTACTTTTAATACCGTTACCATCGGAAGACTCCACCTGCTCAAATGGGATTTTCAAATCATATTTGGATAAATCTACATCTCCTACATATGGAGATAATAACTTTAACCCTTCTTCAGGTAAGATTAAATCTTGTAATTCTTCATAGTTCGCTTGTGCTTCCTCTTCTGTATCACCGATTACTGGAAATAGACCTGGCATAATAGATACGTCTGTCTGTTTACGACCGTGTTGTTCAATTTTATCTCTTAAGCCATCATTAAAGTGCTTTGCTTCATCGGCACTCGTTTGTGCAGTAAATACTACATCAGCGACTCGTGATGCTAAATCCGTACCTGCTGATGAAGAACCAGCTTGAATCAATAACGGGCTACCTTGAGGTGAACGTTCTAAATTAAGTGGACCTTTCACTTTATAGTATTTGCCTTCATGATTGATTGGTTGTAATTTGGATTGATCGACAAAAACACCGCGTTCCTTGTCCTTAACAAATGCATCCTGTTCCCAAGAATGCCATAACTTATTGGCAACATCCACGAATTCACCTGCTTGTTCATATCTCAATCCATGTTCTACATTGACAGTACCATTAAAGTTTTGCGCTGTACTATTGACTGCTGAAGTCACAATATTCCATGCTGCACGTCCCCCACTGACATGATCTAATGAACTAAATGCACGCGCCAAGTGAAACGGTTGTGAATACGTTGTCGAAACCGTTGCTGCTAAGCCAATATCTGATGTTTCTCTCGCTATAATCGTCATTAATGTGAATGGATCTAAGCGACTCATCAAATCTGGATGTGCCGTTTCATCTATATATAAAGCATCTGATAAAAAGACTAAATCGAATTTACCACGTTCTGCAATTTTACTGATATTTACAATATGGTCAATATCAACTGGACCTTGTTCTACTGACTTTGGATGGCGCCAGCTCGCTAAATGATGCCCGTAACCTGCTAAAAAAAGACCTAATTTCATTCTCCCCATTTTGACTCCTCCAAATCGTTTATTATTCCGATTGATTTAATAGGTAATAAATTACCATTTTCTGAAGATTAAGTCAATGTAATCGGCTAGGTAACTAAAAAAATCTTCGTACCTCAAATGATGTGTGTACAAAGATTTTCACTAATATAAAGCGTATGATTAAATTACTAAATTTAATATTAAAATAAAGCCCAAACCAACAACGGATAGTATTGATTCTAATAATGTCCATGTTAAAAAAGTTTCCTTGATTGTTAAACCAAAGTATTCTTTAAACATCCAAAATCCAGCATCATTAACATGCGAGCAAAATATACTTCCCGCTCCAATCGCTAATACGACCAATGACAGATTTACGTCTGTTGTTTGTAATAAAGGTAAGACTATGCCTACTGAAGATATTGCTGCTACGGTAGTAGAACCTAAAGCAGTACGTAATAATGCTGCAGCCAACCAAGCTAGTATCAGTGGTGACATCTCACTGCCTTTAAATATTTCTGAAATCGTATCACCAACGCCACCATCAATTAGTATTTGTTTGAAAGTGCCGCCACCACCGATAATTAAGATTAACATTGCAATAGGTGTAATGGCATTAGTTACTGTATCCATAATTTCTTTCATACTTTGCTTTCTGCGTATACCCATCGTATAAATGGCAAATAATACTGCGATCAACATTGCAGTTACTGAGGTTCCAATAAAGTAAATAAACCCTTCTAGGCCTTTAGCATGTCCATCCTCATTACCAGTGACTAATTGCACAACTGTTGCGAGTAACATTAATATAACTGGCGACAATGCAGTCAATAAGCTGATACCAAAACTTGGTAATTGATCATGTTTCAGCACCTTTACTTCACCTACTGCAGCTTGATTACCTAAGCGTTCGAAAGCAGACGGTGCAATTTTCAGAGCAATTCTTGGAAAGATTCCACCAACGATAGCAGCTAATGGTATACCAATAATGATTCCATACATTAATACATGACCAATATTTGCATGTACCGCTTCAGAAATTGCAACAGGACCGGGATGCGGTGGTAAAAATCCATGCGTTACTGCTATCGATGTTCCCATAGGTAAACCTACTTTAAGATTCGATATTTTCATGCGTTTCGCAAGTGTAAATACCAATGGTATCAATAGTACAAATGCAACTTCTAAAAATAATGAAATACCTATGATAAATGAAGCAATAATCATTGCCCATGTAACATACTTTTTACCGAATACATTAATCAATGTATCTGCAATTCTTGTTGCACCACCACCATCGGATAATAATTTCCCTAATATTGAACCCAAACCGAATATAATAGCGATGTGTCCTAAGGTGTCACCCATACCCTTTTCAATTGTTGTGACAATTGTATCTAGCCTCATACCAAGTAATATACCTGTCACCATAGATGTAATAATTAAAGCGATAAATGTATTAAGTTTCAATCCCATAATCAATATCAACAATACGATTACACCTATAACGACTGCAACGAGCGGCCAAATTTCTCCCATCATATGAACCCCTACTTTCTATTTCTCTCTATCTTTTGAATTAATCTGATAAACTTCTGTCAAAGTACTTTCCTCGCCAATATTTCCCGGGAAAATAACATACGGCATATGACTGTATTTCGCTTCGTCACCAGTCAACCAAACTGGTACACCTTGTGTAATTTGCCCTATTACTTTAGCCTTCTTAATGTTTAAACCTTTTGTCGCCACATCACTAGAAGTAATACCGCCTTTAGCAATGATAAAACGAGGTTGTAAAGTCAATCCTTGAATAATTGCCACGAGTGCATCAGAAATATTTGTCGATATACTCAAATTATTGTTAAGATCTTCTGTTTTGATGACATCTCTCGAGGTGTAGATGACTACATCATGTCCTTGCTTTATCAAATTTTCCACTTGATTTACTTGTTTCTGAATATAATCTGACAATTTATCGTTCGTTACTTGTGTTACATCAAATTCAATACTGCTAATCGCTGCATGTTCTATTAAATGACTTAATTGTGCAGAAGTCTTCTTCACATGGGAGCCAACGATAATAATACCACCATGATCATTCGTACTATGTTCATTGAGATTAATGATTTCACCTGGTGTTCGGCACATTGATTTAACAAATGATGCCGCAGTTCTAAACATAAATTGCTTATTATGTTCAGTTAGATAAGCCGTTAAACAACTGACAAAGTAATTCATATCTTCATCATTCAAAGCATCTACGACGACTGCATCGAAATGAGCAACTGAGTCAAATACATTCCATATCGTAGCTTGATCACGTTGTCGTATCGTATCCAAATCAATATGGTATACGTCCTTTGCTGCTATTTCACCTAAACTCTGCTCTTCAATGAAGTCCGCCATTGTTGTTGCTGTATAACCAAATGTAGTATCAGTTGCAAACTCACTTTGCGCAACAGGGATGTATTGCTCCCCTTCCTTTAGGTAATGCGTACCATGATATGTAAAGCGATTGCCCTCAAAGAATTCAGGTAAGTAAAACACTGCATCAAATTGTTGATCCGTCGCTTCACTTAACACCTTAGGTTCTAGATAAAAGTGACCACGTAAAGTAGAGTCACCTCTACTCACCACGATATAGGGATGGTCTAGCTTTTGCGAAACAGCTTCGATATTTTTGCTAATTTGTTGATGTAATTCAATCGTCTGTGCTTCATTTAAAGCTCTTGAATTTGTTAATATATAGAACATTGCATTATCTTGTTTGAATCCATCTTCTATTAATTCTTGTGACCACTCTGTATAGACGGGTAAATCTTTAACCGTTTGTGTTCCTGTAGGGTCATCATCTAGTACAATAATCTTATATTTGAAATTGATTAATCCTTTGTCTATAGGGTCATTTAAAGTTGTGTTTATTTGTTCATTAGTTAACATCATTTCACCTACATATGATTTATTTTTTCAAAATATTTTATGATGCCTGAATGATCGTTAAGACCATTACCATGTGCAACTTCGGATTTATAGATTTCTTTAACTTGATTTGTTAATGGTAGGGTAAGACCAACTGTGTCTGCTGTCGATGTCACGTTTTTCATATCTTTTAGATTAATATTCAATGTACCACCTGGTTGATAATCCTCTGCAATCATCTTAGGAAACTTTGCTTCCATGACACTTGAACCTGCTAGTCCACCTTTGATTGCTTCGTGCATACGCTCTAAATCAATATCGAAACGTTTAGCTAACACTACTGCTTCTGACAATGCCGCTATATTTGTATTTACGATGATTTGATTTGCCAATTTTACGACACTACCAGAACCGACATCTCCAACACGTATTACGGATGCAGCAATAGGCGCTAAAACTTGCTGAGTAGTTGCTACATCATCAGGATCACATCCAATCATCACGGATAGTTCACCACTTATCGCTAAAGGTTCACCTCCACTAACAGGAGCGTCAATATATTTAATTTGTTTATGCTCAAGTACTTTACTAATTTCTAAAGATTCATTCGGTGTTAATGAACTCGTATCAATAATTGATTGCACATGAGTAACATCATAGTTCAACAATGCTGATTCTCCACTATATAACACAGCCTTTACGATAGCACCATTAGGTAGTGAGGTTATGATATGCTCCACTTCACTGGCCATGCTTGCTAAAGATACTGGTTTGGCACCGAGCTTTGCTACTTCTTGTTCTGCTTCTTTATTTACATCATTCACAAATACTGTGACATTTGATTTTAGTAAATTTTTAACCATGGGTTTCCCCATAATTCCTAATCCTATAAAGCCTACTTTCATGATTGAACACCCTTTCTGAAATCGCTTACAGTTGTTAGTGTATACCAAAAGTCATAAAATGTATACATTTTAATCCATAATTTTTTATAGTACACTATGAATGATGAGGTGAATCAATTGAATACAAATGAATTATCTATTTATGAAAAGATTAGAAATGACATTATTTCAGGTGAATTAAGTAAAAATGAAAAAATAACGGAAGCCAAACTTGCAAAAAAGTATAATGTGAGTCGTACTCCGGTTAGAGAAGCGTTAAAACAATTAGAGTTGGAATATTTTATTAAAAACTCATATATTTTTATTCCTACAACAGAAGAATACAGACAAATATTTGAAATGCGCATCTTGTTGGAAAGTCATGCATTAAGAAAAGCAGCTATTGTCTATACTGCTAGCGATTTAGCTGAATTGCGGAGTTATACTGATATTGATATAGAGCATGAAGCAGAAAGTAAAATTATCGACATTAATGATAAGTTTCATCAAAAAATTATGCATGCTACACATAACCAATTTATATTAGATACCTATCAAAAATATAAAAGTTTTATTTACCTCTTTAGTCAAACTGTAATTAACAAACGACGACCAGGACTAATAGAAGAACACCGTGCAATTGTAGATGCCCTTTTCAACAGAGACATTGAACTAGCAGTTTCTTTATTGGAGGATCATTTGAAGAAAGATTTAGAGTTTAGTTTATACTATTTAGATTTCAAACAATCAGAATAAATATAACGGTAGCACCCATATATCGATGATGTGGTGCTATTTTTATAGCAATAAACAACAGGTGTTGCATTTTATACAAATCGATAGTATATTATATGTATCAAGTATACTTTTTATATCATAAAATGTTTTGTTTTTCTTCAATAAGGTAATTGGCAATTAAATCATTTTAATTAGTTGAATTTTAGGGGGCTTTCAAATGCATGTAACAGGTCATCATCATATTTCAATGTATACAAAAAATGCACAAATCAATAAAGACTTTTATACTCAAATACTCGGATTACGATTAGTAGAAAAATCCGTTAACCAAGATAATCCAACGATGTATCATTTATTCTTCGGCGATGAATTAGGAGCGCCGGGAACATTACTAAGTTTCTTTGAAATTCCTAATATTGGACAAAATCGTCCTGGTACTGACTCAATCTATCGTTTGTCTCTACTTATACCTGATCAAGCTGCTTTAGATTATTACAAAGCTCGCTTAGATGATAATGACGTCCACTGGGAAGCAATCACTTATTTATCTCAACCTGCAATTAATTTCAAAGATCCTGATGGTTTAAATTTAATTTTGTTAGTAAATGACGACTATGCCCTCCCAACAATGTGGCGTAGAAATCCTTACACAGATGTGCCATCACACCATCAAATACTTGGAATGGGTCCAGTCGAATTAAGGGTTAGAGATAGTAAACCGACGATTGAATTTTTAGCGCAAGACTTAAACTATCATCACCGCACAATTGGTAATGATGCACATATGACTGTTATGACTTTAGATGACGCAGGACTGTACACAGATTTCGTTATTATAGAACAACAAGGTGAACGTGCGCGTCCTGGTCAAGGATATGTACACCATATTGCAGTAACTACGCCGCAAGATGACGACTTAAATGCAGTATTAGAGACAATCAATCAACATTCAAAACCTAATTCAGGTATTATTGACCGCTATTTCTTTAAATCATTATATTATAGACATAATCGTATTCTATTTGAATTTGCTACAGAAGATCCTGGGTTCACAGTAGATACTAAACCTGAAGATTTAGGTAAATATTTAAATTTACCTGATTTTATGGAAGATCAACGCAGTGAAATAGAAGCAAATTTGCACGAATTATAAAATAAGGAGGCACCTATAATGGCACAATTAGAAATGAATAAACACACACCACTTGAATTTGGACTTTATTCTTTGGGAGATCACTTATTAAATCCACATAACGGCACAAAAGTAAGTTACGAACAGCGTATTAAAGAATTAATCGAAGCCAGTAAGTTAGCAGATCAAGCTGGATTGGATGTGTTTGCAGTAGGCGAAAGTCACCAAGAACATTTCACAACACAAGCGCACAGTGTTGTCTTAGGTGCTATTGCCCAAGCTACTGAAAATATTAAAATTTCAAGCTCATCATCCATTATTAGTGCAGCAGACCCTGTCAGAGTCTTTGAAGATTTCGCAACGCTTGATTTAATTTCACATGGCCGTGCAGAAATAGTAGCAGGTCGTGCATCACGTACTGGATTATTCGAATTGTTTGGCCTTGATATTAATGATTATGATGAATTATATGAAGAGAAACTCGCATTATTGCGTCAATTAAATAAATCTGAACGTATAACTTGGTCAGGAAAATTCAGACCTAATTTAAATAATATGAAGATATTCCCACGTCCAATCGATAATACTTTACCAATTTGGCGTGCTGTCGGTGGTGGTCAAGCAAGCGCAATTAAAGCCGGTCACCAAGGTATTCCAATGATGATTACAACATTAGGCGGTCCTGCAGAAGTATTTAAAGATTCAATAGATGCTTACCGTACAGCTGCTGAAGAAAGCGGTCATGATATTGCGCCAACAAAATTACCAGTGGCTACTGCGAGTTTATTCTACACTGCCGAAACAACTCAAGCAGCATTAAATGAATATTATCCACATTTAAATGTCGGTATTTCATTTATTCGTGGTCAAGGTTATCCAAGACAACAGTTTGAACAGGCACCAGATTATAGAGATGCATTAATGGTTGGTAGCCCACAGCAAATTATCGAAAAGATACTTTATCAACATGAACTTTATCAACATCAACGCTTTATGGCACAGATTGATTTTGGTGGTGTCCCATTCGATAAAATCATGAAAAATATCGAACTCATCGGAGATAAAATTATACCAGAAGTTAAAAAACATTTAAGCAAATAAACAACACTCGATTAAGCAGCATAAAAAAACTGTCGTCAATGATTTGACGACAGTTTTTTGTATTCATGTTAAAGCTAAACACTTCATTAACGCGTTATATTAGCGATTCAATTCATTATAATTACATTGTTATTAGGTCGTTATATATTCACATAGGTGTTGGTTAGTTAATGATGCTTGTACATCAATGATCCGTTGATTAAGTGACCCTTTATAAGGTAGGTTTGAACGATAAAGCTGCGCCATAAATGGGCCATCTACCAATACATCTATTAATTCTAAAAATGCACGTCTCTCGGAATTTCCACTTGCTAAATACTCAAATAAGAAACCACTCCAAACCCAAATTGTCTTACTGTTACCAAAACGTTGGCGAAATGCACGCACACAACGCAATGTTGTATCCAAATTACAAAATGGCTCACCACCTAATATACTCAAACCATCTATATAATCCGGAGCACAATTTTCTAATATTTCCTCTAGGACTTCCTCATTAAACCTTTCACCGTATCTAAAATTTTGAGCCGCCTTGTTGTAACATCCTTTACAGGCAAATGGACAACCTGAAACATAAATACTACATCGCACACCCTCACCGTCAACGAAACTTTGTGATTCTATTCTTGCAATATAACCTTGTCCGTTGATCAAATCTAAGATTGTCATACTGTCTTATCTTTCAAATGTTTAACACGTGCACAAATTTCCTTATGACGTCCTTCAATTGTTGGTCGTTGCACTGGATTGCCCAAATAACCACAAGTACGTTTTACGACATCTACAGTTTTTGGATTATCGTTACCACATTCTGGACACTGATATCCTTTTTCTGTTGTTTTAAAGTCACCTTTAAAATCACATTCATGACAATGGTCAATCGGTATATTAGTACCCAGATAACTTACTTTATCGTATGCATAATCCCATACAGATTCTAATGCCTTTAAATTGTGATTTAATTTTGGATATTCACAGTAATGGATATAACCACCGCTTGCATAAACTGGATAGTCTTGTTCAAAATCAATTTTCTCAAATGGACTCACATCTTTACGCACGTCATAGTGGAATGAATTTGTATAATAACCTTTATCTGTAATATCTGGGATGTCACCAAATATTTCTTGATCTAAACGACAGAATCTATCTGTAAGCGATTCACTCGGTGTACTATAAATACTAAACCATATATCGTAAGTTTCAGTCCATTTTAATTGATATGACTTCATTGCTTTTAATATATCTAAGGTAAATGCCTTTGCTTTAGATTGTGTTTCCCAATTCGGTCCATAAAATACTGTAGCCGCCTCATAAAGACCAATATAGCCCATAGATAAAGTTGCACGCTTATTATTAAATATCGAAAATACCGTGTCCTCATCATTTAATTTGTATTTAAATGCACCGTTTTTATATAAAATTGGCGCATTATCTGGTGTTGCTTGTTTAATTCTTTCAATGCGATATACTAATGCATCATGCATAATTTCCATACGCTTATGGAAAATCTTCCAAAATGTCTCGATATCACCATTAGACTCAATAGCAATACGCGGTACATTCAATGTTACGACCCCTAAATTACAACGTCCGTTATTTTCAAAGTTACCATTTTCATCTTTCCAAGATGGTAAAAATGAACGACAACCCATTGGTGCTTTAAAATCACCTAATAGTTCCACAGTTTTATCATAATTTAAAATATCTGGGTACATACGCTTTGTCGAACATTCTAATGCCAATTGTTTGATATCATAATTTGGGTCCTGTTGCTCTAAATTGACACCTCTTTTAATAGAAAATACTAATTTAGGGAAGATTGCAGTAATTCTATTTTTCCCTAATCCTTTAATACGTGTATTTAAGATCGCTTGTTGAATCTTACGGCTATAACAATCTGTTCCTAATCCAAAGCCTAAGGTTACAAATGGTGTCTGACCATTTGAAGTATATAGCGTATTGATTTCATATTCTAAACTTTCAATTGCGTCTTTAATGTCACGTGTAATCTGTTCGTCGATATATGTATCTATATTGTCCTTTGTAACAAATTTTTCTGCTGTTTCGCGGTGCTTTTGCTCATTAAAAATAACATAATGACTTAACAATTCATCTACACGATCAATCGTACATCCACCATATTGACTGCTCGAAACATTTGCTATAATTTGCACTAATTGTGCCGAAGCAGTCTGTATAGATTTAGGTGATGTCACAGTAGCATTACCGATTTGAAAGCCTTCTGACAGCATTTTTTCAGCATCAATTAAACAACAGTTTGTTAATGGCTGAAACGGATGATAATCTAAATCGTGAAAATGTATTTCCCCTTTTTTATGTGCAGTTGCCACATTTTCAGGTAATAAATAATTTAAGGCATAGGATTTAGAGACTACACCTGCCGTCAAATCTCTCATTGTTGAAAATGTTGCACTATCTTTATTAGCATTTTCGTTAACGACCGTTGGGTCCTTTGTTATTAATCGTTTTAAATCTTGTTCAAGTTTGTTCATTTGATCCCCTCTCATTCCTATATGTTGTGTCTTAGTTAAATATAAAACACAATATATAGTGTTTTCAAACTGGATTAGGGCTGTTAACAAATTTGCCAAAACTTTATGAAGGATTATTGAACTTTAGTTGCAATGACAAATTTCTTTTATTTACATAATAAAAAAAGACTAAGTTATCTACAAAGTCACTACGATTGCACTCAATTATTATTCACGGTCAATATTTAAATAAATACTTGAGTACTATCAATCTCCCATACTTTAATCACTATGTTATAAAACATAAAGTTAGAAAATAGGAAATTAGCAGTAGAGTTTAGTCTTTTTAGTGTTTAATGCCTATTCGATTTTTTGATTACAATCATTTAATAGATTATTTAACGCTTTTATTCAAAGTAAGGAAAAGTTGTTGTGCATCCGCTTCTTCGTCTAAGCCGTAAACGTTCATTCTACCATCTTTAAATAATGTCATTTGATAACCTTGATAGGTCATCAACTTAGCAAAGTCATTTTGCTTAACAATTGTAGTAGGTAAGAGCGTTGCATAATTAAACACTGAAGGGTTGAAACGCAATAGATAGGTATTCCCACATTGCTTTTCAACGTGTTTGGTCCTTGGCTGATTTAAATATTCATAGTGTTGTCGTTTACAGACTGGGCACTGATGCTGCTTTAACCCACTAATATTTAATGTCTTCACATCAATAGTAAAGCTATCCATCGTGATTAACTTTTTAGAAAAGCCATGACCAGATAGCCACCTCAATAGTTCAGAAACCTCCATACTAGCAACCTGATAAATAACTGGTGGCAATACACCATTGATTGCACAACTCTCTCCTGTTTGAGGAACGGTCTCTAATAAACATTTAAAGCAAGGTCCCGTATAGTCAATGGCATACACTGAACCTTTACTTCCCACTGCCGCTCCATATATCCAAGGTATTTGGCATTTATGACATGCTTCATTAATAAGAAAGCGCATTGTAAAGTTATCCATTCCATCAATTACGATATCCGGTTGATACGTCTTTAATAAATTTTCAATATTGTTATTAGTGAGCTCTTGATATAGCGCAGTGATTTTCACATTACTATTAATCAACTTTAATTTATTTTCAAGGGCAATTACTTTTGGTTGCAATTGTTCAGCATCCATTTCATCAAATATCGCTTGACGATGTAGGTTGGATGTTTCAACGACATCCATATCAATGATGGTTAGACTGCCTGCACCCATCCGAGTTAATATTTCCGCACAGTGACTCCCCAACGCACCTGCACCAAGTATCATGATATGAGTGTTTTCAAGTCGACTTTGCCCATGTTTACCAAATGGTGCATAAATCGCTTGACGTTGGTATCTTTTCATTATAAAAATCCAATTCCTTCAGTCGGACTAGATGCTTGTGCTGTATATTTCACTGGGATTCTTCCAGCTTCAAAGCTCAATCTACCCGCATTGATACCTAACTTCATCGCTTCTGCCATTTTAACTGGGTCTTCTGCACTTGATATCGCCGTATTTAATAAGATTGCATCAGCGCCTAGTTCCATTGCATGACAAGCATCTTTTGGAGAACCAATCCCAGCATCTACAATCACCGGTACATTTGTACGTTCTATTATATATCTTAAATTCAATGGGTTGTTAATGCCTCTACCCGTTCCTATTGGAGAAGCTAACGGCATAATCGCATGGACACCTAATTCCTCTAATCGTTTAGCTAACACGACATCATTAGAAATATATGGGCATACTGTATAACCTTTTTCCAATAATATTTTACAAGCTTCATAAGTCTCAATTGGATCAGGTAACAGTGTTTCATCATCTCCAATCACCTCAACTTTAATCATGTCACATACACCAGCATGATTCGCAATTTCAGCAATACGTACCGCTTCTTGTGCAGTTTTTGCTCCTGCAGTATTAGGGAAGGTCACAAAATTTGATAAATCCACTTGAGCAAGTGGGTTAGGTAAATCTTTGTCATAAAGGTTCATTCGACGTACTGCAAATGTTAACACCTCAGTTTCTGATGCTTGTATCGCTTGTTGTTGTATATCCTCATTCTCAAATTTGCCAGTACCTAATAATAGTCTCGAATTTAATTTAAATTTACCAATTTCAATCATCTTATCCGCCTCCTACAAACTCTAATAATTCTAAACAATCTTGATCTCTTACCACTTGAACAGGAAACTGTTGTCGTTGAATCAATTCTTCATTGTGTTCAACGATGATTCGATTTTCATCTAATCCCATTTCTTGAATCAATTCTTGAATATTTAACTCTTTGCTAAATTTAAAGCTGTCACCGTTAATAATGCATTGCATTGTCAACACTCCTCTCAATTCTAAAATCTTGTAAATCTTCTGGACGTTGCCCAGTTAATAACCATTCACACATCAAAGCACCAATATATGGCGATAATAAGATTCCATTGCGATAATGCCCTGTGATAACAAACAAATCTTGCGCCACCTCATCCATAACTGGACGTTCTTCTTTACTATAAGGTCGTATTCCGGACCATTCATGTAGCATCTGACTATCTTTTAATTGAGGTACAATAGTCGATGCTTGATGTAAGAGCCAATCTCTTCCTACCGACGACACTCCGACAGAGTAATCATCAAAGTAACTTGTAGCACCAATCATGTAACGGTGTTGTAACTTTGGAATGATATAGCAACCATTCGTCATAAATAACGTTGTATTCAAATTCAATGTTGGGTGTTCTACGAGTAACGCTTCACCTTTGACACCTGTAACATTATGCGATTGTAAGTGGGGTGACACTAACCTACCACTCCATGCACCACCAGCGACGATAACCTTTTTACCATAAAACGAACCATTCTGTGTCTTCACTTTGTAACCTTGTTTAAGTGATTCAATATGATGCACTTCCGTATGATAACAACGTTCCACGTTCCGCCTTTTTATAGACTCAAGCAGTGCTTTCGTATATCGATTAGCATTGACTTGATGATCGTCCGGTATATACATCGCCTGTTTGCCATTGTTCATAACCTTATCGTTGGTCAATTCACATAATCTTGAATCCGTTAGCAACTCAATCTGGTCATTATATTGCTTTAAAAATTGATACTGCAATTGAATGTCATGCGCATCAGCTTTCGAGGCGCTTATTTTAATTAAGCCACTGTTTAAATATTCAATATCTAAAGCGACTTCATCCAATAATTCACTTGCTAGTGTTGGAAACATTTGTTGTGATTTACGCGCGATATGATAGAGCGCTGATTCTTGAGTAAATTCATTTTGTGCACCTAACATCCCACCAGCCTTATACGAGGCATGCATGCCAGGTATATCTCGATCAATTATAGCTACATGGACCGAATGTTCACTCAATGCTCTCGCTACCGACATGCCCATAACACCCGAACCAATAATGATGACATCATACATACGCATGCCACACCTCCTTCAATTGATCTAAATGTGCAACATTATCTTTTTCAAAAAGTGAGATGCCTGCAATACCATCAAAGCCATTTGGCAACTGAGCAATTGTTCGATGATTGATGCCACCTAACGCGACCACTGGAATATCATATTGCAATGCCGCATTAATTTCGTCAGTTGTCCGTGGTGCTATGCCTGGCTTGGATTTCGTTTCAAAGATATGACTAAACAAGACAAAATCTAAACCACGTTGCGCTGCCTCAGCAACCATCCTACTATGATGCGTTGACTTGCTCACCTGAATATGTGGAAAGCGCTGTTTAAAAAATAAATCTTGATTATTATGTTCTTTAAAATGAATCGCGGTTAAAGCACAACGATTTAAAACATCTATATTTTCATGAATAATTACTTTTTCTTTAGGAAATTGATACTGTAGCAACATATTAATCCAATCAACCAATTCGTCTGATGACATTGGAGTTCTAACAATCAAATAATCAATATGTGCTTCAATAGCTAAATAATGCATTATATCCTTTCTTGCTAAATATTTATCTGCTGTTATCGCTACAAACATGCCTTTCACCTCTAATAAATAAAAAAACGTTATTTTTCTGTGTAGAAAAATAACGTTGAATGAACGAATACTAATTGTTTATAACGCCACTTTCCTACGCCAGTACAAACTGGATCAGGTTCAAGGAATCCCTATGTCACTACATCGGTCTCAGCCTTTAATAAAGGCACTTCCAGTGGTTTCTATGAAATTTTAAACTTGCATACGTCACATGTAAATGACATATATAATTAATTTAAACTTAACTCATTATGTATTTATTTTCAAGTTCAACTTAATTCACTTGATAAATTATAAGTTAACTCTATGCTATAGTTTTCAAATTTAATTTTCAAGCAACAAATTTTTATTTTTTTGATAATGACAACAAACTTGAAGTCAATTCACGCGTTTGTGTATATATTTTTTTATACACCTCAAAGTATTGTTGATATTGTTCGTGGTTGTTCTGATTCGGATAGAATACTTGCTCAAAACAGATAAATGACTCCATGATAGCATCTAAATTGTTATACCAATTTAGACCTTTAATCGCGAGTATAGCCGCTCCCATACACGGCCCTTCCTCATACTTCAATCGCTTTACCTTAGCATTAAACATATCTGCTTGTAGTTGTAACCAGAAATCATTTTTAGCGCCTCCACCAATGGCCACCACCTCTGATATTGCCTTACCCTTTGCTCTTAATAGACAAATGGACTCATACAAGGAATAGGTGATACCCTCTATTACTGCACGTGCCATATCACCCCTAGTGTGCAATGCACTGAGCCCGATAAAGCTACCACGTATACTCGAATCTCCATGGGGTGTCCGTTCGCCTGATAAATAAGGCGCAAATAACAAACCATTACTCCCTATATCCGATGCATTTGCCTCTTTAAAAATTTGCTCATATGATACATCAGACAAGATATTACTACGCAACCAATTGAGACTATCACCCGCAGCAAGTGTGACACCCATCACATAGGATTGATTAGGGATAACATGTTTGAAAAAATGCAAATTATGTCGATAATGAGTCTTTGCATTACTATCACAACTTAATACAACACCAGAAGTTCCAATACTACATAGCGTTTGTTCGTCTTTGATAACACCTGCCCCTAAGGCACCACAAGCATTATCTCCTCCACCAGCAAAGACAGCTACATCCTCTTCCAACCCTAATTTCCGAGCTAATTCTGGAGTTACATAGCCAACAAAATCCTCTGATGCCACCAGGTTCGGAAGTATGTGATCTACAGTAAAGTGCGTGGCCAATTCTTTCGACCACGTTTCTAGCACAGGATCTAAGAGCAGAGTGCTCGATGCATCCGAATACTCCATATGAAGATTGCCCGTCAATTTATATCTAACATAGTCTTTGGGTAATAAAAATGTAGCAATTTGCGCCCAGTTTTCAGGTTCATTTGCTTTAATCCATAATAATTTCGTTAACGTAAATCCTTCTAAAACAGGATTTTCTAACACATAGTCCCCCAATTTCTGCCTTATTTCTACGCATTGTTCAGTCGTTCTAGTATCGTTCCATAAGATTGCATTACGAATAGGTTGATTGTGTTGATCAAGTATTACAAGACTGTGCATTTGACCAGATAATGATATACCATGTACCTTAACATTCGCCATTTCCGGATCTTGTAGTATTTTTTTAATACACTGAATCGTCGCACTTACCCAATCATCAGGTCGTTGTTCATTATATCCTGCTTGAGGTTGAATCATTTTTAAATCTTCGCTCACAGTTTGTATGACCTTTCCTTGCCTACTTACAGCTATAACCTTTACAGAACCAGTGCCTATATCAATTCCTAATACTGCATCAATCACGCGCATCGTCCCTTTTCAAAGTATTTTTTTGATAAAAAATAGCATGTTATACGTTTTAATTTTTTATACGACATATTTATAACACGTTTAAATAAAAAATCAAATTCAATTAAAATTACTAGAGAAAAAAATTTAAAAGTGCTAGCATTAATAAATATTTAACTTTAGGAGGAAATACATGTTTATTACAGAAGTCGCATTTTCTACAAATAAAGAAAATGAAGATAGATTATACAATAAAGCCAAAAAGAATTTAGCTGAATTAAACGACAACGTTAAAGGGCTCATTGATGCTGAAGTGTGGACGAAATCAAAGGCTGATGA
Organism: Staphylococcus sp. TCBT05; assembly: GCF_055179755.1. Classification (NCBI taxonomy): domain Bacteria; kingdom Bacillati; phylum Bacillota; class Bacilli; order Caryophanales; family Staphylococcaceae; genus Staphylococcus; species Staphylococcus sp. TCBT05. Next base: position 553,968 of record NZ_JBUQDQ010000005.1, on the reverse strand, counting down.
AGTTGAATATGTCATTGTTAGTAAGTGGCAAGAGAAAAAAGATTTCCAAACTTGGGTAGCAAGACCTGAACACGTCGAAGAACATAAAGAAATGAATAAAAAAATTAAAAGCGGCGAAAGTGAACCAAGTCCATTCAAAAAAGTATTAAAGCAATATTCTGTTGTAAAATTTTAAATTTATAGCATTTTAATATAATATCTAAAGTTGTACTTAAACATATGCTTTAGATATAAAGAAATGGAGCAGTACAGATGTCGATTGGACAAATCGATTTACTGATACTACTCCATTTTTTCGTACATATTCCTATGTTAGATTATGCTTAAGTATTTCTTGAACACTGCATATTCAGCATAAATTCACTGCATATGAGTTCATTAATTCGGTTTAAAATAATAACTTTGAGCAGTAGATGACCACAACAACTGTCACAGAACTTAATAACGTGGATAAAAAGACAATTTCAGCTGCTAACTCTGGGTGATTATCATATTCTTGGGCAATCACAGAACTATTGACAGACGTTGGCATCGCAGAAGTGATGAATAACGCTTGAGCAATCACACCCTCAAGTCCCATCAATTCAATAATTCCCCAGGCAATAATTGGTCCAATTACTAGTCTTATAAAAATAAAGGCATATGCTGCAGACCATTTAAAGCTAAATTTAATTCTCGCAATTTGTGCACCTAACATCAACAAAGCAATCGCAATCATAGCGTCTGCCACGTAATTTGCAGGTGTCCAGATAAATTTAGGGATGGGAACATGCGCATAATTCAAGATGATTGCCAATAATAAGGCATAAAGTACAGGCATTTTAAAGTAACCCAATAGTGCCTTTAACTTTCCGATACGCAATGATTGAATTGCGAACACACCGTATGAAAAGGTAAAGATATTTTGCATGGATAACACCAATACCTGAACAGACATTGCTAATGGATCCCCTTTAAATACAAGATCATTTACCGGGACACCATAATTTCCAGAATTAAAAAAGAGCACACTGTTAGTCAAAGTAGTTACTTCCCCTTTGTCACCTTTTGAAAATTTAGCAAGTAATCGCCCAATGATATATAAAACAATTATGTATAATACAAAAAATACAACTATGTAAAATAATAAACTCAAAGCAAAGTGAGTCTTATAGAATTTAACAAAAATAAATCCAGGTACAAAGACATAAATATTTAACTTTGCTAAAGTGTTTAAATCTAAATCAAATTTATGCTGCAGTATAAATCCTAAAATTATCATAATAAAAATAGGCAATAATACCGTTTCTAAAATATATAACATTTCACTCACAACATAACCCCCTTTGCTTAAAATTATACATGAGATAGTTACGTTTGTAATAAAAAGGGAACCTAATAACCATAAATTTGACCGGACAAAACCAATTAATATATACATACTACTTCTCAATAATTTGAAAAATGTTTCATGTAAAACATTTACTAAATAATGCATCGACATTATCATTCATTTCTCATAACTCTAAAACATTGATATAGCAACATTTATTGAGCATCTCGCATGTCTCACGTTAGACAACCCTCAGTGTTACCTCCTCATGATAACCATCAAGCTCCACTAGTTAACCTTTAATTTATTATAAGCTTGGTGATTGCTGTCAAAATAATAGATGTACTAAGTAACAGTATAATCAATAAAAAAACTGCATCTAAAAAACTGATATCAGTTTCTAAATGCAGCATTTCATTTATATATTTACCATAAATTATTTCTTACGGTTTCTTTTTTTCTCTTCTAAAATTGCCATCACTATAAAACCAACTACTAGAAGGGGTGATAGCATTACTAATACCATCATTTGTCTCACCTCATTTAAAACTGTGTAATGATCAATATAAAAATGACGCTACAGTCAGTTACAATACACGACCGAAATGTCATCTTTTTCATTTTGCTCCCCCACGGTTTCATTGAGTAATACCACAATGAATAAGTTAATCATAGCCCATTTAATAACTTTAAGTCACTTGATATGAGTCGTTAAACGCGACTGATTCTGTTTAACGTTTGATAATACTATTGTGCTAAATAAACACTTTAATATTTGTAGTCATTATCTGAATCTTTTTTATTAAGAGACTCAAAAGATGACAAATCACTATTATCTTCTGTTGTTGCTGTGTGATTATAGTGATTCGGTTGTTTCGGCTTTTTAACTAATAGCATAATTGCGGCAACAATCCATAAAATTGCGTTTATCCAATTTCCTAATAGCGATAGAACCCCCGCAATAATTAATAAAATTGCTGCTACTTTAGGTTTCTTACCTATTAAGATTGCACCAATCAAAGCAATGATTAACACTACAATAGCATAAATTAAACCGATTCCTAACATGCCTACTAACATATTCATACCATCATTGGCATTTGTCGTTGTAATCGTTGGATCTTCTTGTTGCATTGCGTTAATTGCAGATTGTTTAAAGTCATCAGTACCGATTAAAGGGAACATAAATCCGATAAATATAACGCCAATAATTTGTAAAGCAACTCCAATCCAAGCGAGTATTTTTTCTGCGGTTCTTTTCATTATAAAGTACCTCCTACATCCATATTTAATTATTTCAAAAAAAGACATAATGCAAAATTATAAGCTATTTAAATTTCAAAACGCTTTAATTCAAGTATACTAATCTCTAAACTAGAAGTCTATTTCACATCTCCGATAATACGTCATTACTTACTATTTATTAAGTAATTAAAGACATCATTGCATCTATTTTTTGTATGTTTAAGTTGAGTATTGCTTTACTCGCTCATCTAGGTGATGGATAGCTTCTTGGTCTCGACACGCATTTTACTCCTTCTAACGTCACGCTCATCATACTCAACATCTATAATTATGATTATAAAAATAGCTATGGAGCAATCTATCATCATAAATTGCTCCATAGCTTGTCTTAAAAATGTTTGATTTACTATGCTTTACGCTTACGCTCACTGAATGCATTCTCGATCATATATAATTGATCGACAAAGTGTTCTACCTCTTCTAATGTGAATTTGTCACCGATACGTTCCTTTACAGCTTTAGTCATTTTCGTAGTTGCCTCTTGTAAAAATTCTGCGCCTTCATCACTTAATTGAATTAATTTGATTCGCTTATTGTCAGAATATGCACGTTGAACATAGCCCATCTCTTCTAATTTCCCAATGCGTTTTGAAGCCGCTGTTTTAAATATATTCTGTAACGCAGCAAGTTCGTTAATCGTTACCTTGCCCTCAGTTTGAATAATTCTCATCGCTTCAATTTGTTCCCTAGAAAGCAAGTTACTGACACCTGTTTCCTTCACTACTTCAACAATCTCTTTATTCAGTCTCAACATCACTATTTGAAATTTTGTTATAGCTTCTTCAATCTTGCTATCAACATTTTCCATTTATTTCTCCCCTTAATTTCAATACTTATTTAAATTGCATTGAAAATGGTAGTCTATCTCGTTTATTAAACCATAATAGAATTAAATATTGCAATATCATCATTACTACGATAATACCAACTAATACACCAATTACAAAGCTAAAGTTGAAGTGACCAGCATTTGTAAAGATTGCTTCTCTATATCCTTGGATAGCATAAGTCATAGGTGAGAATGGATGAATCCATCTAAAGAATTTAGCTGACATTTCAATTGGGAACATACCTTCACTCGCACTCAATTGTAATATCAACAGTATCATTGATAAGAACAGACCAATTCTGTCTAAGAACAAGCCTAGGAATGTCGTAATTGTTATTGCTGCAATCGCCCATAAAATTCCTGTTATCAAGAATTGGCCGATATTATCTATAGACATATCGAAAACGAAGATAACCCAACAGCTCATAAATAGCGCTGCTAATGAACCTTGTACGATATACAATAACAATTTACCTATTGCTTGTTTAAATGATGATATATCACGACTTAAAGTTTTACGTAATGGATAAATTGCACTAAACGAAACTGCCACAACGAATAAACTTACGCTCGCCATATATGGCACGATTGTTTCACCGTATTTATCCGCTTCTGTAGGGTTGTTTTCGTCAATTTTTGTCACTTTATTTAAAGCTTTTTCATTTTTACTTTCGAATGATTTATCTTCTTGTTGTGAAATTGAATTGTCAATTTGTTGTTTTAATTGATCATTGTTTGATTTTAATTGATTTAAACCATCTGTTACTTGTTGGTTACCAGATTCTAACTGTTGTGCTGGTTGACCTACAGCTGGTTCTAATTGTTTTAAGCCATCTGTTACTTGTTGATTACCACTAATTAATTGTGATTCTGCATTTGACATTTTGCCTAATGCATCAGAAGTATCTTGATAACCAGACTGTGATTTTTTAGTACCTGCAAATAATTGATTTAGATATTTTGAACGAATATCATCTTTCAATGTTGTTGTAACTTTATCAAGTGCTTTTTGTGCAGTTTGACTCTCAGTATAACTTGAACCAGGGTTAACTTGTGTCTCTAATTTAATTTTCTTAGGATGCTTATCTAATAATGTTGTAGTATTATGAGAAGCATTTTTAGGAATAATGATTGTTCCAGCACTTTTACCTTTATTTAATTCATTCTGTGCTTTTTCTTCAGAAACTTCTTGGAACTTAAACTTATCATTATCTTTAAGTTTGTCGACTAAATCATCGCCCACTGTAATCTTTTTACCATTCATCTTTGCTGATTCATCATGATTGACTACAGATATTTTCAACTGGTCAGTCTTATCGTATGGATCCCAAATTGAACCAACAAAAAAGGCAACATATAATAATGATACCAATGCAATTGAAACAAGGGAGACAATCAACATCTTATTTCTAAATATAAATTTGAACTCATTGAACATATTTTGAACCTTCCTTTTCTAAAAATGTACACCCCATGTACCATAAGGGCAAAATGACACCCAATATCGAGGGTAGTCTATATTGGATATACAAAGTCTTTTATTATTTTTTTACGAAAAGGGCTACTTTTAAATTAGTACACCCCATGTACATTCTAAAATATTACGCTCATCTTTTTTATATGTCAAGACATCAAATATATTTTCTTAATATAATTTTATATTGATAACAAATCCATTGTAATATCCTGTCCTATTTATATTTATCCATTAATTTTCGTGGGATATGACAATAGTCATCCTGAAATTTATCTAATCGATCTTGGTGAATTTCTGCACTTCTTACATAATTAGACAAAGGTAAGACTTCCACTGCAATTTCTGCATGGTCTGTCCTATTATTTATAAATGCTTGCGCAGCTTCAAGATGTTGTTTATTTTCACTATATACTCCGGTTCGGTACTTAGGTCCAACATCATCTCCTTGTTGATTGATACTGTATGGATCTATAATCTCAAAAAAATATGACATTAACTGCTCAACATCACTAACCTCCGGCTGGAAGACTGTCTTTACACACTCCGCATAACCATCATATGCTCCATCTAGGGTATTGGTCGAACCGTTCACTCTTCCCGCTTCAGTCTCCACAACACCCGGCAATGTCTTAAGAAAAGCTTGTACTCCCCATAAACAACCACCTGCTAAATAAATAGTTTCCATAACTTATGCCTCCCATACACAATTACTACTTTAACCTCTATAACTTAAAATAATTTCTAACTACATCTTCAAATAACAATATAAATTCAAGTCCAACTTACTCGAATTAGTATTGTTATTCAAATCTATATTAGTATTACTTAGCAAAATGTTCAGCAAAGTTTACTAAAATATCTTTGTAAGATTCTACTGAAGCTATCTCTACATATTCACCATCACCATGCCATTCAGCCCCTGTCGGACCGAATTCAATTGCAGGTACATCAAATCTTGAGAAATACCTTGTATCTGCAAAACCATGCTGTCCAAAAACAGCTACATTGTCACTATCCATTGATTCTTTTATAGTATTTTCCAAACGCTTTATATACTTATGATTAACATCATTCTGTACTGCTGGACCTACTAGATGTAATTGAATATCTCCATTAGTTATACCTTTAATTTGTGAGAGTATTTCCTCATAATCTTGTGAAGGCAAATATCGAATATCATATGATACTTTACATTTATCTGGAACTTTATTATATACATCCCCTCCATTTATTTTAGCCAAATTAATTGAAGGCTCTTTATAAATGTCTGTAGCTTCTTGAGCAAATGGTAATGTTAGAATATCATCATGTAGTTTAAGCGCCTTAGCAATAGCATTTTCTCCTTCCCATGGTCTACTACTATGAGCAGATTCACCCTTTAATGTAATATCAAACTGAAGAATTCCTTTTGCTTGAAATCCTATACCTAATTGAGTCGCTTCACCACAAATAACAAAATCTCCTAAAAATCCCTCTTCTGTTAAATATGCTGCACAATGTTTACCGCCTATTTCTTCATCAGAAACTAATTGTAATTGAACAGTTGTATCTCCTAAATCAATGTGTTGTAACTCGCTCATTGCTACCATCATAGCACTTACTCCAGATTTCATATCTGCAGAACCACGTCCATAAATCTTGCCATTTTTAATTTTGGGAGTGAATTGTTCAGGCCTTCCACTAACGACATCAACATGACCATTTAGCACAAGTTTGTGTTTCCCTTCCCCGACTTCGCATAACAACATTTTATATCCATCATTAGTTAAAATTTCTGGCTGTAATTGTTCTTTTTCCAACCAATCATAACAGTATTGAATTGTTTCATTCGCAGTTTCTTTATCCGAACTATTATAAGAAATTAAATCCGTTAATAAGTCTATCGTCTTTGACATAAAACGAACCTCCTTCAAGGTTAAAATTTTCTCACAGTATAATTGATTGTCTGAAAATTGACAAGGTTTTGAAAATTTAGTAACATTTAATCAACTTGGGAGATATTTCACCCATAAAGTAATTATTGTTCTTTAAAAGTAAATATATATAAAGCAATGGAGCTTATACAATAGACATTTCGTGTCGTATTGTGTGAGCTCTTTTTTTATATTCAAAGGGGGAAGTTTAAATGAGTTATAACTACAATCACAACTGGATTAATGGAAATAAAATTACAACTAGTGATGGTATTAAAGTCATCAATCCTGCTACAGGTGATGTAATAGGAGAAGTCCCGAAAATTTCTAAACATGAAGTCAATGATGCAATTGTCGCAGCACACACTGCATTTAAATCATGGTCGAACTATACTGCCGAATATCGGGCTGACATCTTAGAGCAATGGGCTCAGAATTTAATTTCTAAACAAGATGAACTAGCACATATTATGAGTGAAGAACAAGGTAAACCATATGCAGAAGCTTATGGGGAGATTGGTGTTTGTGCTAAATTTATTCGATGGAATGCTGAAGAAGGAAAAAGAATCTACGGAGAAATCATTCCACCTTCTTCACCACAACAACGTATTTCAGTAATTAAACAACCTGTGGGTGTATGTGGACTCATTACACCTTGGAATTTCCCAGGTGCGATGATTGCACGTAAAGTAGCGCCTGCTTTAGCTGCTGGCTGTACAGTTATTGTTAAGCCTTCAAGTGAAACGCCACGAATTGCGATTGCCATTTTTGATGAGTTAATGCGTACTGATATCGATAATGGTGTAGCAAATATTGTAACAGGTAGCTCTTCAATGATTTCTAATACACTATTTAGTAACCCTAAAATTCGAAAGATTTCATTTACCGGTTCAACTACAATAGGTAAGCAGTTAATGAAGCAAGCTGCTGATCAAGTTAAACGAATTTCACTTGAATTAGGTGGCAATGCGCCAACTATTGTCTTACCAGATGCCAATTTAGACATTGCAGCTGACGCCATCGTAGAAAATAAATTCGAAAACACAGGTCAAATGTGTAACGGCATAAATACAGTGCTTGTTCATGAAGATATACAAGATGAAATCACAGAAAAAATAGCAACTCGAGTTCAACAATTAAAAGTTGGTATTGGTACAGACGACGGCGTACAGGTGGGGCCTTTGATAAATAAAGCTGCTGTTGATAAAGTTGAACATCTCGTTGCAGATGCTACTCAAAATGGTGCCAATATCAAAGTAGGTGGCCACAAACTTCCAATTTCAAGTAATGGATTATTCTATCAACCAACAGTTATAACAAACGTCAATCCTTCGATGGCTATTGCTCAAGATGAAATTTTCGGGCCAGTTGCACCTATCATTACATTTAAGAGTATTGATGAAGCAATAGAAATTGCGAATGCCTCACAGTTTGGTCTTGCAGCATACTTCTTCTCAAATAATATTAATACAATTTACAAAATATCTGAGCAATTAGAATTTGGAATGATTGGTGTAAATGGTACCCAACTTAGTGTACCTCAAGCACCATTTGGAGGTATCAAAGAAAGTGGTATGGGTCGCGAAGGTGGTCACCACGGATTAGATGGTTTCTTAGAGTTAAAATATATCTCACTATCGTTACAAGAATAAATGCTAAAGGGGTAGATATTATGATTAATGAAATTCACGATACACATGATGATAATAATGTAACTGGCAGTATTTCGAAAGAAAAATTATTAGAACTTGTAAAAAACGAATCAATAGATACAGTTGTGCTTGGTTTTTGCGATATGCAAGGACGTTTAATGGGCAAGCGTATTACTGGTGATTTCATCTTAGAAAATGATATTTCAGAAGGAACTCATTTTTGTAACTATCTCTTAGGTACTAACTTTGAAATGGATACCGATGATGGTTATGAATACATGAATTGGGATAAAGGATACGGCGATTATCTAGCCAAACCAGATTGGGATACTTTAAAAGTAGTACCTTGGTTAGAAAAAACAGCTCTTGTGTTCTGTGATGTGTATACTGTTGATGGAGAAGAACAAATTAAGATTGCTCCAAGGAACATACTAAAAGAACAGATTAAAAAAGCCGAAAGCTATGGATTGTCACCACATATGGCAAGTGAATTAGAATTTTACCTGTTTAATGATTCATTTTCAGATATAAATAAAAAAGGCTATAGTAAATTAGAACCTGCTGGTCACTTAAATGAAGATTATAACTTATTACAAGGCACTAAAAACGAGCCTATTTACCAAGAAATACGTAAACAAATGCATTTAATGGGGATTACGATTGAATCATCTAAGGGTGAAGCATACAAAGGACAACACGAAATTAACTTAAAGTACGCAGATGCCCTCAAGGCTGCAGATCAACATCTCATGTTTAAACACGGAATGAAAGAAATATGTATCCAAAATGATAAATCGGTCACATTTATGGCTAAACCTTATGCTGAGTGGACCGGTTCTAGTGGTCATATTCATCTTAGTATGATGGAAAAAGGAACACACAATAACGCCTTTTATGCAGGCGACAATGCTGAAAATCCTATTTCTGATACATTAAAGCATTTCTTAGCCGGAATTATCAAATATACACGTGATTTCGCACTTATGTTTGCTCCATATATAAATTCATATAAACGATTTGCTCCAAATTCATGGGCACCGGTAAGTATTGCATGGAGTAGAGATAACCGTTCTGCAGGATATCGTATGGTCGGTTGTGGTAACTCATTACGTTTCGAATCTCGAATTTCCGGAGCAGATATGAATCCATATTTAGCATATTCTGCGTTGATTGGTGCTGGACTATATGGTATTGAACATAAAATCCCTTTACCTGATGAACTAAAAGGTAATGCTTATAATCAAGACGCTATCGAACGTATACCGTCATCATTACATGAAGCAATCTTAACTTGGAAAGAAAGCGATGTAGTTAAAGAAGTATTGGGCGAAGATGTAGCTAAACACTATTTACACGCTGCTCAATCTGAGCAAAATGACTTTGACTCTTATGTCACAACTTGGGAACGTTCAAGATATTTCGAACAAAGCTAAAACATGAATGGAGGAATAACAATGAGACTAGAAAATAAAGTTTGTATCATCACAGGTGCCGGTGGTGGCATGGGTAAAGAAGCTGCAAAACGATTTGCTAAAGAAGGTGCAAAGGTCGCAGTCTTTGAAAGAGATAGCACAGCAGGCAAAGAAACCGTTGATGAAATTATTCAAGACGGTGGCCAGGCTTCGTTCTTTAAAGTAGATATTGCCAATGAAAATGATGTAAAACAAGCCGTTCAAGATACCGTCGAAACATATGGCAAAATAGATGTATTGTACAATAATGCAGGTGTGATGCCAGAGGCAGACAATTCAGTAGTTAACACAAGTGAAGATGTTTGGGATTTAGTAATGAATATTAATGTAAAAGGCATTTTCTTTATGACTAAATACGTCATTCCAGAAATGGAGAAGCATAATACTGGGTCAATTATTAACATTGCATCATTTGTCGCAGAAATGGGTTGTTCAGTGCCTCAAGATGCTTACACAGCGTCTAAAGGTGCAGTAGTCTCTCTGACAAAATCATTAGCAATTCAATTCAGACCTAAAGGTATTCGCACAAATGCGATAAGCCCTGGTCCTATAGAAACACCTTTACTCATGGAGTGGCTCGTTTCAGATGAAGATGCTAAGAATGTGCGTTTAGGTAGACAACCTTCTGGACGCTTTGGCAAACCTGAAGATATTGTTAACTGTGCCTTATATTTAGCTTCAGATGAATCTGATTGGACAAACGGAGCTAACATCAATGTAGACGGCGGTATAACTGCAAACTATTTCTAATTGAGATGTACTATAGTATAGCACAACACAAAAGTTAACCTGTTCAACGTTTGTTGGACAGGTTTTTATATTTTAACATTCGTTTTTTATAATATTTATCAATTACAATGATGTGCAGCCATTTATTATTCATTTTTATATTCATCTAATCCAATAATACCTGCTTGTCGATCAATCCTCTCTAATTTTCTCGCTTTTGGTAAACATAAAATGTAGGCAAATATTATTGATAGGATACCTGCACTTAATTTTCCTATAAGAACAGCTGGAATCAATGTCGGTTGGAAGTTGGCTGTATACGATAAATGATCTCCTAATAAAAATGCTGAACTCACACCAAAGGATATATTAATCACCTTATCTTTTGGTGGCATATCCTTTACCAATTTAAACATTGCTAATATATTAGCAATTGTCGCAATTATACCTGCACTACCAGCTTCACTCAAACCAATTTTCCCTCCCACACGTGTTAATCCATTTGAAAAGTACTTTCTAATCAAGTAAACCATTGGAAAGGCACCAGATAACATAATTGCAATGTTACCAGCATTTTCTAAAGCTCTAAAATTATCCTCTTTATCCGCCATGATTGGATCAAATCCCCACACTCCAAAAACGTGTGTGAAAAATCCTGTAAAAATCTCTACTACAGAACAAACAAAGACAAGTTTGATACAAGTATCCAATATCTTACCAAAAATAATAAACAATTTAATCATCAAATCTGAGAAGAAATATAAACCTATTGCAGTTATAACTACAAAGATAATTAACGGTAACAAATTTAACAATACTGACGTAAAGCTAATAGAGAATACGTGTGTCGCTGCACCTGTTGTACCAATGAAAGTACGCACTTTCATATGACTGAACAGCATAATAGTAGTAGAAACAAATGCCCCAAAAGGTATTGCTAATAAACCAGACAGTATTCCTAGTGCCATATACTTATGATCACGCTTTTCAAGCATTGGTAAGCCTAAAGGAATTGTAAAAACAATTGTTGCCCCTGCCATAAAACCGACAATCATTGCCATTATCCAACCCTCATAGCTCTCTTTTAAAACATCTGCTAATTGATATCCACCCATATCTGTAGCCAATATTGATGTCGCTGCAATTGCTGGATCCGCACCTATTTTGTCGAACATTGGTCCAAATACATGTTCAATAAATTTGGAAATAAACGGTATAGATGCCATTATACCTGCTGAATTTGCAAATATAGGACCAATTGTGTAAATACCTTCCATAAACTCTTTACCAATGCCCCTTTGAGCATCCTTAATCGCTCCAATAGCACCAAGCACCGCACAAATCATAATGATATAAATAATCACTGTACCAATATGTTCCATTTACTCCACCCCATTGTTTTCAAACTATAAAAACACAAAAAGATGCCTACTTGTTACTACAAATAAGCACCTTTGCTCTAATATATTCACTTCTAAGTATTATTATTTACGAATCTAATTGTTTGATTACTTTAGCCGCAACTTTTTCAAGTTCAACTTGATGATCCATACTCAATTTCCTCAATTTTTGATATGCGTCATCTTCTGTGATTTTCAATCGTTGCATTATAAGTCCTTTAGCACGTTCAATACATTTTCTATTTTCAATTTGTTTATATGATTGTGCGACCTCTTGCTTTAAATTACTTAAGCGAAACGACTGAGTTAAAGCTATTTCTACTGCTGGTAGTAATTGTGATTCAGATATAGGTTTAACGATGTAACCAACTATGTTGGACTGTTTTGCTTCATTAACAAATTCATTTTGACTATAAGCCGTCAATATCAATATAGGAATATCGTATTTCTTGCTAATAATCTTACTTGCTTTTAAACCATTTAATTTTGGCATTTTAATATCCATGATGATTAAATCTGGCTGTGTCTCTGCTGTAGCTTCAATGGCTTTTTCACCATTGCTCACTGCTGAAACCACATGGTATTTTGCTGTTTTCAACATTTCTACAATGTCGAGTCTCACGATTGATTCGTCTTCAACCACCATAATTTTCTTCATAACCATTGCTCCCCTTGTGTTGAAAATTAACTTTCCCCATTGTGCCAATACGATTTTTCGTCAATTTAAATGATCCCCCCAAATCATTTTCAGTTATCGTATTAATAATATTGAGACCAAACGATTCTTCAAAGTCCAAACTATCCCCGCCATCATCTTGTACCACCAATATCATTTCATTGTCACTATCTGTATAAATTAACTTTACATCTATGTTACCAACATCTTTATTATCAAATGCATGTTTAATACAATTAGATATTAATTCATTTGCAATTAATGCTAAAGAAACAGCTGTATTTGACGGTAAAAGAATCGTTTGATTAATATGATACGAGATATGTATTCTACATGCTTCTGAATTATCGTTATATACTAGCATATTGCCTATTTTTTTAATTAATTTTCCTATATTCACTTTATCTGTATGGGATTCATCAAGAATTACTTCATACACTGATGCAATACTTAATATTCGATTTAAACTTTCTTGAAAATATATTTTACTATCGTCAGGCAAGCCTCTCCTCATTTGTAATCTTAGCAAACTAGCTACTGTCTGTAGATTATTCTTAACTCGATGATGTACTTCTCTAATTGCCACAGACTTAGAAATTAGTTCTTTTTCCTTTTCCTTTAAATCGGTAATATCTTGCATCAAAATTAAATGCCCAGTTACTTCATTATGTTCAAATAATCTAATACACTTCACACGAAAATAGCACCCTTCAAATTCTCTTTCTTCTATAGTAATAATCTGACCATCGGTAAGCATATCTTCAATACTTGGAAATAATTCTATAAATGACATGTCTGTTTCACAATTTACACGTAATATCTTTTTCACAAGTTCATCTGCTGTTAAATTGTAATAACGTATATATAAATCTTGATCAATATTAAATATGCTTTCTTCAATCATATCAGGAAAGCCTATTCGACTTTCACTTGATTGGGACACTATTTTACTTAATGTATCCGTTGCTTCTGTGAGTGCCTTTAACTTGTCTTCTTCTAATACTTTATTACTAACATCTTTCTCCATTATAAGTGCACCAATAATTCGCTCATTCACAGCAATCGGCGTTACATTTTGTTCAACAACTCTGCCTTCTTGTGATACCGCTCGATGCTGATAAACTGATTCTCCAGTATCTAACGTCTTAAAAACGGCTGGTTCAAATTTTTTATATACATTCTGAGCTAACACTGATGTTTGATATAACAAATTGTTACTATTAGGCCATGCTTCCGCAACCACAATAAAATGATCAGGTTCGATAGCCGGACAATCTATAAATACAAATGCATTATTTAAGCTCGCTATTTCTGGTAAATGTTTAGCTAACTGTTCAACTTTGTAAATTTCAATTTCTGTTAAATTTGTATACGTATTGCATATTTCTCTTGTACTCTGCACAATACATCATCCCAAACTATAATGTTTTGAATATTCGGATAATTATATTCTTTATCTATTATGTAATTTTGCCCAAAAAATGTCAACGAGAAACCAAAGTGAAAATAACTACCCCACAATATATTTAAAGCGCTTTATATATTTATTTATTAAAAAATAATACTCAATAAAAATATGATATAAAGGATACTTTACCTATTTCAAAATTTTTGAATTGAATAATACACCTTTTTTGTTACAATATATTGAGGAGAATTTTGTGTTTTTACACAAACTTGCAACGTTGGCATACTTTTTCCATAGAAAAAGTAGTTATAAAACTTCATAAATCAAATTAATTTCAATTCACGCTGATCTTAATATAAATTGATAAAAAAATTAAATAGAAGGAGCATGTAAAATGGATTACAGAGTATTGTTATATTATAAATATACAACAATTGAAGACCCCGAAACATTTGCAACTGAGCACTTAGATTTTTGTAAAGATTTAGAATTAAAAGGCCGTATTTTAGTATCTGGTGAAGGGATTAACGGTACAGTGTCAGGAACTGTAGCAGCAACTGACAAATATATGAAAACTTTAAAAGCCGATCCTCGTTTTGAAGGTATTACCTTTAAAGTTGATGAAGCTGAAGGTCACGCATTCAAGAAAATGCATGTGCGCCCAAGAAATGAAATTGTTGCATTAGACCTAGAAGATGATGTTAATCCAAATGAATTAACAGGAAAATATTTATCTCCAAAAGAATTTAAACAAGCATTATTAGATGATGATACTATCGTTATTGATGCTAGAAATGATTATGAATTTGATTTAGGTCATTTCCGTGGTGCGGTGAGACCAAACATTACTCGCTTTAGAGATTTACCTGACTGGATTAAAGAGAATAAAGAGCAATTTATGGATAAGAAAATCGTTACTTACTGTACTGGTGGTATCCGTTGTGAAAAATTCTCAGGTTTCTTATTAAAAGAAGGCTTTGAAGATGTGGCGCAACTTGAAGGTGGCATCGCAACTTATGGTAAAGACCCAGAGGTTCAAGGTGAATTATGGGACGGTAAAATGTATGTATTTGACGAAAGAATCAGTGTAGACGTAAACCATGTTGAAAAGACAGTTGTCGGTAAAGAATGGTTTGACGGTACACCTTGTGAACGCTACATCAACTGTAGTAACCCAGAATGTAACAAACAAATTCTAGTTTCTGAAGAAAACGAAGCACGCTATTTAGGTGCTTGTTCACATGAATGTGCTGCTCATGAAAGAAATCGCTATGTAAAAAAACACAATATTAGCGATGCAGAAAAAGCAAAACGTTTAGAAAACTTTAACACGTTAGTTAATCAATAATCGCTAACTTTTATAATTTGTATCACTATTAAAAAATCAAATAAACAGCCAGTAAATAAGCTTCTATACTTATTTACTGGCTGTTTTATTTATAATATTGCTTAATTTAGACGCACTTGCATAAAATGATCTCATTATCGTATTTGAAAATAGCATTTTATGGACTAGATTATTTGATCTATAAAAATAGCTATGAACAAAGTCTACCATCTTTACTTTCTTCATAGCTTTTTATTACTACAGATGATTTCACTGAATTTTAAAAACGGTTAGTCACAGTTACTATTGAAGACATCTCTTAGACAATATTTTAATAAATTTATTATTGAACCTTCATAAAGCCATTGCCTAAGACATCTCTTACATCATGAATAACCAAAAATGCATTCTCGTCATATATATTAACGATTTTTTTAATTTGTGATAATTGATTTTGAGGTACAACTACGTATAAAATTTTGCTTTCTTTTTGACCATAACCGCCTTCTCCATTTAATAATGTAGAGCCACGACCTGTTTCTTGATTGATTTGACGACTTATTTTAGCATTATAAGCTGACATAATCGTAATTGCCTTCTTCGGATTAAATCCTTCTATTACAAAGGACATACTTTTTTCTACAATAAATAGCATCACGATTGTATAAAGTACGTTTTGTACAGGTAACACTAATAAAAATGATACAACGATTAAAGTATCTAAAATGAATAAGGCTTGAGAAGTCTTAATCTCTGAATATTTATTAATTATTTTGGCAATAACCGATGTACCACCAAGCGTACTACGTGCAGAAATTACAAAACCAGAACCAATACCAATCAACACGCCTGAAAACACTGTATTGATAAAGTCTGAATCTATATTAAGTGTTAGATTCTCAGTCAAGCCAATAAACAACGAACTAGAAATTACAGTGATCAATGTATATACTGCCGTTGTTTTACTTAAAAATTTCCACCCTATTATAATTAAAATGACGTTGATAATAAACGAAGTAATAGCTGGTGACCAACCAAGCGTATACTTTAAATTTAATGATATGCCAACTGTGCCGCCTTCTCCTAAATTAGATGCAATAACAAATGTATTAATGCCAATCGCTATAAGAAATGTCCCCAAAATACAGAAACAGATATTCTTCAAATGTATTCTATACACCATCTTCACAAGCCTCACTTTCTTTATAGTTTAAAGTTACATATGTCTATTCATGATTATGTTATTTAACATAAAAAGAACTTCTTAGCTAACAACTAAAAAGTTCTAATAGATATTTACTTATTAAATTTTTCAACACAAATACACATAGTAATATAATTGCGTAGACATTTCAATTGTAAAAGTTCAACTCACCATAACTTCATATAGGTCGTTTAAAATTATCTTTCTTTTGTCATACTTTGATGTGTTAAATTGTTAAATGTCTGTTCAGCTGAGGCGAGTGCACCTTCAAGATGACCTCCATTTTTTGCATCATATTCTGTACCAGCAAAGTATACATTATCTATGTATGCAGGTGGCTGCCCATAAGTAGGAAAGCTTTCAATATTTAATGTGTCACCTGGCGTTACCGTATAGTCATCCTGCGACCAATCTTTATAATAAAATGCTTTATAGTCTCGCGCTTCTTCACCGAACAATCTCACTAATTGATTGACTACTTTATCCTCAATGCTTGCTAATGTTTCTCTCTTTCGATCAGCTGGTGCTAAACCAAAAAATCCAAATAAGGCACTATCTCCATTAGGTGTGGTTACGTCATAAATTTCACGCAGTGGACCTTGCCAACTTATAACATTACCAGATAGTTCGTCCTTTCTCCAAAATGGTTGATTATATGTAACAACCGCTTTCGCCTGAGCCCCCATCCATGTTGGCTTATTTAATAAATCAACCTTAACTGTTTCTGGTAACTCAGGTGTAAAGTCAATATTCTCAAATAGTAATCTTGGCGGTAAAGTAAATACGACCGCATCAGCATCATAAGTTCGCTCGTCTTCTGTGCGATTGTTTACTGCTGTTACAGTAAATGTCTGATCCTCATTTCGTTTTATAGCAGTAGCACGCGTATTAAGGTCAATATTGATTGTTGGTATGCGCTGGTAAATTGCTTGTACCAAAGCATTCACGCCACCTTCAATTCGTTTACAATAACTGTTAACCTCAGTTGCTTTAATAAACTTTACAGGATTATTGTCACTCAACTCTAACAAACTTTGCCCATTATTATATTGCTCTATCGTCGATAATTGTAATTCTTCTATCAAATCAACAATTTTAGGTTCCTTTTCAGGCCAAAACCATGTTGGTCCTAAATCAAAATAATTTTCGTTAGAAGGTGTTTCTGTTAATACCCGACCACCAATTCTATCTCGTGCTTCAATTATATTAAATGTCACATCAGTATCGGATAATAAATGCGCTAATCTCAAACCACTGATACCACTACCTACAATCAATACATGCATATATAAACCTCTCTTTTTTTGAAAATTCTAATAATTACTTGTTTTATATTCTACTACTTATTCTTCTTTATGAATATAAAACTTTGATAATTACTAAAGATATCTATTTTTAATCTATCAGTTTGCACTATCAATCGTATAAATTGAAAGGTCGTTCATTTTAAGTGTATAACTATAGATAGTACGTTAGGTTACAGAAATATATTAGAAAGAGAGTATACATATGAAATTCGATGATTTTTCAATTGGTGATACCTTTAATACTAAAAGTTATCAACTTAGTGAAGAAGAAATTATAAAATTTGCACATGAATTTGATCCACAATATATGCATATTGATAAAAACAAAGCATCTGAGGGACGATTTAATGGAATTATCGCATCGGGTATGCATACGATGTCCTTATCCTTTAAATTATGGGTAGAAACTGGTAAATATGGCGAAGAGGTAGTAGCTGGGACACAGATGAATCATGTTAAATTCTCCAAGCCAGTATATCCGAATGATACTTTACGCGTCGTTGCTGAAGTTACACACAAACATTCTATAAAGAAAGAAAACGGTCTGTTAACCGTACTGTTAACTACATTTAATCAACATGATATAATCGTTTTTAAAGCTGAATTAACAGCACTTGTAAGTAATTAATATTTCACTCAATAAATTATAGACTTAGCCATGTAAAATAATGTATGGTTAGGTCTTTTATTTACTTTCAAACTTATTTCTGGATAATACTACATTTCATTACAATCCACTGATACATTTTTATAATTAAACTATCATTGATTATTTGTTATAAACAGCGTTTATAATTCGTTTGCCAATGCCTTTTAAGCATATCTGCAATTACAATATAAGCATTTAACATATCAATTCTCTTCCCTTATTATTACAAGTATAAATTGTAGGATATTCAATAACTCTATTTACATGGACATTTAAGAAAGGATGTTTATAGATATGAAAAATGAGAATACAGAATTAACACAGGATTGGGATAAAATTTTTCCAAAAAGTACGAAAGTAAATCATACAAAAGTTACATTTATAAATCGATTTGGTATTACGATTGCTGCCGATTTATATGAACCGCAGCATATAACTTCAGATAAATTACCAGCGATTGCAGTCAGTGGTCCATTTGGTGCTGTAAAAGAACAAGCTTCAGGTCTATATGCACAGACTATGGCTGAAAGAGGGTTTCTTTCTATAGCTTTCGATCCCTCTTACACTGGAGAAAGCACTGGTTCGCCACGCAATGTAGCTTCTCCAGATATCAATACTGAAGATTTCCAAGCTGCTGTAGACTTCTTATCCGTTCACGATAAAGTCGATCCAAACAGAATTGGTATTATCGGCATTTGTGGTTGGGGCGGTATGGCATTGAGTGCTGCTGCTATTGATACACGTATTAAAGCTACTGTCACTTCAACTATGTATGATATGACGCGTGTAAATGCCAATGGTTACTTTGATGAGGAAGATAGTGCAGCACAACGAGACAAGAAACGTCATTCTTTAAATCAACAACGTATCACTGATTTTGTTAATAGTTCATATGCCGTAGATGGTGGTGTTGTGGATCCTTTACCAAATGATGCACCAGAATTTGTAAGTGGCTATCATGATTATTATAAGACAGATCGTGGTTACCATTCTCGTTCACTAAACTCTAATAATGGTTGGAACATTACCATGCCTTTATCATTCTTAAATTCTCACTTACTAGACTATAGTAATGAAATTAATAGTGCTGTTTTGTTAGTTCACGGTGATAATGCTCACTCAAGATATTTCAGTGAAACTGCATATAGTAACTTAACAGGTGACAACAAATCATTGATGATTGTTCCTGATGCCGTTCACACCGATTTATATGATAATTTAGATAAAATACCATTTAACAGTATAGAATCATTCCTCAATAAATATTTATAAATATAAGAAAAGGTAGATGCCACAAATTAATGTAGCGTCTACCTTTTTTGTATATGATTGCTAAAGTATTGTCAATTCTATTATAAACTACTTATATGTTATTATCGTTCATTCACTTTATTTATGTTCTTGTTATTATTTTTAGATGTTTTAATAAAACGAACATTTTCATTATCATACATAGCTATTTTTGTATTTAATAATGTTAAAGTTTCTTGCATTTCTTCTATATTTTCCAATAAAATTTCTCTTTCTTTATATAATATATCTCTCCGTGTATCCTTTGTTTCCTCACCTTGATGATATAATTCAATATACTTAGATAATGCATCTATTGATAATCCGGACTGTCTCATACATTTTGCTAATTTAACCCAATTTAAATCATCTTGGCTATAATTCCGAATACCATTAGCATTGCGTCTAATTTTAGGTATAATTCCAATTTTTTCGTAATAACGTAACGTATCAACACTAATATTCATTCTTTTACTAACTTCTGATATCATCATATTTTTATTACCTCTTTATTCATGTAACCTAAAGATTTCATCAATCTTACCATCTATACATGCTTCAAATTATAAATTGTTTTTATTTATCGTTATCATACTCCTTAGAGTACACTCCAAGTCAATCATTATGACTTTTGATTCCTAATGAATTTATACAAGATAACAACTAGTTATTATCTCTATATTAGGAACTAATAATCTCTTTATTTCGAACTTTTATACGTAACTTTTAAAATCATTTATGATATTTCATAGATATTAACCATGCTGTAAATTATCAATTAAAATTTCTAAATTCATGTCGATATATTTATTTTTATGAGTTAACAAATAAAAATAACGTTCTATATTGAGCGGTGTTATATCTAATACTTGATAATCTGTAGGAGTTAACGTGGATTTTGAAACTATTGCAAAACCATTCCCCGCATGAACCATGTGCTTGATCAATGTCGTATTATTAATTTCTACTAAATATGGTTTTAATCCCAATTCAGACAAACCAATTTCTTGGTACACTCTTGTACCTGAACCTCTTTCTCTAATAAAGCATGTATTACGATTTGATGGTTTAGATTGATTACGTATAAGTACCATTTCATCCTTGGCAATGCGCGTGCTATTTATCATGTGATCTTGAATTTCTTTTTCTACTATACCTAAATCAATTGTATTATTTTTTATATTTTCAATCATTGTTTCAGAATTATCTAACCTTACATGTATATGTAAATCAGGATATTGTGAAGCTAAATCTGTTAAATGCTGCGACAGCTTATATTCACCATAGGTGTAACTACTACCAACAGTTAATTCTCCTGCCACTTTATTCGGTTGGTCCTTTAAATCATGCCAAAGTTCCGCTTCCAGTTGTTCACGATTTAATGCATATCGAAAAATTTTTCTACCATCATTAGTCAGATTCATCTTACTATGATTAAACTCAAATATTTTTATATCATATCTTTTTTCTAAACGTTTGATATCTCTACTAATTGATGGTTGTGAAGTATATAAATTTTCTGCTGCTTTAGTGAAACTCTGTGCTTTCACTACTTCTGTTAACACTTTATATGGATCCATAGTCTCACCTCTATCGCTATATTCCAGATATATTATAACACTTTTGTTATAAGCAACATACATAATATATATTTAACGTTATAGATATATGGTGCTAGACTTTTTATTAAGGAGGCGCATTCAAATGAAATCTATTAATAATAAATCATTTTATTTAGGACTACTATTCACATTGATTATCACAGTTATTAGTTTATTGTGTGCTCAGTTACCATTACTGAATAATGTTGGTGCTTTATCAATTGCCATTTTAATCGCTATCGCCTATCGACATTTTAAAGGTTATCCAGAAACATACCGTTCTGGCATTACCTTTTCTTCCAAACGATTATTAAAATTAGCGATTATTTTATATGGTTTAAAGCTAAATATAAATGACATAATTGGCAACGGCAGTCATTTATTAATCATAGATTGTGGTGTGATTATATTGAGTATTGTATTTATTCTATTAATTAATCGCCTTATCAAAGGTGACCGGAGTCTTACTTTACTTTTAGGTATTGGAACTGGAATATGCGGTGCAGCAGCAATCGCAGCAGTTGCACCAATTCTTAAATCCAAAGAAGAAGACACTGCAATCAGCATTGGTATTATAGCCTTAATTGGTACTGTTTTTTCATTAGGTTACACCTTAATATATTCTCTATTTTCAATATCCCCACAAATCTATGGTGCGTGGTCTGGTGTAAGTCTACATGAAATTGCACATGTGATTTTAGCAGCTGATTTTTCTGGTGAAACTGCTTTAAAAATAGGTTTATTAGGAAAATTAGGCCGCGTATTCTTACTAGTTCCTGTGAGTATTATCTTGATTATTATAATGAAAGTGAAAGATAAATCTACTAATCATGCTCAGCGTATTGACACACCGTATTTTTTAATCGGTTTTATACTAATGGCAATCATAAACACCTATATAAATATTCCAACGGAAATCATGAACGTTGTTAACTTTCTAACTACTATTTGTTTACTTATGGCAATGGTAGCATTAGGCCTTAATGTTTCTTTAAAAGATTTAAGACACCGGGCATTCAAACCTTTGATTGCTATCATTATTACATCTATTTGTTTATCAGTATTTACATTTTTACTTGTTAACATTATTTATTAAACGCACTATCCCTTCCCTCTTAAATCACAATTTCCAAAAAAATCCCCTTGACTCTAATTGAGTTCAAGGGGATTTATATTAAAATATTTTATATTATTATGCAGTTACCCATTGTGAAGCACCAGCTGTGTTATATAATTTAACTGCTGCTGCATCTTGTACTGATTCAGGTGCTTCTGTTGGAGATACACCTTGATATTGTGCAGGTGCTACTGAATCCCAAGTACTTTGTAAGAATTGATACTTACCTGCTGCACCTGTTGATGGGTTAACAGCTTTTAAGTCTCCACCTGATTCACGTTGAGCAATTTGTTGTAAATGAGAATTTACATTTACTGATGAACCAGTTGATTCTTCACTACTTGAATTATTTGTTGATTGTTGTTGTGTAGTTGCTTCTTGTTGAGTTGATGATTGTTGTGTAGTTGCTTCTTGTTGTGGTTGTTGAGTTTGTTCAGTTTGTGGAGCTGCTTCTTGTTGCGGTTGTTGAGTTTGTGCTGCTTGATCTGATGTATTTGAGCTATCTCCTGAACCTTCACCGTAACTCCATGTAAAGTTTTCACCGTCTGATTTAAAGTTATAGTTTACACCGTCTTGCGTAAAGTTATAGTTATATGAACCTTCTTGAATTGGAGATTCATTTAATTGTTGTGGATTTGATTGAGCTAATTGTGCTAATTCTGCTTTATTAATTCCTTGTTCAGCAGCGTCCGCTGAGTTTCCTGCTGCTACTCCTGTTACTCCAAGACCTACTGCTAATGTTGATGCGATTAATGTTTTTTTCATTTTCAAAAATTCCTCCTATAAGGTAATTAGTTATTTGATTAATTTGCTAGTTACACTCTAACATCTATAAAAGGGTCGTAGGTTACAGTGAGGTGAAAAAAACAGGCACAAGTTTACATCCTAATTACATAAAATTTCCTCAACTACACAGCAAATAAAGTTCAAAATACTTTCATGCCAACTCTAATTGCTTACATTCTAGGATAGTGCATTGTAATATTTGTGTAATATGTAAATAAAATAATCTTCTTTTACTTTTTTAAAAAACTAATATGAAAGTACGGAATTTTCAATAGAAATAATATTCCACTATATAAAAATGAATAATTAAAAATACCATCTCTTTTTAGAAATGGTATCTTAATTTATCTATGATAATGCAATTTTGATATGTGCTAAATGATGAGATTGATGCCATGATAATTTCGCAATTGTTTCACCAACTGATATTGGTCCTTCTCCAATTAATGAAAAAGTTCTATTAATTTGTTGTTCTTTTAACGTTCTACCAACTGCTACAATTCTTTTATTTAAACCATCTAATAACTGCACAGATATTTGAACCGGCAAGTCATTATCTTTAGTTTGTATCCATTCATCTTGATTAAATGGTACTACTTTAGGATTATCATCTGTTAATGCCAGCTTTAATCTTTGATACATATTTAATTGTGAATCAGCTATGTGATGCACTAGTTCTCTTACATTCCAACTTCCTTCACGATACTTTTTCTGTAAAGCATCTTCATCTAAATCTATTACGGTTGCTCGTAAATCTTCTATATAATGTTCTATTTCATTTAACCATTCATCTATATGGCGTAATGTAATTTTATCTGGTAATTCTAATGCACCTATTGGAAATCTGACATCCATTATAAACACCCCTCACACTTATTCGCTGTTATTATTGTCTTCCCTACATACATCAATTATATACATTTAATGATATTGATTACAATTTTAATAAAAAAACTGGACCATAATGGTCCAGTTTAAGTACTTTATTATTCATTTTCTTTGTTAGTTTTTCTTCTTCTAAACAATAATAATGAACCAAATGCTGCGAATAGAGATCCAAATAAAGTAGCATTATTATTCTTATCTTCACCAGTATCTGGTAATTCTTTATCAGAATCTGAGTCACTGTCCGCGTCGGAATCACTGTCCGCGTCTGAGTCTGAGTCGGCATCTGAGTCAGAATCTGCATCTGAATCTGAGTCGGCATCAGAGTCACTGTCCGCGTCTGAATCAGAATCTGCATCGGAATCACTGTCCGCATCTGAGTCAGAGTCTGCATCTGAGTCACTGTCCGCATCTGAATCTGAGTCCGCATCTGAGTCACTGTCCGCATCTGAGTCTGCATCCGAATCACTGTCTGCGTCTGAATCACTATCGGCATCAGAATCACTGTCTGCGTCTGAGTCAGAGTCGGCATCTGAGTCACTGTCCGCATCTGAGTCTGCATCCGCATCTGAGTCACTGTCCGCATCTGAGTCTGCATCCGAATCACTGTCTGCGTCGGAGTCACTGTCCGCGTCTGAATCACTATCGGCATCAGAATCACTGTCTGCGTCTGAATCGCTGTCTGCATCTGCATCCGAGTCACTATCTGCATCTGAATCACTGTCCGCATCTGAGTCTGAGTCGGCATCTGAGTCACTGTCCGCGTCTGAGTCGCTGTCTGCATCTGAATCAGAGTCTGCATCCGAATCGCTGTCCGCATCTGCATCTGAGTCACTGTCCGCGTCTGAATCGCTGTCGGCATCGGAGTCACTGTCCGCATCTGAGTCAGAGTCTGCATCCGAATCACTGTCTGCGTCTGAATCACTATCCGCATCTGAATCGCTGTCTGCGTCTGAATCACTGTCTGCGTCTGCATCACTGTCGGCATCTGAGTCACTATCCGCATCTGCATCACTGTCGGCATCTGAGTCACTATCCGCATCTGCATCACTGTCTGCGTCTGAATCTGAGTCCGCATCTGCATCTGAGTCACTGTCCGCGTCGGAATCGCTGTCGGCATCTGAGTCTGCATCGGCATCTGCATCCGAGTCACTGTCTGCATCAGAATCACTGTCGGCATCTGCATCTGAGTCCGCATCTGAATCGCTGTCGGCATCCGAGTCACTGTCCGCGTCTGCATCACTATCTGCGTCTGAATCTGAGTCAGCGTCTGAGTCACTGTCCGCGTCTGAATCGCTGTCGGCATCTGCATCCGAGTCACTGTCCGCGTCTGAATCGCTGTCCGCATCGGAGTCTGAATCTGCATCTGCATCTGCGTCAGCATCACTTTCGCCATCTCCACCAGCAGAACCATTCTTAACTATATTTTCATTATCCCAATAATATGAACTTCTAGAGTTTCCATAGTAATCTGTATTTGTTTCTATTACACGCGTCTTAACATTTTTTCCACTGTCGTCATAATGACCATCAACTACAATTACATACGTTTTATTGATGTTTCCAAAGTTAAATGTAATAGTGTTATCACCATTATCTCGTACATACGGTAAAACATCATTTGTTACATCTATATAATTAGAACTATTTGGATCGATATAATAACTATCTGTCAATTTTGATGCGTCAACTACTTCATAAATTTTAAATTGTGTAGCATCTCTGTTTAATAACGTACTACTTTGTGTTGGATCATCATGATAACCTTGTAGCGTGACATTAGTATTGTAGATGTAATTTCCTTTTGGATTAACATAAATCGTTTGTTGATACTCGTTTGCACCTGATTTTGTATCAATTTCAGTAATAAATGATGTTACATTTGCGCCATAACTTCCTGGTTGTCCTTGAACTGGATTACCATAATTAATATTGATATTAGAATTGTAAGTTTCTCCTGCCATATCAAAAGTTAAGTCGTAATTACCACTTTCAGGCGTGTTTTTTCTATCTGTAAAAATTGGCAAAGCATAGTAGCCACTGATATTTTCTTTATCATTAACATAACTTGTGAATGTATATGTACCCACTTTAGTTTCTGTATTATATGTTCCAGTCGCTAATACATCGCCATTAGCATTTGTTATTTTTGGTAAAACCATTGTATTATTCAAATTTGAATAATCAATATCACCATCAGCTGTTAGATTATGAGGCAATACAAATGTGAAGTAGTCGCCTTCTCTAACTGTCCCTTCTACCTTAAATGTAGCATTCATATTTGAATATCCGCTGTTATTTGGATAGAGATCTTTTGAATCAAAGGTAAAGTTATCGACGTTTACTTTATCATTAACATTAGTGCCTACAGCTTCTGCTGCCATTACTTGATTAGTTGGTTCTGCACTTCTTAAGCTTGTAGTAGTTGCTAAATTTTTATTTGTTTTCGGTGCTTCTGTTGTTTTAGCTTCACTTGATGCTACTGTTTTTTCTTCTGTTACTTCAGTTTCTTTTGGTGCTACTGCTTTTTCTTCTGTTGCTTCAGTTTTACTTGGTGCTACTGCTTTTTCTTCTGTTGCTTTAGTTTCATTTGATGCTACTGCTTTTTCTTCTGTTGCTTCAGTTTCACTTGGTGCTACTGCTTTTTCTTCTGTTACTGCAGCAGTATTAGTTGTAGTCGTATTTGCTGTATCATTGTTCGAATTTGCTTGTGTAGATTGTTTATCGTTGTTGCTATCTGTAATTTCATCTGCTTTAGCTTCTTGTCCTAGACCAAATAAAAGTGTTGCTCCAACTAAAATAGATGCTGTCCCTACTGTAAAACGACGAATTGAATATTTATTTAACCTGTTTGGAATGAATCCGTATTTTTTATTCAAAAGATCTCCTCCTTTTCCAAATATGATTATACAACATAATTCTAAAATTAAAAGACTTCTTACAATAAAAAATTTGTTTTTCTAGAATTTAGTATTATAATGTTGTAAGGCAATATAAATTTTATTTGTTTTCATTTTAAAAATCTTATTACACTTATACAAAAACAAAAGAACCACAACTGCAAAATCAGGTGTGGTTCTGTTTATAAATATATTATTTAATTTATCTATTATTTAAAATGGATTTTTGTTTAACCATTGACCACCGTCCATTGTAATACACTCACCATTAATATAACTCGCATGTTCTGAGAATAAAAAGTATGCTAAATTGGCTATTTCATCTACTTGGCCCATTCGTCCAATTGGTACGCTTTCTAACGTTTGTTGTCTAGCATCTTCTGAAAGTGTTAGCCTTTTAGCACCACCTGTATTTTCTATTGGCCCTGGTGCAATTGCATTGACACAAATACCATATTTTGATCCCCATTCAACAGCTAATGTTCTCGTCATAGCTAATACACCTGCTTTTGCACTAGCAGAATGCACAACACCTGGTCCTGCACCCCATGCATATGTAGCTACCATGTTCAGTATTCTTCCAGGATAATTATTTTCTATCCATACTTTTCCCACGGCTTGTGTGCAATACCAAGTTCCATTTAATACTATATCTACTACTGAGTTCCATGCATTTTTAGATAAATCTTCTGCCGGACAAATAAAGTTTCCTGCTGCATTATTTACCAAACCATCTATTTGACCAAATTGTTTTAATGTTTTATCAACAGTATATTGAACACGTTCAGGATCTCTTACATCCATATCAATACATAATATTTGGCCATCAAATTTTTCTATTTCTAATTTAGTTTGCTCTAGCTTTTCAAGCGAACGTCCGGTAATAACTACTTTCGCTCCTTCTTCCGCAAATTTCTTCGCCATTGCTTTCCCCATGCCACTGCTGCCACCTGTTACAATCATTACCTTATCTTCCATAAGATATTCCCCCATCTCTCATAAATCACGCCACTTAAGTAAACGCTTACAAAAATATGTGACTTAATACTATTTTGGTACTCACGTACCCTTTTTAAAGGTATTAAATCGTTTGAAAAATAAAAACATTTACTCATAATCAGGTAAAGTAATACATAAATAAATTGTGTGCGTTTGTTTTAAATATTTTTTATACTTACTACAATGTTTTATTGTATAATTTAAGTAATATACAAATGGAGGTTCAATTATTCAATGTATGTAAAGGAAATCGCAGAAATAGTAAAAGGTAGATTGATGGATGCAGTTGGTCAAGAAAATCATATCATCAATGATTTTGAAACTATATATGGTTTTGTAAAAAGTAAAAATACAGCCTATTTTTCACCTAATAAAGTGACATGGGCTAAGGAATTAGGCAGAAGCAAGAATGCCCCTGAAGGTAATGACTTAATCGATAAGTCTAATGGAAATATTGGATTAATTATTACTGAAAATTATGTAGAAGGTATGGAACATAACGTGCCACAATTAATTGTGGACGATTCTGTTAAAGCGCTCAAAACTTTAGCCATTCATATTCGAAATCAATTCCATAACCCAGTCATTGCAATAACTGGATCTATGGGCAAAAGTTCAACCAGAATGTTAATTAGTTCATTACTACAAGATTATCATGTATTAGAAAATCGAGGAAACAATAATATAAGAGCCGCAATTTACGCTAATATGTTAAAGCTAATTAAAAACCCAGATTATGCAGTTATTGAAACTTCTTTGAATGCAATTAATAATAAAGAAAATACTGCAATTTATTTACGACCAGATATTGCAATCGTAACGGGTATTGGAGCTGCTCATTTCTCTACTTTCCAATCGTTAGAACAAATTGCTGAATTAAAAGCGCGTATTTTCAAAGGATTAAATCACAACGGTATCGCTATTATTAATGGGGAAACAATGTTTGCAGATTATTTAAAGGATAAAGCATTAGAATCCACGCAAAATGTACTTACTTACCATAAAGAACATACTGCGGATTCAGATTTTTCTCCTGAATTCATTCAATACCATAAAGGATACATTGAACTAGGATTAGATGAAATACAAGGTATAGAGAAATATAAATTGAACACGATCAGTGAGGGAATGGTTTCAAATGCATTAGCTGCCTTTTTAACACTTAAAGAATTACATTTACCTATTAATTCTGAATATGTAGAATCATTTAAGCCATTTTCAAAAATCTTAGCTATGAAACCAATCAAAACATTATCTCATAATGTCACACTAATTGATGATACTCACAATGCATCATTACCTGCCATGATTAATGCAATACATGCATTTAATAGTCAAACTCAATTTTTTACGGGCAATAAAATTATCGCCTTAGGTAAAATAAATGACTTGGGGCACAAATCTGCCGAAGTTCACGCAGAATTAGTAGATGTTTTAACTCATTCTAATGCAGATTACATACTTTGTTTAGATAATGACTTACGCCCAGTTGTAAACAAAATTCGAAATAAACATATCACATGGTATCCAAATAAAGACTTATTAATGAATGATTTAATGCATCTTTGTAATGAAGATTCACTTGCATTACTGAAATCTTCAAGTGGTGGTACTGAATTCCCAGAAATAGCTAAGGCATTGCCACAACGTTTAACGCATTTTGAACTTGCCGATAATTTTGGTGATATTTTTGAAGAAATGAGCCATCTTGGTCAGAGCTATATGATTATTGATAATAAAACTAACGACATCATAAGTTCACACAACGTGGAACAGTCGCAAACTATCGAAGGTATGGGACCATTATTATATTACCTCAAGGCCATGGACGATAAATTAGATAATGAGACGATTACGATGCAAGAATGGGTTACAAATAATGATAAACATTATACTGGCAAACAAACTGATTTGTTTACATTACTAGAAAGCATGACCTTATCACCACACCCTTCTGAAACATATGAACTGGTAGATTACTTATTTAAAAACTTTGCTAATCGTAAACGTTATACTGAAGCATTGATTTCAAAATTTGACCTTTCTAATTCTATCGCAATCAATTTAACCGGTAGATTCCGAGTGAAAGAACGTCAATGTTACTCTGTTTTAGATTTATTTAAATTATACAAGGCCTATAAATATGATTTGTTTAAATTTAACAATATGTTCATTCTTGGTTTAAATTATAAAAGTGGCTTTATTAGAGGTGCTGAACAAACAATTATCTTTACTTCATATACAGATTTAGAAGAACTAAAAGCAAAAATTAAATTTTAAGGAGGTTTAACAATGACTAGCACTATAGAAATTTCTATTATTATACCGTTGTATAATAGGGCAAATGGTATACAACGGTTGTTACATAATCTTTCTTTACAATCTTTTGATATGAATCGTGTTGAGGTTATCATTTCAGATGATAAATCTACAGATAATTCATTAGACGTTGCGAAAACCTTTGTTAATCAGCTTCCTAATTTAATTATTCTAGAAAGCGATGTTAATTCTGGCGGCGCTTCAGTTCCGAGAAATAAGGCCCTTGATATTGCTAAAGGTAAATGGATACTCTTCATTGACTCAGATGATTATATTACAGAGTATTCATTAGCCGATGCCATAGCCACAGCAAATAAATCTCAAGATGATATGGTTTGCTTACCATACTTTAGAGCTAAAAATAGTAACAGACCATTAAGTCGGTCGGCATTCTACTCTCCCTCTACAATAAGTAATCTTAAATTTGAAGATACAAAATTATATAATAGTTTAAACGTTATTGGTAAATTAATTAAACGCGATATTATAGAACAACATCGTATAAGATTTCCTGAAAACATTCGCGTTAGAGAAGATAATTGGTTCTTAATGCAGGTTTATAGTGTAGTTAATTCTATTTCTATATTAGGTTATGAAAAAAATTATTACTTTTATGAACAACAAGACGAAGTCGCATTAACAAATACAAAGACGCCTCCAAGAGATGCAGTCAAAATATATATTGCTGTTTATGATTTCGTAAAAAGTCGAACACAATTATCAAATGAACAAAAAATCAATTACTTAACAATATTTTTAAATCGCTATACAAATATGATAAAAAGAGGGAAACACGCACCCGTACGCTTTTTCAATCACACTAAACCAACACTATTAAAAGTGCTTAGAAATCAATATGTAGATGATAATACAATCGAGTTTATTGAAGACTTATTCTTAGGTAAATATGACATTGCTAATTAACAATACCATTTTCACATTACCAAATAACCTAAAGTCATATTACTTAAAAAATTATATCCGATTTCAAAAAAAGAGTTCATCCACAATATTTACGGATGAACTCTCTTTTTATTAATAAATCTTATAATTAAGGTGTATTGCTTTATTCTAAAAAAAATTATTTTTATTACTTTCAGTCATAATAAGTATTAAACTTTAACAAATGCATAATACATTTTCATTAAAAAAGATGACCAATATATTTGTAAATATAAATTGCCGCAATCACAAGCGGAGCTATAAACATTAATGTCTTATACTTCTTTTTTTCTGGCTTTTCTTCTGCTTTGCCTTGCTTTCTATCCTCTAAATACTGGAGTAATTCTGCTTCAATCTCTTTGTCTATTGCGCTTTTTTCAGGCTCATTTGTTTCACTTTTTTCATGATTTGATTGTTTTAGCTCATCTGTATGTTTATTGTTTTCAGTCATACTATCATCCTCAAAATCGAATTATTACTTAATTTTAATTAGAAGGTTTAAATGCCTTTTGATATTGTACATAACCAGATACATAGTGCTCTATATCATCAATACGCACACGATATCCATGGTGTTTGATGAAGAAACTATTTAATATTCTAGCAGGATTTTTAAAGTACATGCCAATTTCTGGATAGAAGAAACCAGTTCTTTCATAATCAGCTCGAATGTGAATTGTTTTCATAAATTTTTCTTCATCTAGTAATTCTTCTACAATATGATTATACCCAGTTTCTTTTGCCTTTTTAACTAAATGGTATGTTGCCATAAGCATTTCCAAGAATGTAGGATATGTCGTCTCACGCTGTTGCATATAATCTAAATAACCACTTACGTTTTGTATACCAAAACGGTAATATTTCTCTGCAGGTTCAATTTGAACTAATTCATTTGTACAATAGCCTAACCAGTGATCATGATATTTCCAGTAGTCATTTGCGATAAAATGTTCAAATAATAATTTCACTGTTTCTAACCATTGTGGATTTTGGTCAATTTGATACAAACGTAATAATGCCAATGCTGCTTCCCCGTCATAGTATACAATACGGTTTGCTTCTTTAACTGTTAACTCAGGATAGTTTAATACGTGCACCGTTTCACCAGTATTTTGATTAATCATATTAAATATACCTTTTGCGACACTTTGTGCAGCACTTAAATATGATTTATTTCCCGGGTTAACTTTTAGATATTCACATATAGCAAAGATAAAGGCTGCATTTTGGCCTAATTTTATCTCATTCATATCATTAGTATCATCAAAAATATATCCTGCATTATCCTTCTCATATAGATAATGACGCATTAAATACTCTATTGCCTTTTCCGCTGTTTTAACATCCTTATTTAAATAAGTTAAACCTTCAATTAATGCATAAGTAGATGAAGAGTGACGTAAGTTATTGTAGAAATTTATATTTTTGTCAAAATGCGGGAAATAACCATAGATGTACTTACCATTTTCTTGCATCATACCATTTAAAAAATCTACGCTGCGATCAATCAATTTATCAATTTCTGTATGTAGATTATCAACTTTTCTTAAGCCCCTAGTTAGTCCTCTATCACCTAGTTCAAAAACGTCATTTTCATCTAGAATAAAGCCTTGAGTATAAAACTTTGTTATCTCTTTACCTTGATAAGAGTCTATTGTGAATGCTTTCTTTTGATTTGTATATTTTCTTAAATAATTGTTGATATTATCCTCTGACAAAATAAATTCACCTTTTACTTTTTTCGATGGACGAACAAAAGCATTAACATTAATTTCTTCCGGTAAAAATGTCAGATTCCAAAATTTATCGAGCGCAATACCATAATCAATATAATTTCTACGTCGCTCAATGAGATGATGAACGACTTGATCAAATAATATATTTTCAGTTTCAGTTACTAAATCTACTTTGACCCATTTTGCTTGTTCTCCAGATTTTTTATAGAATTTTTGACATTGTTTTAAGATATCTCGTTCTAAATACCTTGGATTTTTAAGCAACTTTACATTCGCTTTAATGTTTGGCTTTCCTAAACTTAAAAAAGCATATTGAAATGAGATTTGAGACTTCTCAATGTGATTTACAAGTTTTTTTATCCTACTTTCAATATTCATTTATTAACCTTCCACAATTAAATGTATAATCTATTTATGAATTAACCTTTTAAGTTTCAAACAATTTATTATGTATATAATATAACACAAATTTATTTGCTTATTTCAAAAAATAAGCCGGACCTTAAGGCCCGGCCTAACATTAATAATAATTATTATTTGTCTTCATTCTTTTTATTACGTCTTCTGAACAATAATAATGAACCAAGTGCTGCGAATAATGAACCGAAGATAGTACCGTTTTGGTTAGTCGTTTCACCTGTATCAGGTAAAGATTTGCTATCTTGTTTTCCATTATCTTGTTGATCATTATTTTGGCTATTGTCATTAGAAGTAGTATCGCTATTTGAATTATTATTAGAATTCATGTCTGTATTTGAACCACTATTTGCATCTACATCGCTACCTGTATTTGCATTTGATTCGTTGTCTGCGTCTGAATCTGCATCCGCGTCTGAGTCACTATCTGCGTCTGAATCTGCATCAGCATCCGCGTCTGAGTCACTATCTGCGTCTGAATCTGCATCAGCATCCGCATCTGAGTCGCTATCTGCGTCTGAATCTGCATCAGCATCTGAGTCACTATCTGCGTCTGAATCTGCATCAGCATCCGCGTCTGAGTCACTATCTGCGTCTGAATCTGCATCAGCGTCCGCATCTGAGTCGCTATCTGCGTCTGAATCTGCATCAGCGTCCGCGTCTGAGTCACTATCTGCGTCTGAATCTGCATCCGCATCCGCATCTGAGTCACTATCTGCGTCTGAATCTGCATCAGCGTCCGCATCTGAATCTGAGTCTGCATCTGAGTCACTGTCTGCGTCTGAATCTGCATCAGCATCCGCGTCTGAGTCACTATCTGCGTCTGAATCTGCATCAGCATCCGCATCTGAGTCGCTATCTGCGTCTGAATCTGCATCAGCATCCGCGTCTGAATCTGCATCAGCATCCGCGTCTGAGTCACTATCTGCGTCTGAATCTGCATCAGCATCCGCGTCTGAGTCACTATCTGCGTCTGAATCTGCATCAGCGTCCGCGTCTGAGTCACTATCTGCGTCTGAATCTGCATCAGCATCCGCATCTGAGTCACTATCTGCGTCTGAATCTGCATCAGCGTCCGCATCTGAATCTGAGTCTGCATCTGAGTCACTGTCTGCGTCTGAATCTGAGTCTGCATCTGAATCTGAGTCTGCATCTGAGTCGCTGTCCGCATCTGAGTCAGAGTCCGCATCTGAATCTGAGTCTGCATCTGAGTCACTGTCTGCGTCTGAGTCAGAGTCCGCATCTGAGTCACTGTCCGCATCTGAATCTGAGTCCGCATCTGAATCAGCGTCCGCATCTGAGTCACTGTCTGCGTCTGAGTCACTGTCCGCATCTGAATCTGAGTCCGCATCTGAGTCACTGTCTGCATCTGAGTCAGAGTCTGCATCTGAGTCGCTGTCCGCATCTGAATCAGAGTCCGCATCTGAGTCACTGTCTGCGTCTGAGTCAGAGTCTGCATCTGAGTCACTGTCTGCGTCTGAGTCAGAGTCTGCATCTGAGTCACTGTCTGCGTCTGAGTCAGAGTCTGCATCAGCATCGGCATCTGCGTCACTATCATCAACAACTATTGCTGATCCTTCGTCTGATACATTACCTGCGTCATCTGTTTCAACTGCTGTGACTTCATCACCATTATTTAATTCTGTACCTTCTGGTACGTCTACGCTCCAGCTTCCATCTTCACCGACTGTACCTGTTCCTGTTGTGCCATCTGGGAATGTTACAGTAATTGTATTTCCAGGTTCACTTCCAGTTCCAGTTACTGTATCTGATCCTGCTTCTGGGACGTTTACTGTTGGTGCTTCTGGTGCTGTTGTGTCTACAACCGTTGCTGTACCTTCGTCTGATACATTACCTGCGTCGTCTGTTTCAACTGCTGTGACTTCATCACCATTATTTAATTCTGTACCTTCTGGTACGTCTACGCTCCAGCTTCCATCTTCACCTACTGTTCCTGTTCCTGTTGTGCCATCTGGGAATGTTACAGTGATTGTATTTCCTGGTTCATCTCCTGTTCCAGTTACTGTATCTGCTCCTGCTTCTGGGACATTCACTGTTGGTGCTTCTGGTGCTGTTGTATCCACAACTGTTGCTGTACCTTCGTTTGATACATTGCCTGCGTCGTCTGTTTCAACTGCTGTGACTTCATCACCGTTATTTAATTCTGTACCTTCTGGTACCTCTACACTCCAGCTTCCATCTTCACCTACTGTTCCTGTTCCTGTTGTGCCATCTGGGAATGTTACAGTGATTGTATTTCCTGGTTCATCTCCTGTTCCAGTTACTGTATCTGCTCCTGCTTCTGGAACATTCACTGTTGGTGCATCTGGTGCTACTGTATCTGCTCCCACTGTTACTGGCACTTGGATGTGATCTGTTGTGCCATCTGGATATGTTACCGTTACATCTACTTGTGATGTACCTGGTGTTGTGCCATCTGGTAATTGTGTTGGATCATCCACTGTAATTGTTGGTTGTTCTTCATCCGCTGGGTATCCAGGAACTGTTACTGATCCTGTCACATCGTCTGAAGTTGTTGCTTCACCGTATGGTTTTTCTACACCTGGTGATGTTGGTTCATAAGCATCATTATCTGCTTGTTCACCCACTGTTACTGGTACTTGGATATGATCTGTTGTGCCATCTGGATATGTTACCGTTACATCTACTTGTGATGTACCTGGTGTTGTGCCATCTGGTAATTGTGTTGGATCATCCACTGTGATTGTTGGTTGTTCTTCATCCGCTGGGTATCCAGGAACTGTTACTGATCCTGTCACATCTTCTGAAGTAGTAGCTTCACCGTATGGTTTTTCTACACCTGGTGATGTTGGTTCATAAGCATCATTATCTGCTTGTTCACCCACTGTTACTGGTACTTGGATGTGATCTGTTGAGCCATCTGGATATGTTACTGTTACATCTACTTGTGATGTACCTGGTGTTGTGCCATCTGGTAATTGTGTTGGATCATCCACTGTGATTGTTGGTTGTTGTCCATCTGTTGGATATCCAGGAACTGTTACTGCACCTGTTACATCGTCTGAAGTTGTTGCTTCACCATATGGTTTTTCTACACCTGTTGTTGTTGGATCGTAGTTACGTGTTTCTAATACTTTTACTACGAAAGAATCTGCTGCAACATCATTACCACCTGAAACGATAACGGCAGTGTAAATGTCACCTTCTTGAGCAGTATCTGGTACTACAAATGTAGCTTGTTGTTCCCCATCTTCAAGTGATGTGATATCGCCAGTTTGTTGAACAACATTACCATCTTTATCTCTCCACTCAATGTGTGTTGGTAATGGTGATAATTTTGTACCTGTTAAATCAATATGAACTTCGTCGCCAGCAATTGCTGGTTTATCAGTATTATTGAAATCTATAATTTCAATACCTAAATCAGTTGTAGGTACTAATGCAAAGTTCACGTTATACCACATTGGATTTTGAACTAAGTTTTGCGCTGGAGCTGTTTGTGGTGTCCATGATAAATTACTATTTGGTTTTCTAAATTCAGGACTAGTATATGATGAGTATGAACTTACTACTTCACCATCTGGATTCATAACATAACCATAGATGTAATCGTCATCCAAAGTACCTGATGGGAAACGTAATGTATATCTACCATCTTCATCAGTTTCACCATAAACTGTAGCTGAAATATATTCCGGATGATCAGTTAATAATGTTTTTGCAGCATCTGCTCTTTCTGATTCTGGTAAGCTCTCAACTTGATCTTTATATGCTTGCGCACCTTCTGCAGTTAATGATGACATTACAACTGTATAACCAGCTGCTTCTGGATCATCGATATTATTATTTGGTCCAGTACCTGAGTTTGCTCTATCCCCAGCACCTGTCTCGAACCAAACTTGACCTGAAATACTGTTTTTCGCACTTAATGATACTGATGGCGCGCTTAATGGACCTTCTGTATCATGAATCCACTCTGAACGGTCAGTCGTCATGTATCCACCTTCAGGTTCAATACCCATATAGATACCTGTACGTTGCATGTTGACACCAATTAATGGGAATTGTCCTAAGTTTGAGCTTGTCACAGAGTTAACATATGAACCTGGGAAGAATCCACCAGCTTGACGAATCATAGTCGCCGTATTACCATTTGCTGTTTGGAAATCTTCAATCCATAAACGGTAATATTGTCCATCATTAGCAGTATATAAATGATGTGTACCGTAAGCATCTGTCCATCCATCTCTTAAGTCAAATGCATATGCACCTGGGCCTACTTGAGAACCGTCTAAATCACTTAATTGGTTAGTCGTTTTAGCTACATAAGTTGGTGATACTGCACCGTCTTTATCAATCCATTGTAAGTAAACATTAGTACCTTCTGGCACTGCTGTTAAACCGTTAGACATTGTAGAAGGTGTCCCTTTATCTACAATCCATGCACGACCTGACAAAGTATTTGCAGCATTTGTAGCGTCAGTTGCTGAATTAATGTAACCATTCGCTATTGCATCTGCTTCAATAATTTGTGAATTATTAGTTGTAGCTAATGTTGTCATTTGGTCATTTGCAGCTAATGTAATTGCTTCTTCATTTTGAGGAGCAACTCTAGCAGCAGTTGCTAATGTAGTATTTGCATCTTGCGCGTTAGCTAATTGATTAATCAATGCAAATTGTAATTCTTGTGAAGTTAAGTTGTCTGAATCTAAGTTCAAATTGCTAACTGCTTGTTCTGCATCACTTTCTGATACATTAGCAGCTTGTGCATAATATTCTACTGCTGATTTTTCGTCAGTAACCTTTGTGATATCAGCATCATTTGAAGTTACATTTACACTGTCTGCAGTAGTTTTTTGTGAAGCTGGTGCTTCTGTTGTTACTTCTTCTTTTGTACTTTCTTCAGCTTTTGGTGCTTCTGTTGTTACTTCTTCTTTTGTACTTTCTTCAGTACTTGGTGCTTCTGTTGTTGTTTCTTCTTTTGTACTTTCTTCAGTACTTGGTGCTTCTGTTGTTGTTTCTTCTTTTGTGCTTTCTTCAGTACTTGGTGCTTCTGTTGTTGTTTCTTCTTTTGTGCTTTCTTCAGTACTTGGTGCTTCTGTTGTTGTTTCTTCTTTTGTGCTTTCTTCAGTACTTGGTGCTTCTGTTGTTGCTTCTTCTTTTGTACTTTCTTCAGTACTTGGTGTTTCTGTTGTTACTTCTTCTTTTGCGCTTTCTTCAGTACTTGGTGCTTCTGTCGTTGCTTCTTCTTTTGTACTTTCTTCAGTACTTGACTCTTCTGTTGTTGGTTGTTCAGCTGTTGCTTGTTCTGTAGTTTCTACCCCTGTGTTTGCTGTTTCAGAAGAAGGCTGATCAGATTCGTTTGAGCTACTTGTAGCTCCTTCTTCTGTTTTAGCATCTTCAGCTGCTTTCGCTTCATCATGCGCTGCGCCAAAGATTAGTGTTGCACCAACTAAAATTGATGCTGTCCCTACTGTAAATTTTCGAATTGAGTATTTGTTATTGATGTTCGGCAAAAAATCATATCTTTTCGACTTTCTCACTTATCAAAAATCCTCCCTAATCACTTGTTTTAAAAAGAATAATTACCCTTTGAGAATAAGATATCATCAAACTAAATTTTGCGCAATCTAAATTTAGAATAATAGAAAAAAATTAAAATAGTAACTAACATTTATTTACATTAGTTTAACATTCTCTTTAAAATTAATTGTAATTGTATACAATTCCACATCTTATATTTTGGATGAAATAAATAATTTCAATATTAAACTTAAAAAATTATAGCGAATATTAGATATTTTATAATTACAATATTTATTACCTAAACCTTTATATACCAACTTCTAATTACATTCATCACAATAATGTACATTAACTCCGCATTCTTTTGTGCCTAACACTTGTACAACTCTTGGATGACCTGTGCTAAATTTAAACCAATCACAACGTAGGAGGTGTCGAATATTCAATCCGAAAATTTAAGCCTTATAACTGAAATGGCCAATAATCCGAATGTTAAAGGCAAAGAATTAGAACAAAAATTTAATATTTCTCGGAGACAACTTGGTTATCGCATACAAAAGATAAACGATTGGTTAATTGAACAAGATTATCCTGAAATTGAACGTACGAGCCAAGGTTTTTTTATCGTAGATGAAAAGGTAAAACAGTGGATTAATGTCCCCACAACAATTAAGTCTACAAACGAGGACCACTTTTACACTTCTGAACAACGTGCTTATCTCATTTTATTAATACTATTTAGAGAAGATGAATTACTTTCGTTAAATCATTTTTCAATAGATTTACAAGTTAGCAAAAACACAGTTCTCAATGATTTGAAACGAACAAAGCAACTACTCACTTCCTATAATATTGAACTGAAATATACTAGGCAGGATGGTTATTACTTAAAAGGGCAGGAATTCGAACTTAGGAATTTACTTACTGCACTTATTGACAAAGTGTTTCAATTAAATATTTCTAAAGAAATGATTCTAAAGTGCCTTAATTTATCTGAAAACGATTTGGTAACAATTGATGAGCAAATAAGTAAGATTGAACAATATTTGGAAAATAAATTTATCGATCAAAGTACTGCAACATTGCGTTACAAACTGTTTTTGATCATTAATCGAATCCAACATAACAAAGTGGTTCACCCATTCTCTATAGAATATGAGGCACTTTCGGATACAGAAGAATATCAAGCTACAGAAATTCTCATTTCAGAACAACATGATATTCCAAGGCAAGAAAAGTTATTTATCACCTTACAATTATTGTCTACAAGCGTACAGTGGTCGGATGTAAATGATGCAGCCTATTTGCCAGATTTAAAAAATGCATTACAAGAAATGATAGCTCAATTTGAAAAACTTACATTTATCACTTTCGAAGACAAACAAGGTCTCATTAATCGTCTAATGTTGCATATGAAGCCAGCATTTTACAGAATCAAATATTCACTTTCTGATATCGATAGTTTACAGAATAATCTGAAAGAGGATTATAAAGAATTGTTTCATCTTGTAAAAATTTCATCAAAACCTATGGAAGCGATATTAAAGCAACCTATTCCGGATAATGAAATTGCCTATCTGACCATATTGATTGGTGGGACACTTAGAAACCAAGATGAAGATATTGATAGCAAAGTAAAGGCGGTTGTAGTTTGTACTCAAGGTACTTCAATCTCCCAATTGATGTTACAAGAGTTGCGTAATGTATTTCCTGAATTTATTTTCCTTGATGCTTTATCTTTACGTGAATTTAACCATTATGCATTAGATTTTGACATTGTATTTTCTCCAATGCATATCGACACTGATAAAAAATTGCATATTACAAAAGCCATGTTAACAACTCGAGAAAAGCAAGAACTACGGCAACATGTTTTAGGGCAACTCAATAATTCATTTGAGACCGACGTTCAAATCGATCGATTGTTATCTACTATTAGAAAACACACTGAGATTCATGATGAATCTGCACTTATCGATGATATGAAGGCGCAATTTAACGAAATGAATACCTATTCATCAATTAATGCCTCATCTGTTTCAATAAATAACTTGATAAATTTAGAAGATTTAATCACACATAAGCATATCCAATTTATGCCACATGTCGACGATGTTAACGAAGCAATACAGTTAACCGCTTCTCCATTAATTGAATACGGTTATGTAGATCCAAGTTATATCAAACAGATGATAGAAAGCTTTGATGATACTTATATGGTCATTAATCAAAGCATTGCTATTCCTCATGCTGAAAACAAAAGTAATGTTCATCGAACCTGTATGAGCATGTTGATATTAGAAGAGCCTATCAAACTCAGCACGAATCATGAGGTTCATATCTTTGTTGTGATTGCAGCAACTGATAAATTCAAGCATTTACGTCCATTATTACAACTTCGTGATTTGGCACAAGATCAGACAAGTATTGAACAAATTTTAAATTCTAGTACTAAAAAAGCTGTGACTGAAATAATACACAGTTTTTCAAATATAGATTGATAGAGAGGTGATGACTATGATGCAAGATATAAAGATTGATGCCGCTAATATCATCATTGATTTAGAAG
Source organism: Staphylococcus sp. TCBT05 (assembly GCF_055179755.1). NCBI lineage: Bacteria > Bacillati > Bacillota > Bacilli > Caryophanales > Staphylococcaceae > Staphylococcus > Staphylococcus sp. TCBT05. The sequence goes on along the minus strand of NZ_JBUQDQ010000005.1, from coordinate 512,239 downwards.
CCAGTCAAAGTGAAGAAGCATTAAAGAAGTTATCTAATTTAATGTATGACAACGGTGACGTAAAGTCATCTTATCCAAACGCCATTATAGAAAGAGAAAAATCCTTTGCTACTGGTTTACCAACTGTACCCTATGCTGTAGCAATACCACATACAGACATTCAACATGTAAATGATAAATCGATTGGCATAGCTGTACTGAAGGATACCGTGCCATTTGTCATCATGGGAGAGTTAGAGGAAACAACCGAGGTAAAGTTAATTTTCATGCTTGCTATGGATAAAGAGGCAGCGCAGTTATCCTTATTACAAAAATTAATGGGTATTTTTCAAAATCAACAAACATTAACCACACTAGTCAACGCAAAAAACGAGCAAGATATTGTGACATTAATCAAATCAGAATTAAGTGACTAAATATATCAAAAATTAAAATAGCGTATGATGTACGCAAATCAGGAGGAATTTATTATGAAACAAGTATTAGTAGCATGTGGTGCAGGTATTGCAACGTCAACTGTAGTCAATAACGCAATTGAGGAAATGGCAAAGGAACACAACATTAAAGTAGATCTAAAGCAAATTAAAATTTCTGAAGTCGGTGCATATGTTGACACAGCAGATTTATTAGTAACGACTGCAATGACTCAAAAAGAATACGATTTCCCAGTTATCAATGCAAGAAACTTTTTAACTGGCATTGGTGTTGAAGATACTAAGCAAGAAATTTTAGCTGCTTTAAAGAGCTAACAAGATCAATACGATTTAAATAATCCGTGAAGATAAAATCTACTGCATTACTATAGTCTTTATCTTCACGTCATTTCAAACCAAAGAGGATGGTGTAAAGATGAGTGGATTTGTAGATTTTATAAAAGCATTTCTCGATTTAGGAGCGACAGTTATACTCCCAATCGTCATATTTTTATTGGGCTTATTTTTCAGACAAAAAATTGGAGCCGCATTTAGATCCGGCTTAACGATTGGTGTTGCATTTGTAGGAATATTCTTAGTTATCGACCTACTCGTTAAGAATTTGGGTCCTGCAGCTCAAGCTATGGTGAAAAACTTAGGAGTAAGTCTTCATGTTATTGATGTAGGTTGGCCAGCAACATCGTCTATCGCATGGGCTTCAGTGATTGCAGCATTTATCATTCCTTTAGGCATTATTATCAACATAGTCATGTTAGTTACTAAAACGACGAAAACAATGAACGTAGATATTTGGAATTTCTGGCATTATACATTCTGTGGTGCGATGGTTTATGCCATTTCTGGTAGTATTTGGCAAGCATTAGTAGCAGCCGCAATATTCCAAATTGTTTGCTTAAAGGTAGCAGACTGGACTGCACCAATGATGAGTGAATTTTATGACTTACCAGGTGTTTCGATAGCAACTGGTAGTACGATCTCATATGTGCCAGGTATCTTTTTAGTAAAAGGTATACAAAAGATTCCCGGCTTAAATAAATTACATGCCGATCCAGATACCATTCAAAAACGTTTCGGAGCCTTTGGTGAATCAATATTTGTCGGCCTAGTACTCGGATTACTTATCGGTATATTAGCCGGTTATGATGCAGGTAAAGTTATTAACTTAGGTATGTCTATGGCAGCGGTTATGGTGTTAATGCCTAGAATGGTAAAAATTCTAATGGAAGGGCTTATGCCAGTATCTGAATCTGCTCGAAATTGGTTAAACAAACGCTTTGGAGATAGAGAAATACACATTGGTCTCGATGCTGCTGTTGCACTAGGTCATCCAGCAGTGATCGCTACTGCATTAATTCTAGTACCAGTCACAGTATTATTGGCTGTTATATTACCAGGCAATAAAGTATTACCATTTGGTGACTTAGCGACCATTCCGTTTATCGTTGCATTTATTGTTGGTGCTGCAAAAGGTAACATCATTCACTCTGTCATTGTCGGTGCTATCATGATTGCGATTTCACTCTATATTGCTACAGACATAGCTCCTATTTTCACAAGTATGGCAGATGGTACTAACGTGAAAATGCCATCTGGCTCTTCACAAATTTCAAGTTTAGACCAAGGTGGGAACATCCTAAACTATATAATATTCAAGTTCTTTAGCTTATTTAATTAAATAAATTCGGAGTTGATATAACTATGAAAGCACTCGTTAAAACAAAACCTGGATTTGGTAACTTAGAATTGTTAGATCGACCTATCCCTAGCCCTAACTCAAATGAAGTAAAAATAAAGGTCCACTATGCTGGTATTTGTGGTACAGACGTCCACACATATGAAGGCCATTATAAAGTAAACTTTCCAGTCACGTTAGGCCATGAATTTTCAGGTGAAATCGTAGAAATTGGCGATAATGTACAAAACTTCAAAATCGGTGACCGCGTTACATCTGAAACGACATTCTATATCTGTGGAGAATGTGAATATTGTCAAACTAAAGATTATAACCTTTGCAAACATAGAAAAGGATTAGGTACTCAACAAAATGGCGGATTCACCAAGTACCTAGTTGCGAGAGCAGATAGCGTTCACACATTACCTGACAATGTCAGCTATCGAGCCGCTGCCATGACTGAACCATTGGCGTGTGCCTACCATGCAGTTTCAAAAATCAAAGTATCTCAAGGAGATATTGCAGTCGTCATGGGACCTGGCCCTATCGGACTATTAGTAGCCCAAGTCGTTAAAAGTAAAGGTGCAACTGTTATTATAACTGGATTAGATAATGATCAAGAAAGATTAGATAAAGCCAAAGCACTTCACCTCAATCATGTCGTGAACATCCAGCATAATGATTTAAAGCAATATGTAGACAACATTACAAATGGATATGGCGCAAATATCGTTTTAGAATGTTCAGGTGCTGTACCAGCAGCAAAACAAGGTTTAGACATACTTCGGAAGAAAGGCGCTTATGTTCAGGTCGGTATATTTAAAGACTCTGAAATACCATTCGATTTAGATAAAATTATTCAAAAAGAAATCCGTGTTGTAGGTAGCAGAAGTCAAAAACCAGCAGACTGGGAACCTTCATTGCAATTATTAAGTTCTGGCGCAGTCAATGCCGAAACACTAGTTACAACAGAACTCGATATTAGCCAATGGGAGGAAGGCTACCAGCATATTAAAGGTGGAGACGGCATTAAAGTCTTACTACGTCCTATAGATTAGTAACTACTAGTTAAAGCTATCACAACAATTTAGCTATATAATAAGGAAGTTTTTAACAAGATAACATACTAAAATATTGCTCATCCAGTATAAAGGAGTTGAGAAAATGACTGAAACACTCTTAGATTTCATGCTTGGACCAATGCGAGGTATCACCGATTTTTATATGGAACATTTATTAGTAAATAACGTCATTGTACTGTCCTTGTATTTCATAGCTAGATTATTTAAAAAACGCAAAGCTACTGCCGAATAATTATATGAAATGGAGATGTGACAATTGAAATCACTTAATTTATATGACATCGAAGATTTACGTTTTGAAGAAATTGACAAACCAGTGATTACATCGCCTACAGACGTTATTATTAAAGTGAAAGCAACAGGTATTTGCGGGTCAGATACTTCTCGTTATAAAAAATTAGGACCTTATCAAAAAGGTATGACATTCGGTCATGAATTTTCAGGTATCGTAGAAAATATCGGTTCACAAGTCACGTCATTAACAGTAGGAGACCGCGTAACCGGCTGTCCTGCTATCGTATGTCATCAATGCGCACAATGCGAACAAGGCAACTATTCTAGATGTGAATCACTTTATGTCATAGGCTCACTAGAACCTGGTTGCTTTGCAGAATTTGTTAAACTACCAATCAGTAACGTTTTAAAATTACCAGACAATGTCGATTTCACTACTGCAGCAATGGTCGAACCTTCAGCAGTAGTTGCACATGGTTTCTACAAGACCAACATGAAACCAGGTGCTACAGTGGCAATTATGGGATGTGGCAGCATAGGTCTGTTAGCTATCCAATGGGCACGAATCTTTGGTGCAAGCCACGTCATAGCAATCGATATCGACAATCATAAATTAGATATTGCTCAAAACTTAGGCGCAGATTTTTGTATTAATAGCCAAACTGATGATATAGCAACCACCTTAGACACCATTCCACATCATATTGATGTAGCAGTCGAATCAGCCGGCGCATTGGCTACAATCGGACCAGTATTAACACTGCCTAAGAAAGGCGGAGAGGTACTACTGCTAGGTATTCCCTACGCCGATATTCAACTATCCCGCAAACAATTCGAAAAAATATTACGTAACGAACTTAACGTCATAGGATCATGGAATGGACTTTCCGCACCATTCCCAGGTAAAGAATGGTCATCAACTTTACATTATATGTCTACAGGTGAGCTGAAAATCGAACCTATCATATCCGATGTATTACCTTTAGAACAAGGACCAGAGACATTTGATGCTTTAGTAAATAAAAAACGCGCTTTCGACAAAGTAATCTTCACCCCTTAAGACTAACCTTAGACTCACCTATTTTGACGCATGCACCGTTAAGCAATTTTAACTATATACAAAAACCACCATCTTGCCCTCTAAATAATGTCTGACCCAAAAAAGTTAGATTTTTAATCCAACCTTTGAGATTCAGTACAAAAATGAGCAAAATGGTGGTTTTTCGTATTATTTATCAAGTTTAAGTATGCCGTCATGCATATAATATACTTTATCGCAATATGCTTTCAATCGTTCATCATGTGTTACTACAATACAAACCTTATTTAATGCTTGTGTCTGTTGTTGTAAAATATTCATTACTTCTAATGCATTATCTGTATCTAATGAAGCAGTAGGTTCATCTGCTAATATGATACTCGGATTTGTATAAAGTGCTTTAGCAATTGCTACACGCTGCTTTTGACCACCAGAAATTTCATTTGGTAATTTATTGGCAATCGATGTAAGCCCCAGCTTTTCTAATAAATTTTGAAAGTCTTGCTCAGCAAGCACATTGATTTTTTGCTTTTTTAACAGAGCAAATTGTTGCTTCACTGTCAAAAAAGGTACAAGATTGGTCGCTTGTAAGACAAAACCAATTTCATTCATACGCACTTTAGCTAACTCCGGTTGCTTCATATGTGTAATCTTTTTACCATTTATAGAAATTTCACCTGATGATGGTGTTTGTAAAGCACCCGCCATAGTTAGAAACGTACTCTTCCCTGAACCAGATGGGCCTACAATGCCAATCACTTCACCCTTATTGAAGGTTATCGTCGTATCTTTAACCGCTTCAATTGTCCTATTGCCATCCTTAAAGGACTTTGTTACTTGTTTAAATTCCAACATTTATGTCACTCCCTTATCCTATAGCCTTTAATGGATCTACTTTTCGAACAGTTAATATTGAGAAAAGACTGCCAACGATTGAAACAATGATTAAAGCAATGCCAAATATTACTAATGTAATAATGTTAAAGGAGACTGGTACTGCTGATGGTAAACAAGCGCCGGTTATCAACGTTAATACAAGGCCTAACACTGTGCCTATTAATGAAATAATAAATGTTTGTGCTAGCACAACTTTAGCCAAGTAGCCATTTGTAAAACCTTGAGCCTTAAGCACACCAAATAAACTTTGCTTTTGCAATGTCATCACATATAAGAAAATGCCAATTACAGAAGCTGATATAATAAATAAAAAAACAATCATGAAGTTTAACGTTAAATTCTGCGCCTTATATCCTGGTAATTGTTTAACGAAATTCTCTATAGATACTGCCTCTAAATTATGATTGAGCTTTTGTTGTTTCCATTTACTATCTTTCACCACTAATGCATTGACCTTATCTTTACTCAACATTGGATTAATTTTTGCGATAGTTGCCTCATTCGCAAAGACAACAGGAGAAGCATTATATTTAGCACTCTCACTAAACCCTACTATTTTTAATTTTTCATCTGATTGTGATAATGATAAGCGATCCCCTAATTTAAACCCTTTTTCTTTTAATGTGGCATCTGCTACAACTTCATTATCATGCTTGAATTTATGACCGGAAATTATTTTCGGCATTAAAAACGGTTTTTGGGTCACACCGAACAATAATGCGTTTTCCTTTTCCTTGCCATTTGATGCAATAATACCCGTCTGTTTCAATGGTGTCTGCTTAGCATATTTATGCTCAATATCTTTCTTATCAATAACTGATTGTGCCACTGTCTTATTAGCATCTTTGTTTAAGATAATAGCATCTGCATGCCACTTATCAATGCCTTCTCTATTCATATTTATCAAGCCACTGGCTAACCCAGATAAAAAGAATAATAAATAACTAATCATAACAAGCACACCTATGATAAGCCCAAACTTCAATTTATTTCTGCGCATTTCATTCCATGCTAAATACATACATCCACTCCCTAAATAATGCAATTCACTTTAAAAACTCCTACTTTTTAAATCAATTTGTAAATTTGTTTTCACTACATTTATTTCATCTATGTATAACTACTATCTCTAATAATATTAACTGTTAAATCATTAATTTCCCAGAAATTAATATTACTTATAATAATAAATTTAAAAATATTTTTCCGCATTTATATTATCCATCAAGCTTATTCAAGCCTTTTTCCTCTAAAACAAGTGCTAAAACCAGTTGCAAACAACGTTTTGACAAACATTCTATGGGTACTGACAAGTTGGCAGGTGTTATAAAATGAAAAATAAAAAATTATGGCTATCTATTATAGTACTTATTATCTTAATTATATTAATCACTTATTTTATATTAAGACAAATGGACATTATAGATAGCAACAAGCACGACTCATATCAAACTTATACAATTAAAAAAGCAAAGGCATTAAATCAAACAGGAAAAGCCTCTCCTCAAACGATTAAAGTGTATCAAGAGAATCGTGATATTGGATCATACATACGTCCTCAAATTCAAGATAACCAATTTGTAAAAAAAGGCACACCACTTATATACTACGATACGAACAGTAGTATTAGACCTAAACTGGTCAGCGATGTTAAAAAATTTCAAAATTACGTTGAAAAAGATTATACTGCGTTAAATAAAAAACCAAACGATAGTAAGATACAACAGCGCTTAACGAAAGATCAGCAACAGTTAAATCAGGCCCAGCATGTATTAAATTTACATGATAATCAGTCTAGCAAAGATATTTATGCAACCTTTGATGGTACGGTAAACTATATTAACAAAGATGTAGATAAAAACGGCAATATCTTACAACTTGTTTCTAACAAACCTGAGATTAAGACAACTGTTTCTGAATATGATATTGATAAAATTAAGCAAGGCGATTTAGTCGATGTTGATGCCAATAATGGTGGAACCAAAACAAAGGGTAAGGTAATTCAAATCGCTGATTTATCTACAGCAGGACAAAAGAACGTAGATCAAGCTAGCAAAGATAAATCCACTCCAATTAACAATACTAACAAGCCCTCCCAATATGAAGTTACAATTGGAAATTTATCTTCATCAATTAAAGATGGCTTTACTGTTAAAACCAAAATACATGTAAATACGGCACAATTACCTGAAAGTGCACTGACAAAGGATAATTGCGTATTCATTGTTGATCAACAAAACAGAGTACACAAACGACCTATTATTACCGGTCATTCAAAAGGTAATATCATCGTTAAACAAGGTGTAAAGGTTGGAGAGAAAATCATCAAAAAGCCTAATGCTAATTTACAAGAAGGACAAAAAATCGAACCATCAGATTCTTAGTTAGTGAGCAATTGTATAAGTCATAATAAAAATACACATAGTTAAATTGATACTGTTAACAAATGATGTTGATTATCTTCAGTGTCATATGATTATGTGTATTTTATTTTGTCATATTATAAATATAGCTTCTCTATATCTACCATCATAACAGCATTTAAACCCCTTTTACACGACTAACAATTAGTTAAAATTATTAAATGTTTTTCGTGAAACATTTCCCTATATTAAAGTAATTTGGATTTGCACAATTCAAGATTATGTAATTTTACTTCATTCTTTTAAATTGAATACAATACGAATATGTAATAGGATATAATACATACTTTAAATTGGACAGGAGTAATTTTTCATGAATTTTACCAAACTAACTGAGTCTGAGTACAAAAGCTTTATAGAAGACAACTTTGTACATTACACTCAATCAGTCGAACAATATCAATATAGACACCAAAAGAAAAATGATGTTCATTTGGTAGGAGTAAAAGACAACAACAAAGTATTAGCTGCTTGTTTACTAACAGAAGCTAAAGCACTGAAATTTTTCAAATATTTTTATTCTCACAAGGGTCCTGTATTAGACTATAGCAATTCAAAGCTAGTAGATTGCTTTTTCAATGGATTAACAAAATACTTAAAACAACAAAACACTTTATTCGTTATGGTTGACCCTTACATTTTGGAGAATAAGCGAACAGCTGAAGGCGAAATCATTGAAGCATTTGATAATCAAGGTTTAATAAAACAACTACACAACTTAGGTTATCAACATCAAGGCTATTCCATCGGCTATTCCGATAAAAGTCAGATTCGCTGGATGTCAGTATTGGATTTACAAGAGCAAACTGCAGAACAGCTATTAAAATCTATGGACTACCAAACACGTAGAAACATTAAAAAAACATTTGAAATGGGCGTAGAAGTTCGCACTCTTGATTATTCAGAAACAGATACATTTTACGAACTATTTAAAATGGCTGAAGAAAAACATGGATTTACATTTAAGCAAGATCCCAACACCTATTTCCGAGATATGCAAAATATGTATCCACAAAGCGCAATGCTAAAAATGGCATACATAGACCTTGAAAAATATCTACAGAAACTAACAGATAAAGATGTATCACTGTCTAATCAAGTGACAGAACTAGAAAATAAACTAGCAGAATCTCCCAATTCTAAGAAAAACAAATCAAAATTAACGCAACTTAATCAACAAAAAGATAGTAATTTGAAAAAATTAACAGAAACTCAATCACTAATCGATAGCGAAGGTAAGATGCTTAATCTTGCTGCCGCACTTTACATCTGTACAAAAGACGAAGTGTACTACTTATCAAGTGGTTCAAATCCTAAATATAATCAATTTATGGGAGCATATCGACTACAATGGGAAATGATTGAATATGCTAAAAAACACAATATCCCCCGTTATAATTTTTATGGTATTACAGGAGATTTCAGTGATAATGCAGAAGACTATGGTGTGCAGCAATTTAAAAAAGGATTTAACGCACATGTCGAAGAATTTATCGGTGATTTTGTAAAACCTGTTCGCCCTTTCTTCTATAAGATTTACCAATTGCTAAATAAGTAATATTAATATATTGATTCCATACTAAAACGTAAATACTTCCTAAATTATAGGTAGTTATTTACGTTTTTTATCTACTCATCAATGTGTTTCTAATAGCCCCCTGTATACAACAACATTCATATCGTACTTTAAACCCCTCACACATCCCAATAGTTACAAGTCTTAGTTTTACATATGTAAACAACTAAAAAACCTTTATATCAAGCCGTTTATCGACTGTGTATTATTTATATTTCTTTATCACCACTATATAGCATTTCATCCCCATTCATAATTTTACACATGTAATGTTTGGAAATTTACGCCATGCTAATAAATTGTGTTTGGAAATATTAACCTAATTTATAAATCATTTTTTCAAATTTATTGTTAACAAGCACTTTACAGGTTAAAATAAATTCATTAGCCATCTACAGAAACTGATATCAACTTTCCAATATACACAGCTGATATGGAATGGAATATGCCTTAAATTTAAGGAGGAATTAAAATATGGACACTCCAGATTATCGTAGGTCACAAATTCTACAATTACTTAAATCATCTAAACAACCTATCAGTGGTAAACATTTAAGTGATAAGTTTAATGTTTCCAGACAAATCATCGTCAAAGATATCTCAATATTAAAATCACATAACCATACGATTCATTCAACTAGTAGAGGATATGTCATAGAATATGAAACACAAGGTAAACATTTTAAACGCATCATCAAGTGCCAACATACTCAAGAACAAATGGAAGAAGAATTAACAATTATTCTTGATAATGGTGCTATGGTAGATGACGTCTCTATTGAACATCCCTTATACGGCACTATCAAGAAAGATTTAATGATCGAAAGTCATGAAGATTTACATCAATTTATACAACAAATGGAAAAATATCAGGGAAAGATGTTGGCGAACCTTACTGATGGTCTACATCTTCACACCATTTCTGCCCATACTGAAAAGATTTTGGACAATGCTGTAAGAGATTTAAACGACCATCATTATATCGTCAAAGATTAAATATATACAGCGACCTGAACATTCAAAATTAGTGAACAGATTCTAGGTTCTAAGCCGATAGAGTTTAACCTCAATGAAATAACAAGACAACAATAAACTAACTACTTTAATCAACTACGTATACAATCAAACCTCCAACACACTTCAGAACACCATTTACAGACTGCGACATGATTAATGTCCAGTCTTTTTGTTTATCACTACCTCATAACACATCATATTTAAAAATAATTGCTATGACTTCAATGATGAAACTATACAAAAAATCAAGAAATAATCAACACTTATCCATTCACAGAAAATCCTGCCTATCTCAAAAAGTAATATTACTCTTTTTAGCATTTTTTTAATTAGCTATTATGCTTGATTTAACAACATTTCTAGGTTGTTAATAATTCCAAAAATATTATCTTCATAAGAAAACGATTGACTAGGAAAGCGTTTACAATTATAGTTATCTCTAATATCAACTGTTGATTATTTTTTAGTTATTTATTGATTTTTCTTATAAAGAATGGAGGTTTTTATTATAAAACACTCAGATATTGATAGAAAAAACAGGAAGATGCTCAAAATCACAGTGATTTCTACATTAGGTGGTCTGCTATTTGGATTCGATACAGGTGTCATCAATGGCGCATTACCTTATATGTCACTCTCTAGCCAATTAAATTTATCACCGGCTACTGAAGGATTAGTCTCAAGTTCATTAATTTTTGGAGCTGCTTTTGGGGCAATATCAGGAGGAAAGCTGGCAGATACATTTGGTAGAAAGAAAATGATAATGTGTTTGGCCATTATTTTCTTCTTTGCCACATTAGGTTGTGGTTTATCTCCCAATGTCTTTTCTATGGTCACGTTTCGAATCATTCTTGGTTTAGCAGTGGGTGGTGCTTCGGTCATTGTTCCGACTTTCTTATCAGAAATGGCAGCAAAGGAACAACGAGGCAGAATGGTTACTCAAAATGAACTCATGATAGTGACTGGCCAACTATCAGCTTATGTCATTAATGCCGTTTTGGGTAATGCAATCGACAATCCAGGTATTTGGCGTGTTATGTTACTCGTTGCAACTTTACCGGCTGTTTTTCTTTGGTTTGGTATGTTGACTGTCCCAGAAAGTCCTAGATGGTATGCAAGTAAACACAAATATTGGCCCGCATATAACATTTTACGTTCTTTAAGAGATGAGCAGACAGCTGAGTCAGAAGTACGCGAAATCAAAACACATATCGATAATGAACGTCGCTTAAAATCAGATTCAAACATATCATTTAAACAAGCATGGGTTCGACGCATTCTTTACATTGGTATCGGTATTGGGATTGTACAACAAGTTACCGGAGTGAATTCAATCATGTATTACGGTACTGAAATTTTACGTAATGCAGGTTTAGCAACAAAGGCAGCACTTATTGGAAATATCGCTAATGGAATTGTCTCAGTATTAGCTGTTTTCGTCGGTATTTGGCTATTAGGAAAAGTAGGCAGAAAGCCAATGCTACTCGTCGGTCAAGCTGGGGTAATAGTCACGTTAGTCTTACTTGGTATATTTCCAATATTTTTACAGAACAGTCCTGCATTTCCATTTATCGTATTATCTTTAACTGTAACATTTTTAGCCTTTATGCAAGGCGCAATAGCACCAGTAACCTGGCTCATGTTATCAGAGATATTCCCACTAAAGGTTCGTGGCTTTGGCATGGGTGCTAGCGTCTTTTTCTTATGGATGGCCAATTTCACAGTCAGTCTTGTTTTTCCAATATTACTAGGTCACCTTGGACTGTCTAATACATTTATCATCTTTGCATTATTAAATATCATGTCCATTATTTTCGTAAAAATATTCTTACCAGAAACTAAAGGCAAGTCGCTCGAAGAAATTGAAGACTACTTTAAATCTCAGATTACAACAAAATCACAGCGTACTAAAAAAATTGCAAAAGAGCCCAAATTATAAAAGGAGGAGTTAAATGAAACTTTCATATTACACTGACAGTCTCGCTCACCTTTCATTAGAAGAAGTCTTGCAAAGAATTACCCAACAAGGTGTCTATCATATTGAATTAGCAACTGGTGGTTGGTCTCCCGCGCCACATCTCAATCTCACTGAATTACTAACTAGTGAGACCGCAGTCTTAAAATTGCAAAATCTGTTAGCCACTTACCAAGTAGAAATTGTGGCATTAAACTGTTCTGGCAATCCGTTAGACCCTAGAGACATAGGTAAACAACATCGTGAAATCACTATTAATACGTTTAAGTTAGCAGAAATACTAGGCGTTAAAAAAATAGTAATGATGAGTGGATTACCTCCTGCTACACCCGGAGATACAATGCCGAACTGGATTACCACTACGATGAGTTGGCCACCCGAATTGAAAGAAGCACTTACCTATCAATGGGAAGAAATCGCGATACCTTATTGGCGAGAACTTGTTCCAATTGCTAAACAACATGGCATTGAGAAAATCGCACTTGAAAACCATGGCACACAGCTCGTATACAATCCCGAAACTTTACTTAAATTACGACATGCTGTAGACCCTATCATCGGCATGAATTTGGATCCAAGTCATATGTTTTGGATGGGCGGAGATCCCATCCAATCTGCACGTAAATTAACAGGTGCAATTCATCACATGCATGGCAAAGATTTAAGAATTGAAGAGGAACCTGCTGCTTTAAATACAATATTAGAAACTAAAGACATTTATGATACAAAAAATAGGGCTTGGAACTATGTTGCTGTTGGTCATGGTCATGATTTGCAATGGTGGAAGTCATTTTTCTCAGTTGTTCAGATGTGTGGTTATGACGACTTCGTCTCCTTAGAAATGGAAGACTTTACTATGTCTCCAGAAGACGGTGTAGATATTTCCATTAAAGCATTACAACAAGTTGTCGTATAACAAATTTAATAATTAGAGTATGAGAGGAGTCTTGTATATGAATAATGGTGAAAAGAAAATGGAGAACGCTTTACGTTGGGGTATGATTGGTGGAGGAAGAACAAGCCAAGTTGGATATAAACACCGTAGCGGTGCACTTCGAGATCGAACTTATGAACTTGTTGCAGGTGCATTTGATATCGATACCGAACGCGGAAAATCATTCGGTATAAACCTAGGTGTAGACCCAGAGCGATGTTATGATGATTATCAAACTTTATTAGCAGAAGAAGCCAAACGTGATGATGGTGTAGAAGTTGTCTCAATCGCAACACCAAATGGAACACACTATGAAATAACTATGGCTGCCTTAGAAGCAGGATTACATGTGATTTGCGAGAAACCACTTGTATTTACTACACAAGAAGCCGAAGATATTAAAGCCTTTGCTGAAAAGCAAGGACTAATTGTCGGAGTCACATATGGATATTCTGGCAATTCAATCATTCTTCAAATGAAAGCCATGATAGAACAGGGTCAAATTGGCGATATAAATTTAGTCGAAATGCAATATACCCACGGCTATGCAGGAAACGCACAAGGAGATAAGGATAATGCAGCCCAAAAATGGCGTGTTGACCCTAAGATTGCAGGTCCAACATTTGTTATTGGCGATCTATCCATACACACATACTATATTTCTAAATTAATCATGCCAAACTTAAATATTAAAAGATTATTGTGTGATCGCCAAAGCTTTGTAGGTAGCCGTTATCCATTAGAAGACAATGCTTATATTATGATGCATTATGACAATGGTGCTGTCGGACGTATGTGGACCTCTGCAGTTGATGCTGGTCAAATGGATGGGCAACGTATTCGCATCGTGGGGTCTAAGGGAAGTCTAGAATGGTGGGATAGTGCTCCGAATGAATTACAATATCAACCACAAGGTGCTCCAACTCAAATTCTTTATCGTGGTGCCGAATACTTAGATGATTCAGCGTTACAAAATGAAAGACTCGGCATATTACACCAAGAAGGTTTAACCGAAGCTTGGGGTAATATTTACTTAAATATTGCGCTAGCAATTGATGCCAAAAATCGTGGTGATGAAACAGCTCTTGATCAAATTATCTACCCAGATATTAATTCCGGGATTGAAGGTGTACGCTGGATTGAAAATTGTGTTGCCTCAGCTGACAAAGGGTCACAGTGGGTTGACTATCAATAAAAAATACACAAAAATAAGACTCCCTTAATTAAGGAGAGTCTTATTTTACTGTTTCAATTAGTTGCCCATAATGCTTAATCTTTGTGGCATAATACTAAAGCCTCATAATGAATGCATTATGTCTATTTTACGCTAAAATTTATTATTATATTTTAGCGCTACTTCGCGTTTAAATTTCTAAGAAACGACTGTTTCATTCTTAACCAAATCATTAGCGATTCCCATCCACATTTGTCTTATTTCATCTGTCGTTATTTGCGTTTCCGTAGCATCTGTGCCGACAAAATCACCATGATCCCAGTCATGTTTTACAGGCATAACTTGCCAAATTCCCCTTTTTACTTCATCTGTTGCCATCATACTTCTTTGTCCAAATGGATATTGTGCAGAAATGACTGAAACTAGGCCATCATTCTCTCTCCACGCCTTATCCTCAACCTTCCCAATTACATTTCCAGGTACGGTATGTCTCAATGTCATATTGATGTCGGCTTTTTGCTTACCGTCAAACGTTGGTCTTGTTGATTCGCCACTATACGATTTATAAATAATATTTGGATTGAGTGACGTTTGTTGATTTAACTTAGTTGCCCCTGCACGTGTTAAATCATAAAATCCATTATCATCTGTCTGCCATATTTTACTTTCATTTTTAACTCTTTCAACATAATCGATATACGTTTCATTTTCACGTTGCTTTAGCCCCCATTGACTTAATCCAAAGTCAATATCTGAATATTTATTTCCCTGAAACTTGCTATAATCATATACAAATTGTCGAATTAGCGCTTCATTTCCTAATAAGTCTGCTGCATATGTACCATTATGAGGCGAAGCTACAGTTGTAATTGAAGTTATCATATTGTCGTGATCACCTTGATAAAGGGGCGCAATTTTACCACCGTGCTGCCGCTGATAATCAATCTCTTCCTGACTTCCATTTCGTAATAAAGATTCTAGTTGCCGAACCGTTTGCCCTCCCATACTATGACCGACAAGATGTATCTTTTGACCAGGCTGCCAGTCCTTATATACACCTTCGTATGTTTTACCGTATCGTGCATGCCCATATTTAGCTGCATGTACAGCGCCATAATCTACGGTACCGCCTTTAATATAATAATACAATTCCACAGCACGATCATAATTACTACCAAACGCACTAATACTTGCAACATAGTTTTCATATCCATTATTTGTTAAATCTTGGTGAATATCTAACCTTTTTCCTCCCCAATATAAATCATTCGAATCCGGATTATTGTCACCTGTAAACCCATTGAATCCATGTACTAATATAATAGGATCTGTATTCTTGTACCGAGTTTGTTTAGCTACACTGTTACTCTGTTCAACTATGGGTGCAGTATTGTTCATTAGTGACTGTTCATTGCGTCGATTACTAATCTCCCTTTGTATATTGGCCTGTTCGTCATGACTATTATGATTAGTATTTGTCGCATGCGCATTAATCTTCATCGAACTATCTTCTAACTGGCTCGATGAATGATGCTGCTCATAGTTATCATTGCAATCGTTTTGTTGAGTTCTTGGTTGCATATAATGGTAACTTTCGGTAGCGTATTTCGTTCTATTTTGATTATTTGATAATTCACTACTTGTTTGATTACTTATAAATTGTTGTGCTTTATGCTGATTATTTTTATACTGTTGTGCCTCTATATCTTGAATACGCCTATACCTTTGGGGATATTTTCTTTTGTTTACATGTGTAAACACCGGGTTATAATCTGTAATATACTCATTTGCTTTCAGTCGATTCGCGAGTGCAATATTATCTTGAGTCGTGGATGTTGTTCGTGTTGATTGTCTCTCCTCATTACCTTTGTCTTCCTTCGCTGTGTTATCAGTTTGCTGGTTATTTTCAATTTTCGATACAGATTCATTTGCATCTTTATTATTAGTAGTCAGAGACTGTTTATCGCTGGAAAATGCATTATCCTTGTTACTTTTTGAGTTTTTATTCTGTTCTAAAGAGATATTTTGTATGTTTTCTTTATTTACACAATCGTTTAAGTGCATAGTTGTGTCTTTTGTTGTCGTTTCATTCTGTTGATTCAATGACTTGGTATGGTTATGTATAGCAGCGTATTGCGCATTAAGATGCTGTTTATTTCCATTGTCCTTAATGAAGGGTTGTTTATTCTGTGTCGCACTCTTAATATTCAAGTTGTTATTTTGTCTATTTTTATTATCAAAATTCTCATTTGCACTAGCAATACTTCCACTAAAAGCCAATATTATAGTTGATATAACTACTGATGATACACCCATAGTGCCTTTTCGGATACTATATTTATTTTGTCTCATCTGAAATCTTCAAGCCTTTCTATAACTGTTTTCAAACTTACAAGCTACCTTCACTATATATTGTACAAAATAATTATTAAGTAAAAATGAATCTCTTTAAAATATTAGGTTAACTTAGACGTTTGAAAGTTATAGAAAAAATATCATTTTACTATAAGTACATTCTATTACGTAAAATCCCAACTTTATTAATAACTCTTTCAATTTAGCAGAAATTATTTATTGACTTATATCATTTAAAACTCTATAATCAAAATACAAATAGGAATCATTCCTATTTGTAAATTAGGGTTGTTACATTCATTTTTATACATTTCCCTCTAGGGATAATTTAGTTCAATAAAATCGTAGATCTTTACGCGGGTCTACGATTTTATATTTATTTCCTACCAATTACCAATTCATCCGTTCAACCAAAATAAGCAATGCGACAACTTTAACATTTATTGCCTCAATAGCAATTGCTTTATATATGTACTAAATTAGGTCATTAACAACAAGTCATACATTATATTTAGTTAGCTAAAACACGCATTCTTATAACATTTCGCAATAAACTATTTATAAAAAGGAGTTATACATATGATACTTTCAGATACTGACATTAAACAGTTCTTACAACAAGGAAAAATAGAAATCACTCCGCTTCAAACACACCATATTGAATCAGCATCTATTGATTTAACATTAGGTAACCATTACCTGTTTCCACAACAACCTCAAGATTTAAAACAAAATATTTTGGAACCCGTTTACTATAAAGAGATTAATGCACATAAAATAACAATTCCTGCAAAATCATTCATATTAGCTACAACCAATGAATATATAAAATTAAACAACGAACTAGCAGCATTTGTTGAAGGACGTAGTTCTATTGGACGTGCAGGATTATTTATACAAAATGCTGGATGGGTTGATCCAGGATTTCACGGAAATATCACTCTAGAGCTGTACAATGCCAATGATTTTGACTTAATAATTCAAGAGAATATAAGAATCTGCCAAATTGTTATCGCCCAAACACTAACACCTAGCACCCGACAGTATAATGGTAAATACCAAGGTCAACACACAACAACAGGCAGTATGAGCTTTAAAGATATCGAAGCAAAGGAGGTGTAAAGCAAATGGATATTGTCATTATTAGTGGCTTTCTAGGAGGAGGGAAGACTACCACCCTGAATCAATTTATCGAAAGTGCAAGATCTCAAAATCAAACACCAGCTGTAATTATGAATGAATTTGGTACTCAAAGTGTAGATAGTCACCTTATTGATAACTCAATCGGCTTGCGTGAAATTATTAATGGTTGTATCTGTTGTGAAATGAAATCCAATGTTACTGAGCAACTACACGATATTTATATTGATTATCAACCAGATATTGTCTTTATTGAATGTAGTGGTATTGCGCATCCCCTTGAAGTTCTAGACGCATGTTTAACACCTGTATTAACACCATTTAGCAATGTAGTCAGCCTAACAAGTGTCATTGATGTGGAGTTGTATAGTAAATTACCTCACTTACCCGAAGATATACAAAATTTAATTATCGCCCAAATGGCACATTGCTCAAACTTTGTGCTAAATAAGAGTGATTTAATTACTTCCGACCAATTATTAAAAGTGATTGAAACTATAACTACGCGTCATCCAGATATTCCTTACTTTATTACAAGTCATGGTGAGGTAACACTTGATCATATAAAGAGCAATAAATTAACAAAAGACGAACGCTTTAACGGTGGAAAAATAATCCATAGTACACTGGGTCACTCAATATTTTATTTTTCACACTCCTGGCATAAACAATCTTTTATAAATTGGCTTCAAAACTTACCAGATCATATTTACAGAGTCAAAGGCTTTCTAACCTTTGATGACAGTAATGTAAAAAATTTAATCCAGTATACAAACAACCATTTAAATCTTGTATCGTCCCATCTCAACATTGATGATTACATAGTAGTCATTGGCCATAATATTGATAAAGTACAGCTTAGTCATTCTGTGGAACATTATCATAAATTAAATGTCACATGATTGTTACGCATGAATAAACTCAAATATTATTACTTTCTCCCATACTTACTTTCACGAATAAAAAACCGTACTTCCACTGCTATTTCAATTAATTGAAGTTTGCATGGCGTACGGTTTTTATATTATTGCTTGGGAAATAATAATTAATTAATAAGGGAGAATATGACAATTCTTGTATGACCTTTTTATCGTCTAATCATATTCTCTCAATGTAAAATTTTTCTGCTTTTGGTAAGTTTGTCGAAACTTTAATGGAGACATTTTATAATGTATTCGAAAACGCTCAATAAAGTAACTTATAGTACCAAATCCACAAATATCACTAATTGAAGTAATTGATTTGTCTGTGTGAACAAGTAATTCTTGTGCGATTTGTAATCGATATAATAATAAATATTTCATAGGCGATTGCTTAGTGTATTTTCTAAATAATTGATTACAAAATGATTTACTAATATGTGCATGAGCAGTTAAATCCGAAATTGTGATTTTTTCACCGTAATGTTCATGTATATAGGTTAATAAACTATTCATGTTATTAAAGTCTTCAGCATTCGATAAATAATTTGCCCCTTCAAATTCATATACAATACCCTCTATTACTTGGTTAATTAAGTTTACCGCATCAAAATAATTCGTCGATGTCGATTCCTTAACTAAAAAATCATTATCTGTAGGTATTTCATTTAAAATGGCACTAAAATAACGTGAAAATTGGCTCGTGATAGGTAATTTATAATATGTAAATGATTCATTATTTAATATAGGATCAATATAATCTTCGATAATTTGAGCATTTAAAAATTCCAATTCAAAATTGATACACAGTGTTTTGGCATCTTCTTTAGTTGAATATGAACTATGCAACTTATTTCTATTTATGAAAACAATATCTCGACTATCAACTGTTAGTACCTGTCCATCAATTAAAAATTCCAACTCCCCTTCATAAACCCAGCTTATTTGTAAATCATTATGCCAATGCAACGGCATAAAATCATGTCTTTCAAAGTCAAATTCAATAATGTATGGAATTATAGAAAAACCAACAGAATGATAAGCAACATGCTCTTCTAAACTCTCATTTATATTGATGGGTAAGTCTCTATTCATTCCCTTCGCCCCCTTCAAATCAATTTCGACACAAAATCAAAACAAGTATTTTTACACCTTGAATTAAAGCTTATTATAACAATATTCTCACCTAAATATATATACACAACGCTTAAATTTTGCTTTTCTATAAAATCAATAACGATAAAAATGGAATGGATGCTTATAGTTTTATCATGTCTAAAGCTTTATGATAGCCACATAAGTAGTCATTAATTATTCATTTATAAAAACAAAGGGGGTATTTAAATGAATTTTGATTTAAATAAGAATAGTCAACGAATTATTGCTGATTTACAAGAATTAGCTACTTTAACGTCTGACGAAAATGGTGCACAAAGAGTAGCATGGACACCCATATGGGAAGAGGCCAGAAATTGGTTTTTAGAAAAAATTAAACCTCATACTACTGACATATTTAAAGATAGCGCTGGTAACATGTGGTTTAAACTTCAAGGTAAATCTGACAAGTCAATTATTATAGGTAGTCATCTAGATAGTGTGCCAAATGGAGGATGGTTAGATGGTGCTTTAGGTGTCATTTCAGGTTTAGAGGTCTTACGTCATTTTAGTGAGGCACAAATCGTGCCACAACATTCCATTTACATTGTAGATTGGGCTGATGAAGAAGGTGCTAGATATGGATATAGCTGTTTGGGTTCATCAGCAGCAAGTGGGTCAGTCAATATCTCTGAATTTACTAACAGAGTCGATAATGAAGGCATTCCCTTTAAAATGGCAATTAGCAAACATGGATTAAACATAGACACATTTACAGACGCTCACAAAACCTTTCAGAATAAAATAAATGAACTAATTGCATATTTAGAATTTCATATTGAACAAGGCCCGGTACTTGAACAAACTAATAA
Organism: Staphylococcus sp. TCBT05; assembly: GCF_055179755.1. Taxonomy (NCBI): domain Bacteria; kingdom Bacillati; phylum Bacillota; class Bacilli; order Caryophanales; family Staphylococcaceae; genus Staphylococcus; species Staphylococcus sp. TCBT05. The sequence continues at coordinate 491,400 of NZ_JBUQDQ010000005.1, read as the reverse complement.
AGATGTCGCTGCTGTTTATGGTGCAGCTGGTGTTGAACGTTATTATATAGACTTTTATGGGCAGTCTGCACACGCCGGTTCATTTCCAACTGAAATGCGTCAAGATGCATTTTTAGCTGCAGCAACTGCTTCGTTAAAATTTCGTGATTTAGCACTCAAATATAATGCTGTTTGTACGGTTGGCGAAGTAAACGTTACACCCGGCGTCGTAACCATTGTCCCTGGTCAATGTACCATTTCCATTGATATGAGAAGTATTAACAAGGATGATTTAGCTGCAATGTTATCGGAAGCACAAAATATATCTCAAACTTCTGCTCAGCAATTTGATTGTACCGTCTCTTGGAGAAGAATTTACAGTGTCTCCCCTCAAATATTTGATAGCAATTTAGTAGATATTTGTAAAACAGCAGTAGCAGAAGAAATAGGAGAAAGTAATCAAATGTATTCGGGACCCTTACATGATGCTGTTGAAATGAACAAGCTTATACCCACTGTGATGATGTTCGTCATGTCTAAAAATGGGATTTCTCATGATAAAGACGAAGACACACCTATTAATCAATTAACCACTGGAATCCGTGCATACTTACGCTTAATTGATAAAGTTTTAAATTGAGAATAAAAAATATGAAAGGAGTAAATTCATGAATATTGTATGGCAATCCAATCAATTTCAATCTACATCTATACCAACAACAGTATTTAATTCGTTTAAACCATCAAATTTAGAACAAGTTTTAAATTTTCAAAGTACTTTGCCCAACTATAGTCAAACACCTTTATATCATTTGGATAATTTAGCTAAACACCTTGGTGTAGCATCAATTGACGTAAAAGATGAATCAAAAAGATTTGATTTAAATGCATTCAAAGGGTTGGGTGGCGCATATGCGATGGCAAGCTATTTTGCCCAAAAATTAAACTTAGATTTAGGCAATATTACCTTTAATAAGCTTATGGAAGCCATTAAAGATTTAGAACCTGTTACTTTTGCAACTGTCACGGCAGGAAATCACGGTAAAGGTGTCGCATGGGCAGCAAAAACATTCGGTCAAAAAGTGAAAGTAGTATTACCAAAAGGAGCCTCTGTTGAACGTTTGACAGCAATCCAAGATTTAGGTGCAGAAGCCTATATATCAGATTTAAATTATGATGATGCTGTAGTGGAAATTGCTAAACAGTCAGATGAACAAGGGTGGATATTATTACAAGATACTGCCTGGGTAGATTATGAAACACTGCCATTAGCTATAATGCAAGGTTATTCAACTATTGTTGCAGAATTAATTAAGCAACTAGATAGAAAGCATATTTCTCAATATACACATGTTATTTTACAAGCTGGCGTAGGATCCTTTGCTGCTGCAGTTATAGCTAGTATTTATAATCAAACTGTACCTGATCCACCAAAGTTTATTATTGTCGAACCTAATAAAGCTGATTGTATCTTTGCTTCAATAAAAAGTAATGAAGGTATTCCTATACGTGTTAACGGTCCCTTAGATTCAATGATGGCTGGTCTAGCCTGTGGCGAACCCAGCACTATTGCCTGGGAAATATTAAAGCCAACCATACAAGCTACATTCTCATGTAAGGATGTTATTAGTTCCATTGGTATGAAACAATATGCTAATCCATTAAACAATGACCGCTCAATAATTTCAGGGGAATCAGGCGCCTTACCATTAGGTGTCCTTATAGAAATTATGACTTCAAAAGAGCTATTTAACGCGAAAGATTCACTCAAACTAGATAATTCATCAAATATTTTACTTATTAATACTGAAGGCAATACAAACCCTAAAAATTACGACGATATTATACACAACAAACTATTTTAAAAGGAGTAACATTTATGAAATTTATTACTACAAATGAAGCACCTCAAGCAATAGGACCTTATTCACAGGCAGTTCAAGCAGGAGATTTCCTTTATATTTCTGGACAGTTACCGATCAATCCTAACACAGGCAAATTTATCTCAGATAACATTGTTGAACAAACAACACAAGTTATGAAAAATATTATCGCCATTTTAACTAGTCAAGGTTTATCTATTAAGAACATCGTCAAAACTAATATCTATGTAGTTAACTTAGCACACTTTAACGAAATTAATGATGCCTACGGTACATTCTTAAATGATCACAAACCCGCCCGAGCAGCTATTGAAGTTAACAAACTTCCTAAAAACGCACAAATTGAAATTGAAGCTATAGCTTATATAAAACAATAAGTTATGTGATACATTAATTATAATAAAATAACAAAAACTATAAATAACTATCTAACCTCAAAATATTAGCAAATAATATAATTGTTAACTCTATGCACTTTTAAATAGCATGCATTATGCAGTTTCAATGTATATTCATAGCTATTTATGACGCATTTTTACAAGACTCTGCGAGGAACATTGTCAGTTAAACAGCATCCTAGGAACGCGAGCAAACAATAAAAAATATGATAAATCAAATAGCCATGAAATGAGTTAAATAACTTATTCCATGGCTATTTTTCTAATGTTTATATTTCAGCCTTATACTGTAGTTTTAGCAATATTTAACGAGAGAACAATACTAAAGTAAAAGCAAATATCGAAAACTCATTATTACAACTTTACTATCTACACATTTCTGCATAGATCAACTTTTTCTTAATTAAATATATTCCACTACACTTTATATTTTTATCGTCTAATCATATTCTCTCAATACATTCGCCCACATTTTACGAATTGTATCATTCTTTGTTTCTTTAAATATGACATTAGGCTTTAAATTGGGATCTTTGTCATTACTATCCTTATATGCAAATCCAGTCGATAAGGTTGTATGGTCATCACCTTCAAAGGTATACTCATATACCTTACCGTTATCTGCAAATAAGTATTTCTTAATAGGATATGTCGTATTAGCTACAGATTTATAACCTTCAATATTAGTCAGTTTTTTTGCTGTATCATCTAAACCGATGTTTCCAGTTTTAGATGTATAAACTGACAGTCCAGTTACATTATGCAGTTTATAGTGTTTAGCGCCCGGTTTGTCATTATTTATAACTTGAATCTCACCATCAGTCGTTGTAGCATAAAAATCACTTTCACTATAACTGCCATTTCCTACATAACGATTCGAAACTGATAATTTTTGTTCTTTAGCATATGCAACGACTTTATTCGTTATCGCTTTATTTAATTTATCTTTATCATGTTGCGTTAAATTTTTATTTTGTGTTGCTTTATCTTTCATATCAGTCTTAGCTGATCCTTGTTGTCCTTGGCAACCTGCCATAGTAATCATCATAATAATAAATAAAAGACTATAAATGAATTTATGCATTCAAAAACTCCTAACTTACAATCACTAACAAGACTGACCTTATCACTGTAAAGTCGTCACTTCCTCTGTTATAACAAACTTTACTTTTTAGCTTTGTCATCTTTCAATATTCCAAATTCATCTACCAATTTAACTTGGCGCTGTTCTCCTTTACTGATATCACCATATAATTGATAAATTTTTACTTTTAACTTATCTCCTTCAACTTCATAAACAGAGAAATTTTGTTCAGATGCATTACGATCATTTTCATGACTCTTTTCAAAGGCCTTAGATTTATGTGGCTGTTTTCCTAATGCAAACAAGCTATTATAGTGATCTAACTTATCTTGTGTTAAGTCACCTAATTCTGGACGTACTTTCTTAATATGTTCTAAGGATCTATCGTAAATATTGTCATATGCCTTAGTTCCACCAGTATTAGGTAAAACATATACAGAACCCTTAGGATTATCATAGTACTCTACATTATCATCTCCAAGTACTTGTTTCGCATCCTCTTTCTTCGCATTTACAAAGCTATTTTTCGTTGATGTATGCTCTAAAGGATGTGTGCGCGATAACACATGGTCATGACCTTGCAATACTAAATCCACGTCAAGTTCATCAATTTGTTTTGTTAACTCGTCACGAATTTTACGCACATCCTCATCCGATAATGCATGATATGATTTTGAATACATCGGTTTGTGTAGATTTAACACGATCCAATTGGCTCCATTTGCTTTAGCTTTTTTAATATCTGATTTAATCCATTCCATCTGCTCTTTGCCAATTGCTTTTTCATCCGGATTATCTTTAGATTTTTTATTATCATTCGTATTGGCTACGACCATATGCGCGCCATTATAATCAAACGAATAATATGAGCCCCCATTAACCGCATTATTTTCTTTAGGTACATTTACATGCTTGTTAAATGAATCTAACAATTTTCCATCTTCCTCACTTAAAGCATACTCATCATGGTTACCTGCAGCTGTTGCAACGGGCAATGACATAAATGATGGTCGCGATTGCTCATATAAGTCTAACCACTCATCTTCCACTTCTGCCGTTTCAACATAATCTCCTGTATGCAATGCAAAATTTGGATTACCCGCAGTTTGAATTGCTTGATTTAATGTATCTGCACCAAATTGCGCCTCATTTCTAACATGTTCATTCCAAAATGCGTTTTGCGTATCTGTATACTGTACAAATTTAAAAGGATCTCCTTTGCCACCAGATGTTTGGAATTGACCTACTGGACTTTTAGCACCACTGTCACTTCCAACTTTGTAATAGTATTTTGTATTTGGCTTAAGTCCTGTCGCTTTTGCTTTATAATTAAATTCTTTTACGTTAGTCATCTCAGTCTTCCCTTGCAAATCTCCCCTTGTCCATTCAGGACCACTTGCGTGTTCATCTGTATAATAACCATTTATTTTTTCTTTCCCATTTTTATTTTTTATAGCTTTTCCTTCATCATCTTTTTCAACATCTGCAAAAATAAAATTACCGTTTTTGTCCCTTTCTATGTATTTAGAAATTACTTTTTTCGTAGAGGCATCAAATGATTTAGCATCACTAAAATCCCCCTTTTCAGAGACCCATACCTTAGCATCTTTAAATTCATCCGTTGTATACCAATTGAATGCCATTTCAGACTTTGTATCTCCATTGAAATTAGTGATTATACGGTTAGGTTCATTCTTTACAGGCACCGGAGCAACCTTTGGTTTATCTTGTGTAACCTTGATACCTTGCTCATTATTATTTGCTTTATCCGTTGTAGATTGTTCTTGCATTCCCTGTCCTGGTGCACTCGCCTCAGCAAAATTGCTACTTCCCAAGGACATCATCAATACTACACTTGCTGCCCCTGTAGTAAATAGCTTCAACATCGACTTTTCTTTTTTCATAAATTAACCTCCTTAATCGTAATGAATCCTATTATATATAAGGAGGTTTAATAATTTGTAAATTTCTTTCATAGAATTGTTAATATAACATTAATTTTTAATATCTAAATACTAAATGATATTTTTAAGAAAATATTTCATTAAAATTAGCTGTTGAATTATTAAAAATTTTTCATTATTTATTGTAGAAATATGATTTTCGATATTTTAAAGAGATGAATCAATATTCATGTTTCTAAAAGAGTCATTATTTAATGTATGATTAGCATTTACTAATGCTTATTAACCATTTAATTACACATGAACAAGTAGTTGAAAATTTTAATAAAGGAGCTCATTACGATGACTTATATTCTACAAATAGATTTCCCTATAACAGGTCCATTCGGTATAGAAATGACTGAAACTTTTTCAGAATTAGCGAGGTCAATCACTAAAGAACCAGGGTTTCTTTGGAAAATTTGGACAGAAAATGAAAATGCACAAGAAGCTGGGGGAATTTACGCATTTACAACAGAACAAGATGCTCAAAACTATTTAACAATGCATACCCAAAGATTAATTCAACTCGGTATTACAGATAGCAAGCACAAAATTTTTAAAGTTAACGAGGGACTTACAAAAATAACACATAAACATTTTTAAGGATTGCTTTATATCAAGTCAGATATTTTATGATTTAACCTAAAATACAACAGGTTTGAGGACTTTCCAAAATATAATTCTAATTTCCTGACACAACTTACATTAAGTACATATTGGTAAGTCTTCGGTTTGTCTGTCCGAACACTGAGGGTAGTAACAAACTATTGATATATCAACATTTCCAACCATTATTATCCTTACAAATTAAATTCTATCCAACGTAACGCCATACTATTTATGTTCAAATATTTAATACTATTTCATGTTAATTCCACTCAAAATCATCAATACTTTTTGTCATTTCATACAAGGTTACACACAACATAAAAAGGTATGATTAAACATAGTAGTTTGAAAATTTGAGAGGAGTATTTAAATTATGCATCAAGAATCAACACCAATTAGTAAATATTATTGGATTAAATTGGTATCCATTTTCACGTTGGGTTGGCTCGTTATCTACGCTGCCCGTACTATACTTAATCCTATAATGGGAAATATTAAAGTTACATTTACATTAAATAATGCCCAGCTCGGACTCATTATGAGTATCTTTTTCATCGGCTATACAGTGACCCAAATTCCTTCTGGGATATTAGGCGACAAAATTGGACGTAAAAAAATACTGATCCCTAGTATGATTATTTTCGGCATAGCTACAGCAATTACAGGGATCATGCCTACATTCTTATTATTTATGATTGCTTGGCTCATTGTCGGCCTTGCCCAAGGCATGTTTTATGGTCCACAATACGCACTATCATCAGAAGCAATACCTAAACAACACATAACATTGGGTAGCGCACTTATTAATAGTGGGATGTCCTTTGGTACATCTATCGGATACTTTATTTCTAGCTATACCGTGCATTAATTTGGTATGAGTTGGCATATACCATTCTTTATAATTGCCATACCTATTCTTATCCTAGCCTTTCTAATGTATACCGTGATTAAGGAACGACCAAAAACACAATTAGTCGACCCAACCACTACAGAAACAAAATTTCAGTTCAGTAGTCTCTTTAAAAATCGAAATCTACTTCTTGCGTATGTCATCATATTCTGTTCGATTTACGGCTTCTTTATGATTATCACTTGGCTGCCATTCTATTTAGAAACTGAACGTGGTATTAACGGTGCACAAGTTGCGTTTGTTGCTTCACTAGTACCATGGGCAGCAATACCTGGATCACTGTTCTTTAGTTGGTTATCAGATAGATTAGGTAGACGACGTCCAGTGTTACTTATTATGTTACCATTAGCATTTCTATTCACCATCTCTATCGTTTTGTTCGATAATATATGGATATTATACCTTGCCTTAATCGGTTACGGAATTGTAGGCAAAATAAGTACCAATCCAGTACTAATCGCTGTAGTTGCAGACAATGCCCCGAAAAATGCGCTTGGAACTTCATTTAGTGTTTATAACTTTATCGGAATGACTGCCTCGATTTTAGCACCCTATCTAACAGGTTACTTAACAGATATGACAGGAAAAATGGCTACCGGATTCTATTTAGCTGGGGCTTTACTCATCATCGGTCTTATTTCTTCCTTACTATTAAAAGAAAATAAAAAGCAACTATTATCATAGCTTATAAATATAATTGCAGATATACATCCTAAAAATGCCACCCCAAAAAATTAAATCATTTTGAGGTGGCTCTCATTATATTATTACATCGTATTGGTGTTACTCACTCACCTAGAGTTCATGAATAGTTCCATATTTATCTAGACAGTCAGCTTGAAGTATCTGTTCTAAGACAACCATTCCTCTTACAAACAAAACTGATTTCTTATAAATTAAGAACTCAAAAAAAAGCGAAGAAATTTCGTATTATTTAATAAAATAAAAAGGCAATTTCTATCTTACTTTCAATAGAAACTGCCCTTTTCACTGGCAAGTGAATGTTCAAACCATATCTATATAATTTTTTAATACTTATAAGGATCTTCTTGTTTTTGATTATTGTTAGCATTATTATTTATGCTCTGTAATTCATCTTTAGATTCAAAATCTGATTCTTCCTGGTGCTCAAATGTTTCAAATGAATTTTGCTTATTATGATAATCTTCAGGTTTAGGCTTTCTAACTAATAACATGATGCCTGCTACAATCCATAACACTCCGATTAATGGACTACCAAAAAGTGAAAAGGCCCCAATGACGATTAAAATAACACCAGCTGGTTTATTCTTTTTCCCAATCCATAAAGCAGATAAAATTCCCAATACTAACATTATTAAAGCGATAATTACTATTACAATCAAAAATACATTAATAATAATAAAGGCTCCACTTGCATCTTCCATTGTCGTTTCATTATCTAACATACTTTGCTTAAATTCTGTCGCATTTAGATTTAATGCAACTAAAAGTCCAGCAAATATTAAGAAATATAGTGCATGTAGGACAATTCCAATCCACGTAAGTACTCTTTCCGCAGTTCGACTAATCATATCAAACGCTCCTTCAATTAATAAATAGTTTATGTAACAATTTTCAAAATATGTATATATCAATTTTAATAAAATCAGCTACTTTTTTCTACTCGCTTTTAAGTATTTACAAAATAATACAATTCAACTAAAAAGATTAAACTGAATTATAAGTCATCATTATTTTTCATTTAACATAAATTTATCAAAATTTTACAATATTGCTTACTCTCCTTTGTTACACTATTAATGTATTATCACTGAAGGGGGTATTATTTTGTTTAAAACTGCATTTAGTTTCATTTCAATCTTAGCCATGTCAGCCATTGCAACGACAACTACACAAGCAGCAACAGAAAACACACAAAAAGAAGCTACTAAAAACATAGCGATTCATGATATCCAAGGGGAAGGTCATACATCACCTTATGATGACAAAAAAGTAGAAAACGTAGAAGGCATAGTAACCTATAAATATAAATTGAATGGTGGCCACTACTTACATATTCAAACTCCAGATAATAAAAAGGATAATAATCCAAACACTTCTGAAGGTCTTATCGTTTATACAGGTAATCAAGATTACAATACAAAAATTGGAGATTTAGTAAAAGTGAACGGTACAGTCGACGAATATTATATCGATGGTTATAGTGAAAAGAAGAAAACTGACTTACCTGTAACACAAATTAATGCGCGTGATGATAAAGGCGGTAAAATTACTGTAAAATCTTCAAACCAATCATTACCAAAACCTTATAAAATAAAAAATGTACCAACGAAAGTCTCAGCAAATGACCAGTTCAATACATTTGATCGTAATCAATATGCAATAGATTACTGGGAATCGTTAGAAGGTATGCGTGTAGAAACTGGAGATGTTAGAAGCGTTGGACCACAGGAACACGGAGAACTCTTTACCGTATTAGACAATCAACCTGCTGAAACTAAAAATGGTGGCGTACGATTGACCGAAAATAATTCACATGGGGAGCGCATCCCTTTTAAAATGTATGATAATGATACTGCACGTGATTTTGATGTTGCCACAGGAGATTATTTTAAAGGACCAATTATTGGTTATGTAAACTACGGGTACTCTAATTATAAAATTAATGTAGACTTGGATAATATGAAAAAAGCACACGTTAAAGGCAACACTCAACCAAAGCCCACAACGTTAGATGCAAACAAACAAAAACTAAATGTTGCATCTTACAATCTAGAAAATTTTTCTAATAATCAACAATCCACTACCGAAGATAAAGCAGAAAAAATTGCTAAAGGCATTACAACAAATATGAAGAATCCAGATATTATCGGAGTGACAGAAGTTCAAGATAATGACGGCCCCAATGCCGGCGGACCAGAAGCCAACGAATCATATGAACGCTTGATTAAAAAAATCGAAGAAGCTGGAGGCCCTACGTACAAATATTTAAATATTGATCCAGATATGAATGAAGACGGCGGTCAGCCTAACGCCAACATTAGAGTTGGATTCCTATATAATCCAAAACGTGTACATTATGATAAATCAATTAAGCCAGGGGACGCGGATACAGCCGTATCATATAAAGATGGCAACCTCTCACATAATCCTGGACGTATAGACCCACATAATCCAGCATTTGATGATTCAAGGAAACCATTAGCAGCTCAATTTAAATTTCATGGTGAACAAGTTATTATGCTAGCAAATCATTGGAATTCAAAAAATGGCGATATGCCGTTATTTGGTAGTCAACAACCACCCGTATTACAAAGTGAAAACCAACGAGTAGAAATCGCTAAAGCAGTTGGCCGCTTCGTAGAACAAGTACAAAAAGATAATCCACAAGCAAACATTATATCCGTTGGTGATTACAATGATTTCCAATGGTCAAAACCAATCAAAACACTAGAAAGCTTTAACATGACAGATATGATGAATAAAGTTCCTGAAAAATACCGTTACTCATATGTTTATCAAGGGAATTCTCAAGCACTTGATCATGTACTAGTATCAAATAATTTAGTAGATAGTACAAAACTTGACCCAGTACATGTAAATAGCGACTTCACCGACATGTCTGGACGCGCAAGTGACCATGACCCACTCGTCGCACAAATAGACTTAAAAAAATCCAAAAATCGTAAAGAATAAGCAATGATGACAAAAATAAAGCTATAAATATAGCTAGTAAATGAGTTTCTACAAATTCATTTACTAGCTTTTTATTTACTATAATTTCGAATTCTTGATTCATTTTAATTAAGTACTTCTTCCACCTTCGAATTCAATATGCATCTCTCTCAAAATCATCACCAAAACACCGATTGATTCAAATTGAGTATTTTCACGGCAAATTAGTTCAATTTATCTTTAAATCCTTTAGTTTCTGTTTATGTATTACTATTAATATCAATATAATCACACTATATCCTATTATACTAATCAGTGATGATTCAAAACCAAATTCACCACCCGTTATCAACATATTATTCGAAGTTAAAACATATTGTAACGGTTGATCATCTACCTTATGGTCAGTTATCCATATTAATTGGCTAACATTCCAACATAAATGTATAGAAATGCTTGCCCAAATCGAATTAAATATATATGTTGCCAAACCAAACATGATTCCAACTAATATGCCACTGACTAATAACATGACCAAACTCCACATAGAAAGCGCACCATTAAAGATATGTATAACTGCAAAAAATATTGACGTTATTGATATTGCTACAAAAATATTAGTCTTTCGCTGAATATAACGCATAAGTAAACCACGACAAATCATTTCCTCAACAATTGCTGCTGCAACTCCATTCACAAATACTACCCAAAAAACACTTCTAAAATATTCATTTTGAGAAGTGAAATTTGGAGTGAAAAATTCACCGGGTATACATAATATATAAACACCATAAACTAAAACAGGTAATAATATCGCACATAAAACGAACAATTTATTAAATAGTGGTTTAGTAATCCTATAAACATATAAACTTTCTTTAAATAGGTTTACAATAACCCACTTCACTACGAAATACGCTAAAAGAATATAAATTACCGCAAATACAATAACTCCAATTCCCCAAAACGGTATTAAGTCCTCAAAAATCGAAGCTAAGCCTTGAGTTATCCCCATAATCAATAACCCTAAAATAAGCATTCCAAATATTTTTATAAATTCCACAATTATCACCCAATCTAAAATGTATTTAAATTGTATAGTATAAAATTGATTTTAGGAATTGGATTTTATGCTTTTTCATTCTAAATATAGGCTGATTCATTAAATATTATATTATTTAATCAAAAATAGAATAATATAATAGAAGTTCCTTCAAATTTAAATCAATTTCATGATTTCTATAAACATGCTCTCTTTTATAATAAAGTACTTCTAACATTTCTTTTCTCTCTTTTGATAAACCATTATGAATTTTTCTGTGACAATTGGGACACAGTACCACTATATTATCCGCAAAATCAATTGATTGTTTATAGTAACTTTGTACCTGCATTGGTATTAAATGGTGTGCTTCCACATATGGTTTTTGATTAGTTTCACTTATAAAAGTTTCATGATTTGGGTTATATTCACAACGCCATAAACTTTTTTTCTTTGCAGTTAAAACTTCTTGTGAACTCCTTTTGTATTTAGTAATACTCGTTTGTATTTCTATGGGTTTTTTAAATGTAGTGAAAGACAAATTTTTATCAACAGGTTTAATTAAATCAAGTGTGTTTTCTATACTTACTTTTGATGTCTTGGATTTATATGCCACATATGCTTTATAACAATTAAATGTTGCACTGTAAAAATGATTTTCTCTTTTGTTTAATTCTTTGAAATTACTATTATTAACAACTGTTTCTATCTTCTTAACTGAATCGAAATTATTAATGTCTTCTATATATTCATTACTTTCTTCATAATAGAGAATTATTAGTCTTATTAAATATCTACTATAAGAATCATTTTTTCCACTTTTACTCTCTTCTCCATTTTCTTTCTTATTTATTTCATCCAAGTAGTATTTAAATTGCTTAATTTGATGATAATATTTTTTATTAAATTCCTTATATATTTGACTATTTGCAGGTATTTTTCTATCTACTAACAAATGGTACATCCCCTTGTATTTTTAAAATTTTTTAAATGTATATTTATGATACATAGTATTATACACTTGTTTATTTAATATAAAAAAATGTAAATATTCAAATAGTACAATATTTGGGTATATTTTATTTATAAAGATTTATTAACTTAAAATCATACATATAGGGGTGCTTACTATGCAATTTAAATTGAAAGAAGCGGATATTTTAGAATATTTGGAGTTGAATTTCCCACAACAAAAATTTGAAAAAGGTCGGTTGTTGATTGGGCAACAAAGAAGATCTGACTTATCTATTTTCTATTTAGGCGAAGATTTCTTGGCAAATGTAGTTACGAAATTTAACACTTTTGAATATCGTGAAGCAGTACAATTAGACTACGATATGATTGATAAAATCACATTAAAGGACGCCTTATTATTTAGAAAGATGTATATAAAAAGTGGAGAACAAACTTTGAAATTTGGAACTTCCAGAGCGCTATTAGCTGATTTCCAAAATGATAATTATAATGCCTTTATTAAAGGAGAAAAGCAACGCGTTATTTTTGAAAATGGTCAATTTGTATAAAATACAGAATCTGGGACATAAATACTTTGCATTAAGCTCATCAAAGATTTTTGATGGGCTTTGTTATTGTTATCGATACTCAGTATTGTTATTGCTCGCTTACCTAGGGGGCTGGGTCGAGCCTTGGTCTCGACACGCATCCTGCTCCCTCAGGTGTCTAGCAAACCATACGAAGTGCATTGATACTATTATTATAAAAAATAAGACACTTTCGTATCATTTAATAACTTCCACTAAACTAAATTAACGAGGTGTCTGGTGTATAAAAATTTAAACATGTCTCAATTAACTCTACCAATGGAAACTAAAATAAAGAAGGCAATCTCAACAGAAATTGCCTTCTTATTCGATTAGCACACTTGAGCTATTAAATATATTGAATTTGGTAATTAAGTTACCTAAACTTGTTAAATCTTCACTAAAATTTTAGCTTGTGATTTATCATTTACTAATTGTTCAAAACCAGACTCCACAATATCCTCTAGTTGAATTTCATCAGTAATCACATCTTTTACTTGTAAATTACCTTCATTAATCAAATCAATTGTTTGTTGGAAGGTAGTAGGTGTATACGCAATCGTAGATGTTAATTTAACACCTGTATTCGTTAATTGCATTGGATGCCACTCAATTGGATGACCGAAGATTGAGACAATCACGACCGTTCCACGTGCTTTAGTCACATCAATAGAAAGTTTGAGTGTTGGCGCTACTCCTGCAACTTCAAATGCTACATCAACACCACTGTCAGTATTATTTTTAATTATTTCAACCGGATCATCTTCACCAGAATTAATGACATGTGTAGCACCTAAATCTTTCGCTTTCGCTAATCTTTCTGGTGATAAATCGACGACAAATATTTTACTTGCACCCGCAGCTTTAGCGGCTACAACTGTTAGCAAGCCGATTGGTCCAGCACCAAAAATAGCTACTGTATCTCCAAATAATACTTCCCCTTCTTTGATAGCTTGCACAGCAACTGCAGTTGGCTCAACTAATGCGCCCTCTTTGTCAGAAACATTATCCGGTAATTTATAAACATTTTCTTCCGGAACATTGGTAAATTCCGCAAAGCCACCATCAGAACCTAAACCTACAAATGAATAGCCATCATACAAATCAATATTTTCTTCCTTTTCACGCTTTGAAACAGTTGGGTTAACTACGACTCTATCACCTTTAGCAAATTTATTAACATTTGCGCCTACTTCTTCAACGACACCAGCAAATTCATGCCCTAAAGTTACAGGTGCTTTACCACCAAGAAATGGATCAGGTTTATCAGTTGAAATAAAAATAGGTCCTTCTAAGTATTCATGCAAATCCGTTCCACAAATACCAGCCCAAGATACTTTAACCTTAACTTCCCCATCCTTTAATTCATTTTGTGCACGCTCTTCAACTCGAACATCCTTTTGACCATACCATACTGCAGCTTTCATCGTATTACCTCCTTATTCTTTATAATTTAATGGTACGCCACTGTTTTTATATTTTCAATTATATAGTAAAGTTACAACACAAAAACTTAAATATTTTTATAGTGAATATATTGTTGTTATAAATTATTCCGCTTATTATTTGTAAAAAATAAACGTTAATCGTTGATCACAACAATTAACGTTTAGGAAAGTTTATATTAGTTCTTACTATAGATTCATATATCTATGCTGATAGTTACTTATTTTTCATCAGTTGAACTTCTGTTGTAGCAAGGTTTCGTTCTGCTTGTGCATGCTCTCTAATTATACTTGGAATAAGAAATGCATCTATAATAACCCAAATTATAGTAGGAATGCCAAAGGTCCACCAAGATGTTAATAATGTTAATACTAATAAGCCTACAGCTGATCCTGTTTTGCCTAAATAAAATCTATGGGCGCCAAAACCACCTAAAAAGAACCACAATAGATATGCTACACCTGTAGATTTTGAATTATTTGCTACTCTCTGTTCAATATAAGCTCTTTCGTCAATATTCATTTACATTGTCCCCTATTGTCTATGATTTATAAATATATTTTAACACAATAAATAATCAGAAAGAACATAACTTTTATGATTTTAATATTTTCAAACGAATAACTCCTTAAATTACTATTTTAAAAATTTTATTAGCTTTTCAACGGCATTGCAAATCATACCGAATTATCAATCACTACCCATTCCACAATCTATTTTTAATTTAGTAATTCTTGTACATATTTACTCAATCCGCTAGAACCTTCTTTTTCATAAATTTTTGTAATTTCACTACCTATACCAATTGCAAAGCTACCTGCATCTAACCAATCTTGTGCATTAGCTCTATCCACACCACCTGTTGGGATAAACTCTAGTTGAGGTAATGGCCCTTGAAAGTCTTTAATTGATTTCGGACTAAATTGATTCGCTGGAAATAATTTAATGATATTACACCCATACTGACTCGCATTTATCATTTCTGTTACAGTCATACATCCTGGAATATAAGGCACATCATAACTGTTTGCTAATTTAGCTGTATACTTATCAAACCCTGGACTTACTATAAATGTCGCACCCGCTTCTATTGCCGATTTTGCCGACTCACTATCTAATATAGTACCTGCGCCAACTACAACGCCCTCATATTGTGATAATTCTCTAATAATTTCATTTGCTTGTGGTGTTGTTGCCGTAACTTCTATAATTTTTAATCCATTTTTAATTAAGATTTGAGCAATATCAATGTATTTTTGTTTATCTGTGGTTCTATAAACTGCGATTAATTTGTTACTTTGTATTTCATTCAAAACTTGTACTGATTTCAATTTATAGCACCTACCAATTTTTTTATTTTAAAAGTCTACTCAACGTTTGTATGTTGTGCATTGGCGCTTTGATTTGTTGTATTGTCACGTTCTGCTAATTTTTGATTTAATACATCTAATGTGATGTGTACAGTTTGATCAAATAAGGAAGATAGTAGTTGTGATGATTTCACACCTGTATTTACTTTTGTAGCTCCTGGAACAATTATGGTTTCGTCTGCTAATTGTGCCAATTTAGAATTCTCATCGCTTGTTAATGCAATTATGGTAAGTCCTAGTTTCTTAACTTTCTCTGTTTGAGTGACTATACTCTCAGTTGTACCAGAGCCAGAAATAGCTACCCAAATATCGCCTGCTTGAACGGAAGGTGTAATCGTTTCTCCAACTACATAACTTTGATATCCGATATGCATTAATCTCATTGCAAATCCTTTACCTTGGAAACCACTTCTTCCAGCACCAACAACGAATATTCTCTGATTTTTTGTTAACTTTTTAACCACATTATCTATTTCATTTTCATCTACTAAATTCATCACTTCTTGAATTTCATTCATAACAGTAGTAATCGTACTCATGCTTTTAATACCTCCATAAATTTTTTTGCTGTCTCAACGATATTTTTTGATGTAGTTATTTTAGAACCCACTACAACAATGTCTGCAAAATTTTGCTGTGATATTTCTGATATTGCTTTGTAATCTATACCACCTGCAATAGCTATGTGTTCAACATGTTCATGTAAAGATTTGAAT
The DNA here is from genome assembly GCF_055179755.1 of Staphylococcus sp. TCBT05. Taxonomy (NCBI): domain Bacteria; kingdom Bacillati; phylum Bacillota; class Bacilli; order Caryophanales; family Staphylococcaceae; genus Staphylococcus; species Staphylococcus sp. TCBT05. The sequence continues at coordinate 474,819 of NZ_JBUQDQ010000005.1, read as the reverse complement.
TCTTCTATTTCTGCAATAGCTGACACCTTTTCATTTGCATCCACAGAATGATGAATCAAATAGACTGCTTCTGAAAAATTATCAATTGCTGCTATTTGTTTATGATTTAAATTAAGTAAATCAATCATCATCGTGCCATTATATTGCTGGGCTACTTCATAACAAGCTGTTAACGTTTGATAACTTGCTGCACCCATTACTGTCACAATATCTGCACCGTGTCGAAATGCTTGATTAAACTCATACGCACCCTCATCAATCGTTTTACTATCAACCAAAATTTTACTATCTAGTGTAACCTCAGCTATTTTTTCAATAGCGCTATTTCCGTAATCTTTGATTAATGATGTTCCTATTTCTATAATATCTACATTACCATTTAGCTTAGTGGATAATTTAATAGCTTCATCTAATGAAATTCGATCTAACGCAACTTGTAATTTCATCATTCGTACTCCTTTTCTATTGCTTCTAGTTCAGTTCTGTTTGGATAGCCATCATTATCTCCCGAGGACTGTACTGCAAGCGCTCCAATTATATTACCTCTTGCTACTGCGGACTTGATGTCGATACCTTCTAATAATCCAGTAATAACACCTACCGCAAATCCATCGCCAGCACCTACTGTATCTACAACATGGTCAACTCGTTGTCCTGAAATTGTCATTCCAACTGTTTCACCTTTTTGCTTTATATATGCTCCTTGTGCTCCTAATTTAACAATTACTATGCTCGTTTTCTCACTTTGAGTTAAATAGAAGTCTGCTATCTCTTCTGGATTGTCACTACCTACTAATATTTTCCCTTCATTAATACCAGGTAAAATTATATCAGCATGCTTAGCCAAGTAATTAAGTGTATCTCTCATTTCTGTTTCAGACTGCCATAACTGAGGTCGTAAATTTGGATCAAATGTTGACGTGATCTGCTTACGATTAATTAGCTCTATCAATTTATTAAATGTAGCTAATGATTGTTGTGAAATAGCAGGAAAAATACCTGATAAATGGACAAGTTCTATATCATCCCAACCTATTTTGTTTAACATTTCTCCATTAAAGTTCGCTGCTGCAGAGCCTTTTCTAAAGTAATGAATATCTGGATCTCCTTGACTGACACGATTTTTCAATTGATATGCTGTCCAAAAATCATTTGTCTTTTCAATATAATCTGTACCTATATTATTTCTAGTTAGTTCGTTTTCAATAAATTTACCGAATGGATCATCACCAAGTCTTGTAACATATTGTGTGCTATGCCCTAATCTCGATACACCGACTGCTACATTAACTTCTGCACCTGCTAAATATTTAGTGAATTTTTTAGCTTCAACTAAGCTTTTATCAACTTCATCTGATCCAAATAACGCAATTGGTTCTCCAATGGTTAGAAATTTACTCATATGCTATCTCTCCTTATAAAATAAAGTATGCTAAGAATAAGTTAATTGCTGTTGCTATCCAAATCCACGGTAGGCCTGTTATTAAAAAGGTTTTAGTATCTAATTCATTATATTGAACTGCCCATAAATTCCAAGATTGCGTGATACACGCTGAAATTCCAACCATGGAAGGTACGACAAGTAATCCATATAAGAAATATTGATCAAATAATCCTGTACTAACAAAGATACTTGCCGTAGCTGCCCCCGCACCATATAAGAATAATGGTCCTCTAAAATATGCTAATGGAGCTAGAAAAACCATAATCACAGTTAATAGTAATGTATTATCTGGAATTATATGTTTAAATACATCATTAAAGTCAGCCATTGCATGAACCGCAGCTGCTTGGAACATATTCAGTACAAATAGCATAATAATTAACCCTGCTATATCACTAATTGCGTTATATGCTGTATTGTTTATCATTTTAATGAGTCCTGTATACGTTTTCATATTTCCAGTTGCAAATAAAGCAACTATTATTGATAAGAATAGTGCTGGAACTGCATCCCAGCCTAAGATAATATTTAATGCTACAGGTAATATTGGTAATATGTAAGTCCATGGTGAAACCTCTTTAATCTCAGTATTTTCATCTTCTGTAACAACCAATTTCGATTTACCGTTTTGAATTTTTTTGCGATTATACAAAATAAATGCAATTGTAATTCCCATCTGTACTAACATTGCTGTAAAACCAAATTTTTGATATCTTAAGCCCCACTCTATTTTCGGGAAAAACACTTGAAACTGCACAAACAAGACATTATTAATGTACATCGCTGCACCAATCGATAAAGTAAAAACTGACACAGCGATGTGTTTTGGCACACCTATGGAATACATAATTGGGAAAATAATTACACCAATCGCTATGGCTGAGCCAACTCCATAAGAACTTGAAAATATTAATGCAAGTACACATGAAATTAGAATTGTTGCTACCACAGGGTAACGATTACCTACTGTTTGAGTTCGTCTACTAATACTACCAGCAATACCCGTATCAACTAGTACACGACCAAACCAAGACCCAAATATAATATTCACAATAGTACTTCCATACTTAAGTACAGGCTCTGTATAGATCTCTTTAATGGCTACATTTAATGGCACCAATCCAATAATAGTCCAAAGAATAGCCATAATTAAAAATCCTAAAGTTAAATTCCCACCACGCATGACAAAAATGACAAACAAAATAAATGTTAACAATAGCAATATACCAGTAATAGCTGCACCCATAACCTCACCACCTAATATTTGTTTAGCTCACTTAAAATTCTTTGATAAGTTGATACATTTTTCTTTTTCTTCTCTTCATAGAAAAATGAATTTTCAAGATTATTAAAATCTAGGGCAACATAATATGCTGTTAAATACGCTGCCAATGCTTCTTTTGCTGATTTTTGTATATCATCAGAACTGTTAATATCTCTTTGTATAGATTCCATAAATTTATACGCAAATTTTTCTGCATCTACATTCGTTTTTTTAATTTCCATAACCTAACACCTCAATAGCTCGTTTATCTGTTAAAATTTCATCTTTAATATTCGATGGGTACTCTAATGCTACGGGTACATCAGTTGGTAAAAGCGTTATTACTTTACGCCAATTAATATCACCTTGCTCAAGAGAAGTTGCTCTTAACAAATCATTTTCTCGCGTAACATTTTTCAAATGAATATATCTCACATATTCCTTCAACGCTTTTGCTCCAACAATTTCACTCTCCCCTACATATCTAAAGTTTCCTAAATCATATGTGTATCCAATATTAATTCCTGATTGTTCAGCTTCAGTTAAGAATTTTAGAATATGGTTAATTGTTCCTGATTGTTCAGTTTGATCATTTTCAACCGTAAAACTAAATGGTTGTTCATTGATAATCTTTAAATTTTGTAATTGTTCTTTATTTTGGTAATTACCAATTGTCATCTTTACATGTGTCGCTTGAAGATTGCATGCTTCAGTGAAATAATGTTCAATATTTGGATTAAGTTCTCCATTTTCTAGAAAAATAACTTCTGGAACACTGTAAAGAATAGTGATGTTTTGCTCTTTTGAGTATTTCGCAATAGCTTCCACTTCACTATCAATATTTTTAAAATATTCTCTTCTTACTTCTATACTGTTGAAGCCCAAATCGACTATATAATCAAATATTTCTAATTGTGTTAATCCAGAATTAATTTTTTCTTGTGCAACTAACGTATTAAAAACCAAATCAGTATTTTTCATAACATCATCCCTTCAACCAAATTAGGTAAACCGGTTTTCTAAGTTCTTGCGTATTATAGTAAACCGGTTTACTATAAATGTCAACGCTTACATTTAGTCTTTTATAAATAACAATGTTAAACTTTAATATGATTAGGATAGATTCCATTGGAAGGATTGAACATAAAATGGAGAAAAAAGTAACAATTTCTGATGTGGCGAAGTATGTAGGTGTATCGAAATCAACGGTGTCACAATATATTAATGGTAATCATCAAAAAATGTCAGCTGATACGCGTGAAAAGATTAAAAAGGCAATTGAAAAGTTAAATTATCGCCCGAGTAAACAAGCCCAATTTTTAACAACTCGAAAAAGTAATTTAATTGGTGTAGTGGTTGCAGATATATCTAATATGTATTCATCATTATTATTAAAAGGTATTAGTCAGTATTTCGAACATACAAATTATCATCTAATAATTGTGGAAGCCGCTAACTCAGAAATAAAAGAACAGAGGATATTACAGAAACTTGTTGATCAAAATGTTGAAGGGATTATTATTCAACCTTCGAATGATAACTCCTCTAATTATCAATTTATTGCAAATAATCAAATCCCTATGATTTTGGTAGACCGTGAAATTGAGGATAGCCCTTGGCTCTCGGTAACCACAGACAATGAAGCAATTGTGGCAAAGCTCATGCAGTCAATCGTTGAAAAAAGTTATAAAAATATCATCGTTGTTTCACAACCTATCCATAAAGTTAATACTAGAGAAAAACGCTACAATACAATTGCCGATATAAGTAATGCAAACAAGTTAAATGTTCATCTAATTGAGGTTGATGAAGCACATTATATTGATATTAAACAAATTACAGAAATCACTAAGACTGGGAAAACTGCAATATTTGCATTAAATGGCACAGTACTTTTGGACATAATTAAATTGATTAATAAAAATAATTTAATAATTCCTAATGATATAGGCATAACAGGATTTGATGATTTTAATGTGACAGACATTATTTCGCCTGGAATTACAAGTATTAATCAACCTTCTAAATTAATTGGATCAACTGTAGCAGAGTTACTCGATTTAATTCTAAAAGGCACGCCTACTAATAAAATTGATGTACCAACCATTATTAAATCAGAAATTGACTGGAGACATTCTTTATAAAGCTCAAAAAATATTGCCCAGGAAATGCATTGGCACTAATCATCCATCATTTTATTTCTATTTCTGGCAATTTGACATAAACGCTAAACACATATCTCCCTTGTATAAATCACCTCGGACTATAATTGATTTTTACAAAGGGGGATTATTTTATGCTTTTCTGTCCAACAAACCTTGCCAAAGCTTGAGCTGCGATATTGGAAGAAGCTAATAACATCAAGTGCAAGGCATCATTCACGCTAATGATATCACCTATTTTCAGAGCATTTAATGCATCTTCTACGATATCTTCTGCTTCTATTACAATTGAATCTTCCATAGTTATCGGATAGGTTAAAGCTGTTAATATAGTGAGTAATTTAATAATACTTGCTGGATTCACTTTTTCATGCTCTTTATATGCCAATAATTGTTGCAACCTAGTATTATTTAAATGATGTATCGGGAATGACGGGTATGGCATCACAGTATAAGCTTGAATTTGGATATCTTCTGCAAGTGAACCTTTTAATGCATAATCCAATATCAGTCTTGTTTGGTGAAATCTATTTCCTTGTGCCCCTATAGTTACAACGATATAAGGCTTACCTTGCTCATAGACGATTGCAGTCAAATTCTTTATAATGCCTAGTGTTCCTGTTTTTCCTCCTAATAGCGTATAATAATTCGACAAAAATTTATTTTCGATTGTTGTTTTAATCGTTGTTTGTCGGGCGTCTTCTCCTAATATATCAACTTGATATTCCTTCTTACGCCAAATCTCTGAAATGCACTGATTTTGGCTCGCATGTAAAGTTAATAGTGCAATATCATATGCAGTAGACAATTGCCCTCTCGCACTTAAGCCTGAAGGATTTTTAATCATTGTATTGTGCATTTTTAATTTTTGTGCCATATCATTCATTTGTTTGATAAAAATTTCTATAGCTTCCACCATCGATACACCTACCGTAAATAAATTCGAATGATTAGTTATTTATACATTTACCATTACCACTTCTGAAAAACTTTATTACTGCAAATATTGAGCATTTTCCCTATATCATATATAAAATTTAAAATATTCTGCTACTAAGGTAATTTATCTTTTTTCAAAAAATAAGATATGACACAATATTTTGTGTATAATACATAAGTGAAATGACAATTAAACTTTAAAGGGGGATATTTTGTGAAATTGAAATATGTAGCAATAGGGGCAGTGTCCGCTTCTCTTTTGTTAGGCGCTTGTGACATTAACATTAATACAGGATCCAATGATGATTCCAAAAGTGATAGCAAGCAAAGTCAAAAGAATGATAGCAAAAAGAATAATAACAGTAGTCAATCATCTAGTAATAAATCAACACATACCAACAATAACAGTAATGAGAATATAAACTCTCCAGAACATTTTGCAAAAGTTTGGGTATCTGTTCTTAAAGATAAAGATTATAACTTAGATGCTTCAGAAACGAAAGTTACCCATGATGATGTATCTGGTGAAGCTTTAAATCCATATAATGAAAGTGCATCTGCTAAATATCCAAATGGAACTCAAGCTTTATACGGTACACCAACTACATCTGGACAAGTCATTTACAAAGATAACAATGATGGTACCGTTGATGTATACGATGTCCCAAGTCATTTCCATGACAAGCGTTGGGATGAAGATGATTATTCTCAAAGTGAGTCTAACCGCATTCTAAATAATCCAAAAACAGTTAAACTTCAAGATTTATCACAAAATGAAATCAATGAGTGGACTAGTGTTATTTCAGAATCAAACAGTTCTAATGAGAGCAGTAACTCTAGCTCAGATGATAGTAGTGATGAAACGAGTGATGATAACGATAGCGGCAGTGTAACTAGAGAAAATGTTATCGATAAAGTCGAAGATTATGAAGGACACACATTGGATACCTCAGAATATACTTACAAAGAGCCGGAACAGCAAGATAACGGAGATTGGGGATTCTCATTCACAGATAAAGATGGAGAACTTGCAGGTTCTTATATCATAGATTCGGATGGCAACGTAACGAAATACGATGAAAACGGAGACCCAGAATAACTGCCAAACAATGTTATCTATTTGCTAAGTTATAAAAATAAGCTGAGACATTATTTAATATGTCTCAGCTTATTATGCTTTATGTGAAATAAAATGCTATTCCTCTATATATAAATCTTATCTCTTTTGAAAGTTGATTTAAGACTTAATTTCTATCCATTTGATAGCCATTTTCTATAGATTGAACTTCCCCATCCTTCACATTTATAAATATGGTAAAGCCATTATCTGAATTATCGTCATATATTAACTGACCATCACTTTCCATCGTTGGCTCACCATGAAATTGTTTGAAGGCACTAACGGACACATCTTGTGGTAATACATAAACACTAGATACGGTATCATCACTATCATAGGTAACACCAATATCGCCATACTTTTCTACTTCGCCAAAGTCCATGCTATCGACACTTTCTGGCTCTCCAAATTCTTCCTTAATATCATCTTTTGACATACCAATATTAAAGCCATCGTAACCATCTGAATTATCACTCTTCATAAAATCTGAACTAAATTGATCCGATAAAACATTAATAGAAATTCTCTGGTTGTTAGCATTACTTTCAGAACTATCGCCGGTATTTATATTAATATTCAAATTTTTAAATAAAAAGTACCCTGCAACAACCAAAGCACCTAGCAATAATAGTACTGCAACAATAGATAATATAATTACTGTTGCAGATTTCTTTTTCTTCTTACTTGAATATAAATAATCATTATTTCGTTGTGTATAATTACTTGTTCTATAGTTTGAGTTATTATTTTTACTATATGAATTAGTATTGTAATGCGAACTTTTACTGTACTCACTGTTTATGCTAGCGTCATACTTTGAGTCACTATTACTTTCACTACTTGTAGTACTGCTGTAATTAGGATTAATGCTGCTTTCACTATTTGTACTACTGTTGTCATTTGAATTACTGCTACTTTCAGTACCTTCACTAGTGCCAACATTCACTTGCTTACCACACTTATTGCAAAATGATTGATTTTCCTCTAATTTATTTCCACAATTCGAACAAAATTTCATATGTATATGACCTCCCCATCTATGACTCTGAACACAATACGTTATCAAATATAATATTGTAATCTTAGCACCCTATTATTTGCTTATAATTAGCAAAAACTTAAATTTAAAATCATCAATCATATTTTAATACTAACACCAGAAAATGACTACATTATTTTTTAATAAATATATTAAAAGTAGCAAAACTTAACTTCGCTAATTATTTTGCTTAGACATAAAATGTTATCTATTCAACAAACATAAACCAATATAGAAAAAGAGTACTAATCCATGAATTACGAAATAGTACTCTCTGATAAATATATAGTTAAGTTTTAGTCTTTTTATTCTTTAATTTATTATTATATCCAACCTTTATCAACTGCTTTTTTCCATGCATCAAAGCGATTTTCAGCAACTAATTTTTCAATGATTATCGAAGTATAGTTTCTTACTGTTCCGTTTGATAAATATAATTTCGTTGCAATTTCTTTGCTGCTGAGACCTTCACCAATCTCTCTTAAAACAATTTGTTCCTTATGTGTTAGTGGATTAGAATCTGAAAATAATGATGTCATCAACGAAGCACTATATTCTTTTTCTCCTGCGACAACATTATGGATAGTAGATGCTAAATCTTCAATCGAGCGCTCCTTTAATACATATGCATCAACATCATTCGCCACAGCTCTTTCAAAGTAGCCAGGTCGTTTAAATGTTGTGACAATTATTACTTTTGTTTCAATTTGTCGTTCTCTAATCTCTGCCAATACTTCAAGACCTGTCATTTGAGGCATTTCCACATCCAAAATAATAACATCCGGTACTTCATCTTCCACATATTCCATAACAGCTTTACCATTATCAACATCGGCCAGTACGTTTAAATCATCATTTAAATTGAGTAATTGAACCATTGCTTCTCTAAGCATTAATTGATCTTCTGCGATTACGATTGATATCATTTCAAATCACCCCTAGGAATTTCTATCACTAAAGTTGTACCATTGTTGGAGTGAAATTCTAAATGCCCGTTCAAATAATTCACTCGTTCCTCAATACTCTGTAACTTTTGTACCTTTTTTGTGTTTATACCAATACCATTGTCAGAAATTGTCATTTTCAATGTATTTTGTTCCTCTTGCAATTCACCAACAACTTTAGTCGCTTGTGCATGTTTTACAATATTATTAATTGCTTCCCTCAGAATCATAGATAATATCGATTGCTTTGCTGGATTAAGTGATTTCACTCCACCTTTATTATGAAAAGTAAATTTTAAATTAGCGTTATTTAAAATTGTTTCAACCGATTTCACTTCTTCCTCAAATGATTGAACTTTCAAATCTTCAACTATAGCTCTCACCTTTTTCAAAGCATCTCTAGAGAGTGCCGTGACAGAGTTCATTTCTTTTTTGGCCGCTTCAACGTCCTTATCTATAAGTTTTTCTGCTAATTCTGATTTTAAAGTTAAGCTCGCAAATATATGACCCAAAGTATCGTGTAAATCTTGCCCTATACGGTTGCGTTCTTGTTCAGCGATTAAGACATTAATATATTTGTTCTTTTCTTCTAATTCTTCCCTAACTTTCCGATCTTCTCTCGCTTTAAAATTACCTAATGTAACTATTAAAATAACTAAGTAAAATACAATTATTAGGACAAAATAAGTTGGAGTTACAAAATAAGTTATAACTAAACAAATAATCATTGTAGCTATAAAGGTATAAAATTCTTTTGATTTCACAGATACTCCCATTATAAAAGGTAAAGCAAACGCACTAAAAAAGAAGAATAAACTGTTCATCGTATTGACACTATATACAAAATATATAATTCCTAAATAGTGAATAATTAACATGATATACATGTTATTTCTATTTAATTTGTCATGATATAATACTAAGATTAAATAAGATATACTAAATATTAATAGCACACTTATATACACTACTTGAAACCCTCTTTTTTCATCAAATATTGAAAGAAAAGGAAATAGTAAATAAATTAACGTAGATATTTCACCTAGACGAACACCCCAACCTCTTTTTTTCATAGTTATTCCACATCTCTTTTTTTATTTATATATAATGCTATACCTAGAAAAATTATACTATAGATAATTAAAACACCGAAAGATTCTAGGTTAACACCTTCGCCCTTACCTAAATCATAGGCAATTAATTTCAAATGATATGTCGGAGTTTTAGTTGAAATATTTTGTAACCATTCTGGAAAAGTATTCACTGGGAACCACAAACCACCTATTATTGCTAAACTTAAATTAAGTATATTCGCAAAACTACTGGCCTTTTGAGCATCTTTAAATTGTGCAATAACTATACCAAAAGTTAAAAATAGACTTGCACCAAGCCATAATATTAAACCTGAGAATAGCCAACTTTGTAAATCCATAGTAACATTTTTATAAAAGTGTCCTACCGTAAAAATAACAATAATTGCTAATGCAAATTGAATCATCGCTCTAAATATTTTAACTGTAAAATATTTAGTAGCTGTTAAAGGTGTCGACATTAAATGTCTAAACCAACCACTTGTTCTCTCTTCTATCATATCTAAAGGAAATGACATTAAACAAAAGTTCATTAAACTAAATACAGTCATACTATACATATACTCTTTATAAAATTTCTGTGCAGCTGCTGATGGTAAATCTAACAATGAGGTGAATAATAAATAGAATACTACCGGTAAAAATATCGATATGATTAAATACATCTTTTTACGAAACAATACTTTTATTTCAGTTTGCAAGTACGCTAACATCATATCTCAACCACTCCATCCTTGTTATTAAACATAATATCCAATAGTGACGATTTATGAATTTCAATTTCATTCAGGTTTACATTTAGTCGAATTAAATCATCAACAATTTTACCTACATCATTTGTTTCAATTTTATAATAATGACCCTTTTCTAAAACCTTACAATCATTATCAATATCAATACTTTCTATTGTCTTATGAAAATATTTCGGAATGTTTATTACTGAACGACTACCATTTGTTCTTATATTTTCAGGAGAATCGCTAATTTGAATAACACCTTCGTCTAGTAATATCACGTGATCTGCCATTCTTTCTACTTCTTCTATATAATGTGAAGTGTATAAAATAGTCATACCTTTACGTTTTAAATCAGCAATTATTTGCCAAAAATGCTCTCGAGTTTCTATATCCATTGCAGTAGTTGGTTCATCCATAATCAAAAACTCAGGTCTCCCGACTAAAGTTAAAGCAAAATCTAAAATGCGCTTTTGTCCTCCAGATAAACTATCCGCCATTTGTTCTAATTGCCCTTCATCAAATTGCGTTATTTCTTGAAATCGCTCAATTGAAATAACTTGTTTATAAAAAGACTGGTGTAACTCCAACAATTGTCTCACCTTTAACATTTTTGGAAACTGTGTTTTCTGGAAAAGTATCGCCATACGCTGTGAATTTAATAAATTATCTTCATCTACTATTTCTCCAGTATCTAACTGTTTATTTCCAATAATTATATCTATTAGCGTAGATTTTCCTGCACCATTCTTACCAATAAATGCTGTACAGATACCTTGCTCAATATTGAGCGTGATATCTTTCAAGACTTCTCGCTTACCAAAACGCTTAGATATATTCTCAACACAAATCATGTGTAATCACCCTTTCTTAACTCGACTTAACTTTATCAAGAAAGATGATGATATATTAGTCCCATTTGTCATAAATTGCATATGACATTTGTCATCTCTATATCGTAAACCTTTTGTCCCGATTCTCGAAAAAGAAAACTACCACCTATACCCACTGATTATGAATTTTGAGATTTAAGTTGTTATTTTTCTAAATAGGTTTTCTAAATTAAATATATCTTTTGATAATTATGTTTAACTTCTCTTAAAAGTGGAATCACATAAATATAACTTTTAAAGGAGGCATTTATAATGAGTAAATTTGATGAATTCAAAGATCAAGCGAAAGATAAAGCCGAAGAAATTAAAAATGACGATGAGAAAAAAGAACAATTAAAAGACCAAGCTTCTGACAAAGCGAAAGATTTAAAAGATAAATTTTAAGATATAAATAAATTAAGCTAGTGGTGAAAATCTTCATCACTAGCTTTTTTGTGTTATGTATCTTTTAATTTTCACCTTCTATAAACAATAATTATAGTTTGAAACTATAAACAATTAACTTATTTATATTGGTTGTTTACATTTTACCCCTATAAAATAATTAGTAATAAGTTATCTTCATAATATTTTATACTTTGAGTTTGTTAAAAGACTTATGTATAGGGGATGGTACACAAGTACTTTAATAACGCTCAATTAGATATCTTAATTCAAACTTTGGGGTGAGATTATGAATAAGGGGTATGTTCAGTCACAAAGTAACAACGCATGGAGATTTTTTGTTTTTAGTTTTATTGGGATTTTATGTTTTTTCGTACCAATTGAAATTGCCGGGACGAGTTCTATAATTGTAGACCATGTCCATTTAGCGATTCGTGCATTATTTGGTGGGCTCATGCCATATATTGCTTTAATTATGATTTTAGCTGGTGCTATCTTACCATTAATTAGGAAAAGTTTTAAGAATTCATTTGCCGATTTTGTCATTGTCGTATTTAAAGTCCTTGGCGCTATCATTGGTGTGATGTACGTTTTTCATTTTGGTCCAGCATTATTATTCAAAAAGGATTACGGTCCGTTCCTATTTGAACAACTCATGATGCCATTAAGCGTGCTAATTCCTGTTGGTGCTATAGCACTCTCATTACTTGTGAGTTATGGATTGCTAGAATTTGTAGGTGTGTTTATGGAACCAGTGATGCGTCCTATTTTTAAAACACCAGGAAAGTCAGCAGTAGATGCCGTAGCTTCATTTGTAGGAAGTTACTCGCTTGGATTATTAATTACGAATCGAGTGTATAAAGAAGGATTATATAATAAAAGAGAAGCGACAATCATTGCCACTGGATTCTCAACTGTTTCTGCCACATTTATGATTATTGTGGCGAACACATTGGGTTTAATGCCACATTGGAATTTATATTTCTGGGGAACATTAGTTATCACATTCATAGTAACTGCCATTACTGCCTGGTTACCACCTATTGTCAATGAATCAACGGAATATTATAACGGACAAGAAGGTGAACCAGAGGTAGAAATTGTGGGTAGTCGTTTGAAAACTGCTTATGCAGAAGCATTGAAGAAAAATGCTGCGACACCTTCGTTAGCTAAAAATGTTTGGGATAACTTACGAGACGGATTAGAAATGACGATTGCAATCTTGCCTTCTATTTTATCAATTGGATTCCTAGGATTAATACTGGCAAACTTTACACCAGTGATTGATTGGCTAAGTTATATATTCTATCCATTTATCTATATATTCCCAACGCCAGATCAAGCACTACTCGCTAAAGCTTCAGCAATATCTATTATCGAAATGTTCTTGCCATCATTGCTCGTAGCTAAAGCTGCACTAAGCACAAAATTCATCGTAGGTGTTGTCAGCGTATCAGCAATTATCTTCTTCTCAGCTTTAGTACCATGTATTATGGCTACTGAAATAAAAATACCGATATGGAAATTAGTCGTAATTTGGTTCTTACGCGTTGTATTAACACTGTTAATTACAATTCCATTAGGTTTATGGATATTTTAAACCTATACATTTATAAATTAAAGGTGGAACATGCATTGTCATGTCCCACCTTTATTCAATCGTTTTGTTATCCATAAATGCTTACGCAAATTACTAACGTACGCTTGTATAATTTGCTATTTAACTATAAGTGCTCCGCTTCAACTACCCTTTATAATTTCTTGATAAATAACTTTCGAAAGTTTCTGGTTTATCTCCTGTTAGCTGTTCAATATCTGTCGATTGTTGATCAAGCAACCCCATTGCTCCCGCTTGATACATTGAAGCAAGTAAAGGACCAAATCCTTTCGGTTCATCATACATTTTACCGAAAGTTTCTAAAGATACTGGTTCATAAATAATTTCTGTTCCACTTACATTTGTTAAAATTTGTGCTAGTTGTTCCATTGAATAACTGTAACCTGAAAGTAAATATCTGGAACCTAAAAATGTTGGATCTTTAAGTATCGCAACGATACCTTTTGCAATATCTGCTCTAGAAATATAGTTGATTTTCCCATTACCTACTGGATAAATTAACTTGCCTAGTTCCTTTAATTCTGATAGATATGGGACAAGTGGATCCATGTACATTGCATTGCGCACATAAGTGTATGGAATGCCACTTGAAGCGAGCAATCTTTCAGCGTAGCCAAAGTATGGACTCATATGAAATGGGTTATTGTGTTGATCAGCATAATAACCGACAAACAGTATATGTGAAACTTGTGCTGTTTTAGCTGCTGTTACTAAATTTTCAACTTCTGGTAATCTTTTAAATGATGGATGAATAATACTTGGAATAAATACTACTAAGTCTATATCTTGGAATGCTTCAATCATACTATCTACATTGAAATAATCTAATTGTCTAACTGATAATTCACTTTTCCATTGCTCCGGCACCTTATCAATATTTCGCACACCAATGTTAAAGTCCGGAACCTCTGACTCAAGTGCTAATTCTGTGATATACGTGCCTAAGTTACCCGTTGCTCCTGTCAATAATATCTTCATGCTATCCCTCACTTCAAACATGTATTAATTTCAATTACAAGTACAACTTATTACTTTTCCATCTTAGTGTCAAATTGTTCGACTGTGCAAATTCCTTACATATTACAAAAAATGAGTCTAGCATTATTTACTAAACTCATCTAAATAAAATAATAATATTTAAATTACTCTTCGTTACCATTTTCATCGTACTTCGTAACATAGCCATCTTTGTCGATAATATATGAACCAGCTAAATCACCGTCTTTATCAGTAAACGAGAATCCCCACTCGCCGTTACCACGCTTTTCAGGTTCTTTATATGTATAGTTATCTGTATCTAAATATTCGCCTTCATATGATTCGACAATATCAATAACATTATCACGTGTTACATAAGTATCGTTATGATTTTGTGCTGTAGCATTCTGTTGATCACTTTGCGAACTATTACTTTGATTACTATTTTGTGAGTTGTTAGAATTTGATTGATTGTCATTACTTTGTTGATCATTATTTTTTTGACTATCGTTACTTTTTGACTCTGAGCTTGATTTATTAGAGTCATCGCCACCTGTATTAATATTGATATCACATGCAGAAAGCATAATAGCAGATGTTATTGTAGCAATCGCCACATATTTAAACTTCATAATATAATCCCCTTTTCCTAATATTAAACTTATTTATATATAATTATATACAAAAAGTAGCGCAATATCTAATTGTTTTTTTATTTCTTTGTCATTCAACGTAAAACGTTTTATTGTTTATTTAGCTACCAATGAGACACCTCTCAATTTATTAAAAATATAAGTTTCATGTGAAACTTTTTTAAAATTGAAATTTGCTATTTTAATTAAAGTGAATATAGCTATTTGGAGCTAACAGTCTTTTCCATATCAATCACTTCAAAAATATCTTTCACTATAATATTATTATTTTGTACAACTATCTAACTTTTCTGAAATTTAATTTTGATTAATCAAGGGGGCTTAATTATGTATAAAATTGCAGTAGCTGGCGCAGGTGCCATGGGCGGCAGAATTGGGGTTGCATTACATCAAGCAGGGCACAATGTGACACTTATTGATGATTGGCAAGCTCATGTGCAAAATATCAATAATGATGGTATGAAAATTCAGACTGAAACAGATGCATATACTGTATCAATCCCTGCTATCTTATCCAAAGATGTTGCTGATACATATGATCTCATTATTTTATTAACAAAGTCTATGCAATCTGAATCGATGTTAACACAGCTAAAAAATGGTGGTGCTATTCATGAGAATACAGCCATATTGAGTATGATGAACGGTTTAGGCCACGAAGAACGTTTATCAAAAATTGTCCCACTGCATCAAATTTATCTAGCAGTAACTATGTGGTCTGCAGGGCTGAAAGGACCTGGTCATTTATTATTGGAGGGTACAGGTTCTATTAATTTCCAATGCGCTAATGGTGTAAACAATGAGATTAGTGAAACAATTGCACACATTTTAAATACTGCAAATTTAAACGCGACTATAAGCAACAATGTCTTTGAAGCCATTTGGACAAAGGTCACAGTTAATTGTGTACTTAACCCACTCTGTACCATATTAAATCAACGTATTGGAGAGTTTGGTGCTTATTCCAAAGTAAACGAGATGGTCTCATTAATCATAGATGAAATTGTTACTGTAGCACACGCCAAAAACATAGAAATTGAAGCCGACACATTACTAAATACGATTACCGCGATGTATCCAGATTCTGAACAAGGGTTGCATTACCCATCCATGTACCAAGATTTGAATAATGGTAGACCGACAGAAATTGATTTCTTGAATGGACAAATTGCTAAATACGGACAGGAACTTGATGTACCAACACCTATCAATCAAATGCTGACACATCAAATACATCAATTAGAAAGGAATCAACTTTAAATCACTACTCGCATCGACAGCATATAGTTAGGGCCACCCGCCAAGATTAATCTATCTTTACGGATGGCCTCTTTTTTATAAATAGATGATATCATTTTTTGCTGATCAAAAGGGCTTGAGTCACGTCTAAATCTCGGACTCACTTATCTTTCTCAAGTGTTTCACGTGTCATATCATACCTTTATATTGAAACTACAAAACACAAGAGATTCTAATTTGTTACCAACCTCATTACTTTTTATAAAAAGTTAATAATTACGGTTTTCTAATCTTATTGTTTACGTACAACTTTACGTTCATATATGAAATTAACAAAATTCAATATGATTCCCAATAGAATGATACTTGCTGAAACAAATGTAATTTCAATATATGGTAAGCTGATATTCAATAATAGAGAACCTAATATAGCACCTATAAAGTTAGCCAAATTAAATACTGAAGCAGCCAATGTACTTGCTAATAATGGTGCTTCATGTGCATTTAAAATAATCATACTATTAAGCAATGGTGTAGTTCCAAATGTACCAAAGCCGAACATAAAGCAAATGATAAACGCTAATACTGTAACATGTAAGACTGTTACAAATAGTGCAATCGTAATAAACAATAACAAGAACGTATAGAATAAATACTGTGTTAACTTTCTTTGTGGGATATTACCAGTCGTTAAATTACCAATAACTCCGCCTAGACCAAACATAAATAGACATACTGTTAAGCCGACCGTCTTAAATGGTGCAAATTCATGAATCATTGGCTCCATAAATGTATAAGACGTAAACACACCTGAAAATCCAAAAACAATAATCGCTATAATAATCAGAATATGTTTATTCTTAAAGACTGTTAATTCATCCTTTACATTGGCTTCCGTACTTAAACTTACATTTGGAGTGAATTTTAGTACACCTATAAATGTGATCACTGCCAAGAGAACCATAATGCCAAATACAGTTCTCCAATTTGTAAAGCTACCTAAAAACGAACCAAAAGGTACGCCAATCATTACTGCAATCGTTAAACCTGCTTGAACTAATGCAATAGCTTGCGTTTTCTTAGCAGGTGGCGCAATTGTTGCTGCAACACTCATACAAACACCGAAAAATGGTGCATGCATTGCTGCAGATAATAATCTTGAAAGCAGTAATACATAAAAGTTCGGTGCCAGCATTCCTATAATATTACTAACAATAAAGATCCCAACTAAAATTGGTAATAGCTTTTTTGCAGAATAATTAATCGTTGCAATTCTCATAAAAGGGCCAATAATCGCTACACTTATTGCATATACACTAATGAGCAAACCTGCATTAGATATTGAAACATGCATATCATTGGCGATTTGTGTTAACAATCCTGTAACAACATATTCTGCCATCCCTACTGTAAATGTACCAATCATAAAGATAATAAAGATTAAATTATTATTTTTCATTACTGTTCCCCTCCCTTTTAACTATATGTGATACTCTCTCACAAAAATTCATAGGTGCTATATTACAAAAAATCCAACTAAATTAAAAGAGGTTTTAGTAAGTTTTTACTGATATATCAAGTTTTCATAAAATTTTCAAATTTAAAATCATCGTGATACTTTGCAAATTTAATACATAACTTCAACTATTAGATTGTGGTATACCTTCTGTCATAGGGGGACAATAATCGAATCTTGATAGTAACTTTTCTCCTAATTTAATCACTACCAACTAACGCATTTATCAGTAAGTTCATTATTGATTAGTTGTACCGAATTATTTTGTCACTTAAGCACAAAATTCCAGTCAGGATTTAGCAATTTTGGCATACCTATACAAAATATAGATGATAAACTAAAACTATAATATGTGAATAATTTCACAATATAAAGGAGACGAAGTTTATGACTAAAGTTTTTATAGCAGGTGCTATTCCTGAAGCTGGTCTTAATCAACTTAAGGCACATTTTGATGTAGATATGTATACTGGAGATACCTTAATTTCAGAATCAGAACTTATCGAAAAAGTACAAGATGTGGATGCCTTAATCACTTTACTATCAACGAATGTCGGTGCAAAAGTGATGGATGCTGCTCCAAATTTAAAAATCATTGCAAACTATGGTGCTGGTTTTAACAATATAGATATTAAGGCTGCACGTAAACGTGATATTAATGTTACTAATACACCTATTACTTCAACAAATGCTACTGCAGATTTGACTATGGGTATATTACTTGCTGTTGCTAGACGTATTCCTGAAGGAGATCAACTGTGTCGTACTACTGGATTTAATGGATGGTCACCATTATTTTTCAGAGGTCGTGAAGTCTCAGGCAAGACAATTGGAATCATTGGTTTAGGTGAAATCGGTACTGCTGTTGCCAGACGTGCTAAAGGCTTTGGTATGGATATCTTATACTCAGGACCTACACGTTACCCAGAAAAAGAAGCCGAATTAAACGCAAAACACGTCGAATTAGATGTACTACTGACATGTTCTGACTTTGTAACTATCAATTGTGCCTATAACGATCAATTGCACCATATGATTGATTATCAAGCACTACAAAAAATGAAACCAACATCTTATTTAATCAATGCATCTCGAGGTCCAATTGTTTGCGAAGCAGACCTTGTTAAAGCACTTGAAGACAAACTCATCGAAGGTGCTGCATTAGATGTATTTGAATTTGAACCACAAATTACAGATGCACTTAAGTCTATGACAAATGTAGTTATAACGCCACACATTGGCAATGCTACATTCGAAGCCCGAGATATGATGGCTAATATTGCAGCAACTAACGTCGTAAAACAACTTACTGGAGCATTACCAGATTATATTGTGAACTGACAGGAGTGACACCATGATTAATACTAAAAATCGTTTTTTTAACATTAAAGACCTCCCATCATTTTCAGAAGAAGCAGCAAAAAAAACGACATTCTATCAATCACAAATATCAGCAGGAGCCATGTGGTGCTTGAAACCAGGACAATCTCTTCCTTGCCATACACATAAAAATGCCGACGATGTTTGGATTGTACTTCAAGGTGAAGGGACATTTATCACTAACCACTTTAAAGAAATGCCTATCAAGGCTGGGGATATTTTCGTTTCATTTCCTGGCGATGCGCATGGCATGGTTAATACCAGTGATGAAGACTTCATTATGTTAGGTTTCGCAACTCCAATGCCTCTTGATTTCAATAAATACGAAGGCGAAGATGAATGTTAACACTTTATTATATTAAAAGGCCCATCAATGAGTTTCAAAGCTCATTGATGGGCTATTGTAATATGTCAGTTATTCCTACTTAATTTGTATATATCATAAACAAAACGATGTTCTATTTTCCCCACAAGAATTGAATTAAATCATCTGCAACTTCACTATTCTCATGTAACTGACTGTGTTGTGCATCGTCTCCATTAAATTGTTTTTCTTTATATGATTTAGGACTATCACCTAGTAAATACTTCAGTGACTTCGCTGAACTAATAGAAACACTACCGTCAGAGTGCGTACCGTCTTCTAAGTCACCAAAGATATTCAGCACTTCTATATTTTTACCTTTATAAACCTGTTTGAGCTTACGAAATTCTTGATACGGCGGATTCATTCGACTCGGTTTGCCATTTGAATCAACACTAATTTCATTTACTTTTTCATTCATATTCAAGACACCATTAAATGGGCCAGCGATATTCACTTGCTTATCTAATTTCGGCAATGATTTGTCATTTCCATAGGTTAACATATATTGCGATAAGGTCATATTTCCCATAGAGTGTCCAACGAAGTTAAAATGTTGGAAATGATATTTGTGTTGTAGCTTTACTAATACGTTTTTGAGCCACTGTGCATTTTTAGCATAATCCCCTTGCTTATTATCTTCAAATTGTACTTGTACGATTGGATTATTCGCATTTTTTGAAAGCTTCCCTCTTAATACTACATCACCATCTTTTGAAACAGTCACAGTGATAATGTTTTTAGAAACCCCTTGTGCTTTAGCTCTTTGAACCATATATTTTTCAGAATTAACACTGCCCGCATAGCCATGTAAAAACAAAGTTGGTACTTGCTTGTTCGCAAATTCTGAACCACTTGTAGCTTGTGAATCCTGTTTCTTATGCGTAAAAGTAACCAATAATACAATTCCTAAAACAACAACTAACAGAGTAGTTAAAATAGTAATCCATAATTTCTTCAATAGTCTAACCTCGATTCCTTACATTTAAACTAAGTATAATGTATGTTAGAAAAAATTGCCTCAAACTATCCCTTATAAAGTCATTAATCTATTGTGCACATTTGCTAAAAGTACTACAAAATTTTAAAATTATTCTAAAGCATTATACTTTTATAGATTTAAAACTAACTGGAGTGATAAATATGGAAAGTAGTATTAAACAGTTGAAAGATATGATTGATTCATCAAACAAGATCGTTTTTTTCACTGGAGCAGGTATATCAGTTGCTAGTGGCATTCCTGATTTCCGTTCGGTTGGAGGACTGTATGATGAAATTTCGAAAAATGGATACGCTCCAGAATATTTACTAAGTGATGAATATTTAAAAAGCGACCCTTCTGGATTTATTAATTTTTGTCATCAATATCTACTATTTGCAGACAAAAAACCTAATAGCGTTCATCAATGGATCGCTCAATTAGAACAAGATAAACGTTCATTAGGCGTCATCACTCAAAATATAGACGGACTACATGCTGATGCTGGCAGCACACATGTTGACGAATTACATGGCACACTCAATCGCTTTTACTGTACGCATTGCAATCATGAATATTCAAAAAATGATGTTATCACCAAAAATTTACGCGCTTGTGAAACATGCGGTGAGCCAATCAGACCAGACATCGTACTTTATGGAGAAATGCTCAATCAAGGTACTATATTCAATGCACTACATAAAATCAAGTCCGCAGATACATTAGTTGTACTTGGATCATCACTCGTAGTTCAACCTGCTGCTAGCCTCATCTCTAATTTCGAAGGCGATAACCTTATTATCATTAACCGAGATGCTACACCATACGACCATGACGCTAATCTAGTTATCAATGACGATATGGTCACTGTAATTAATAAATTAACTGATTTAGAGTAAGATAATCCTGGGGCATAATAAAAAAGCAGAGCACTATAAACAGCACTCTGCTTCTGAAACTTCCACTTAAATTTTGTCATATTACTACTATACAAACAAACTTATAAATAAAATAAATATAATTCCTGAAACTGACAAAATGGTTTCTAAAAGTGACCACGTTAAAAATGTTTCTTTAATAGTCAGACCAAAATATTCTTTAAACATCCAGAACGCCGCATCATTAACATGAGAAAAGATTAGACTCCCAGCACCTATGGCCAAGACAGCAAGTGCAACATTCGTGTCCGAATTTTGTACAATAGGTAATATAATTGCCGTCGTCGATATACCTGCTACCGTTGCTGATCCCAATGCAATACGCAGTACCGCAGCTATAATCCAAGCAAACAGTAACGGAGACATAGTTGTATTTGTAAAACTCTCTTTAATCGTATCGCCTACGCCACCGTCTATTAGAATTTGTTTAAATGCACCACCGCCACCAATAATGAGTAGCATCATGCCAATTGGATAAATAGAGTTCGTAACAGACTCCATGGTTTCTCCAATTCGTTTTCCTCTCCATAATCCCATAGAAAATATAGCAAATATAACTGAAATCACCATAGCTGTTCCTGCTGTTCCTATAAAATACACAAAGTTCTCAATATAATTCATACCCTTACCATCTTCGTGACCTGTTATTAATTGTAAAATCGTAGATAATAACATTAATATCACAGGTAGCAATGCTGTAAAGACACTCAAACCAAAACTCGGCATTTCATTTTCGGAAAACTTCTTTTGAGAACCTAATTCTGAAATATCCCCTTCTTTTCGAAATGCAGAGGGTGCAATTTTTTCTGCCACTTTTAAAAATAAAGGTCCAGATATAATCGCTACAGGTATCGCAATGATGATGCCATACATGAGTACTTCTCCAATATTGGCATGTAACTCTTTCGCGATAACTGTTGGTCCGGGATGTGGTGGTAAGAATCCATGCGTTACGGAAAGTGCCGCCATCATAGGAATTCCAATTTTTAATTGTGATACCTTAAGTTTTTTGGCAATTGTAAATACTAATGGTATAAGCAATACTAAACCAACTTCTAAAAATAAGGCTATACCTACAATAAACGAAGCAATGATGATTGCCCATTGTGTATATTTTTCTCCAAATTTCGAAATCAGTGTTTCTGCAATTCTATTCGCACCACCACCATCAGAAAGTAATTTACCTAACATTGCCCCAAGACCAAATATTAAAGCAATATGACCAAGTGTACTTCCTATTCCACTTTCAATACTTCCCATTATTTTTTCCATTGGTATGTTTAAAAATAAACCTGCAATGATCGATGTAATAATTAGTGAAACAAATGTATTTAACTTTAATACTATAATTAAAATTAAAAGAATGGCGACACTGATAACTACACTAAATATAACGCCAACTAAGCTCATATTTATCCCCCTTACGACCCTTTACCATTCGGCAATAGAGCCATCCTTATGTTTCCATACTGGATTTTTCCAATTATGACTTTCTTTTGCTTTTTCCTTAACATAATCTTCATCAATTTCAATGCCTAAACCAGGTCCGTCAGGTATTTTCACAAAACCATTTTCATATTTAAAAATGCTTCTATCTTTCACATAATCCAATAAATCATTTCCTTTGTTATAATGGATACCTAAACTTTGCTCTTGTATAATTGCATTATGACAAGTTGCATCTACTTGCAAACAAGCAGCTAGAGCAATAGGACCCAGTGGGCAGTGTGGTGCTGCTGCAACATCATAAGCTTCTGCCATAGATATAATCTTTTTACATTCCGTAATACCACCCGCATGAGACAAATCAGGTTGAATAATATCTACATAACCTTCCGCTAATAAAGATTTATAATCATAACGTGAATACATTCTTTCCCCAGTTGCAATTGGTGTCGAAAAGTTCGATAAATGTTTCAAACTATCATTATGTTCTGGTAAAACAGGCTCCTCAATAAATAATGGATGCAGCGGTTCTAACTCTTTAAACAAAATTTTCGCCATAGGTTTATGTACACGACCATGAAAATCAATGCCTATACCAAAGTCCTCTCCCATTTTCGTTCGAATCGCACTTACACGTTCAACAACTTCTTGAACTTTCCTAAAATCATCAATATATTGTAATTCTTCGGTAGCATTCATTTTAATTGCTGTGAATCCTTTATCTGCAACTTTTTGAGCTTCTATCGCAACATCCGTAGGTCTATCTCCACCAATCCATGAATAGACTTTAATATTTTCACGCGCTTTACCACCTAATAATTGATGCACTGGTGCATTAAGATACTTTCCTTTAATATCCCAAAGCGCCTGATCGATCCCAGCAATTGCACTCATCAATATTGGACCACCTCTATAAAATGAAGAACGATACATTTGATTCCATAATCCTTCAATATTACTTGGATCCTCACCAATAATTTGATCCATTAATTCAGTCACTGCTGCTTTCACAGTCGCGGCTTTACCTTCAATAACTGGCTCACCCCAACCAGAAATACCACAATCCGTTGTAATTTTTAAAAACAACCATCTCGGTGGTACCTGATACAATTCATAACTTTTAATTTTCATATTAATAGCCTCCTAGTTTAACTTTTCAAGTAACTTTTCTGCTTTCAATTTGATTTCATGCAATGTTGTTCTATTAATTTCAAGATTATTTTTTACAATCGCGCTACTGACACCGACACCAATTGCACCTACATCAATGTATTGCTTAATATTTTCTAAATTAATTCCACCCGTCGGTAACAAATCAACTTCATTTAATGGCGCTAAAATATCTTTGATATAGCCTGCTCCCATTTCAGATATTGGAAATACTTTCACTATATCTGCACCGGTATTCATAGCAAACGTAATTTCAGAAGGTGTCAACGCACCTGGAATGGAAATCTTATGATTATTTTTCGTACATGTTATTACTTCTTTATTCGTATCTGGCGAAATAATAAATTTTGCTCCTGCATTTATGGCTTGTTGACAATCTTCTGCATTTAAAACAGTACCTGCGCCTATATACATTGCTTCTCCATAAATTTCATTTAAATCGCTAATAGATTTTAATGCCTCCGGAGAATTCAACGTGACTTCAACTAGTTTAATCCCCGCTTCATATAGTTGTTCTACTATTTTCAATGTATCTTCAGTATCATATCCTCTAATGATTGATATGATTTTGTGTTCTTTTATTAGATCAATGTTCATATAAAGCACTACCTTTCCACATCACTTAGTTGATGATTTATAAATTTTTCTAATTCATTGAGCGTTGGTAACCCATAAAAATCTCCATAAGCCGTTGTGGCCAATGCGCCCATAGCTAGCGCATATTGAGACATTTGCGCTAAGTTTTCCAATCCATATTTTTCAAGTCCATATATTAATCCAGCAGCAAAAGCGTCACCTGCACCTACCGAATCAATTTCATTAACATGATATGCTGATTTAAAGCATTGTGCTTTTTGATTTGCAAAAAAGGCACCGTTTGAGCCATCTTTAATAACTAACAACTTATGATTAAGTTCCTTTGCAATCGTTTCATTCGCATTATTTCCAAATAGAATCTGTGCTTCACTGCTACCAGTTAGTAAAATATCTACATCTTGGGCAATTTTGTTATAAAAGCACTTAAATTCATCTTGAGCCCATAATTTCCCCCTATAATTCGGATCAAATATCACTGTTAATCCTCTAGTTTTCGCTTCTTTAATTAAAGCTAAAGTAGTGTTGTAAGTTAGTTCACTTAATGCCGGTGTAATACCAGTAATATACAAAATGGATGCGCTTTCAAATATATCTTTAAAAAAAGGCTTAATATCATAATGATTCACTGCACTGTTCTGTCTAAAATAATCTACATGAATCGTATTGGATACGCCTCTTTCTTTAGTCATGAGTCCAGTGGAAAAATTGTTTAATGTTGTTAAAAAATGCGTTCCTACAGCTTCCCCATTCAACTGATATCGTATAGCATCACCTATCGCATCATTACCTACTGCTGTAATAAACTGTGAAGATAAACCTAATTTAGCTAAACCAATCATTGTATTAACTTCCGCACCTGCAATATGAAATTGTGCATGATCTCGATATACGAACTTACCATCATTAATTGAAAACACACCCATGACTTCTCCATATGAAATTACAGTCAATATATATTCACTCCATTTCTTGTTAAACCCATTGCCTTCGAAATAAAATAAGCATTTTGCTTAATAAGTCCTGGGATATTTTTATTTTCAATAATTCTTTCCTTAGGTCCAGCACAACTTATTGCACCAACAACTTGCTGCGCATCATTCAATATTGGTGCCGCGATGCAATATAAACCCATCTCATTTTCCTCATCATCAATGGCATAACCTTGTGCTTTAAACATCGCTAACTGCTTTTTAAGATCAGCATAATTACCTACAGTTTTGGGTGTGATTGCTTCAAATTTAATATGCTCAAACATTTCATCTAATAAATTGCTGTCATACATGGATAAACAAGCTTTGCCCAATCCTGTAGAATATATCGGTTTATTCGTTCCAGGTTGTGCAGTCGTTCTAATAGACCTATTACTATCAATCTTAGTTAGGTAAATCATTTCATTGTATTGAGGATAAGCAAGAAAAATTGTTTCATTTATTTTGTCATTTAGATTTTTAATATAAGTTAAACTCTCATTATATAAATCCAAATCTTCTCGAGCCCTATTGCCCAAATTAATCAACTTATGCCCTAATAAATATTTATTTTGATAATCCTTCCTAATATATTTAGAATCCAACATTGTTTTAAGTAAATTAAACAAACTACTTGGTGGAATATTTAAGGCATCACCTATTTCCTTCTCACTCAATGGTAGCGATGCATCCTTCAATAACTCTAAAACATCAAATACACGCTTTGCAGATTTAACTATACTCACCATCCCCCTCCTTATTTCATATATGTGAAATGAAAATATATATGTGAAAGCACAAGAATATAATCATATTATTTTTAATTTGTCAATATTACATCATTTTGATTTGGAATATGTTTTATAAATCAATACATCATAAATTTGTTTAATACTATTTATTATTTTTATTAATCGAATATTATAATGATTGCGCTTCCAAACATTATAATGTTATAATCTTTTTGCGAGGTGATATTGTGTGAAAAGTACAGGAATAATAAAAAACATATTATTAGTAGAAAAAGAAACACGAATGGATGTTTCACTTGAGGCAGGTGTCGTCAAAGAGATAGGAAAAGCCAATACATTAAAAGGCCCCATACTTTTTGACGGTTCTGAGTCTTATTTGTCAACGGGATGGATTGATTTGCATGTACATGCATTTTCTGACTTTAGTCCATATGGAGATGATATAGATGCTATCGGGGTTAAGCAAGGTGTTACAACGATTGTTGACGCTGGAAGTTGTGGTTCCGATAGGATTGATGAACTGTATCAACGTGCATTATATAGTGATACACAATTATTTTCATTCTTAAATATATCAAAAATAGGTCTAGAGAGAATTGATGAATTGTCTAATTTATCTTGGATAGACAAGGAATTATGTATATCTGCTGCACACAAATATCCAGATATGATTATCGGTCTAAAAGCTCGTATAAGTAGCAGTGTTGTAAAAGGTAATGGTACTGTTCCTCTAAAAAACGCAATAGAAATAAGTGAACAATTAAAATTGCCTATTATGACACACATCGGGTCTGCACCACCAAAAATTCAAGATGTCATACCACTATTACGACAAGGCGATGTCATTACACATTTCTTAAATGGTAAAGATAATAATCTATTTGATGAAAATGGAGAACCATTGAACGTCCTTAAAGAAGCTGTTGATAGAGGCGTTAATTTAGATGTAGGTCATGGCAATGCTAGTTTTTCATTTGAAGTAGCTAAGCAAGCACAAAGTGCAAATATACACTTTGATACGATTAGTACTGATATTTATAAAAAAAACAGAATACACGGACCCGTATATAGTTTATCTAATGTCTTATCAAAATTTTTATATTTAAACTATAGTCTAAAAGAAATTATTAATGCAGTAACGCTTAAACCAGCGAAAATTATAAATAAACCTCAATTGGCAGAATTTAGAGAAGGTATTCTAGCAAATTTAACTCTATTTGATGTAGTTGATGAAGAAATATCCCTTATAGATTCAGCACAACAAAAAGTCAAAACGAAAAAATTTATTAAGGAAAGAGGCGTAGTTACAAATGGCAAATTCATTAAATTATAAATATGGCTTAAAACAAGTCATTAATGCCAGTGGAAGAATGAGCATTCTTGGTGTATCTTCACCAACCAACTCAGTCATGGAAGCAATGAAATTCGGCGGACAAAATTATGTAGAAATTGAAGAATTGGTTAAGCAATCAGGATTGTATATTGCGAATAAACTTAATTCAGAAGATGCTGTTGTTGTAAACTCCGCTTCGAGCGGGATAGCATTATCAATTGCAGGCGTTATAACAGGGGGAAATGAACGAAAAAGCCAAAGACTTCATAATGATAAAATTAGCAAAAATGAAGTGATTATTTTTAAAGGACATAATGTTCAATATGGTGCACCTATAGAAACTATGATCTATTTAGGTGGTGGATCAGTTGTTGAAGTAGGTTATGCCAATGAAGGTAAGGCACAACATATACAAGAAGCAATTAATGAAAACACCGCTGCGATACTATATGTAAAATCCCATCATGCAGTACAAAAAAACATGGCAAACGTAGATGAAATATATGAAGTCGCACAGAAAAATAATATTCCTTTTATAGTAGATGCAGCTGCAGAAGAAAATTTAGAAAAATATATACAGTGTTCAGATATGGCTATTTTTAGTGGATCAAAAGCTATACAAGGACCTACAACCGGTATTGTGGCAGGTAAAAAGAATTTTATTGATGCAACTAAAGTGCAGCTACACTTTATAGGACGAAGTATGAAGGTAGGTAAAGAGTCTACTTTTGGACTATTACAAGCACTCGATGAATATTTTGAAAAAGTAGATACCTCTATACATGAAAAAGAAGAACTACAAAAACTAGATAGATTGAACAATTATAAGGAAATAAATTTAGAAATTGTTCAAGATGAAGCAGGCAGAGAAATTTATAGAACACGTGTACATGTAGATTCACCAACATTAACTGCAGAATCAGTTGTTGAGAAATTAAAATTGGCTGAAATTGCTATTTATACACGAGATTATGGTGTTAAACAAGGATTTTTTGACATTGATCCAAGACCATTAAAAGATGGCGAGATAGAGATTATCTATAAAACGATTGTTCAAATAATGGAGGGTGAAATTTAATGAAAATATCAGACAGATTTTATAAAGGCAAAGTAGCGCTTAACGTGTTAGCAAAAGGTGAACAAAATATTCAAGATGTCTATCAAGCAGCAGATAAAAAGGTAGTTGTTGGCGTATTATCAAAAGATTATAAGACTGTGGATGATGCTGTAGATAGTATGCGTGCTTTAGGTTCAAACGTTGATGATGCAATATCAATTGGATTAGGCGCTGGTGATAATAGACAAGCAAAAGTTGTCTCAAACATTGCAAAATGTTATCAAGGTTCACATATTAATCAAGTATTTACAAGCGTAGGACAAACTACAGCTAATGCAAATGATGAATCTTGGGTCAATGCTTTAGTGTCACCTTCTGGCAAAGTAGGTTATGTGAATATATCGACAGGTCCGATTAGTAGTACTGATTCTGAAAAAGCGATTATACCTATAAAAGCAGCTATTAATCTAATTAAAGATATGGGTGGAAATTCTATTAAATTCTTTCCAATGGGCGGTTTAGATACAGTTGAAGAATATAAAGCCGTAGCTCAAGCATGTGGAGAAACAAATTTCGGTCTAGAACCAACAGGCGGCATTACAAAAGAAAACTTTGAAGCTATTTTAAAAATTGCTCTAGATTATAATGTTCCTAAAATCATACCTCATGTATATTCTTCCATAATTAGCAAAGATACAGGCTTAACTTATGTTGAAGATGTAGAATGGCTAACTACTAAAATGAAATCTCTAGTTGATCAATATGAATAAAAACATTGTTGCTTACGGAGAAATAATGATGCGTTTAGAAGTTCCAGACAACCTTTTGCTTAGACAAGCAGAGAATTTAAAATACTCATTTACAGGAACAGGCGTAAATATTACGGGACTATTAGCTCAATTTGGATATAGCTCTAGTTTAATCAGTGCTGTACCAGATAATTCAATTGGTTCCTCTGCAATTGGTGCCATACGTAGATTAGGCATTCATAGTGATTTGATTATTAAAAATAACGACAATTTGGGTATGTATTTTTTAGAAAAAGGCTTCGGCAACCGTTCAAGCAACGTAACTTATACTAATAGACAACACAGTAGTTTTAATACTACAGATATTTCAAAATATGATTTAATACAATCACTAAAAGATGTCGACATCTTGCATATATGTGGTATCACACTCGCTATGAATCAATTAACCCGCGATAACATTATGAAATTAGTGAAAGCAGCAAAAGAGCAAAACATTAAAATAGTATTCGATTGTAATTTCAGGGCTTCCTTATGGGGAGAAAATGGCAATCAACGTGCGAAACCATTTTACGAAACAATATTATCACAAGCCGATATCGTCATAATGAATGAAAAAGATGCAATTCAAACGTTAGGTCTTTCAACAAACCATCAAACAAAAGAAGGTCAACTAGAAGAACTGTTACCTATTGTAGCTCAAAAATTTAACATAAATAAAATTGCAGGAACGATACGAACTGTACAAGATAGCACTCATAATACCATTAAGGGCTACTTATATAGTAACGAAAATATGTATTACTCTAAAATATATGATGTTAATATCTTAGATAGAATTGGCACTGGCGATGCTTACACCTGCGGCATTATACATGGAGAACTTTCAAGCATGGCACCACAAGATGTCGTATCATTTTCAACAGCTTCTTGTGTACTCGCACATACAATTTCTGGAGATACACCATTGTTTGATACTGATGATATAATAAAAATCATAAATAATGAAAAAAACGATATTGAGAGGTAATTGATTTATGACAAAATTATCATCAGCCAAAGGACCTTTATATTTACAAATCAAACAAATTATTGAAGATAGAATTATTCATGGTATATACACAGTAGGAAACTATATACCTACAGAAATAGAATTCGAAAAAGAATTTAACGTAAGCAAAGTAACAGTAAGAGCCGCAATTAAAGAGCTAGTCAATTTAGGTTACTTAGAAAAGAAAAGCGGCAAAGGCACTACAGTAATTAGTCACAAACAAGCGGACACACAAACAAAAAATAAAAATTTCACAGAAAAACTTGTAGAACAAGGTAATAAAATCCAAAAAATCATTAAAGATATTACAGTAATAACACACGAAAAAGATAGTCATTTATTTAAAATGTTTGGCACAAAATCCTATAAACTTACAAGAATTTACTTATTAAATGATCAACCCTATATACTATTCGAGCACTATTTGCCCTACCCACTTAATATTTTAAGTGATGTGGATAAATCTAAAGAAAATAACGATCTATCAATATATAAAATTTTAGAAACAGATAAATTAGAGATTCAAGACATAGAAGATGAATTTTCTGCTGATTTTAATCAAGATGCTGCATTACAACTAAACCTTGATACAAATAAGCCATTACTCATTAGAGAAAGAAAATCTTATTCCGTAGATGGCGCAGTGTTAGAGTATAGTATTGGTTATTATAATAGTGAATTGAAAAAATATGGCATCAGTCTAAAAGATTGATGCAGATTTTTTATAGTATTTTGAAAGCGCTAACATAACTGGAGGAACATGGATGGATTCTAACATTTATTTATTAATTATTACACTACTGTCAATTGTAATTGTTATTTTAGGCGTTGCATGGTGGAAATGGCACGCATTTATTAGTTTAACGGTTGCCAGCTTATTTTTAGCAATATTAGCAGGCTTATCTCCCGAAAAAATTGTAACAGCTTATGAATCAGGTGTTGGCGATGTGCTTGGTCACCTCGTAGGCATATTAGCACTAGGAACAATCTTGGGTAAACTTATGTCCGATTCAGGTGCAGGCATGCAAATTTCTGATTTTCTTGTTAAAGCCTTAGGATATAAAAAACTGCCTTGGGCAATGATGTTATCAGGTTTTATTATTGGTATACCTGTGTTCTTTGAAGTCGGTATTGTTATTTTATTACCACTCGTTATTTCAATTCATAAAACGACTAAAGCAAATATATTACTCATATCAATTCCATTACTAGCTGGCTTATCTATTGTACATGGTATTGTCCCTCCTCACCCTGGAGCGATGACTGCCATAGGTATTTACGAAGCTAATTTAGGAAAAGTATTGCTCTATTCTCTTATCATAGCATTGCCAACTGCAATTATAGCTGGTCCAATATTCGGCAAATTTATTAGTAAACGACTCACACCAGAAAATCCGCCTAATATTATTAAAGTTGAGAATAAAACAAATGTCTTTCCAAGTGTTGCTATTTCATTTTTAGTTATTGCCTTACCAGTATTATTAATGTTGTTATCTATAGTTACGCCGTATTTAGGAAACATACCAAATCTATTAAAAAACACTTTATTATTTATAGGTAGCCCCGTTATTGCACTACTGATTTCATGCTTTGTCGCCTTTTATTTATTAGGATTTAAACAAGGCATGAACAAAAATGTAATCAAAGATTTAGTAGAAGAATGCATTTTACCGGTGGGTTCAATTATTTTAATTATCGGAGCTGGTGGTGGATTTAAAGAGATACTGATTGAAACAGGTGTAGGTGACACAATTGCACAAATGACAGAACACCTTTCAATCTCACCACTACTCTTAGCATTTTTAGTAGCCGGACTAATACGTGTTGCTACCGGATCTGCCACAGTTGCATTAACAACAGCTGCAGGTATTGTGTCACCCATTATCCAACATATGTCTGGAGTGAACTTAGAATTATTAGTTATTGCCACAGGCGCAGGTTCCTTAATGCTTTCCCATGTTAATGACGCTGGATTTTGGATGGTTAAAGAATATTTAGGTTTAAATGTGAAAGAAACTTTTAAAACTTGGTCAGTGATGGAAACATTGCTCGCATTAATTGCCTTTGGTTTCGCGTATATCATTGATTCATTTATGTAAATTTTGCGGAGGGATTAGAGGATTAAACAGAACAACCATCTATACAAGACATCAAAAGTTACAATTTGATTTAGTATAAATATTCAAAGGATTGCTCCCAAACTTTTCTGGAAGCAATCCTTTGATTTTTGATCTGATTCTTTTAATATTATAAACTCCGTTACCATTATTACACAATGCTAGAACCATTTAGCAATTTCACTACTACTGTAGCAAAAAGCTATATATAACTCTTATACTTTGCAAAAAATTCTTCTTCTGACTGTTTCATTTTCTCTGAAAAATCTTTATAATCAATAACATTTCTCGGTATTGTTAGACCAAGTTTTATTACTTTTATATCCTCACGCATTTGTACATTATTTTCATACGTAGTCCCTTGATTTAAATACAATACTTGATCATCATTTTCTTTTTGATTGGGGTAAAAATAATAACCTATTTTAGAATCAAATCTAAGCATATATGCTAATACTTGCAAATAGTCTTTATTTCCAATATTTTGAATAGGTTTATATTTGGCATCTCCAATAATTCTTCTCTCTTCATTACGCCCAATAAAATCTGGATAAATTAGTCCTATTTTAGAATACTTTTTTCTACCGAATAAATTTTGTGCGCCACTACCGCCTTTATTTTTAGGGTGATAAAAATCTTCATCGATTAATTTATAAATATATTCTTCCCATAACCATGCAGCATCAAATAGAATTCCATTTATTTTCTTTGCACCATTACCTATATAATGTTTATGTTGTTGTAAAATCGTTAAACATAGTTTTTGTAGCTCTCTATATTCCTTATAATATGCATGACGAATAGGTCTCTTATTATTAAACATTATCACTTTATTTCTATCCCTATGATTATAACTTGTCGTAACCTCTCTGATTTCTTGCACTTCTGTTTTAACGCTACTTAGTATACCTTTGCTTTCTTTTCTCTTTTTAATAAACTCTATTGTATGCCTAATTAACTGTATAATGTAATTATCATACGAAAATTCTCTCTGTGAATAAGCGATATTCCCAACAAAAGGTGTATTATTCTTTATATGTCTTTGAATATCTATAGTTCCTTTTAAATTATCGTTATTATATTCATTTCGATTATATTCCTTGAACAATCCTTTGCGCATAGCTTTTTTTAAATAATAAGGAAAAATAAAAATAAATAGATCAATAACTTTATTTTCTTGGTCAATTATCGTATTAAAGTCAACAACATACGGTATTTTCAGCACATTTTCTATTAAATATTGAAAAAAATAATCCTGTGGTCCTTCTGAAAAGCGTGATTCAATAATTAAATTTTCCTGATTATAACCTAAAAATCCAACTATATTACCAGTACGATAGGATTGATTTACTTTATTTAGAATAACTTGATTGTCACTTATACCTTCTTGTTCCTTTAAACTATTAGGAAAAACAAATATGCCTGTATCTTCAAGTTCTGATGTAGTCTTATCTAATATTGAATTTGTTAGATTCGGAATTTCTCTAAACTCATTTGACGGTTTAGAAACATTGTCTTTCACTTTAATCAATTTCATTATCTAAACCTGATTCTCCTTGTGAGTTATTATAAGCCGATTTAAATAATTCCATAATCTCTTCCTCATTAAACATTCCTCTAATATAATCAGATAATAACGGCTCCAGATAATCTTCCCATAACTCTTCAAAACTTATGTTAGCCACCTTTAAATAATAAGCAGCACCTATGTGATAATTACTATCCAACTCATCTACTTTCGATATTTCATTGTTAAGACTAGTCATTCTAGTAATAGCTTCTTCTTTTTTATCTCCTAGAGTTTCTAACATTTCAATATTTTCATTAGCCTTGATTTCAATAAATCTAAATCTACGTCTCATGGCAAAATCAAAAGTATCAACTGAACGGTCAATATCGTTCATTGTTCCAATTATATATACGTTATCAGGAATATAAAATTTATCTTTTTCAGAATCTATATTTGAATACTGGGTTTTTACTGCTCCTTTTATTCCTCTGTAACTAGGATCAATAGAAAAGAACAATTCTCCAAATATTTTAGAAATTTCCCCTCTATTTATTTCATCAATTATAAATACAAATTTCACATCATTATTATTTTCCGTGTAAATTTCATTGAAAATGTTACTATTGTGTGGGTTTTTAGCCTTCTCACAAAAAGTTTTGAATATTCCAGGTTTCAAATTAAACCCCATAGTTCCATCATCAGATATAACAGGTCTGATTCCTTCTACAAAGTCTGTATAGTCGTAATTCGGATGGAATTGTACAAATTCAAATTGTTCTGATGACTCGACATCTTCATTAGATACGCCTATGATCTTTGACGCTACCGCTTTGGCGAGATAACTCTTACCAGTTCCTGGTGCCCCTCTAAGTATGATGTTTTTTGCCTTTAATAATTTTTCAGCTATCTCTTTTACATTTTCATTTTCCACCACTGAATCCTCCTCGCCCTCTACTTTATAACTCATATAATCATCAAAAAATTGTTTGAAATATGCGTTGGGTGGATTATCTGAAAATAAATCCATTTCAATAATATTATAGTTTTGACTTATTTCCTGCTCTTTCTGCTCTATTTCATTCCACATAGTTAATCTAGCATGAGTCATTTTATAATTTTCAAAAGTTGTTCTAATAGTTATCCAAATTCCTAATGAACATTGATAGCATATATACGGAACTTTTCCGCTTCCATTACCATTTTTTCTTCCATAATGACTATTACTAAATAGATGAACATGCAAGTCTACTCCATTCATTCGTACAGAGTTAAAATTTTTAATTTTAGTAACTTCAAGCTCTTCGATACCTTCAAGATTTATATTTGTATTTTTGTTTTTTTCATCAGTTATATTAATCTGGCTTTGTTCCACAAAATTCATAAATAAATTTTTAAAATTTTGATATTTCTTTTCTTCAGAGTTTCGTATAAGTTGATAAAATTGATCAATATCTTGACCATTCTCTCTGTATATAGCTACTAACTGTTCATAATCATTCAACAGTTTATTAATATCTCTTTCTATCACTGATGAGTCAGGAATATCATTAATATAATACTCAAAGCCACTAATTGTTGTTGGTTCATAGCTTTTTCCTAGTGATGTGTCAGCATTTAAATGAATATCGACTAGCTTACTTTTTGGAGATTCTAAAATTCCATAAATTGACTTTGATATTTTTAATATCTCCGAGCTATCCACCTTTTTATCATTAAAATATGTAGCTCCCTGATTTAATGTCAAATATACTTTTTCTCCATCAGCACTAAATAAAAAAACAATATAAAAACCTTTTGTAGTAGCATCTGTGACATCTGGATTCATAATTGCAACCCACGGCACAGAAGCAAATTGACCATTCCCAATACTGCCTTTAATTTCGTAGTCATTTAGTTCTTTTATACTTTTTAGTTCTTCTACCATTTTATATTTTACTAAATCACCGACTGGTGCATTCTTAAATTTACCAGATTCTCTTTCTTTAACGTATGTATTACCTATCGCTTCTATTAAATTTGATAATGTCATTAATAATTCCCCTAATCGATAAAAGTTTTTAACTTTTGAAGTACCTATTCAAATTTAATTTTAGCATATTAAAAATTCTTACAGACAAATATATCTAATTTCTATTTTTTATTTTTTCTATTTAAATATTGGATTTTAAAATTGCTCATATTGTTTGATGAAGAGGAAACTCTAATGTCTTACAAATGGATGTACATTTAAATATTGATTATACTATTATACAGATGAATATTTATGTTCGTTATAATAATATTGATTATTTAATTAAAGGGATTGATAGTATTGATTTTTGTATTTGATGTAGATGGAACGATATGCTTTAATGGTACTTTTATTGATGCTAGTATTGTTAAATCAATCCAGCAATTATCAGTAAATAATCGTGTTATATTTGCTTCAGCACGTCCTATTAGAGATTTACTTCCTATAGTAAAAGGCTTTGAAGATAATCTACTTATTGGTGGTAATGGATCAATTATTTATAAAAACAAAAATATTATTCCCATTTCTTACATAGATTTATATTCTTTTCAGGATATAAAATCATTGATAACTCATTATGACCTTGACTACATTATTGACGGTGAATTTGACTATTCAGCACGCGTTAATGATACGCATCCTATTTATAAGCAATTAGATCCTGATGATTTAGCCAAAAATGTTGAGATTGAAAAAATTATCAAGCCAATAAAAATTATTTTGCTTAATATTAATAAAGTTGACTATTTAGCTATTAAAAATCATTTAGAAAGTAAACATAGTACTCTATCTGTAAATTATCACCAGTCAGATGCTAGTATTGATATTACTGCACCGAATATTAATAAATACTCTACACTAAGTAAATTAATCGGTAATGAATCTTACATCGCATTTGGTAATGATATCAATGACTTTGAATTACTGAAATTTGCTTATGAATCTTATTTTGTTGCTAAATCGGATAGTGAAATTTTAAATACTACATCAACTATCGTTCAAAGTACAATCACTGATGTAAACAAAGCAATTAAACAATATTTAATTTGATATTAAAATTAGCAATATTTAATAAGTTTAACTACACTCTATATTTTAAAATAAAAAGACATTACCACTTCTATACAAACGCTTTGGTAATGTATTTTATCATTTAATTCATATATTTTTTTCGTGATTCACAATAAATATATACTTTGTATGTTTCCTCTAATGGAGCTATCGCAGCATCTATCAAAGATTTTTTCTATTCACGTTTAAGTATTTGTTGGTTCTATTAGCTTCATAAACACACCAAACATACAAACTATACTTCTATATAGTCAAATTTTTTATCACTATTTCCCCACAATGATGGGTTTGTATCGTCTTCTATATTTTTTAGCAATTTGTTGATAAATTCTTACATGTTCATCGTGATTAATTAAAAGATGCATATTGAGTTCTTTATCTATACATTCGAATCCATATTTTTTCAGTTCATAAAATAATGTACTCATAAGTACTGTTTTCCAGAGCCAGCTTCGCCTTCAACCATTATCAGTTGTCCTTCTTCTTGTTTCTTTATGGCATCTTCAATTTTTGACAAAATCTCTTCTTTAGCAATCATTTGCTCATCTGTCAATTTGTGAAAGGGTGAAGCCTTAAATATAGCTGAGTCCCTGACTATACTTTCTATTGGAAATAGTTCTTTGTTTTTTATGAAGTTCATTCCAAACTTCTGAAAGCACCTCTTCTAACTTGTCTGAAGTATAAAAATCATTTTGCTGATTCGTTCTATTGTTGTATATTTTTACCACAGAATCGACGCTAGACAAGTATTGCACTAATCTATTTTCTATATCCATGGTCAATGATTTATTAAAATATTTATGACCTATAACATACATGAAGACGTATCAGAATTTGAAAGATCTAACCATTCGGATTCTCCTTTTATTAAATGTTGTTTCGTTCTATATTTAATATTATTCGTTTCTCCAACATACACCTCATAATTATTCTTATCGTTTGTATCATTTAAAATATAAACAGTTGGATATCTTAATAAATATTTAGAACCTTTAGATACATGCCATTCTTTAACTACTTTATTAAATTGCTCTCTATTATAATTGACTTGTTCTATCTTTAAATTTTTACTCATAACTATCACCTATATCATGTATTATGCATTCAAAAAGAAAACTTTATTATTCTTTATAATACACGGTATTTAAATTTTCTACTAATTTTTCTTTTAGCAGTCTCTATAGGTACGAATTTTCTTTAATTTATTTTCTTAAATCTTGAAATATAAAAGAAAATAAATTATCTTATATATAAGAATAGAGAAAAGGAAGGAATTTATGGTACAAAAAAAAAGAAAGTTTTCTAAAGAATTTAAAGAAAAAGTAGTTAACTTGTATGCATCAGGAAAAACACAAAAAGAAATCAGAGAAGAATATGATTTAGTTCCGTCTGTTTTAGCAAGATGGATTAAAGAAGCACAATTTCCTAAAGTTTCCTATAAAACAAATAATTCTAAGCATGCTAACTATTCAAAACTTGATATATCCGATACTATAATCGAAATGGAAAAAGATTTGAAAAACTCTCTTAGTAAAGTTGAAAAACTTCAAAATGAAATTCATAAGGAAAATGATAAAGTTGCAAATATAAAAATAACTTTAGAAACATTAAACCGATATTTAAATTGAAAATTTTCAATGGATAATCTAGTCTTCTCAATATTAAGTAACTATAAGTATTAGAAAGGGTGTAGTATGATTTACACAGAAAAAAATTTATATTTCAAAGAAATTAACGAAAATATATCGCATTTAAAAAAGGCAGATATATTAACTTTAATCAACCGTTATTACCAAGGAGAAAATATAAACTCTCTAATATCTGAATATAAAATTAATATAGTACCTAGTCGACTTGTCTACTCATTCCCATTAATCTACACCAATTATACGTGTAAGTATTGCAACAATATCCTGTATAAAAAGTTAGTAGGTCGAACAGCTAAAACCAATCCAGATATAATTTGTATTAACTGTAAACATATATCATCTCCTAATTGTAATTGTGAAAATTGTGAGAAAGAAAGAAAAAGTAGTATAAGAGCAGTTAATGAAAAAAAATTAAAAATAATTTCAAATCAAGTTTATCCAGAAAAAATTTCCGAAACCTATCTATCAGAATTAGATAGATTTTACTTAGCAGTAATTGTTCGAAGTGGATTAGATGAGAATATGATGCACATAAAGCCATTTAAGGATATCTTTACAAAAATTTCTCCTACAATAACGGAAACCCAAAAAATATTTGATCATTTAATACATAATGGAATAATAGTCCCAGACTTTTCAAAAAGTGATTCAAATTTTTTGAATTTCGATTTTGAAAATGAACAAATTGAAAGTTATAACATTAACTATGTATACTTTTATATAAACATTCATTTTAAGGACCTTAAAGATTTAGCTTATCCTGACAGAAATCTTTTTAGTAAGGATTTCTGCTTTGAGATGTGGAGAGAAATTGCACTATATGAATCTATAGAAAATTTAAGTTATTATATGAAAGATGTTGGCTTTATTTATCATTCTGAAGATAAAGTAAAATTAACTTTTAATTATTTATTAGATTATTTCTCTACAGGTGAAATTGCATATATAATAAATAAAGAAGTTAAAAATGGTACACAGTTATATCAATCTAGAAAATACGCGAAGAATCATGTTGAAAATATAATTGTCTCTCAATGTGAAAAATATGGGGAACGAGTAGTTGCCAATAATTGGAAAATTACAAATTATACCAGGAATTTCAATATTGAACAATCACAAGCAAGCACATTATTATTTAACTATATTTTAAAAATTGATGATTTAGGCTATAATCATAAACCTGTTATAGATATTTAAAATAATACTTTAGATATATGAAGTGCATAATTTAATGATAATCTTCATAATATAGTGCTTCCCTATTAGCCAGAACCAATAAACCTAAATTTTTAAAATTCTGGGTTAACCCTAATTCATGAGAATTTTATAAAAAGAGTTTAGGAAATAATTATCTCTGGCTAAAGAATAAATGTTAATTTTATGAAATTTTTTATCTCGTTGAACAACTATATTATTATATTTAGTGTCATTAATACTAAAGCCAAGTTCTCGCTTAATCTTATTTATTTCTCAAACCAACATATCATCAGAATATAATGTGAATTTTATACATATCTTTATTCTTAAAGTTAATAAAAATTTAATTGTTTGTTTCGTTCTACATTGGTAAAATTGTCATAGTCATCATACGTTTTTATACAATTGAAAGAAATTGCTTCCAAAAGGTTATTACTGATCAACAACCATTTTGTAATTTTATAATTTATGGTAATATCATCATGTGTAAAAAGTAGAGATATTAAGAGAAAAGAAGGTTTATATATATTATGAAAGAAAATTTTTGGCGTGAATTACCACGTCCATTTTTTATTTTGGCGCCAATGGAAGACGTGACGGATATCGTCTTTCGCCACGTGGTTAGTGAAGCTGCTAGACCTGATGTATTTTTCACAGAATTTACCAATACTGAAAGCTTTTGTCATCCAGAAGGTGTCCACAGTGTACGTGGTCGCTTAACATTTAGTGAAGATGAACAACCAATGGTCGCTCATATATGGGGTGACAAGCCAGAGCATTTCCGTGAAATGAGTATCGGTATGGCAGAGATGGGCTTTAAAGGTATCGATTTAAACATGGGTTGCCCAGTAGCTAATGTTGCGAGCAAGGGTAAGGGATCGGGTCTGATACTACGTCCTGAAACTGCTGCTGAAATTATTCAAGCAGCGAAAGCGGGAGGTCTACCGGTAAGTGTAAAAACACGTCTCGGCTATTATGATATAGAGGAATGGAGAGATTGGTTAAAGCACGTCTTTGAACAAGATATCGCAAATTTATCGATTCACCTACGTACCCGCAAAGAGATGAGTAAAGTAGATGCACACTGGGAATTAATAGCAGAAATTAAAAAACTACGTGACGAAATCGCACCAAATACCTTACTAACTATTAACGGTGATATCCCAGACAGAAAGACTGGCCTTGAACTTGCTGAAAAATATGGCATTGATGGCGTGATGATTGGTAGAGGTATCTTCCATAATCCACACGCATTTGAAAAGGAACCCCGCGAACATACAAGTAAAGAACTATTAGGATTATTACGATTACATCTCGCATTATTCAACAAATATTCCAAAGACGAACCACGCCAATACAAACCTTTACGCAGATTCTTTAAAATCTACGTACGTGGCATGAGAGGCGCTAGCGAACTACGACACCAATTAATGCAAACACAAACGACAGACGAAGCAATTGCATTGCTCGACGAGTTTGAGGCACAGATGGAAGAAGTAGAAGCATAAATTTTTGAAACTATAAAATCTCCCTTGTTATCAAGGGAGATTTTATTGATTGTGTGGGGATTAACTAACACTCCAAATAGTTATGCTTTTTATCAGTAAGGAACTTATGATTATTATTTTTGATAATCTAGTACTTATCAGTTTATAATGCGGTTGTTTACCCTACTAAATTAATATCTATAAATCTGTATTTATAATATGTGCCATTTCTTGAATCATTGGATAGATGGCCTTCCCTT
Organism: Staphylococcus sp. TCBT05; assembly: GCF_055179755.1. Classification (NCBI taxonomy): domain Bacteria; kingdom Bacillati; phylum Bacillota; class Bacilli; order Caryophanales; family Staphylococcaceae; genus Staphylococcus; species Staphylococcus sp. TCBT05. The sequence goes on along the minus strand of NZ_JBUQDQ010000005.1, from coordinate 432,715 downwards.
TTGTTGTTAGTGTGTACAAAACTTTATTTTGATAGTCATCCATTTCTTCCCTTTGTACAATTTGCAATGAAATTAAATCATTCAGTTGTTCTGTTAATATTTTTCTACTTATTCCAGGTATATCTCTATGTAGCGCATTGTAAAAATGAGGTTGATAATAAAGTGCGCTGATAATGATTCCTTTCCACTTACTACCTAATGCTCGAAGTATACTTTCAATCGGACATCCACGTTGAATCACTGCATTACAATTATCGTACTTGATTGTTGAATACATCATAGTTCCCTCCTATAATCAACCAGTTACTTATTTGTGCCTTCTTATGATAGAAATAACCCTATGTTACACTTTTATCATATCAAATTTTACAAAGGAGTTGTGAAATTGGAACTAAAACAAATATCAACTCATATTTATAAATTAACTATAGAGACTACAGTCGGTATTCCAATTATTATCAACACATGGTATGTCGTGAATGGAAATAATGTATATATTATAGATACAGGACTGGCATCCTATGCTGATACACAAATAAAAACAGCCCAACAACTTGATAGACCCAAAGCAATATTTTTAACACACGGGCACTTAGATCATATAAATGGAGCAAATCGCTTAATTGAAGCACTTCATATTCCGATTTACGCACATAAACTTGAACTACCTTATATTAATGGGGCATTACCTTATCCAAATAAAAACATAGTTGAACAAACTCATGTTGCTCATAAAGTGCAGACATTGCAACCTTCATTAAAAATGCCCTTCACTTACTATTTAACACCCGGCCATGCACCAGGACATGTAATCTACTACCACAGTGAAGATGACGTACTGATTTGTGGGGATTTATTCATCTCGAATTCCGAAACATTACATCCACCAATAAATAAATTCACTTATGATATGACACAAAATATTAATAGTGGAGACATCATTGATAAAGTTAAACCTAAACTAATTACCACTTCACATGGTCATGACGTTGTCTATTCAGATAAAATTTATCCAATATACAAATTTAAATATGAGAAGTAGTAAATTTTAAAGATTCAATTACTTTTTAATTTAAATTAGATTATAGATTAATAGCAGTAATTTATAAATCTTTGTATTTAGTCTTTGAATCTTTGCTTTTATTTATTGGATATTTTACAGCATTTTTCTCTAGTTTCTTACGAATAATATCATTAATATCAAAATCTAAGTTATCTGCTAACATATAACTATAGATTAATACATCTGCTAATTCTTCTGCTAATCTTTCTAGGTTAGTATTCACTACCTCTTCAGATGCTTTCCACTGGAATAACTCAAGTAATTCAGCTGCTTCTAAACTTATTGATAAAGATAGATCTTTTTCATTGTGAAATTGTCGCCAGTTACGCTCATCTCTAAATTGATTGATCTCTTTTAGTATTTCTTCTGATTTATCCATTTTCATCACCTTTAGATGCTTTTTTTAGTACTTCTCTTAATTGATCGTCAACAGCATAGATATATAATCCATTTACACCACGTGTCAGTAAAACATTCAATTCATTTTTCAACAGCATTTCTGAGAAATAACGCTTTGAACCATCTTCTAATGTTCTTCGTCTTGTAGCTTTTTTATTCGCACTACTTTTTTCATCAAAAATGACCCTACCATTTCTGTACTTTACGGAAGGTCCAATTATTACTCCTGCAACGTTTAAGTCTAAACCTTGAATTGTATATGTTGAACCAATTTCGTCTATTGATTGATTTTGCTCAACCCAAGGCAATTCTTTCTGTTTTCTACTTACTTTTAGCTGATAATTCCATGGCATTGACCAATCATCAATTCTTACTCTCCAATAATCCTCATTCTCAGGAGACTTGTTCTTATTATATTGCCAATCAAAGGTAGCTAGCATTCTTGATATACCACTATCTGTATTTTGAGATTTATCATTTATAGCTTTTTGTAATTCATTTGGTGTATCAAAAATTTTAATTTCATAACCTTTATTATCATATGGAATATTAGTTATCTTTTGATTATCCACCAAATTCCTTATCCAATTAATTGTTACATCATCACTATTAATACGCATTTGATTTTTTAATGTGATATGGTTATCTTTACTTTTTGATATATCAAAATAATAGTTCAACTTATCTAATTCCCATATTTGTTCAGTTGTAAGTACTTGCTTTAAATCAAAAACAATAACCACAACTTTAGCTCTTTCTAATAAATCACTTAAGTGATTTTTACCTTGATAACTTTGTTTCCCTTGAGTTAAAAGTAAATGTGCTTCATCAACAATTACAACATCTACTTTTTCATCTGGATCTGATGAATGACTATTAATAAAACTTGTTGGTTTACTAACAATGTTTTTCGATTTAGTAGAAATACCCAATTTATTAACTATTTGATTATAGATTGATACATGTTCATTATGATTTACTAATAAATGTATATCTAAATCTCTATCTAAGTCTAAGTTATATTTTCCAATTTCATAAAGCAACGTACTCATCAACACCGTTTTACCTGACCCTGCTTCACCCTCAACAATTATTAATTGTCCCTCTTCTTTTGAAATAATAGATTCTTTAATTTTATCTAGTATTTCTTCTTTAGCATTAATTTGCTCTTGCGTTAATTTATGAAAAGGTGATGCTTTAAATATTGCGGAATCTTTAATAATACTTTCAATTGGAAATAAAGTATTATTTTTCTTATTTAATGACTTCCAAATGTCAGAAAATATTTCATCCAATTTATCAGAAGTGAAATATTCATTTTGTTGATTTGTTCTACTATTATGAACTCTAGAAACATTATCTACACTTAATAAATACTGCATTAATCTGTTCTCAATATCTAGAGTTAACGACTTATTAAATAATTCATGGCCTATAACGTACATTGATGAATTATTGGATATAGAAAAATCATCCCAAAAAGTTTTTATTTTTCTATCTACATTAAGATGCTGTCTGGTTCTATTTCTAATATCCGCTGTTTCTCCAATATATACCTCAAAATTACTCCCACTTTTTTTATCATTTATAATATAAACTGTTGGATATCTCAATAAATATTTCCCATCTGAGGAAGATTTCCATTTTTGCACTGAATTATTAAGATTTTCTAATGAATATTGCATATTTTCTATCTTTAACAAGTTTCCCATCTTTATCACCTATCGAATTATCTTCTATTAATTATTATTTTAGCAATTAGGTGTTAAATTTATCTACTGATTCTCTAAATTTAATTTTGGTTGGCTGACCAAATAATTATTCGCACGGATTGATGCAATTTTTTATAGTAGGATAACCATACTACCGCATAAAACTCAGTAAAATCATATTTTCCGTTTTAATACAATTTCGTCTTTAATTTCAATTCCATTTTCTTCAACTAGTGGAATAGTTGGCTTTAATGTTCTTGCCTTATCCACTGCATTAGGTAGTATTTCTGTTATTCTATAGCCCTTCTTTTGATAAAAATAAAGTGCTCTTAAATTCTCATTTGTTGTTATTACTTTTATTCTTTTTATACCTAAATTAATAGCTATTTCTTCTATTTTTGTTAATAAATTACTTCCAATACCAATATTTTCAATATTACTATGTAGCGAAATTATTTCTATATAATCATTAAATTTTTTATAAGATAATAGACCTAATATCTTTCCATTTTCATAAGCTATGATACCTGGTAATTCTATAAGTTCGTATGCCCCTGATGAAACAACAACACTGTCAATATCGTTATCAATTTCAAATAATTTTTCTAACTCTATTTGATCAAAATTTTGTGTTTCTATATATTGCACTGTAATCACCCTCATTTTTTTACCGATTTCTAAAAATAATAAATCAACAATTAGTTGCTACAAAAATTTCAATATTAATTCTACATACAAGCTGTAGATTCTTAGTTTATATTACCCCCTATTTGCTCTTGTGCAGCTTTGTTTTAAATATTCACAGCTCTAAATGCTATATAAAAACATGTAAATTTCCTTACATAGCTTCGCCAATAAATTTTGCATAATATACAATTTAAATTTTTAAAACTATGTATTGCTATACTTTTCTATCATGCTATAATTGATAAAGATTATCAATTTCAATTAAAAATATTTTGGGGAGTGTTCATTTTATGAAAAGAATAGTGTTTGTAATGCTATGCATGATTTTGCTTTTATCTGCCTGTGGTAATAATGATAGTAAAGATAAATCAAACGACACCAAAAGTGATAATGCTTCAACAAAAACATTTAAACAAGATGATGGCACTAAAGTTAAAATACCTAAAAATCCAAAAAGAATTGTTGTTTTACATCCTACATATATTGGTACTTTAGTAAAATTTGGACATAAACCGGTTGGTGTTATCGATTTTGTTAAGCAAAATAAAACGCTCGACGATGCAACTAAAGGCATTAAAAGAATAGGCCAAGGCAATATTGAACAAATTGCAAAAACAAAACCAGACCTGATCATTACAACTCAAGAAGATAAAAATGCTAATAAGCTTAAAAAAATTGCACCAACAATCCAGATGGATGCAATGAAATCGAATTATAAAGAAACGACTAAAGAACTCGGTGAAATTGTAAATGAGCAAGATAAAGCTGATAAATGGTTAAAAGAATGGGACAATAAATTACAAAAAGATAAAAGTGCGCTTGGTGATAAAGTTAAAGGAAAAACAATTACCGTTTTACAATCAACGCCAAAAGGTATAAGTGCATTTGGTCAAAACTATGGTCGTGGTACTGAAATAGTTTATGACGGATATGGTATGAAACAACCTAAGATATTAGAAAAAGAAACGAAAAACGCTTATATGGCTACACCATCTGAAGAACAACTTGCAGATTACACAGGAGATTACATTATATTAGCCACAATGGGAGAAAAACCTCCATTTACACAAAAAGCAAATTGGAAAAATTTAGATGCTGTTAAAAAAGGACATGTAATTAATTTAGATTTACAAGATACACAGTATAATGACCCTATCTCTTTAGAAAAGCAAAGAAAAATTATTTTGAAACAACTAAAAAATATGAACTAAATTCAATCACTGGGCGATACAACAAATAATAAAAATGGTAATGGGAGTTAAGAATTAAACGTAACACCCTAAGGTACAGTCGAATTTCACAATCATATGGGTGAAAAGTGAAACCTGTGTGTAATTGTCAATTTGTGATAACAGCATATGAATAAAGAGGCTGGGAATTAGCTCCTAGCCTCTTGTTATTAAGATAGATATTACCGTAATATTAAACTCATAATATTAGGAAATTAAAAATCTCTTTCTACAATCCAATAAATTAAATACTGAAGTATCTGCTTATTATTATGTGTATATTTGTATGCAATGATGCACGCATCCACACCATCCGCATTCACATACGGACAATAGACAATGACTCAGTGTCTTCAATTAAATCATCACTATCGGCAATCTTACTATTCGTACAATCCTAATAATTCTTGATCTGTCGTGATATATTGTTTAAATTGTTCAACATATGCATTAATTTCTTCTTCACTAATAGCTAATGCATTATTAAGAATAAATGGTCGTAAGTACTTAGTACCTATTAAATTACTAGTTGCTTGTAATGGTCGTAATAATTCTTCGACAATATATTTGACCTCGCCATCTCTTTGATAGCCTACAGCTCCTGTTGTTGTTGACACCAACAGTTCTTTACCATGAAGTTGCGTACCCGTAGAACCGAATGCCCATCCATAAGTCAACACGTCATCTTGCCATTGTTTAAGTAATGCAGGTGTGCTGTACCAGTAAAATGGAAACTGTAAGATAATACGATCTGCTGCAGCTAAGTGTTTTTGTTCTTCAGCGACATCTATTTTAAAGTCAGGATATAAGTCATACATACGACGAACGATTACATCATCACTATGCTCTAATCCCTCTGCAATTGCTCTATTCACTCTTGATTCCTCTAAATTAGGATGAAAAACTAATACTAATGTTTTCATTTTATTGCTCCTTTGTATTTTTTATTTGATGTTTAAGATAATCAATTCGCATGATTTCTTGTTCTTTTTCATGAATTTCTTTTAATAATGCTTGACGTTGATTACATAATTGCTCATATTGCTTCTGTTTAGAATTATCCATATCACACAGTAAATTGGTTAAGCATATCGAGTGTCTTTTTAAATGCATGACCATCTTCTGGTAGCTTAAAGCCTTCACCACTATTTAAAGTAGCTATCAAATCCATATCTTCTGCTGATAATTCAAAGTCAGAAATATCAATATTCTCTTGCATACGCTTAACATTAACAGTTTTTGGTATTGCAATAATATCTCTTTGCATAAACCATCTTAAAATAATTTGCGCGACGGATTTATTGTATTTTTCACTTAACTTAATAAGTTCTGGTAATTCAAAAACGTTACTACCGCCATTAGCAAATGGTGCCCAAGCTTCCATCTGAACATCGTATTCTTTCATTAAATTATGATCTTCGACACGTTGATGAAAGACATTCGCTTCAACCATATTAATTGCTGGTTTCACTTCGTTAAATGTGATAAATTCCACTAATTTTTGTTGCGTAAAATTATCTACACCTATCGCACGAATTTTACCTTCTTGATACGCTTCTTCTAAATAACGCCAAGCGCCATATACATCACCTATAGGTTGATGAATTAAATATAAATCAATATAATCTAAATTTAGTTTTTTTAAAGAGCGTTCTAAACCTCTTTTCGCACCTTCGTAAGAGTTGTCAGTCAACCATAACTTAGAAGTGATAAATAACTCTTCTCTAGCTACTTTACTTTGTTGAATGGCTCTACCAACCGCTTCTTCATTTCCATATGCTGCAGCAGTATCAATTAAACGATATCCTGCTTCAATTGCATGAACTACTGTTTGCTCTGCTTCTTGTAAATCTGTAACACGAAAGACCCCTAATCCTAATTTCGGCATCTCTACACCATTATTTAAAGTTAAATATTCCATTGATTCACGTCCTTAAAATTAAAAAAGAGTATTCCTACTTGGGATACTCTAAGTGTAATTTGGTATTAAAGAAATGTACAATGCTTATATCAAATGATTTGTTATTCATTTATTGTATTTCTTTGATGTATTTTAAAAATGCATCTGTAACTTTCGAATTAGGCTTCTCTTGATGCCACGCCAAGACAGAACTTAATTCTAATTTAGGTTCAAGAGGAATAAACTTTAAATCGTCATAATGGTGATTTAAATTAAGTGTAATCACCACGCCTTTACTCGCTTTAGCCATAACTGCAGCATTATAACTCAAATTGTAGCGAACCTTCCAATCCATATCTTTAGCATACTTGCCTGACCAATGAGCAAGTTCCTGTTGTACTACCCTGTCAGAAATTGTAATTACTTTAGTCCCAACTAAGTCACCAGGTTGAATACTTTCATAATTGTAGTACGGAGAAGCTTTATGAACCAAAGTGCCCCATACTTCCCTTTGATTCATACGGATTATTTCATATTTACTTAACTCTACAGGCTCAACTAATAAACCAATATCAATCAACCCTTGATCCAACCAAGCTTTTATATTATTGTTATTCCCACTGTTCAGAATAAACCTAACATCCGGGTGTAGCTCTTGAAATCCAGCTATCCACTCGGACAATTCCTCCATACTTTGCAATTCGCCACAGCCTATTTCAATCTCACCTATTAATTTCTCACTTTGTTTTAGCTCACTCTTAGAACGATGAGATAAATCAACCATCTCTTGCGCACGTCTTCTAAACAATAGCCCTTCATCAGTTAATTCAATATGATGATTACTACGTTTAAACAACGAAACTTCCAATTCAGCCTCTAACTGTTTCAATTGCCTAGATAAAGTCGGCTGAGTCACATGCAGAATCTGTGCAGCTTTCGTAATATTCTCTTCCCTTGCCACCATTAAAAAATATTCTAAAACTCTAATATCCATTGATTCACCTACTTTTATGTATTAATTGTGCTATCTTTCGCACTAACAGCCAAAGTTTTATTTTAGTTTAGTATAATATTTCAAATGCCAGTTTCCTAATTTTTAAGGACATTTCGTTATAGTAATTATTATGACAACTGAAATTTTTGGAAAATAAAATTAGAAAAAGTGAATCACAGTTTAGACATGTGGAAAGGTCATCCTTATTAAATAATGAGGATGACCTTTTATACTTTATTTTTTTCCACTATGTTAAAATCAGAAAGAGAAATCTAATATTTGATTCTACAAATTAAACTTTTGGCTATCTGAAATATGCATATATTTCACCATACCTCTAAAAAACCGCATCATTTATGATATGCTTCCCCTTATCAGTGATTTTGCTAAAATTTTTATATCGCTTAAAAAATAGGCAAGTTAGTATTTAAATAACTCGCCTATATGTTTGCAGAAATATCATTTAATTCAAAAATTATGTTATTTAAATTCTAAACTAATATTAAATGATAGTTTTCTGTTTACAATAGATTTATCAGAACCTTGTTTGGTTCCTCTATTTTTATGAGATGCTTTATATTCCTGAGACTCTTGCCAATGCTTGTAAGCTGCTTCGTCTTGCCAAAACGTAATGATAACATAATGTTCATGTGTACTATGTGGCTTTAAAAACAATAGATTTTCAAATCCTTCAGTATGCCTTAGATGTTTATCTCTATTTAAGAACACATGCTCGAAGTCTGCCTCTAAACCAGGATTAGCATATAAATGGTTTAAAACTGCATAACCATATTGTGGCAAATCATTAATTTGTTCTAATATAGTATAGTGATATGTCACATTAAATCTATTAATAGTTACCTCATTATTATTTTTGTCTAAATAAATACGATGTATTTCATTTTTCAACAAATGAATCACTCCTTTTTATTGGATGATATGTCAAAATTGCTTAAATTTATCCATAACATAATCTCTACTATTTTTATGATTAACGATAGTCTGTGGATAATCTTTTCCAATTTCAATATGATAAATTTCTTGTAACTTGTCTTTATATTTAGTTGGATCATGAATGTATTTACTGCTCACATCATTAAATATTTCTAGCTGTGTTTGAATAAAATACCCTTGCGCGTCAAAGCGCTCACTTTGACGTATAGGATTAAACATTCTGAAATAAGGCACTGCATCTGTTCCGGTTGATGCCGACCACTGCCATCCATGTACATTAGATGCATTATCATAATCTATCAAATACTGTCTAAAGTACTCCTCACCCCAAGTCCAATCAATAAATAAATTTTTCGTTAAAAATTGTGATACGACCATTCGTAAGCGATTATGCATATAGCCTGTACGATTCAGCTTCTTCATTGCAGCATCAACGATTGGGTAGCCAGTTTGACCTTTTTTCCATACTTCAAAATGTGTTTTATTATACGACCATTGCATGTTTCGATACTTTTCAGAAAAAGATTTAGTTGCCGTTTCTGGATACTGTGTCATTAACACATAATAAAATTCACGGAATATAACCTCTCTTATAAAAGCTTCATAATTTTTTTCATCGCTCTCATAATCTTCAAGTAAATCATTTATAATTTCACGAATATCGAGTAGTCCATATGCTAAATATTTACCTAATCCACTTACAAAATCCTGCGACACATCGTCAGTCAATTTATCATAATCAGCTATGTCACCATTTAAAAATTCATCCCAAGCTTTACGCGCTAACTTTTCTATATCTTTATCATTTTCAAATTTTAAGTCACTTTGATTTGAACCCTTTTCCGCAATTTGAGACAACTGCTTAAACTGATAACTTTTTTTAGGGGTGTGTGCTAAATCCTGACGATTTGCTTTATAAAAACTAGTAAATACTTTATAAGGCTGTTGCTGTTTATTAAAAGTCTTTGTTGGCTCAAAATAATGATTCACGCGCTGTCCAATTACTGTAACTTGGTGATTTTCAAAAGCCTTTTTTACATGAGGATAGTCATATATTTCTTTGTGATAACTCATAATATCTTTTGCTACTAATACGTGAGATAACGCCAATGTTTCGGCTAGTTCACCTAGCTTTTCATATGTGACAATATGAGGTTGTATATCATGCTTATCTAAAGCATTTACAAATCCTTTTACAACTTTATGGTAATAGTCACGTTTTACTTCTGATGCGTCAGTTAAATCTTCTAAAGGTAAGATAAAATACAATTTATTTATCTCATTTTGATGCTTCACTATATATTGAAAAAGTGGATTATCTTTCGTTCTAAAAACTCTGTTAAGTATGACTCCTAAATGCATTTTATTGCCTCCCAGCTTGTTTCATACAAATTCACTTTATAATTGTCCTTTAACTTAAGATTGTGTTTTCAATCATATACCCGTTTTAACTTTTGTATAATTCACTAAAAAATAAAATAAATTTTAAGACCTTACATATTATAGGCAACTTCAGGGTATATTATTATCAGAGGTGATTAAATTATGAATAACGAACAATTACAAAATGAAATTGAAAATATATTAAATACATCAAAAATAGGTGTCCTATCTACTGCACATAACAATACACCTAATAGTAGATACATGGTATTTTATAATGATGGACACACACTTTATACTAAGACAAGCATTGAGTCTAAAAAAATTGCTGAATTTAAAGATAATACCAAAGCTCATGTACTTATAGGTTACGATGAAACGAATAATCGTAGTTTTCTAGAAATTGATGCTAATGTTGAAATACTGAAAGATCAAGAGACTATTGATTGGATTTGGAACAAACAAGATAAGTCCTTTTTTGACTCTAAGGATGATCCAAACTTGTGTGTAATTAAAGTAATACCAAAATCCATAAAAATTATGAACGATAAAAAATTAGACACACCACAAACCATTACGTTCGATTAGTTAAAAAGGCGCTTAAAATCACATTATTAAAAAGTGATTTTAAGCGTTTTTTATATACCATTATTAATATCTTCTAACATAGCATCAACTGTAATTTTAGCACTCGTCAGTACAATTGGCACTCCTGCTCCTGGATGAACACTAGCTCCAGCAAAATATAAATTTTTGTAATCTCTGCTCACATTAGGCGGTCTGTAATAGTTACTTTGCGCTAAAGTAGGCATTAAACCAAAGGCTGCTCCAAATTTAGCATTATAATCTCCTTCAAAGTCCTTAGGCGTATAAATAATTTCTGTCACAACTTGCTTTTTCAAATCTTCTAACGCTTTAATCGTAGAAAGCTTATTATAAATAATATCTTTCACTTGTGTGATTGTTGACTCATCAGACCAATCCGTATCACCTGTTTTCAATTCTGAAACGGGCATCAGCACATAAATACCTGTTTGACCTTCTGGCGCTAACGACTGATCTTCCACACTAGGAGCGTAGACATATATTGATGGATCTTGGGATATTTCCCCGGAAAATATTTCATTGATATTATTATCAAAATCCTTTGAAAATATAACATTATGTAACAAGATATCTTCAGATAAATCTTTATCAACCCCTATGTACATTAAAAAGGCTGAGCAAGAATAGTCCATATTATCAATTTTCTGCGTCGTATACTTCTTAGGATGATGTTCATTTTTAATTAAGGATGAAGTAGCATATGGAAAATCAGCAGTACAAATTATTTTGTCATACTTTTCTATATGTCCGTTTACTTTTAGTCCTTCCGCACGCTTATACCTACTATCAATGATAATTTCTTCAACGTTTGCGTTGATATAAATTTGAGTACCTAATTCTTCATTTAGCGTTTGAAGCGCTCTGACAAAGCTATACATACCACCTTTTATAAAGTGAACACCAAACATTAACTCTATCATGGGTATAATTGAATACAATGACGGGCTTCGTTTAGGGTCGATACCTATATATAATGTTTGAAACGCTAAAATCTTTTGGATTTTTTCATTATCAACATATTTTTCAATTAAATTATCTGCTTTATCAAATGTTTTGAGTTTCATACCTTGATATATAGTAAAAGGATTATAAAAATCCGTAGGTTTCCTAAACGTACGTTCTAGAAAATATTTTCGTGCTATTTCGTATCTTTCGTATATATCTGTTAAAAAGGACATAAAACCATGTGTAGAGTTAGGTTCAATACCTTCAAGCATATCTCTTAATTGAGCAAGATCTGTAGGAACGCGAATTTGATCTGTTTCACTAAAATAAACATCATATATATGTGATAATTGTTTAATTTCCAAGTAATCATTCATATTTTTTTGAGCGTAATTAAAAACATCTCGATAAATCTCAGGCATCATTACGATGGTTGGTCCCATATCAAATGTAAAGCCATCTTGCTTGATCTGATTCATCCTGCCACCTATTTGTTGGTTCTTTTCATATAAATCAACTTGGTGACCGTTTGCTGCTAATCTTGAAGCTGCAGCTAAACCTGAAACACCGCCGCCTATAACTGCAATCTTCATAATGTTTCACTCCTATTATATTTCGCACTAAGTTCACGATAAATTTTCATTTTTTTCAATTTGCTTACATATACTTTCTTATGCAACGTATAGTTTGCCTTCCTTACTTCCAGAAGTATTTCATGATAAGCTATCGCAGCTAATTCGATAATGTAACGTACCTCTTCGTCAAAATAATTAATACCGTTTAATGCAATATCATATAACCTAACTGCCTCTGTAGCGTAACTTTCCCACAGTTCTATATAATTTGGCGTAACCCCTTCATAATATATAGAATGTAGATTAACTCGATATTGAGCTAATTTTTCTACACTTAGATAAATTCTTCCATTTTGAAAATCTTCGCCGACATCTCTTAAAATATTAGTTATTTGCATTGCCTTGCCTAAAGCAATCGCAGCTTCTTCAGCTTGCTTGAAATTATTTTCATTTGATGAAGTTAATATAGGAGTTAACAATTCACCGACAGTACCTGCCACACCATAGCAATAGTCATATAAATCTGAATCAGTTTTCATTTCTTTTAAAACTAAATCTTCCTTCACATATTGAATTAAAGATTCAAAAGGTTTTTTAGGTATTGAATATGTATTCAATGTATTACTTAAAGCATTCATAATAGCTGCATCACTTTGATACGCTTGAATATAATCACAATCGCTATAAATCACATCTAAATCTCTAGCTATGCCGTCTAATTGCTCAAGGTCTTTGTATTTATCAATACTGTCATCTATAATTCTGCAAACTGCATAAATAGCCCAAATTGCTTTTTTTCTTTTTAGATCCAAAAAATCAAAGGCATATGAGAACGTTTTTGAATGTTCTTTCATTATATTGTGACAATGGTTATAATCTCTCTCTAATTGATTCATTTATTGGCCTCCTCAGTAAGCCCTAGAACTTCTTGACATTTGTATAAAAAACTAAGCTATAAATCTATTCTACGGCCTTTCCAATATATACGTTTGAATACATTGATATCTAACCATGATTTAAAAAATATCACGACAAAGCATATGAAGAGCAGTGGATGACATAAACTCGCAACGATATTAAAATTTCCTGTTCTTCGAATAAATAAATGAAATTGTATCGCATATATAAAATATAGAGTAATAGCTAATAATATATATAACGAGCCTAAATTAATTGAAAAAATTATCGCTAAAACTGTTGTAAGTGAACCAAATAGCCACAAAAATACAAACGTAAGCGTAGACTTTTTAGTTACTTGAGAGCCAAGTGCAAAGTGTTTACTCCAACCCTCTAATAGCGCTTTATATCCTTGAGAATACATTCTAAAATTCACTACACCTTGGCCTTCATGCAAACTAACTGGCAAACCTTGCTTATTATATGCTTTACTTATTGCAAAGCCTTCAATGATTTGATTTTTAGCTTTCAAATGTCCTTGTGTCAATTTATAATCTTGCTTATTTGTCACAAGGACTGGTCCAAACGCGCCTTGCTCATTATTTGCTGATTTCGTGATTGAAAATTGATTCATACCTACGATTGTCATTAAATTAAAAATCGCCGATATATTTTCATATAGCTTTTTTATCTTGTGATAAGGTTGTATTGATAACAAACCTTTACCACCTTGTAAATCATATTGATTGGCTATATTTTGGATACTATCATCACAAGCAAACTGAACATCAGCATCAACAAACATCAATAAATCATGCGTTGCATATTTGCTACCTTGCCAACAAGCATGTGACTTACCTTGCCATGTAGTATCATTTTCAACAGTATATACGCTCGCACCATAATATCTAGCGACAACTTGTGTCTCATCAGTTGAACCATCATCCATAACAATTACTTCTATTTCTTGCTCTTTACTTATGCTGTTAAGTAATTTAGGTAAGTTCTCCGCTTCATTTCTAGCAGGTACAATAACACTGACGGCTGTCTGACCTCTTTCTTTTCCGGAGTTATTTATAATCGCTCGACGCGCATACATACACATTCCACTTATTAGTGATAGTATCGTCAATACTATTGCTATTATATAAAGTATCATTCAGCCTCAACTACTTTCTCCATTAATAATAGCTTCTGCTACTTGCATACCACTCAAAGTGACCATAGGCATACCCGCGCCAGGATTTACAGAACCACCTACAAAGTACAAATTTTTGAAGTACTGACTTTTTTTAGGAAATTTAAAACCTTTATTTTTCTTCTTATTGGATACTACGCCATATATAGCCCCTTTATTAGAATTGTATGTATTTTCTATATCATGTGGTGTCCATACGTCTTCATATACAATGTGCTTTCTCAAATCTTTCAAGCCCATGGACTCTAATTTATCCAATATACGTTCTCGGAATTGTAGATATTCTGCTTCACTAAATGACTTACTCTGAATGTACGGTATGTGTGGCAATATTTTTATATTCTCGTGTCCCTCTGGCGCCTGTGTCTTATCTGTTTTATTTGTATTCACTACATAAATAGTCGGATCTTCAGGCAAAACATACTGGTGAAAAACTTGATCATAATTAACTTTAGAATTACTTGAAAAGAAAAAGTTATGATGTTGAAGCTCTGGATAACTTTTGTCCACGCCAAGATGCATGACATAACCTGAACTAGCTGGCTCAAATTTACGTTCCAATTTGTTTATTTGGTTTGCATCAAAATTCAATAAATACTTATAAACAGGGATTACTTCCATATTAGATATAATGTAATCTGCATATATTTCCTCATTACTTTCCATTGTTATCCCTGTCACCTTATTTTGACTATTATAATTGATACGTTTTACAGGGGTGTTAAAATGTATGCCCACACCTAATTTTCTCGCTAATTGTTCCATCGCTTCCGCTAACTTATGAATGCCACCATCTACGTACCACAAACCTTCCTCATGTTGCATTTGAGGTAATAAACTCAATACAGCCGGAGCATCATAAGATGAAGAGCCTACATATTTTATGAAATAACCTAGCATTTCTCTTAAATATGGGTTATCCACCCTTTTATTAATGGCTTGTTGCATTGTATGAAAATAATCGAATTGCTTTAAAGCTGAAAACGGACCATGATAACGAATAATTGCAAACATCGTATCTAATCCCTTATCAAAGTAGCTTTTTTCAGCAACTTGATGTATCTTTTGTGCGTAACTAAAAAACGAAGAAAGTTGCTCTATATCTTTATTTGTTAACGATTCATTATTTGTTAACATATCTTCCATGGATTCATATAAATCTAAAATTTGGCCATCTGGATAAACGTTTCTAATCTGTAAACTTAACTTACGAATGCTAACATAATCTTCTAGCCTTTCATCACATCGTTGAAATAAGCGTTGAAATACTTTAGGCATGGTTAAAATTGATGGACCGAGATCAAATCCATAGTCATCTATGTCTAACCTATTTACCTTTCCACCGATATGCTCATTTTGTTCATATAAATCCACTTGATAGCCTGCTTGAGCCATACAAATTGCGCTAGCAATCCCTCCCAAGCCACCTCCTATGACAACCACTTTCTTATTTCCCATTTAATCACCTTTTCTTTTTTGTAATTTATTATAAATACGTATTAACTTAGGGCGATTATAGCGCTGAACAATCATACAAGGCACATTAGCTATAATGACATATATAAAATTAATTATTTTAACACTTTTTGACGCTTTAAAAAACGCAATAACAGGAAATATGGATAGCAGATGAACCACCTCTGCACGTCTAGTTTCTAATATAAATCGCTGTATATCATTCATATTTTCAGATAAATCGAAAGTCGCTTTACTACTGATATTAGGGTTAAGATTTTGACCGTCTGGCAAATGATCTTTCCAATATTGCACTTTAACTAATTGTTGCCATAATTGACCCTCTTGTTCAAAATTCCAACTTCGAAAATACTTATTATCTTTTTCTAAGAACTTATAACTAATACGAGTACCAAGTTGAGCAATTATCATTTGAACTATAAACCAATATAGCGCAATATATATAATCTTTTTCATCAATTTAATTCTCAGATTTCTCTGTATAGCTTGGGTTATCTTTATTTAAATACCAATTACCAGCTGTTAAATAAGTAGCAAAAGCGCTCCAAAGCATATATGGAACTAGTAAAATGCCAGCAACTTTTTTTACATTGAAAAATTTTACAGTTGTTGTAACTACTGCGCCCAGTAATACAACACTCTCTATCAACGCACTAAAGCGTAATTTATATTTAAAGTATAGTATCGACCATAGATAATTCAGGCTTAATTGCGTGTAATAAGCACCTTTCAAAGCCTTACTAGTAGATCTATTAGTCACTAATGCATAAGCTACGCCCATCGTTGTATAAAGTATTGGCCACACAATTGGAAAGACATAGCCGGGGGGTGAAAAAGGTGGTTTAACATTATTTTTATAATCTTTTCTCGCATTTTTCACTGCAAATTCCCCTATAAATTTACCGCCTGTAATTGGTGTTATAACTTTTATAATTGTTTTAATTATCTCGTTTGCTTTCATAGTTGATCCCCTCTTTTTTTGTAAAAGTAACTAGCTATTATATCTAATAGCTATAGTTCGGCATTAGACATGTTATTTTTTCTAGCTAAATACTTCTTCAATCCATATAATTTCAAGACAATAGCACCTGAAATAACAATTGGTAAAATAAATTTCTTCATATTTAATTGTTTTCCTTTGTTGGTTCTTTGAGTACTTATTTTAAATTTAAAAAGATTCATTACACTTTTATGAACTTTTGCTTGGGTATACTTATATACCCACCAAGGTAACGTCGGTTCATATTCTTGTAACGCTATGATACATGCGTCACTATTAGGTAATCTTCTAAACTCTAATCTCGCATTACCACCATCTGAATCTAAAGCGAAATCTCCACCAACAATTCGATATAAAATTCTCTCGTTATTAGAAGCTTTAAAATCTTTACTTAATAATAGTAAGTCCTTATTTAAACACGGCACACTAATCGTAAAGTTATCTTCGTTAAAATCACTATTAACGACATTTAATGTAATTCTATTTAAAAAATTTGCATATGACTCTGCCAATTGAATCATATTTACATCTTTAGGTAAGACTACCCTTGATATTGCTCTAACATCTTTAATATCGCCCTTACGTGATGACTTCCCTTTCTTTTGTGTCTTAGTTTCTTCTTCCAAGGCATTACGCACACTTTCCTTATAATCAATCTTGCCTATAGAAATGTCTTTCACAATATTTTCATCATTTCTAATCATATCATGAATTAAGCTATCCATTAACGGATAAACCATTTCTTTTGGGACACCTGAAATAAGTTTCACCCAATATTTACTTAGCCAAATGGGAATAATAGGCAAATCTATCGTAGGTAATCGTTTATCTAGTACCTCTGCAGTTTGCTTGAATAGATCTTTATAAGTCATATGACTAGGTCCACCAATATCTATCGATTCATTCTTATGCGGCTGACGCTCTACAATTTTATATAAACCGTCAATCACGTCGTCTATTGCAACTGGCAATGTTGTATTATAAGCCCATTTTGGCAGTAACAGGCCAGGTAATCTATCTACTAATTTTTTTAATATTGGGTAAGAACTTCCTTTAGAGCCTATAATCAAACCCGCTCTTAAAGTACTTACTGGTACACCATATGATCCTAAAATCTGTTCGCACTCTAAACGGCTTCTTAAATGTGGTGATAATTCACTTGTATTAGGTATCAAACCACTCATAAATACAATATGCTGAACTTTGTTATAACTAGCGGCTTTAGCAAAATTATCAGCTAATAATGCATCCATATCTTCAAAGCTCGCCTGCGTCAACTTAGCCGAAGGCATCATAGAATGGACAAGATATATAGCGATATCAATGTCCTCCATTACTTCTGTTATTTCATTTAAATCAAACAAGTCAGCTGCTTTCCAAGTAACATTGTGTTCATTTGATTTATTTTCTATATTTCTAGAAATAGCTATAATTTCATAGTTATCTTTTAATTTATTCATTAAGTGACTACCGATATATCCCGAAGCGCCTGTTAATAATATTTTTTTCATATATTTAGCCTCCAAATAGAAAAAGATGAGCAGGCAAACTTTACCTCAGCTCATCTTTTACGTAACGAGCTCACTTGCTCATTATCTTAATTGACAAGAGCTCCAAGTCTCTTACTTAATATTGTACCCTTCTTAAAATTTTTTAACCCTCTATTAGCAAGAATTATGAAATAATTCTACGAATCATCACAATTGTCTAAAAAAAGGGGATAATCTTACTTGCTTTAATGATGTCACTAGTATAAAAAAACTCTTTTCCCTTTCCTGTATAAGCTGGAATTAGTATCATATTTGCTTTAGCGCTATATAACCATTCTGGATTTAAACCAGAATTCAATATATCTTGATATTCTTGAAAAGTATTTTCCCAATTTAAGTTTATTTTCATTAATTTACCTCCTGAAAAAGCTCCCATTCGATTGTCATCAATTTCTACACTCACTTACCTATTTCCACTTCATAAAAAATTCAAAACTGAAATGAACAATTTTTCAAAAAAGGTTTTTCAAAACCTAAATAAATGTAATAATGGAAACAATTCATTTTCAAGGAGTAATACGTATGGAAGCGTCAAAAAATTATAATATAATAACATTTGTTTTGTTTATTTCTGGTATCTTAATTATGTTTAATCTATATACCGCAATACCTATAACAGAGCATTTAGCTAATGATTTTGGTATATCTCAGTCAGTTGCAGCAATGAATGGTGTGGTTTTTTCAGTCACTTATTCCATTAGCTGTTTATTTTATGGTACTATTTCAGAAAAATTTGGAAGAATACGTGTCATTTTACTTTCACTGATTGGTCTAATTATAGTTTGCTTTTTGATTGGATTTGTAACTTCTTTTAATACGTTATTGATTTTACGAGGGCTCCAAGGAATATTTGCAGCTGCATTTTCTCCCATAGCTATTACTTACACTACCGAAACTTATCCACTTAAAAAGAGGTTAACAGCAGTAAGTTTTATTAGTACAAGTTTTATGCTATCTGGTATTTTAGGTCAAAATTTTTCAGAAATATTAATCAGCCAATTCGATTGGCACATTATTTTCTTTATACTTTCTTCACTATACATCTGCTTAGCTATTATCATCTTTAGAAATGTCCCAGAAAGCCCTGTAAAAAATTCAGACGTTCAAATCCTTAAATACTTTAGCAATTTTAAAGACTTTGCTAAAAATCGAAAAGTATTAATCTGCTACTTTATTTCTCTAACATTACTTACAACATTCATTTCTATGTATGCAGTAATAAATAAATTCATACTATCGGATTCTATACACGGAGATAATCACACAGCATTTCTAGTAAAATTATTCGGTGTTTTTGGTATGCTAAGTTCATTAATGTCGGGACGTATTAGTAGTAGGTATGGTGTCAAATTTGTTTTAAATATTGCTTTAGGCGTTTGTGGTGTGACATTAATATTAATGCCTTTTGCACATAATATTCTGCTAATAACATTTTTAAGTATATGTTTTGTTGCTGGAATTGCGTTTGCAGTCCCTTTAGTTATCGCAAAAGTAAATATGGTAGTGTATGGAAATAGAGGTTTCTTCTTGTCTGTTAACACATTTATTCTATTTTTAGGTACAGCAGTTGCTCCGATCCTATCAATTTACCTTACTTCTCTAAATAATTTTACAAGTATGTTTGTAATCATATCATCTATTGCATTCTTAACATTCCTTGCTTCATTATTCTTGCCAAGCGATGAACAAACAACTTATTGATGCACTGTTCATTGTTCTATAGTTTGAACTAATAAATCAATTCAAATTTAGTATTAGACGTTTACATTAATTACAATTATTCTTGCAGTAGTTTCAAAATTTTTGAGGAGTGATCATGTTATGAATTATTCACCAAAACAAGGCACACGTAGCCATGGTTTACCACACGATCCTTTTAAAAGCAGTACCGTTCCTAGACCAATTGGATGGATTTCAACAATATCAAAGGATGGTAAAGATAATTTAGCACCTTATAGCCAATACCAAAATTTAACATGGGATCCGCCTATGGTAATGTTTGCAGCTAATCAATCTGTTTTAGGAGAACACGAGCGTAAAGATACAGTTAAAAATGCAGAAGAAACAGGATGGTTTGTTTGGAACATGGCAACTTATGATTTAAGAGAAGCAGTAAACTTATCTGCTAAGGCATTGCCACCAGAAGAAGATGAATTTGAATTTGCAGATGTAGAAAAAGAGAAATGCATTGAAGCGCCTGGTCACAGAGTCAAAGCATCTCCTGTACATTTTGAGTGTGAATATGTCCAAACAGTGCGTATCCCTACTGGCGATCCAGTATCAACTGTAGATATGGTAATAGGCCGTGTAGCACAAGTTCATATTGATGACGAAGTTATTCTAGATAATGGGAAACTTGATATACAATCTATTAGACCTATTGCACGCTTAGGTTATTATGACTATACAGTTGTCGATCAAATTTTTGAAATGAAAGCACCATCTGCATCAAAAGAAGAGTTAGCTGGTTTAGAAGGAAGAAATTTTGATAACAAATCATAATTATTTCTTTATAAATTCCATTAATTACTAATAAAAATGCCTACTTAATTTTATAAGTTAAGTAGGCTAAATTTATATTAATTTCGAATCTAATATTTATTAATTAATAGTACCTTGAATTAATTATTAGCGTTAAAACATTAGACTTGAGCTTGCTCTAATACTCCGTCTTCCATATGATAAACCTTATCACAATATGACGTAAGTCTTTCATCATGTGTAACTACTATACAGGTTTTGTTTTTTCTTAATGTCTGTTCCTTTAAAATCTTCATAACTTCCATAGCATTCTGGGTGTCTAAAGAGGCCGTCGGTTCATCTGCTAAAATGATTGAAGGTTGCGTATATAAAGCTTTGGCAATTGCCACACGCTGCTTTTGTCCTCCAGATATCTCACTTGGAAGCTTATTTTCAATTGATTCCAGATTAAGCTGTGACATGAGTTGATTATACTCATCTTCACTT
The DNA here is from genome assembly GCF_055179755.1 of Staphylococcus sp. TCBT05. Taxonomy (NCBI): domain Bacteria; kingdom Bacillati; phylum Bacillota; class Bacilli; order Caryophanales; family Staphylococcaceae; genus Staphylococcus; species Staphylococcus sp. TCBT05. The sequence goes on along the minus strand of NZ_JBUQDQ010000005.1, from coordinate 411,180 downwards.
AGCACATTTTTCTTTTGTTTCTTTAGTAATTTAAATTGTTGTTTTACAGTTAAAAAAGGCACGAGATTAGTGGCTTGCAGTATGAATCCAATTTCTTGCATTCTTGTGTGTGCTAGTGCTTTCTGAGACATACCGGACACTTCGCTCCCATTAATTATAATATCACCCGAACTTGGCGTTTGGAGCGCCCCCGCCATAGTTAAAAACGTGCTTTTTCCAGAACCAGAAGGGCCAATAATAGCAATGAGTTCTTTTTGATTAAATTTGAGTGAGGTAGGTTTTACGGCTTCTATTTTTTGATTTCCGTCTTGGAAATATTTAGTAACATTTTTAAATTCTAACATTTAATTACACTCCTTATTTACCCTATCGCTTTAAGTGGATCCACTTTTCTTATCGTTAATATAGAGAACAGACTACCTAATAGTGAAACAACAATCAGTACAATACCGTATATCGTTAGAGTTGCTATGCTAAATTTAATAGGCACTGCACTTGGTAAAAATAACCCTGTTATTAATGTCAGTATTAATCCAACAATTGTACCTATTAAAGCAATAATAAACGTTTGTGATATTACTACCTTTGCTAAATAACCATTTGTAAAACCTTGAGCTTTTAATACACCAAATAAATTTGTCTTTTGCAGTGTAATCACGTATAAAAATATACCTATAACTGTTGCTGAAATAACAAATAGAAATGAAATCATAAAATTGAGGGTTAAGTTTTGTGCTTTATAGCCAGGTAAATTCTCAACAAAATTTTCAATTTCAATAGCTTCTAAATTGCTATCTAAATTCTTTTTATTCCATTCTTTATCTTTAACAACTACAGCGTTCGTCATGCCTTCTTTTAAGGATGGATTAATTTTTTCTATTGTACTATTACTCGAGAAAATCACAGGAGAAGCGTTATATTTTGCACTCTCACTAAATCCTACTATTTTTAGTTTTTCATCAGACTGTGATAATGACAATTTATCACCAACTTTGAAGCCTTTTTCTTTAAGCGTTTCATCAGCAATAACTTCATTATCAGAATTAAATTTCTTTCCTTCAATCATTTTGGGTACTAAAAAAGAATCATCTTTAACGCCAAATAGCAATGCATTCTCTTCGCTATCACCGTTAGAAACAATAACACCCGTCTGCTTTAAACTTGTTTGTTGCTTATATGTGTTTTCTACTTTATCTAAATTAAAAGCTGATTGCTCAACCGTTTGATTTGCATCTTTATTTAACACAATTGCATCGGCGCCCCATTTATCAATACCCTCTCTGTTCATATTCATTAATCCACTGGCTAAACCAGATAATAAGAACAGTAAATAACTTATCATTATCAGAACGCCAACGATTAAACTAAATTTCAATTTATTACGTTTAATTTCATTCCATGCTAAAAACATAAATACCCTCCTTATATTTAGTACAATAATATGATTAATTGATTTTCTGTTTATGTATATAAAATTTCTTAACATCTAGTTTAACAATTACTTCCTATATTTCATAGTAATTGTGAGAAAAGGAAGAATCTAAAATACTAAGCCATAAATTATATTATTTATCAATATATTAAAATGACATTTTACACCGTTGTACCTCTTACTTATTATGATTGAAACAGTATTTACAAGTTGATTAAAAAATCAACTAAACTAATACTTTTTGATAATTACATATAATCTTTCTGACTCCTACTCCTTTTTATGCCCTAAGTGTCAATATCAATCAAAAAATTGTATTTGTATTTACACATAGGAATTAAATATTGTGTTTCAAGAAATTTAGAACAATTCTTTTTATTTTCTATTAAAATTAGTTTGTAATTAAATATAAATGAGGAGGATTTTATGAAATTGAAAAACAAAATTATTTTACCACTAACATCACTTACAACCACTTCTATTTTATTTGTAGCACTAAGTACCGTTTCCCAAGCTTCAGCAGACGAAAGAGAAATTAATCAACCGACTAATGATCAAGGTCTAGATAGTTTTCAAAAAGTTAACATAAAGACACAAAATCAAAATAGTAAGCCTGAAAACCTGAGCAATCCATCTAATTCTGAACAACAATCTCCTGACTCCGACTCTAAAAATGTGAACTTATCATCTAATTCAAATACACAGAATCCAAGCAATGACTCAAAGAACGAAGATAATCCATCTAAATCAGAACAACAATCTCCTAATACCGACTCAAAAAATGTAAAACAATCATCTAATTTAAATATACAAGACTCTACGGATGAAGATAATGCTTCTAATTTAGAACAAAGAGCTACTAACAAAGACGCTGAAATGACGAATGAATTATCTAATACGGATGTATATCAAAACAACAATGCTTCTAAAAATGAAAATCAATCTTCTAATTTAAAAGAACAAGATTCAAATGTTGAGTCTCAAAAACTAAATAATGCTTCTGAGGAGGAACAATCAAACTCAAACGAGGCTAATGATAAACAAACTGACGCTTCTAAGGATGCGCAACAAGATGCTAACAATACGTCTGAAAAACAAAACGAGGCTTCTAAGGATGAGCAATCTGATTCGAACGAAGCGGACGATAAACAAAGCGATGCTTCTGAAGATGCTCAATCTGATTCGAACGAAGCGGACGATAAACAAACTGATGCTTCTAAAGATGCTCAATCTGATTCGAACGAGGCGGTTGATAAACAAAGCGATGCTTCTGAAGATGCTCAATCTGATTCGAACGAGGCTGACGATAAACAAACTGATGCTTCTAAAGATGCTCAATCTGATTCGAACGAGGCTGACGATAAGCAAAATGACGCTTCTAAGGATGCTCAATCTGATTCAAATGAGGCGGACGATAAACAAAATGACGCTTCTAAGGATGAGCAACAAGACGCTAAAAATACGTCTGAAAATAAAAATGAAGTTGCTAAAGAAGATAATTATACACCTACAATTCCAAAAGGTAATCAAGGCGTAGTTAAGAAAAATAAATATCCTATAATTCTAGCTCACGGTTTTTCTGGATATCCAGATGAATCTAAACCCGCAGTCTTACCTCCATATTGGGGGGGGGAATAAAGTTGATTTAGACAAAGAATTAAGTAAACAAGGATACGATGTTAGAGAAGGCGGAATGAGTCCGTTTGGAAGTAATTATGATCGCGCACTTGAGTTGTATTATTATATTAAAGGCGGAACTGTAGACTATGGCGCTTATCATTCTAAAAAATATGGCCATGCTAGATACGGTAAAACTTATAAAGGCATTTATCCTGAGTGGGCTCCTGGTAAGAAAGTTCATTTAGTTGGTCATAGTTTTGGCGGCCAAACGATCCAAGTATTAGAGGATATGCTAAGAAATGGCGTTCCTGAAGAAATTGAATACCAGAAAAAACATGGTGGAGATATACCTGAAATATTTGCAGGGGGTAATGATAATATGGTTTCCTCTGTTACAACCATCGCCACACCTCATAACGGTACATTTATATCGGACAAGTTAGGTAATAAACCAATTGCTAGAAAATTGTTCTACAAAATTCTAAAATACACTAGCAATAAATACACTAAAGCCGACTATGGTCTCGAACCTTGGGGAATAAAACAAAGAGATGATGAATCATTTATTCAATATTTAAAACGAGTTAAAGACAACAAAGTTTGGAAAACTGAAGATACAAGTTTTACAGACGGCTCAATTGAAGGATCGAAAAAAATTAATGATCGATTAACTTTAAGTAAAGACGTTGCTTATACATCTATTACTGCTGAAGATACCCATAAAACTTTTAATAATCGCCAACGTGGTAACTTCAAGATGTTTGCTCCATTTAAGTTATTAGCTAACTTAGTGGGCAGACAAAATCCTGAAAGTTGGAGAGGAGGAGATGGCCCTGTGCCATTAAAATCAGGTCTGTATCCTTTTAATAAACCTCACAAAGATACAACGTTTGATAGTAAACCAGAATTAGGATTATGGGGAGTTATGCCTACACTAAAAAATTGGGACCATATGGATCTAGTAGGTTGGGATTTAACTGATACTAGAATTAAGCCTAAAATGGTGTTAGGTCTCTACGAACAGTTAGCAAACTATTTAGCTGAAGTTGAAAAAGTACAAGAATCTTCAAAATAACTTTTACTTATATTGATTAAAACAGAATTAAAGCTCACTAGTTAAATAAGCTTTAATTGTATAGGTACTAAAACCAATGCATTGTAAGTAAAATTAAAACACTTTCGTTGAATTCATAATATTAAATGAATTTATACGAAAGTGTTTTTTATAAATAGAATTGCTTATTCAATAAATATTAAGAAAGATTATATACATCATAAACATTCAAAGAAACAGCATAACTATAAGTACGTCCTGTAATAAAGCCAATTTCGAATAATTTATTAAATGCGAAATGGACTGTTAATAACTAACAGCCCACTTTTACAAACGCAACATTAAACAAAAGTTCGAATCTGCTAAATTGTATTTTTCAAAGTATTATACATTTCTGCTGTGTTTTCATCTAATTCTTCTTTGGACATTTTCAAGCGTTCTTTAGCAGAACCATAACCAATTTCAATTTTTTCTTGAATGAGTCCTTCAAATATTTCATTGATAAAATCAACCGGATTTGCACCAGAAGTATGGATTCCTTTTCCACCTAAATCAGTATTAACTGCAGGAGGTATGACTTCAAAAACACTTGTATTTGTCTCAGATAATTGATGCCTCAAATTAATAGTAAATGAATGTACTGCAGCTTTTGTTGCTGAGTAAATCGGTGCTATTGCCATGGGTGCAAAAGCTAAACCTGAAGAAACGTTAATTATATTTGAATTAGTTATTTTATCAGCAAAATACTGACTAAACAAAATTGAAAGTTGTACGGTTGCTTCAAAATTAGATTTTATTTCTATATTTAAGTTCTCCCAATCTACTGCAGCATCTTTTTTCAAAATATTGAATCGGTTTTGGATCCCGGCATTATTTACCAGTACATTTATGTCAGGATGATTTTCAATTACCCAATGATATAAATTCAGACGTTCTTCTGAACTAGATATATCACATACCTTTGTGATAACATCTGGAAATTCCGCTTCAATACTTTGCAGTTTGTCAGTATTACGTCCACAAATAATAATTTTATTATTGTTTGCGTAAAACTTTTTGGCGAACTGAAGTCCTATTCCAGAGGCGCCCCAGTTATTAATATTGTATTATTTGTTATATCCATTTTTGACCCCCTATAAGTCTACTCAGTGTAATTGCTTTTATCACCTCCGTCTAGTAATAAAACTTATTTTAAATTTCGCAAAAAATATATTTATTAAATAATACAAGCTAATATATATGTCGAATCATATGATTTTTGATATGATTACTTAATAGTCTTAAGGAGGATTAATTGTATGTTCATCGCACAAGCTGATTTCACAGCTAATATAGAGGATAGAGCCGTTTTAGACAACAAGGCATTACATGCCAAAGATGATTTCCATGGATATGACGGTTTAATAGATGTTGAAATTTGGAAAAACGAAAAGCACTCTACCATTTCATATTCAATAGTATCTAAATGGTTAGAGAAAAAACATTTTCAAGCATGGCTGTCCCGTCCATCACATATTGAAGAACATAAGCAAATGCGCAAAGCAGAAAAAGAAAATACTTCTTCAATACATATTGAAAAACAAATTAAGCAATTCGAACTATTAGATATATAAAATATAATAAAAGACGCTTCGATGATGTGCACCCCAAAAGTTGGACTAAAAATCTAACTTTTGGGGTGCATTTTTATTATGGGTAAACATTATAAATATGAATTTAAATTATTTAGTGTTTCAGGTGATGAATTATATAACTCTGTAATTGATAAAAATGGTCAACAAGTAAGTGAATCAACTCCTGCTGCTGATAATAATACAGCCTTTAGATCTTCAGGGGTTAATAAGGCGGCTGTAGCTTATGCTTGTATGTTCGCTAGTAAAATGGCTTGTGTTGGTGCCGCTGCTGGAGTTGCTGGCGCTGGAATGGTAATGGGACCTTGGGGTGCTGCTATAACTGGAAGTACAGCCGCAACAGCATGTGAAACTTTATTTACTACATTAGTTGAAAAATATGGTTCAAAATCAAAAGCTTGTAGTGCAGAAGCTGCTGCAGGCTAATAATCTATTGTCTTATTAGTAAAGCAAATCTTAGGTAAGATTCTACCTAATATTTGTTTTTATATTGTTCAATTTTTATTCTAATTCAACCGTTCCATCATCATATACCTTAAATGAGTATAAGCCTGCACCACTTTTATTATTTGCAGGAATCAACCAATAACCGTCTTTGTATTGAGGTTCTTGGAATTTGATTTTACTTGAATCATTTTCTGGTTTGGAATCAATTTCAGCTAACAAATAGTCAAAAACATTTTCACGATTTACAACTTTTTCATTATCTGATGTATTACTAGATTCTTTCTGTGTATTTTGTTCTTGTGTGTTAACTTCATTATTACTACCTTCATTTTCACGATTTGAATCATCGGTCTCGTTGTTTTCTTTTTTATCTACTTCATTATTTTCATCAGCCTGTTTCTGTAATTCTTTCTTTTCTAACTCTACTTCTTGATACTTGCTATATCCGAAGACTCCTACTGCTGCTAAAATACCTAAAATAGCAATTATTGTGATTGTGCTTAATAATTTTTTCATAATCTATTCATCCTTAAATTTAATAATTGCCACCTTGACCATTAGAACGTGCTTCAACTTGACCTCTTAAATATTCTTTATAAGCTGGATCTTTAGATAATTCATCTACTGCATCAGCATCTTCGCTTGACATTCCTTCTTTATATGCTTCTAAAAATTCATCATCAGACATGTTTTTAGCATCATCAGCTGTATATTTAGGTGCGCTTTCTTCTGTATTTTCTCCATTTGTAGCTCCACCACCAGATTGGGCCATAACACCTTTTTCAAACTCTTCCTCTTCTTCAGGAGAATCAAATTCACCAGTATAGTCTATGCCATTCTTAGTTTTTTTAATTTCTTCACCATCTTCTGTTGTTCGAACTTCATCAGTATTGAGTTCTTCATTTGTGTTTGTTGATTTTTGAATTTCATTTTGGTTTGAAGTTTTATTCTTACTATCTTTTTGTTTGTTTTTAGCTAATTTAGATTCCTCTTTTTTAAGTTCTAAATCTTTATAACTGTCATATGCAAATACAACTGCAACTCCCAATACTGCAACTAATAAAATAACACCTAAACTTGCGAAAACTTTCTTCACATCGCTATCCCCATTCTATATTTATTCTAAAATAATTGAAAAAGAACACATTTTTAAATCAATGTGCTTTTGAAAATAGTTACTTCTGTATTATGCTTTAATTTCTACAGGTTCACCAAAGTGATTTTCTATAATTCTTGTTATTTCTTTACCTAGTGGCCCTTTAATAGTGAATGTTCTTTTAAAATAAGACCCTAAAATTCCAAGACCAGCTGCTGCAAGTAGAATACTACCTCCAGACATAGCAGTTAATCCAATCAAGGAACCCAACGCAACCTTCCCTATTTGTTTAAAAGGCTTCTTATCAAATATAACTGTTAGACCTATGATATTAGGTTTTTTTATCTCTCCAATAATAATTAAATAATTACTTTTATGACTCTTAAAATGATAAGTTGTTATCTGTGCATTATCTTTAAATACTTTTAATAGTTCACGCTCATGGCTACCTGATTTCTCAAGGATTTCATCTTCTTTTAGAACTTCGTTTTCCTTACTGAATGTATATTTTTTATTTAAAGAAAGTGTTTTTAGTTCATTTTCAAAATCATTTAAAGATTTCGTTTCATAATATGCAAATTCCATTTATTTCACTCCCTGTTATTTTTCCCATTTGTTCGTTTCGGTATTATAAGTGAATCCTCTCTCTTGTAATAAAGATTTAGCCGCAATATAAGTATCATAATCCCCATCATCTTTCTTCTGTATCTCATATATTTCCATTAAATCTTGGTTTGAACTATCACTTAAAGCATCTCTCATCAAACCTCTATCGCCTGTTGTTTCCCAAATCGCACCGATGGCAGCGCCAACAGTTGCAACTGAATAATATGCTGCTGCACCGACACCTTTCCCAATGCCTTTGCCTACCTTTTTTATTATGTTACTCATGATTACCATTCCTTTCGTTATTATTAATGTTATTTGTAAAACATTGTCTGCTTTATTTACTCTTGAACCTGCTGTTTTAAATATGTTGATTGTAATAAAAGTAGTTCATCAATCACTTGCTCCCTCAAGTCAGCGGGTGAAATGATACGTATATTGGATCGATACATAAAACAGAGTTGAATCGCTTCGAGCCTTGTCATTTTGAAAGTGACGATAAGATAATGTACATCATATTTTTCTATTACATGAATTTGATGATATCGATGCATTTTTAACCAGACATCTTTAGAAATTTCAAAAGTAATATAGGTTAGTACCTTTGGTTTTTCTTGTATGTCTATAGATTTTTCAGACAAACTCAAATTCATTTGATTTATATCATCGATATAAATTTCATTGTCCATTCGATATACTAAGTGAAAAGCATACATTTGATAGTACATCGATAAGGGTAATAATAGTTTTTGATGGTATTGAAGATATTTATTTTCATTCATTGCTTGAACAACTAATGATGATGTCGAAAGACCTGTTTGATTTTTATCAATTTCAAACCAATCAAGATATTTTAATAATGCAGTTCGATTACCTGAATGATGTTTGACAATTAATAATTTAAGATATTGATAAAAGTAATGGCTTAATTTTGGTGTAGTTAAGTATAAAGCAGTCAAAATATCATACATAAAATACATATTTTCACTTTTATTTTGTTCGAGCTTATAACTTTCTGATTTATAATCGTACGTAATTTCTTTAGGTGCACTTATCCATGATTTACTTTCATATAAGAAGTTTCTGATATCATCGATATCTCTTTGTATCGTCCTAGGACTCGTATCGAGTTCTAATGTGAGTGATTGTTTGTTAACGAATTTATTTTGTAGTAATCGATTGTATATTGTAAGTATTCGAAATGCACGATCCAATATGTCACCTCCTTTAAGTTATATATTACAAAATAGGTTTGTCACAATAAGTCAATCCTATGCATATTTAATAAAAGTTGTGAAAAATATTTTTGATATGGAAGCATTGATATGAATGGTTTTTTTAAATATTGGAAATTAATAAATTAAGGGTAGTGACAAAATACGGCTAAACCTCTAACTTTAAATCATTTTGTCTAATGGAATAAGTATGACTAGTAGAGAAAATAATATGGTCATAAAATAAAATGCCCACCATTTCACTGATGAGCATTAACCGTTCAGTTACATTGATATCTTCAGGAGAAGGCGTTACATCTCCACTTGGATGATTATGACCTAGCATAATACTATTGGCGTTACTGAGTATCGCTGTTTTGAATATTTCTCTAGGGTGAATCACTGTTTGGTTAATAGAACCAATCGATAGTGTTTGAATATGTGTAGGTTCATTTTTACTGTTCATACATATAAGAATAAGATGTTCTCGGTCACTATTGCCAATGAATGATCGCATGATTTCTGCCGCATCCTCAGGGTTTGAAATACGATTTTTTAGATAATTTAATGTATTTGTTTTTATCATTTGTAGTGAAACGATATTGATTTCTTTCATAATTTACCTCCATCCTCCATATATAGGTTACGCTTTCAAAGTCCATTTCTGTCTTGCTTTTGGATTAAGGGGATGCATGATTTCATTTGTCGCTGGATTTACGAGTTGTTTCACCTTTTTCTTATGTGACTTCAACATTTCTAATACTTCATTAACACGTGCTTCGACGACGGTTTTTTTAGCGTAAGCGCCCCAAGCTAATACCACTTCATCTGATTCTTTCACTGCCTTCATAATTTGAATATCTGTATGCTTATCATAGGCATTTTCTAAATGTTTGAGATTGATAGGTGTCGTAATATTAGAATATAGATTCACAAAATTGATTGAACCAAATTCTTCCATTTCTGAAACTTTGTTCATAATGAGCTGAGTTGTTAGGTCGATGTTTAGAATGCCATCATAATGCGGATACATCGTGATTATCGTAATCGTTTGTTTTTCACTATCCCATGTTTTCTTAAGTAGATAGCGATGTTGTTGCTCATCACTGAATATGGCCTCTGTTTCTAATGTGCTTTTGATTGTTTCCATATAGTTTTCACTCCTCTAGTATTCTTCCAGTAGTAACATGACGTAATAAGAAAGGCCTACATCATCTTCTCGGATGATGTAGACCTTATTCATATTTATAGCTTTTGAATAATTAGCTTTATGAATTTTGACATACTCAGGACGTTCTTGTATGTGTTTGACATATAATTGATCATTGTGCATGTTGAACTGGAAGATATGAAAGTAATCTATTGCTTCTAATTTCTCGGACTGTTCGTTTTCACGTTGCGCTACAAGTTGCAATAATTGTTTTTGTAAGGAGATAGGTAAATTTTGGGCAATACCACGAGTAATATATCTATTCATAGGCATTTTCCTTTCGTTCTGATTCTTTCATCCAAGTAATGATTTCACTTAGGATAGTGATTGCTAATTGTGTTAGTTTGATATATTTATGCATATTATTGTCCTCCTGTTAGTAAGTATCGTTGATCCAAAAGGGGCATGATGGTGTTGTGTAGATATAAGAAATCCATATCATGATTTTCGTCGATATAGCCGAAGGCTATGAGTTGTTTATGATAGTAGAGAATGAAAGGATAGAGATTTCTTTCGTGAAGTGTGTCAGAGTAGTAGGTATAGGTTTGAAGTATTTTATTACTAAGTGGACCAAGCCTTACATATTGGTCAGGTAGGATATTATCAGCGATTTCCTCGATAGATTCACATTCCCATTTTTCATTCTCTGGCAGATTGAATAAGTTGGTTATATAGTGCTTGAGTTGTTGTTCTAATGTCATCATTATGACCTCCTAATGTGTTTGATTGATGTATGCATGTGTTACATCATTTTGATAATATATATTTGATTTTTATTTCATTTCTCGCACTTTTGTCACTAAGAACTAAGTGGTAAAAGTGGTAATTTGGTCGATGAAATAATTCTTTCGACCGTCTATTTCGAATTGGAATTTGGGCATAAAAAAAGACCCCCAATCTTTTTTCAAAGATTGAGGGATAAGACTTTCGTCAATTTTATACCTTACGAGTTTCACTTGTTTATCTGTCGTAATTTCAATTGAATCAATTAACATTTTCATAAGTTGATTTTTAGCTTCTGGTGTAGCCTTTCTTAAGTACACACTAAATCGTGTTATCATCAAAATGAGTCGCCCTTTTAACTTGTCAAAATTAGGTATTTCAGCTTGTGATTTATTTGCTCGTTGCGCCTCTTTAATTTGCTGGTCTAATACTTCTAACTGTTGATTCATTTCACTTTGTTTAGCTTTTAACATTTCGCTATCCATTTCATCATCTAAGAACAATTCCAATAATCGTTCTTGTTGTGTTTTAACTTTTGCTTTTTGTTTTTCTAGACTATCAATATCATATTTTATTTCTGTTTGTTTACTATGCTTTTGTTTCAGTTCTTCTATCACATTTGACGCAATCTGCTTAATAACATCAGGTTGTGAAAGAATACGATTCAAATGGACATTGATTACGCGTTCGACGACTTCAGCATTAATCGCATTACTATGACAGGCAGAACTTCCTGAGCGGTTGAATAATGAACAAATGTAATAGCGTTTGATTGTCCGTTCTTTCGACTTTTTCGTTTTATAATAAGTCCGTCGACATACCATATTATTGCCGCACTCTGGACATTTAATGAGCCCACGAAGGTAGAAATCTCCACCAATAGGTCTGCCCGGTTTAAAACTTTTAGCAGCTAATTTTTCATGAACTTGGTCAAATACCTCTTCACTTATAATGGCTTCATGTTTACCTTTGACCAATATCACATCATTTTTATCACTTTTGCCACTTCTTCGCTGTACAGCCCAGTTTTGATGGTTATTGAATCTGACATAGCCTTTATAGACTGGATTATTCAAAATGTATTTAACACCATACACTGAAAATGGCTTTTGATTAATAGTACGATACCCCTTTTGATTAAGTACGGTTGTAATGGCTTTGAGGCCTTTATTATGATTCAAATATAAATCGAAAATTTCACGTACAATATTAGCTTCATTTTCATCGATAACCAAATCATTTTTCTGTGTATATGGATTGATCTTCAACTTGAATCCAAGCAATCTGCCGGTGATTGCCTCTCCACTGCGCGCTTTAGCATTCATCGACATCTTGACATTACTGATCAGTGTTGAACGTTCTATTGATCCTATCAACCCAAACATTGTAACGAGTACTTCTCCAGAAGCATTGGATGTATCAATATTCTCAGAAATCGATTTATAACCTACGCCATGCTCTTTGAATTCATGAATAATATTAAACACGTCTCTCATTGAGCGAGAAATACGATTCAATTTCCAACTTAATACCATTTCGATTTTATTATCCTTAACATCTTGTAATAGACGTTTCATTGCCGGACGACCTTCAATATTTTTACCTGAAATACCTGAATCAGTGTATATTTCATAGTCATAACCCGGGAAATTTGTCACAACTTCTTTGATGAGTACTTGTTCTTGTTCATGGATTGAATAACCACGTTCAGATTGCTCAGATGTACTTACACGTGAATACAGTGCAATTTTCTTACTCATAATGTACCACTCCTTTTATTAGAATATTGCTACAGACTATCGGTCTTGTAACATCATATGGATAATATATATTTATAACTTCGTTTCATTTTTATCACTTTTGTCACTTAATAATGTGAGTACTACAGGCAAGTGCCTGTAGTACGTAATTAGCCTTACTTACCTTTATTGATACGTTCTTCTATGATAGGTACAAGCACTTCTACAAATGCTTCAATTTGTTCATTATTCATCGTCAAAGTCCTCCCAATCTAAGTCCAAATCATCTTCGTATAAGAACTCATCGTCTGTTACATTTTCGCTCTTATCGAATGAAATGATATTAGTTTTGTCTAAATTAGTTTGATTCCCTTTTTTATCGGGGTCTCTCCACCCTAAATCGACCCAATACTTATAACCATTATTTAGTCTACTTTGTACATTAAAGTTAGTTTGAACCAAATCATTAATAACTTTAGAGCTTACATTAATTTTTGCTCTGATGATACTATTGAGTTCAGGTGCATATATACGAGACCCTGGCTTACTAATTATTAATTTTTTTAGTAAATCAATACATGCTTTCTGACTTGCAATACTGACTGACCCGCTAGAAACAAATTCATATCCAAAATTTAACCAATCGTGAGAAATTTCAGTAACACGATTATTTTCGAGACTCTCGACACCTTCCATTACAATTTGTTGATACACATGCATTAGATAGAGGAATATCTCTTTTTTCTCATTCTGTAGCTTTTCATCTAAACCCTCATCTATTTTTGTTACGTAATAATCACATGGGATAATTGCAATACGTCGTTCTAATGCTTTCGCATGAGCAGCTGGAAAATTAAGTTTCGCATTTGTACTAAAAATGAGCTTCAGATCCAAAGTAACTTCGACTTGAGTTTTTCCTTTACGATCAACATGCATGGGTTCTACAGATAATAACTTTTTAAAGTCATTAACAATTTTTTCTTGAATGCCTGATTCTCCAATTTCATCACTTGCCATCAACTTTTTACCTACCAAACTTTCTTTGTCAAAGCGCCCTTGAAGTTCATTAAGTGGTTTAGACACAATATCTTTACTATAGAAAAATGACCTTACTAAACTTATAAATACAGACTTACCATTCTTTGCTGTTCCATATAAAATGAGACCGCGACGAAGTTTAGTATTTGCTGTCAGTAACACTGCCGTGTGCTGGAAAAGAAAGTTCTGTAAATCATTGTCGAAGTTCGCAAGCTGTAACGTATATTGGTTGAAATGCGGAGGTACTTTATCTGTTATGACATCGCTTTTGTCTATCATCAAATTTAATCGTGTCTTAGGGAAGATTTTTATATCGTTTTCAACTACTTTAAATGTCTTTAGACTAAACATGTTTCTCCCACAACCAATATAATCTTTATCCTCATTGAGTTCTTCTATATCTGGGGATTTTTGCAGACCTTCAACCACATTTTTTAGTGCACTTTGTGTAGGTGTATAACCGATTAATAGTACTTGTATCATTTTTGATACAAGTCCCTGTAATTCGTCTTCACTTAGCTTTTGCCAACCGTTAACTTTGAATATATACAGCTCTGAATTAAAGCGTTTGATATGAAAAACTTTTATCATCATGTCTATTAGTATTGTGTCGCTTGGTTTCTTCTTAATACCGAAATAACTATAGATGTTAGGTCGATAATCCGTATCTTTAGGTATATTGAGTTGTAACTGATCGATAAGTTCGTTATACACTGTTTCACCTAGTACAGATTCTTCTATTTCATCATCATTGCCAACACTAATGGTTAGGATAGCAATCAGACCTTCACGGTCGATTGCCTCCTTAGCCACACTTAATAGCTTAGATAACATTTGTAATATATGGTTCATTATAATATGCCTCCAGTTTCATTTAATGGTGCTACATCATGTACATAATAATTACCATTATATTGACCAATATGGATTAAATGCTTTCGGTCAATGTAAGGTTCGTACGTTTCATGACTCACGCTATAGTTGCTATGACGTTTAAGCCAATCTTTGATTGATACCTGATTAGCTCTTGCTTGTGTTGAAATATTACGATTCGCATATACAATCTGATTGTTCACTTCAATTTCATAGGTGAATTGGTGCTTTATTTCACCTGAGAAATCTGTTTGGATCACAGAATGTAACGTAGCTACATATATATTATTTTCTTTGATTGGTGTACTACTTGGGATGTGTAAGCTTTGTCCTCTATCATTATTCATGGTCTACGCCTCCTATTTCTTCCACTGTCACATGTGCAAATTCACCATTGAACAACTGGTTAGCCGTATCTTTCATTAACTGACCCACATTTTGTGCAATTTCTTCATCTTCACATTCAATCATAATCGCATCGTGTATCGGTACTATAATCTTGAACGTTTTTTGTTCGCACTGTGCTTTGTACACTTCCAACAAAATGTGCTTGAAAACATAACTCGCTACAGTTTGTACGTAGATTGCCATGATACTGCTACCTTGAAATGCGCTCATATCATGCTCAATACCATAAGGCATAGGCATGGAATTACTCTTTTCGAGGTGCTTCTTAAGTTCATTGACTTTTGTAAATTGGCTGACCGCATCCAACCATTGTACTTCACTTACATATTGATTCAACTTGAATTTAGGATTTTTGAAGTTACCTCCAAATAGAAACGAACCAATAAATGCACGTTTAACAAATACTCGTAGCTCATCTGATAAGCCTAATTCACTTAGCAATGCGTCATACAGTCCGTCTTTCTGATTTAAAAAGTCAATCAGTTTTGAATCTTGAGTCATGTACGCAACAACCGAAGGTTCAAATGAGTTGAAATCGATTGTATACACCTTCTTAAATTTTGAAGGTGAAATCGTATGTTGAACTGCTTTAGGTAAGCCTTGAAGATTAAAATTTTTAGTTGTGATTCGATGTGTCCGTGTACCAATCAACGATAACTGCGTATATAATCGATTCGTACCAATTAATGCCTGTTCTAATCTACCAAATATCTTTTCGAGCTTATCAGAATGTTCATCGTTCTTGGCCCTTTCAAGCAACGTTGCTTTGATATCGGGTAATTTATCGATATTAAGCGTAATAGGTTCTGATTCAATCTCTTCCTTTAATGATTCCAATCCTTGATGTACTTCCACGTATTGGTCTAACTTAGCTTTTTCATCAGCTAAAAGTGCATTATATTGTTGATCTAGCTGCTGACTGAATTGTTGTTGTAGTTGCTGAACATCATATTGGTTAGATGATTTGTCCATTAACCACTGCTGTGTTTTGTTACTTTGAGTCAACGACATCAGTTTGTCTCTTGTCTCCATGTAAATCTTCTCCTTTATGGTTAAAAGTGGCGCGCTCACTTTCAACTTAAAATTTGTTCAAAACGTTTTGACAAGACAATCTTAATACTAAATAGAGGTCATTGATGAAGTGGCAAAAAAATTCAAAAAAATTCCCACCAAGTAAATAAGCTCAATCCCTTTATATGAGGGATTGAGCTTATAAATTATTAATCAATTTTCTACTTAACTTCAATTAGAGCTTTTCCGGTTATTCCTTCTTTTTAACAGTTGATTCTTAAATTGCTTCATTAACATTGCCATTGGGATGTTATTTTCGTGCGTCTTAGTCACTTCAATTTCATTATTATATGCATTATAAAATGATTTATATTCATTAATATAGCCATTTTTCATATCATTATAATGTTCAGTCTTATTAATGTATCGGTCTATCAATGTTACAACTTGCTGCATATCATCCATAAAATATTGGAACATTTCATTGCCTATGTGTGAATGATTTTTCTTATCTAATACTGCTGCAGAATGAAAGTCTAATCGTTTACGTAACTCTAGTAAATGCTTTCTAATTTGTTCATCTTCATTAAAAAACTCAATATTGTCATTAATGATCTTTATCTTACTATCGAAGTCATATTTTTTAGATTGCTTATTTAAGTTTTCCTTTTTGTTAAGCTCTTTATCTATCATTTTCGATACATCTCTGAGGAAATAATGCTCCATATCTCTAAATGTTTGTGTTCTGTGATGAGGTTTAGCATTTCTCATTCCCCATCCATCCGCAGCTCGTTGAATTTTATTTAGTATGTTAACTAATAACCAATCTAATTGTTCATCTCTATCATATATGAATGCTTTCTCTTCATATATTTCTTCTGTTATTACATTATCTATTAATTGATTTACAAAATAATTATATCGAAAATCATATTGACTTGACTTTTCACTCGTTTGATTATGTTCATCAATTCGTTCATTATATTTACTTTCTGAAAATGTTGAGTAAACAACTTCATGTATAGCCAGTGCAATTTTATCACTTAATTCCACTTGTTTATCTATTGGTAATTGACTCATTAATTCAGAAGCTAATTGTAACTTATCGTTTATTTTACTCCCTGAATCAAACACCTTTTTTACATCTTGGTATGCTTTTTGTGCATGTATATGTAACTTTAATGGTTTAAATTCAATTTTATCTATGTCATTCTTAATGTTTTTAATAAAATTTGCATATTGGGTAATATCAATATTTTCTATCGCATCTTTTCTCAGCCTTACATCTTCATCCGTAATTGCTTTTGGTATGTTATCATCTGTCATATTATTTAATAAGACACATAATATATCAAAAGCAATACCATTGAAACTATAAGCAGCTCTTTCACTTTCACCAGAATTTTTTTGAAATTTCTTCATATCAACCTTATATATATCAACTAATTTATCAATTCTTTTCTGCAATTGAACTTTGTTTTTAAGACCTAAAGCTTTCTCCAGATCCTTTTTTGTATATGTTTTTTGAATTCTTTCTCTAAAATTACTGTCATTCACCATATATCATCTCACTTTACTAACTTTTCATTATTCTAATACTTCTTTATAGACATTAATTTTGTGTTTAAATGAGTCAATTCCACCCTCTAAATGATTTACGATAGCTTTTTTAATTTTCTTTTCACTTGGATATCCTTGTTGTTCAATCCAAGCTCTTTCCCCATCACTTTTCATAACACAAACTAATTCTGCCATTGCATTAGTGACTATAGTTGCATTATGCGTTGCAATAATAATTTGCCTTTGATTTTTTGTTTCAATTAACTTGTTCACTAAATTATGATAAATATATTGACTATCCAAATTATCCTCTGGTTGATCAATTATCAATGGGCGATAATCATTAGCATATTCACTATACGCTAAGATAAAATTAAACATAACGACAACTTTTTGACCTAAGCTCAAATTTTTCACATTTTTAAACTGTAATTTATTATTATTAGCTACAGTGCTGGCGTTGACATTAAATTCTAAGTTAAATTTTTCATAACTAATTAGATAATTATTAAAGTAGTTCTTCATTTTATCTATATCTATATCTTTAAATAACATAATTAATTTCTTCTTGAATTCACTTATGTTTGTTTCATCTATTTCGCATAATTCTAAATTTTCGTTGTTGACTTGACTATTTTGCGACATAGATTGAACTAATCGAACTTCTAAATTAATCTTCTCATCAATAAACATTTTTATAAAAAAATTAATACCTACATTATCTATGATTTCATTTAACAAATCTACAACCTCTATTTTTGTAATTTTAAAATCATAAAATGAACGTTGTAGATTTCCTTCAGCAAAAAACCAATTTTTTAAAGGAAGACTTTTTAACTCAGACTGAACATACTCAATTTTTAAGTTCTTTAAATTTTTGTCGTTAAATTCTTTTAAAATTTCATTAACTTTGTTTTTTCGGTTAATTTTGTACTTTTCTAGTTTACTCAAAAATCCTTCTAGTTTAGCAGGACTATCTATAACATCTATTAAGCTTTTCTTGTTATAACCACGTCGTATTTTTTTATTTTTACTTATAAACTCCAAAATAAAATCATTTATTCTGTCCGTACTAGCTATATTAACTAAATCGTTCATGGAATATGATCTATCAAACATTTCTTCTAAGATTTTCGACTTACTTTTTGCCTTACTAATTTTACCCTTACTTGAAACTTCATATACCATCAAATCTTCTTTACTTATATATTCTTGTAATGCCTTTTCATTAAATTCATACCTATAATTGTACTTATTCTCATAATTTTGACCATAGTAATAAAGTATATTCTCTGCTTCTTCTCGATTAAAAATGGGTAATCTTAATTGAATAATATATTCTTTATTATTTAATTCATATAAAACATACACGTTTGAATTCCGACTTAAAAACTCCAACTTGTCTACACTGTCACACCTCTGGCTCATCACTAAATTCAAAAGATCTAATAATGTACTTTTACCAGTTCCTCTCCCTCCTACAAAACAATTTAGAGAAGGTGAAAAATTAACTTGAAAGTCATTTCTTTCACCTTTATCTATAAGGAAGTTCTTTTTATTCACATCATTATTTGAAATCATACACATAGAACGTATGTATTTTTTCCCTTCATTTATAGGCTTGTCTAATGAAACTGATAGCTTATAATCTTTGATAGAATCAATTATTATGTTCGTTATCCTTTTACTAGCTTTTATCCATATATATTTAAACTTTAAATCTTCAATACAATGAGCGTCATTATCTAACAAAAAATACTTCTTTTCTTTACTATAATTACTTAAAAATGAAGAAATCTTATCTATTTTATCTTTATTTGATACCCCTATATATTTTAAACTTTCACTACTCAATAGTTTACTTTTATAGCCTCCAGACAAAAATTTAGATTCAGTGTATATGTTAGAACTATTTATATGAGCAATATAGTTAAATATTCCTATTTTATTCAATTCATTAATTAAATCTAATGATGTCTTATAAGTACCTTCTTTTTCACTTAATAAAGATCCACTCAATTTTTCATGGAAATATTCATTTAGTTCATCAATACTTGCTATAGCCACTAAATGTATTTTATCTGCACAGGATATCTCAATTCCAGGAATTACTTCAGGATAAATTGCATTAGGAAATTTACTACTCATTTTATTAATTGCTTTTTCTACTTTTTCGATACCAGAAATAGTATTGTGGTCTGTTACAACAACAATTGATACATGATTAATATAGATATAATAAGCTAAAATATAATACGAAAGCATTTCTTTAATGTTTTTATATCCATCTGAAGTACACAAATCCCTCAGAACATCTATTGATGAATACTCACCATATAAAACACCTTTCTCATGAGCAATTTTTATCATCTTATCTTCACTAAGATTTTTGAAATAATCATTGCCCCATTCTTCAAATAATTTATAATCATATGAAGCGGGAGTATGTATATGTAAAAGTGTCTTATGGTATTCACCAAAATTTACTTTGTCACGTTCTTTCATCATACTATAGGCTTTTTCTACTTCTATGTCCCTCATTCAACACCCTCCAAATATATATTATTTACAACCTATTTTTAGTTTTATTTGTGATACGCTTCTGCGTATCGGTTAATGATGCGGTTTTTAATTATATAATTTCAATTAATAAGGTAATGAACAGTTTTTTGATAAATGTTATTCTTCTAAAATTCTTTTTAATTTACACACTAAAAAATATCCTCCTTAACAATAATAAGTTATTTAAATTATTGATTAAGGAGGATATTTTTATATCTATTTATTTCTCAATTTAGAACTAGATTTTTATCGTGCTTTCAGCTCATTTCCTGTCATCCATTTATGATTTTTAATGATTTTACCATTATCTTTGGATTTGTAATCAACTACGAAAACAGTAGTCTTTTTCACGTTATCTATATTGGCTGTAGCACCTTTCATACCAGACATATGACTTGCTTCTAATTTAACAGTATCGCCCTTACTAAATCCATCTTTAGGTGCATCTTTAATCTCTTCGTTTACGACCCATTTATGATTGTTTACTTTTTCATTTCCATTTGTGGGTTTATAACTTACAACATAAGCATATGTTTTATACGCACCTTTTACAGTAGCTTCTGCACCTTTCATACCTGGCATATGCCCTGCTGTAATCGTTACTTTATCTCCCACTTTAAATTCACCCTCATTAGTCGATTTCATATCTTCTGGAACTTTACTTTCATCATTATGCTTCATATGGCTCTCACTTTTTTGGTCATTAGTGTCTTTATCTTTTTCATCATTATTGGAGCAAGCTGATAATATTAGTAATGATCCTAATATCATAAAAAATAATTTTTTAATCATAATAAAACTCCTATCTTTTATTTTAATTTTAATGTAAAGGCATTAATTGCAACAATAACCGTACTTAGTGACATTAAAATAGCACCTATTGCAGGTGATAAAATCAAGCCGATAAATGCTAAAATACCAGCTGCTAAAGGTACAGCAACAATATTATAACCTGCACCCCACCATAAGTTTTGCACCATTTTTCTCATAGTATTATTTGAAAGGGTCAAGAAATGAATAATATCTGATGGATTACTTTTAACAAGTATGATATCACCTGAATCTACTGCAACATCTGTGCCTGCACCAATTGCTATACCAATATCGGCTCTTATAAGACTCGGCGCATCGTTGATACCGTCTCCGACCATCATGACTTTATTACCGTCACTTTGATAATCTTTTATAATGCTTTCCTTATCTTCTGGCATGAGTTGTGCGTGGACATCACTAATACCTAATTCTTTTGCGACAGCGTGTGCCACTTCATTATTGTCACCTGTAAGCATGACTGGTGTAATATTTCTTGATAGTAAATCAGCTACCATTTGTTTTGAGCTTTCTTTAATTTGATCTCCTTGAGCAATCATGCCAATGACTTGTTGATCCTCAATTAAATAGCTGATTGAATTACCTTGTTGAGCTAATTTAGTAAATAAGTCATCGTCATAATTAAGTTTATGTTTATCAAGATAAGAGACATTTGTTATTTTATATGTTTTATTATCAATTAGACCTTCTAATCCGACACCTGGAATATTATTAACGTCTTGTGGATTAGTAAATGAAACATTTTTACTTTTCGCAAAATCAACAATACTTATAGCTAATGGGTGATTAGATTGACTTTCTAATGAGGCGAAAAGGCTTAATATTGTATCATTACTCAAATCATTTTTAAAGCTCTCATAATGATTCACAGAAAAGTTACCCTCAGTTAAAGTACCAGTTTTATCCATCATTACATAATCGATATGTTGAGCTATTTCTACAGACTCTCTATTTTTAATAATTAAACCATTATGTGCACCAATTGAAGTAGAACGTGCAGTGACTAAAGGTATTGCCAAGCCTAAAGCATGTGGACAAGCAATGACTAACACAGTTACAAGACGTTCTAATGCAAAATCAACATCATTTTGAATGAGCATCCAGACAATAAAAGAAATCACGCCAACAATTACAGCAAAGTAGAATAAATAACCCGCTACTTTATCAGATAACAATTCAGCACTAGATTTATCATTTTGTGCTTGATTAACAAGTCCCATAACTTGAGAAAGATATCCATCTTCTCCCACAGCTGTAACCTTGACTTGTATTGTTCCAGACCCATTAATAGAACCCCCGATGACGTTGTCATTTTGATTTTTTTGTACTTTTTTAGATTCTCCAGTGACTAGGGATTCATCTATAGATGTTTGTCCTTGAACGATAATACCATCTGTCGGAATGCTTTCTCCGGCTTTTACTTCGACGATATCATCAGTCATGATGTCTGATATTTTAACTTCTTCGCGTTGGCCATTATCCATAACTTTAATAGCACTATTAGGTAACAGTTCTGCCATTTTCTTTAAAGCATCTCCAGCATTTCCGACAGCATTCATTTCTATCCAATGTCCTAATAGCATAATTAAAATTAAGGTTGCTAATTCCCAAAAAAAGTCCATTGTATGACCAGTTGCACTACTAAAGTTATTCATATAAAAAGCATACAAGCTATAAATATAAGCTACTGAAATACCTAGGGCAACTAAGGTCATCATGCCTGGTTTTTTTGTAGCAATTTCATCTTTACCACCAGACAAGAACGGTTTACCACCATAAAAGAATAAAATTGTACTTAATATTAACACTACCCATTCAGAACCTGGAAATGTGAATTGAAAAGGTAAGTTAACACCCATCATTGGCGATAAAAGAATGATAGGTATTGCAAAAATTAATGAAACAAAAAACTTAACTTTAAAATTTCCATGATGATGTGCATGGCCACTATGATGATGTGAGGCATGGTTATCATGATGCATGTGATTGGAACGATTCATGTGATTTTGATGATTATGCTCTTCACCATTATTATTCAAATTAACCCCTCCTATTTATGAAAATATTATATTAGCTATACTTATACTATAACACATACTCCCTAGGGGTATAAATGTTTTCGATTTATCTCCATTTATGGATTTATTTATATCATTCCGAAAATGATGTCTCCACGTCCTACATTAGATCTTGTCATCGATGTTTAAAACAAGGTTTTAATTAAATGTATTATTGCAAAAAGTATTATCTATATAGATATTTGTCTATATAGATGATAATCTATAATAAAGGAGGGATGACATCCATATGTCTTATAAGGAACTATCATTACAATTAAAAATTTTATCGGATCCAAGTCGATTAGAAATATTAGACTTATTATCTTGCGGTGAATTATGTGCTTGTGATTTATTAGCGTATTTTCAATTTTCACAACCTACATTAAGTCATCATATGAAAATTCTAGTAGATAATGAATTAGCATCTACACGAAAAGACGGTACTAAGCGCATGTACCGACTTAATCATAAGTCCTTAGATTCAATCAACAATGAATTAACTTATATTAGCTCTCCTACTCAACAATGTATGTGTAAAAAGATAAAGACAGGTGAATGTACATAATGACTATTCTAGCGATTATTATTTTTCTTTTAACTCTCATGTTTGTTATTTGGCAACCTAAGGGGTTAGATATTGGTATTACAGCATTGTTTGGTGCTATCATCGCTATTATTACAGGCGTTGTCAGTCTCTCGGATGTTATTGAAGTTACAGGGATTGTTTGGAATGCGACGTTAACCTTTGTCGCTGTTATACTCATTTCATTAATTTTAGATGAAATTGGATTTTTCGAATGGGCAGCTATACATATGGTCAGAGCTTCAAATGGTCATGGGTTTAAAATGTTTGTCTACATTATGTTGTTAGGAGCTATTGTAGCAGCTTTCTTTGCGAACGATGGAGCTGCATTAATTCTCACTCCAATCGTGCTCGCTATGGTAAGAAATTTAGGGTTTAATCAAAAAGTCATTTTTCCTTTTATCATTGCAAGTGGATTCATTGCAGATACTACGTCTCTTCCACTAATTGTAAGTAATTTGGTTAATATCGTTTCTGCTGACTACTTCCATATTGGATTTATTGAATATGTAAGTCGCATGATGATTCCCAATCTATTCTCTTTACTTGCAAGTATTGTTGTATTATGGCTATATTTCAGAAAATCCATACCTAAAACGTTCGATACAGAAAATCTATCAGATCCTAAAAGTGTAATTAAAGATTCTAAGTTATTTAAGCTTTCATGGATAGTATTAGCAGTACTACTCGTTGGATATCTTGTTAGCGAGTTTATCCAAATTCCTGTATCAATTATTGCTGGTATTATTGCTTTTATCTTTGTAATATTAGCTCATAAATCAAAAGCAGTTCATACAAAACAAGTGATTAAAGGTGCGCCATGGAATATCGTTCTATTTTCTATTGGTATGTACTTAGTTGTATTTGGTTTAAAAAACGTAGGAATCACAACAATTTTAGCTGATGTATTATCCAATATTTCAAGCCATGGATTATTCAGCAGTATTATGGGCATGGGCTTTATTTCAGCTTTTTTATCATCAATTATGAATAATATGCCTACTGTTTTAATAGACGCAATAGCGATTGGTCAATCTAGTGCTACAGGTATATTAAAAGAAGGTATGATTTATGCGAATGTCATAGGTTCTGATTTAGGACCTAAAATTACGCCAATTGGTTCTTTAGCAACATTATTGTGGCTACATGTCTTAACACAAAAAGGTGTGAAGATTTCGTGGGGGACATACTTTAAAACTGGAATTATCATTACTATTCCAGTCCTATTTGTAACACTCTTAGGTTTATACCTTACACTAATCATATTTTAAGAAAAGAGGCTTTAATTATGGATAAGAAAACAATTTATTTTATATGTACTGGTAACTCTTGTCGTAGCCAAATGGCTGAAGGTTGGGGAAAGGAAATATTGGGTGAAGATTGGAATGTCTATTCTGCTGGTATAGAAACGCATGGTGTTAATCCTAAAGCAATAGAAGCTATGAAAGAAGTGGATATTGATATCTCAAACCATACATCAGATTTGATTGATAGTGATATCTTAGAACAGTCAGATTTGGTCGTAACATTATGTAGTGATGCAGACGATAATTGCCCTATATTACCACCTAATGTTAAAAAAGAACACTGGGGCTTTGATGATCCAGCAGGAAAAGAATGGCCAGAATTTCAACGTGTTAGAGATGAAATTGGAAAAAGAATACAAGAATTCAAAGAAACGCTCGTTTAATGTGAGCGTTTCTTTATATTTAAGTCATACATTTTATTAATAATGATTTCATTTCTATATCTTTGATATAATAGTATGCCATTTTCCCATCCTTGTAAAAATCCAGCACGTCTCTTTTATACAGCGCTCTCAAATGATGTGATGTTGAAGCTATACTCAAACCTAATGTTATTGATAAGTCACAAACACATAATTCTTTCTCTTTAATTAGAGCTAATATAATTTTCAGCTTATTCTCATCACTTATCTTTAATAATGTATTGATAAGCCGTTGAGTTTTTTCTTCTTTTAAAAATCTTAAAGCATAATTCACTTTTTCCTCATGAACACAAATGACGTCACAAATTTTATTGTTACTCATATTAAGTCACACCTTAATTTATAATATAAATCCTAATATTGTTTGTATGGTTTCATTTTCAATAATAATAAATAAGCCCAATGCTATGTAGATAACAGCCATAATCCAACGACTGAACTTCTCAACAATTTCACCCACACCAGGAATTCTAGCTAGTTTTTGTGCTGTGAATACTAAAAAGAAAATTAAAACTAAAAATACAATTAAGGTAGTCAGTAATTCAACAATATCCAATGTTACAAAATAAGGGACAAATAAACCAATATTATCTGCACCACAACTTGCAATTGTCACTAAAGAAACAGTCCCTACTAATTTGGACAAACCTTTTTCGTTTAATTCTTTTTTTGCTCTTTTTTCGCCTTCACAATCATCATAAATAGCAACTTTTATACCTAAGTAGATGGGGATCAAACCTAATAAACCTAATATCCATTTCTCTGGAACATAATTTAACACAAAAGCTAAAAATAAACTGACTAATATGAGGATAATCGATCCTAAATATTGACCTATATAAATATCCCTATATTCTTTTCTAGTCTTTGCTCTTGCAAAAAATATTAATAGTATTACTAATAAGTCTACTGCAGTAGCAATGTAAAGTATTGCCGCAGTTACAATAGTCTGAACCATAGAGCACCTCATTCAAATATATATTTGAATGAATTGTATCATATATTGTATACTTTATGAATAATAAATATTAGAACCGAAAAGTGACACTTTAACTGATAGTAAAGGGCTGTGTATATACGAGTGATTTATAGATTCTTTGAGAATACGACTTAAAGCGATTTTAATTTGTCAGTTCATTGCATTTTGTTTTTTTTAACAATTTCACTAATAAGAAGAACCTTATAAAACCCTCCTCATATTTGTCTTACAGGCCACATTATTACATTAATATCACAATACCACATAATAATTATATGAAGATATAATTTTTTTATTTCTTCTTACACCCATACACGAAAATTAACTTATGCTTTTCTTAATTTAGAAGCTTATCACTATAGAAAAATTGAAAAGTAAATGTCTGATATGAGCTTATTTAAACAAAGAGCACATAAGCGTTGTCATGAGAATCATTTGATATACGTCGATTTTAAGTGTAAATATTAAAAATCGCCTGGAACAAAAAGTAATGTTCCAGGCGTGGCTATGATAAGTCTTATAATAGTTTCGCAAGTGCGACCATGACAAATTGTAATGGTAAACGAATGACATGCTGCTTAACACTATCCGTTTCATCTCTTTCAGCTTTGTAAGAGATGTTCTTACGTGCAGCGTAAATATTTGCAGGAAATACGAGCCAAAGGAATCCTTGTACTACTTTTCTTACGCGTGATCTATTTTTAGCACCGAGTACATAAAAAGCAATTATAAATTCTAATATGCCCGAATACTTAACTATTGCGTGTTTGAAAGGTAAATAGGACGGCACGATTTTTAAAAACATATCTTTATTTTTAAAGTGTGCAACACCACTTTTATAAAACAGTAAACTAAATATGAATCTTACGATGATATTTTTCATAGTCTCCTCCTACTCTTTAGCGACTTTGACAACTTGTTTACCAAAATTCTCTCCTGTGAATAACTTTCTAAATGCAGAAGGTAAATTGTCAAAACCTTCATCTATCGTCAATTCAAATTTAATTTTACCTTCAGACACCCATTGTGCGAGTTGTTCGCTTGCTTCTTTAAAATGATCAGCGAATTGTGCTACTACAAAACCTTGCATCAATGCTTGATTTTTAATCAACGTTCCTTGGATACGTGGTCCAATATCGTCTTTTTCATTATTATATGCTGAAATTGCACCACATACCGGAACGCGTGCAAATCGATTTAAGTATTTAAACACTTCATCAGAAATTGCGCCGCCTACATTTTCAAAATACACATCAATACCATCTGGTACAGCCGCTTCGAGTTGCTGTGCGAAATCATTTTGTTTATAGTCAATGGCCGCATCAAATCCTAATTCATCTGTTAAATATGTTGTTTTCTGCTTACCACCAGCAATACCGACAACTTTTGCGCCTTTAATCTTAGCAATTTGTCCTACGACAGAGCCTACTGCACCTGATGCAGCTGACACGACAACCGTCTCGCCAGATTGTGGTTGACCAATTTGAAGCAATCCTGTATAGGCCGTCATTCCCGGCATGCCTAAAACACTCAAATATAAATGTAATGGTACATCTTTTGATGGCACAGGGGTCACATCGTCTCCATTCACTGTATTTATCTTTTTCCATGGTAATATGCCTGTGACATAATCACCGACAGATAGACGTTCATCGTTCGATTGTGTGACTTTTCCAACAATATGACCTTGTAATGGCTCATTCACTTGGAAAGGTTGAACATAACTTTTTGTATCATTCATTCTGCCTCTCATGTAAGGATCTACAGATACATAAATGGATTCTACTTGAACCTCACCTGCATGTGGTTCTCGAGTTTCTATTGTTTCAAATCTAAATACATCGTCTTGAGGGATACTTTGTGGTCGTTTTGCAAGTACAACTTGTTGATTATTCATTTATTATTCCTCCAGATATTTAGTCGTAGCGTCTGATAATGACAAATCACCATTGATGATTTGGAATTCGTGACCTTGTAATGCTTCATCAGTTAATACAGAAACAAGCAGTTCTGCTACATCTTCTCTTGTAATAGACGGATTTTGTACATTTTCAAATTGCGCACTCATATTGAATTGTTGCGTTTCATGTTCGTTTGTTAAAGCGCCTGGATGTACGATGGTATTTTTTAAATTTGCATGTCTTAAGTAGTCATCCGCATAATGTTTTGCAATGGTATATGGTTTCAAGTCGCCTGACGCATCAAAAGCTTCTCGACGTGAGTCATACGTTGATACCATAACAAAGTGTTGACGACCGACGTGTTCACTTGCTTTAATTGCTTTCACTGCACCGTCTAAATCTACAATGATTGTTTGATCGTCACCTGTGCTCCCACCAGAACCGACGGAAAAAAGGATTTGATCATACGATTTAAATAATTCTATTAATTCATCAATAGATTGTTTTGCGACATCAATGTAAATTGCATCGATACCATCTGCTTTTAAAGCTTCAACTTGTTCTTCTTTTCTAACACCAGCAGTAAAGTCAACGTTTCGTGCTTTGAGTTTGCGTACGAGATGTTGACCAACGCCACCATGAGCGCCAATTATTAATGATTTCATGTGTATCGCTCCTTTTTAAAATTATTGATTAGCTAAGATTTTTAAAGCATGTTCAGCAACTGCATGTCCTGATTGAGGATTTTGACCAGTGACAATGCGACCATCTACGACTGCGAAATTACTCCAGTCATCCTCTTTTTTAAAATGTGCACCGTTACTAATAAATTCGTCTTCTAATAAATATGGCATGTATTCAGTTGTACCATTTGCTTGTTCTTCACTATTTGTAAAACCAGTCACGTCTTTATGACGAACGAGGTAATCGCCATTTTCTTTAATGTCGAGTAGACCAGCCGCACCATGACATACAGAAGAGAGAACGCCTTGGTTATTGTAAATACTTAACGCAATGTCGTTAAGTTCTTTGTTATTTCTAAAATCCCAAATCGCACCATGTCCACCTGCAAAGTAAATGGCTTGATAGTCGCTAGGATTAACCTCTTTTGGAGATAACGTTTGTCCAAATTGATTCATATAATCGTGATCCGTATAATATTTCCAGTCCTCAACACTCATCATTTCAGGGCTAAGACTGACAGGATCAATAGGTACATATCCCCCGTTCGGACTTACGAAATCAACATCATAACCTGCATCATAGAAGTCTTTCGCAAAATGCGTAACCTCTGAGAACCACGCACCTGTAGGTCTGTCTAAATTATCGTATTTCGCAATGTTTGTTACAACAATTAAAGCCTTTTTCATTGTCTTTCCTCCTCATTCATGTTTATATAGATTACAATATCAGTTAAACCTTGGTTTAAGAGAAAGGATATGCTTACATGAAACAATATCACATTGAATATGTCTCAGATTATTGCAATATACCTAAAAGCAAACTGCGTTATTACGAGAAAAAGAATATCTTGAAACACATCGACAGAGATTGCAATAACAAGCGTTTATACACAGACGACGATATCGAAATGATTAAATTTATCCAGTGCCTAAGCAATTTGAATATGCCATTAAAAGAAATCCGAAAAAACACAGATATGCTTTATCAAAACCAAATAGATGTCCCAAGCGTGTTACGCGCACACCTAAAATTCTTGAATGAACAACGGAATTTAATCAGTACACATATCGACTTAATTGAACAAGAATTACAAACTGCCATGACCGAGTGACGAGGGAAAAGGGGTTGTGTGAATTAAAAGAACGATGAGAAGAGTATGGAGGAATAGTTAATGAATAAGCATAAGGAAATTTTAGATTTTAAAGATGAAGTGTGTAGGTAAAGGCGATAGGTGGATAGGCAAAGCTGGAATGAGTCAGAAAATTGCGTCGGGTGAATAAGCTAGAATAGAATGAGTGGGCGATGGATGGATAGGCTAAAACGGTTATAATATACCTTATACCTAAAATTACAGAGTACTAAAACTATCTTATCTGACATCTCTTGACGAGTTCTGCTTATCAGTTGTTGATGGGGTTTTTTGTAATTGATTTTTCGTACAGCTAGATAAAACGATATATTACTACTATAAATACTTTACATCTAATATCAACTAGTAGCATAAATGCTTAATATATACAAAAAGCTCTCTCAAGTTGTGGGACTTGATAGAGTATATTATTTGTTATCTTTTTACATAAAATTACTTATTGGTACTTTTGTAATTTCAATTACTATCCCATTTCATAAAATATTCATATTCTTGAGTTTCTGCTTCAAATTCCTTAGATCGTATTTCAAATTGATGTTTTGTATAAAAACGAATGGCTCCTTCATTCTTCTCATTTACATGTAAATTAAGTACATTATAATCGCTTTTTAATCTTTCCAATAAAACCTTCCTATACCTTTATTACGGTAATTATCTGTAATAAAAAGACCTGCAATATATTGTTCAATCCACTTTATAACGAAATTACTTAATACAAATAATTATAACAAATCAAGAACCTATGTTCTCTATATATATTCACAATTCTTAAGATATAATTATTTAAAAATTAGAAATGAGTGATTTAATGTATAGCAATTGGGGACATGAGTTACAATCAATAATTGAAAATATGGATACAAAGGAAGTAAAAGAAGCGATGAGTCAAACAAGTAAATCTTATGAGGAATTAAATAATAATCGCAACACTCGTAACAAGGTAAAATATCCAATGATTTTAACTGACATAGTTAAATATGAATTATATCTTCTTGATGGATGCAGTAATGCAAATGAAGAAAATAAGCAAAAAAAGTGGGAAGATCATGATTTATTTGTGCCAACTAAAACTAACTTTTCAGCAAATTTCAAAAAGTTTTGCCTTGCACTTGGTATTGATTCTGAAAATTTTAAAATTGGAAAATTCTATGCATTTAAATGTGATAGTAAATTTGTTATACATGATATATTGTCGAATAACTCTGATTATATCCATTTTTTAAAAAATGGCATTAATAAAAAAGATATAGAATCTACAAATAAAATTAATGATAACTTATATTATTTTATAAAAAATGAAATTACTAATCCTATTGATTATAAAACTGCTATGACAAATTACTATTTATATTTCTTAATCGATTCAAATATCGAAGTTGGTATAAAATCTAAGGTTATAGATATAATAACAGCTCCAAATGTTAGCAGTGCTCAAAAAATAGATATAATTAATTACTATATGGATGAATTAGATGAACTCAAGGACGAAGTTAATGCAAAATTAGCTGCAACCCAATCTTATAGCTATAGTGACTATTTAGAAGAAGAATGCCGTGTTCAAATTGACGTAAACCTTGCAAAGTATTTAACTAAAAAAGAAACTCAAGCATCTGCCCCTAAATCCTTAGTAACTAGATTATTAAGTCAAAGCGAGCTAGTAGATCCACCAGAGTACACCAAAGAAAATCGCAACAAACTTATCTCTGAATTAAAAAAAGCTTTAAATTATCATTTAAAGAAGAACATCAACGATAAAAATAACCTTGATGATTCTGAATATTTTTATATCACGTCAAAATAGTAACCATCATTATAGAAGTGCCGATGAAAAATCGGCACTTCTTTTTTGTCAATATATTTCTTCATAATTTTTGTCTGGAATTTTAAAGGTTATTTTACAGACTTACTCTTCACACTATTACCTATATAGTTATATATGTATTCGGCCGATACACAAATTAATACATTCGGAGGTAAATAATTATGAAGTACGAAGGTGAATATTTTGTAAAGCACGCACCAAGTGTTCCATTTATCATTATTGGT
Source organism: Staphylococcus sp. TCBT05 (assembly GCF_055179755.1). Lineage (NCBI taxonomy): Bacteria > Bacillati > Bacillota > Bacilli > Caryophanales > Staphylococcaceae > Staphylococcus > Staphylococcus sp. TCBT05. The sequence goes on along the minus strand of NZ_JBUQDQ010000005.1, from coordinate 378,993 downwards.
AAGAATAGTAAAGGGAACTTAGTTTATCTGAAAACAGGCCCGAATCCAAAGCGTCAAAAGCGTAATTGGAAAGGAGGTAACAACTAATGACTAACAACATATTCAAGCAATATCCATATTTTTTAAATTCAAATGGCTTTTATGAAGTGATTCCACCTAAAAGTAACAATGATGTAGAAAAAATCATTCAATTGTCTAGTCCCATCATTATTGAAAATAAATTTCTCGACCCGTCTACAGGGGTTGAGAAGTTGATTATTACAGATGGAAAAAATATTGAACGTATTGAAGCGTCAGATATCTTAACATCTTTCAAGCTACCTGGATTGATTAAGTACGGCTTTAACATCAATGAACGGTACATTAAATCATTAAGCTATGCGTTACAATCGATGCGCCAGTCACTTCCATTATCTAAATTATATACCGGCGTAGGTGTATTACAGTCTGATGATGAAGGTACGGTCATTTCATTGGATAAACCATACTTTTCAAAAGAAATAGAGCAATCTCAAGCTAATGAAATCATTTGTGAAACACACTATGATTTACAACCAAAAGGTACTTTCAAAGGCTGGTGGGAGATGTACTTAAAACAAGTTAAAGGGAACTTACTACTAGAACTTGCAGTAGTATTTGCTGCTTCTTCATTAGTTACTGCGTTCCTAAAAACAAGACATGAGGTCGAGTTTGCGGGAACCATATTCTCGTTTATGGGAAATTCAAGCACAGGTAAATCCACTGCAGCTGCTTTAGCTGTTTCAATAGCCGGCAACCCTACTAAAGGTAGTAATACCCTGTTTAGATCATGGAATGGTACTAGAAACGCGCTTGAAGGATATTTAAGTAGTAACTTTGGTGTGCCTATCGTATTAGATGAATTGTCAGCTGCAACCTTCAAAGACACTACTGGATTGTTGTACAGTTTGGCAGAGGGACAAGGCCGACAACGCTCTAATATTGATGGTAATGTCAAAGCACTCAAAAATTGGGGCACCACAGTGATAAGTACCGCAGAACACAGTATTTTAAATGATAGTGCACGTAATGATGGTTTGAACGTCCGTACGATTGAAATATCTGAAGCCTTTACAACAAGTGCTGACAATGCAGATGCAATTAAAAGGGCTACATCGGTCAATTATGGCCATATAATGCCATTAGTAGCTGAATATCTTTTAAAACGTGAAGACGAAGTAATTAAATGGTTTCATGCGGAACATGATTGGTTCAAAAACCAACTAAAAAATGAAACGAGTAATACTGGTATTCGTATGTTCAAACGCTATGCAGTGATTGCGACATCTGCTCGGATATTCGAACGTGTTATTGCAGTACCTATTGATATAGATGTAGTAAGAGAATACTTGGTTAGTTATCACTTGGAGTCAGTTTCAGAACGCTCACTACAAGCGAAATCTATCGAGGTTATTGTTCAGTTTGTAGCGCAAAACCGGGGGAAATTCTCTGAGGATGCCAAGCTATCAAGAATGATTGAGAATTATGGACTTATTGAACTCAAAGAAGACCACATACAAGTTAAAATGCTGAAAAATGTTTTTAAAAACATGTTGGAAGAACATCAATTCCAAGATGTTAATACTGTCATCGATGCCCTTCGAGATAAAGGTTATATGCAATCGGATCGCAACCGTAAAACGACCAAACGTAGTGTCAAAGATGCTCAAGGTAAAACAAAATCGATTGTATTCTATCATCTTAAATTGGATAAAGAGCTTGCCCCTATTTTCGGCTTAAGCTCTAATACTGAAACTTTTACACCACCGCAATTTGATGGTAATACAAATCCAGATTTGCTTAATAACTTTATGAAACAAGCGAAAGAAAAAGAAGCAAATGATGATTTAGACCTATAAATTTGAATATTATACCGCTACAACGCGCTATGCGTTGTAGCTCATTAAATTAATCGGAGGCATAAAAATGAAAACAAATGTCAACTTATTAGATTATACAATTGATTCGGTAGAAGTCGATGATAATCAAAAACCTATTGTCGTTAATTATATCGACAGATACTACCATATGCAACAATATGTATTAACTGAAACGGAACAGAAGCTACTAAAATTTTATCACTTGTACCCTGAATTCATAAATGAAAAAGAGATAACTGAACATATTGTTCCAAGTACACAGAGTGAACGAATAACAATGCAACATGTTATCAATTCAATATAATTTGATATTTGGAGGTTGAACCATATGGACGAATTAATCACATTACTCGCTGATTTAGTGATTGAAGAAATCAATCACTTTGATGACTAATAATAACGCCCAACACCTCACTGGTGTTGGGCTCATCTATAAATTCGTTCATAAATATATATTATCACTGTGGAAGGAGGAAACAGGATGAAACAAGCAATGGGTTACTTACGACAGAGCACTACAAAGCAACAATCCTTAGCAGCACAAAAACAAACCATCAAGGCATTAGCCGAAAAACATAATATTCCACATATTACTTTTTATAGCGATAAACAATCAGGACGTACTGATAAGCGGAATGGTTATCAACAAATTACTGAACTGATTCAACAGGGACAATGTGACGTACTATGTTGCTATCGTCTGAATCGACTTCATCGTAATCTAAAAAATGCATTAAAACTCATGAAATTGTGTCAATCGTATCATGTTCATATCTTAAGCGTTCATGATGGCTACTTCGACATGGATAAAGCATTCGATCGGCTCAAACTCAATATTTTCATCAGCTTGGCCGAACTAGAATCTGATAATATAGGCGAACAAGTCAAAAATGGAATCAAAGAAAAAGCGAAACAAGGTAAACTGATTACAACACATGCACCCTTTGGGTATCACTATCATAATGGTACTTTCACAATAGACACAGTAAAAGCACCAACAATAAAAGCTGTGTTCAATTATTACCTTCAAGGTTATGGTTATAAAAAAATTGCGCAATACTTAGAAGCTGATGATAAATTCATTAATCGCAAGCCCTATCAAGTGCGTAATATTATCCTTAACCCTAATTACTGTGGCCGTGTTATCAATCAATACGGACAATATGAAAACATGTTCCCAGCTATTGTCAGTACAACGATATACGAAGAAGCTCAAGTTACCCGAACTCAGAAACAAGTCAAACGTAAGCCGTCAGAAAATCAACTCAAACAAAAAATCAAATGCCCCTATTGCCATTCGACACTCACAAACATGACCGTCCGAAAACCAAATCATTCATTGCGTTACTATGTCTGTCCGCAAAATATGAATAACGCTCGCTTTGTTTGTGAATTTAAAGGAATCAACGCACAAGAATTAGAAACAAGTGTCTTAACGACTTGTCAGGACTTCTTTCAGAACCAACAGCTGTATTCAAAAATTAACCAAACAATTCAACAACAACTCAAAAGACAAAGAGACATAGAAACTAAAACTACACTCAACCACGAACAGCTAATAGAAAAATTGGCCAACGGCAAAATTGATGCAGAAACGTTCAGAGAACAAACGCAATCATTACATCAACAATCAAAACCTATATCATCAATCAGTGCGTATCAAATTCGAAAAGCTTTCCAAAACATCATTCAACAACGTTTCACACTAAACATGTTGTACCCCTATATTGATGAAATTAATATTTCTAAAAATAAAAGCCTCGCTGGCATCTATTTCAAAAACGAACCACTGAATATTGTAAAGCAGACTATGAAATTATCAATTGTATAATTAAAGAAAGGATAGATTATAATGGATAAAATGAAGAAAAAGCTTGTAGGAGGCTACATTCGCGTGTCCACAGAGAGACAAGTAGAGGGTTATAGCATAGAGGGACAAATTACACAAATAGAGCAATATTGCCAATTTAACGGCTATGAACTCGTTGATATATATGCAGATCGGGGTATATCAGGAAAATCTATGAACCGTCCTGAATTACAGCGCATGTTAAATGATGCTAAAAATGGAAAATTAGACTGTGTTATGGTTTATAAAACAAATCGTTTGGCACGTAATACTTCCGATTTACTTACAATCGTCGAAGAACTTCATCGTCAAAATGTTGAATTTTTTAGCTTGTCTGAACGCATGGAAGTCAAAAATTCAACAGGTAAGTTAATGCTCCAGATACTTGCAAGTTTTTCCGAATTTGAAAGAAATACAATTTTAGAGAACATTTACACCGGACAACATCAAAGAGCTTTAGAGGGCTATTATCAAGGCAATCTTCCATTAGGATATAATAACATACCTGATAATAAAAAAGAATTAATGATTAATCAACATGAAGCTAACATCGTTAAATATATCTTTGAATCTTATGCCAAAGGTCATGGTTATCGTAAAATAGCCAATGCACTCAATCATAAAGGTTATGTCACTAAGAAAGGTAATCCATTTAGTATTTCAGCTGTTACTTATATTCTCTCAAACCCATTCTATATTGGTAAAATTCAATTCGCGAAATACAAAGATTGGAATGATAAACGACGTAAAGGCTTGAATGATAATCCAGTGATCGCTGAAGGCAAACACACACCTATTATTAGTCAAGATTTATGGGATAAAGTACAAGCACGTAAGAAGCAAGTAAGCAAAAAGCCACAAGTTCATGGAAAAGGGACAAACCTCTTAACAGGGATTCTGCATTGTCCAAACCCACAATGTAACGCACCCATGGCTGCCAGCAATACCACCAACACACTTAAAGATGGTACAAAGAAACGTATTCGCTACTATTCGTGTAGTAACTTTCGCAACAAAGGATCAAAGGTATGTTCGGCCAATAGTGTTAGAGCCGATGTCATTGAAAAATATGTTATGGATCAGATACTGGAAATTGTCAAAAGTGATAAAGTTCTCAAACAAGTTGTCGAACGTGTTAATCAAGAAAATCAAGTCGATGTAGCTGCACTTAACCATGATATTGCTTATAAACAACAACAATTTGATGAAATAAACATTAAACTAAAAAATCTAATTCAAACCATCGAAGACAATCCAGACTTAACATCTGCACTCAAACCAACCATTCATCAATATGAAACACAACTCAATGACATTACAAACCAAATGAATCAACTCAAGCAGCAACAAAACCAAGAAAAACCATCTTACGATACGAAGCAAATCGCTGCCCTATTACAACGAATATTTCAAAATATAGAATCCATGGATAAATCCCATCTCAAAGCTTTGTACCTAACGGTTATTGACCGTATTGACATTCGTAAAGATGAGAATCATAAAAAGCAATTCTACGTTACACTAAAACTTAATAATGAAATTATTAAACAACTTTTCAATAATAATAATCTAGACGAAGTGCTCCTCAGCACTTCGTCTTTGTTTTTGCCTCAAACACTCTACTTTCAAATCTAATATCTATGTACTGTCCTTTCGTCATTCAATAACACCCATCTAACCATACTAACAAGTCACAACTCAATGTGAAGCTTATATTGTATGACGAAAGAACATCCCAAAATAAAATATGAACGGGATAGTAACGGGATTGGATAACTTCAAGTGACAGAAGGATTACGCAAGCGTAATCCCGAAATCCCATTATTATTTATAAATAAATAATATAAAAAGAAAAAAGTAAGTCGTAATGACATCTACAAATCCAAATCATATATAAATATATAGCTATATTTCCCGAGAAAAGAGCGGGATAACGGGATTTCCTTGTCATATCAACAATTGTGATGATTTTCGATTGGGATATTCTCTGTATTTCAGTGGGATTTCTAGGCGAAACAAATGGTATTTCAAACTTATATTATCAAAATGATGTATCACATGCATACATCCATCAAATACATTAGGAGGTCATAATGATGACACTAGAACAACAACTCAAGCACTATATAACCAACTTATTCAGTCTACCAAAGGACGAAAAATGGGAATGTGAATCTATCGATGAAATGGCAGATAATATCCTTCCTGGTCAATATGTAAGACTTGGTCCACTCAGTAATAAAATACTTCAAACCTACACCTACTATTCTGATACACTTCACGAAAGTAATATCTACCCTTTCATTCTCTACCATCAGAAACAACTCATAGCCATTGGTTATATTGATGAAAACCACGATATGGATTTCTTATATCTACACAACACGGTCATGCCCCTTTTGGATCAACGATACTTACTAACAGGAGGACAATAATATGCATAAATACATCAAAATTACACAACTCGTCATTACAATTCTTAGTGAAATTATCATTTGGATGAAAGAATCAGAACGAAAGGAAAACGCTTATGAATAGATATATTACCCGCGGTATCGATAACAACTTACCTATCACCTTACAACATCAATTGTGGCAACTCGTAGCACGACGAGAACAAACACAATCAAAAGGCAAGGAATCATTGGATTATTTTCATATATTCCAATTCAATATGCACAATAACCAACTATATATCAAACACAAACAAGAACGTCCTGAATATGTCAAAACGCATAAGGCAAATGTCAAACAGTCTATCGATATCAATAAGGTCTACATTATCCGAGAAGATGATGTAGACCTTTCTTATTACGTCATGTTATTACCAGAAGAATACTAGAGGAGTGAATATTACATGAAAACAATAAAAAATACATTAGAAACTGAAGCCATATTCAGTGATGACCAACAACATCGCTATCTACTTAAGAAAACATGGGACAGTGAAAAACAAACGATCACAATCATTACAATGTACCCGCATTATGATGGTATTCTCAATATCGATCTAACAACTCAACTCATTATGAATAAAGTTACAGAAATGGAAGCATTTGGTTCAATCAATTTTGTGAATCTATATTCTAATATTACAACACCTTTTAATCTTAAACATTCAAAAAATGCTTATGATAATCATACAAATATTCAAATTATGAAAGCAGTGAAAGAATCGGATGAAGTGATATTAGCATGGGGTGCTTACGCTAAAAAACCGATTGTTGAAGTGCGTGTCAATGAAATATTAGAGATGTTGAAAACACATAAAAAGAAAGTGAAGCAACTCATGAACCCCGCAACTCATGAAATCATGCATCCCCTTAATCCAAAAGCAAGACAGAAATGGACTTTGAATGCATAGTCCATATATGGAGGGAAATTTATGAAGGAAATCAATATTGTTTCACTACAAATGATAAAAACAGATACATTGAGTTATCTAAAAACTCGTATTTCAAACCCTGAGGATGTGGCAGAAATTATGCGTTCATTCATTGGAAACAGTGATCGAGAACATCTCATACTTATATGTATGAATAGTAAAAACGAACCTACACATATTCAAACACTATCGATAGGTTCTATTAACCAAACAGTGATTCACCCCAGAGAAATATTCAAAACAGCGATGCTCAGTAACGCCAACAGCATTATGCTAGGACATAACCATCCAAGTGGAGATGTAACACACTTTCCTGAAGATATCAATGTAACCGAACGGTTAATGCTCATCGGTGAAATGATGGGTATTTTATTCTATGACTGTATTATTTCTCAGATAGTCATACTTATTTCATTAGACAATATAACTTAAAGTTAGAAGTATAGCAGTATTTTGACACTCCTATTACTTTTATTTTTTAATATATAAAAACAAACTTAAATTATGATTCTTGACTAAGAAATATTCATAAAATTTTAATAAAAGATACTGTTAGCAAAAGCAATTATAGTCTTTTATCTACCTTTGTTGTTATATGAGGGTAATTCATACAAAAACGGCAATTGTTACAATAGCAATTGCCGTTTGATAAAAATTTTATTTCAAATTCAAATTGTCTCGATAATCTTTAATGATTTGATCATTATCACCAGGATAGAAGTAATAAAGGTCATCATCGCCTAAAGTATTTTCACCATTTAAAGTATGACGATTCACATTTTTTTGCGCAGCTTTATAATCTGAGCGAATATCATTTAAATCAGTTAAACTCAAATCCGTTTCAACATTATCTTCTACCGCATTAAAAATTGAATTAATTTTAGGAATAGAACTTGGATTCATTGATTTTTTAGCTACTGCTTCAATGACGAGTTGTTGACGTGCTTGTCTTCCTTCATCGCCTCCAGCACCCGCTTCTTTTCTACTACGCATAAATGCTAAAGCTTCTTTACCATCCATGTGATATTTTTTTCCTTTTTCAAAAGAATAATTAGATTTGGTAAAATCCCCATTACTAACAACGTCTACACCGTTCACTTCATCAATAAGCGTAGAAACTCCGTCCATGTTAATAGCAGCATAATGATCAATAGGGACATCCATTAATTTTTCTACAGATTTCACTGCCATATCCGGTCCACCATATGCATATGCATGATTAATTTTCTCTTCTGTATCTTTACCAACTATCTTAGCATGTGTATCACGAGGCACACTAATCATTTCTGTCTTTTTATCTTTCGGGTTAATTGAAAGAAGTACGATAGAATCAGATCTTTGACCACCATTCTCAGATGCTCTAACCTCATCAGAATCAATACCGAACAATGCAATAGAAATAGGTTCCCCGTCTTTTAACGGCTTATCTCTCAGTTCAGAATGCTCTCTATCCAAAGGATTATTGATGGATCTATTTAATACTGTTAATTTATAAAAAATAAACGCTGCTGCAAATATTACAAATAACCCTAAAATAATGATTATTGTTAGAATAACTTTTTTTGCTTTTGAATTTTTCTTTCTTTTTCTTCTTTCCATATACCACCCATCCTTACTTTTTGACTAGCAATCTTTTTATAATTTGAATAATACGTTGTTGATCTTCGACTGCCATATCAGAACCAGAAGGTAGACATATACCTTGTTCGAATAAATATTTAGCATTGTCAACACCATCAAAATAATATTCATATTGACTATATAGTGGCTGTAAATGCATTGGTTTCCATACAGGTCTCGCTTCTATATTTTCTTTACTAAGTGCTTCAATTACATCTTTTGCTGAAAATCCTGTTTTATTCTCATCAATCGTTAATGCTGTTAACCATCTGTTAGACTTAGATTTAGGTAGTTCTGGTTGAAATTCGATGCCTTCAATAGTTGACAATTCATGATAATATTTATCAAAAATTGCTCTTCTTTTTTGAACACGTTGCTCCAATACTTCCATTTGCCCTCGTCCGATACCAGCTGATATGTTGCTCAATCTATAGTTAAAACCTAATTCACTATGTTGATAATATATCGCTTTATCCCTAGCTTGAGTTGCTAAGAAAAATGCATGTTCATTTGATTTACTATCATTTGTGACTAACATACCACCACCACTGGTAGTAATTATTTTATTACCATTAAATGAAAAAATACCATAATCGCCAAAACTTCCGCTCATTTCCCCGTGAAATTCTGCACCTAAAGATTCAGCCGCATCTTCGATTAAAGTTACATTATATGAATCACAAATTGCTTTAATTTCATCTAATTTAGCAGATTGTCCATACAAATTAACTGCTATAACGGCTTTTGGTTTAATTGATTTTTTTTCAAATTCTTTGAATGCTTTTTCCAATGCAACAGGCGACATATTCCAAGAATCTAATTCAGAATCAATGAATACAGGTATAGCATTTTGATATAAGATTGGATTAGAAGTTGCACAGAAAGTTAAAGAGGTACAAAATACATAATCCCCTTCTGTTACGCCACTCTCTATCAGTGCCAAATGTATAGCAGCAGTTCCACTACTAACAGCCAATGCTTGATCTATATTGATATAAGATTTTATACTATTTTCAAATTCAGTCACATTCTCTCCTAATGGCGCTATCCAATTCTGTTCAAATGCTCTCTCTATATAAGTTTGTTCATTCCCACCCATATGTGGTCTAGATAAATATACGCGTTCATTTGTCAACTACTCTCACTCCTCCTTGGGTTTTGCTGGTGTACCAACAACTATTTGTTTGTCATTAACATTATTAATAACGGTCGCCCCTGCACCTATGATACAATCACTACCTATTTTTATTTGTGGTAATACTGATGCGCCAATAGCAATATGCGAACGTACTCCTATTGCAACATTTCCAGCTAATGTTGCATTTGGAGAAATATGAACATAATCTTCTATAAAATTATCATGTTCAATAACTGAACCTGAATTGACTATTACATGGTTACCTATTCGTGCGTCTGCATTAATAACAGCATTAGGCATGACAACTGTTCCAAACCCAATTTGAGCACTTGGGCTTACACTCGCAGTCGAATGTATCAGTGCTGGAAATCGATTTTTATGAAGTTGCATTTCTTTAAACAGTTTATTTCTTATAACATTATTACCTATTGCTAAGCAGAAATAATAATCTTCACTATAAAATTTTATATTATCTAAATTATCATAAAAACAATTCCCATTCTCTTCATACGAAGAGAACTTATTATCCAAAAATCCTACGACAGTATAGTCCGGTGATTCATCGATAATATCTTTAATCACTTTAGAGTGGCCACCATTTCCTATTAAGATTATACGTTTCATTAAACATTACCTCTAAATTTTTCTGCAGTGACATGAGATTCAGAACTAATATCTTTTTTCTTCAATACATTTTCTATTGTTTTATATAAAATATACATATCTAGTTTAAATGATTGATTTTCAGCATACCATACATCAAGTTTAAACTTCTGTTCCCATGTTATTGCATTTCTACCATTTGTTTGTGCCCAACCTGTAATGCCCGGTTTAACATTATGACGTTTTCTTTGTTCTTCATTATATAAAGGTAAGTATTCCATTAGTAATGGTCTTGGTCCAACTAAGCTTAAATCACCTTTCAACACATTTATTAATTGCGGCAATTCATCAATACTTGAATTTCTAATTTGAGAACCTAGCTTTGTCATACGTTGCTCATCTGGTAATAATTGACCTTTATCATCTACCTCTGTTGTCATTGTTCTGAATTTGTAAATGTCGAAAGGCTTTTCATATTTTCCAGGTCTAGTTTGTTTGAACAATACTGGTTTCCCCAGTTTTTTTGAAATTAATAGATATGAAACTATTAATATCGGTGAAGATATAACTAATAAACCTAAACTAATTATCAAATCAAACATTCTCTTTAGCATTAGTGCGACCCCTCACTTTCTTACTTATCAAATCGACTAAATATTTCAAGTTGCTTTTTGACAACATCCACTTCATTATAATTGTTTTTTGCTCTTATAAAGCTCGCTTCTTTAAATTTTTTTAATTTATTATTATCATTTGCTAATTCTTCAATTTTATTTGCAATATACATACTTGCTTGTAAAGGAACTAAAAAACCATTCTCATTATCAATTACTTCTTCTCTCGAACCCCGTATGTTTGTTGCAATAATTGCATTTTTCATTGCCATAGCTTCAATGATTGATCTAGGCATACCTTCCCTATAAGATGGCAAACAATATATATCACTTAAAGCTAAATATTCATTAATATTAGTAATTTGTCCTGTAAAAATAATATTTTTTTCTTTTTTATAATTTTTCAAAACTTTTTGTGTTTCATTATCCCTTTCACCTTCAGGTAAATCACCTATAATTATATACTTAATATTTTTTGACGTCAGTTTATTATATGAATCTAAAAGATCTAATATTCCTTTTTCTTTAACTAGTCTCCCAATAAAAGTGACAACAATATCGCCATCTTTAATTTCTAATTCTTGTTTTATACTAGTCAAGTTATCTTTATTTATTGATTCAAAATTAAATTGGTTATCTATGTCTATACCATTGCTAATGTGGAGATAGTTACTTTGCTTCGATTTTTTTAAAAAGTTATTTTTTACTGCTGTGTGATAGTCTTCTTTACTTTGAGTGAATATATAATCAGTAAAGTATTTCCCAATAAATTTCTCAATATTAAAATAAAATTTATATGTCTTTAATGACATACCTTCATGAAAATAAAATCCATGTGCAGTATATATTATTGTCGGCACACCTGCTATCTTAGCAGCAATTCTGCCTAATACTGCAGCTATAGGCGTATGAACATGAACGATGTCTGGTTTGATTTGTTTAAATAACTTTACCATTTTTAAAATAGATTTCATATTACTAATAGGATTTATATTTCTATCAATATTTATATTATGATAGTTGACACCTTGTTTTTTGACTTCATTTATTTGAGAGCCAAAAGTGCTCACGCAATGAACTTCTATGCCATTATTAATACTTGTTTCATTCAAAGTTTTTAAGAGTTTAATATGCGTCATTTCAATTGCAGCAACTTGCACAATTTTTAACATTATAGCCTCCAAAGTTTTTGATTAGCTTGAATATCTTCATGTCTAATATTGCCTTTAATATCAATTATAATTCCGTTTTCTTTTGCCAAATTAATATAATCATCATATTCAGTTAAATATTCACTATGAGGCACTGCAAATAATACTACATCAGCTTTATTTAATTCACTTTTATCTTTCAAATTTAAATTGAACAATTTCTCTGCTTCATTTTTATCTGCTTCAACATCATTCACTGTTACGTTTAGTCCATATTCTTTTAATTCCTCAATGATGTGAATAACTTTTGTATTTCTTAGGTCTGGACAATTTTCTTTAAATGTAAGACCTAACACATTGACTGACGCACCTTGTACTTCTAATCCTTGTTTCAACAATTCTTTAATAACGTTAGAAGCGATATGTTTTGCCATATTATCATTTATTCTTCTACCAGCTAGGATTACTTCAGGATGGTGACCAACTTCTTGAGCTTTATGTGTTAAATAATACGGATCAACACCAATACAGTGTCCACCTACTAAACCTGGTTTAAAATTCAAAAAGTTCCATTTTGTTCCTGACGCTTTTAATACCTCGTTAGTGTCTATGTTTAATTTATCAAAAATGATTGCGAGTTCATTCATTAATGCAATGTTCACATCACGTTGTGTATTTTCAATGACTTTTGCCGCTTCTGCTACTTTAATAGAAGAGGCTTTATGAACTCCCGCTGTGACGACTGAACTATATACCTTTGCGACTACTTCTAATACTTCAGGCGTTTGGCCTGATACAACTTTTGTAATCGTTTCGAAAGTATGTACTTTATCTCCTGGATTAATTCTCTCAGGTGAGTAACCAACAAAAAAGTCTTTACCACAAACAAGTCCAGAATATTTTTCTAATACAGGTACACACTCTTCTTCCGTTGCACCAGGATAAACTGTTGATTCATAAACAACGATTGTGTCTGGTGTAATGAATTTTCCAACAGTTTCACTCGCTTTTAATAATGGCAATAAATCAGGCTTATTATGTTTATCAATTGGTGTAGGTACAGCCACAATAATGAAGTCAGCTTGTTTCAAATCCTCTGTGTTTGATGTATACGTTATATTTGTTTTTTTTAATTTTTCTTCAGTTACTTCATTTGTTCTATCGTAATTATTTTTTAATTCTTGAATCCTTGCTTCATTTATATCAAATCCGATTACTTTATGTTTATTCCCAAAAGTCACAGCTACTGGTAAACCTACATAACCTAATCCAACTACTGCAATATTTCTTTCCATCAAAAAACATCTCCCTAATTTTATTTATAATATTCTAAGTACCAATCAACAAATTTATTTACACCATCTTGAATTGTAGTTTCTGGTTTAAAATCAATATCTCTAAATAAGTCATCAACATTTGCATAAGTTTCAGGTACATCTCCAGGTTGTAAATCCATGTAGTTTTTCTTTGCTTCTTTACCTAATTTATTCTCTATAGCTTCAACAAATTCCATCAATCTAACTGGGCTATTGTTTCCAATATTATAGACTTTATATGGTGCATATGAAGAACCAGGATCTGGATTTGCACCTGACCATTCTTTATTTGGTGATGCTGGTTTTTTAACAAGTCTACTAATTGCTTCAACAATATCATCAACATACGTAAAATCTCTCATCATATTTCCGTGATTATAAACATCTATAACCTCGTCATTTACGATTGCTTTTGTGAATTTAAATAGTGCCATATCTGGTCTACCCCATGGACCATATACCGTAAAGAACCTCAAACCTGTTGTAGGTAATTTGTATAAATGACTATACGTATGTGCCATTAACTCATTTGATTTTTTAGTTGCTGCATATAAACTTAACGGATGGTCTATGTTATCAGAAGTGCTAAATGGTTTTGTTGTATTAGCACCGTATACTGAACTAGAGGAAGCATAAATTAAATTTTGAATATTAAAATGTCTACAGCATTCTAAAATATTCATAAAACCAACAACATTAGAGTCAATATATGCCCTTGGGTTTTCTATACTGTATCTAACACCAGCTTGAGCTGCTAAATTAACTACTACTGCTGGTTGTTCATCTCTAAATACTTTAGATAATTCGTCATAATTTTCTAATTTCAATTTATAAAAAGTAAAACTCTCTTTACCTATTGATTGTAATCTATCTTCTTTCAAAGAAACTGAATAATAATCATTTATACTATCTACACCTATAACTTGATGCTCTTGTCTAATTAATTTTTTCGCAAGATGAGATCCAATAAAACCTGCTGCTCCTGTGATTAATATCTTCATATTTTATATCTCCTTCACTTTTTTGATTGGTACACCTACATAAACGCAATTTTCCTCAGTACTTTTATTTACAACTGCTCCTGCACCAATTACATTTCGTTTATTGATAGTAACGCCACCAAGTACTCTTACTCCAGCAGCAATCCACACGTCATTTTCAATAATAATCCTTTTAGGATCGACTGGATTATACTTAATTGGCGTATTCCTATCATCCCATGTATGATCAGATGAAATTAGTGTTGTATGATTAGCTATCGAAACACTGTTACCAATTTCAATTTTTCCAAATGCATCAATATAACTATATGCATGTATACTTACATCATTACCAATGGATAAATTATCTATATTTTTTATAGTAACGAATTTTCCAATAAAAACATTCCTTCCAATTCTATTTGCATATTTAGTTAAATATAAATAACGATATAATATTGCAATTTTTGATTCGCTTAATGAAAAGATATACCATAAAATATTTGAAATTCCTTTCGGTAATAAATTATATGGTTTTTGCATCATTTTTATAATCAAATATACTTTACTTTTCATTATACTCACTTCTCTCGAAAATAATTTTTATAGTATATATACATCACATATGAAATAGGTAGACAGAGTATTGATAATATAAATGCTGATTTGCTTTTGAATTTAAATTTGCTATTCAATTTCAATTCAATCCAAGATATATCGAATAATAAAATATTTTTTATTTTTTCTTTTAAATTAGGTAATTGATCATTGGCAAACTTTCTATACTCACAATAATTTTCTGCAGATTTAAAATAATTTTGTTTCACTTTACTACTAATACCATCATTTTGATATTCGACAAATTTTGTTTTTTCATTTGATAAATGAAAATTATAGTATCTACTATAATCAAATAGTTGATAGGATGGTGGCATATGGATAGACTCACCATATTGAGGAAATGTCATATTTTTAACTATTTTTGTTTTAAATACATAACATTTATCCCCTTTAATTTGATATTTATATCTTAAATCTACCCAATTTACATTATCAATTTTTGGTAATTTCTCACCTACAATTTCTCCATTTTCAAATGTATCCAGTGAGATTAAAGCATTCATTTCATTATTTTCAGCAAATTGATCAATAAAAAATGCAACAGCCTCAGGGTAAAACCAATCATCGCTATCAAGGCAAGTAAATAGTTCTCCATACGCACATTTCAAACCTATATTAGTAGCTATATGTTTCCCACCGTTTTTTTGCTTTATATATCTAATTGGAAATTTTTCTGTTATAAATGTTTTCACTATTTCTTCAGTATCATCTGTGGATCCATCATCTACAATTAACCATTCAAATTCATAATTTGTTTGATTAACTAATGAATCAAATAATCTAGGTAGCGTATGTGCTCTGTTATATGTTGGGGTGAAAATAGTCAATTTTGTCATTTATTATCTCCAATCCTACCAAGTAAGTTTATAAACTCTTCACCTTTATCTTTAGGAATTATTCTATTATTATGAAGATTGTTTTTTATTTTTGTATAAATCTGTTTATCTTCATACAACTCAATAATTTTCTTCGCTATTTCACTGCCATTCATATTTGTAATGAATCCATTTTCACCATTGATAATTTGTTCATAAACTGTATCAAAGTTAGTAGCAACAATCGGTATTTCATAATAAAGTGCTTCATCAATTGTGTTTGACTTACCTTCAAATCTGGAAGGATGTACAAGAACATCCATTTTTTTTAGGATGTTTCCTGTATTGAATTTAAATCCTATTGGCAAAACTAATTTTTCTAAACCATTTTTTCGTATTTCTTCTTTTAACCATTCTTCCAGTTTTCCAGTTCCAACAATATACCATTTAAATTTTATTTCCTGGTTTTTCAAAATTTTAGCCGCTTCCACTAGTAAATCTAAACCTTTGTCATTGTCCAACCTACAGATTGTACATAAATTCATATAATCAAAATCTGTATCAAAATCCTCACTATCTATATTTTCATATAACTTAATCGGTAGACTGTTGTAGTATACATAAGGGGTTATATTGAATATTTTCTCAAAACTTTCAGCAGTCATATTCGAAACAGCAATCATTCCATCCATTTTTTCGAAATATTGCTTATCCAACTGATGATCTCTTTTTAATACTTTATAATCAGTCCTTATCCAACCAATTTTGTGATTAGCTTTAATATAATCTTCTATAAAATAAACTGAATGACCTCCAGATACACCAACTGCAAAATCATAATGTTTTGTAAAATCCTCATCATTCCATTTATTCTTTATCCAAAATTTCTGTTTGCTTTTAGTATTATCCTGTAACTTTAATTGACTTTTAATTACAAAAATTAGCGTCTTTAAAATCAACAATGGTTTATTTAAATTTCGCATCATATTTGTAAATAAGTTACTTTTATCTAAAATTAATAATGAATACTTACTTGGAACTTGAATAACATTTACATAATCTGGAATATAATGCGTCAATTTATCTTGCTGATTTAATATCATTAAATCAATTTTCACATCATTACTTTTTAATTCATAGAATAAGTTCACAAGACTTTTTTGCGGGCCACCAAAATTAAAATTATTTACTACAAATAACAATTTCATTTCTTCACTCCTCTAGCTGGTATGCCGACGACCGTTTCATTTTCATCAACATCTTTTAAAACTAGTGTCATGGCTCCAATTGTGGCATTATCGCCAATTTTTATACCGCCAATTATGGTAGAGCCGGCCCCTATAAATACATTATTACCAATTATAGGTGTGCCGTGTTTTCCTCTCCCACCTATCGTCACATTTTGCTGGATTTTACAATTTTCTCCAATTTTTGCATTTGAATGAATAACACATCCTAAACCACTATGTGCAAAAACTGTTCCTTTTCCAATTCTCACACTTCTTGGTATATCACAAGCAAATATAAATCGGTTTGATTGTTGCATTAACCTCGGTAATATTGGAATATTTTTTTGATAAAGTGTAGTCATTAATATAATTGCTTTATTCATTAATGATTGCTTTTTCATTTTTTTCACCCCTTGCATCTTTAATAACATAATAGACCCAATACCAATTATTAAATATTAATTGAATAATCAGTAATGGCATTATCAAGTATAATAATGTTGATTCAACGAATGTCAGCACAACAACCTGTACAACAATAGTTATAATGGCAGATATTAAAAACTGTTTATAATGCGGAATTTTGTTTTTAGTTGTTAAAAAAGTTGTAAACAAAATTTGATTGTTATATAAGAATCTATATACTATTACAATTAACATTAGACCAATTGGTAATAGTGTGTAGTCAGCCCCAATTAAATTTAGCGCGAAATTACCAAATACTAATAACAAAGCAAACGCAATAAAGTTAAAAATATAATTTGTTACCATTGATTTAGTAAATAATTTATGTAATTCATCAAACTGCTTTCTAACTCTCAAATAGTTAAATTTTGATAAATAAGTATTAAAATAAGAATTCGATAAAGTTAAAATTAATGTAATTATTTGGTTTATCAAACCAAATTGCCCAGAGACATTTAGAGATAGGAAATATGAACATAATATTATTGGAAAGTTTATGACTAAATAATTAGATAAAGATAAAATGCCTGTTTTCACAGTATTAGGTAAAAATGCCTCAAAAATTTCCTTATCATATTTAACTTTTATTTTCTTCCTTGTTACTTTTGTTTCATTCGTAAACCTATAATAATTAAATGATTGTAGTAATCTGTTTACAATTACAGAAACAAGGTATGCGAATGAAACTCCAATTATTCCGTATCCCACCACTAAAAGTAAAATTGATAATATAAGTTGGGTTACTTTAGTAATCACTAAAATTTGATTATATACTTTTATAGCGCCAATCCCTTTTAAAATAGCATTCCAAAAAGAAAATGCAACATTCAAGACAATAGATAACATATAAAAAAACCATGCGATTAATGCTTCATATAAGTCAATTTCTCCATTAGTAATTTGAAGTAAATATAAAGTACCAAAAGTCATAAATATAGTTAATATTATTATACCCATAACGTAGTAAATAAATTTTACAGTTGATAAAACCTTTATAAAGTATCCAATATGTATTCCATTTTCTTTTACATCAGTTTCATCAAAGCCTTCTTTTTTAACAGTTTTAGCGCCTGACCATAAATAACTTATATTCCTAGCAATGACTGTTTGAAATCCAAAATCAATAAGCATTGCTAAACCATATAATGAAGTAAATGTATACCATAATCCCAGTTCAGCTGAATTTAAAAATTTTAATATAATCGGTAAAAGCATAATGTTGATACCTTGTACCATCGCTAAACTTATATAACTCCATGCTACATCTTTTTTTCCAATATTCATGGACTACACCTTCTTAATTATAAACTTCTTGTTAAGATAACTTATCATCAATAAAATAATAAAGAAATTTGTGAAAAATGACATTTGAATCGTTGCATTCGCCATAAAAAATAGTGATAACTTAATACATAAATATGACATAATATATATTTTAAATACTGAGTCACTCTTATATATTTTTTTATCCAACACCATAACTAAGATAATACTAATAAAAGAAAGTATTGGAGCTAAGTACGGACCAAAGTATAAGTAACCTTGTCCAATCATTGGTAATATTTGATCTGAAACCAATGGCCTCTGATAAAAAACTTCATTAAATGATGTTAGAGCACTTTGATGTTGTCCAAACAATGAATTCAAAAACACAACTGACCTAAATAATTCACTAATAATTGCATCAAATTGAAATGGTGCATAAACATAGCTAGTATCAATTGAATGAGCTACATTTGATACCCCTGAAAAATATAATTGCAAATCAGTATTAAGATTTTCAAATGTACTACTAGATTTAGCAGTAGATGTATTTCCTTGTGTAGCAATCGTGTTTTGTTTTAACAAAGTAGACACTGCTATTAATAATAATGACATGCCTACCGATAATATAACAATTAACTTTCTATAATTTTTATACAAAATAAAAATAGTGAATAATCCAGTTGCTAAAGGTAAAATTATGCTAAATCTACTCGTACCAGTAATAAAAGATGATGATATTCCTATTACTATAAATGATAGAAATAACCATATGATATTTTTGTTATATTCATAGAATCTATATATCCAATTTAACACGCCTATTGTAGCTACAACTTGCCCAAGTTGGACTATTAAGAAAAATAATGAAACTGAGTCTACCACATCTTTACTTTTCAATTGAGAAGCAGACCAAATAAAAGTGTATCTTGCAAGCACTTCTGGATTGAATAATACAACCACAAAACTTAAGAGTACATAAGCCCAACCAAATAAATTAGGTTTAGCTTCCATTTTTCTAAATTCAGTTTTACTAGAATAAAATCGTTTATATAGAAGGCAGAATGTTACAATAATTACTATCATTTCAAATAGCATTAAATTAATTGCTTTGGTTTGAGAACCAAGAGATGTGGACATACCAATTCCAACATTCACACCGTAAATAGACATTAACAATGGAGAAATGACATACCTTATTAACATTGTTATATTTACAATGGTAATTCCAATATTATAAAACATATATCTACTAAACATTGGAAATAAAAAGTATAAACACATAAATAATAAAGGCAGTGCTATTAAATTGTTTGGTAATTGAATGTCGCTTAGCATTATTGAAACAATGCTTATGAGAGACAAGATTAAAACTATGATTCTATAAAAAAGTGTCATTTTATAACTTCCTATTAGCAAATTGTATTAATTTTTCTTTTGATTCATTTTTGTTAGTAAAAAATTCATTAATAACTTCATCTAACTCACTTTTTGGAATAGTGATTGCTTTACCGCGATAAATTTTTTCATATACTTGTTCAGAATGTATTTCATTTTTATTTAATAATTCTTCAAATAATTTTTCACCTGGTCTCATACCAGTAAACTCTATACCTATATCTTCTTCTTTTTTACCGCTTAAGCGAATAATATTTTTAGCTAAATCAACTATTTTGACTGGTTCTCCCATATCCAAAACAAATATTTCTCCCCCAGTTGCTATGGCACCTGCTTGTAGTACAAGTCTAGACGCTTCTGGAATCGTCATAAAGTAACGTGTCATATCTGGGTGAGTAACAGTTAATGGCCCACCGGCCTCTATTTGTTTTTTAAATAATGGGATTACGGATCCCCTTGAACCTAATACGTTTCCAAACCTTACGGCAACAAGATCCGTTTTAGAATTTTCGTGATTTAAACATTGAATATACATCTCAGCCACTCGCTTCGTAGCTCCCATTACGTTAGGTGGGTTAACTGCTTTGTCCGTAGAAATCATTACAAATTTATTTACTTCAGCATTTATTGCTGCCTCAGCAGTATTTCTTGTTCCCAATATATTATTTCTCATTGCTTCAAATGGATTTGCTTCCATTAAAGGTACATGTTTATGTGCCGCAGCATGATAAACAACATATGGTTTATACTTCAACATTACTTCTTGTAATCTCGATTTATTTTGAACATCAGCAATCACTGGTATAATTTCTATTTTATTTTTATACAACTTTGTTAATTCTTGATTTATTAGATAAATGCTATTTTCACCATGTCCTAATAAAATTATTTTGCTTGGTTCAAATTTGCATACCTGCCTACAAATTTCAGAACCAATAGAACCTCCTGCGCCAGTCACTAAAATTGTTTTATGAGAAAGTTCGTTTGATATAAGTGCCATATCTAATTCCACTGGTTCTCTACCTAACAAATCTCCTACATCTATTTTTTTTAGTTGATTTACTTCTATATCGCCAGACAACACATCTTCAATGTTTGGCATTTTAAATAATTCTATTCCTTCGATATTACATATATCATTTATTTCTTTAAGTCTCTTTGCACTTAGAGTAGGTATTGCTATTATAATTTTTTTGATTTTAAATTTTTTCACTAATTCAGGAATATCTTTTATGTACCCTTGTACCTTTACACCTTCTGTAATAACTATTTTTTGTTTGTTTTTATCATCATCTACAGCTAACACAGGTTCCATTTTCATGTCAGCACTTCTTAACATTTGACGGACTAACATTGATCCGCCTTGACCAGCACCTACTATTAATGTTGGTTTCTTTTTTATATTTCTACCAATTATATATTTTCGATATACTCTCCAAAATAATCTAGAGCCACCTATTAGTATTAAATGCATCATCCAAGTTATAAAATACAACCTAAAGAATGGGCTACTACCGGTTATAAGAGAAACAACAATTAATGTAATTAACACTGAAGAACTTACTGATTTTACAACTAACATCAATTCATTTACACTAGCATATTCCCAAGCCCTATGATATAAGTTGAATAATGCCGCAAACGCATGATGTGAAATAAGCAATATAACAGATGCTAAAATTAATAAATCAATAGTATAACTTTCAAAGTATGGTTCTAATATAAAATATCCTAAAAACACAGAAAACGTTACAATTACCGAATCTATTATGACTAACATAATTAGACGTAATCTTGCAGAAATTTGTGCCACCTATAAAATCCCCTCATTCATTTTTTGAAAATTCCAAATCTTTTTATATGATTATAATCTTGCGTTGGAATCTCCTTCATTAATTTTTTATCTTCAATAATTAATTTTGCATTTTCAATCAATTCAGCGATTTCTTTCCTATAATTTTTAAGTTTTTTATCATTTAATAATGATTTCATTAAAAATGGTCTTTCATTAACACTATGTGCATCCGAAGCAATAAAATGCGTAAGATTATTATCAATCATTTGCAAAGTCACTTTCTTAATATTTTTGCCCATACTACCATTTAATGATGTAGATGTTATTTGACTTAAAGCACCACCATTAACTAACTGAAATAACAGATCTAAGTTTTGTGCAATTGCTCTATTCCTTTCAGGATGAGCGATTATAGGAATGTATCCTAAAACTTGTAGCTCATTCAATAAATTTTGAGTGTAATGTGGAACTTCATTTGAAGGAAGCTCAATTAATAAGTAACGAGAGTTATTTATTCCTACTATCTTTCCATTATCAATTTCCGGAAGTATTTGGTCTGTAATACGAATTTCTTGACCATAATAGAATTCAATACCTAGTTTTTTAATTTCTTCAATAGATATTATCTCATTCACCTTTGACTTCACATTATCTACAGGATTGTTATATCTTGTATGCAAATGATGTGGTGTTGCTACAATACTAGTAATACCTTCTTCCTTCGCTTGAGTTATTAAACTTATAACGTCTTCCTTTGTTTTTGGACCATCATCAGCTCCAATCAATATATGATTGTGTATATCTATCATATTTACTCATCCCCATAATAATAGTAATAACTTGAACCTTTTTCGATTGTCATTTTATTTAAGACTGCACCGATAACTTTCCCACCTGATTTAATCAATAATTCTTTAGCTTTTTTCACTTCATTTTTTTCATTTTTTGAACCATCTATCACTAACACACAATCTCTAACACCTTTAGCATATAATTGTGCATCTGTAACAGTAGTCACTGGCGGTGTATCAATTATAATAAAATCAAAACCATCAGTTAATTTGTTAAGTAATTCGTGGAAATTTGTTGATGTAATAAGTTCTGACGGATTTGGCGGTATTGGACCTGAAGTTAGGACATTTAAATTCTCAATATGCGTTTCTTTTATAGCATCAGTCTGAAGTGTTTTGCCAATTATTAAATTAGATAAGCCACTATGATTTGCTAGATTGAAAATATTTTGTTGAGTTGGTTTTCTCATATCGCCATCAATAATTAAAGTGTTATAGCCTGCTTGCGCATATGTAATAGCAATATTTGCAGTTATTGTACTTTTACCTGATGCTGTTTTTTCAGATGTAACTATAAGTGATTTTATTTCTGAATTCGCACCTGAGAACATAATATTTGATCTAATCCCTCTAAACTTTTCACTAATTGTAGACTTAGGATTGTTATGAACGTATAAAGGTGATATTGTTTTTTCTTTTTTCTTTGCCATAAATAATATCCTTCCTTATTTAAATTTTTGTATTGAACCTAAAACTGGAATATCTAATTCATCTTGTACATCTTGTTCATTTTTAATGCGTGTATCAAAGATTTCTCTTAAAACTATTACAACCGCTGCAACCATTAAACCTATTACTATGCCAAGTAAAGCATTTACTAACATTTTAGGTTCAGTTTGAGTTGCAGTGTCATCTGCTTTAGATAAAATAGATACATTGTCTATGTTCATAATCTTAGGTGTTTCATCACTAAAAACTTCAGAAAATACATTT
Organism: Staphylococcus sp. TCBT05; assembly: GCF_055179755.1. Taxonomy (NCBI): domain Bacteria; kingdom Bacillati; phylum Bacillota; class Bacilli; order Caryophanales; family Staphylococcaceae; genus Staphylococcus; species Staphylococcus sp. TCBT05. Next base: position 355,069 of record NZ_JBUQDQ010000005.1, on the reverse strand, counting down.
GCTATTTTTTCTGAATCATTCTTATTCGCACTTTCAACTGCAATATTTAAAATTTGTGATTCAGTTTCACTTGTTGCTGAGATCATACTTGATAATTCTTTTGCCGAATATTTGTTATCTAACTCTTTTGAAACTTCTTCTAACATACGAGGGCTTGTTGCAATTTCGGCATATGTATTCACCAATTGAATATTACTTTGAACTTGTTGAGCCTGCATTGCGGAATCGCTTTCTTTTTCGTTAACTATTACTTGTGTTGATGCTTGGAACATTGGTTGAACTAAAATTAAAGAGCATAGAAGACCTATAATTAAACCAACTATTGGTAAAATTATGATTAAATTAAAATTTCTTTTAATTATTCTCCATATTTTTATTAAATCTACTGAATTCTCCATGAAAACCTCCTGTTATTTTCCCTCAAATTTTCCATTTTAATTAATATATAACTTATTATATTATTTTCTCAGAATGTAATTAGTATAGTTAAAATATACTAATTTTACAACCTTACAATTAGTAATACAAATAAATTTTACAAATATTTAACAATAATACTCATTTTTCAACTTAATTACTTTAATTTAAAATTTTATTCTAATTCAGTGGATTTTTACATATATTTATTAGACTCGATTATTAGCTAAAATATTTAAAAAACCGCATCACTTGTGATATGCTTCACAAAAACATAACAGCAATTCTCATAAACCGCATACGTTCCGATACGTTCAAAATCCCTTTATGAAGCGGCTGAAAAAACCGCATCATTTATGATATGCTTCACAAAAACATAACTGCAATTCTCATAAACCTCATACGTTCTGATACGTTCAAAATCCCTTTATGAAGCGGCTGAAAAAACCGCATCATTTATGATATGCTTCACCGCGCATAATCTTAAATGCGCGGTATATTTGTTCTATTAAGACTACGCGCATCATTTGGTGTGGGAAGGTCATTTTGCTGAATGATAGTGCGTAGTCGCTGCGGTTTAACACGTCTTGGTATAGGCCGTTTGATCCGCCTATAACAAATGTAAAGTCGCTTTGTCCACGGGTCATGCGCCCTTCTAGTTCTTTGGCTAAGCCTTCTGATGTTAGCATGTTACCTTTAATTTCTAATGTAATGACTGTGGATTGTGGTTTTACTTTAGCTAAAAGACGTTGCCCTTCTTTTTCTTTTACTTGTTCCACTTCTTTATCGCTCATGTTCTCAGGGGCTTTTTCATCTGGTACTTCAATTATTTCTATTTTGGAGTACGCTCCTAATCTCTTTTCATATTCTGCTATTGCTTGTTTCCAGTATTTTTCTTTTAATTTACCTACTGTGAGTATTGTGATTTTCATTTTTATCCTCCAAATATGTGTATAGCATTAAAAGTTATTAGACTTATCCACAAGTTATTAACTTATTCACACTGTTCCCTCTTATTATAACAAGAATGTATATTGAAAATTAATGCTTTTTACAATTTATACACACAAAAAGCGTGGATAACCTGTATATTTGTGGATAACTCTGTGTATAATGTGGGTATCCACATGTGAATTGTGCACATCTATGGATAACCTTGAATAAAATAGTGGATAAGTTGGTGGTTGTCTTACATAGTTATTCACATTATTTACAATTTCTTTACACAAATCCTTATTTAAAAGTATTTCTACTACTATTTTTAATTTATATTTATTAGTTAACTGAATATTACATTATTCAATTTTCTGTTTCTGTTGATAATTTATAGTCATAAGTATCTATTTCTAATTTTCTGCATAGTAAGTGAAACCCTCACTTTTTCATACCATTTTATAAAAAACTGTATTCTAATCTTTTAAATAACTAAATCTGATTTTCTTATGACTTCCCCATCACGCAATGTCTTAATTTCTCAAAAATCCTCTTCAGCGCTAATTAGATACCTTTTCCAAATCTTCTCCATATCTAAACTCCACTAAAACATGCTCATACTAACTTCCATAGATATAAATAAGAGCCCCTAACATTAATGGTTGGGGCTCTCTGACTTATAGTGTATATATTGGTGTTGCTTGTGCTTTGTCAGTATCACACAGCATGACGTCACGTTCTGTGTCGATGTCGTGTTCGTTAAGTACTTGTCCTACACTCATGCGAGCTAGGTCTTTCATATTGTTGTCTTGTGACAGATGCGATAGATAAATGCGTTTCGTATTACCTGTAATAACGTCTGTCATGGCATGACCTGCATCTTCGTTTGATACATGACCAACGTCGCTTAGGATACGTTGCTTGGTCTTCCATGGATAGCGGCACATGCGTAACATATCTACGTCGTGGTTGCTCTCGAAGATAAATGCATCACTGCCTTGAATCATACCTTTCATACGATCTGAAACGTAGCCTGTATCTGTTATAATCGTAAATTTCTTATAGTTATTATGGAAAATATAGAACTGTGGATCTATTGCATCGTGTGAAACGTTGAATGACTCAATATCGAAACCTGCAATGGATTTCGTTTCGTATGGATTAAAAATGAATTTCTGATCCATTGGTATTTTATTATCTTTCTTTTCAATGGCTGACCACGTTTTTTCATTCGCATAAACTGGTAAATTGTATTTACGTGCAAGTACACCTAATCCTTTGATGTGATCAGAATGTTCGTGTGTCACTAGAATACCGTTTAAATTTTTTATTTCTTTATCTATTTGTCCAAATAACTCTTCCATTTTCTTGCCTGTCAGACCTGCGTCGACAAGTATGCTGCCTTTATCACTTTCTACATAAGTGGCGTTTCCTGTACTACCACTCGCTAATACACTCATTCGTATCAAGCGATTCACCCTTTCTAATCTATAAACACTTTTTCATTTTTAGCTATAAGGACAGACTTCGGGTTATGTGCCCTCAATATGCCTGACCTCTTATTTTTGCTTTATTGTGCTATGATTTCTGCCATTAATTCATTCTTTAAAAATAGCTACACACAATAATTATTTTATCTCATTCATCAAAACCAACTATAATAAATCCGTTATTGATTACATATAGTTATACGTTATCGAAGATTTGTTGTATGCTTCAATCATTTGTTTAACAGTATATAATTCTAACATATTTTTGAAGTTATAGATGGCTATATAACTCAGAAATTCAAAGAAGTATCTGCTTATATTAATAATTCTAAATTCATCACTAATAAATCTAATGCTTATTACCTATTTAACATTATTCTTGTTCATTTTGATTGGTATTAGTTTGCTTTGTTTTAGGGAAAAATAACCACATAACAATATCCAGCATAAAAATAATAAGTAAAAATCCAATACTATATTGTGGTTTAAACCAATCTGCGAAAAATAATAATAGCGTAAATATTAAAAATAATATCCATCTACTTATCATAAACCATGTTCTTGGTTTGAACTGACTTATTCGCATCTTATAAACTCCTTTTTTATATCTACTTCTTACATAGCACCAGTTGCTCTGGCAATATGACTATTTGTATGTGTATGTTATCTCAATCTCGATTACCCATAATTTTATTCGTAATTATGTTAATGATTTTATATCATTTTTAATCCGTTCATTCAATCTATTTTATATAAATATTTTATCATATTTTATAGAATGCTTTTAACTATTTTCAACAAATCCACCTAACTCAACAGTACAAAAAATAAAAAGGTATACTGAGAAAGTGAGCAAACTATACGAAGTTATATTAATAAAAATACTCCCTTCAAAGTATTCATTTTACAAATGTCTACTTTAAAGGGAGCATATCAAAATTCATTTACTGGTAATGATCCAGGATTTATATCCCAAATGTTACTGTCAATTTCATTGTATGTCTACTACGAAAATTCTAAACTTTGCAATTTATCTCTCACGACACTATCACAAAGCTTATTCTTCAATAATTTTTGGACTATCTGAGACTGCCTCGACGTAGTAGGTCTTAATTTCGTCTTTATGTTTTACTTTAATTTCCCAGTTGGCTTCTAATACTTGAACGTTCGGTTCTTTAACAACGGTATAGTAGCCTAATCTTGCATTGGTTACTTCGTCATTTCGTTTCAAGTAACGATTATAGTACAAGGCTTCTATTGCGCTTCTAGCTGTAATAACTTGTTTCTTATCGTTATTTGCACCTTTAGATGGCTCAATTGATTTCATAGCTGTTTGTGTATAACTAGACGCTTTGCCACTATCATTCACGTTAAATTTCAAGCGTGCTCGATTATTGTTCATAATAGGATAATTATCATACGTTTGTTCAAAGGTTACGCTATCGTCATCAATCTTACTCATTTCATAATCTTCGCCTTTATATATATGATCTTTAGCGTAGGTCTTTAATCCTGTATATTGATCATTACTAACGTCTATTGCATCACTAATCTCGCCTTTAAGTGTACCGCCAGATTTAGCGCTAGAAACGTCAGAATGTGATTTAACGTATGAACTGAAATCGTATGAGCGCGCAGTGAGTAACTGCATTTTCAAGTCTTTAACGCTAGGTAAGTGTTCTGGGATTTGAATTTCTTCTTGTTTAAAGTTTACTGCATTTTCGTCATCACTATCATTAATATGTGATTTATTAACTTTATCAACATAGATAATCACGAGGCTAATGTTAACTAGAATAAAGACGAAAATAAAGAGTGTTTTTGCGCGTTTCCAGTTCATTTATTCTAGCCTCCCATCTGTATATGGTCGCCATTTTCCTTCGTATTCGATGTACCATTGTGGTTTGAACTCACTATTACGTTGAATTTCAATATTGCTTTTATCTGGTTGATTTTCCATTTTGTAACCAATCGTCATATCGGTTACCTTTTCAAAATCAATACTAGGATTGTTAGCTAATTCTGAACGTACGGTTTCAGCACCAGGTAACCGCTTCTCAGACTCACCACTATCAATGGTTACATTGGTCTTAAGCAATGCACGTGCATAACTAAAGACACCTTTGTCGCCCCATGCAATCTTGATATTGTTCAGGTCATCATCGTTAAATGTTGGACGTCCATTGAGGAACATTTGATATGTTAGGTCACCTTTCTTGTTATCTGTACTAAATAGTCTAAAGTCGTCGGTGAAACCTCCGTGATTGTTGAGGTAATCAAATGTACTTGGAATGCTGTCTTTCATGTTTGTTGAACGATTTTCATCTTCTGACAAGTTAGTATAGCGATATTTTTCAGTTTCATCGTTATAATTAGCCACACCGGTATTATTATTGTAAGTCGTAGTACCGCTTTTCGAACTGCGCACGACAACGGAATCATTAAATAGGATGGCATTCATTGTATCTACACTAATATGATTATAGATTGTATGATATGATTTCATCTTTTTCGGTGAACTTGGCGCAAAGATATGTGTTGCCTTATCTATCGTGTCTTTGTTGGTGATGATTTCTGTATAAGGTTGTAGACTCGACTGCATTGCTTTCAATTGTTTAGTGAATTTGCTTTGCTTAGCAGTCGTAGCCATACGTACGACGTTGTGTCTATCTTTGCTTATCGCATATAGTTTCACTTTACCATCTATACTCTTATCGATTAGTAAACGGTTAAATTTGAAATTATTTGGTACTTTAGCGTTCACGTTTAGTACTTGACCTAAGTAGGTCGCTAATGGCATGTCGTATGTGAAATCTAACACGAGAAAATCATCGCTTAAATCTGGAATAATCAGATTGTGATTACTATGCATTTGTTCTGATTGTGTCACGCGTTGATTCTTTAATGGTTTAATAATGTCTTTGATATTTTGTCTTGTTGCTTCCATGCCTTTGGTCTTTTCACCTTGTGAATGAATCACTTGGTAAGGTGTGACTACTTGTTCCATACCATCTTTCATTGGTTTCCCAATTGTATGTGGTCTATCTTCGCTACTGTCTTCTTGTTTATCGACATTCGTCAAATCAGGTGAGAAGTTCCAGGTCATATAAGTGAGCACGGCACTCATAAGAACAAGGATTAGTAGGATAATGGATTTAATGAACTCTTTACTCCGCATCCCAATCACCATCTTCTAATACTTCACATGGCAGTGTAATAAAGATAGATGTACCTTGTCCTTCTACACTGTTAGCCCAAATACGTCCATGATGCGCTTCTACTATTTCCTTGGAAATAGCTAGTCCTAGACCTGTACCACCCATCTTACGTGTACGTGCTTTATCCACTCGGTAGAAGCGATCAAAAATCTTATCTACCTTATTGATTGGAATACCAATACCGTTATCCTTAACTCGAATAGTCATACGGTTATACAAGGCATTCTGTTTCACGTGAAACTCTACACGTTTTTCGCCACGTGAGTATTTCATGGCGTTAGTAATGACGTTGTCGAACACTTGGGTCATCTTATCTGGATCAATTTCTGTGAAGATTGTTTGATTTGGAATTTCTCTAATGAATGTCGTATCTTTAGCTGCCATTTCATGTCTATTAATAATCTTATTAATAAACATGTTAAAGTCGACAATTTCTTTAGTAATTTGATCTGATTCATTATCCATTTTAGACAATTGTAGTAAATCATTTACTAAACGAATCATACGTTCTGTTTCTTCTCTAGTAACTGAGAGGAATTGTGGTGCTAAGTTATCGTCTTTCCACGCGCCTTCTTCTAATGCTTCAATGTAACTATTCATAGATGTCAATGGTGTACGTAATTCGTGTGAAACATTGGCTACGAATTCTCGACGTTCGCGTTCTACTTGTTGTTGTTCAGTAACATCATGTAGCACGGCGATATACCCCGTTACAAAGCCAGTCTCTTGCACGATTGTGCTGAAGTTAACACGCGCAATAATACCTTCAGCCTCATTAATATCTAATAAGAAGCTGTCGTTATTTTCATGAATTTCATCTAGTGAAAAGTCTTCCTCTAACTTTAAGACATTTAACATATAATGTCCGATAATATCTTCTTTAACGGTGCCCATCATTGTCAGTGCCATATCATTAACGATACGTACACGTCCACGACGGTCGGTCGCAATAATACCATCACTCATGTGAGTAATGACTGAATCTAGACGACGTTTTTCACTTTCGGTATTGGCTTGTGCTTCTTGTACTCGTTTTGACAAATTGTTAAATGCGAGTGCTAATTCACCGATTTCGTCATTACCGTAAATCTTCACACGTTGCGTGTAATTACCTTTCGACATTTCTACCGTTTGGTTTCTCATATCAGTAATTGGCTTGGTAATCGTTCTCGCGATAAAGAATCCAAGAATAACTGTGATTAACAACGAAATACCTGTACCGACAATAAAGATTTGCGTAATGTTACTCAGTTGATTAAATACGTCGTTAATATCTGCTTCTATATAGACGTCACCTATCGTACCATGATTGGATGTCTTAACAGGTAAGTTATAAACCCATACACGTTGTTTACCATTACCGTAATCCTTTAATACTTGATGGCTATTGATTTCTCCTAAAGAAAGTGCTTTTTGGATGGAGCTATCGTTCGCTTTTTGATTAATTAGACTGTGGGTAGACTGCTTTGAAGTGGCCATAATAATTTGATCTTTATCAATAAAACGGATTTCTTCTATTTCTTGTCTATTAGCGTACTCGTTTAATAAGTTTTGAACTTCTTTTTGCGCATTGACGCCGTTACCACTGTCTGTGTCATATACTTTTTCTATATTAATCTCAATTTGTTTCGCATATTGCGAGATATTGTTTTTAAATGTTTGTGTTAATTCTTTTTCTAGACTATTGGTAAAGTATAGACCGATAATTTGCATACCGATAATTATCAGCAATACATAGACGATAACAAGCTTCGTGTGTAAGGATTGAAAATGTTTGAGCCAATTCATCGATGACGTCCTCTAATCATGTTGTTGTAAGAAATATCCGACACCACGACGTGTCACGATATATTCAGGATGAGATGGATCGTCTTCAATCTTCTCACGTAAACGTCTAATCGTTACATCCACTGTACGTACATCACCAAAATAGTCATAGCCCCATACGGTTTGTAAAAGGTGCTCACGTGTCATAACTTGTCCCATGTGTTTAGACAAATAATGGAATAATTCAAATTCACGATGTGTTAATTCAATATCATCGCCACGTTTTTTAATAGAATAAGCATCTGGGTATATGACGATGTCTTTGATGACGATTTCGTTTGATGTATCATTCACCTCTTGTGCTGGTTGTGAATAGTGTCGGCGTAAATTGGCTTTAACACGAGCGATTAATTCACGTGTACTAAATGGTTTCGTCACATAATCATCTGCGCCAAGTTCAAGACCTAACACTTTATCTATTTCTGAATCTTTTGCTGTTAACATAATGATTGGCATTTCGTATTTCTTACGCACTTCACGGCATACTTCCATACCATCTCGACCTGGTAACATAATGTCGAGTAATACGATATCTGGTTCTTCATCATATATTAGGTCTACCGCATCATTTCCGTCGTAGGCGCAAAATACTTCGTAGCCTTCTTTTTTTAAATTAAATTCAAGAATATCTGCAATTGGTTTTTCATCATCGACTACAACAACTTTTCTAGCCATATTTATAAACCTCATTTCTAAATTGTAGTACTTTTTATTTCAGAATCTACACAGTTCCTTATTATATAATTTACCATTTATAAAGGTCTAATTCTATTGTTGTAAATAAAAAGTTATATTTGTAGATTGTATTATAATAGCATGTATGACTACACATAGTAACTAAAGTGCTATTTCTCAATTTATATACATTTTGCTATTATAGATCAATTTAACTACACTACTTATGCTCAAGCATACTACATTCTTAGGAAAAGGGACTGTAATTCGCCTTAAGGTAGGTGTTTCTTTCTCAATAACTTTAAAATCGGATCGTTAAATTGCCAACTTGTAAATAAAAGTTATTATCTTGTTATATTTTTTAGTAGTAGCAGATTACTTTAACATATAAACAAAAGATGATTCCTACAGATATCAATGCAGAAATCACCTTATAGATTTGAGTTGTTTGATTGTATGATTTTGTTCGCTATACATTCACGTTTAATTGTCCATATACGCTCGAATTAACTTAATGTTAATGCAACGTGATATTTACACATAAAAAAATGCCCATCCTATTGGATGGGCAATACGGTCTCGACGGGAATCGAACCCGCGATCTCCTGCGTGACAGGCAGGCGTGTTAACCGCTACACTACGAGACCTAAAAAATGGTGACTCCTACGGGACTCGAACCCGTGTTACCGCCGTGAAAGGGCGGTGTCTTAACCGCTTGACCAAGGAGCCTGTCTTAAGCACAAAATAAATTATAGCAACTCTCATCATGAAAGACAAGCTCTTTTTTAAACTTTTTTAAGTATAATTTTCTAACTTAATTGTATAAAGTGTGCAAAACGTATTTTTTACTGGTTATCGTCTTTAATTCAACGTCTTCTAAGCTTTTTTAACAAGCATTTTCTAACTTATTAACAATCAAGTATGTACTGATTACATATCTCTTACATATGATATAACATACAATACATCAAATTGTACCGTCATCTATCATCAATGCATATACGATGCTTAATAATTTATTTTTTAAAATTAAAATTACTAAATGAATATAAATTATTAGAAAATAAAATTTATTTCATCTAGAATTAATACGGTAACAAATTAAAGCTTTTTAGGAGGAAATTAAATGGCACGAGTATTATTTATTAATCCTGGTCCTTCTGGACATATTAATCCAACTGCTGCGTTATGTAAGGAATTGGTGGCACGTGGTGAAGAAATTGTATATTATGCGAGTGATCAATTTCAAGATAAATTGAACGACACTGGTGTAGAGATACGTACATTTAATACGAATGAAATGATTGAAGCGTTTAGAGAATTTGGCAAGGATAATTTATACCAAGTAGTGAATGGTTTATTAAATACTGTTGATATGATGTTACCTCGCCTTATTGAAGAAACTAAAGATGAGCATTATGATTATATGATTTATGACTCGATGTTTGGTTGTGGTAGATTATTAGCTCAGAAGTTAAATATTCCTGCAATTTCATCAGTGACATCATTCGCACATAATAAAGAAAGTTTCGACCAATTTTTAAATGCGATTGCAGCTACAATCGATTCAGAAGATATCGCGAAATCTGATGCACACTTTGAAACTTTAAGAAAGCAAATTGAAGCTAAATATGATGTTTCTGTACCGAATCGTTTTGAAGTCATGTATAATCCAGGAGATTTACACCTATCTTATATTATGAATAAATTCCAACTCGACTATCAATCATTTGATAATTCTCAATTTTACTTTGCTGGTCCTTCTGTCTTAGAACCTACAGATTCAGGATTTATGGATGAACTTGATACAAGTCGTCCAGTCATTTATATTTCATTAGGTACAATTTTTAATCAAAATATTCCATTCTTTAATAAATGTTTTACAGCTTTAAAGGATATTGACGCTACTGTAGTCGTTTCAATAGGGAATGAGAACAGTTTGGATGATTTCAATGAAGTACCATCCAATTTTATTATCAAGCCAACAGTGCCTCAAGTAGAGCTCTTACAGCATACCTCATTATTCTTAACACATGCGGGTATGAATAGTACAAATGAAGCCATGAAAATGGGTGTGCCGATGTTAGCATTTCCTCAAAGTGCTGACCAACCCGTCGTTTCTAAGCAAATTGAAGATTTAGGATTAGGACAACGTTTAGATGCTGAAACAATGACACCTGCTGAATTACAGCAAACGGTACAAGCCATGTTAGAACACCTAGAACAATATAAAGCAAATATCGCTAACATTAAGGATGATCAACACAGTGATAAACCAGGTTATGTCTTGGCTGCTGATCGTATTTTTGAATTTCGCAATGAGTTTTGTCCCCAAGTTTAATTATTAAAAACTAAAAACACCTTGTAATTTCCATAGGCACTTTACTTTATCAAGTGACTGGATACTACAAGGTGTTTTCTTTATTATTTAATGATTTATGCTTCCCATAAATCTTCTAATAAGTTTGTTTGATTACGGTCTGGACCTACTGAGAAGATTGAAATCTTCACGTTACATAGTTCAGAAATGCGCTCTAAATATCTGCGTGCATTATCTGGTAATTCATCTAGTGAACGACAGCATGTGACATCTTCTGTCCAACCTGGTAATGTTTCAAAGATTGGTTTACAACGTTGTAAGTCCTTTAAGTTTGCTGGGTATTCAGTGATTTCTTCTCCATCTAATTCGTATGCAGTACAAATCTTAACATTTTCAAGACCTGTTAATACGTCAATAGAGTTGATAGATAAATCTGTGATACCACTTGCACGGCGTGAATGACGTAATACAACAGAGTCAAACCAACCCACACGACGTGGACGTCCTGTTGTTGTACCATATTCGCGGCCAACTTCACGGATATGATGTCCATCTTCATCAAATAATTCAGTTGGGAATGGGCCGTCACCAACACGTGATGTATAGGCTTTACATACGCCAATTACTTTTGATACGAATGTTGGACCAACACCGCCACCTACAGTTACGTTACCTGCAACTGGATTACTAGAAGTAACAAATGGGTATGTACCATGGTCGATATCTAACATAACGCCTTGTGCGCCTTCGAATAATACCTTTTCGTCTGCGACAAAAGCATCATCTAATACTTTTGCTGTATCTGTTACGAATGGTGCTAAACGTTGTCCCGCAGCATAATATGCTTCGAAAATTTCATCAAATGAAGGACATGATTTACCAAACATACCTTTGAAATATGCATCTTTGTATTCAATATTCTCTTTTAATAATTTTTCAAATGTTTCTTTATCTAATAAATCAGCAACACGAATACCGATACGTTGTGCTTTGTCTACATAAGCAGGACCGATACCTTTTTTAGTTGTGCCGATTTTATTATCTCCGCGGCGTTCTTCTTCATATTCATCTTGTTTTAAGTGATAAGGTAAAATAACTTGAGCACGATTAGAAATACGTAAATTATCTGTAGAAATACCTCTTTCATTTAAACCGTCTAACTCTTTTAATAAAGCAACTGGATCTACTACAACACCGTTACCGATGACTGCAAGTTTTTCTTTATAGAAAATACCAGATGGTACTAAGTGCAATTTGTACGTTTCTCCACCAAATTTAATTGTGTGGCCTGCGTTATTACCGCCTGAAAAACGTGCAATAACGTCTGCTTGTTCTGCTAAGAAATCTGTGATTTTACCTTTACCTTCGTCTCCCCATTGTGTCCCAACGACTACGATTGATGACATATGAGCACCTCCAAGTTTTTCTCAATTAACCACTAAGTATTCTACCAATAGCATAGTTATAATGCAAACAAAAATCGAACATTGATTTTTTGTAATTTTCAAAATTCTTTGTTGCAAGTGATTTTATTTCTATATAGCTTAATCATAGTAATACCAAGGTTTTAACTATCATTTTTAATATTTTACGACACATACTTCCATAACTTTAATATGAGTAAATACAAACAAAAACCGTACGATTAAGCACAAAACTAATTTATCGTACGGAAAAATATTTTTTATAAAATTTTGTTAGCCCATTTCTGCATGGGCGTAATCGATGTCGGTAAATTTATTATATTGCTTCATAAAGTGTAATTTCACGGTACCCGTTGGGCCGTTACGTTGCTTGGCAATTATAATTTCTATTTCACCGTTTTCATCATTTGTCTGTGGTTCAAAGTTTGCATCGTCATCGTCGTCTTCATCCTCGCCACGATTATAGTAATCATCACGATATAAAAAGGCTACGATATCGGCATCTTGCTCTATCGAACCAGATTCACGAATATCACTCATCATTGGACGTTTATCTTGTCGTTGTTCAACACCACGTGATAACTGACTCAACGCAATAACTGGACATTCAAGTTCTCTGGCAATCGCCTTTAATGTACGTGATATTTCAGATACTTCTTGTTGACGATTATCTGAAAATCGTGAACCACTACCGGAAATTAATTGTAAATAGTCAATTACAATCATATCTAAGCCGTGTTCTTGTTTGAGACGGCGACATTTTGAACGTATATCGGTAATACGAATCCCTGGTGTATCATCGATAAATATCTTCGTTCTTGATAGTTTACCAACGGCAATCGTAAATCGATTCCAGTCCTCTTCGGTCATTGAACCTGTTCTTAAGCGGTTCGAGTCTACGTTACCTGAGCTACAAATCATACGTGTGGCCAATTGATCGGCGCCCATCTCGAGTGAAAAGATTCCAACTGAATAATGATCTTCATGTGTCGCAACTTTCTGCGCGATATTCAGTGCGAAGGCAGTCTTACCTACTGATGGACGTGCCGCTAAAATAATTAAATCACTGCGATTAAACCCTGCAGTCATCTGGTCTAGGTCACGATAACCTGTCGGGACACCAGGTGTTTGACCACTGTTTTGATCTAATACTTCAGCATTTTCATATACTTCACCAAGTACGTCACGTATATCTTTAAAGCCATCACTTTCACGTGAAGATGATAGTTCTAAGATTCTTCTTTCTGCATCATTTAAAATTGCATCTAATTCAAGTTCGTCATTATAACCATCATTCGCAATACTATCTGCTGTTTGTATTAACTTTCGTTTAGTAGCATGCTTAAACACAATTTCTGTATAGTATTGTATGTTTCGAGTGGTCGGAACGCTATTGGATAGCTCGGCAAGATACTGCGGACCACCCGCTTCATTCAATCGCCCTTCTTGTGACAATTGATCCATGATTGTTACGACATCTATATCTTTATTATCTTCGTTGAGGTTCATCATCGCTCTAAAGATGTGTTGATGTGCGCCTCTATAAAATGACTCAGGAAGTAAGACTTCCTGAGTTGTGTTAATCAATTCTGGATCTATGATAATGGCACCTAATACAGACTGTTCAGCCTCATTGCTGTGCGGCATTTGATTTTGTTCATACATTCCATCCATTACGATTACACCTCATATTTCAATTCGTTATTATTGTTCAACTGTGTGCACACGAATTGTACCTTCTACTTCTTTGTCTAGCTTCACAGGTACGTTGGTATAACCTAATGCGTGGATACCGCTTGGTAGATCCATTTTACGTTTATCAATTTTGATATTGTGTTGGTCTAGTAAGGCTTGTGCGATTTGCTTTGTACTTACAGAACCGAACAATTTACCACCTTCACCTGTTTTAGCTGATACTTTAACTTCGAGTTCAGTTAATTGTTCTTTTAGCTTTTTAGCGTCTTCAATTTCTTGTTGGCGTTCAGCTTCTGCTGCTTTATTCTTTTGTTCTAATTGTTTTAAGTTTCCTGGTGTTGCTTCAATTGCGTAATTTTTCTTCAATAAGAAGTTATTTGCGTAGCCTACTGGTACTTCTTTAACTTCGCCTTTTTTACCTTTACCTTTAACGTCTTGTGTGAATATTACTTTCATGTATTCTCACTCCTACTCATTTGTTCTGTTATTGCTTCTTGAAGTTGATCGATTGCTTCTTCTACAGTTACACCTTTAATTTGTGTTGCAGCGTTTGTTAAGTGACCGCCACCACCTAAGGCTTCCATCGTTAATTGAACGTTAACTGCGCCTAAAGAACGGGCAGACATACCGACGACGTCATCTTCACGTTTGGCTACTACATAAGAAGCATCTACGCCATCTAAACTTAACAGCTCATCGGCAGCTTGTGCAACCGTGACGGGATGATAAATTTTATCTTCCGAACCATGTGCGATGGCAACACCATTGTCTTGTAACTTAACTGTTTGAATCAATTCAGTTCTATTAATATATGTGTCGATATCATCTTTCAAGAAATGCTGTGTCAGAATTGTATCCGCACCATGCGCTCTTAAATAACTTGCTGCATCAAAGGTTCTAGAACCTGTACGCAACGTAAAGTTACGTGTGTCAACGATGATACCGGCAAACATAATTGTCGATTCGAGACGTGTTAAACGTTGCTCAGTTGGTTGATATTCTAATAATTCTGTCACTAACTCTGCTGTAGAACTTGCATATGGTTCCATATACACTAGTAACGGACTAGAGATAAAGCTTTCACCACGTCTATGGTGATCAATAACCACTTTACGATTGGCCTTGTTTAGAATGTTTTCATCGAGTACCATCTCTGGTTTATGTGTATCGACTACAACAAGCGTTGTCTTAGAGGTCATGATATCCCATGCTTCATCAGAAGTAATAAATCGCTCTTTAAGTTCAGACTTTTCATTGACCGCTTCCATTACACGTCGTAAGGTTGGATCGATATCCGATTCATTCAATACTATGTAGGCATCTAAGTTATTCATCATTGCAAAGCGTGACACACCAATTGCACCACCGATTGCATCTAAATCAGGTCGTGTATGACCCATGATAATTACTTTGTCACCTTCCATTAAGATATCTTTCAAGGCATGTGAGATAACTCGAGCTCTAACACGCGTACGTTTTTCCATTGGGTCAGTCTTACCACCGTAGAAACGTACATTACCGTTCATATTTTTAATTGCAACTTGGTCACCACCACGGCCAAGTGCTAAATCTAAGCCGGATTGCGATAGTTCACCTAAGTCGATAAGATTTTCAGAGCCTTCACCGACACCAATACTCAATGTCAGTTGAGCACGATAACCCACACTCTTCTCACGGAGCTGTCCTAAAATGCTAAAGTTAGCATCTTCAATTTCCTTTAAAATACGTTGATTTAAATAAGCGACAAATTGGTCTGAACTATAACGTTTAAAGTAAACATCATGTTCCTCTGCCCATCTACTGATTACACGTGTCACCATCGAGTTGATTTCAGAACGCTGTGTATCATTCATGTTCTGTGTAATTTCATCGTAGTTATCTAAGAACAATGTCGCGATAATTGGTTTAGATTCTTCATATAAATCATTTGTCTGTACTTCTTCAGTTATATCGAAGAAATACAATACATGTTCACTTTCTGAATAACGCACACGATAGTGGTATTCATTCTCTTCAATTTCTACTTCTTGTGTTTTTTCTAATTGCTTTAAAATATTTGGATATACTTCATTAACTGGATCCGAAATCACATTACGACTCAAACGATCCGACATAAACTGGTTCATCCACTCTATGTTTTCATTTTCATCTAAGATAATCATACCGATAGGTAACGTCTTAATAGCAATATTGTTACCTGCAGAAATATGTCCACTGAGATTATTGACGTAATAGTCTAATTTCCGAAAAGCTTGTCTTACCATCCAGGCTGTCGCTATGATGACAAACACTAAAACAACGGTCGCAATTCCTGCGACTAATTGGTTAAAGATAAACCAAACAACAACGAGTGCGATTGCTGTGAGTGCCAAAATAATAAATGGTAAAATCAACGCTTTTTTAGTGGATTGACGGTTCATTTTTCCACCCCAAATCATTTTTTAATGATGCTTTTCAGGTTAAAGCATAAATCTACCAATCCAATGAGTCCCACGATATGTGTAAATGGCGTTAATATTGTCCCAATCACCATTAAAATAATCGTAAGTGCAAGCGGCATTGATTTTGCTTTTCCAAAAAAGTGAATAACACTCAACCCTTGAATATACATACATAATGATAACACAATTTCAAAGTTTAATACGACACTTTGAAAAGTACCCGATTGGGTAGCAAACATAACACAAAACAGCACAATAATATAGATGACTAATATCGAGCGTTTCATCTGCCATGCATATAATGGTTTGAATATTGGTGTAGCAACTTTGAATTTACGTAAGATTGGAAATGTAATAATAAGATTAATCAATATAAGTAGAAAAACTGCAATCACAATATAACTCGGTAATTGTACTGCAAATTGGCGGAAACCTTCTTCAAGAATCATTTTAGAATCTCCGGAGACTGCCGACTCTGTTATAAGTTGATGCATTTGTTGTTTCACTGGATTGATGATTGCAGAGGCTTTTGGTAATTTATCAAAAGTCTGTAATAACATAATCGCGATAAGTGAAACGATACTCATAAATGTAGTTGTAACATATAAAATACGTTCTTTTGACGTACGTTCTTTTAACAATTGGCCTACGATAAAGCTCAAGAAAATAATGAGGACCAATATACTTAGCACAAATATATTACCTAATAATGTTGTTAAGACAACCGATATAACCGCTGCTAAGCCAAACGACTCGTTTGATTTGTGCCATAAGATGATACCTGGTATCGTAGCAAATAATGCGAGTACCAGTCCTAGCGGTGGTAATATATGTAAAGCTAAAGCTACTACTATGAAAGCAATTATGCTAAGAATAGTTGCTTTAGGATATATTTTTGAAAACAAGTTCGCCACTCCTATACTATTTTTGACTATAACTACCATTTTAACCAATTTAAATCTTTTACACAATTTTACCGACCCATTTTATATAGAAGAATTAATGATCTGATAACATCGTTTAACATCCCCTTTGATTTACTGCAAATTCAGAAATCGTCTCTATCAAACTAGATTACTGATTACATGGATTAATGACTATTCCATCATTGCTTTTGCCTTCTAAATTCCATACTTCTCGAATCTATTATTTCAACTTTTTTAAAATCAAAAAGGGCAATGCCTAATAACAACTCACAACGAGTCAGATGTCATTATGCACTGCCCATATTTCAATAAATATTCAATAACCTCAATATTATTTACGTTTAAATTTAGATAAGTTTAAGAAATGATATAAATTAGGTGCCCAATCATTAAAATTAAGCAAGAAACCATCGTGCCCAACATTATCAGGAACAAAGAAATGTTTATGGTATTTAAAGCGTTCTCCTACTGCCTTAACTAAATCGTCTGGGTAGAGTAAATCATCGGTGAAACCCATTGTCATGACCTTTGTATCAAGTGAGCCAAACACAGCATCCACGTCATCTCTTCCTCTATCTAAATCATGGCTATCTAAGACGTCGAGCAGTGTTAAGTAACACTCAGACGCGAAATGTTGTTTAAATTTATCGCCTTGGTGTTTCTGATACGCAACTACTTGATCAGGTGTGAAACGTTTGTCATAACTTTTTGATGAACGATAGGTTAAGAATCCTAACTGTCTTGCGATACTCATTCCTTCTTTGTTATCAAGCAGAATAGCCTGTCTTGCGATTTCATTGAATGCACGACTATAAGATGACGTTCGATCAGTAGCAGCTAGGATTACTGCTTTCTCTACTTCAAATTTACGGTTATACAAAAGTTCCATCGCCTGCATGCCACCTAAAGAGCCACCGATTAATATATTAATCTTTCGATACCCTAGTGTTTCGATACCTAGTTCAATAGCTTTGACAATATCTCTCAACGTTAATTGTTTAGGAAAATCTACATCATTGAGTGCAGAACTTGAACCATATGGACTACCAATAACATTAAATGTTAAGAACTGATAATCATGAATTGGCATGTATCCACCATCAATAATTTCACGCCACCATCCAGGATCTTCATTCGTACCATATGTCAGATGATTGCCTGTTAATGCATGGCAAACTACTACAAGCGGTTGCCCTTGAAAACCCACATGCTCATAGCGTAACTTCAAATTTGCTATCGTTTCACCAGATTCAGTCGTAAATGGTCCCAATTCTAATGTATCAACCGTATAATTTGTCATTTTTTACCTCCTACTTAAATAAAAAAACTTCTCACTCTAAAAATAAGTAAGAAGTTTAACTATACTTATCATTCGAGTATCTCGTTGGTATTAGCACCGTACTACATCTTATATAGCCGGTTGCTGAAGCTTCAACGGGCCAAGTCCCTCTGCTTCTCGAAATAAGATTTTATTTTATTTATATGCATCTCATATAAAAGATGTCATAATTTTCTAATTATTGTCATTCTAACGGATATTAACTCTTACATCAATGAATTATTTAAAATAGCCATCTTAAGAGTGCCATTATTAAAATGCCTCCAATAATTGTAAAGGTTAGACTACGTGTGATAACTGCAATTAAGATTGTAGGTACCATCGTTATAATAAACGGGAAATTTAATGTGTAGCCAAGTCCATTGTCATGTTGCTCTATAACGCCATCTATAATTAATGCCGTGAATAGTGTAATTGGAATAAATGAGAGCCATTTGACGACCTTTTCAGACAACTGTATTTTCGTGATTAATATAAAAGGGATAACCCTTGTTAACCATGTAACTAACCCACACAACAAAATGATAATAAGCATATGTAGAGAAATCGTCATTTATCCATCACCACCCCAAGCATTGCCGCAACAACTGAAGCTAAAATAATCGCCAAGTATGACGGCATAAATAAACTGAACAATAACATCATAGCCACAACACAGATAATTAAGACAAAGTAAATTCTAATATGCGAGCGCTTTACCGCTTCAAATTGAGAAACCGCTAGAAAGATAAACATTGCTGTGATTGCAAAATCTAATCCTAAAGCATCCGGATGTTGTATGTATTTGCCAAATATAGCACCTGCAACAGATGACACTGTCCAAAATAAATACGCTGTAATATTTAAACCGTGTAGCCAACGATCATTTATCTTCTCACCTTTTAAATGTGGCGTGATAGCTACACCAAATGTCTCATCAGTTATAAGCGAAGAAAGCCCTAACCGATTTAACAATCCATAATCTTTATAATTCGGGGCTAATGTCATGCTTAATAAAAACATTCTCGAGTTAACTATGAATGCTGTAAGCACAATAGCCGTTATGGGTGTCCCTGAGATGACTAATGTACAAATTATAAATTGAGCAGCACCAGCGTAAATCACTAAGCACAATAATATAATTTCAAGAATACTAAAGCCAGAGGCTACAGCGACAATTCCAAATGATAATCCAACACCAGCATAGCCTAACAAAGTGGGGATACATTCTTTAACGCCTTGTTTAAATGTGATATGTTCTTTCATCATCTCACCCCTTGTTGATGTATTTTGATATTCACATTCTATTACAAACATTTAAAAACAACCATATCTTTTAGACTTCGGTATGTGTTACGTAAGACAAACTACAGTCTAAAAACGTTGCTATTACAGCAATTTTAAATTATTTTATAGACTCAGATTAATTTAGACCACCTGGCAGAAAAAGGTTTAACAACGCTACTATTAATTTGATTTTTAACCTTTTTTATATCGTTACACCTCCCCTACCCTCTTATGATAATTTGATAGTTACTTGCTTCCTGTATTTTAAAAATTAACTAGACTAAAAATTTGTTCAATATTTTGTATTAATATGGTTCACCTAATTAATAGTTAGGTAGATATGTCTTATTGCTAAATCACCATACTGAAAAAACGCAATTTGTATAAATCATGATAAATAAAAAGGCAATCTCAAAAGAAATTGCCTTTTCATTTGTCAGAGAACTGTACATCTCCGACGCTTCATTTATTATTTCATTTTAATTATTTAACTGGTCTAATTACAGTCTTGCCACCCATATAAGGAACAAGAGCTTCTGGAACAGTTACTGAACCATCTTCATTTTGATAGTTTTCGACAATAGCAGCAAAGGTTCTACCTACTGCTAAACCACTACCATTTAACGTGTGTACTAATTCTGGCTTAGCATTTTTATCTCGTTTAAATCTAATATTCGCACGTCTTGCTTGGAAGTCAGTAATGTTTGAACAAGAACTGATTTCTTTATAATCATTATAGCTTGGTAACCATACTTCTAAATCAAATGTCTTACTTGAACCAAAGCCAATGTCTCCAGTACATAAGATTACACGACGATATGGTAAGCCTAATTCTTCGAGAATTGCTTCAGCATGTGTTGTCATTTCCTCTAATGCATCAAATGAATCTTCTGGCTTTTCAAAGCGAACCATTTCAACTTTATCAAATTGATGCAAACGAATTAGACCACGTGTGTCTCTACCTGCTGATCCTGCTTCACTACGGTAACATGCTGACTGTGCAGTAAATTTCGCTGGTAATTCATCTGGAGCAATAATTTCATTACGGTAGTAGTTCGTTAATGGTACTTCCGCAGTTGGAATTGTGTATAGACCTTCCTTTTCAACTTTAAATAAATCTTCTTCAAATTTAGGCAATTGACCTGTACCATACATTGAATCAGCATTTACTAATTGTGGTACCATCATTTCAGTATAACCATGTTGTGTTGTATGCTTTGTGACCATATAGTTCATTAACGCACGTTCTAGTTGCGCACCTTCACCTGTTAAAAATACGAAACGTGCACCTGATACTTTTGCAGCACGTTCAAAGTTAACCATTTTTAAATCTTCTACTAAATCCCAATGTGCTTTTGCATCAAAGTCAAATTCACGAGGTGTTCCCCAACGTTTAAGTTCAACATTATCCTCATCTGAAGCACCTTCAGGTACATCATCTTGAATTACATTTGGAATGCGTGACAATTTATCATTTAATTCTTGATCAACTTGGTTTAAAGTATCATCCAATACCTTAATTTCATCACCTAATTTACGCATTGCAGCAATGGCATCATCTGCATCTTCTTTATTACGTTTCTTTTGCGCGATTTCACCACTGACTTTATTACGCTCAGCTTTCATTTCCTCAGCTTGTGCAATAAGTTGACGACGTTTGTCATCTAATTCTAAAACATCATCCACAACACTTTCTTCCATACCACGTTTTACAACTTTTTCTTTAACAAAATCAGGTTCACTACGGAATAATTTTATATCTAACATATGATTTCATCCTCTCATCAAATTTATATCTATTGGATAGTAACAAAAAAAGACCACATCCCCTAATTACAAGGGACGTGGTCTTGACGCGTTGCCACCCTATTTAACAGTCATTATAGACTGCGCTCTCACTAAAATAACGGCTAAAACCGATTGTTCACATATAAGTAGGTAGATTCATATTAAATATGATTACTTGTTCTCACTAACCACAAGCTCTCTGAAATCACGATATTAATACTACTTGTCCCACGAACAATATCTTATTAAGTTGTTTTAAATATAGCAAATAACATTATTATTTTCAAGAGAGAGCTTATTTATAACAACTTATTTTATTCATTATATGCAGCATCACGTAAATATTGTGCAACTGCTTCAATATCTTTATGAAATTGTCGATCTTCTGTAATTGATGGACAAATATGACGTAAAGTTTGAAATTTATCATACGTTTTAGGTGACAGTTTATCGATGTCTTTATACTCAACTGCTTGCAAGCCGATAATTGCTTCAATTGCTAAGACACGTCTTGCGTTTTCAATAATTTGATATCCGTGACGTGAAGCAATTGTCCCCATAGATACATGATCTTCTTGATTGGCAGAAGAGGGAATTGAGTCAACACTAGCAGGATGGGCAAGTGTTTTATTTTCTGAGACTAAACTAGCAGCGGCATATTGCATAATCATAGCACCACTTTGCAATCCTGGTTTAGGGCTTAAGAAAGCAGGCAATCCGTTATTTAATTGTGGATTGACTAGGCGTTCTAAACGACGTTCTGAAACATTAGCTAATTCGCTCACTCCGAGCTTTAAGAAGTCTAATGCGAAGGCTACGGGCTGACCATGAAAATTACCCCCAGATATCACAAGTGTTTCATCACCTTCATCGAAGATAAGTGGGTTGTCATTAGCAGCATTCATTTCAAATTCTAATTTTTCCTTAACATAATTCAATACTTGGAAACTTGCTCCGTGAATTTGTGGAATACAGCGTAAAGTATAGGCATCCTGCACGCGTATTTCACCTTGACGTGTTGTCAATTCAGAGCCTTCTAGCCAGTCTAACATACGCTCTGCTACTTCCATTTGTTCTTGGAAGTTTCTAACTTTATGTACATGCTCATTATAGGCATCTACTATGCCGTTTAAAGCCTGATGTGTAAACGCAGCAATCCATTCAGATTGATAGGCTAAACTTTCCGCTTCAATATAACTGATTACACCTTGCGCAGTCATCGCTTGAGTCCCATTAATCAATGCTAAACCTTCTTTAGCTTGTAATTGTAACGATTGATGATTCAATTTATTTAAGACGTACCGACTGTCTACTTCCTCTCCATTGAAATAAACACTACCTTCACCGATAAGTGCTAAAGCTAAATGAGATAGTGGTGCTAAATCTCCTGAAGCACCAAGTGAGCCTTGTTGCGGAATGACAGGTATAATTCGATTATTGATATAAAATATGAGTTGTTCAATTAAATCGACCGTCGCTCCAGAATGCCCCTTTAATAAGGTATTTAATCTCAACAACATCATCACTAATGAAACTTCTTCAGAAAATGGTTTACCAATACCACAAGCATGAGAACGAATGAGATTTACTTGAAGTTGATTGTATTCACCTTCATCGATACGTACATCACTAAACAATCCAAAACCTGTTGTAATTCCATATATTGTTTCTTTATTAGC
Source organism: Staphylococcus sp. TCBT05 (assembly GCF_055179755.1). Classification (NCBI taxonomy): domain Bacteria; kingdom Bacillati; phylum Bacillota; class Bacilli; order Caryophanales; family Staphylococcaceae; genus Staphylococcus; species Staphylococcus sp. TCBT05. Next base: position 331,631 of record NZ_JBUQDQ010000005.1, on the reverse strand, counting down.
GATTATATCTTCAACAGTTGCACGGCTTTGTTTAACACGTTCATATGCTGCAGCTGTCACTTCAACTTTATCTTCATCACTTAAGAATTGTTTAATATCCGAAATCGTCAATGTATCCCCAGTTAATTGTAATGTCATTTTCCCATCTCCTTTATTTTAAGTGCTATAACAATTAACACGAGTATACGCTTACAATTTTCTATAAACAATAGCTTTTGAAATATCCGTAATATGGTATTAAATTACTGATTTAATAGGGTAAAGTTTTACTTAATATTAATTTATCGTAAACAAACATTTTCTTATCACTTTAACTATTGACTAAAGGGCAAAGCAGGTTTAATATACTCTATTGTATTTATAAAAAGGAATTAAAAATTAGGTCTTAGACGATATTTTTTATAAGAACAAGTGGGGTAGCAAGAATATAAAAAATAACTACATGACAACCTTCCAATTAGTGAATTAATTGGGTTATCTATATTAAATAATCTGAATGACTATATAACTCAAAAAGGAGGTTTCAATTTGGAAACTTTATCATCAGTAAACATTCCTAAAAGAAAAGATGAAACACATAAAGGTGATTATGGTAAGATTCTTTTAATAGGTGGTAATGTGAATTTAGGTGGTGCAATCATGTTAGCTGCACGTGCCTGTGTATATAGCGGCAGTGGTTTAATCACGGTAGCAACACATCCTACCAATCATGCTGCATTACATTCTCGTTGTCCAGAAGCAATGGTTATTGATATCAATGATACTAAGATGTTAACTAAAATGATCGAAAATACGGATTGTATCTTAATCGGTCCTGGTTTAGGTTGTGATTTCAAAGGAAACAATGCTATCACATTCCTATTACAAAATATTCAACCACACCAAACGCTTATTGTAGATGGAGATGCCATTACAATCTTCAGTAAATTGAAACCAGAAATTCCAACATGTAGAGTCATTTTCACGCCGCATCAAAAGGAATGGGAACGTCTAAGTGGCATTCCAATTGAAGAACAAACTTATGAGCGTAATCGAGAAGCGGCTGATCGCATTGGAGCAACAATCGTCTTAAAGAAACATGGCACTGAAGTTTACTTTAAACAAAATGAATACAAATTACCAATCGGTACACCAGCTATGGCAACTGGTGGTATGGGTGATACATTAGCAGGTATGATTACTAGCTTTGTTGGACAATTCAATGATATTGAAGAAGCGGTAACAAGTGCTGCATATGTGCATAGTTTAATCGGAGAACAATTATCAGAAAAGATGTATGTTGTTCCACCTTCAAGACTAATCAGTGAAATACCTTGCGTTATGAAATCATTAGAAAATTAATATAATCCACATACAAGGACCTATCATCTAACATATGATGATGGGTCCTTTTATTAATATCAGTGCTACTACTTTATATTTACATATGTAAACCCAAACAATCCAACACCTCTAAAAACGTTGATAAACAGCCTTTTAACACCTTTGTCATCAACCTTTCACACTGTTGTCTACTGTAAACAAAACGTTATAATCATAATCCACTTTCTATACTTAATCAGTATGATGCTATTTCATATTCACATTCTAATTAGTTAATTGTATTATATGTTTTTCCTAGCTCCACATAATTATTCTTATCTAAGATATGTATAAACTGTTCGTGTAACCAATATAATCTGCTACCTGGTTAATCACATATTCCAGCTATTGTTATTGTTACATCAAACAACAGAAAAGGCAGTTCCCAAATCTGGAAACTGCCTTCTATCTTTATTTTATTTAATTAGTTATTCTGTATCGTCATTATTGTCGTTGTCAGCGTTCTCTATATCTTCATTGACACGATCCATAAAGTCTTGTCTTAATTCTTGACGCTCGCCATCTTCACCATCTACGGATTCATCTCTATTGTCTGTTACTTCTGTATGAATTGTATTACCTGGTGCGTCTCCTTCAATCATTGCTTCTGAGCTTACATCAGTTGCTTCATCAGAACCTTCAGCTGTCGTTGCTTCTGTATCTGCAGGTTCTTCGTCATCTTCACTGACTTTAGCTACTGTTGATACATATTGTTCGTCGCTCAATTTAATCAATCTTACACCTTGAGCAGCACGACCATTTTGAGAAATATCTTGAACATCAATACGGATGATTACACCTGAATTAGTCACAACCATCAAGTCTTCTTCACCGTTGACTGTTGTAATACAAACGATATTACCATTTCGTTCTGTGATTGTTGCAGTCTTGATACCTTTACCACCACGGTTGGATAGACGATAGTCATTTACTGGTGTACGTTTACCGTAACCATTTTCCGTAACAACTAAAATTTCATCATTACTATCCGATTTCGCTACATCTAAACCTACTACGCGATCGCCTTCTCTTAAAGTAATACCTTTAACACCAGCTGCAGTACGACCTAATGGACGCAATGCGCTTTCTGGGAAGCGAATCAATGACGCATGTGATGTACCGATAAGAATATCATCTTCACCATCAGTTAAACGAACTGCAATCAGTTCATCGTCATCTTTGAAGCCGATAGCTATCTTACCGTTTTTGTTAATATGAGAGAAATTACTCAATGCTGAACGTTTAACGATACCTTTACGTGTCGCAAATACTAAGTAATCTTCTTCACTTTCTAAATCTTTAACGGCAATCATTGTACTAATGGCCTCATCGTTATCTAATTCTATCGCATTAACAACAGGGATACCTTTAGATTGACGTGATAACTCTGGTACCTCGTAACCTTTAAGTTTGTATACGCGACCTTTATTGGTAAAGAATAACACGTTATCATGTGTACTTAATGTCACAAGTTGACTCACGAAGTCTTCTTCTAACGTATTCATACCTTGGACGCCTCTACCTCCACGATGTTGTGCTCTATACGTAGAAACTGGTAAACGTTTAATATAGTTATTGTGACTTAAAGTGATAACAATTTGCTCTTCAGGAATTAAATCCTCATCCTCAATATTGTCTAAACCACCTAATTGTATTTCAGTACGACGATCATCACCGAATTTCTCACGTACTTCAATAAGTTCATCACGAACGATTTGTAATAACTTTTCTTCATCAGCAAGAATTTCTTCCAATTCTTTAATATATGCAATTAAGTTATTATACTCTTCTTCAATCTTGTCTCGCTCTAAACCAGTTAAACGTCTCAAACGCATATCAAGTATTGCTTGCGCTTGTCTTTCAGTTAATTTAAAGCGTTCTTGCAAGCTAGCCATAGCTACTTTATCAGTATCAGATTCACGAATTGTCGTGATAATTTCATCGATATGATCTAACGCAATTCGTAAGCCTTCTAAGATATGGGCACGGTCTTGTGCTTTTTTCAAATTATATTCTGTACGTCTTCTAACGACGATTTTTTGATGCTCTAAGTACTCTACTAAAGCTTCTTTCAAATTAATCAGCTTTGGTCTACCCTTTACAAGCGCAATCATATTTACACCAAATGATGTTTGTAATGGCGTTTGTTTATATAAATTATTTAAAATAACACTCGCATTCGCATCTTTTCGAATATCAATAACGACTCTTACGCCTGTACGTAAACTCGTTTCATCACGTAAGTCTGTTATACCTTCGACTTTCTTATCACGTGCTAATTCAGCAATTTTTTCAATCATTCTTGCCTTGTTTACTTGATAAGGAATTTCTGTAACAACGATACGTTGGCGACCACCACCGCGCTCTTCAATTTCAGCACGTGCACGCATTTGTATTGAACCACGACCTGTTTCATATGCACGGCGGATACCACTTTTACCCATAATTAAACCGGCAGTAGGGAAATCAGGACCTTGGATATCTTCCATTAATTCTGCAATTGTGATATCTGAGTTATAACTTAAACTTAAAATACCATTGATAACCTCTGTAAGGTTGTGTGGTGGAATATTTGTAGCCATACCAACCGCAATACCTGATGCCCCATTGACCAATAGGTTAGGGAATCTAGCAGGTAAGACTGACGGCTCTCTTTCGTTACCATCATAGTTATCGATAAAGTCGATTGTATCCTTATTCAAATCTTTCAGTAATTCTAACGTGATCTTCGTCATACGTGCTTCCGTATAACGCATGGCCGCTGCGCCATCACCATCCATCGAACCAAAGTTACCTTGACCATCAACTAAAGGATATCGATAGCTGAAATCTTGTGCCATTCTTACCATTGCTTCGTAAATAGATGAGTCACCATGTGGGTGATATTTACCCATTACATCTCCGACAATACGTGCTGATTTCTTATATGACTTGTCAGGTGTCATACCTTGTTCATTCAATCCATATAAAATACGACGATGTACTGGTTTTAAACCATCTCTAACATCTGGTAAAGCACGTGAGACGATAACACTCATCGCATAATCTAAAAACGATTCGCGCATCTCATTCGTAATATTCCGTTCATTAATTCTTGATTCAGGTAATTCAGCCATCAAGATATCCTCCTTCAAAAATTCAGTTCATCGGTTTAGAAATCTAAGTTTGCATAAACTGCGTTATCTTCAATAAACTGTCTGCGATTCTCTACAACGTCACCCATTAACATTTCAAATGTTTGGTCTGCGTCAATCGCATCTTCTAATGATACTTGTAACATCGCTCGGTTTTCTGGATTCATTGTAGTTTCCCACAATTGATCCGCGTTCATCTCACCAAGACCTTTGTAACGTGCAATAGACCATTTTGGATTAGGATCTAACTCTGCTTTAAGTTTTTCTAATTCACGGTCATTAAACACATAATATTTTTGTTTACCTTGCGTTAATTTAAACAATGGTGGTTGTGCAATATAAACATAACCCGCTTCTAATAACGGTCTCATAAAGCGATAGAAGAATGTTAATAATAACGTTCTAATATGGGCCCCATCGACGTCTGCATCCGTCATGATGATGATCTTATGATAACGCGCTTTACTCAAATCAAATTCTCCACCAATTCCAGTACCAAATGCAGTTATCATAGAGCGTATTTCATTGTTATTTAAGATACGATCTAAACGTGCCTTCTCAACATTTAATATCTTTCCTCGTAAAGGTAAGATTGCTTGAGTTTCTGAGTCACGACCTGATTTCGTAGACCCCCCAGCAGAGTCACCCTCAACAATAAAGATTTCACTGCGCTCAGGATCTTTACTAGAACAGTCTGCAAGTTTACCTGGTAAACTTGAAACCTCTAATGCCGACTTACGACGTGTCACTTCACGTGCTTTTTTAGCAGCAAGTCGTGCACGAGACGCCATAATTCCTTTCTCAACGATGATACGTCCAACTTGTGGATGCTCATATAAGAATCTTTCGAATAACTCAGAGAATAGCTTATCTACAATTTGACGTACTTCAGAGTTACCAAGTTTCGTCTTAGTTTGCCCTTCAAATTGTGGATCACCGTGCTTGATTGATACAATTGCTGTCAATCCTTCACGTGTATCCTCACCAGATAAACGTTCTTTATCTTCTTTCATCACTTTGCTATTAAGCCCATAACTATTTAACACACGTGATAACGCACGTTTAAATCCTTCTTCGTGTGTACCACCTTCATATGTGTGAATGTTATTTGCATAAGTTAATAAATTAGTCGCAAAACCACTGTTATATTGCAATGCGATTTCTACTTCTACATCATCCTTTGATTGATGAACATAGATAGGTTCTTCATGAAGTGGTTCTTTGTTTTCATTTAGCATTTCAACGTAAGATTTAATACCACCATCATAGTGATAACTATCTTCTCTTACTTCTTCTTCACGCTCATCTCTGAGCACAATCGTAATACCTTTATTTAAGAAAGCAAGCTCTCTAATACGTTGTTGTAATGTTTCGTAATTATAAGTCGTCGTTTCAGTGAAGATTTCTGGGTCTGCTTTAAAGCGTATTTCAGTACCTGTATTCTCATCTGTTTCGCCAATCACTTTCAAGTCGAATTGTGGCGCACCTTTTTTATATGCTTGATGATAAATCTTTTCGTCTTTATGTACATAAACTTCAAGATCTTCAGACAATGCGTTTACTACAGACGAACCTACACCGTGTAATCCACCAGAGACTTTATATCCGCCTCCACCAAATTTACCACCAGCATGAAGTACTGTTAAGATAACTTCAACCGCTGGACGCCCCATCTTTTCGTGCATACCTACGGGGATACCACGACCATTATCGGTAACTCTTATCCAGTTATCCTTTTCGATGATAACCTCAATCTTGTCTGCATATCCGGCAAGCGCCTCATCGATACTATTATCAACGATTTCCCACACTAAATGGTGTAGGCCCTTTTCAGAAGTAGAACCGATATACATACCAGGTCGTTTACGGACCGCTTCGAGTCCTTCTAATACTTGAATCTGTCCAGCACCATAATCTTCCGTGTTATTCACATCTGACAATGCTTCCACCTTCACTTTCTGTTACTTTATAATTTCGCCTTGATTTATGCGATAAAGTTTAGCGTTCTTCATAATTTCATGATCTATTCCATCGACTGATGTTGTCGTTACAAATGTTTGAACCTTATGTTGTATCGTGCTTAATAAGTGCGTTTGACGCGAATCATCTAACTCACTCAAAACATCGTCTAGCAATAGAATTGGATACTCACCTACTTCGATATTCATCAACTCTATTTCTGCTAATTTAATCGATAAGGCAGTCGTTCTTTGTTGACCTTGCGAACCATATGTCTGTGCATCCATACCGTTGACATCAAAGCCAAGGTCATCACGATGTGGACCGTATAAACAGACACCTCTATCTTTCTCACGTTCCATGTTGTCGTTAAGCAATGTTAAGACTTCCTCTAGACGTTCCGAATCGCTTCTGTCGTCTTCATCCAACTTTATACTAGGTAAATACTTTAAAGACAACGTTTCACGTTCATCTGTGATTCCCGAATGAATCGGTTTAGCCAATGATTCTAACTCTCGTATAAAATGCTTACGACGCTCAGTTACTTTCAGCGCATATTCCGCAAACTGTTGATTTAAGACCTCTAGCATAGTAGTGTCTGTCTTTTGTCCATATTGCAACTGCTTAAGATAGTTATTCTTTTGCTTTAAGATACGTTGATATTGCGACAAATCATTGAGATACACTGCAGAAATTTGCCCCAATTCCATATCGATAAATCTACGTCTCACTTGAGGCGAACCTTTAACAATATTTAAGTCTTCTGGCGCAAATAATACAACGTTTAAATGACCAATATACTGAGTTAGTCTACTTTGTTCTAAGTGATTGATTTTTACTTGTTTGCCTTTTTTGGTGATGTACATCGTCAATGGCATATCGCCATATCTATAGCTGAGTTCACCCTCTATTTTAGCATAGTCATTGTCAAAACGTATGAGTTCCTTATCATTTGATGTACGGTGACTCTTAGCTAGTGCAAGTGTATAAATAGATTCTAGTAGATTCGTCTTGCCCTGCGCATTCTCACCAATTAAGATATTGACTTCAGGATGACATTCTATAGAAATGGACTCATAGTTTCGATAATGCTCTAGCTGAAGCGTCTTTAATTTCATTCTTCACCTTGTTGAATGATTAAAAACGAACCGACTTCAGGTATCTCTAGGCTATCTCGATGATTTAGTTTTTTACCTCGACGTGTTTCACGTTCGCCATTTATCATGACTTCAAAATCTTGTAAGAACCATTTTGCTTGGCCTCCAGATTCGATAATACCTTCTGTCTTTAGAAATTGTCCTAATGTGATGTCACCATCAACAATTACTTCTTCAACCAAATCAACCACTCCATTTCTTTATAAGCTCATTAATATATTATACATTTTTTAGCGCTAAATTTCATGCAAAATACAGTTGGAAATCGCTTTCTTTCAATATATTTTAACTATTTTCAGCATCTGCTTTCGAAATGTGCTTATCTCGATTGTTTTACACTTAATATTATAACAAATTTTAAGTCAGTTTATTCATTTTCTTTATAAATACTATTTATTTCAAAATGCTAATTATTTAATTTAAAATTGTCTCGTTTTTATAGCGAGTATTCACTTGTAATAATTCACCAATTCATAGAGGCATTTTAAGCATGTTTTTAGCTTCATTTTAATAATTAGGTATGATTTATCCATTTTATTTTGAAAATAACTCACATACCCTTTAAATTGCTTTTAAAATATATCCTCTCAATAAATAACAACTTATTCTTTTATCATTCACAGTTTCAAATCTAATTTACACAAAAAACAGACCTAGACATTTTCCGTCTAGATCTGTTTGGATACTACTTATAATTTTATGCTCAAATTTAATACGTTCTGATTGGTAAAATTAATTGTGTCACAGAATCGTCTTCTTTTGGTTTTAGAATAAATGGTTTCATTGTCCCAAAGAATTCTATTTCAACATCGTCATTATCGATTGCTTTTAATGCATCCATCATGTACTTAGAGTTGAATGAAATCTTCAGATTACCACCTTCAACATTGTTTGCACTTACTTCTTCTTTAACTGTACCAATTTCAGGTGAAGTTGAAGAAAGTTCTACAAGTTCATTTCCTGTGCTTAATTTAATAACGTTATTACCGCCTTCACGTGCCAATAACGAAGCACGATCAATAGCATGATAGAAGTCACCGTTATTAATACCTAACTTGAATTCATAGTTTTCAGGGAATAAACGTGATGTATCTGGATAATGCCCCTCTAATAAACGTGAAATAAAGTTTACATTTCCAACTTTGAATAATACTTGGTTTGAAGCAAAGAAGATATCAATGTCTTCTTCACTATCAGTCATAATTTTATTTAGTTCTGATAATGCTTTACCTGGAATAATGACATTTTTATTTTCTGAACTATCTTCCAATGCGACTTTTCTCACGGCTAAGCGATGTGAATCGGTAGCTGTGCATATTAATTCATTTTCTTGTATAAGCCAGTTCACACCAGTAAGTACTGGGCGTGTTTCTGACGTGGACACTGCGAAATTTGTTTGTGCTATCACGTTTTTAAGCACTTTTACTGATAATTGAATTGCATCATCTCTTGATACTTGTGGTAGTAATGGATATTGGTCAGGATCTAATCCACTTAAATTAAATTCTGAATGACCAGATGTAATTAATGTTTGGAATTGTTCATTTGTAGAAAGTTTAACTTCCTTACCTGGTAATTTTTTAATAATGTCTACGAAGAAACGACCAGGAAGTACAACAGATCCAGTTTCTGAAATTTCAACAATATCTTCTCCGTCAACTTGTTTAGGGATTGTAATCTCAATTGAAATTTCTGAATCAGATCCAGTAAGTATTACTTCGTTATCTTTAGCGTCAATTTTTATACCAGTTAAGATAGGTAATGTAGTTCTTGGTGAGATGGCTTTAAGTGTGTCATTTAATTGATTAATAAAATAATCTCTTCTAATTGTGAATTCCATCATTTTTAAACTCCTTCCAGTCGTTTATAAATAAATTATATAGGTTTTAAAACCGTAGTAATAGTAGTAGGGCTTGTGAATTAGTGGATAACCGAAATTTTTTCAATGGTGACATCGTTTAGCTATTGTGGATAACTTGTGTGTAGTGTGTATTACTTTTGCACATTATCCACATTTTAAAAAATGTCTGTTATTAACGTTATTCCTCAAATTCACATAATTAATCTGTTATATTACAGCTTTTTTATTGATTTCTAATTTCTTTTTCAAGATTTTCTACTTCTTGTTTAAACGTCGGATCATTATTAATATCTTTGAGTATCTTTTCATGTGCATGAATTACCGTAGTATGATCACGACCTCCAAATTCCTCTCCAATTTTCGGTAGTGAGAAATCAGTCAACTCACGCGACAAATACATTGCAATTTGGCGTGGGTATGCGATTGACTTGGTACGTTTCTTAGCACTAAAGTCTTCGATTTTCACACTATAGTATTGGCCAACGATTTTTTGTATATCTTGAATTGTAATTTTTTTTGATTTTGGTGCTTGAATAATATCTTTTAGTGCAGCAGCCGTTAATTCAGTCGTAATCGGTTGTCCCTGTAATTTAGAAAAGGCTAGTACACGCGTTAATGCCCCTTCTAATTCACGAATATTCGATTGAATTTGATTAGCTATATAAGTTAATGCTTCTGATGGAATATTTAAGTTTTCTTCTTCGATTTTTTTATGCAAAATCGCCATTCGAGTTTCATAATCTGGTGGTGTAATATCAACGATTAAGCCCCATTCAAAGCGTGAACGCAAGCGATCCTCTAATTTAGCAATTTCTTTAGGTGGTCTATCACTAGAAATGACGATCTGCTTATTCGCTTGATGTAATTCATTGAATGTATGGAAAAATTCTTCTTGTGTTTGCTCTTTATTTTGTATGAATTGAATATCATCAATTAGCAAAACATCGATATTACGGTATTTCTCTCTAAATTGTTCTGTTTTGTTATCACGTATCGATTTAATAAATTCGTTCGTGAATTTTTCACTAGATGTGTAAATGACCTTCGCATCTGGATTATTGGCTAACACATAATGACCAATGGCATGCATTAGATGTGTCTTTCCTAATCCTACGCCACCATAGATAAATAGTGGGTTGTATGCTTGTGCTGGTGCTTCTGCAACAGCCAAACTTGCAGCGTGTGGAAATCTATTGCCCGGACCTATGACAAATGTTTCAAAAGTATTATGCATATTAAATTGTTCATCGCCAATTCTTGCTTCATCAACACCAGATTCATATGTGTCTTTAGGTTGATGCGATTGATTTGAATTTTGTTCAGAAGAACCGGATTGCATATTTGCTAATTCGTCTTCTGAATAAAATACTGGCATAATTTCATGACCAATTGCCTCATATAATGCGGTTTGAATAATCTCAACATAATGCGATTTTAACCAATTGGCTACAAATGGATCATCGATAACAATGACCGCCTCATCATTTTCTAATGAATGCAGTTTGGTATCTTTTAGAAAAGTTTGATAGCTAGGATAACTTACTTTTTCTTGAGCCAAGGTAAGGACTTTTTCCCAAATTTCATGTTCTGACATAATTAACAAACTCCATATATAGTAAATTTTAAAAGTTATACACAAAAATCAGTGCAGTGGATAAACTAAATCACAAGGTGTTGATAATTATCCACAAGTTAATCACAATCAGTGGATAACTATGTATGATGATAAATATATCCACAACATTTTGTATATAATTTAATAAATCAAACCCTTGATGTATCAATAACTACATGACTTATCCACATAATTATACTTTTTAACATCAACCTCTGTCAAATAGCTGTGAATTTGTTATTAAACTATCTAAAAACTTGTGAATGACCTATAAATTATCCACAGTAAGAACGATTTGTACTGTGTATAAGTGGATAACTTTGCGAAAGAAATAGTATAACAGAAAATAAGCATCTTGTGGGCTTGGGAAATAATTTATAAATACTGTATGAAAAATGTATAATGGTCAAACTAATCGTTTGCGGAGTGATGTATTAAGGATAAATTACTGTAATGTCGGTATTTTTATGTAAGCTGCATCTATAAGCATGATAAAAAACTTCCATATAATAGGAGAAACAGAACAATAACTGCTCATACTGCAATTAAATTCGTGCTTGCTTTATAAAATATATTTTGTTATATTGTAGTAGTTGCTTGAATTATGACTAGGAATTTATAAAGTTAAATCAAGACTTAAAGCAGAAGCGTATATCAATTTATCTATAATAACTGTTAGATAACCGAATAAATATGGAGGTGTTTTTACATGGTAAAACGTACTTATCAACCAAATAAACGTAAACATAGTAAAGTTCATGGTTTCAGAAAGCGCATGAGCACAAAAAATGGCCGTAAAGTTTTAGCGCGTCGTCGTCGTAAAGGCCGTAAAGTTTTATCAGCATAAGATCACTGACTCATCAGTGGTCTTTTTTTTAGGTTTTAAATAAAGTAAGATACGCATTAATATCTGTAGCTAGTCAATATATTAAATGGAATGTTTGATTTGAGTTAGTTCAAAATGTTACAGAAGAAGATAAGCGAGTGATGCATTGGTGGAAAAAGCATATAGAATTAAAAAAAACAGTGATTTTCAAGCTATTTATAAAAAGGGAAAATCAGTAGCCAATAGACAATTTGTAGTTTATACCAAAGTAAATAAAGAGTTATCACATTTTAGGCTGGGTATTAGCGTTTCGAAGAAGATTGGCAATGCCGTTGTTAGAAATAGAATCAAGCGAGCAATACGTGAAAATTTCAAAGTGCATAAAGAAGATCTTATACCAATTGAAATTATTGTTATAGCGAGACACCCAGCAAAAGATATGGATACATTACAAATACAATCAAGCTTGGAACATGTTTTAAAGATAGCTAAAGTTTTTAACAAAAAGATATAATTTCATGATAGGGTAGGGGAGCATATAGAGAAAGTGATTATTTTAGACGGAAGTAAGACTTCGTTCAGACAAACGTAAGACTAACCAACCATATATCACTAAGCAATATGTTCGCTTTTTTTCATGAAAATCATTACAATATTATAATGAAATTTTTTACTTAACTAGACTGGTAAGGGAGGCGAGATGGATGATGGATTTAGACACGATTACGAGTATTTCAACACCAATGGGTGAAGGTGCAATAGGGATTGTGCGTTTATCTGGTTCAGATGCATTAACAATTGCAGATAAGTTATATAAAGGTCAGAAATCACTTAAAGATGTAGCTACTCATACGATAAATTATGGTCATATCGTAGATCCAGAATCAAATGAAGTAGTTGAGGAAGTAATGGTATCGGTGTTAAGGGGACCAAAGACCTTTACACGAGAAGATATCGTAGAGATAAATTGTCATGGCGGTATTTTAACAATTAATAGAGTGTTGGAATTAACTATGACATATGGTGCACGCATTGCTGAACCTGGTGAATATACGAAACGTGCATTTTTAAATGGCCGCATTGATTTATCACAAGCAGAAGCGGTGATGGACTTTATTCGTTCTAAAACCGATCGAGCATCTAAAGTTGCAATGAATCAAATTGAGGGTCGTTTAAGTGATATGATTAAGCGACAGCGTCAATCCATTCTCGAAATCCTTGCTCAAGTCGAAGTCAATATAGATTATCCAGAATACGATGACGTAGAAGATGCGACGACAGAATTTTTACTAGAGCAATCAACGCAAATTAAACAAGAAATTAATAAACTATTAGAAACTGGTGCGCAAGGTAAGATTATGAGAGAAGGTTTGTCTACAGTCATTGTTGGTAAACCGAATGTTGGTAAGTCTTCAATGCTTAATAACCTGATACAAGATAACAAAGCGATTGTGACAGAAGTTGCAGGAACTACACGAGATACGTTAGAAGAGTATGTAAATGTCAGAGGAGTTCCATTAAGATTAGTTGATACGGCAGGGATTCGTGACACAGAAGATATCGTTGAGCGTATCGGTGTCGAACGTTCTAGAAAGGCACTGAGTGAAGCGGATTTAATCTTATTTGTCTTAAATTATAATGAAACATTGTCGGAGGAAGATCGACAGTTATATGAAGTAATTAAGAATGAAGATGCAATTGTCATCGTTAATAAGATGGATTTGGAACAACGTTTAGATATGGAAGAAGTTAAAGCAATGATTGGAGATACACCACTTATTCAAACTTCAATGTTGAAACAAGAAGGTATCGATCAATTAGAATTACAAATTAGAGATTTATTCTTTGGTGGAGATGTTCAAAATCAAGATATGACATACGTTTCAAATTCCAGACATATCTCATTATTAAAGCAAGCTAGAAATTCAATTCAAGATGCTATAGATGCTGCGGAATCTGGAGTACCAATGGATATGGTACAAATTGATTTGACAAGAACATGGGAATTATTAGGTGAAATTATTGGTGAGTCAGCAAGCGATGAATTAATCGACCAACTGTTTAGCCAATTCTGTTTAGGAAAATAATTAAGGAGGAACAATTATGGCTCAAAAATATGACGTAATAGTAATTGGAGCTGGACATGCGGGAATAGAAGCTGGACTTGCTTCAGCACGTCGCGGTGCAAAAACATTAATGTTAACAATTAACTTAGATAATATTGCATTTATGCCATGTAATCCATCTGTAGGTGGACCAGCAAAAGGTATCGTTGTACGTGAAATCGATGCGCTAGGTGGTCAAATGGCAAAAACAATCGATAAAACGCACATCCAAATGCGTATGCTGAATACAGGTAAAGGTCCAGCGGTAAGAGCATTACGTGCTCAAGCGGATAAAGTATTATATCAACAAGAAATGAAAAAAGTAATTGAAGATGAAGAAAACCTAGATATTATGCAAGGCATGGTTGATGATTTGATTATTGAAGATGATGTAATCAAAGGTGTACGTACGAATATCGGTACTGAATATTGGGCGGAAGCTGTAATTATTACTACAGGTACTTTCTTACGTGGTGAAATTATCTTAGGTAATATGAAATATTCAAGTGGTCCAAACCATCAATTACCTTCTATTTCTCTTGCAGATAACTTAAGATCATTAGGGTTTGAAGTTGTACGTTTTAAAACAGGTACCCCTCCACGTGTCAATGCAAAAACGATCGACTACTCAAAAACAGAAATCCAACCAGGCGATGATGTAGGAAGAGCATTTAGCTTTGAAACTACTGAATATATATTAGATCAATTACCATGTTGGTTAACATATACTAATGGTGAAACACACCAAGTGATTGATGACAATTTACATTTATCAGCTATGTATTCAGGTATGATTAAAGGTACAGGTCCAAGATACTGTCCATCAATTGAAGATAAATTTGTACGTTTCAATGATAAACCACGTCATCAATTATTCTTAGAGCCTGAAGGACGTAATACAAATGAGGTATATGTACAAGGCTTATCAACAAGTTTACCAGAACATGTTCAACGTCAAATGTTGGAAACAATTCCAGGCCTAGAGAAAGCAGATATGATGCGTGCAGGTTATGCAATTGAATATGATGCATTAGTGCCTACACAATTATGGCCGACTTTAGAAACTAAAAAAATTAAAAACTTATACACAGCTGGTCAAATTAATGGTACATCAGGATATGAAGAAGCGGCAGGTCAAGGTTTAATGGCTGGCATTAATGCTGCTGCTCGAGTTCAACAAAAAGAAGAAGTGATATTAAGCCGTTCGGATGCCTATATTGGCGTACTTATCGATGACCTTGTTACAAAAGGTACAAATGAACCATATCGTTTATTAACATCTAGAGCAGAATATCGTTTATTATTAAGACATGATAATGCAGACTTAAGATTGACGGATTTAGGTTACGAAATTGGTATGATTTCAGAAGAACGTTATGCACGCTTTAATGAAAAGAGAGAAATGATTCGTAATGAACAAGAACGTCTTAAAGGTATTCGTGTTAAACCTAGTGAACATGTACAATCAATTATTGAAGCACAAGGTGGTTCACGTCTGAAAGATGGTATCTTAGCTTTAGAATTATTACGTCGTCCTGAAATGACATATGATTTAATTCTTGATATCCTTGAAGAATCACATCAACTACCTGCAGATGTTGAAGAACAAGTTGAAATTCAAACGAAATACGAAGGCTATATCAATAAGTCATTACAACAAGTTGAAAAAGTAAAACGCATGGAAGAAAAGAAAATTCCAGAAGACTTAGATTATAGTAAAGTAGATAGTTTAGCTACAGAAGCTAGAGAAAAATTAGCAGAAGTTAAACCGTTGAATATCGCACAAGCATCACGAATTTCTGGTGTGAATCCTGCTGATATTTCAATTTTACTTGTCTTCTTAGAACAAGGTAAAATTCAAAGGGTGAACAATTAACATGGGCGTAGAGTGGTTAACTAAGCAACTGAGTACACATGGGATAGAACTTTCGGAACAACAACAGCAACAGTTTCAAACGTACTATCAAATGCTTGTCGAATGGAACGAAAAAATGAATTTAACGAGCATTACAGAGGAACACGAAGTATATTTAAAGCACTTTTATGATTCGATTGCACCGAGTTTTTATGCGGATTTTTCGCAATCAATGTCATTATGTGATGTAGGTGCTGGCGCCGGTTTCCCAAGTATCCCGTTAAAAATTATTTTTCCAAACTTAAAGGTAACAATAGTAGATTCACTCAATAAACGTATTCAATTTCTTAATCAATTAGCAGATGCCTTAGGATTACAAGATGTTAGTTTTGTACATGATAGGGCGGAAACATTTGGTAAAGGAGTCTACAGGGAGTCTTATGATATCGTAACAGCAAGAGCGGTTGCTAGACTTTCAGTATTAAGTGAATTATGTATACCGTTAGTGAAAAAGGGTGGTCAATTCATCGCATTGAAATCAGCTAAAGGTGACGAAGAGTTAGAAGAAGCTGCTTTTGGAATCGGTGTGTTCGGTGGAAAGGTCATAGACACAATTTCATATGAATTACCTGAGGATGCTGGTGATAGACAGATGATGATCATTGAAAAAAGAAGTCAAACGCCAAAAAAATATCCAAGAAAACCTGGTACGCCAAATAAGTCACCATTACTAGAAAAGTAATAACAGTTAATAACAATTAATTTAGAGGGAGCGCATAAATTATGAAGAAACCTTTTTCTAAATTATTTGGTTTAAAAAATAAAGATGACATAGTTGGTTATATTGAAGAAGATTATAATAATAACGTTGAATCTATTCATATTGAGCGCATTGTGCCAAACCGTTATCAACCAAGACAAGTATTTGAGCCAAATAAGATTAAAGAACTCGCAGAATCTATAGAAGAACATGGTTTGTTGCAACCGATTGTCGTACGTCCAATTGAGGAAGAAATGTTTGAAATTATTGCAGGCGAGCGTCGATTTAGAGCTTTACAAAGCATTGGCAAGACACATGCTGACGTAATCATTAGATTTTTAGATGATGAAGAAACAGCAGTTGTTGCATTGATTGAAAATATTCAACGTGAAAATTTATCAGTTATTGAAGAAGCGGAAGCATATAAAAAGCTGCTAGAAATTGGCGATACAACACAAAGTGAATTAGCTAAAAGTGTTGGTAAAAGTCAGAGCTTTATTGCTAATAAATTACGTTTGTTAAAGCTTGCGCCAAAGGTAATTGAACGTTTAAGAGAAGGAAAAATTACGGAACGTCATGCCCGTGCATTACTAAGTTTATCAGAGGAAGATCAAGAAATCTTAGTAGAGACAATTATTAGCCAAAAATTAAATGTTAAACAAACTGAAGCACGTGTGAAACAAAAGGTTGGTCCAGTAAAGGTGAAAGCGCAACGCTTTGAGTTTGCTAAAGATTTAACTGACGCACGTGAGACTGTTGGCAAGAGTATCGAGTCTATTGAACAAAGTGGTATTCAAGTTGAACATCAAACAAAAGATCATGAAGATTATTACGAAATCAAGATTAAGTTATATAAGCGTTAGTACAATTCAAATAGTAAAATGTTAGCAAAAGTTTGGGATACAAATTCCAGAAAAATAGCTCTCAGATGAATTCAATTTATCTGAGGGCTATTTTTTACTTATTCGTATTGTTGGCTCGCTTTCCTAGGGGACAGCTTCAGCCTGTAGTCTTCAGCTTGTCCTGTTCCCTCAGGAGTCTTACCAACGTTCTTCGTATCAATATCTAAATGCATATTAAAAACACTTTGAATCAAATTGTTTATAGCTAAAGCATGATGTGATTCCAGGACATACTCATTAACCATTATTCTTGCATAGTAATTTTAACTAGTAATATCATTGCACTTTTTATTGGTAAAATAAGCATTTAAATAATCAAAATACTACAAATTTAATTATTCCCTGGAAAATAAAATAAGG
The DNA here is from genome assembly GCF_055179755.1 of Staphylococcus sp. TCBT05. Lineage (NCBI taxonomy): Bacteria > Bacillati > Bacillota > Bacilli > Caryophanales > Staphylococcaceae > Staphylococcus > Staphylococcus sp. TCBT05. Next base: position 313,735 of record NZ_JBUQDQ010000005.1, on the reverse strand, counting down.
CTATTGTGTAATAATACAAACTATGATTAAATTAAGAAAACGCTTACATATTAAAGGGGGAGTTTAATGATTACGTTTATCGTAGCTATCATTTTACTGGTTGTAGGTTATTTTACTTATGGTAAATATATTGACAAAATGTTTAGACCTAAAGAGGACCGACCAACGCCAGCATATGACCAAAGGGATAATGTGGATTATGTACCAATGAAAACTTCTTCTAATTCATTGATACAATTATTAAATATTGCGGGTGTAGGGCCAATATTTGGTCCAATTATGGGGGCATTGTATGGACCAGTCGCATTTATCTGGATTGTTGTAGGTTGTATATTCGCTGGTGCTGTGCATGATTATTTAACTGGCATGATATCTATTAGAAATAAAGGTGCACATCTTCCTGAATTGGCTGGGAAATTTCTAGGTCAAGTGATGAAACACTTTGTTAATATCTTTTCTATTTTATTATTATTGTTAACGGGTACTGTATTTGTTACGAGTCCAGCATTATTATTACATAATTTAATGGATGGACGTATTGCATTAGGTATAATCATTTTTGCAATATTTGTTTATTATATTCTATCTACAATTTTACCAATTGATAAAATTATAGGGCGTATTTATCCAATATTTGGTGCACTTTTATTAATTAGTGCAGTGGGGGTTGGTTTCCGACTAATTCAAACAGGAGCGCCAATACCAGAACTTAATTTACAAAATATGCATCCAGATGGTGCACCAATCTTCCCATTGTTATTCTTTACAATTACTTGTGGTGCATTATCAGGATTTCATGCTACACAAACACCTATTATTTCGAGAACTACGAATAAAGAAAAGAATGGTCGCTTTATATTCTATGGGATGATGATTGCAGAAGGTATTATTGCGATGATTTGGGCTGCAGCAGGTATGAGTTTATTCAATGGTTATGATGGATTGAATGAAGTGTTAGCTAAAGGTGAGGCAGCTTTAGTCGTAAGTAAGGCTTCGCATCTGTTATTAGGCTCAGTGCTTGGCACGATTGCTGTATTAGGTGTTATCATTTTACCAATTACGAGTGGAGACACTTCCTTTAGAAGTGCACGTATGATTATTGCAGATTATTTGAATTATAGTCAGAGTAGTTTACTAAAACGTATTATAATTTCTGCACCATTATTTATAATTAGCTTTGCATTAACACAAGTTGATTTCACAATCTTATGGCGATATTTCTCTTGGGCTAATCAGACGACTGCTGTCATTGCCTTATGGGTAGGAGCAATGTATTTACTTATAGCTAAGAAGAACTTCTGGGTTGCAGCGATTCCTGCTGTATTTATGACTTGGAATATATTTGTATATATTTTGAGCCAAAAAATAGGTCTAGGCTTAGATCTTAACATGAGTTATGTTATAGGTTTTGTACTAACTGCAATTTGGATTGCGTATTTCATTTACCAATATAGAAAAATGACAGCTTCAGAAGGCCAATTTGAACTTGATCATCCGATTCAAACACAACAACAAATTGTCTCATAAATTAATATTTGTGTGGCATAAATAATATTATCGAAAGATGAAGGACAATTGCTAATTGCAAAGCAGTTGTCTTTTGTCTTGTGAAACGATGTTTTAGTTAAAGCACCGATAAATACATATCTTTATAGTTAAAGACAGATGCAAATAGAACAAGATGTATAGGAAAAGTTAAAACTACCAACTATTAACTTTTATGTTTAGCCAAATCAAATACGACAAAGCATGATTTATAGCTGCAATATATTGAGGATTTTTTAGTAATGAAGTAACAAGGTTGATGTTTCACGAAAAACATTAGCCTATTCTAGGAATAGTTTTACGATGGCTAGAATGTTATAACGCCATTCGTATTCGCTTTTGTTAAGCTGTAACTTAAGAGATGATGGATCAAATTTTAAGTGATAATCAAAAAATATAATTGTGTAATCAGTTACTGAAAGTATATTATTAAAGTTTTTTACAGATGTATTACGTAGTAATTTCTAAAAAATTACAATTTCATTGTATATTATTTTTATGAGGGAAAATTCGTGATTTTTATTATAAAACTTGTTATGATGTTGAATCGTAAGTGATTAAGTGGAAATAGTAAATATTTAAAGGAATAATTTAACTAGAAAATAAAATTTAATATATATGATTTAAACTGAAATGTTCAAATAACGTCTTTTATAAAACAAATAGAAGTGTAATTTAATCAAATAACGTAAAATCAAGATACAAAAATTCAAACTGGTATATCAGTCATTCCTTAAATATTCATGAATATATCATTCAATGTACTGCTCATACTATATCAGACTTAATACCTTAATTATGAAAGCAGAGGTTTAAATATGTTAAAAGCTACAACAAGTATTATAGAAAATGATAAATATGAAGTGCAGGCAATTAACGCGCATTATTTGAAACGTATTGAAAAAAGTAATAAAGCAGAACGTTATTTTTGTATAGCACAAAGTGAAAAATTAACATTATCAGCACTGTCAACTTACGTTAAATCAGCGAAATCAGTGATGGCTCAATTAGGAGAAGCGAATACAAGAGCTACATTAACTGATGCAGGTAATGATATTTATCAAGCAACATTTGTCTACTTTGAAGATTCACTCGATGCTTTAAAAACAGCCACTGAAAATTTAAGTCTGTTAGATTCTAAAGAAGCGAAAAATCACATTTTAACAAATGAATAATATAAATTCGTGAGCTTTGGTCGTAAAAGCCTATGCTCAATATACGAGAGCTAGTCTGTAATAACGGGCTAGCTCTCTTACTATTTGAATTCGAATTTATAATGCTGCAACAATACTTTTTTTTAGTTAATGGGGAGTACGTTGGCGAATTGCCTATATTACATATAAAATAGAATAAAATTATAAACAGATTGGTAAGGTGAATAGATTATGGAAATTGCACATCTTAATGAATTTATAATATTAGCTCAGTACAAGAATTACTTTAAAGCTTCACAATCACTTTACATTGCGCAATCTACGTTATCGAAACATATTGTTGCTTTAGAAAATGAATGCGGCTATCAACTCATAGATCGTAGCAACAAGCAGATTAAATTGACTGAAGCGGGAGAATTATTTTTACATTATGCACAGTTAATTGTACAAAATCATCAGGAAATGCAAGAACATTTACAGCAACAGACAGCATCGGAAATTACTTCAATTAATTTAGGAACGTCGCGTGTAATGATTGAATATGGAATTACTGAAATCGTCTCTGAAACAATGAAAGCACATCCAAATTTAAGATTTAAGGTACATGAAGGATTTGAACCAGACTTACATCAAATGATTGAAGAGGGACGTATTGATATTAGCTTTCTAAGAGAGCGGACACCTGCAATTGGAGAATACAGTTATACTTATGTACAAGAACGTCTATGTGCTGTAGTAGATAAATCACATGCATTTGCTGCAGAATCTGAAATATCGTTAAATATGCTTAAAGATATTGAATTATACATGACACCGGATTTTACTTTAGAACATGAATTGTTTCTTTCACTGTGTAAGCGCGAGCAATTTTATCCAATGATTTCCTTTACTGCACCACGTATAGAAAATTTATTAGAAATGGCACATATTGGTGAAGGCGTGGCGTTAATCATGGAGCAACAGGCACGTTACTTTGCAGATGATTGTATTAAGATTATACCTTTTGAACCCAATATCACGACATATATCAATATGACTGTGCATGACCATGTCACTATAAATGATGGGATTGCAGCGTTTATTAATTTAGCTAAATTAGAGAGTACAGCTACTTCTGAAAATGAATAACTGTATAATAATGCCATAGAGAATGGTCTGTTAATTCCAATATAGAATGAATTTGCATGCAAAGTTGAATTGATAATGCTTCCATAAATATTTTATGATTAATTTTAATTTCAAAATGTTTAAGGAGGCAACAAATGAAAAAAATAATTATTTCTGTGTTAAGTGCGACTCTGTTGTTAGCAGGATGTAGTTCTCATGATGGACAACAATCTAAAAAGCAGTCTAATAATAGTGTCGATACTTCAAAAGTGAAAATAAAAAACTACAATCAAGCAACATCGAAATTAAAAATAGATAATACGAAGTGGAAGTATGATAGTAAACATAAAGTATACTATCAATTGAATGTGAGTTACGTCACTAAGCCACAAGCTAAAGATGTCGAAAAGATGGGTATTTATGTTCCTGCAGCTTACTTTAATGGTAAGAAGAATAATAAGGGTAACTATACAGTCACGGTTAATAAGACTAATAAAGTTAAAGGTTATACAGCAAAGACGGCACCGATCGTTTATCCAGTAAACACACCAGGTTATGCCGCGCAAAGTGCTCCAGAATCATATAGTTATAGTACGATTTCAAAATATATGAAATCTGGCTTTATCTATGTTCAAGCAGGATTAAGAGGTCGTAGCATGTCTATGGGTGACCAGCAATCTAGTAAACAAAAAGTGGATTATGAAATTGGCGCGCCTTGGGGTGTGACAGATTTGAAAGCAGCGGTACGTTACTATCGATTTAATAGTAATGCTTTACCTGGTAATAGTACTAAAGTTTATACATTTGGCCATAGTGGAGGAGGAGCACAAAGTTCAATTATGGGTGCTTCCGGAGACAGTAAATTATATTACAAATATCTGAAAAAAATCGGTGCTGCTATGACAGATAAAGATGGTAAATACATCAGTGATAAAATAGATGGCGCAATGGCTTGGTGTCCAATAACAAGTTTAGATCAAGCAGATGCAGCATATGAATGGAATATGGGCCAATATTCTAATTCAGGTAAAAGAAAAGATAATACATTTATTGGTCAATTATCTACTGATTTAGCAGCAAGTTATGGTAAATATTTAAATAAATTAAATCTAAAAGATGGCAATAAGCAATTAACATTGAAAAAATCTAAAAATGGTGAATATACTAACGGTTCATATGTAAAATATATGAAAAAAGAAATAGAAAAATCGGCGACAGAATTTTTAAATAATACGAAATTCCCATATAAACAAAGTAATAGTCAGCAAGCTGGTATGACAATGCCAAGTGAAGGACAAAAGCAAAATAAAAAAATGCCACAAATGATGGGTCAACAAACAAGTAAGACCTATAAAACAATGGATGACTATTTAAAATCCTTGAATAAAAAAGGAAAATGGATTACTTATAATAAGAAAACCAAGCAAGCACATATTACTAGCTTGAAGGATTTCGCTAAATATTATAAAAAACCAACAAAAAATGTACCTGCATTTGACGATTTAAATAAGAGTCAAGCTGAGAACGAAGTATTTGGTACGTCTGGAAATAATAGTAAGTTACATTTCGATAAGACTGTTGCTCAACTCTTAACAAAGAACAAAACAGAATATAGTAAATTAAGTGGTTGGAAAGCTAAATACGCTAAAGCATATAAAGATGATTTAACGAAAAAGGATGCATTGGGATCATCTATTGCGACAAGACAAAATATGTATAATCCAATGTATTATTTATCAGATGCGTATAGTGGCTATGGAAAATCCAATGTAGCTAAAAATTGGAGAATTAGAACAGGTATTCAACAAGGTGATACATCACTTAATGTAGAAACGAACTTAGCTTTAGCTTTAAAACAAATAGTTGGAAAAGGGCATGTTGATTTTAAAACAATTTGGGATAAACAACACACAATGGCTGAAACTTCAGGAGACCCTGAGACAAACTTTATTAATTGGGTTAAAAAAGTAAATAAAAAATAGTGGATTTACTTAAAGAGGCACAATATGAGAGATATTATAGGTGGAATTTAACCTTTTTTCAGAATAAGTTCTTATTTAATATAAACTTGCAAATTTTCATTTAATCTATATAATTTAAGAACGAGGATTAAAGGGGATGAAAGTTATGAAAAAGAAAAACCAACAATATAATATCAAAGACGATTATATGGATTCTAGAGAAGAATTAGAAATTCATGCTTTACGTATACAAGAGCTTGAACAAAATCAAGCTAAAGGTAAGATTTTCTATGTGATTCCATTATTCGCTTTATCAACGGCTGCTATTGTAATTGCAGTATATAGCTATTTAAAGCATAAAGCATAAATATTAACGATATCAGATTACACAAAGGTTTATGACTGATAAACAAACATCATTAGTAAAAAGGCTAATCGAGAGATTAATTTCCTCGATTAGCCTTTTTTAAATTGCCGGTAGTTAGCTAGCACGTCACCTTATAATTACATTTGTATTTCTTCTTTAGCATAATAGTATGATGATTCTACTTTTGGTGCTTGGAAAATTGATAATAAAATGAACAATCCAACCTTTCCAAGAATCATTACGCAAATAATTACAATTTTAGAAATCGTAGAAAGATCGGCAGTGATACCTGTCGATAATCCAACTGTACCAAATGCTGAAACCACTTCAAATAACAATTTTATAAAGGGAATATGGGGTTCGGCAATGGTAATAATAAATGTTGCGATACCAATTGAAAACATACCTAAAACAAATATTAATATGGCATTGTTTACTTGATGTTTGAGTAAAGACCGTTTGAAAATTTGTGGATGTTCAATGCCCATCATTCGTGAATAAATGTAAACGAGAATAACTGTGAAAGTTGTCACTTTGATACCACCAGCAGAACTCATTGGTGCAGCCCCGATAAACATCAGTACGATAAACACGAGAATAGTCGGATTCGTAATCTTACTCATATCGACAGAGTTAAATCCAGCAGTACGTGTAGAGACCGACTGGAAGAATGATTTGAATAACTGTTCATGAACGCTAGAGCCTTTGAGTACATGATGATACTCTAATAACCAAAATGCAATAGTACCACCAACAATCAATGTAAATGTCGACACGAGTACAATTTTAGTGTGTAATTTTAGCTTGGTGATTTTACGAGTTTTAACAACATCTAAGATAACGATATAACCTATTCCACCGAAAATAATAAGTGCGGGTACAATGATGTTAATCATTGGATTACCACTATAGGACATAAGATTATCTGAAAACAGTGAAAATCCAGCATTATTAAATGCAGAAACGGATGTGAATAAACTGATGAAACTACCACGGGCTAAACCGTAATCTGGTATAAATACTAAATTTAACATTAAGAATCCTAAGAACTCTACGCCAAATGCAAATGCGATCATTTGGATCGTTAACTTTAATAAACTAGCATTTTTATCACTGTTCCATGTAATCATTAATAAACTACGTTCATTATATGTGATTTTTTTACGACTTAAGATCAGTACAAATATCGATAGCGTTACAATTCCTATTCCTCCGATTTGTATGAGGAGCATAATGATGGTTTCTCCTAAGGCATTAAATTGTTTCGGTACATCAACGGTAGAGAGTCCAGTTACCGTGAACGCGCTACTAGCGACAAAAAAAGCATCGATTAATGATATTGGCTTCTTACCGGTTACAGGTAAATATAACAGTAGGGAACCAATTACTGTAGTCGTTAAAAATAGTGATAAATATAAATAAGTTAATTGAGTAACATTTTTCAACTTTAATCACCTTGTTTTAATAGATATATAGGATAGTACGCCTATAATTTATTTATAGCAAGTATTATTTCAACTTTATTTTAAAATAGTATTTTCTAATGTAGCTTAATAATAAAAAACACCTTCGAGGATCATCACTGCTAAGTGAATAATCGACGAAAGTGTTGTACTGTATTGCACAATAAATAGTTTATAGATTAATTTAAACTTGTGCCGCCACCGTTTAATCCATCTTTAATATATTGATTGACTTGATTATTATATAAAAATTGAAGGTGTGTAATGCCTGGAAGACGAATATTCTTACCACCGTTTAAGTATGAAAGGTTTGCAGCAACCACACCATCTGAAAGGCTATAAATAGAAGTATATTTAATCTTATTGTCTTCTCCAGGACCATTAATTGCTTGATTTGTAGTTAAACCATTTGCACCTGCTAAAGTTACGACATTAGATACTTTAGTTTCTCCACCTAAGTTTTTGATGAAATACATTGTATTTGCGCCACCCATGCTGTGTGCGACGATATCAACTTTTTTAGCACCAGTTTTTTGTAACACACTATCGATATATCTTTTTAGTTGAGGCCCATTTGTAGAATTAGATCCTTGTTTATTGTAGAATTCCACCGCATAGAATTGATTTCGGTCCCACCCTTGAGAAGCCAAATAATTTTTAATGCCATAGAAATTTGATGCACTGCCACCAATACCGTGTACAAAGACGACAGGGTTATGCTTTGTTGTAGCTGCTTCAGTATTAGGGGTAAAGCTAGTTAACGCTGAAAATGTAAGTAAGACACTTAAAACAAAAGTTATTATTATTTTTTTCATATCCTATATCTCCTAAATCTATATTTAAGATAATAATAAAATTAAAATTAAAGAATATCAATATAATTTTTATTAAAAAATTGTTAATTATTTATAGATATAGTTTTAGAATAAAAAAAGCAGTTTAAATATTTGAATATTAAAGAATTACATTAAAAAATGGCTACGCTCATATTATAAATATAAGGTAGCCATAAATATTTGTTTTTACTGCTTATATAAGGGGAGTAATTCATACGAAAGTTATAGTTCTTTTATTAATCATAGCATTCCATTTTTAATATAGAAAAAGCACTAATAATTATGATTTAGCACCATATACACTATTTTTAATTTCAGCTTTATATATTAATCTTAACGCGATTAACATAATAATTAGAGCGGCAACTCTTTTCACATCAAAGTGAATGGTTAAGCCTTCAAACCAACCAAAATGATCAATGACCATCCCCATTGTTAACTGTCCAATAACGGCAGATATATTGGCAGATATAACACCAATTTTCGGTATGGCTACAATAGTTAAGAATAAATAACCAACACCAAACCAAACTGCAGCAAGTTGCCATTTAGGTGCGTGAAAGAATTCTAAAAAGCTACCATGCCCAAAGAATAAAGTGATAATAAATAAAATAAAGCCACCAGTAATAAATGTTAGAAATGCACTCTCTAATGTGCCAGCCTTCTTAATAAAAGAACCATTAACTGCTGATTGTGTACTTAACGTAATACCTGCAATGAGTGTACTAATTACTATAAATATTTGCATCATAAACCTCCTAATATATTAATGTTAAGGCGATTATCATTAATATAATCGCGATAATTTTTTCGATGCGCAGGGGCTTTTTCTCACTGCCGAGCAAGCCGTAATGTTCAATAATGGCGCTCATTATCATTTGACCAACTACGACACTACCCATCGCAAGTCCAACACCAATTACAGGAATTGCAAATACTAAGACGGTAAGGTAGACTACCCCAAGTAATCCTCCAGTTAGTTCCCATTTGGGTGCTCTAACGGTATAAGACAGTGACCCTTTCCCTAAAAATAATAAGGCGATTGCTAAAATGATTGAACCAACAGCAAAGTTATATAAACTACTTTCCAACTTTCCAATATGATCACCTAAAACAGCATAAATAGAACCTTCAATACTTAAAAATATACCAGCGACAATCGCGATGATATAAAAAACAAACTTCTTCATTAACTTTCCTCTTTTCTTTATTTCGCGAATTAACGAATTGTTATCGTAAAAAAAGAATCTCTATATTAAAGATCCTTTTTCATAATATTGACTAATTGATTAATATTGGCTTCATTTCTTCTATAGTATGTCCATTGACCATGTCGTTCTGATTCCAATAATCCCACTTGTTGCATCATTTTCAAATAATGAGAGACGGTTGATGGGGACATATTAGCCTTTTCCTGAATGTCACCAACACAAACGCCACCTTTTTCACTCATGTTCTTATTGAGATGAGCAGTAGGCTTATCAAAATGTTCTAGTGGGTTCTTTAGCCAAATTAAAATATCTACGCGTGTGCGGTTACTCAATACTTTAAAAACATCTACTATATTTTCCATGTGAATTATACTATTCGATAATTTTCGAAATGTCAAACATAAAATTTAATAATATAAATCAGACATTAATAATTGTAGTTACTTAGTATATTAAATCGTATCTTTGAGTTGTTGATACATATCTGAAGTAACTTGGTCTAATTCCTCTTTCGTCATTGTTAGACGTTCCTTAGACGACCCATATCCAATGTGATGTTTATCTTGAACTAAACCTTCAAAGATTTCATTGATAAAGTCTGTCGGATCTGCGCCAAATGTATGGATACCTTTACCACCTAAGTCTGTATTCACAGCTGGAGGAATGACTTCATAAACATTAGTGTTTGTTTCAGAGAGTTGATGTCTTAAACTAGTGGAAAATGAACTAACCGCTGCTTTCGTTGCAGAATAAATAGGTGCAATTGCCATCGGTGAAAAGGCTAACCCAGACGAAACATTAATAATACTAGCTTCATTATTACTTTTAGCGAAATATTGACCAAATAATATTGAAAACTGGACTGTAGCATCAAAGTTAATATCTATTTCCGTCTTTAGTGATTCCCAGTCATTTTTGGCATCTGCAGTTAAAAGGTTGAAACGATTTTGAATTCCTGCATTATTGACGATAACGTTGACATCTGGATAATGCGTCGTTACCCACTCAAACAATGCAACTCTTTCATCAGCATGTGTAACATCACATTGCTTGGTAATGATTTCAGGAAATTCAGCTTCTAATGTAGTCAGTTTTTCAGTATTACGACCACACACGATGATTTGATTGTCATTATTGTAAAATTTCTTAGAAAATTGATAACCAATGCCTGATGCGCCACCTGTAACTAAAATTGTGTTACCTTTTATATTCAATATAAACACCTCTATTTAAAAATTAAGTGTGAAAAGTATATTATGTTTAACGTTGAATTTCTAATAATCAGTTTTTATAAATTTAGCAGAATGTGTTAAGCATATTTAAATTTTATTAAAGTGTAGAGATAATCATTTATATTATGTAACGACTGAAATAAAAATATTTAATGACGGATTAATATAACTTTTTAAAAAAATGCGAATTTATGATATGTTTGCACAACGACAGGAAGTCATTATGAACAGGAGAATGGGAAAAATGAAAGTAGCTTTAGTAACAGGCGCGAGTAGTGGTATTGGTTATGAAACTGCTAAGTATTTAGCGAAAAAAGATTATATTGTTTATGCTGGATCTAGAACTGTAGAAAAAATGCAGTCCTTAAAGGCATATCATGCACATATTGTAGAATTAGATGTTACGGATCAACAACAAATTAATACAGTAGTAAATGAAATTGTAAAAAAGGAAGGTAAAATAGATGTCCTAGTGAATAGTGCAGGATATGGTTCATTAGGGGCAGTTGAAGATATTGAATTAGATGAAGCGAGAAAGCAGTTTGAGGTAAATTTATTTGGTTTATCTGAAATGATTAAGGCAGTTTTACCGACGATGCGTGCACAACGTAGTGGTACAATCGTTAATGTCTCATCAATAAGTGGTCGTTTGCCTAGCTATTTTGGGGCATGGTATAACGCCTCTAAACATGCTTTAGAAGGTTATAGCTCAAGCTTACGTTTAGAGCTTGAAGAGTTTGGTATCAAAGTTGTTGTAATTCAACCGGGAAGTATTAACACAAATTGGGGGTTAATCGCTGCGGATAACTTAACAAAAGTATCGCAAGGTAGCGCATATCAAAAGAAATCTGCAGTTATAGCAGACATGTTGCGCACGCAATTTAACTCTAACCAATTGCCACAACCATCTGTTGTAGCAAAACGTATAGTTAAGACAGTTGAGCATCAACATATACGTCAACGATTTATTGTTGGGAAATTTGCAAAATGTTTAGTTTTTGTGAACAAAATTTTACCAAGTAAATTATATAACTGGATTATTCAAAGAAGTATGTAAGTCAAAATTCATTTCAAAAGGGGGATAAATCCTTTTGTAACAGTTTTTTGAGTAAATATAAACATTAATGTAGATTTATTAATTTAAAAGATATAGTGATTTGTAGAAAATGAATATATGTTTCGCAAAACTTTTTAATATAAAAAGTACTTTGAATTATTGAAAATTCAAGATATAATAGTCAAAGCGTAGAGAAAAATTTAATATATTGAATAGTTATAAACTGTAGATATACTTTTTTCAAAGATTAACAATGATACTTAGTCTTTGATGGGAGTATATCCTTTTTATTAAAAACGTTTTCATTATTAAAAAGCAACGCCTTTTAAGCTTTATAAATACATATCGTATGCTTATGTTATATATTTTAGAGTTAACACATAATTATTATTTTTAGGACAAATAGCTATGTGCATGACTGAGGAAGTGAATTTTTAAAGGGCGCTCCTTTTTAATATTTGTGAGGAGGAAGAGTGTGAAATTTTTTAAAAAAGTTAGTTTGCCTATGCAAATAGTCATCGCTTTAATTTTAGGGGTAATTGTAGGAAGTATTCTACATGGCAACAAAGATGTTATTAATTATATTCAACCATTCGGGGATATATTTTTAAATTTAATTAAAATGATAGTTGTACCGATTGTATTTTGTTCATTAGCAATATCTATTTCAAACGTTGGTGATACAAAGACAATTGGACGTTATGGTGGTAAAACATTACTATACTTTATTTTCATGACAACTTTTGCAATCGCTTTAGGTTTAATCTTTGGGAACTTATTTAAACCTGGTAGTGGTTTGAATGCAGATTTATTACCTAAAGGTGATATTTCAAAATATGAAAGTACTGCAAAAAGTGCAGAAGGTAGTACATATGGAAACCATTTAATAGATACGGTAGTAAATATCGTTCCAACCAATATATTTGAGGCATTATCTTCAGGTGAGTTATTGCCAATTATCTTTTTCTCTGTGTTCTTTGGTCTTGCTTTGGCAGCAATTGGCGAAAAAGCGAAACCAGTTAAAGACTTTTTAGGTGGCGCATTAGAAGCTGTATTCTGGATGATTGGTAAGGTCTTATTATTAGCACCAATCGCTGTTTTTGCTTTTATTAGTACAACGATTATTACTTTTGGTATTTCAGCGTTAATACCATTATTTAAATTATGTTTAACAGTTGTTATTGCGATGTTCTTCTTTATCTTCATCGTACTGGGCATCGTATCACGTTTATGTGGTGTAAAGATTGTCAGTATCATGAAATTATTGAAAAACGAGCTAATGCTTGCATTTTCTACGGCAAGTTCAGAAGCGGTATTGCCAACTGTTATGAGAAAAATGGAACGCTTTGGTGTACCGAGAGATATTGCATCTTTCGTATTACCAACGGGTTACTCATTCAACCTTGATGGTGCAGCTATGTACCAATCTATTGCAGCATTATTCGTTGCACAACTCTACGGCGTACATTTAAGTATTGGCGAACAAATTATCTTAATGATTACTTTGATGTTAACTTCAAAAGGTATGGCAGGTGTGCCTGGTGCCTCTATCGTAGTATTGTTAACAACATTAGGATCAGTCGGATTAAATCCACAAGGACTTGCATTAATTATTGGTGTGGACAGAATCTTAGAAATGTTGAGAACATGTGTTAACGTATTAGGTAACTCAGTGGCAAGTGTTGTAATTGCAAAATCAGAAGGCGTATATGATAAAAAACGAGGAGAAGAATATTTGAAAGGCCAGGCTTAGTTTGGTTAAGTAAATTTACTGCAACCAGCAGAATATATTATCGATAAAAAGGTAGTTTCCTAAAATATAGGAAGCTACCTTTTTGTATATAGTAATGTTGATGATGAGATAGATAAGACGAACTTTAATTCATAAATACTAGAGGAGAAAGAGAAATAAACAACCATTACTTTTTTTAATTTAAATAATTACAAAACAATCTATTGTTTGAAAACGTTTTTTTACTACGTTAATATATTTTTTAACAATTTTATATCATAAAAAATATAATTTCGCTGATAATTTGCTACGTTAGTTGATTCAATTAAAAATAGACGAGCGATTAACTGGCACCAGTGATATGTATATTTATGTTATTAAATTCAAACTTAACGTAGAAAGGTTGCATGAAATGAGCGAAACTTATCGTATACACAGGATAAAAGAAAATTGGGGTATTATCATAGCAATTATATTTATTGCTTCTACTTTACGTGCACCATTAACCTCTGTAGGTCCAGTGGTTAGTGAAATAACTAAAGTGTTGCAAGTAAGTGATAGCGTGGCAGGATCATTAATTACAATCCCTTTGCTAATATTTGCTATAGTATCACCATTAGTATCAAAGGTTACAGCTCATTTGAGCGTATCCAGGACAATTTTACTATCTACTTTATTATTAAGTGTTGCACTCATTATTCGAGTGATTGGCGACATTAACATTTTTTTATTAGGAACCGTACTTTTAGGCATTGGTATTGCCTTTGGTAATGTCTTGTTGCCAAGCTTTGTTAAATGGTACTTTCCTACACAAATCGGAGTTGCCACGGGTATATATAGTGCCACTATGCATTTTACTGCCGGAATTGGTGGTGGTTTGAGCTTCCCTTTATCAACCATTTCACCACTAAGTTTTAGAATCTCACTTTCTGTTTGGTTTATATTAGCGATTATTGCTATTATCCTATGGCTGCCCAAAGCCGTACATGTCTTCCACTTAGAAAAAGCTACGAAACAACAAAATCGAACGACTACTCATTGTAATAAAAATGTCTTTAAATCAAAGTTATCATGGATGATCGCCATCACTATGGGCTTCCAATCAATGATTGTATACACAGTTGTTGCATGGGTACCTTCTATCTTAATGGACAGAGGTATTGATCCGTCGACTGCAGGTTATTTATTTATGATAAATCAATTTGCACAAGTACCTATGACATTTACCTTCCCTATCATTGCAGACAAATTGAAAGATCAGCGTATTTTAGTTTTTATCGTTTCATTCCTATTTTTAATCGGATTTAGTCTGCTATTTAGTCATACGTTTATATTACTAGTTATTGGTGTTATCATATCCGGTTTGGCAATGGGGGCATGCTTTAGTTTATGTATGACATTCTTTTCAATAAGAGCTCGTACAAGCGATGGTAGCGTGTCTTTATCAGGGTTTGGTCAATCATTAGGTTACTTTATTGGTGCTATGGGACCTATTTGTGTAGGATTTACTTATGATGCAAGTGGCGGTTGGCAAATAGGTATTATCTCATTAATAGTGATGTCACTTCTGTTTGCAGTATTTGGTTACTTCGCTGCTGAAAATAAAGTAATCGAAGATGAATAGTTGGTCTAATAATGATTTATTTTGAGAGGAGTGTTTGGCACATTACTAAAATTAAAGTACACCATTATGATGCATTCAGTAATACACCAAATAAAGGTAATCCTGCAGGGGTAGTCCTAAATGCCGATGGTTTGTCTGAACAAACAATGCAAGATATCGCACAACAAGTAGGATTTAATGAAACCGCATTTGCACTAAGTTCTGATTCTGCTGATATTAAAATACGGTACTTTACACCTGGACAAGAAATGAATTTATGTGGTCATGCTACTATGGCAACATTATATGCTTTAAAATCAGTTGGACAATTACCAGACAAAAAAGATTTCCGCATTGAAACCAAAGCAGGAATATTAGCTGTTCAATTAGAAGTTGATGCTACACAGCATATCAATATTACAATGCAACAAACTGTTCCAGAATTTAAATTATTCACTGGTTCAAACGCAGATTTAGCGACTGCACTAAATATAACTGAGGCAGACATTGTTGATGATTTACCTATTGTATACGGTAGTACAGGCTTGTGGACGCTCATCGTTCCTGTCAAGTCATTAGCTGTGATGCAACAAATGAAACCTCAAACTGCTAAATTTCCAGATATTGTAACAGAAATGCCAAAAGTATCAATTCATCCCTTATGCTTTGAAACTTATGATGCAGAGGCAGATATGCATGGTAGACACTTTTCATCTCCGTATTCTGGAACTGTGGAAGATCCAGTTACTGGAACAGCTTCTGGCGTGATGGGAGCATATTATGCAGAATTTGTTGACCATGAGCCTCAAGACACCTATCAGTTTGTGGTCGAACAAGGGCAAGAAATAGAAAGAGATGGTAGGGTTATTGTCAGTGTAACAAGAGATGAAAAGAATTATAATGTTCAAATTACTGGAACAGCAGTGTATGTTAATACTATGGAAATTACCTTGAATTAGTACATAGGTTGATAACGCAGAAAATTTTGATAGGCAGATTATTGTGGACAAGTTAAAATAAAAACGCCAATTGCTATTTTAAATAGATTGGCGTTTTTATATAATAAGTGATATTTATGTTTCAAATTTATTGTTTATTAAATATCTGTATAACTTTTAATTTCAAAGTCGGAGAGTAGATCATCATAGTCAAGGACGTATTGTGAACGAATTGTATTTCCTGATTTATCTTTTTTCTCAGTTTCAATCGTTACGGTGTCTCCATTTTTACTGTACTTGGTTACTTTAGGATCTGAATATTCAACATCATCTCCAGATTCAACTCTGTCTTCTATATGATCAGCTGCTTTAGAATCACTCTTAAAGTAACTAGATACATAAGAAAATTCTTCTTCCTCATATGCTTCATTTAAAGCGTCTGTATAATCTTCCATAAAGGTTTGAACATCTTCTTTTATGTCGGCATTCTTTTGATGTTTTTCAATTTGATCTTTATTAAACTTCAATTTAACAGGCACTGTTTTTTTACCTTTTTCTAATGCAGGTGCTTCTACGGAGTTTGTTTTAAATGTTTTGCCATCAACTGTTGTTTGTGCAAAGACATTTAATTTAGCATCTGGTTTATAGGGGCCATAAAGATAATCATCATATGCATCATAAGTTGATACTTTCTTGTTGTTTACATATAAGTATATTTTTGAACTATCATTTATTGCATCATCATTGATATTAATATCTAAATATTTTTCGTTGAAATCTTCACTTACAGTATCATCATCAGACATTTTAATAACAATATAGCCATCAAATGTATCTTTGCCTATCGTTTTCTTTGCTTTAAGTTTATAATCACCGATTGGTAGTGTGGCAAAAACCTTTTCTTCATCTTGCGATAATTTGATTTTATGGTCTTTGTTATTATATTTGTATTCGATTGTACTGTTGCTATCAGGGTCGATTTTCACACTTTGTTTACCAACAGTGAAGTCATAGTTATTGAAAATTCCATACTTCTTACCATTTTTTCTTATGTTAATAATTTCAGTATCATTTGCACTTACTGAAGCAATACCAGTTTTGTTTTCTTTCATGCTTTTAACATTACTTTCAATTTCATTTGCAATTCGATCTGGACTATCTGTTTCTTCAATATATTTGTATAGTGCTTTAGATTCTGTTTTATTTAAATTTCTTCCATTAAATTCTAAATCTTTTGCTAAGTTGTTAGTGTTACCCTTTTTTAAATCCTGAGCAACTGCTTTCGCTTGGTTTGTTGGAGATAATGTTGATTCAATAATTTTAAATAATACGAAAAACAAAATTAATATAATAACGATTACACCAACAATGATTAAAGTTTTTTTATTACTTTTATTGCTTTTGTTAATTTGCTTATTATCTTCTAAAGATTTTCCACAATTGGTACAGTTTTTTTGGTGGTCTTTTACTTTTGCGCCACAGTTTCTACAATAATTCATCTGTTTAAACTCCTAAATATGATTGGAAAAGATCTATTGTACTTGAAATACTACTTTCAACTATTATTCTTATAATAATTGCGATGATAATAAAATAAATTAAAATTCCATATACGACAGGAATACGTAAGTTACTTGATGAACTGTATTTAGCGAATAAATAAATTGGAGAAATAATAAATAGTAATAAACTGACAATAATTAAGAAAATAGCAAAGCTAGGTACTTGTATTAACAGGAAAATTGCACCGATAAAAAATAACAATGTAGCATATGTATTAAATGCAATGAAATCAGATAAAGTTTTATGGATGGTTGTTTTAATATTTAAAATTTTATTAATACCAACCGTAATTGCAAAGAGAACTACTAATGCGATAATTACAAAGAAGAATATTTTTGCAACGATAGATCCTTTTGAAATACCAAGATAACTTATCTCAGTAGGGATTAAGATAGAAGTGAAAATAAGCAATAAAATTAAGCCAATACCTAAAAGGGTTGCTATAAATTTATATGAGAAGGTCCTCGTACTTTCAATTTCTGAATCTAATTTTGTAAATACAGATTGGAAAAACCGCTTACCCTCAGCAAAAATATTACTTGAATACTGAGTAACATTTTGCTTAAATATCTCTACTCTTTCGTTGTTATTATTTGATGATTCAGGGGATTGAGAATTGGTTTGTAGTTGATTACCACATTCTCCACAAAAACGATCATTTTTACTTACTAATGAGCCGCAATTTGAGCAATGCATTGTAAACACTCCTTATTTTTAAGTTTATTTAAAGTTTACCATATTTTTTTGTAAAATTTTATAGAATTTTTAGAAAATACAATCAATTTACTAGTATTAAAATTAAAATGTTATGTTGCGGCATATGTTTTTTTATTTGAAACAAAATGAGTACACTGCAAATTGACAAAATCTAAGTAAAAAGCCATTGTTGTTTTCTTTTATTACAAAAGTGGTATAGATAACTTAATTTGAAATTATAAATTACATAAAGTATTAATTTCTTTGTGTATTTAAAAATTAGTTAAATATACTTGGTGCTTGGAGAGAGAACATGAAATTTATCAGCAATTATTGGCAATACCTTACTGTGTTCGTTGTGGTTATACTTAGTTTATATATGGTTTTTTGGGGTTATCAACGTTTAGATGGACTGCAAATGATATTGATGTTTAGCATAATTGCGTTAGCTATACATCAATTTGAAGAATTTGTTTATCCTGGCGGGGCACCTATTGTAGTTAATAAAGCAAGTTTCAGAGAAGAAGTTGATTTTAGCCATTACCCAGGAAATACTTTGTCGACATTTGTCGTCAATATGAGTGTATATGTTCTTTATATATGCGCTTTAATATTTCCTCAACTTATTTGGTTAGGATTAGCGACTATGATATTTAATTTAATGCAGTTTTTTGGACATGGTTATTCAATAAATAGGGCACTAGGCACTTGGTATAATCCTGGGCTTGTGTCTAGTGTGGTATTCTTTTTACCAATAAGTATTTATTATGTCTATTACGTTCATCATTTTCATCTAGTCAATTTTGTTACATGGATTTTAGCGATTTTAGTCTATTTCATAGCGGTCTTTTTAACTATTACTTTGCCATTTGAGAAGTTGAAAAGTAGAAAGTCGCAATATGTCATTTCTGACTGGCAACATGAACGGTATAATAAAGTATTGGAATTTGCTAAATTTAAAAAAGGATAAAGTAAAGGCCCCTAATCTCTAGATAAAGAGTTAGGGGCATATTTATTAGAAATTATCTAATGGTTTAAACATGGAAACAATGGTTAACGGATGTGAGGTATCTTTATAGATTTGTTCTTGCTTATAAATATGGTAACCACTTTGTTTATAGAGATTAATGTTTTTCCAAATGTTAGCACGAACTTTACATTTAATTTTAGAAATTTGATGCTTCATACAGTAATCTTCTAAATGATTTAATAAAGATTTTGCAACTCCTTGTCTTTGATAAATAGGGAGTACAGAAAGGCGATAGAAATATAATTCTGTTTCTTCTATTTGAAAGCGTAACATACCGATTGCTTTGTCATCTTGATATGCTATTAAGGCACATTCCCCTTTATTAAATGCATTTTTTATTGTATTTATGGTCTCCTTTAATGCACTTGATGGTACGTTATCATATTGATACTCAGAAAAGGATTGTAGCATTATTTCATGAATAGTCCTGACATCCGACTCTGAGTTTGTTGCAGATATGTTCAAATAATCACCTTCATTATTAAGATTTTCAACTAGTATAGTTGAAACTATTTAATTCGTAAATTATTCGGCAAAGGCCTCTAATCTCTAGATAAAGAGTTAGGGGCTTATTTAGATGTGAAAAAGCCAACGATTGAAGTACGTCACTCAATCGTTGGCTAATGATATAAAAATTATTTTGTCGGTATTGCGATTTCTTTTAATGCATTTTCTTGAACGGCTTTGGCTACTTCTGAGATAACGCGAGGATCTAAGGCATTTGGAATAACGAACTCGGGGTTTAGTTCATCTTCCGTGATGACACTGGCGATTGCTGTCGCTGCAGCAACTTTTGTATTCATTGAGATATATTTAGTTTTTGCATCTAAAATTCCTCTGAATATGCCAGGGAATGCAAGTAGATTGTTAATTTGGTTAGCGAAATCAGAGCGACCGGTACCTACTACTGCAGCACCTGCAGCTAATGCTTCTTCTGGGTAGATTTCAGGTACTGGATTCGCTAGTGCAAAGATGATAGGTTGGTCATTCATAGATTTAATATGTGCTTGGGTAAGCACTTTTGGAGCAGATACACCGATAAATACATCGGCACCATCAATGACTTGAGTTAAGTTACCACGCTGATGTGTACGATTAGTGCGCTGTGCAATGTCTTGTTGCGCAGTGTTCATCCAAGTTTCACCTTCACAAACTACACCTTCTAGACTGACAAGTGTTATATCTGTATAACCAGCTTCGAGCAGTAATTTAGCAATTGCAATACCAGCTGAACCGGCACCATTAATGATTATTTTAATGTCATAGTGTTCCTTTTCAACTACTTTAATAGCATTAATTAATGCGGCTAAGACAACGATGGCTGTACCGTGTTGATCGTCATGGAATACAGGAATATCTAGTTCTTCGATGAGCCTTTTTTCAATTTCAAAGCAACGTGGTGCGGAAATATCTTCTAAATTGATTCCAGCAAAGTTAGGTTGTAATGCTTTGACAATTGAGATAATCTCTTCAGTGTCTTTAGTATCCAGCGAAATAGGGAAAGCATCAACACCTGCTAATTGCTTGAATAGAATACTTTTACCTTCCATAACTGGAATAGCAGCCTTAGGTCCAATGTCTCCTAAACCAAGAACAGCTGTACCATCGGTGATGACACCGATCATATTACCGCGAGATGTAAGCGTGTTTGCCTTCGTTTCATCATTTGCGATAGCTGTACATACTTGTGAAACACCAGGTGTATAAACGACACTTCAATCTTCTTCTGAAGAGACATCAACTTTACTATTGATTGTGATTTTACCTGCATGTTGTTCGTGAAATTTAACTGGGTCTAACTTTTCTTCTTCTACTGACATTATTATTACTCCTTAATCCTTATTTAGTCTTTTATATTCATTGTGCTGTGTTAACTGAATAACTTTAATAATAAAGTGGCTAATATGACTGTTGATACGCCACCAATTCTTGTAGCGACTTGTGCGAAAGGCATTAACGCCATACGTTTAGAGGCAGATAGAATAGCTACATCTCCAGTTCCACCTAAACCACTATGACAACCTGTAACAATAGCTGCATCGACTGGGTACATTTTCATAAGTTTTCCTACGAAATAACCTGAAGCAATCATCGTTAATACAACAGATGCACAGATAACGACATAGGCTGGTGTTACGATTTTAACGACATCACCTAGTGGAATATATAACATCCCTAAACCAACCATGAGTGGCCATGTTAAGCTAGTTGAGATAAATTTATATAAATGGTGTGCGCCTTCTTCCATTTTATTAGGCATCCAGCTTAAGCATTTAATGAATGTTGCAAATAAAATCATAATAACTGGTCCAGGAATACCAATAAATTTATGTCCAAGTGTACCTACAATAAAGAATGTACATGCGATTAATAAGCCAGCTCCCATTAGTGAAAAATCTACAGGTTTATCGCTCGCATCTTTTTCTTGTAATAAATCATCACCTTTATCTGCTTTTACTAGTGAACCATTACCAGATAGGTGTGTTTTCTTTTCACCTAAGCGCATCATTAAACCAGCACAAACTACTGCAAGTATATTACCGATAACGGCTGCCGGAATCATTTGTCCTACAAATGTTTCTGCGGATTGGCCTAAGATAGATGAGTAAGCGATGGATAGTGGTAAGATACCTTCACCAATTCCACCACCAATGATTGGTACAATGATAAAGAATAATGTATGTTTAACATCATATCCAAATAAAAGACCAACCAAGATACCCATACCTACAGCGGATAGTGTGCCGACAACTAATGGCACAAACATACGTGTAAAGCCTTGAATCAATACTTTTCCATTCATGCCTAAGATACTACCAACGACTAAGCAAGAAATGTAGAAATATAGGAAGTTGGAAGTTTTCATTAATGTTGTTACAGCTTTCATTGATGCCGGGTTAATCAAGTTTAAAAATACTAAAATGGACGGTATGAGTAATGCCAAAATTGCAGGACCGCCAATGTCCTTTAATATGGGTATACGGTTACCTAAGTCACCTAATAAAATACCTAAGATCATGATGACTGCGAATCCGCCAATCATATCTGGTGGCAATGTATTGTAAACTGATGCAGCAAAGATAATGGCTGCCAATGTAACATAGAGTGGTAAAGGAACGACGCCAATCTTTATCTGCATGAGCTTAGCCCAAATCCCCTTTGACTTACCTTCTTGAACGTCATATTTCGCCTGTTCTTCGCCATCAACAGTAAGCGCTTTCATTTCGCTTTTTGAAATCATATTAATCCCCCTTAATTATCATATGCATATCATAGGATTAAATAAGGGAATTGCACAGTTTATGAAAGTTTAATAATCTTTTTGTAATTAAAAAAAGAGCAACAATACCTTACATTTGTACACAACTGATAAAGGTGCTGTATAGTCTGCAAGGGTACTGCTGCTTTTAATTATGGTTAATAAAAATTTAACCCATACGGTATATATTCGAATATCTTAATTTAAATAGGGCGTTAAATAATGTAGATTATCTTGCCTGAATTTATATTGATATACGGGACGACCAATGCCGTATGTTAGTGATTCTTCTAACACATTAATATCTGCAAGGAATTTCAGATATTTTCTAACTGAAACTCTAGAAACATCTGCAATTTCTGCTATTTCATCTGTTGAAAAGGTTTGTTTGCCAGAGTGGTTTACCTTATCGATAATAGCTTGCAGTGTACCTTTTGTTAAACCTTTAGGTAAGGTAGCTGTTCCATCGCTTTTTGTTTCAGATTTATTAAATAATCTACTGTCTAACGTTGATTGGTCAAAGTTTTGATTTTCATTGAAAAATTGGTGCTTGTGTTTATATTGTAATAACGACTGTTTAAAGCGCTCAAATTCAAATGGTTTTATGAGATAATCGATTGCACCATAACGCATTGCTGTTTGTATTTTATCTGCATCAGAAGCGGCAGTTATTAAAATTGCGTCTATCTTATAGTGATGTTCTCTTATATAAGTTAATAATGTTAGACCGTTTTCGTCTGGCATATAGACATCTAATAATACTAAGTCGATGGGTTGAGTTTCGATGACTGAAGTAGCGTCTTTTACATTATGTGTAATGTCGACTAAATCGTATCCTTCAACTTTTTCTATAAATTGTTTGTTTAGTTGAGCTACCATTGGATCGTCTTCCACTATAAGTACTCGTATCATTATTGATTCCTCTTTTCTGCATATGGCACTACTACTGTAAAGTGTGTATTTCCTCGAGTATTTGTCTGGAGGGTGATTTGGCCTTCAAGGTTGTCGATACTTTGTTTAACAAGGTACAATCCATACCCCCTATGATCTCCTTTGGTAGAATAGCCTTTTTTGAAAATATCTGCCTCAGATGATTCAGATAAACCATGACCTGAATCGATCACATCTATTGTTAATATATCATTATTATATTGTAAATAAACTTCGATCGATTTGTGCTTAAGTTCAGCAGTAGTTAAGGCTTCTAGACTGTTGTCAATCAGATTTCCAATAATTGTAATCGTATCGTGTGTTAAATATGAATGTTGTGGTTCTGGAATGACGGTTTGATTGATGATTTCAAGTTCAATATTATGTTCTCTTGCAAGGCTTAATTTTCCGATTAAAAAACCAGCCAAGGCTGCATCTTTGATATTGACTGCGATATTCTCATTTTCTTGGGTACCGTGTTCAACTATTTCATAAATATATTGCTTTAAGTCATTATAATTTTCCATTTGAATCATGCCTAAGATAACATGTAGGCGATTGCTAAATTCGTGTGACTGTGCGCGCAAAGTTTCTGCATAAGTCTTTACACCAACTAATTGCTCAGATAATTGGCTGATTTCTGTTTTGTCTCTAAATGTTGAAATTGCACCGACAATTTCGTTATTCACATAGAGTGGTACACGATTTACTAATATTTTAATGCCATTGATATTTTGTTCTTCATCGACTTCTGGACGACCATTTTCTAATACTTTCGGAAGTTGGGTAGACTGCATATAGTCATTAATTTTGACGCCAATCGCTTTGTCTGGAAGACCTGCCTTACGGAAAATATCTTTCGCTGAACGATTAACTAAATTAATCTTACCTTCGTGGTCAACAGCCACAATACCTTCGTGCACAGATTGTAGCATTGTATTACGTTCTTCTAGTAATTTAGCTATAGCAGAAGGTTCTAAACCGAGCAGTGTTTTTTTAATATAACGAGATACTAGAAAGGCACCTATAATACCTACCAAGATACCTAATACCGTACCGATTAAAATTTTCTTATTTCCATCGGCAAATGCCTCATTAACGTGTTTCATTGGTACACCAACAGCGACGACACCAATCTGCTTGTCATGACTGTCGTATATAGGAGTAAATGAACGTAATGATTTACCGAGCGTTCCTTCTGAAATCGAAGACGTACTGTGACCGTGTAAAGCTTTAGTCTCATCGCCACCTTGGAATCGCTCACCGATTAGTTTTGGATTCGGGTGTGATTTACGGATACCATGCATATCCATAACTACAATAAATTGGACACCTGTAGCCTTTTGTATTTCAGAAGTATATTTTTGAATCGAAGGTGTGTCTTGTTTATTTTTTAAACCAGTCTTGACGATATCTGATTGTGCAACGGTGCGTGAAATAACTTCAGATTTTTCTTCGGCTGTTTTATGCACAGCATTTCGTACCGTATTGCTGATTAGTAGACTGGTGATTAACAGTGAAAAGATTACTACTAAACAGACGTATATAATGATGATTGTGCTAAGTTTAAGTTGTCGTTTTTGCAAAATAATTCCCATCCTAACCATGTTTAAACAATATATAAGTCAAATCGCATCAGTTCTTAAAAATTTGATTTATTACATAAATTGTTACTAAATATATACTTATTTCTTCTAAATAAGAATATCTCAAAATTATAATTTTACAACCTTTAAATGGGAAATTAAGATATTTAAGGGTTTGAAATACTACAATAGAAACGAGTTAATTAAACTAAAAGAGATTGTCACTATAAAGGTTAGTTTTTTATTATCATTGAAAAATCAGTTAAAATAAAAATAATACAATGCAGTTATTGTGATAGTGTAGTGATGTTATTTTGTGAGAGAAAAATGGTTTTCTCAAACATTGAATAGAATCTGTGAAAGATTGAGGAGATAAATAATGAGTGTATCAGAGGCGATATTTACAACAGGCGAATTTGCAACATTATGTGGAGTGAAAAAGCAAACGCTGTTCCATTATGATGAAATCGGTATTTTACAACCAGAGTATAGAAATGACAAAGGCTATCGCTATTATTCCTTAAAGCAGCTTGAAATATTTAGTGTGATTGAGATATTAAAGGACTTACAGCTATCGTTGACTGAAATCAAGACATTTTTAGATGATAGGTCAGTTACAGAAACGATTAAGTTGTTAGAGCATAAAGCGCATGAAATCGACCGACAGATAAAGGAGATGGAGCAACTTAAATTATCAATTCAAAATCGTAGACAGCATTTAATAGAATCTAATGAAGCGGATTTCACGAATATCGAAATCGTTACACTGCCTGAAAGTTATTATTTGCTTAGCGAAAGTGTTACAGGCAACTCGATGAAGGAGACATCTCATGCTTTAATGCGCTTTATTCGAGACAATCGGTTAGACTTCGGCCACCCTATCGGCGCACTGCTCTCTCAAGACCATATTATGAATGGGATTTATGATGACTATCAATATTTCTATATTAAGATAGATTATGGTATTAATCAGGCGCATCATATGCGGGCAGCAGGTCAGTTCGTTGTTGCCTATCATGAAGGTCACGATGATACGATATATAAGACACATAAGAGAATTAAGGCATTTTTAAAGCTGAAGGGTTATCAAATTGATGGTGATAGTTACGAAGAGTATGTTGTAGATGAGGTAAGTACAGACGGACCGGATAAATATGTCACAAAAATATGTATACCAGTAAAACAGAATGATTCATTTGAAAGGACATTATTGTAGTAGTTGTAAAAAAATAAATCTCACTTGTTGACTATACGGTAACCGTATAGTTTATATTTTTTATTGTAGAGAAAGCAGGTGAGTATACATGACATTTAAAAAAGCAACAGTTTTAGCATTAGTATCTAGTGCACTATTCTTAATCGTCATTGATATGACTGTATTATATACAGCGCTACCGATACTAACGCATGATTTACATGCTACAGCAACGGAAAAACTATGGATTGTTAATGCATACGCACTCGTCGTGGCAGGGTTATTACCAGGTTTAGGTACATTGGGTGACTATGTGGGGCATAAGCGTATGTTCTTAACAGGATTAATGATATTTGGAGCTGCCTCTGTGCTAGCTGCTAGTGCAACATCACCAGAGATGTTAATTATTGCAAGAGTGATACTAGCGATAGGCGCAGCAGCAATGATGCCACCCACATTATCTATAATTAAACGTACATTTGTCGATGAACAAGAGCGTGCATTTGCGTTAGGCGTATGGTCTGCAATCACAGCTGCAGGAGCAGGTTTAGGACCTGTAATTGGTGGTGGTTTGTTGGCCTACTTCTCTTGGCATTCAGTATTTATAATAAATATACCAATTGTGGTTATTGTCTTAATATTATCTTATTTATTTGTACCGAATTATCCTGTTCAGAAGACGGGACGTTGGGATGTTATCAGTTCTATACAGATTATGGTTGGGCTGATTAGTGTTGTTTACGCGATTAAAGAAGTTACTAAACAAGGACCGAATTTCATAATAGCAGGGACGACTTTGGTGATTGGTTTAATAGCGATTACTTTATTTGTTATGAGACAACGTAAGGTTCAACAACCATTAATTAATTTGAAAATCTTTAAGAATATCCACTTTACGGTGGGGACGTTAGTTGCGATTGTTACAGCATTTACGATGATGGGATTTGAATATATCTTGTCTCAGAGACTACAACTTGTATTAGATTTAACAGCATTTCAAGCAGGATTAATAGTGATGACAATGGCCGTAGCTTCATTAGTTGGGGCAATAGGTATCGGCATGATTTTAACGAAGTATGGCACAATAAAGTTACAGTGGGTAACATTGATGATTGCTTGGGTTGGAATCATCTTGTTCTATTGGATACTTGATGGCTCTTTAGTGATTCAAATTATTACATTGATGCTAGTAGGTTTAGGACTCGGTGGTGCCATGACATTAGCATCTACAGCTATAATGACAAATACATCCGATGAAAATTCAGGTATGGCAGCATCTATAGAGGAAGTGTCATTTGAGTTTGGTGGATCATTAGGTATCGCAGTACTTGGAGGTTTGTTTTCAATGTTTTATAGCTTATCATTTAACTTTAAAGATAGTGGAATAGATTTGGCTAAGGCTAAAGGAAGTCTTGACGAAACTTTGATTCAAGCTGAACAGCAACCAGAGTCTATCAGCAAACCATTGATTGCAGCAGGGAAACTTGCATTTGATCAGTCATTTTCCATTATTATGATGATTGGTAGTGTGATTATAGGAGCAACAATTATTCTATTGATATTATTAGATTATAAAAACAAACGACAAACTTCAGTCATTGAATAAGTGAGCGTTGATATTATATTAGTTAAAATAAACTGACACTTAGGAGATGGAAAAGGCAGCACAGATATAATCTATGAACAAGGCAGTAAATGAGTTTATACATTCATTTACTGCCTTTATATTTACAATCATTTATCTGCTTAGTTCAGTTATTTAATTACACTATCCTAGAAGTCATCTTTGACTGGTATGACTACCTATAAAACCGCGTTTAAAAGTATCTTAGTTCTATGTGTATTGTTTTTGTTATAAATAGGAGGATTGGTAATTTATAATGGAACGTATTGTTTAGTTCGTTTTTTTCAAATAAATTGTTTATCCAATTAAATCTCGATTTCTATAGCCAACATAACCTAGAATAATCAAGATGATACTAATTAAAGTCATAATCGTAAATGGCATGATTTCAAAGCTTTCTTTTGGCATTTGAGGAAGCCAATTAAATAGTGCTGTTTTTGAAAACCAGTCAGGTAAATCTAAAATACCACCAAAATAATTGATAGCAAAATTATAGCCAAGATAAGCATAAGTTAATTTGCCAAGTCTCGGTGCCCAGCCAAGCGCCAAAGTAGCTAGCCCTGTGAAAAATAATATTGCTGGAAAATAGTTGCACCCAGTGGCAAGAAAATCTATAAGCTTTAACTCAACATGTCCATCCAGTACAGTTAATGCAGTTCCACCTAGGCTAAGGGTAACCGCTAAAATACCTATAATGATAAACAATAATGCTAATCCAATCGTGGTCCAATAAAGTCTACCGCGCGTTACTTTAGTAGGGAAGATTTGACTAAAACGAAATTTACTTTCTTCAGAGAATAATTTATTGACAATTGCAATTGGTAATATCGTTACGAGACTCACCATAATGATCATTATCGTACTAGTGAATGAAGATTCTAGGGAAGCGTTAGAATTAGCAAACATTTGTTTAATCATTGCATTACCTTCTATGAAATTCTGCATATCGCCATAAATTGAACCGTAAGCTATACCCATAGTTATAAAGGCAATAATCCAGCTGATAATTGCTGTTTTATTAATTTTAAATAATAAGCCATGGATAGACAATAATGATTTTTTAGCATGTGCTTTTCCTTTTAGCTCAGGTATATAACTCGCACCCATATCGCGTTTGCCTTCAAGTATCATAGCGATAATAACGACTACCATATTAAATAGGGTTGCCATGATGATTGGATACCAATGATTATCTGTAAAAGGATATCCAAGATAGCTCCAACCAAGCGGGTTAGCATAAGACAAATCAATATTAGAAACGTCTGTACCGGCACGAAGGATATATAATAAACCTACAATACCAAGAGATGCACCAGTAGCAGATGAAGCGGATGGCATGATTTGAGACATTATGAGTGCAATGCTACCTCCCATAATCCCAGTCATACCTATTGAGATGCCAAAGAGCAATGAGCCTTGCATGGTAATTGTATCTACATTAAAGCTCATCATAATCCCAAATATAAGCAACGATATTAACACGTTAACTAATAAGATTTCTATAAAAGCAGCAAGAGAATTTGCTTGTCGCCCAACATGAAATGAACGTACTAGTTCAGTAAGTCCCAATTCCTCTTCTTTACGTGTATGACTAATCACATGTAACATGGACACAATCATTGAACATAGTCCGCAAAACAGTAGCATTTCATGTGCGTACATCGCGCCCAAAGTGTAGTCTTTCGCTGTTTCTATAGGAGTAGGGCCAATGATAGAGATCATCGCAGGGTTTTGTAATGTTTCAAACATACCAATGAGCCCATTTCCTTTGGACATTTCTTTAAAAGAAGGAACAAATCCTGCAGAAAATATAGCAACAGATAGCACCCAAATCATTAATTTTTTCCAGTCGCGCTTTAAATACTGTAAAAAAAGCATGTGCCAAAGAGCAAATTTTTCACTCATCTCAAATGCACCTCCTAACTATTTTTATTTTCATAATGGCGCATAAACAACTCTTCCAAAGTTGGTGGTGTAGATTCCAATTTCTTAACACCTAATTTTGCGGCTTCATTCAAAATATGACTTAGCTGCTTATTATCTGCAGAAAATGTTGCTTGATTAAGGTGTTGCTTAAAGTCAAATACGCCCTCAACATTTGATAACTTAGTGACATCTGTTTCTGTTTCTAGTGTTATCGTTGAAGATGTTAAATGTCTTAATTCATCGAGTGTTCCACTTTCTACAATTTCTCCTTGTCGAATAATAGCCACTCTATCTGCTAAACGTTCCACTTCACTTAAAATATGTGACGATAATAAAATGGATTTCCCATTATTTTTAATTTTTTCCACTTCTTCTTGAAATACGACTTCCATTAATGGATCTAATCCAGAAGTAGGTTCATCAAAAATATATAAATCTGAATCTACAGATAATGCTGATATCAAACCTACCTTTTGACGATTACCTTTTGAATAGCCCTTTGCTTTTTTCTTAGGATCTAGCTCGAAACGTTTTATGAGTTCATCACGTTTATCCGTATCACCATTACCATGTAATTTCATAAATAAATCGATGATTTCTCCGCCAGTCATATTACCCCATAATGCAACGTCTCCAGGCACATAAGATATATGTTTATGAATTTTTAAGCTCTCTTTCCACACATCTTTTCCGAAAATTTCTGCACTTCCTGCGTCACGTTTAATAGTTCCTAACAATATACGTAACGTGGTAGATTTCCCTGCACCATTAGGACCAATAAAGCCTAAGACTTCTCCTTTATTTACTGTAAAAGAAACGTTGTTTAAAGCTTTGAAATTTCCAAAACTTTTTTGTAAATGACTTATCTTTACAACTTCCTCCATAATAATTCTCCCCTTATAAAATGATTTGATTAATCATAGCTCGCCTTCATTATAGAAACTTCGCTTTAATATTTGAGCGTATAGTTTCCATTCATTAAAGTACTGATTTCCAAATTCAGAAAAATTTTCAAACGAATTGATTTGATGAATCGCTTTTTCTCCAAAACCATACATTGTCCAATTAAGAATTTCTATTGCCTTGTTAATATCTATATCATCACGAAACTTTGAATAGTCTATGCCACTATATATTTTTTCATTTCCATGCTTATAGATAAGATTGATATTTTCCTCAATATAAGGTTTTACTTCTTCTGCTGATTCCTTATTTATAGATTTTAGAAAATCAAAAATTTCTGGATGATTCTGTTGTATATATAGTTTTTGCATACCGATATTCTCGAGTCGATTGAATACATCTGTTTCACTTAAATCAATTTCCGCATACATATTTTCTATAATTTGAACACTATAGCTAATTAAATAGCGATAAAGGTCCTTTTTATTATTAAAATAATTAAACAGTGATCCTTTAGATATTTGAGCATTCTTCACAATTTCATTTGTTGATGCCTTGTCATAGCCACTTTTCACAAATTCCTTAATAGCAGCATTTACAATAGTTCTTTGCTTAGCTGGTTTTAGATTATTAAACAAACTATTAATAAAAAGACCTCCCTTAAAATATAAATGACTACTTTGGTCATTTATAATATACAACTAATGACCAATGTGGTCAATATATAAAATGTAAAATAGCGTCTAAATACATAACAATTTTAGTTAGGTATAAAATAATGAAAAGTGACTGGATGAAACATGGATATATTGGGATTTCGACATTTTTGTTAACGATGAATAAAGAATAAGAAAATATATGAAATTAATTCATCTTTTAGTAGATGAATTGTGGTAAATTAAGTTAGAAAATATATTTTGGAGGTTGGATGATGGAATCAACATTACCGAATTGTCCTGAATGTGGTTCAGAATACACATATGAGGATGGGAATTTATTGGTTTGTCCAATGTGTAATCATGAATGGTCTGCTGAAGACGATACTGCTGTTGAGGAAAATGAAATTAAAGATGTTAATGGTCAAGTATTAAATGATGGTGATGATGTCACAGTAATTAAAGACTTGAAAGTTAAAGGTGTGTCTTCAGTAATCAAGCAGGGTACTAAAGTAAAAGGTATTCGCTTAGTAGATCCAGAAGATGGTCACGATATTGATTGCAAAGTTCCAGGTATTGGACAAGTTGGTTTAAAATCTTCTGTAGTTAAAAAAGTGAATAAATAATTTATTAGTATACTGAAATACAAATTAAACCCCAGAGGTTAGATGGAATCTAGCTTTTGGGGTTCTTAAGCGTTGAAAAAAATAGATTGTTGTTGAATTTTTTACAGTAATTTAAATAAACTAACGAGAGCGTTTAATATAGTAATAATTAAAAATACTAATTTAATTTTAGATTTATCAATAATTGAAAAACACCACAAAATCACACTATATAAACCTGCAGATAATAGTATTGTGAAGATTATGATTAAGAAATTTTGAGAAACGCTAACTCCATTGTTTAGCAGTGTTAATACAGCAGTTATCACTGCCCCTGGTAAAATTGAAGTTATAAAGAGAAAAACATTTAAACCAATAGAGAATTTTTGCTTCGTACCTAATACGCCAACGATGATTTTATAAATTAAAGACTGAAAAATAATGAGAATGAGTCCACAAAGGACTGTTAAAATATTTAACCAAAATAAGGCTAATGCGGAATTTATATGTATATCTATTGGCATATGTTCTACTTTATTTTCTAAAATTGATTTAGCTGATATTTGAATAGTCGCAGTATAAATAATGACAAATAAAACAGTTAAAACAACCTGATACTTTGTTAGTTTAATCATAAGCACCATCCTTTCAAAGATAAATAAATTTCAAGAGATCGCTGATTTATGATATTTAATTTAATTAATAATGGTATTTCTAAGGCAAGAATATAATTACAATTTACACCGGTCAATACTAATTAAGCTTTATTAATAAGAGTATATGTTAGATTAATAAAAATATAATTCAGAGATTTAACTTTAAAATTCAAAAATGTTTTATAAAGCTACTATCAAAAATAGCCCTCTAATCTAATTCATAGAATAGAGGGCTGTTTCTTTAATTTGAAAGTAATAACAATTAATGCTGTATAATTTAAACATTTATTACTCTATAGGTTATTGTACTTTATTGTAATACCCATCCAAATGGGTCTTTCAATGTGTGCCAGTTCATGTCAATTTCATCATGCTGTAATAAGCATTGATCTAGTTCTTGTTCAATTTGTGCAACATCCAAATGGGTACCGATAATGACGAATTGTGTATTACGGTCTCCATATTCAGGATCCCACATTTCGCGTACATCTTCACGTTCGTTTAAAATTGTACGTTGCGCAGATTCGTCCATGGATGCTACCCAATATGTAACAGGATGAAGTTCTACTGCTGAACCAGCCTGTGAGAACAAGCAAGCAACATTGTTATACTGTGCTAACCAGACAATACCTTTGGCTCTGACAATATGCTTACCCATTGTTTCAATCCAATGATTAAAACGTTCTGCATGAAATGGTAATCTTCGTCGATATACAAACGAGGAAATACCATATTCTTCAGTTTCTGGTGTATGCGTTTCGTGACCGCCATGTGTCAATTCTCTAATCCAACCAGCTGAACTACTTGCAGTTTCAAAATCAAATCTTTGCGTATTTAAAACATCTGATAGTTTAACCCTTCCACGAATTGTACGAATCAATTTAGCTTCAGGTTGTAGTTTGCGCAATATTTGTTCTAATTCATCTAGCTGTTCAGCACTGACTAAATCTGTCTTGTTTAAGATTAGAACATTGCAAAATTCGATTTGATCAATTAATAAATCAGCAATTGTACGTTCATCATCATCGCTAACGCCTTGTCCTCTATCATTTAATAGGTCTTGTGATTGGAGATCATTGATAAATCGATTTGCATCTACAACAGTGACCATTGTGTCTAAGCGACATAATTTTGATAAATCAATACCCATTTCTTCATCCATATAGGAAAATGTTTGAGCAACAGGTACAGGTTCAGAAATACCTGTAGACTCAATAATAATTTGTTCTATGTCACCCTTTTTACATAACTGTTCAACTTCTTGAAGTAAGTCTTCGCGTAATGTACAGCAGATACACCCATTTGATAGTTCTACCAATTTCTCATCCGTTCTAGAAATACCTCCACCATCTGCAATCAAGTCCTTATCGATATTTACTTCACTCATATCATTGACGATAACTGCAATTTTAAGGCCTTGGCGATTATTTAAAATATTATTTAAAACAGTTGTTTTACCTGCCCCTAAATAGCCACTAAGTACTGTTACTGGTATTTCAGTCATAAAAATCCTCCTAATCTATTAAATCGTAATCGTTACGATTTAATAGATTATATTATACTTATTCTAAAATAACAATAGGTTAAAATTATTTATAATTTGCAATGGCTGTATTATCAGAGGATAAAGAAAGAAGGCATAAAAAATCCTTCCATTATTTATGGAAGGATACTTTAAACTCTATAATAGCGCGTATAGAAAGTGTTATTCATTTACTTTGTCGAATGATTTTGGATAAAAACTAAATTTCATTTCACTCATTGGTAACCATCTGAACCACACTTTACCTACAACAGAATCTTTTGAAATTAGGCCTAAGTCCTTGCGACTATCATTACTTACGAATCTATTGTCTCCTAGGACTAAGTATTTACCTTTTGGAATTTTCTTTTTACCACCGGAGTGCTTTGTATCTGATACATCAAAGTTTTCAGTGAGGTATTTCTCGATTTTATTTTTCTTGTTTAATGTTAAATATGGTTCTTTTACTAGTTTACCATTAATATAAAGTTTGTCTTTTTTACTTTCTACGGTGTCTCCAGGTTTACCAATTAAGCGTTTAATATAATCATCTTTCTTCGTTGCATGGAAAATAATGACATCGCCTCTATCAATCGTGTTCATACGTGTTGATAGTTTATTGACGACAAGTTTATCGCCATCTTCGAACGTAGGTGCCATAGAACTTCCGCTTACCGTGTAACCTGTTAATAAAAATGCAGTTACAATCCAAGCAACCGCTACACCTATTGCAATAGAAACAATCCATTCAATAATATTTTTCATCAACTATTCCACCCTATTTTCATCAATTTTATTACTTGTATTTATAAGAAAAGTCTACTATTAAAAATGTGTAGAGTCTATATATAAACATTTATAATTTTTTGATAAATATAATTATTATATTTTATTGTATTGTGTAAATTGTTGTTATATCATTATGAACTGAAGGAAACATTATTATATAAGGAAAGGATTAGAATTATGTTTCATTATTACAAGTTGTTTTGGCTTAATATGTTTAATATTAATGACAGAGCAAGACGTAAAGCGTTTTGGTACCCAGTTTTGATGAATATTATCGTATCAATAGTAGGTTCATTACTAAATAGCGTGTTACCTATACCCAATTGGTTTGCTTTAACTATAGCAATAATTTTTAATATAGCAACGACAATTGGAATGTATACTGTAACAGTTAGACGTAATCATGACATCGGTATGACTATGAAATTTGCAACGGTCCTTTATGGACTAACGATACTATTTAGTATTTTAGAATTTGGTCCAGTTTATCAAGGCATTAATAATCTACCGATACCAGAGAGTATTATTATGGCAATAGGGGGCATCTTAATGGTTATTTTTGTAGTACTATGTATTATTTCAATTGCACTTTGTGTGACAAGTGGACAAAAAGAACCGAATCAATATGGTGAAAATCCAAAATATACATAACTAATAGTCACTTAATTGGTAATTTGTATTGGGAATGAATTTAATTTGAATGAAGGTAGGACAAAATGAATAGAACATATCTAGGTAATATCATATTTGCTATTTGGTGTGTCGGTGTATGGGGCATACTTGCTATTATGACTATATTTGATATTAAGGTAGTTCAACAGATAGGGGCATTCATTATATTTGTAGTTTTATCTGTTGTAATAAAATATTTAATTCAAAAATTTGTAGTTAATGTTAAATCAAAAGCACAAATAATCAAATTCAAAGGCGGGTTAACGTATGGAAGCTCCAAAGATATTGAAATGGGAGCGAAAGATCAGAATTAGTTTAGTAATACTCTTTTTTATTGTGTCGATGATAAATATTATTGGTAGTGATACGATGGGCCTTGGGGACTATGCCGAAAACCAATTCATAATTATGTGTATATACAGTGTACTGTTGATATTGAACGGCATATTATATACATGGGGAAAGTTTAGAAATAGACAGATACGTAATTTTATTTTCAATTTTCAAGCTTTGGCGTTTCTCAATATTATAATAGTTGGACTGATACTATACTTTAATGTGGATGAAATCATGGATAAATGGATATTGTGGAGTCTATTTGCCCTGATTAATGGTATTTATTTAGGTATTATCGAACATCATTATAAAAAGTCGACGACAATATCAAATACGCATATACATAACAATTAAATTTTCAAAACAAATAACCTTCAGTAACCTTTATGGTTACTGGAGGTTTTAATTTATAGAAATATTCACTTATAACTTTAAAATATAAGACGTCCGGAAGTCTTGTTTTGAAATATATGGAAATCAATAAGTTACTGCGCTATTTGACATATTTGGATCTGCATACAATTCTTTACAAATATCGATGAAAATATTTGTAGCATGTGTTGGGGAATGCGAAATGTACATTCCTAAAATACGGTATGCTTGTTCTTCTAGTTTTAGTAGCTTTATTTTTTTTGAACACTTATGCTTTTCTAAAACTAGTTTAGGTCGAATGTTAATTCCTAAATTTGCTTCGACCAAGGCGATGATAGGTCCATCCTCTGAAACTTCGTATCTTACATTTGGTTTTAAATTACTTTTCTCAAATAGAATACGAATTTCATCGTCCCAATTTTTTTTGGGTTTTATAAAGGGGTGCATTGAAATGTCTTCGAGTGAAACAATTTTTGAATTACTTAAAGGATGATGCTCGGAAACCATACAAATTAATTCATCTTTTATAAAAGGTATAAAGTTTAATTGGCTGTCATTTGATGGGGTGTTAAAACAACAATCTAATTCTCCTAATAGTACTTTTTTTTCTAAAGATTCATAGTCACCTTCATGTATATTTACTTCTATACCTGGGTAACGGTGTTCTAGTGTTTTGACAATATTAGGTAGCCAATTTGCAGTAATACTTGAAAAAGAACCAACATTAACAATGCCAGTTTCAAAACCATTTAAATTTTGAGCCTCTTCAATCAATGCTTTTTGAATTTTTTCCAATTGTAAAGTGTATTTATATATTCTTTCGCCTTCTGGAGTTAAAGACACACCACTTCGTGTTCTGTTTAGTAATTTTAAATTGAGGTCTTCTTCTAAGGATTTGATAGAGTTGCTCAGTCCTGGTTGTGTAATGAATAACAATTCAGCTGCTTCGCTCATGGTTTTTAATTGGACAACCTTATTGAATATTACATATCTTTGTAAAGTCAAACAATTCCCCCTTAATTTTTCTGAATATTTACTATAATCAGAATTTATTTTAATTATGACAAGTATCTAATTACAATTAAATTATGTCAAGGAAATATAAGGGGGATATGTATTATGGTAGATACGCAAAATACTGAAATTATTAAAAACTTTATTGGAGGTAAGTGGATTGAACCTAATGTGAATGATTATCTTAGCATTTACAATCCATCAACAGGTAATGAATCTGGGCGTGTACCTCTATCTAATGAAAAAGATTTTGAAAATGCTTATGAGGTGGCTATAGAAGCATTTGAATCTTGGAAAAAAGTATCTGTTCCCAAAAGAGCAAGAATATTATTTAAGTATCAACAATTACTAATAAATAACAAAAACGAATTGGCCAGAATTATTACTAAAGAAAATGGTAAAACAATTGAGGATGCTTTAGGTGAAGTTCAAAGAGGAATTGAGTGTGTAGAATTTGCAGCTGGAGCACCCACATTGATGATGGGTGAACAATTACCAGATATTGCAACTGGAATTGAATCAGGAATGTATAGGTATCCAATTGGTGTTGTTGGTGGTATAGCACCATTTAACTTCCCAATGATGGTTCCGTGTTGGA
Source organism: Staphylococcus sp. TCBT05 (assembly GCF_055179755.1). Taxonomy (NCBI): domain Bacteria; kingdom Bacillati; phylum Bacillota; class Bacilli; order Caryophanales; family Staphylococcaceae; genus Staphylococcus; species Staphylococcus sp. TCBT05. Next base: position 275,597 of record NZ_JBUQDQ010000005.1, on the reverse strand, counting down.
TGTTTCCAATAGCAATTGCTTGTGGCAATACTTTTATTTTAAAGCCTTCTGAAAAGACACCTTTATTAGCTAATAAACTTGCTGAATTGCTAAAAGAAGCAGGTTTACCAGATGGAGTATTTAATATAGTTCATGGATCTGAAAAGATAGTAAATCAAATACTAAATCATAAAGGTATTGAAGCTGTTTCATTTGTAGGCTCACAACCAGTAGCCGAATATGTATATAAAACAGCTGCTACAAATGGTAAACGTGTACAAGCTTTAGCAGGTGCTAAAAACCATAGTATTGTACTTGAAGATGCAGACCTTAACAATACAGTTACTAATATAATAGGAGCAGCTTTTGGGTCTGCTGGACAACGATGTATGGCTGCTTCAGTTGTAGTTGCAGTAGGGGACATAGCTGATAATTTAGTAGAGCACTTGAAAATTGAAGCGGATAAAATTGTAGTAGGTGACGGCTCACAAAAAGAAATTTCTCTAGGGCCAGTAATTAGAAAAGAGCAATTAGACAGAACACTTAAAAATATTGAAATAGGTATTCAAGACAAAGCAACATTATTAAAAGATGGTAGAAATATTAATGTGAATAATAATGGGTATTTCGTTGGACCTACAATATTTGATAATGTAACCACTGAAATGAAGATATGGCAAGATGAATTGTTTGCACCTGTGCTGTCTATTATCAGAGTTAATACATTAGATGAAGCAATAGCTATTACTAACAAATCTGATTTTGCAAATGGAGCTTGCTTATATACAGATAGTGCAAAGGCTATAAGAAAATTTAGAGAAGAAATCGACTCTGGAATGTTAGGAATTAATTTAGGTGTTCCTGCTCCCATGGCATTTTTCCCGTTTTCTGGATATAAAAAATCATTTTATGGTGATTTACATGCAAATGGGAAAGATGGTGTTAATTTTTACACAAGAAAGAAAATGATAACGGCTCGTTACTAGTTAATTCAAAGGGGGAGTTAGCATGATAGAATCTACAGAAAATATAAAAAGTCGAGATCAAAAACAAGTATGGCATGCCATGAAAGGTTCTAATAAAGATGATAATAGGCTAATTATTGACTCGGCAAATGGAGCTTGGGTCACAGATGTTGATGGTAATCAGTATCTCGACGGCATGTCAGGGCTATGGTGCGTAAATATTGGATATGGACGACAAGAGTTGGCTCAAGCGGCATTTAACCAATTAAATCAAATGAGTTATTTTCCTCTGGCACATGGACATAAACCAGCTATAGAGTTAGCAGAAAAGCTGAATAATTATTTAAATGATGAATATGTTTTTTTCTTTTCAAATAGTGGTTCTGAAGCGAATGAAACAGCATTTAAAATTGCTAGACAGTATCATGAACAAAAAGGTGAAAGGTTTAGAACGAAATTCATTTCTCGCTATAGATCGTATCATGGTAATACTATGGGAGCTTTAGCTGCTACTGGACAGGCAGAAAGAAAGTATAAATATGAGCCACTTGCCCAAGGTTTTTTGCATGTAGCGCCTCCAGATATATATAGAAATCCTGATGATGAACAATCATTAGAATCTGTTAAAGCAATTGATGAGATGATGACTTGGGAGTTAAGCAATACTATTGCAGGTATAATAATGGAACCAATTATTACTGGCGGGGGTATATTAATGCCTCCACAATCTTATTTGAAAAATGTTCAGGAAACATGTGAAAAGCATGGCGCACTACTCATTGTAGATGAAGTGATTTGTGGTTTTGGTAGAACTGGAAAAGCATTTGGTTTTATGAATTATGATGTGCAGCCAGATATTATAACGATGGCAAAAGGTATTACTAGTGGATATTTACCACTTTCTGTTACTGCAGTAAAAAAAGAAATTTTCGAAACATTTTCTGGTGAAGATAGTTATAGTCGTTTGAGACATGTAAATACTTATGGAGGAAACCCAGCAGCATGTGCAGTGGCTTTGAAAAATATTGAAATTATGGAAAGAGAGCGGTTATTTCATAAATCTCAATACCTTGGAGAAAAATTATTAAATAGGTTGAAGTCTTTATATGAAAATCAAAATGTTGGTGACGTTAGGGGTAAGGGATTACTTGTCGGTATTGAATTAGTTGAAGATAAATATTCTAAGAAACCATTACCTTCATATAAGACAAATCGTATTGTTGAAAAATGTAGAGAAAGAGGATTGTTAATCGGTAAAAATGCAGATACTGTAGCAGGTTACGATAATGTTTTGCAGTTAGCGCCTCCTCTCTCAATTACTGAAGAAGATCTCAATTTTATAATAAAAACTTTAACTGAAACAATTAGTGAATTGTAGAAAAAAGGAGGCATCACAATGAAATTGCCTATAGATTATGAAGAAATAATACAAGTTAATAGTGAAATCAAAAAAATGTATATAAATGGTCAATGGGTTAGCAGCACAACTGAAAATAAGAGAGAAGTAATTAATCCGGCAAATAATCAAACCATAGCACATGTATATGAAGGTGGTGAAAAGGAGGCTGATCAAGCAATAAAATCAGCCAAAGATGCCTTTTATATTAATGGTTGGCGTGAGTCCTATGCTAGAGAGAGAGCAGATTTGTTATTAAAGGTAGCTAACAAATTGGAAGAAGAAAAAGAGACTATTGCAAAAATAGAAACTTTAAATAATGGCAAAGTATATGAAGATTCAATAGTAGATGTTGAAGATGCTATTCATCAGTTTAAGTATTATGCAGGTATAGCAATGCAACCGCATGGTCAAACTTATGATGTACCTGATGAAATACAGGCAATGGTGATTAGAGAACCGATTGGTGTCGTCAGTATAATTGTACCTTGGAACTTTCCATTAGTAATGGCAACACAAAAGATATCTGCAGCATTAGCTGCAGGATGTACTGTTGTTGTGAAACCAGCAGGTCAAACACCGCTAACAGTTCATAGATTATTTGAAATTATAGATGAAGTAGGTTTCCCAAAAGGGGTAGCAAATTTAGTTTTCGGATCTGGATCGGTAGTAGGAAATCAATTAGTTAATCATAAAGATGTAGATAAAATTACCTTTACAGGAGGAACAGAAACAGGAAAAGCTATTATGAAGGATGCAGCAAACACAATTAAACGTGTTGGATTAGAGCTAGGCGGGAAATCTCCGAATATTGTATTTTCAGATGCAGATTATGAAACAGCATTAGATTATGCAATGCTAGGTATTTTTGCTGGTCAAGGACAAGTTTGCTCAGCGGGATCTCGACTTATTGTCGAAGATACAATATATGAAAAATTTATTGAAGATTTAGTTGAACGTACAAAACAAATATCAGTTGGTCCAGGGTGGGACAAATCCACTGAAATGGGACCGCTTATCTCTGAAAGTCACCTAAATAATGTTCTTAAGTATGTAGATATTGGATTAAATGAAGGCGCAACATTATTGTGTGGAGGCAAAAAACTGACATCTGAAGCTTATAAAGATGGAAATTACATGGAACCTACAATTTTAACGGATACGACACCGCAAATGCGTATAATCCAAGAAGAGATATTTGGACCAGTATTAGTGGTGCAAGTATTTAGTAATGAAAAAGAAGCTTTAAGTCTTGCAAATGGAACAGATTTTGGTTTAGCAGCTGCAGTATTTACTAATGATAGTGCTAAAGCTCAAAGAATGATTAGAGGACTTCATGCAGGTATTACTTGGATAAATTGTTATCACCCAACTTTTAATGAAGCACCGTGGAGTGGTTATAAACAAAGTGGTATTGGAGGCGATTTAGGTACCTATGGATTTGAAGAATATTTACACAAAAAGCAAGTGAATATTGCTATGGAAGTTAAGCCTTCAGGAGTATATAAGAATAGTCAATATTAGATAATAGATAATATTGAATTAAGGCGGTGAAACAATGAATAGTTTCGATGTAATTGTGATAGGGGCAGGTATTATTGGCTCTAGTGTTTCATATTATTTAACAAAAGCTGGTTATAGTGTAGCACTAATCGATAAAGGTGATATAGCGAATGGTACATCGAGTCGTTGTGATGCAGTTGCGTTAATTTGTGATAAAAAGCCTGGAATTGATACTGATATCGGATACAGAAGTATCCAATTATATAAAGAATTAGCTCAATCTTTTTCTTTTGATTTTCAGTTTTCAACAAGAGGAAGCTTATATGTTTGTGAAACAGAGCAAGAGTTAGAAATTGCGAAAGATTATGTGGCTCAACAAGTGAAAGCTGGATATCAAATGAAGACAGTGAATAAAGAAGAATTGCCTGATATAGAAAAGCATTTGGCAAAAGATTTAGCTGGTGGTGTTTGGACAGAGGTTGATTCAACAATGAATCCATATATGGTGTGTTATGCATTTATAGAAGAAGCTAAAAAGCAAGGTTTGAAATTAATAACGCATGAAGAAGTAAAGGCAATAAATCAATCTCCTCTTGGTGCTGTTGAAAGTGTCCAAACAACAACTCAAACAATATATACAAAAAAAGTAGTGAACTGTGCAGGTGTTTGGGCAAGTAAGTTAGGTGATCTAGTAGGTATTGATATACCAATTAAACCGAGAAAAGGATTGATTTTAGTAACAGAAAGAACAAGTAAAATTGTAAACCAAAAAGTTCATGAATTTGGTTATATGTTATCAAAATTTGAGGATATTAACTATAAGCGAAAAGTTAGTCAATTAGTAGAAAAAAATAATATTGCATTTACGATAGAACCAACTGAAGCAAGTAATTATTTAGTAGGCGGTCACAGAGATTTCTCAGGTTATGGTACTGATACGAATCATGAAGTTATGAAAGGTATTGCAGAAAGAGCCAATAGATTTTTACCCATATTGAAAAATGTTAATTGTATTCGTGCATATGCTGGAGTAAGGCCATGGGTAGTAGATCATTTACCAATTGTATCTGAGGTTGATGAAGTTCCAGGGTATTTTATTGCAAGTGGTCATGAAGGTGATGGAATCAGTATGGCTCCTATTACCGGTAAAATGATGACTGAATTAATTTCGAGACAAGACACGGAATTTAATATTGATAGGCTGAAATTTTCTAGATATAAAAATAAAAAAATTGAAAACTTATAGGAGGCGTTTATTATGTATAGACCAAAAGGAATGATTCCAGCGATGCCAACACCATTAAATGAAAATGAGAGCATTAACTTTGAAGGGTATGAAAAATTAATAAACCATTTAATTGATGGTGGTGTACATTGTTTATTAGCAGGTGGTAGTACGGGTGAATATTCGATGATGTCGACGGATGAAAGAAAAAAATTATTAAATCATGCCGTTAAATGTGCGAATGGACGAGTGCCAATTATGGCTGGAACAAGTGAACATCGATTAGAAGAAACGATTGAATTGACAAAATATGCAGAAGATATTGGTGCTGACTGTGTATTGATAATAACTCCGTATTACATGAAAACAAGCGAGAGTGCTATAAAAAACTATTATCAAAAGATTGCCGAAGCTACTAATATTGGAATTGTAATATATCATTATCCTGATGCTACAAATGTAGAATTATCTCCCGAGTTTATAAATGAATTAAGTCAAATAGATGGCATAGTAGGCGTGAAAAATACAACAGATCAAGAACATACATGTAAAGTGATTGTACTAACAAAAGATAATGAAAATTTTTCAGTTCTAACAGGATTTGAACATTTAATATTACCAACTTTAGCGGTTGGTGGAGATGGAGCGACAGGTATTATTCATAATCTTGTTCCAAAAGAAATTGTAGAAATGTATGAATTATATACTCAACAAAAAGATATAGATGCTGCTTTAGAGATTAATCGAAGATTATTACCTTTATATGATTATGTTGAAGCTGAACCAGTTCCAGGTCCAATTAAAGCAGGTTTAGAGTTAATTGGTATAGAAGGTGGAGCGGTTAGAGCGCCACTGGTTCCATCATCAAATGAATTGAAAAGCAAAATGGCAACCACATTAAAATCTCTAGGCTATCAAGTTAAATATAACTAAAATTAATATTTAGGGATTATAAATAAAGAGGTGGTTTGATGAAAAAAATGAATAGAGTGTCTGAATATGGTTATATTGAATCAAATGAAAATACGAACATCATAGTGAAAAAAGGGAAATATGTTTCTGGTTATTCTGTCGGTATATTATGTTTAGATGAATGTTCTTATCCAGTGTTACCTGGAAATGTAGCTAATTTAACAACTTATAATTTTCCTGTTGTAACCAAAATTGTAAAAAATTGCACGCAAGAACGCATTCATATTGGAGATCCTACATTAATTGACGACATTTTAAAAGCTGCAAAACAAATGGAAGAAGAGGGAGCTAAAGCGATATGTGGTGCGTGCGGTTTTTTCGGAAACTTTCAAAGTCAAGTTGCAGAAGCAGTGGATATTCCGGTGTTTTTATCGAGTATTATTCAAATACCATGGATTAATACAGGATTAAAAAGGAATCAACAAATTGGTGTGTTAACTGCTGATGCAGAAGGAATTACAGAATCTCTCTTGAAAAGCTGTGGGGTTGAAACTACAGATAATATTGTGATTAAAGATTTGAAAGAATTGTCGGAATTTTCTGCAATAATAAAAAGCAGTGGTAATTTTGATAATCAAAAACTTCGGGAAGAAGTGTTACAAGCGGCTTCAGAAATTATTAATGATAACCCTGAGATAGGAGCAATATTATTGGAATGTAGTGATTTACCACCTTACGCTGCTGATATTCAAAATATTGTGCACAAACCAGTGTTTGATTTTATAACAATGATTAATTGGGTTCATATGGCTACTGCACAAAAACCATATATTGGTTTTATTTAAGAAATGATGTTACATGACACTTTGTTAGTGAAGCGGAGGTATGTACTATGAAAAATAACAATACCATTGTTTGTCGATGTGAAGAAGTAACTTTAGAACAAATTAATAAAGTATTACAAGAGCAACATTGTTCAGCTCGAGAAATAAAATTACGAACACGAGCAGGAATGGGATGTTGTGGAGGTAGAACATGTAGAACTATAATTGACCAAATTGTTGAATTAAATGAAGCCCCCTCTAAGTGTGATGAAATTAATTTGAGTTATAGACCACCATCAAGACCTGTAACCTTTGGAGAATTGGAGGATGATAACAATGGTATCTAGAATTGTTGAACACCCAGTATTAGGAGATTTAGAATTAAATGAAGAGTTTACTTTTAGTTTTAATGGGGAAGAAGTAGTCGCTTATAAAGGAGATACTATTGCATCAGCATTATTAGCTTCCAATTATAGAAAATTAAGAGAAAACGAAATAAGTGGTGATGGTAGAGGTATTTATTGTAATATAGGTCACTGTTTTGAATGTAGAGTCAAACTACACGATAGACGAATAGTAAGGGCGTGTATAACTCAAGTTGAAGAAGGCATGCAAGTCTATTCATTAAGGAAGTGATGATAATGTGGGATCTCATAGTAATTGGTTCTGGTCCTGCTGGTTTGAAGGCAGCGATTAAAGCAGCTGAAAATGGTCTGTCAACAATAGTCGTGGATGAGTTTCCACGTCCTGGTGGAAGGCTATTAGGACAGTTGTATAAAGAGAAAAATGGTGAATGGTGGAATGGTATAAAAGAATCAGAGCGCTTAGTTGAAGAGGCTAAATTAAATGGAGTGATAATATCGTGCCAAACTTCTGTTTATGATATTGAAAAGCTAGATGAACTATGGTGTGTTTATACAAATAAAAAATTGATGAAATCACATTATTTACTAATAGCGACTGGTGCAAGCGAAAGACATATACCCATTCCTGGGTGGACACTTCCTGGAGTGATGTCCATAGGTGCGGCACAAGTGATGTCCAATGTTCATAGAGTTAAACCAGGTGAATCCTGTATCATAATTGGCATTAATGTATTATCTTTGTCTATAGCAGATGAGCTGAAAATGAGTGGTTTAGATGTTGAAGCAATCATTTTGCCATATAGTCCTCAAATTGATAAAGAAGCCAGTGAACCCAAAGCAGTTATTGCTAAATTGATGTACTTAACACACTTGGCGCCTTCAAGATTATTACGAATTTTAGGTGTTTTAGGAAAATACTTGCCTGTTAATATGGTGACGCGTTTTTATCCTAAAAATGGATTAAGAATGAATAAAATGCCTATTAAAGTTAAAACTGCAGCTCAAAAAATTATTGGAAATGAAGTGGCAAAGGGAGTTGAAGTAATTAATATAGATTCAAAAGGTAGAAAAATAGAAGGTACAGAAAAATTACTAAAAGCGGATGTGATTTGTATATCAGGAGGATTGGCCCCATTATCTGAATTAGCTGCTATTGTTGGTTGTAGATTTAAATATAGTGAAGCACTCGGAGGACATATTCCTATTCATAATGAACGAATGGAAACTGAAGTTTCTAATTTATTCGTAGCTGGTAATGTCACAGGAATTGAAAGTGCCAAAGTTGCCATGGCACAGGGTGAACTAGCAGGGTTGAATATTGCTCAACAACACATAAAAAATAATAATTACTTAAAGCAAAAGTTAAAGCAAGCGATTTATAATGTGAAGAAAACAAGATCTGAAGCTTTGATTCAATTTCAACCTAACATAGAGAGAAACAGAGAAAATTTATATAGAGAAATTGAAAATACACAGTGAAATTAAGGAGTTATATATAATGAAAATATTATTAATTGGATCAACAGGAAATATTGGGCAAGTTGTAGATAAGGAATTGAACGATGACGTCGAACTAATTCGTGCATCTAGATCCTCTACACAATTTCCGGTCGATATAACATCAGAAGAGAGTATCAAGCAATTATTTGAAAATGTGGGGAAAGTGGATGGAGTGATTTGTGCATCTGGAGCAGCACATTTTAGTACAGTTGACTCATTAACCCCTGAGCAAAATCAAGTTGCTGTGAATAGTAAATTGTTGGGGCAAGTTAATCTTGTGCTATTAGGTTTAGACTATATTAACGATCAAGGTTTTATAACATTAACAACTGGTATTCTCATGGATGATCCGATAAAAACTGCAGCGTCATCAGCAATGGCCAATGGGGGTGTGGCAGCGTTTGTTAAATCTGCTGCTATTGAGTTACCACGTGGTATTAGAATTAATCATGTTAGCCCAACTATGTTAAAAAGAGCGCAAGATAAATATGGTGGACTTTTTCAAGGTTATTATCCAGCAACAGACGAGAGAATTGGTCTTGCATATCGCAAAAGTGTATTTGGTAATCAGACCGGTCAAGCATATAAGGTATATTAAAAAATAGCAAATAGGAGAGGAGGATTAAACATATGAAACATTAAGCAAGTGGTTAAACTAAAGGGGGATTAACAATGGAATTTGTTATTCATTGGTTAAATAATATTGTATGGAGCCCTGTGCTCGTTATTTTTATGCTTTTATTAGGCGTTTATTTTACTTGGAAAACAAAATTTGTGCAATTTAGATATATTAAAGACATGGTTAAATTGACTTTTTCTAGTACGAAAACACAGGCAGGTATTTCATCATTTCAAGCTATGTCAATGTCTTTAGGTAGCAGGATAGGAATAGGAAATATTGCTGGGGTGGCTACAGCAATTACATTAGGTGGTCCTGGATCTGTGTTTTGGATGTGGATGCTAGCTTTTGTATCTGCAAGTATCGCTTTTGCAGAAACTACATTAGCTCAAATATATAAAGTGAAACAAAATGGAGAATATCGAGGTGGTGCACCATATTATATAAATAAAGGGTTAAACAATAAATACTTTGCTATTTTATTTGCTGGTATTACGATGTTTTCTATGACTTTATTAGCACCAGGTATTCAAGTAAATACAATTGCACTTTCAGCAAAAGAAGCATTTGGTATTCAGCCTTATATTACTGCAATATTTTTAGTGATACTATTATCGCTTGTTATTTTTGGAGGAGTAAAGCGTATTGCAAGAGCTGCAGAACTAGTGGTTCCGTTTATGGCTATTGGTTATGTAGGCGTATGTATTGTATTATTGTTTGCAAATATATCTTCACTGCCACATATTATTAGTTTAATTGTTTCTAGTGCAATCAATCCATCATCTTCATTTGGTGGAATTATTGGTTCAGCTATAGCTTGGGGAGTTCAAAGGGGAGCATTTTCCAATGCAGCTGGATTTGGTAGTGAAACATTTGAAAGTGGTGCAAGTGAAGTAACACACCCTGTAAAACAAGGCTTAGTTCAAGCATTATCGGTGTATATAACCACTATTATTATATGTTCAGCTACGGCTTTTATGATTTTAATTACAGGAATGTATAATATTCAATTAAGCAATGGAACAATGGTTAAAGATAATATAGGACATGTAGAAGCAGGCGCAAGTAATGTTCAAATGAGTGTAGAGAGTATAATGCCAGGATTTGGCAATATATTTATAGCTCTGGCAACATTTTTCTTCGCATTTACAAGTTTAATTACCTACTCATACAAGGCAGAAACGAGCTTAGCTTTCTTCAATAGTTCTAGAAAAAGAGAAATAAAATGGCCACTTACGTTATTAAAAATAGGTTTTCTGGTCGTAGTTTATTATAATAGTGTGAATTCAGCAAAATTAGCTTGGAGCTTTGGTGATCTTGGGTTTGGTATTATGGCCTGGGTCAATATGATAGCATTAGTATTCTTGTTGAAGCCAGTGTTAGTTGCTCTAAAAGATTACGATAGTCAGCGAAAGCTAGGTTTGGACCCTATATTTGAACCCAAAAAAATAGGTATTACAGGTGCTGATTTTTGGGAGAAAGAATATAAAAAAGATATACAGACTATGCCTAATTATAAAATTAAAGCTGTAGAAGAAACAAGCATATTAAATTACTTAAAGAATAATTAAACATTAAAAAAGGAGGGTTAACATGAAAATAGGTATTCCAAAAGAAATTAAAAATAATGAAAATAGAGTCGGTTTATCGCCAAGCGGAGTGCATGCTTTAATCGAAGCAGGTCACAAGGTTTTAGTGGAATCTAGTGCAGGTTGCGAATCTTACTTTGATGATCAAGACTATAAAATTGCTGGCGCAAATATAGTAAGTACAAAAGAGAAAGTTTGGAATGTTGATATGGTTATCAAGGTAAAAGAGCCACTTGAAGAAGAATTTCAATTTTTTAAAGAGGGCTTAATCTTATTTACTTATCTTCATTTAGCAAATGAACAAAAATTAACTGAAGCACTACTAAAACATAGAGTTACAAGCATTGCGTATGAAACCGTACAATTAGAGGATAATTCATTGCCATTATTAACGCCAATGAGTGAAGTTGCTGGTCGTATGTCGACTCAAATCGGTGCGGAATTTCTACAAAAATATAAAGGAGGAATGGGAATATTATTAGGAGGTGTTCCAGGTGTTTCGAAAGGAACTGTAACTATAATAGGTGGGGGACAAGCTGGTACAAATGCAGCGAAAATCGCCCTTGGATTAGGTGCGGATGTAACTATAATAGATATTAATCCTCGAAGATTACAACAAATTGATGATCAATTTTCAGGAAGAGTGCATACTATTATGTCTAACCCACTTAATATTGAAAATGCAGTGAGGAAAAGTGATTTAGTCATAGGTGCCGTATTGATTCCTGGAGCGAAAGCGCCGAAACTTGTGAGTGAAGCAGTTGTTAAACAAATGAAATCGGGTTCGGTAATTGTAGATATTGCAATTGATCAAGGTGGTATATTTGAAACAACAGATAAAGTATCTACGCATGATAAACCTACTTATGTTAAGCATGGAGTGGTACATTATGCGGTGGCAAATATGCCCGGTGCAGTACCTAGAACATCAACAATATCATTGAATAATGCTACGTTACCATTTGTATTACAATTAGCAAATAAAGGCTATGTTAAGGCAATGAGAGAGAATATGCCACTTTCTTTAGGATTAAATACTATAGAAGGAAAATTAACCAATTTAGAAGTTTCTTTGGCGCTAGGAATTTCATATACTGAAAAATCAGAATTAATGAAATAATCGAAGGTTATAACATTATTTATTAATTAAGAAGAGATAGCATTCATGTTCCTTGTGATGTCTATCTCTTTTTCTATTCGAACATAAATAAGCTTATATCTTTAAAACATAAGACATCCGGGTGTCTTGTATTTCAAAAAATTTCGTATAAATATAGAACTATTTTAATGATTATACTTACTTTGTTTACAAATTATTTTTATCTTTAAAAAAATTAATTTATTTTCAAATAACACATCAATAGTCTGTGTAAGTTTGTTACACTAATACATAAGTTTTTTAATTTGTGACCCAATTAGGAGGTTATTATGAAGAAGCAAATGCATTTGGCTTCACTTGTTTATAGTACGGGTTTGCATCCGTCATCTTGGAGGTTAGAGGATTCTAAGATTGAGCAAATTGGTTCTATCGCTTATCAGCAAGAATTAGCTCAAATAGCTGAGCGTGGATGTCTTGATGCAATATTTTTAGCAGATGGACAATACATATCAGGTGAACATACAGGTCATTTATCTTATTTTCTAGAACCTATAACAGCTTTAACAGCGATATCTCAAGTCACCAAACATATTGGTTTAATCGGTACAATATCTACGACGTTCTATGATCCATATAATGTAGCAAGACTACTAGGTAGTTTGGATCATATTAGTAATGGTAGAGCAGGACTTAATATCGTCACTTCACAACTTGATATTGAAGGACAGAACCATTCGATGGAAGCCTTGCCACCTTTAGAACAGCGATATGAACGCGCGGATGAATTTGTAACTGTATTAAAGAAACTGTGGCAATCGTTTGACTATAGGGCGCTCATTCATAATAGACAATCGGGGAAAGGTATTGATTTTTCACTTGTGAAGGAAATCAACCATAAAGGTAAGTATTTCCAAGTCAAAGGACCGATTAACTTACCATCAAGCCCACAGGTATATCCGGTATTATGTCAGGCTGGCACATCCATACCTGGACGTAAGTTAGCGGCGAAACATGTGGATATGATCTTTTCTATTGCTTGGAATCAAGCTGATGCTAAGCAATTTAAAGCAGATATTGAATCGCGAGTAGCACAACTTGACGATAATGCAGCGGGACCATTGGTATTGCCTGGGTTATCTGTTTATGTGGCAGATACTCTGGCAGAAGCAGAGCAAAAGGTTGCTGCGTTAAATGTCTATACAGATATTGAAAAGAAGATTCAGCAAATCGAGCAAAGTATCGGTCAAGATACAACTGAATGGCATTTAGATGACCCGGTACCTCAATTACCTCCTTATGAATCATTAACCGTGAAGGTTGGGTCGAAAGCACGTTATCAAGCGATACAACGAGCAGTGGAGGTTGAACGATTAACATTTAGAGATTTAATTGCACGCGTAGATACTTGGATGGGACATAAGACGATTGTCGGTGATCCAATAATGGTTGCCGATATGATGCAAACATGGTTTGAGAGCGGAAGTTGTGACGGCTTTATTTTAATGCCGCCGACATATCCTGACATGTTTGAAGCATTTATCGATAAAGTGATTCCCATCTTGCAAGAAAGAGGATTATTTAGAACTGAATACACTGAACAAACATTAAGAGAACGTATAAAAAGAGAGGTAACTTCACATTAAATTTTCAAATTGGAAAGATAAAATAGATTGGCCAGTATTTTCCGTTAGTGGTGGCATACTCGTATTATTTGTAATTATGTCATCACTGTTTACTCAAGCAACGTCGCACGTAGTTAAGACAGGATTTCAATTATCGATTACTTATTTTGGTGCTTTTTGGCAGGTGTTATTATTAGCCACCTTTGCGGTTGGATTGTTCCTAGCATTTTCAAAATATGGAAACGTCCGTTTAGGGAATGCTACTGAACCGGAAATGAGTTATTTTAAATGGGCTGCCATTGTTATTACATCTGGGTTAGGTGCAGGGGCTATATTCTGGGCGGCTGCTGAACCGATGTATTACTTTATTGATGTGCCACCAACTATGGGAAGTGGTATTAAAGATAAGAGTATGGCTGCAGTACCTGCTGCAATGGCACAGAGTTTTACTTCGTGGGGCTTCACGGCATGGGCAATTTATGGTGCAGTGAGTGGTATCGTCATTATGTATGCACATTACAATAAAGGTATGAAATTAAGACCGAGAACTTTGCTTTATCCAGTATTTGGAGACAAAATAGAACGAAATTATACAGGATCCGTTATCGATGTATTCTGTATTCTAGGTGCAGTAGCTGGAACGATAGGGACGATAGGTTTCTTCGGTTTCCAATTTAGTTATTGGTTGCATAGTATTCTAGGTATACCAGATAATTTAACGACTCAAGTATTGTCTGTGGTAGGTTTAATGATTATCGTTACAATTTCAGCTACTACAGGTATTGAAAAGGGAATTCAGTTTCTGAGTAAATTAAATGTTTGGTTGGCAATTGGTGTAGCGGTATTTATCGTATTAATTGGTCCTGGTAGATTTATTATTGATACACTGATTTCATCTTACGGTGTGTACTTAACGAAGTTTCTAGAAATTAGTACATTTAGAGGAGATAACAAATGGGCTGGGTCATGGATGTTATTCTTCTTTGGTTGGTTTATTGGTTATGGTCCGCTAATGGGCATGCTAGTCGCTCGTGTATCAAAAGGACGTACGATTCGTGAGATATTTATTTTAGTATCTATTGTTGCAAGTGTCGTATCTCATGTTTGGTTTACAATTTTGGGTGGCAGTGGTTTATTTTATGAAACTAAGGATAGTGGTGCGATTAGTAATCCATTATCTGAAAAGGGCTTGCCAGCAGCAGTTATCTCAATTGCGAACCATTTACCATTAGGTACAGTGTTAGTGATTGTATTGTTAATATTAACGCTTATCTTTGTCATTACCACAGCAGATACAATGTCGTTTTCAATTTCAATGTCTGTTACTGGTGAGGGTGATCCACCTAAGATGGTTCGAGTATTCTGGGTAGCAATTATGGCAGTTATTTCAATTATCCTGATTAATATAGGAGAAGGTAGTATTGATGCGATTCAGTCGTTTATCATTGTCACCGCAGTACCAATATCTATTATTATGTTACCTGTAGTATGGACGGCTCCGAAGATTGCGCACAAATTGGCAGTTGCGCAAAACCTTGTTCCTGAAAAACAACCTAAAAAGCATAAAGAGAAGATAATTAGTAAAGATTAAACAAAGCATTGTTGATATGTTTCAACTGTATTAATAACCTATTGGTTCAGTCCAATAGGTTATTTTTTTATATTCAGTACTCAAAGCAATTTCATTTGTCATTATAATATTTATTGATATAATCGGATTAAATTTATGGGTTGTACGGACAAAAAACACTTTATGTGTGGGCTGTAATCTGCAGTAGGTATTCAGTTACTAGATATTTTCAGCATCTATTTCATAAATTGACTTTCAAAGGAAAAGGGGTTAAATATAATGCAATATCGTGAACTAGGAAAGACAGGCATGAAAATTAGTGAGGTAAGTTTTGGAACTTGGGCCATCGGTGGTGCATGGGGAAAAACAAATGATGAAGCTGCTTTAGCGTCACTTGAGTATGCCATTGAGCAAGGGGTGAATTTCTTTGACACTGCTGATGTCTATGGCGATGGTCATAGTGAGGAGTTATTAGCACAAGCGACAAAAGGAAAAGAAGACGAAATCTATATAGCCACAAAGTTTTGTAGACAAGGAGATATTGCAGATCCAAATAATTACACTTATGAAACGGTTAATGCATATTGTGAGGATAGCTTACGCCGTTTAAATAGAAAGTCTATTGATTTATTTCAAATTCACTGTCCTGCCACTGAAATTTTAAGAGAAGGTAGTGTCTTTAAAGTTCTAGATCAATTGAAAGCTGAAGGGAAAATTAAACATTATGGTGTGAGTGTAGAATCAGTTGAGGAAGGACTGATTTGTTTACAGTATCCTAATGTAGAAAGTCTACAAATCATCTTTAATATATTCCGACAAAAACCATTGGAGCGCTTGCTTTCTGAAGCGCATCAACAAGGTGTTGGTATACTTACGCGCTTACCATTAGCAAGTGGATTGTTAACAGGTAAATTTACTGTCGATAGTACATTTGAAGCGGATGATCATCGTAATTTTAATGAAAATGGTGAATCATTTAATGTGGGAGAGACGTTTGCTGGTCTTGGATTAAGAAAAGGTGTTGAGTTAGCAGATCAATTAAGATGGATTGCTGATGATCGACCATCAATGACAAATGCAGCACTGCGTTGGATTCTTGACCATGAAGCTGTTACTGCCGTGATACCAGGCTTTAAAAATTTAGAGCAAGTTAAAGGTAATTTAGAAACATTAAATACACAATCATTTTCTGAAGCAGAGTATGAACAATTGAGACAGTTTTATCAAGATGAGGTAGCAGAACACATTAGAGGTGTATATTAATATAGCAGAGTGAAACGATTGGATAAACTCATCCGCCAAAGCGTTATTGAATCATGAAATCTATCGGTTTATTTAAATCGATGGATTTTTTGCGTTTTATAATGCGTATTAAATACGAATGATGATACGTGAACATGTGACCCAGTAGGACTATTTATCACACTTATTATATTTAGATTTCTAAAAAGATTAATTCTATACATAATTATAAATACGAGTAAATATAATTGTTGTTTGTTATAATTTTGATAATTAAAAGTACGTTCAAGGGGGATGTTTATGCCGGATTTAACTAAGAAAGTTGCGTTAATTACGGGAGCAAATCGTGGACAAGGCAAGGTGATTGCACAACACTTTGATGCACTAGGAGCCAATGTTGTAGTAGGAGCGCGTAATTTAAGAGATGCGATAGACGTTGAAGAAACATTGGAAAATGATGCGTTATCAATTCAATTAAACGTGACTGACGAAGATGATTGGAAATATGCTATACAGAAAGCGGTAAAGACGTTTGGTAAAATTGATATTCTTGTGAACAATGCGGGAATTTACTTGAATAAACCATTTTTAGAAACGACCTTAGCTTCATACAAAAAGTTAATCCAAACGAATCAAATCGGGACATTTTTAGGTATGCAATATGTAGCTAAACAGATGAAAGTACAGCTATCAGGATCTATAATCAACACGGTCTCTGTTTCTTCATTTTCACCTATTCATGAATCATCATTATATGCTTCAACTAAAGCTGCAGTGACAACAATGTCAAAAGCAGCGGCAATGGAGCTAGGAGACTATGGCATACGCGTGAATATGGTACATCCAGGTGGCGTGAATACAGGTATGTTCTCCGATAGTAATGAAGGAAATGAATTTTATGAGCAAATACCATTAAAGCGTATTGGGCAACCGATGGATATTGCTCAAGCAGTTGCATTTTTAGCTTCTGATGAAAGTGCATATTGTACGGGAACGGAAATTGTAGTAGACGGTGGTATGACGTTAGGAACGACAGATCATAAATAATGAATGAGGTCAGAACAAGATGCTCAGTGCATTTATTGTTCTGGCTTTTTTATGTATTGAATTTATATTTAATATCTCATATTGAGATAGTAGCTATCTCTGATACCTATTTTACGAGGGGAAAGTGCTCCAATTATACTTAATTATAGAAAATGGGGGGAGATAGTTATGACAAATAAATATGACGTTATCGTAGTAGGCGCTGGTTCTATGGGCATGGCAGCAGGCTATTATTTAGCTGAGCAAGGCAAAAAGACTTTACTCATTGATGCATTTGATCCACCACATGAAAATGGAAGTCATAGTGGCGACACACGTTTAATCAGGCATGCATGTGGAGAAGGTTATGCATATGTTCCATTAGCCTTACGCGCACAAGAGTTATGGCATGCACTGCAAGCAAAGACGAATGAACGAATATTTACACAGACAGGTGTCTTAACGTTTGGTCCTGCAACATCTGGTTTTGTTCAAACGGCAATTGAAGGTGGTCAGAAATATGGTCTGAATATTGAGACACTAACTGCAGATGATGTAAATGCAAGATGGCCTGGAATAACTATGCCTCAAGGTGAAATTGGGTGCTATGAGCCTGAAGCAGGTGTATTGTTTTCTAGTGCTTGTATTAGAACATTGAAACGACTTGCCTTGTCAGTAGGTGCAGAGTTAAAGGTCAATTCACCTGTAATGGATATTGAAATATTTGATGACTCTGTAAAGGTGCATACACCAGATGATACGTTTGAGGCTAATAAACTGATCATTTCAGGAGGTGCTTGGAATAAGAAATTACTAAATGAGTTAAATATTAATATTAACATCCAACCGTCGAGACAAACGATTGCGTGGTTTGATTCTGATGACATTTTATATAAATCTGATGGCTTTCCAGGATTTTTTGCGGATGTGCCTTCTGGCGTTTATTATGGATTCCCTTCAATCGATGGTACGGGGTTAAAGATAGGGCGTTATGATAATGGAGATGATATAGATCCAAGTTATTATAACAAGACCTTTGGTGCCTATGAAAAAGATGAGAAAGATATTCGAGGATTTTTATCTAATTATATGCAAGCAGCACATGGCAATATCAATGTAGGTAAGACATGTATGTTTACTAATACGCCAGATGAAAACTTTATCATAGATACACATCCTGATTATAATCATGTTGCTATTGCAGCTGGTTTTTCGGGGCATGGCTATAAATTTTCCAGTGCAGTAGGTGAAGCTTTAGGAGAACTCATTATCCATGGTGAAACGACTCAAGACATCTCGCCCTTTAAGATTACACGTGATAGTTTACAACCAGAAAATAAAGACGAAGTATACTTCAAGGCAAGGGGGAAATAATGTATGCAAAGTTATTTAGCCTTTTTACAATCGTTAATTCAAATTGATAGCACCAATCCTCCAGGTAATGAACAAGCAATCATTCAACAATTTATTAATAGAAGTGAGGCAACCGGACTTCCATATCAGGTTATGACTGTTGACAATAATAGAAGCAACTTTTCAGTCAGAATTAATGGTTCAAACACTGACAAAGGAAAGTTATTGTTGAATGGACATACGGATACAGTAAAAATTGGTAGCCAGGAATGGCAATATAATCCATTTGATGCACATATAGAAGACGGAAAGTTATATGGCAGAGGAACGACAGATATGAAGAGTGGTCTCGCTGCATTGTATTTAGCGTTAGAATCATTATATTTGGAAAATTATCCTTTGACGAAGGATGTTGAGTTTTTAGCAACGGCAGGAGAAGAAGTAGATTCGATTGGTGCAACACATTATGTCAATACACAAGGTATGTCAGATGTGGAAGCCATTGTTATAGCCGAACCAACTCATGAACAAGTAGTTGTTGGACATAAAGGGGCATTGTGGATTGAGGTTAAAGTGACAGGTAAAACCGCTCACGGGGCAATGCCTGAGCAAGGTGTAAATGCAATTGAAGCGGCGAGTGAAATTATACATTTAGTAGAGCGATTAAAAACTGAATGGAAAGTTAGACACGATCCATTAGGTACGAGCAGTATTTCTGTAAACATGATTCAAGGCGGTATTCAAACTAATGTGATACCTGATGAATGCATATTGTATGTAGATATTAGGTCAGTGATACCCAATTGTCATGACAAGCTATATCATGATTTTAATCAGGCATTACAATCTCTATTTGAAGGTGCAACGCTTCCTAATGTGGAAGCGAAGATTATACTAAATCGCGAGGCAGTATTAACGAATGAACAAAGTCAAATTATCCAGGATGCACTGACTATTACACAGCAACAGCAAGTAGGTGGCGTATCCTATTACACAGATGCCTCTGTATTAAATAGTAGCAGTGATATTCCAACACTAATATATGGACCAGGTATTGAAACATTGGCGCATCAACCAGATGAATATGTTGAGGTGGCTGCTTTCGAGCGCAGCATTGCGTTCTATAAATCCCTGATTATTCAATATGCAGGATAAATATAAGAAGATTGCCAAATCGTTTGGCAGTCTTTTTTTAGTATATTTAACTAAAAATTCTGTATAATAGCAATTAATATTTATGTGGGGGGATTTCAATGGAGTTTAAAGATTTGAAAATTTTCCAAAGTGTAGCAGAACATCAAAGTATTAGTAAAGCCGCAACATCTCTATGTTATGTACAATCATATGTGACCTCGCGAATTAAGATGTTAGAACAAGAGTTGAATGCACAATTATTTATTAGGCGGCGTAATGGCACAACTTTAACTTCGGAAGGATTGAAATTGCAAATATATGCTGAACAAATTCGTAAGGTAATGTGTGAAATTGATAGAGCCTTTCATGATAATGAGATGCCTACGGGTAAATTAAATATAGGCACAGTTGAGACAATAACAAGACTACCAGAAATATTGTCTAAATATCAGCAGTTATGTTCTGATGTATCACTCGCTTTGTATAGTGGTGTGACTGAAAGTATTATCACTAAAGTGCGTGACCGTAAGTTGGATTGTGCGTTTGTTACAGGATTTACGAAACAAGTAGGCATCAATAAAGTCGAATTATTTCATGAACAATTAATCTTAATTGCTAATCAACCACTAGACTCAATTGACCAACTAAAATCTAAGTCGATGTTAGTCTTTACAGAAGGGTGTAATTATAGAAAGAAATTGGAAATGTGGTTAGATTCAGAGAACATTGATTACTCTAATATGTTAGAGTTTGGTACATTAGAAACGATTGTAGGAAGTGTGAAATCTGGTCTAGGAGTAAGCCTTGTTCCAGAATCTACTGTTACAAACGATGTTACATCCCAACAACTTTATGCTTATCGATTGCCTGAGTACTATAGTACGATTTCTACCGACTTTATTTGGAATGACGAAGCGTATGTAACACCTGCTATTGATAGATTTATCCAGATGATTATGGATTTTAAAAATTTAGCACCTGTTGAATATTAGTAAGTTTCTGCTAAAAATAAACTGCTCTAACACAAACCACGTTAGAACAGTATATATGAGAGGTAAATTACAGTTGTTACAGTTATAGCACTGAGTAATGTTGAAAAGAGTACGATCTGAGCATGTAATTCAGGTTCAACTTGATACTCCATTGCAATTGTTGAGGTATTTCTTGAAGTTGGGAATGAACTAGCAATAAATAGTGATTGTGCGACAATACCATCTATATGCAATAAGTAGATGAGAGCAAGTGATAACGCCGGACCTACTATGAGACGGCCAACAAGAGACCATGTGATAACACGTTGAAAGAAATTTATTTTAATTTTGGCAAGTTGTGCTCCTAACACGATTAAAGCTATAGCAATAAATGCATCTGCTAAATGGTTTAATGGTAATAATATAGGTTTAGGAAGAGATAATTTAAAATAGTTGAATATTATTCCTAATATTAAGGCATGGAATACAGGTAATCGTAAAAATGAAATAATAATTTCTTTAAATGTCTTTGTTGTTGAAAGAATATTGTAAATGCCATAGGTATAAGTTAGTAAATTTTGAAAGATGAGGATAAATACTTGGATGGAGACACCGATTGGGTTATGGCTAAAGATTAAATTGCTTACTGGTAAACCATAGTTGCCCGAGTTCATGAGTGAAATACTATTTTTTAGAGCAGCATCTTGTCCAGGATTTAATTTTAAAAATTTACAGATAATGTGGCTAAAAATAATTAATATGATGCTATATAGTACTACATAATAAATAATTTGTAGTAACACATCTGCCTTGATATTAACATTTAGAATATTGACGAATACGGAAGCAGGCATTAAACAATAAGTGATTAAAGCTGAAAACTGACGTAAATCAAATTCAAATTTAATTTGAAGTACAACACCTAGAAGGATGAGTAATAAGATAGGTACAAGGACCTCTAGTATGATGAACAAGAACATATATATTACCTCTTTTAGTAATAATGTAGCATAACAAATTATTATAAGATAATAAGAATAAACAATCTTTTATAATAGTATTTTATTAATTTTTATTTTATAGATTAATTCAAGGTATTAAATTTTGGTAATAGTGTGTTAATCTGAAAAATATAATTACTATTATTATGAATGAAAGTCAAATACGTCTATGTAATAGATTTTATAAATGAGGTGTAACACGCTAAAGACTTAATCATAGTTAAGTTGTGGCACGTGTGTGTTTAACACTTTATAAAAGTAGGTAAGTACAGAAAAATTGAGGAGTGGCACATTATGGATTTTTATACTAGAGATTTACAAGCAAGTGATATTCAAGGAGTGTATGAACTATACGCGCATCCAGAAGTCGCAAAGTATCAATTATGGGATGTTGCTACGTATGAAGAAACAGAACAATTTATTAATTCAGTATTAGAAAAGGAAGAACATTGGATTTATAATGTGATCATCAATGCAGATACAGATAAAATCATCGGAATTGTACAACTTATTGTTGATAACGACAATAAAAGTGCAGAAATTGGATTTATTGTACACCCTGATTTTTGGGAGCAAGGTATTGCTTCAGACATTGCTGCTACGATGGTTAAATATGGCTTTAAAGTTCTAAAATTAAACAGAATTTGGGGCTCATTAGATGCTAGAAACGTCGCTGCACGTATCGTATTACAGAATGCAAATATGAAACATGAAGCGGTGTTACGTGAGGACAAGGCAGTTGAAGATGGGTTTAGAGATACATTGATTTTCGCGATTATTAAAAGTGAATACTAAATTACAAGTAAGGTGCTTTATAATACTCGCAAAATTAAGAAACAAGTCACTCAAATTTTTCGATTTGAGTGACTTGTTTTAATATTATTTTTCTAATCTATTGATCGTTACATCTAAATTAAAATATTTTTGTAGCAGTTGTCTATAGTTGTTTGAAGTTACCGGATATTTTTCTTTCTGTGGCCCTTTGGTCAATGTAAGTTGTTCGTGTGACATGGTTGCGCGACCAAAGGATTGTGGTTGTGTAATTAATAATCTCTGTACAAAAATAGAGTCTGGATGATATTGATTATACTCAATGTTATAGCCAAATGCTTCAATAGACTTTGGAATTAATACAGCTTCATATTGAGTTACCCAAGCACCTTCGATCAATTTTTGGCTATAAACGAGGTGATTGTTATTAGTAATAGCACGATATTGACCGTTGATATCAATAATGGTCTGTGCATCTTCTACATTAGTAATAGGAAGAGCTTGAACAGGTAAATCACCAAAACCTACATCTGTCATATAACGTTGTTCGTCAATTGTTACAATGAGTGAAACGTGTGAGCCGTCTAAACTTTTTCCGCCCCCAGGGATATGAATCGTTGCAGAAACCATGTGTACGACAAACCCTTTAGCTTCAAGATATGCTTTGAACAGACTGTTAAGTTCATAACAAAAACCGCCACGTTTGTGATTAACTACCTTATTGTAAATCGTTTCAAGATTAACGGATATTGCTACACCATTTTGAACATCAATATTTTCAAAAGGTACTGTAAACATGAAACGTTGCATGTAATAATTTAATGCTGCAAACGAAGTTTCGGTATAAGCGTTAGCATCAATATTTAAATGTTGTTCTAATTGTTCAATATTCATAAGAATAACCTGCTTTTATTTATAGATTATACTGTGTATTGTAAATTGAATAGTTAAATTAACAAGGAAAAGGCCTTGTCGATAAAAATAATTAGTGTTTAACCGTTTCTTGACCGCGCTTATTCCAAGTAAATGTAAAGCTAATCATCGCTAAGATACTAATGCCAGTCAATAACATGAACCCGGCATCCCAGCCAAGGTGGTCTACTAACAATCCCATAATAATATTAGCCATTACTGCACCGCCTAAGTAACCGAATAAACCTGTAAGTCCAGCTGCCGTTCCAGCTGCTTTCTTTGGAACATAGTCTAGTGCTTGTAAACCGATTAACATTACCGGACCATAAATTAAGAAACCGATAGCGATAAGCGCAATATTATCAATTAGAGGATTACCTGGTGGGTTTAACCAATAAACTACCACAGCTATTGTGACACCTAACATAAAGATAAATCCTGCTGGACCACGGCGCCCTTTAAAGACTTTGTCTGAAATATAACCACATAATAATGTACCTGGGATACCTGCCCATTCATATAAGAAATAAGCCCAACCAGATGCCTCTAGGTTAAAATCTTTCTCCTCACTTAAATAGGTAGGCGCCCAGTCTAATACACCATAACGCACGAAATAGACAAAAATATTAGCGATAGCAATTGCCCATACCCATTTATTATTTAAAACATATTTGAACAATATTTCTTTAGTAGTTAATTCAGTTTCTAATGTTTACTTAGACTTTGTATCATAATCATCCTTATATGCCTCTATAGGTGGTAAACCTTGAGATTGTGGTGTATCTCTAATTAAAGCGTAGGCAATAATAGCAATTATAACTGCTACAAGTGCTGGTAATATAAAGGTACCTTCAAACCCTTTTAAATAACCAAACGAAAATGTACCAACTAATGTCACACCAAATAAAGCTAGGGGAGCCATTAATCCACCACCGACATTATGCGCCACATTCCAAATGGCAGTCTTACCTCCACGTTCACTAACGCTATACCAATGAACTAAGACACGACCAGACGGCGGCCATCCCATACCTTGGAACCAACCATTAAGAAACATCATGATAAATATAATGAAGATACTAGAGGTTAGAGCAGGAATAAATCCTAATAGTAAGTTCACTCCTGCAGTTAAAATTAAACCAAGTGTTAAAAATGTGCGTGCATTACTTCTATCGCTCACAGTTCCCATCACAAATTTACTAATACCATAAGCAATGGACACCGCAGATAAGGCGATTCCAAGACCAGATTTACTAAAACCCTCATCAATTAAATAGGGCATAGCAAGTGAAAAGTTCTTACGTAAGAGATAATAACCCGCATAGCCTAAAAAGATACCAATAAAAACTTGTAGCCTTAATCGCTTATAAGTTTCATCGATTTCATCATTAGGTAAAGGCTCGATGTGCTGAGCTGGCTTTAAAAAATTCAACATAGATGGACCTCCTATAAAATAATGTAAAAATTTTATTAATTTAGTGTTAATTTCATACGAAGATGTAAGCGTTAACAACACTATATTGATTATTAATGGCAAAAATATTGCAATTGAAAGATTACAGGATGGAAAGTTGAGTCTATTTTGTTCATGAGAGTTACAGTGTTTAAATGTTAATAACACAGCAAGTGAATTAATGTTGGCTGTATTGGAAGTGTGCCAATGATGGAGGGGATGTTGTATGTTGAGTGTATTATTATACTGTTGTGTATCAATTAAATTGCCATTGTAACCAATTTATTGCAATTTAAAGACATAGGATCGCGCTTAGAACCATCTTAATTTTAACGATTTTTATAAGTACAAAGTCGTAGAAAATATTTCAAAAACATCTCTGTGACAACATCTAAATGCAATAAATGTCTTTATTTATACAACTTATGCAACCATTTTATTAATAGGCTGTAACCTATGAAATCAAATTATGCGCTATAGTATTTTGTGTAATCTAATCAAAAGATTAGAAATTTTGTTGCTTAACAGTTTTTAAAACTGATAGGCATTGGGAGGATTTTAATTATGAGAAAAACATTATTAACTACAATAGCAGCAATCTCATTGGGAGCTACAGGATTAGGAACAAGCGCACACGCGGCAGAACAAAATAACAACTGTGGACCAAATGGTCAACCACAAGCGTCACAACATGGTCAACAAATGTCGCTACAACACAGCCAAAGTGAGCATAAAATTAATCAACCAAAGCAAGTTAAATTTAATAACGACAATAATAAATCATATAATACTCAACAAGTTTCAACGACACAAAATCAACAAAACGACAATTCAAATGATGACAACACTTCAACGACAACGTCAAACCAATCATCATCTAATACGTCAACAAACTCATCAGATGATTCAGACTCATCTAGCTCATCAGATTCATCTACAACAAGCAGTGACAGTACAAGCTCAGTTTATCAACAATTTTTAGCTGCTGGTGGTACGAAAGAATTGTGGGAAAGCATTGTATTACCTGAATCAGGTGGAGATCCAGATGCAGTGAATTCAGCAGGTTATAGAGGATTAGGCCAAACGAAAGAATCATGGGGTACAGGATCAGTCGCTACTCAAACCAAAGGTATGATCAATTATGCCAAAGAACGCTATGGTTCAATCGAAGCTGCTATCGAATTCCGTGAGGCTAACGGTTGGTGGTAAGATCCATCCAAATCACAATTTAAAAAGTAAATTATATGTCTAATTAAAAGTTAAATAATAATAAAATTCCCAGTTTAGTAAAGCAGGTGCAACTTCACAAAAGAGTGAGGTTACACCTGTTTTTTGTTGTAATGTAAGAAAACTTCACAAATAAATGTTAGGTTAATTTACGGAAATTCGTGCTTGTATCTATCCCATGTTATCTTCTACAAAAATATATTTCATAAATTGAAATATTGATAGAAAGTAGGAATGGATATGGAAATTTTAACTGACTTACGTGAAGAGAAGCATTTAAGTATCTCGAAATTAGTTATTTTACTTAATGATAAGTATGAAAAGAATTATAAGATCTATCAAATAATTAATTGGGAAAATGGACATGAACAAATTCCTCAGAAAGATTTAGAACTTTTGTGTGATTACTATGAATATCCGATAGAAAAGTTATCATATTCGTGAAGCATTAAACTTGTTCGAGTAGGGTGTAATGAAAATCAACTTCAAAAAAGTAATAACAATAAACTAAGAATGATGACACTCAAAACCATCAATGTACTCTTTTAACTCATTTCATTAAGTATAATTATATTGCACATCGTTCATAATAGTGTTATAATACACTTGCCAAGTGGTTTAATCATGTAAACACCGAATCCCCTTACTAGGGTCATAGTAAGGGGATTTTTGGTGTGGTTAGTCGCCTATTTATCATTACGCTTGCCTAACCAATAAACAAATAGCGCAACGAGACAACCACTTAATGTTGTGGTTATGATGTCGACCAGTGGTTTAAACATCTTGTAAACAACCCCTCTCTACGTCAAATTGACGCCTGAGGTAGGCGACACTTTAAGTATATAATCAATAGTATTTTATTTGTATTTAATTGTTATTAAATTAAAAAAATAGCATATCAGATGTAGAAAAGGTGGAAAAATGTATTTGAATCATCAAACAGTATATATTCACTTTACTACACATAATAAATAATAGTTTTATAGAATAAATTGACTAAGTGATAAGCACATGCTACCATAATCCCTATTAAACGAATCGGAATTATAAAATTAAGGAGGAGTTTAAATGAAAAGAATGAAATTGGGATATTTTTTTACTGGCTTTGGTCATCATGTGGCAAGTTGTAGACATGCAGACTCATTAAAAAGAGGTGGTATGAACTTAGAAAAAATAATAGAACAAGCTAAAATTTTAGAACAAATGAAATTTGATTTTCTATTTTTTTCAGATGCTTTATATCTAGATAAAAAAACACATCCTGACGTATCGAGTCGTTTTGAACCCTTTACACTCATGTCTATGATTAGTACATATACGAAAGATTTAGGATTAATTGTAACTGGTTCAACTACATTTTCAGAGCCATTTTCTTTAGCGAGAATTTTATCTTCGCTAGATCATCTAAGTGAAGGTAGAGCTGGTTGGAACATTGTTACATCAGGCATTAATGATACAGCTAAAAATTTTAATGGAACGAGTAATATTGCTCATGATTTGAGATATGAGCAGGCGGAAGAGTTTATACAAATAACTACTCAACTTTGGGATTCATGGAAGGATGTACATTTTGAGGAACAGCAAGAAAAAGGATATTTTTTAAATGAGAGTGGCCCACAACCAATCAACTATGAAGGTAAGTTTTACTCTGTTCAAGGGCCGTTAAATATTGAAACATCTCCTCAAGGTTATCCATTGTTAGTGCAAGCTGGTTCATCAAAAAAGGGAAGTGAATTTGCATCAAAATTTGCAGAAGTAGTTTTTACAGCGCAAAATAATATAGACGATGCTATAACATTTGCTAAACATTTAAAAGAAAGTGCAAAATATCAACGTGGTAGTCAGCAAGAAGTAATCGTTATGCCAGGTATATTTCCAGTCATTGGTGATACACGGGAAGAAGCAGAGCATAATTATGAAGCGTTACAGGAATTAATAGTACCTGAAGTAGGATTAGAACTATTATCTTCTTATTTAGGTGATTTAGATTTAAGTAATTATGACTTAAAAACACCTTTTGAAAATATTGAACTACAAGAAGGCAACAATATTCAAAGTCGTGTGAAATTAATAAGTGATACTGCAAAATCAGAGCAATATACTTTGGAAGATGTAATGAAACATGTTGCTGGGGCAAGAGGTCATCATATTGTAATTGGTACAGCAACTGATATTGCAGACAAAATGGAAGAATGGTTTCGAAAAGGTGCAGCAGACGGGTTTAATATTATGCCACCTCTCAATCCTACACAATCTGAATTGTTTATAGAACAAGTAATACCTATTTTACAAGAGCGAAACTTAATTCAATTGGAGTATAAGTCAGGAACTTTACGTGAAAAATTAGGTTTAACTTTCAACTATAGTGCGGTTAAATAGTCAATTTAAAAATAATATAGAAAAAATCAATCTGCTTAAAAATATCTGAATATTCAAAAAATATTACTTATTAATTAATTGGAGGTATATACATGTACATAGCATATACACTGATATCGTGTGCGTTTTTCTTATTTATCGTAGCATGGTATTCATATTATAAAACCAAAAATACTGTGAATAGTTCGAATGGATTTTTCCTAGGTGGTAGAGGATTAACAGGGGGATTTATCGCTGGTGCATTGATTTTAACTAATTTATCAGCTGAACAATTGATAGGATTAAATGGACAAGGATATAAGAATAATCTATCGAGTATGGGGTGGGAAGTTACTGCAGGTGTCTCAATTATTATTCTTGCAACAATATTGCTACCTAAATATTTAGGCGGTGGCTTTACGACATTACCGGAATTCATCAATAATCGATTCGACCAACAAACACGTTTATTAATTGTTTTATTATTTATGGTAGGATACGGATTTATAACAATCCCTTCGGTGCTTTATTCAGGATCTATTGCAGTTTTACAAATATTTGATATTCCTCACTTATTTGGTATTACTTTTGAACAATCGGTATGGGCAATTGTATGGTTAATTGGCATAATAGGTACACTATACGCAATTTTAGGTGGGTTGAAAGCAATTGCGATTTCAGATACTTTAAATGGTATTGGTTTATTAATTGTTGGTATATTAGTACCGATTTTAGGGTTTATCACTTTAGGTGATGGTAATTTTTTATCTGGAATTAAGACAATTGCAACACACCATCCTGAAAAATTGAGCGCGATTGGTTCAAGCAAAGATGATGTGCCATTTGGGACAATATTCACTGGTATTATTTTTGCGAACTTATTTTATTGGGGAACAAATCAATACGTCATTCAACGTACGCTAGGAGCAAAAAATTTAGCGGAAGGTCAAAAGGGAGCTTTATTTACCGGTTTTCTTAAGGTATTAGTACCATTTCTAATGATGATTCCTGGTGTCATTGCGTTTCATTTATATGGACCAAATTTGAAAAATATGGATTTGGCTTATCCTACATTAGTTAAAGATATTTTTCCTACATTTTTAAATGGCTTTTTCCTAGCAGTGTTATTAGGTGCTGTCTTTTCAAGCTTTAATGCATTACTAAATAGTGCATCCACACTTTTTGTATACGATATATACAAAGTACTTATTAATAAAAATGCGACGGACCAACAAATGATACGAGTCAGTCAATGGTTTGGCATCATATTAGCATTAGTAACATTCTTCATTTCACCCATGTTAATAAATGCGCCAAAAGGGTTATGGACAATTATTAGAGAATTTACTGGTTTCTTTAATATACCTATCATTGCAATTGTATTGGTTGGTATCTTTTCTAAAAAAGTACCTGCTATTGCTCCTAAAACAATAATCATTATGCATGTTATTACATATTATTTATTAATATGGGGACTGCCAACGATTTTCAATATTAATATGCCAATTAATTTTATATATATACAAGGGCTGTTATTTATAATTGAAATAAGTATCATGTTACTTATTGGAATAATTAGACCTTTAGAGAAAGCATTTATTTTCAAACCTAATGCAAAAATTGATATGAAACCATGGAAATATACGATCCCAGTGACTGTCATTTTATTAGGCACTATCGTTTTTACTTATATTTTGTTTTCACCAATAGGTTTGGCATCGACTCACAACGTTGTATCGATATGGTTTTGGCCAGCTGTGGCATTATTGATGATTATTGTAGCTAGTTGTTATTACTTAGCTATTAAATATTGGAGTGTTAAATACGAATATTTCTTAAAAAATGAATACAACAAAGAAATTGTCAAACCATTCTATGATAATAAAGAGTTAGAAAACCAAGCAAATAAGCAATTAACTTAATTGTGTAAATTTAATAGATTGTTAAAAGTGCTTTTGTGTGACACTAAATTTTAGGAAGTAGCAATTATATTGGAAAGCATCTTGTTTCAATAGAGTATTATGAGTTTAAGTGAGCGTTTACAGTGAAGTTATGTCAAATGAAAGGATTAAGATATGAAATAAACTCATATATTTGAACTATATCTAATATTAATACCTTCCAATTATAAATAGTGCGATTTTGTTAGCCAATACTTCTTGTTCCATATTATTATTAGCTATCTGTAAAGCGCCTTCGTGAATCATTTGTGCGATGATTGGGATGAATATGTCTTGGTTCTTGTTTGTGTAAGTATTTTTCAAACTATTTTCTAAAACTATAGTGAGTTGCTCTAGTATTTTCTCTTTCATTTGGGGCAATGCCAATCCAGCATAGCTGCTACGGCACTCCACATTTGGTTTTTGATAGAAATCATGAACTGCTAAGATTAAGTTGCTTACATTTTCTTGATTAAAAATCATAGGATTTGAAATGTGGTCCTCAAAAGATACTGTAGCAAAATCCTCTACAATATAATCGACTAAATCATATTTATCTTCAAAATGTGCATAAAATGTTGCTCTGTTCACTTGAGCCCCGTTTGTAATGTCGGCGATAGTTATTTTCTCAAAATCCTTTTTACTAACTAATGCAAAAAAGGCGTTAATTATGGATTGTTTAGTATGTGTCATTCTAATATTTTTCACTTTATCTGCCATATGAATCTACCCCCAATAATTTAAGTTATCTGTTGCTATAGCAACAATTTAGTATACATTGTTGATTGTTATATTATTTTAATAGCTTTATCCTGTGATTAAAAGCAACACGATATTGCTTTAAGGTATCATAGAAAAGGAGAGATTTAAAATGAAAACAATAGCAATTGTGGGTGCAGGTACAGGTTTAGGTTTATCACTAGCAAAGAAATTTGGAGCTGAAGGATTTAAAGTAGCAGCTATATCAAGAAATGCAGAAAAATTAAAAGTGATTCATGAAGATTTGAGTAACTTAAATATAGAAGTAAAAACATATGTATCCGATATTGTGGATTTAGAATCATTGAAGCAAACGATCCAATCAATTAAAGCGGATTTTGGTTCTATTGACGTTATAGAATTTAGTCCTAATGCCAAGGAACAGCAATTTACCAATATATTGGAAACTACACCAGAAAGTGTTTCAGAAATATTAAATAGTTATCTCTATCCAGCTATTCAATTAGTTAACGAGGTGTTACCTGATATGATAAATAAAGGAACAGGTTCAATCTTATTTACGACAGGTGTAGCTACAATATTTCCACTCCCATTTGCTGGAAATGCTGGCATTATAGGCTCTGGATTGAGAAGTTATGCTGAAAATCTCTACAATGCAGTAGAAAATAAGGGGATTTTTGTAAGACATCTTTCAATAGGAACAGCGATTGAATCCGGGACTTTAGGCGATCCAGATACAATTGCAAAGGCTTGGTATGATTTATATACTACAAAAGGGAAATTTGAAGAGACATTTCCTCAGGGAATTAAAAAATCAGATATGATTTAAACAGTTAATTGTTTCATATTAATGTTATATTAAATAAAAATATACTAAGACGTTAAATAATAATGAATAAAGAGTCGGGGACATAAATACCCAGCATTAAGCCCATCAAAGATTTTGATCTTTGATGGGCTTGTTATTTGTTTCAATACTTCGTATTGTTATTGCTCGCTTACCTAGGGGGATGGGGTCGAGCCTCGGCCTCGACACGCATCTTACTCCCTCAGATGTCTCGCAAACAATACGCAGTTCTTATATGTTATTACCAAAATAGTTGCGACGACTTTGCATTAAATAACTCATAGATTATCCATATAAGGTTCTAATAATACCGTTAATTCCTCGGCTAATTCATTTATGCTACATGGTTTTGATTGTTCTATCCACCAGACTATTACACCAACAATCGCAGAAGATAGAAATTGTGCTGTTATTTCATTATTAAGGCGAGTTAGATTATTTAATACTTTATCAGATAACAACTTCTTCAATAAATTTAAGTCAGATTTAACTATAAGTATTTTCAATGCTTCATACTGTTTATCAATTTCATATAAAATTTCTTGTAGAATGGATGGATTGTTTTCAAGAGTGAGCTTATATGTTTCACATTTCTCAATAGCCTCACTTAAAGTGTGGTCTATGACATGATTTAAAATATCGTATTTGTCCATAAAGTTGAGATAGATAGTACCACGATTAATATTAGCTAATTGTGCGATATCATTCATTGAGATTTTGTCAAAATCTTTCTTTTTCAACAACGTCATAAAGGCATCCAAGATTAATTTTTGTGATTTTTCTTTTCGTTTATCCATAGTAAATCCTTTCGTTTAACTCAACAAAATGAGCCAAGTGTTGATTAATCACCAAATAGTATATTTTGTTTATTGAGTATATACATTTTTGGTGTTAACTTCAAGATATTGAACAACTGTTTATTAAAAAGGAGAGATTAGATATGAGAATATTAATATATGGAGCAGGCGTACAAGGAAGATTTTTAGCTCATGCATTGAATGGAGAAAATAATGACGTGACCTTGTTTGCAAGAAATGAAACGAAACGTATTTTAGAAAAAAATGGGGTCAAACTTAAACACACGATACAGAAGAAAGTTACACATGATCATTTTCGTTTGATTGATGTATTAGAGGAAAATGATATTTATGATGTCATTTTTGTAACAATGAAATATTCTGATTTTTATAATGTCATTCCTAGTTTGGCGAAAAATAATAGTAAGAATATTGTGTTTGTAGGTAATAATACAAATCCGCAGGCATTATATAATTCAGTACAAAATGAATCTTTATCAGTGAAAAATATAGGATTTGGATTTCTGATGACAGGTGGCGAAAAAATAGACGACTATGCAACGGTATTGAGATTTAATAAAGGTGAACTGAAAGTTGGTCTTTCAACAGAAAATAAAGACTTGAATCAAGTATTGGATAATATTTTTGAAAATGTAAATATAAAATTGACATATCAAAAGCAATTTGATGAATGGTTATTGTCACATGCTGCATTTATTTTACCGTTAAATATGACAACTGTAGTAAGAGAACAAAATGATATAAATAATAAATTATTAAATGAAACTGTGGCAGCATATAACGAAATATACCGATTAATAGAAAATAATGGATATGCGCTTATTCCTAAAGCGCCAGCATTTTTAGTTAAGCATTTTAAACGCACTTCAGCTATGATGATTAAATTATTGTTTAAATCAGGGGTGTTAGATCAAGCCAAAGGATCTACAAAAGAATTAGATGCTTTATATATGGATTTTAAAAAATTAAGTAACAATACAGCTATTTCAACTACCAATTTGGACTCATTGTATCAACAAACAATGAGTGTGAGTGATTAGCAAGAAATTGATTTTAATAATAAATCTCACTTTTTTTATAAGAGTGAGATTTTTTTAGTTATCCTAGGGTAAAAGTTAATGAAACATTAATTATAAAAAATGAATAAACGAATTAAGTTAATTGATGTTTTTAAAATTTTAAATATACTTATAAAATTAAGGAGCGTATAAAATTGAAGATGTACCCACTAACAATAGCGCAACAAAACTTTTTAAAACGTGAAAAAATAATAGAAGATTCGAGTATTAATAATATTGCAGGACTATTGAAATTAGGTACAAAATTTAATTATGAGCAAATTAATAAAGCTGTTAACCAATTAATATTTAATCATGATAGCTATAGAATACAAGTAACATTTAAAAGTGGAAATGCTAAGCAGTATATTAAAGCATTTGAAGAAATAGCATATCCTTATTTAGATTTTTATCAAGATCAATTGAATTTTGATACTTGGATAAATAAAAAAGCGAATACTAATATATTTGACTATAATGATAAATTGTATCGATTTTATATTTTGAAATTGCCAGATGGTCAATTAGGTTTGTTGGCTATACAAAACCATCTAATAGGCGATGGTTGGAGTATGCCATTATCAATCAATTATTTTATAACTTATTTGACTAATCAAGACACTACAGAAATACCCAAATTATCATTCGTAAATGCTATAGAAGATGAAGTGAAGTACCTACAGTCTAAAAAGCTTGAAAAAGATGAGATTTATTGGAGAGAAAAACTGAATCGACAAAAACAACAAATCAGTGATAAACCACATCAGTTAGAACATGTTAATGGTCAAAGGCGTACTATAAAATTAAGTACAGTAATAACTGAAAAAATTAATGAGTTTTGTTTGAAAAACGAAATAAGTGTTAGTAATTTATTCACTAGCATTATGTTTGCACTAATTGATAAAAAAGCAGTAACTAAAATTAATAACATTGGGATATCAATTCATAATAGGGCAAATAAAAACGAAAAATTCACTACAGGTAATTATGCCAAATCTTTGCCAATCATAATAGAATCAGAACAGGATCTCTTGCTAAATGAGTATATAC
The DNA here is from genome assembly GCF_055179755.1 of Staphylococcus sp. TCBT05. Taxonomy (NCBI): domain Bacteria; kingdom Bacillati; phylum Bacillota; class Bacilli; order Caryophanales; family Staphylococcaceae; genus Staphylococcus; species Staphylococcus sp. TCBT05. Next base: position 240,548 of record NZ_JBUQDQ010000005.1, on the reverse strand, counting down.
AAAAAGTGAAAAGAGAATCTTTTAATATTTTAAAGCATAGAAAATACCCAATTGATGATTTATTATCAGAACTTAATATGGGGAATAATATTATAGATTGCTTAATTTCTTTCCAAACAGCTAGTTATAGTTCCGAGTTTATTGAAAATGGATTTTCAGAAAAGAAACTTGAAGTTGATGCCATCGGTGGACCGCTCGAAATTCAAATTTTTAATAAGAATAGTGAAAGTGGTTATTTATTACATTATGATTATCAAACTGAAGTACTAAGTGCATATGAAATAGAGCAATTGCATGATAATATTTTGAAGATGCTTAACGAATTGGTAATAGATTCAGAGCGAAAATTGGAAGAAAATAACATTTTATAATGATGAAAATAAATATTTAAGCAAAAAAGTACATTGCTTGTATTTTAAAATATTGATAAATTAGAAGAAAAAGGTTGGGAAGGCACATGCATACCTTGAAATTCTTTCTACTAAATTTCATTATCTTCTTTGTATTATCTAGCATTAGTAATGTTCTATTCTTAGGTGGATTTGAATTTATGAATGTGTTATTAAGCACTTCGATATTTGCCGTTATTATGACAGGATTCCAATATTTTGCTAAAAATTTATCTAAAGATAAATCACATTAGTAAACAATACATAATGAAAGGAAAATTTTGTAATATGAACGATAAAAAGCAACAAACAAAATGGGTTTTAGTAGTTTTATGTTGTATTGTTTACAGTGTGACAAATTTATATGAACATTTTAACTTATGGTTTCTTATGTTACTTGCTATCGTGGCAGGTACATTAATTCATTATTTAGTCGACTTTATTTTTATTTTGATCAATAAATTCCCAAGCTCTAAATCAAAATAATTCAACATAGCACAATTTCAAAAATTATTTCCTGGAAAATACTGAAATAAAAAACTCTTCAAACTGTTTAACAAGTTTGAAGAGTTTTTTTGAATATCTATATTTAAGGTGTTTTCAGATAAAACTTCTATTTGCCTACAAACTAATGAGAAAATATTACTTTTTAAATTGCATTGGGTGTTAATACACATAATTATTCACCAAATTTCTTAAAACATCATAAAACATTGTATTAATTATGTAAGCGAATACAAATACAATGTAATAAAACAATATCTTAATAGGAGGATGAAAAATGTCTAATTGGTTGGATATAGATAATAGTGTTGTGGTTATTACAGGTGGTAGTTCAGGTATAGGAAGTGTTATTGTTGAAACATTATTAGCTAATGGCGCAATAGTTTATAATGTGGATTTAAAAAATGGTGAGGAAAATCACGGGAATTATCATTTTTTTGAAGTAGATGTAACTGATAAAAATAGAGTGCAAGAAGTTGTTTCATTGATATTTAATCAAGAACAAAAGATAGATGTGTTAATTAATAATGCGGGTGTTAATTTACCAAGAGTATTGGCTGATACACAAGATACTCATCCAGAATATGAAATTAACGAGCGTGATTTGAATTTCATGTTCAATGTGAATTTAAAAGGCCCTATTTGGTTTAGTCAAGCGGTAGCAAAATATTTCATTAAACAACGGAAGGGTAAGATAATCAATATTTCGAGTGAGGCTGGGCAAGAGGGGTCAGAGGGCCAAAGTTTATATTCAGCCACTAAAGCTGCACTCATCGGTTTGACAAGAAGTTGGGCAAAAGAACTTGGCAAATATAACATTAATGTTACTGCAATTGCTCCAGGTATTATAGAAGAAACTGGACTCCGTACTCCAGAATATGAAAGTGCGTTAGCTTATAGTAGAAATATTACGGTTGATCAACTGAATGGGGATTATTCTAAATCTATACCTTTAAAAAGAGTAGGAAAGTTAGATGAAATAGCAGATTTGGTATGTTATTTAAGTTCTAATAAATCCAGTTACATTACTGGAACTACTATTAATATTTCAGGAGGTAAATCACGAGGATAATCCCATAAAGTTAGGGGAGTATAATGAAGCTTAATAAAAAACATACACAGATAATTAAAATATTGCTCGACTCACATACTTCGATAGAAAAATTATCGTTTTTAGTAAATGTTAGTGAAAAAACGTTAATTAATTATGTTAAACAAATAAATGATTACTTTGATGAAACGATTTTTATTTCTAAGCAATACCACAACTTAATGATTCATATTGAAGATGATAATCGTTTTCTTGAATTAATGAATACGCTAACTGAATCAACTCAAAGTGATTCAATTAACAAAATGGAGGGCATCTTTTTCCAAATTTTACACCAAAAAATAGTTACTATTGATGATTTAGCTGAATTTAATTTTATGAGTAAAACAAGTATTAATAATATGCTAAAAGATATGAAAGATGAGCTTTCTAAATATAATGTTTCGATTGTTGGCAAGCCAAATGTAGGTTTATATGTCGATGGTAAAGAATATGATATTAGAAAATTAATAATTGAATATTTCAATAATCAATATAGTAATAAAGATATAGATAGCGAATTACTTGTACAGTTAGAAAATCTTAAAGTGCAACTGAAATTAGATGAACAATCTTATAAGAGATTGAAATTAGCAATCAAAGTTACTATTGAACGGCTAGAAATGGGAGCCAAAATAGATGATGATATAAGTATTGATAATAATGTGTATAGTTCAATTGATTATAAAAATATAGCATTTGTAAAATCTTATTTGAACCAGACTTATAAAGATATTGATGCAAATAAAGAAATGCTTCTAATTGTTATCACATTACTTGGGCGACGTGCATCTATATTAGATGAATTAATCACTTCATCTGAAGCTACAATTATACAAAAAATTATTGATGGAACAATTCGAGATGTCTATGAATATTATGGGATTGAGTTAGATAATGAATTATTTACGAAAGATATTCGCCTGCACATTAAGTATTTAATAAATCGCATAGTATTTAATATAAATATCAATGATGAGAGTGTAAGCAATATGAATGAAAGATTCCCTTTTGCTTTTGAATTGTCAAGAATATTGGGTGAAAATATAACCAAGCATATTCAAATCAATGTCTCCGAAGAAGAGTTAAGTTATCTTACTATTTATTTTAGTATCTATCTTGAAAAAATAGAAAAAGAAGTGAAATCTATATCAAAAGTTGCGATTATTACTGACTTTGGTCTAAGTATTCAAAAATTATTACAAAACAATATAATGAAAATTTTTGGCCCGAATGTAGAGATTGTTATTATTGAACAGTCAAATTTTGATGAATCTTCAGTAAATAACTATGAAATCATAATTTCAACTATACGACTCAATAGATTGTTTAACAAAATCATTTATTTAGAAAATGTTTTTGATGAACAGAAACTAAAATTAAAAATCGAACAATTTTTAATTTATAAAGACTTAAATCATAAAAATGTTTTTAATAAGAGTGTCATTGTAGACCTTATAAATTCTGAAGATTTTGAACATTTTGATAATAATAACGATTATATATCATTAATAGAAAGTTTAGCAGATGAATTAGTGAATGAAGGTAAGGTAGAAAATGATTTTAAACAACGTTTATTGATAAGAGAATCTGATAAATCAACGGCAGATAAATATTTAGGTTTCCCTCATGCATCTCATACAGGGACAACGATAAATATTAAAGTTGCAATTTTAGATGAAGGATGTAGAGATTTGCCTGATTTAAAAATAATTATACTAATTGCTACACCAGATGAAATGGTTAATGAAACACTACTGATTCGAGTTTATGAGGAAGTATTAGCAATTTCTAATAATGCATATTTAATAAGTAAATTCTCTGAAAAAACTACGTTTCAAGACTTTATACAATTATTAAATCAAGAAATGAAGGGATAAAATGTTCATATTATTACTAATTATTTTAGCTGCAGCAGGTTTTGTCATACAACATTTACTAGGCTGGTTACAAATTAAGAACTTTACTAAACATTATATAGAGTTACGACGTAAAGGTAAGGTGGCAATTGGAAGAAGACCCGCAATTTTCAAATCAGGAACGTTAGTCTTATTACAATTAAATGGGAAAAATGTGATTGAAGAAGCACGATTTATGCAAGGTGTTACAGTTTTTAGTAAGTTCAAGCCATTAGATGGATTAAATGGATTGAAATTAAATAAAATCACAGATCAAGATATTAATAAATATAATAAGCTACTGATAAAAGCAATATTAGATGCTCAACATACATTTAATGTAGTAAGTAATGGTGGAGAAATTGAAAAGATACCTTCACCAATAATGAAAGCTGTGAAAAAGGTAAATAAATTAATTAGAAGTGAAAGGGGATTAAAAAATGGATTACATCGTTAAGTTTGCAGAAGGTTTTATAAAATTATTTCAAACTGGTGCCGATACATTCATAGATTGGATGGGGACCATAGTACCATTAGTTTTAATGCTATTAATTGCTATGAATACATTAATACAATTAATAGGCGAAGACAGAATTAATTTAATAGCTCAAAAATCTGCTAAAAATCCACTTATGCGTTATTTAGTATTACCATTTTTAGGTTCATTTATGTTAGCGAATCCAATGGTTCATTCGTTAGGACGATTTATGCCTGAAAAGTATAAGCCAAGTTATTTTGCTTCGGCAGCACAATTTGCGCACACAAGTAACGGGATATTTCCACACATTAATCCAGCTGAACTGTTTGTATTTTTAGGTATAGCCAATGGTATTCAAAAATTAGGATTACCGACAACAGATTTAGCAGTGCGCTATTTATTAGTTGGTCTAGTTATGAATTTTATAGGTGGTTGGGTAACTGACTTAACTACAAGCTTTGTGGAAAAACAACAAAAAGTCAAATTGAGTAAAGAGATAAAATTAGAAGGTTGAGGTGAAAATAATGAAAAAAGTTAAAGTAACTAAAGGTTCTGGAGGCTTTGGTGGTCCATTAACGTTTGGCGTAGACGGAAATAAGAAGAAACTAGTGTATATTACAGGTGGTCATAAACCAGCTATCGTCGATAAAATAGCAGAAATTACAGGAGCAGAACCGGTAAATGGATTTGAGACTTCAGTTCCTGAAGAGGAAATGATGGCGATAATAATAGATTGTGGTGGTACATTAAGGTGTGGTATCTATCCAAAAAAACGAATACCAACTATAAATATTATGGCAACAGGTAAAAGTGGACCTTTACGACAGTATATTACTGAAGATATATATGTTTCGAATGTAGATGTTAATCAAGTTGAAGAGGTTGATGATAATACCCAGCAAGAAGTAGAGAGTGCTCATGGTGAATTGGAAACATCTGATAAAAACGAAAGTCAATATTCAAAGAATAAGAAAATTATGGAGACGCGTGCTGAGCAAGAACACAAGTCCATTTTAACTAAAATTGGTTTAGGTGCAGGTAAAGTTATCAATACATTTTACCAAGCAGCAAGAGATGCTGTAGAAACGATGTTACACACGATTATTCCATTTATGGGATTTGTAGCATTACTTATAGGTATTATTCAAGGGTCTGGCATTGGTAAGGTATTCGCTAATGTAATGTCTCCATTAGCTGGTAATATTTGGGGATTGATGGCGATAGGTCTAATTTGTTCCCTTCCTTTTTTAAGTCCTTTACTAGGACCAGGAGGGGTCATCGGCCAAGTATTAGGTACATTGATTGGAGTAGAAATTGGGAAAGGAAACATTCCACCTCATTTAGCATTACCTGCATTATTTGCAATTAATACACAAAATGCTGCTGATTTTATTCCTGTTGGTTTAGGATTGGCAGAGGCTGAAACAAAAACAATTGAAGTTGGTGTTCCTTCTGTATTGTATTCAAGATTTTTAAATGGAGTTCCCCGTGTATTTGTAGCATGGCTTGCTAGTTTTGGATTATACAAATAAAAAATAGAGGAGATTTACTATGTATAAAACTATTGTTAAAGATGTAGGTAGTGAGGCAAGTGCATTTGTCGAAGAAGGAATGATCATATTGTTTGGTGATAATGCACCTGAAGAGTTAATTGATTATTGCTATATCATTGATATTAATAGTATTGAAGGAGAAATAACAGAATCTCAAAAAGTATTGATTGGTGAAAAAATATTTGAAATTACTAAAGTTGGTGCTTCTGTTCAAAAGAATTTAGCAGATTTAGGTCACATTACCTTAAAGTTTGACGGTAGTCACGAAGCTGAACAATCTGGAACATTATATTTAGAAGAGGCGGAAGTGCCTAATATCGAAATTGGAACAGAATTAAAAATACTATAACTTTTATGGAAATTGTGCTTCGTTTTACAACTGTAATGTAGGGTAATATACAATTGATAATTTGTATACCGTGATTCCATAAGGTATTTTTATTATTTATTAGATAATAGTTTTGAAAGAAGGTGTTATTATGCAAATTAAAAAAGGAACGAACAAGTTTTATGTTGGTGAAGATGAAAATAACTTTTTAGCACAAATGACTTATGTTCCTAGTGGAGAGGGTATGATAATTATTGATCATACCGAAGTTTCTGATGAATTGAGGGGGCAACATGTTGGTAAGGATTTGGTTGAAGCTGGTGTGACTTATGCTCGTGAAAATAATTTGAAGATTGTTCCACTTTGTCCTTTTGCTAAAAGTGTATTTGACAAGACGCCTGAATATGAAGATGTTTTGAAAAATTAAATTTAATAAATAAAAAAATCGACAACTTCTAACGGAATAATTGGGAGGTTGTCGATTTCTTTTGTTTGAGTTGTGATTAGTTCAACTATTATTTGGTGAGATGGTTATTTTTCATTTTTAAAGGTAAGTGGAAGTGGCTACAATCGCCCCAGTTTAAATCATCTTTAAGTATATTATATGATTCATAAAAGAATTGACTTACCGTATCGTGACTTGGCTGTTGATCGGAATTTATTTCTAAAATAAACTCCCCTAAATTCGGATCGAATTTGCTATTATCTGGAAATTTCTGGTGACATTCAAATTGCTTGTCTGTAAATGGATAGGGTAAGACAAAGAATGTAGGTCCTTCATAATTGTCATCACCAAACCAAAAACCAAATTCGATAAGTTCTTCATCGAAGGCTGCACGTTCTATAACTTTATTATCATCACTAAATGGTCGATGTTCACTATTAATCATTGCGCAAGATATATCAAATGTACCCCAAAATAGTGCGGGTTTAAATTTGCGTACTCTTAATGAGGATATAAATTTTGTTTCCGCATGATAGGCAAATTTCATAAGATCTAGGACATTATTTGCGACATCTGATTTATAATGATGGTGATGTGTATCTTGATCTATTGGAGTTGTATCAGCAACTTCTTGAGGTTTTGTGTTTATTTCTAAATGTATACCATGAGAAGTTAAGATTTGTTTAATCTTATTATAATAAGTTTGAATGGTTGTACCATTTTCTAATTCAATACTTTCTTTGTTATTGTTTATACGTACTTCTATGATATTATCTATTAAATTTACTTCGATTAAAAAGTCCTTATCTTCATAATGTAACATCCCAGTACTAAATCCTTGAATGGTGATATCAAGTGCTACATGTGCCCATTGTGGCTCTTGATACATGGATTCTAATTTATATTTTCCAAGGATTTGTGAAAGTATATGAAGCGTTTCTTTTTCTTTTTGCCATTCTTTTAATAACATGACGCTCTCTCCTTTTCAGATATGCTTTACACAACATATACCCAGTGAATGCATGTTTATTCAATTTTAATTTATGGTAAGTGTATTAAAAACAAGAATGGGGTGTCTTTATGAAAGCGGTTATTTTAAACGCAACACTAAAAAATGGAGATGAATTATCGCATACTGAGGCTTTAGCAAGAGAAGCAATGTCAATCTATCAAACTGAAGGAATAGATGTTGAAATGGTTAGAGTGAACGATTATAAAATTGCTTATGGTATTAGTGATGATATGGGGGATGGAGACGAATGGCCAAAACTATTAAATAAGATAATAGATTCGGATATTGTTATTATTGGTACACCACTGTGGCTAGGAGAAAAGAGTAGCGTAGCAACGTTAATTATTGAAAGGCTTTATGGATCTAGTAAATTGGAAAATAATGAAGGGCAATCCATTTTCTATAATAAAGTTGGAGGTGTCATTGTAACTGGTAATGAAGACGGAGCTAAGCATGCATCAGCTTCTATACTTTATGGACTTTCACATATTGGATTTACAATTCCGCCTAATGTAGATGCTTATTGGGTTGGAGAGGCAGGACCTGGACCTTCATATATGGATATCAAGCATGAAAATGACTTTACGAAAAAACATATCAAATGGTTAGCCTATAATACAATGTATATGGCTTCTATATTGAAAAGAACGCCATTACCAAGTAAAGGGAATCGATTAAATGATTAACTAACAAATGGGCTATCTCCTGTTTATTACCATGACTGCAGAAAAAAGCATACACTATGCGTATGGTACAGTATGGTTTTACCGTTATATTAAAAATGGCATCTCTAGTGCTAAAACTATCTTTGGTCAGCCAACCAAAATATATACACAAAGAGATGCAATATATGTCATCAGACACAAAAAGCTTAGCACATACAAAATGGAATTGTAAGTACCATATAGTCTTTGCACTAAAATAAACAACACTTTTAAGGTGTTCTAGGAAAGTAGTGCAATTGGTTAATCTTCTCGGTGACCTTATCAGGACTAGTCAGTAATAAGGGTTTCAGTCGCAAAGCAAACCACCTGTTATACGGGTGGTTTTGATTTCTGGAACGATTTTTAAACTAGTGAGTTATCTATAACGTTTTTTTGATAAAGATATTCTAAAACTTTTCTACCCAATTATTAAAACTACTTAAAAATGAGTTGATATGTTTTTGTGTCCGTTCATCATCCAAGTTATGTGTGTCTTCATTAATTTTTTCATGTACTCTACCGACAATTAATTTAGGACCAGCCATAACTTGTGCATTCATTGCAAGTAAACTTTGGCGAATTTGCATTTGTCCTAATGCTGTACCAATGTTACCAGGTGATCCTCCTGCAACTGCAAAAGGTTTATTAATTAACGGTGATTTATCATCTTTGTGTTTTGTTCTAGATGCCCAATCAATAGCATTTTTTAAAGGCCCAGGTATCCCAGAATTATATTCAGGACTAACAATAATTATACCGTCTACATTGTGTATCGACTCTCTAAATAAAGTAACGCTGTCAGCTTCACTTTCCCCTTCTTCATCATAGTTATATAAAGGTAAGTCTTTGAAGCTAATAACAGATGTATCCCAATCTTTAGGTGCTAAACGAATCATTTCATTTAACAAGACTTTATTATATGATCCCGTACGTAAGCTACCACATATAAATCCTATTTTTTTCATTTAATTGACTCCTTCTTTTTTAAATTAATTACATGATACGTTGAAGATAAATATAAATCAAATAAATTTATAGCCATATGTTTGTGTTTTTTAAATGTTAGTAAAAATGTTATATTGAGTTAAATATAAATAGTGGAGGGGATTTATATGCGTAAAACTTATAATGGTAAAAAGATTGATGTGTCATTTGATGCAAAGAGATGTATTCATGCTGCAGAATGTGTAAAAAACTTACCAAAAGTGTTCGATACGAAGAAGAGACCATGGATAAATACGAGTAATGCTGACGTAGATTCAATAGTTCGCGTTGTAGAAATGTGCCCTAGTGGTGCTTTAGAATATGATAGAAAAGACGGGCACTCTAATGAGTGCCACAACCAAAATGTAATAAGTGTGGGCGAAAATAACGAAATTTATATTAAAGGAAACTTTACTTTTAAGTATAAAAATGAAGCGTACAGTTTGAATAGAGCTATTTTCAAAGGTCAAAGTGGAGAGGATGAATATCCATTTTACACGCTTGATGATTAATTGCAGGTGGATAATAGATACATGATTCAAAAATGAGTCTGGACACAAATTTCAGAAAAATAGCACTCAGATGATTCAATTTATCTGAGTGCTTCTTTATTATTCATATTTCGTATTGTTGGCTCGCTTTCCTAGGGGACAGCTTCAGACTGTAGTCTTCAGCTTGTCCTGTTCCCACAGGAGTCTCGCCAAGATACTTCATAATGAATAGTGATTTTACATTAAAAATATGCGTATTTCATATAATGTAATAAACACTATTGAATTAACAAGGTGAATTACATTTAAGGATAATAACGTGCCTAAACATATACTACGAATGACATATCTATTACATATATCTTTCATTTTATTCTTTTTTCTGCTTCAGTTAGCAATCTGATAGGACCATTGGAATTAAGGGTAATTAACCTCTCTGCCATTGTATTGGGCGATTCTTGTAGTTGGCGATTGATCCACCCTTGTATCATGCCTGTGTAAGCAGATGCAATATATTCAGCAACGACATTTTTATCAAGTACCATATGATTGGCGACACCTGTATCTTCAAAAAGTTGCATATAACGTACAGTAATGAAATCTTTTAAAGTTATATAAAAATTGGGGTAGCGTTTAAACATGATATGGTAGAAATCGTAATCATGTCTGATGTGGCTAAAAATATTATTAGCAATATAAAATTGTGATTCTTCTATACTTTGATGTTTTAGGTAAAATTTGTAAGTTTCTCCAAATAGTAGTCCGAAATGACGCTCAATGGTGGCTGTCGTGAGTTGTGATATAGAACGGAAATGCCTATAAAAGGTGGAGCGATTAATTTCTGCATGATTGCATAGTGCGCGGACAGTGATTTTTGCTAATGGTAGGTATTCGAGTAGTTCGATAAATGCGTTTTGAATTTTAATTTGTGATTTTTTATTTTTTGGTGTCATATGTTTTCTCACCCTTTATTGCAACACATGTTATATATGTGTTGCTTTTTTACTTTATGCATGATTGTTTTGTTTAGCATATCGTTTTTATAATGTATTTATACAGTAATTTAAACGTTTGTATTTGTAAATTATTTAAAATGAGTTGCTATATTTGTAACGAATATTAGAGATGGTTAAGTATTTTAAATGTTAAAAAATAAACGAAGCAAGTGTAAGTATTAGGAGGAATGAATAAACGATGATTAATAATGCTAATGAGTTAAAGGCGCATCTTTTGCAACAAAATAAAAATCGATTGCAAAGTGATCAATTTGATATGCATGCTGCGTTGGAAGATATTTTAAATTCAGTTGGTTATTCAACTGCTGATAGTGGTGGCAAGGTTACGTTTTATGGTAAGGACCCAGTTATGCCTAGTACGTTAAGGTTAGCATCGTTAGCTGGATTAGGGTTAGCAGCTAAATCGGTGGCATTAGCACATTTATGGCAAGTCAGAGGTGGCAAAGGTCAAGATATTCACATAGATATTCGTAAGGCAGTGAAACGTCTGTCACCTTTCTATGAAAGAAAATGGGAAACTTTGAATGGTTTTCCTGCAAAGGGTCAAGAGGATCCTCATACACCATTTCGATTTGATTTTTACCAAACTAAAGATAAGCGCTGGGTAATGCCACTAAATCCTTATCCAAATGCTAAGGCACATGTTTTGGAACTATTAAATTGTCGTTCAACGAAAGAGGCTGTTGCGGAAGCTATTAAGGGTTGGAATGGTCAGGATTTAGAAATTGCAGGTGCTGAAAAAGGTGTCGTTATGCCAATGGTACGTTCGCTAGAAGAATTTGTAGAAGAGGAACAATTTCAACATATTGCGGAGACGGAATTAATCGAAATTAAAAAAATAGCTGATTCTAAGCCGGAAGCATTTTCAGAGGAACCCGAACAACCTTTAAGTGGTGTGAGGGCGCTTGGAATGGGACACGTCATCGCAGGTGCTGGATTAGGAAGAGGATTAGCCTTGCATGGTGCAGATGTATTAAATGTGTGGCGACCGTCAGAATTAGAAGTTGAAACAATGTATCTCACTTCTAATGTTGGTATGCGTTCAACATATTTGGATATAGATCATAATCAAGAGCATAGAAGTCGATTTGATGCATTACTTCAAGGTGCAGATATATTCTTTATAAATAAAAGATATGGCTTTATGGAAAAATATGGTCTGACGCCAAATGACTTAGCCCAAAAAAGACCCGGTATCATTCATGCGTCGGTTAATTTACACGGGCATACGGGACCTTGGAAGAACCGTAACGGCTTTGATCAAACTGCCGGCAGTGTGACGGGAGTCATGACACTTGAAGGTTCAGTTGATAAACCGAAATTACCACCTATCGTTGTGGTTAATGATTATGTAATCTCGTGGTTGTTAGAGTTAGGAGTTATTAAAGCTTTAGAACGTCGAGCTAAAGAAGGTGGTAGCTATAGTGTGCGTGTATCTTTAAGTAAAGTATCAGCTTATTTAATGTCGTTAGGTATCTTTGATAAAGACTACGCAAAAACCATGTCGAATAGTAACGAAGAACATCAAATCGTCGCACCAGATCAATTTGAAGCGGAGACCCCTTTAGGAACGTATAAAGGCGTGACAGACCAAGTTTATATGTCAGAAACACCAGGGGAATATGACACCGTCTTGATGGTTCGAGGCTCTGATAAACCTCGGTGGAAAGCTTGAATCAAAGTTAACCAAAGTGATTTAAATAATATGAATTAAGTATATAGGTCATGAAAACTAACGTAATAAGTTAGTTTTCATGACCTATATTTTTTAATATTTTGTTATGGGTGTACTATTGGTTTGATTCAAAATAAATTCAGAATGGGGTGGTTGTATGGGGTTAATGAGTAAGAAAGATATTAATTTGGTTATTAGAGATAATGATACACAGTTAAGTAAATGTTTAAATTCATTTGATTTAACAATGTTAGGTATAGGTGCCATTATTGGAACGGGTATTTTTGTATTAACAGGTACAGGAGCCTTAAAGGCGGGACCGGGTTTGATGTTTGCATTTATTATAGCAGCACTAGCTTGTTTGTTTGCCGCACTATGCTATGCTGAATTTGCTTCCATGGTCCCTATAGCGGGGTCTGCATACACATATACTTATACAACGATTGGTGAAATTTTTGCATTTATTATTGGATGGGATCTTGCGCTAGAATATATGCTTGGTGTAAGTACAGTATCCGTAGGATGGTCGGGTTACTTTAGGTCTTTTATTGAAGGATTTGGTATTACGATACCATCACAACTTACTGCAGCTCCTGGAGTGATAACAAGTGATAAAGTTACAGGGGTATTCAATTTGCCGGCATTTTTGATTGTGTTAATCATTACCTTTTTAATAGCGATGGGTATAAAAGAAACTAAACGTGTAAATAACATTATGGTATTAATTAAAATTGTTGTTGTCATGCTCTTCATTTGCGTAGCGATTTTTTACGTCAAACCAGCGAATTTATCTCCCATAATGCCGTTTGGGTTTTCAGGGGTGTTTGCTGCAGCAGCAACAGTGTTTTTCGCATTTATTGGTTTTGATGCAGTATCATCTAGTACAGAAGAAACGATTAACCCAGCGAAGACAATGCCACGTGGCATTATTCTTTCATTATTAATTTGCACGGTGTTATATGTCATTGTATCGCTCATAATGACTGGTGTAGTTCCATTTAAATTATTTGGTCAATATGAAGATCACCCAGTTTCTGCAGTATTGAAATATTCTGGTCAGAATTGGATATCTGGAATCATTGATATTGGTGCTATCTTAGGTATGACTACAGTTATGCTGGTTATGCTATATGGTCAAACGCGTGTGACATATGCAATGTCGAAAGATGGTTTAATGCCGAAATTCTTTTCTAAAGTAAATGGAAAGACAGATACGCCATTCATTGCTACTTGGTTATTTGGTATGGTTTCTGCATTGTTAGGTGGTTTTGTATCGATTGATGCTTTATCAGAAATGGTAAATATTGGTACATTATCGGCATTTATATTAGTAGCTATTTCAATTATTGTGTTAAGAAAAACTGCTCCACATATTCCTCGGAAATTTAAATGTCCGGCGGTACCAATTATCCCCATTTTTGCAATTATATTTTGCTTGTTTTTAATTTTGAATTTAGATCCAATAACATGGCTAAGATTTTTGGTTTGGCTGATTATAGGTTTTGTAGTTTATTTTGTATATTCGAGAAAGCATGCTATTTTAAATCATTAAGGGCATGAAGTGAATATGAAAGTTCGCTGCGTCTAACTAAGTGAAATATCACGAGTTAGGCGTATTTTTTATTGTGGAAAGCATACATATAAAGTGTAAAGATTATAAAAATAATTGACTGAAAGCGCTATCAGTATTACTATAATTATTAAATATTGGTTATGTTTTAGTGTAATTTTGGATTTTATCACCAAAAACAAGGGGTGTTTTCATGAAAAAATCAGAATGTGACATAAAACGACGCAAAATGAAAAGGATTACATTGATTGCGACGTTTGGTGGATTGCTATTTGGGTTTGATACAGGGGTTATTAATGGTGCTTTACCGTATATGTCTTTATCGAATCAGTTAGATTTATCACCTGCTACTGAAGGTTTGGTATCGAGTTCGCTTGTATTTGGAGCTGCATTTGGTGCAATTACAGGTGGAAGGTTATCCGATACTTTAGGAAGAAAGAAAATGATTATGGTATTAGCAATTATTTTCTTTTTTGCAACGTTAGGTTGTGGGTTATCACCTAATGTATTCTCGATGGTTATTTTTAGATTGATATTAGGTTTAGCTGTCGGTGGCGCTTCAGTAATCGTACCGACTTTCCTTTCTGAAATGTCTTCTAAAGAGGATCGGGGACGAATGGTCACACAAAATGAATTGATGATTGTTTCTGGTCAGTTGATGGCTTATGTTATCAATGGTGTTTTAGGAAATTTAGTAGATAATCCAGGTATTTGGAGAGTGATGTTATTAGTTGCTACATTACCAGCAGTTATCTTGTGGTTTGGTATGTTGCGTGTACCTGAAAGTCCGAGATGGCACGCGAGTAAGAGTAAATATTGGCCTGCTTATACGATTTTAAGAACACTAAGAGATGAACAGACGGCAGCAGAAGAAATAAAAGAAATTAAAACAGTGATAGATAAAGAAAAATTAATTAAAGAGAAGTCGAAAAATGAATTTACTAAACCATGGATTCGTAAGATTTTGTTAATTGGTATAGGTTTAGGTGTTGTACAACAAATCACGGGTGTTAACTCTATTATGTATTACGGTACTGAAATACTGCGTAATGCAGGCTTTGGTACGAAGGCAGCTCTAGTTGGAAATATTGCGAATGGTGTGATATCGGTTATAGCAACGTTTGTTGGTATTTGGCTATTAGGAAAGATTGGTAGACGAACGATGTTAATTACGGGTCAATTAGGTATTGTAGCAACATTGATATTGTTAAGTATTGTTCCATTATTTTTAAAGGGAACAGTCGTATTACCATTTATTATATTGTTATTAACGGTAACATTTTTAGCGTTTCAACAAGGGTGTGTATCACCAGTCACTTGGCTAATGTTATCTGAAATATTTCCATTAAAGGTTAGAGGATTAGGAATGGGAGCGAGTGTGTTCTTTTGTTGGATGACGAATTTCTTAGTAAGTTTGTTGTTCCCTATCTTACTGGGACATTTAGGTTTAGCATCCACGTTTACGATATTCGTAGTCTTGAATTTAGTAGCAGTTATATTCGTTAAAAAATTCTTGCCGGAAACGAAGGATAAATCACTAGAAGAAATTGAAGAATACTTTAAAGCAACGGTAAAAAAGGACGAAGTAATTGGAAAGAACGTGGTTAAGGAAGCGAAATAATTTATAAATTAAAGTAATTATGATTGACTGAAAGCGGTAACAAATATATGATGGTCATAAGTTGATTAAGTTTTGGTATCTTTGAATAGGTTAAGAGAGGGTGGTTTTATGGCAAAGAAAATAAGATTAACAACAGGTCAAGCGGTAGTGAAGTTTTTAAAACAGCAGTATATCAGTGTTGATGGTGAAGAATCACCATTTGTAGAAGGGGTACTCGATATATTTGGGCATGGTAATGTCGTGGGTATTGGTCAAGCTTTGGAGGAAAGTCCAGGTGACTTAAACATTATACAAGGTAAAAATGAACAAGGTATGGCGCATGCAGCGATTGCATTTGCGAAACAACGTTTACGTCGCCAAATCTATGCAGTAACCACTTCAGTTGGACCAGGATCTGCCAATTTAACAGCTGCAGCAGGAACAGCACTCGCAAATAATATTCCTGTATTGCTGTTACCAAGTGATACCTTTGCAACGAGACAACCTGATCCAGTGTTACAACAAGTTGAACATGAATCGAATTTAACAACAACTACTAACGACGCACTTAAAGCTGTATCTCGTTATTGGGATAGAGTTACTCGTCCAGAACAATTAATGTCTAGCTTAATAAGAGCATTTGAGGTATTGACGAACCCAGCTCAGGCAGGACCAGCAACGGTATGTATTTCACAAGATGTGCAAGGTGAAGCCTTTGACTTTGATGAGTCTTTCTTTGAGAAACGTGTACATTATATTGATCGTCCAGAACCGGTAGCAAGAGAAATAGATTTAATGATTGAAACAATTAAAAATAGTGAAAAGCCAATCATACTTGTTGGTGGTGGCGCGAAATATTCAGGTGCACGCGATGAATTAATTGAAATTTCAGATAAATATAATATTCCATTAGTTGAAACACAAGCAGGTAAATCAACAGTAGAAGCAACGTTTAAGCATAATTTAGGTGGCATGGGAATTACAGGTACATTGGCTGCAAACAAAGTAGCATATGCGGCTGACTTAGTCATTGGTATTGGTACACGTTATACAGATTTTGCGACTTCTTCTAAGACTGCGTTTGATTTTGATAAGACTAAGTTTTTAAATATAAATGTTAATCGCATGCAAGCTTATAAATTAGATGCAGTACAAGTTGTTGCTGATGCTAAGGTTACATTGCAACACCTCTTGAAACGCCTTGGAGATGACTATCAAACGGGTTATGGTGAATCGATAAATGAGGTTAAGACTGAGTGGCTGAATGAACGTTCGCGTTTGAGTCAAATTCAATTTAATCGTGAGCATTTTGATCCGGAGATTAAGGAACAATTTGATCAAAATATCTTAAATGAGTATGCAGATGCGTTAGGTACAGAGTTAACACAAAGTTCAGTTGTCTTGAAGTTAAACGAAGTGGTATCACCTGACAGTAATGTTATCACATCTGCGGGGTCTCTTCCGGGGGACTTACAGAGATTATGGAATGCTTCTGTACCGAACACTTACCATGTTGAATATGGTTATTCTTGTATGGGATACGAAATATCTGGTGCACTTGGTGTCAGATTAGCAGAACCAGAGCATGAAGTATATTCGTTCGTAGGTGACGGTAGTTTCTTAATGTTACATTCTGAATTTATAACATCACTACAATATAACAAGAAGATTAATCTATTGTTATTTGATAACTCGGGATACGGTTGTATCAATAATTTACAAATGGAAAACGGAGTGAATAGTTATCACACTGAATTCCGAACAGCAGATAATGAAATTCTGAATATTGATTATGCCAAAGTAGCTGAAGGTTATGGAGCTAAGGTTTATAAAGTGTATTCATTAGAGGAGTTAGAAGCTGCTATTAAAGATGCTGAACAACAAGACATTAGTACGTTAATTGAGATTAAAGTTTTGCCAAAAACAATGACGGACGGTTATGAGAGTTGGTGGCATGTTGGTGTTCCGGAGGTTTCTAATTCTGAAAAAACACAAGCTGCTTTTGATTTAAAAGCGGGAAAGCTAGCACAAGGTAAACAATATTAAACAAGGGGCGTGTAATAATATGAAATTAGCATTAGATCCAGCAATGTATACAGATTTATCAATGAAGGAAGTTATCGATAAGGCAGCTAGGCTTGGTTATGATTATATTGAATTGTCTCCAAGAGAAGACTTTATTCCTTTTTATAAGTATCCAAAAGTGGATAAAGCAATGATTAAAAATGTAAAAAAATGGTGTAGTGATGCGGGTGTACAATTGTCTTCGATATTACCTGTAATGGCGTGGTCAGGGCCTGATGAAGAGCAACGACAAGGTGCAGTGCGTAATTGGAAACGTGCGATTGAAATTGCGAGTGATTTGAACGTGGATGTGATGAATACAGAATTTAATGGTAGTAAATATGAACAACAAAGATGTGAAGAGAAGTTTATCAAATCAATGGATGAATTATTGCCGATTTTTGAAAAGGAAGGTATGAAATTAAATTTACAAGCGCATCCCTATGATTTTATAGAACGTAATGATGAAGCATTGCGCATGATTCGTGGTTTGGATAGAGAGTGGATTAACTTAGTGTTCTCGACTGCGCATACATTCTTCCATGATGATGGTATAGGCGATATTGAAACAATGTTCGATGATGCGGGCGACAAGTTACAACATGTATTGTTCTCTGATACATTTAACCACACAGCTGCGAATGGCTTACGTTATATTGTGAATCCACCAGGAGCGGAAGTAACTGTGCACCAACATTTGAATATTGGTGAAGGTGAAGTGGACTTTGAAACGATATTTAGAAAGTTAAAAGAAATGAAATTTGATGGTATTGCTACAAATTCTGTATTTGCATGGGTTGATAGAGCGGATGAATCTGCACAATTTATGTTGGAGCGATTGAAGAAGGAGTTATTTTAAGTCTAGATAATGGATGAGGTGTGCTATGAAATTAGGGTATAATGTGG
Source organism: Staphylococcus sp. TCBT05 (assembly GCF_055179755.1). NCBI lineage: Bacteria > Bacillati > Bacillota > Bacilli > Caryophanales > Staphylococcaceae > Staphylococcus > Staphylococcus sp. TCBT05. The sequence continues at coordinate 221,841 of NZ_JBUQDQ010000005.1, read as the reverse complement.
CGACTACAAAGGAAAATGCAACATTGCAACAGGAATTAGAATTATGTGATAAACATGGTTATGACTTTATTGAAATACAAATGGATAAGATGCCGGAGTATTTAAAAACACATACGCTTGAAGATATGAAAGCATTTTTCGATACACATCATATTAAGCCGTTAAGTCTCAATGCATTGCAGTTCTTTAATAATAGGAATGATGCGGATTATAGAGTTGTATTAGATGAATTTAAAGAATGGCTAGAGATTGCGCATTATCTAGGGGCGAAATATATCGTTCTCGTGCCATTGGTTACGGAAACTAAAATACTCAATAAGGCGATTCATGATAGCTGTGTTAAGGTTATGACAGAATTTGCAACGTTAGCCGAAGCATATCATATTAAGATTGCGTTAGAGTTTTTAGGGGCACCATATGCAACGGTTAACACATTCCAACAAGCGTATGATATCGTCGAGGACGTGGCGAAACCGAATGTAGGATTGGTATTAGATTTCTTTCATTTTCATGCAATGGGATCTAATTTAGCAGATTTGCGCAAGGCTAAGGCAGAAAATATATTTTTGTTACATATTAATGATGTAGATGACTACCCGATTGGTATATTAACGGATGAAGATAGATGTTTCCCAGGTCATGGTGTCATTGATATTAAAGGTATATTTAATACACTTCGTGAGATTGGATTTCAAGGTGAGTTTATTTCGATTGAGCTCTTTCGTCCGGAATATTATCGATTGCCAGCTGAAGATGTCATTGTGAAATCTAAGGAAACGGTTAAGGAAAGTGTGCAACCGTTCTATCCAATTTAATTTAAAATTTAAACTGTAATCAGGTTGAGACTGTATGTGGTTTGTTATCTTTACAATTTTTATGTTAAAGAGTTCAGACCAACGATCGTCTCAGCCTTTTTGTGTCATAATGTGCGCATTATTAAGCTAAATTACTAAAGCTGAAGATGGATTACAGACTGATAGCGTTCTTAAGTGGCCTATATAAGCGAGATTGTTATTATGGCATGCACGAGTTAAGTTAAGTCCAGTTAAGCAAAATTGCAACATGGTAAGTAATACATAGTTAAGTCTAAGTAAATTATTTGTAGCGTTATGATCATGTATTGATACGTATGACGTTGAATTTAGTCATAGTTGCAACTGTTGATCGGTCGGTGAACCAAAAGAGGTAACACCTGAATGAACAGGTGTTACCTCTAATGTTAATATTGATGAACTTTTGTATAAATGGTTATGTTTCAATTGTGACATTTGCAGATTTAAGAAAATCTACAAATTCTTGAGACGGTGTCTTGTCGGTAATTAATGTGTCGAGTTCTGCGCATTCCATAAATGTAAGAAGTGTAGAACGGCCCATTTTTGTGTGATCCGCCAGTGCATAAACATACTTTGAACGAGAGACGATTAATTTTTTAATAATATTTTCTTCTAATTCGGCATTTGAGAGGCCGTTTTTTATATCGACACCTGTCGCGGCCATAAATGCTTTGTCGATGTTGAATTTTTCAATAAGATTATTTGATTCGATACCGATAAATGAACGTGTACGGAATTTAAATTGTTCACCGATAATAAATAGTGACACATTTTTAAAGACGGAAGCTTTATTAATAATGTCTAAACTATTTGAGATAATAGTAAAAGGTAGTTCTGTATCGACGTAATCTAAAATATGGACTGTTGTAGTTCCAGTATCAAGATATACGACATCATGTGCCTTTATACGTTTGGCTGCTTTTTTGGCAATGTGAATTTTCTCTTCATAGTGTTCAATATTTCGCTTCGAGTAGTCGACAGCTTGTGTAATAGAACTATCAACCGCCTTTACACCACCGTAAACCTTTTTAACTTTATTCATATCGGCTAATACTGTGATATCGCGACGTATTGTATTAATTGAAACGTTGAAGTAATCACTTAATTCATCAATAGAAGCAGCTTGATTTTCGTTAATATAGGATTCAATCGCGTGTATCCTTTTCGTTTTCATATTTGTTACCCCCAATAATTTATATAATACACAACATTTCTGTATTACTCAACACTTAATAAAAAAATGACAAAAAGTTGACAATAATCACTCCTTTTTATAAAATAACCAATAAGTAATCAATATTTAACCAAAATTATACTAAAAAATGGAAGCGTTTTCCAAGGAGGAGGAACAAGAAATGGCAGAAATCTTAAAAAATTATATTAATGGTGAATGGGTGAATTCAAAATCACAGGAAACAATTGAAGTTTATAACCCGGCAACAAAGGAAGTTATCGCAGAAGTACCATTATCAACTAGAGCAGAATTAGACGAAGTGGCAGAAATTGCTCAAAGTGCATTTGAAGAGTGGAGTCAGGTTGCAGTTCCAAAAAGAGCACGCTTATTATTCAACTTACAACAAATTTTACAAGAAAATAAACAAGAGTTAGCAGAAATTATTACGAAAGAAAATGGTAAAAGTGTTGGGGAAGCTTTAGGTGAGGTACAACGCGGTATTGAAAATGTAGAATTTGCTGCAGGCGCACCATCACTAATGATGGGAGATTCCTTATCAAGTATTGCTACAAATATTGAAGGTACAAGTTATCGATACCCTGTTGGCGTTGTAGGCGGTATCACACCTTTCAACTTCCCGATGATGGTACCTTGTTGGATGTTCCCAATGGCAATTGCGCTAGGTAACACATTTATTATTAAACCTTCAGAGAAAACACCGTTACTGGTAAATAAATTGGCTGAATTGGTTGAGCAAGCTGGGTTCCCTAAAGGTGTATTCAATGTTGTGCATGGTGCCCATGATATTGTAAATGGTATTTGTGAAAACGAAAAAATAAAAGCGGTTTCATTTGTAGGTTCTAAACCAGTTGGTGAATATGTATATAAAAAGGCAACAGAAAATTTAAAACGAGCTCAGTGTTTAACAGGTGCTAAAAATCATACGATTATCTTAAATGATGCCAACATTGATTCAGCTGTGAAAGACGTTATCGGTGCAGCCTTTGGCTCGGCTGGTGAGCGTTGTATGGCAGCAGCGGTGGTTGCGGTTCAAGAGGGTGTGTATGATGAATTTAAAGAAAAATTAGTACAAGCAGCTAAGGATATTGTCATCGGTAATGGTTTAGAAGATAACGTATTCCTAGGTCCAGTTATCAGAGAAGAGAATAAAGAACGCACATTAAACTATGTAGATCAAGGTGTCGAAGAAGGTGCGACGCTTGTATTAGATGGTCGTGAAGATAATAAAGATGAAGGTTACTTTGTTAAGCCAACTATTTTTGAAGATGTCACAACAGATATGAAGTTATGGCAAGATGAAATATTTGCACCTGTATTATCGTTAGTAAAAGTAACAGATCTTAAAGAAGGTATTGCACTAGCTAATAAATCAGAATTTGCTAATGGCGCTTGCTTATTTACAGATAGTGCTTCATCTATAAGATACTTTAGAGAATTCATCGATGCCGGCATGTTAGGTATTAACCTTGGTGTGCCAGCTCCAATGGCAGTATTCCCATTCTCTGGTTGGAAATCATCGTTCTTTGGCTCATTACATGCGAATGGTAAAGATAGTATTGATTTCTTTACACATCGTAAAGTAGTAACAGCTCGTCACGGCGAACCTCAATATTAAGGAGTGTATAGAGATATGGCTGAATTATTAAAGAAACCCGTACACCATCCATTGGCAGAGGGTGTTGAAATAATACAAGACTTTAAACCATCAGATGTAGATTTAGAATATACCGGTATTAAAGTGATTGACCTTAAAGCTGCAGCAACATTTAGTGAGTCGACAAATGACTATGAAGCTTGTGTTGTTGCCTTGACGGGGCAAATTGATGTTTCAGATGGCAACGATAAATATGAAGGTTTAGGTACGAGAGATTCAGTATTTGAAAAGGTCCCTACAGATAGTATTTATATATCTAAAACACATGAAATCGTGATTACAGCACAGAGAGATGCACGTGTTGTCATTTGTTATTCACCTTGTGAACAGGAACGTGCAACACAACTTATTCCAGCAGCAGAAAATTCTGTCGAAGATAGAGGTAAATATTCTAATAAGCGACATGTGCATAATATATTGCCTGATTCACATACTGCTAGTGAAAAATTATTAGTCGTAGAAGTGTATACAGATCAAGGAAACTGGTCTAGTTATCCACCACATAAGCATGATGTAGATAATCTGCCACATGAGTCATTTCTTGAAGAAATCTATTACCATGAAATGGATCCACCACAGGGGTTTGTCTTTCAACGTGTTTATACAGACGATAAATCTTTAGACGAAACAATGGCTGTTGAACATAGTGATGTAGTCATCGTCCCTAAGGGATATCACCCAGTTGCAGTTCCAGACGGTTACAATGGTTATTATTTAAATGTAATGGCAGGTCCTCAAAAGGTATGGAAGTTCCATAATCAAAAAGATCATGAATGGATTATAGATAGAAAGTAGGGATAGGAATGGCAAATCAGAAAGATATCGTAGCGATTGGTAGAGCAGCAATTGATTTAAACGCAGTAGAGATCAATAGACCGATGGAAGAGACAGAAACATTTCGCAAATATGTCGGTGGTTCTCCGGTAAATATCAGTATTGGAGCATCTAAATTAGGTTTGAATGTAGGATTAATTGCTAATGTTTCAGATGATCAACATGGCCGTTATATCACAGATTATTTAAATCAATTAGGTGTAGATACATCCCAAATCCATGTTGATGAACATGGTCACAAGACAGGTCTTACCTTTACAGAAATAAAAAGTCCTACTGAATCTAATATTCTGATGTATCGAGAAGAAGTAGCCGATTTATACTTAGCACCTGAGCATGTTGATGCAGCGTATATTAAAGAAAGTAAATATTTGCTGATTTCAGGTACAGCGTTGGCTCAATCTCCTTCTAGAGAAGCGGTATTAAAAGCGTTGTCTATTGCTAAAGCGAATAATGTAAAGGTTGTCTTTGAAATAGATTATCGTCCTTACACGTGGAAGAGTTTAGAAGAAACTTCAATTTATTATGAATTGGTTGCACAACAAGCTGACATTGTTATTGGTACCCGAGATGAATACGATATGATTCACCGTTACGTTAATGAGACAGATGAATCAATTAGTCAAATTTTGTTTAGTTACCAGCCAGAACTTGTCATTATTAAACACGGTGTCCAAGGTTCTAAAGCTTATACCAGAGATGGTGCGTATTATGAAGGTAAAGCATTTAAGGCACAGGTCATTAAAACATTTGGTGCCGGTGATTCATATGCTGCAGCTTTCTTATATGCATTGGTTAAAGGTAAAGCTATTGATGAAGCATTAAAATACGGTGCAGCTTCTGCCGCTATTGTGGTAAGCAGCCATAGTTCATCGGAAGCAATGCCGACAAGTGAAAAGTTAGAAAGCTTTATCGAAGCGCAAGAGAATCAAACAATTTAGTATTAAATGTAAGCGATTTCTTAAAAGGCGGATGATGTTATGACTGAAAATATACGTTTTGGATGTGCACCAATTGCATGGACGAATGATGACTTGCCTGAGTTAGGTAAGGAAAATACCTTTGAACAATGTATTAGTGAAATGGCATTAGCTGGATATGAAGGGACAGAAATTGGTAACAAGTATCCTAAAGTAGCCAGTCAATTGCTGGATTATTTAAAGCCTAGAAACTTGAGTGTTGCGAGTGCGTGGTTGAGTTTATTTTTAACGACAAAGCCATATGAAGAAACAGAAAGTGCGTTTATCAACCACAGAGATTTCTTATATGAATTAGGTGCAAAGGTCATTGTTGTTTGTGAACAAGGTAAGAGCATTCAACAACGAGAAGATATGTCAGTTTTCACGGAAAAACCGCACTTTACAGATGAAGAATGGTTAAAGCTCACGCAAGGGTTAGAGCATCTTGGTAGGTTGGCGCGCGAGAAAGATATGAGAATTGTATATCACCATCATATGGGGACAGGGGTTCAAACAACTGCTGAAATTCAACGTTTAATGGATAACACGGATCCCGAAACAGTCTCATTATTATTTGATACTGGTCATTTAGCATTATCAGGTGAACTGCCATTAGCTGTGTTCGAACAATATAAATCAAGAATTCACCATATCCATTTCAAGGATATTCGTCCGGATGTGCAACAAAGAGCACAGATACAAGACAGTAGCTTTCTTGACAGTATCAAGCAAGGCATATTTACAGTGCCGGGCGATGGTTATATTGACTTTGAACCCATACTACAAGCAATAGAAGCTGCTGATTATAAAGGATGGATTGTTGTAGAAGCAGAACAAGATCCTGCTAAAGCCAACCCCTTTATTTATGCAAAAAATGCGAAAAATTATTTGAATCAAATACAACGTAAGCAAGAGAAAAAATATATTTCGTAAAGGGGGAATTCTTTGGAAAAACATATGATTCGTTATGCGAAGTCACAAGGATTTGCAATTCCACAAATGAATATCAACGGCTTAATTTGGATTGAAGGTGTCTTGCAAGCTGCAGAAAATATGCAATCTCCAATTATTATCGGCACGACGGATAAGAATATTGCCTATCTTGGTGGCTACAAATTTATCCTACAGACGATAAAAAATAAAATTACAGCGATGGGTATAACGGTCCCTGTATCGATTCATTTAGATCATGGTTTAACGGTAGAGGGTTGTAAGCAAGCAGTTGATGCAGGCTATGATTCTGTTATGTTTGATGGTTCAAAGTTACCGATTGAAGAGAATATTAGGCAAACGAAGGAAGTTGTCGAATATGCGCATGCCCATGGTGTCATTGTGGAAGGTGAAGTAGGTGCTGTAGGTGGCGTAGAAGATGGTTTGGTAGGACAAGTTAAATACGCAGATATTGATGAATGCGTGGCATTAGTACAACAAACGCATTTAGATACATTAGCACCTGCATTGGGCTCTGTACATGGCAAGTACAAGGGTGAACCTAACTTAGGATTTGCAGAGATGGAGGCAATTGGGTCTAAAGTAGATGTACCACTCGTCTTGCATGGTGCATCAGGTATTCCGAATGCAGATTTACAACGTGCGATTCAATTGGGCCATGCTAAGATTAATTTTAATACTGAAATTAATATCTCTTGGTCAAACCAATTGCGCAAGACACTCAATGAATCAACAGAGCTATTCAACCCACAAGAAATATTGAAGCCTAGTATACAAGCTATTATTACGATAGCTGAAAAGATAATTCAAACATGTGGTTCGGAAAATAAAAATACAGCATTTATAAAAAACAGATGATCGGAGCTGAATAAGGTATGGAATTAAGAATTGGTGTAATCGGTATTGGTGCAATGGGGAGAGATCACGTAGATAGAATCAACAATAGAGTCAATGGCGCAAAGGTTTCGGCAATTAGTGATATTAATGTTGAAGTAGCTACGGCTTATGCAAAGGAAATTGGAGCGACATTTTACGAAGATGCTGAGGCACTTATTGCTGCAGATGAAATAGATGGTATTGTTGTTACATCTTGGGATCCAACACATGAAGGTTATGTATTAGAAGCAATTAAACATGACAAGTATGTATTCTGTGAAAAGCCATTAGCCTTAGAAGCTTCAGGCTGTACAAACATTGTGAATGCAGAAACAGCGAAGCAAAAGCGCTTAGTGCAGGTTGGATTTATGCGTCGTTATGATAGAGGTTATGAAGAAATGAAACGTGAATTAGACACTGGCGTATTAGGTGAACCATTGTTATTACATTGTACGCACAGAAATGAAACGGTCGATTCGAAATACGATACACCAATGGCTGTTGAAAATACGGCAGTACATGAAGTGGATGCTTTAAGATGGTTATTACAAGAAGATTTTGTATCGGCGCAAGTTATTCTGCCTAAAAAGCAAACGCAATATACACATCCTAAGTTACACGATCCACAGTTAATCTTATTACAGACTGAATCAGGTGTCTGTATTGATTTAGAAGTATTTGTGAATTGTCAATTTGGTTATGATATTAATTGTAAAGTGGTTTGCGAAAAAGGTGAAATCGGCTTAACAAATCCAACTTATTTCAATGTTAAAACAGAGCAAAAAGATTATACGCGTGTACCTAGTGATTGGAAAGAGCGTTTTATCTCAGCGTATGATAAAGAGTTACAATTATGGGTAGACGGAATTAAGCATGATGAAATTACTGGGCCATCTGCTTGGGACGGTTATATGGCTTCTGTCACGACTAACGCATGTTCTGAATCTAGAGACAATGGTTATAAAGTAGAGATTAAATTTGATGAAAAGCCAAGCTTATACCAATAAGAAGCGGAGTGATGATCGGTGAAATTATCATACGTAACAGATAGTTTAGCGCATTTATCATTAGAAGAAGTATTAACATATATCACAAAGCAGGATGTGTACCACATTGAACTTGCTACAGGTGGTTGGTCACCAGCGCCACATGTTAATTTACAGCAATTGTTGAATGATGAGCAAAGTTTCACTGAGTTCAAACAGTTGTTGGAACGTTATCAAGTTGATGTTGTTGCACTGAACTGTTCAGGTAATCCATTAGCGCCAGGTGAACTGGGGAAGGAACATCGTAAAGTAACAACGGATACCTTTAAACTGGCTGAAAAGTTAGGGGTTAAGAAAATTGTTATGATGAGTGGTTTACCTGCTGCTTCTCCAAAAGATACGATGCCGAATTGGATAACGACGACCGTAAGTTGGCCACCAGAGTTAAAGGATGCACTTGATTATCAATGGAATGATGTAGCGATACCCTACTGGAAAAAATTGGTAGAAGTAGCGAAATCACATGGTATAGAGAAGATTGCACTTGAGAACTTTAGTGCTCAACTGGTCTATAATCCAGAAACATTGCTCCATTTAAGAAATGCAGTTGATCCAATCATAGGCATGAATTTGGATCCGAGTCATCTATTATGGATGGGGGCTGACCCAATACAATGTGCACGTCGATTAGAAGGGGCAATTCACCATGTACATGGCAAAGATGTGCGTATTGAAGATGGTGTTGCTGATGTGACAACGCTACTTGAAACAAGAGAGATTGATGATGTTAAATATCGTGCATGGAATTATGTTGCTGTCGGTTATGGGCAAGATTTGCAATGGTGGAAGACATTCTTCTCAGTGGTGCGTATGGTTGGTTACGAAGGCTTCGTATCTTTAGAAATGGAAGACTTGACGATGTCACCGGAAGCGGGTGTGGATGCTTCTATAGCTGCCCTAAAGCAAGTATTAGTTTAAGGTTTTGTAATGAGAGATGCTAGATTACAAAAAGGAATTTTATATTAAAAAGACGAAGACATAGTTGATGTCTTCGTCTTTTTACGTACTGCTTGATGTTGATATAGTAACTAATTCCTATATTACATGTGTTCATTGTTAATTTGAGCTTGCAAGGATTGAGAATTAGCTTGTGCGACACTGAGTAAATACTTTGCTTTAGATAACGACTGCTTACATCTATAGTATGTTGCTTCGGTTTGCTTTGATAATACGAATAGAACAATCGAACCAATAGCAGCTATAATTGAAATAATGATATAAGGTACGATTGTCGCAGTAGAATCTATAAAGAAAGTGATCACAGCTATAATGATTGATATAACTGCGATAGCAATGGCGATTAATGTTGCATACATATATTGCATCGCTTGCTTTAATACTTTTTGGAAAGATGCTTTTTCTTTGTCGTAGTGTAAATTATTTTGATGTAATTTTAAGTCTACATTTGCATCTATTGCGCCGGCAAAGTGAGCAACGTCTTTATTTCTGTCCTTTTTTAATTTGTCGATAATGGGTTGATAACCATAAGTTAATGCAATCTTTTTCTCTTTAACTGTACCTCGTGCAAGTCGATTGAGTTCGTCTAGTTTATTTTGGTTCATGTGCTCACTCCCACATTGTTTGTATAAGGATTATTTGAATCAAATTAAGGTAGTTATCTTATAACACCTAATAGTGTCTCTATAGCACTATAGTAGTGTATTCTACGATGCATTATTTTTTCTTATCTATTTCTTTTTTGGCTGATTGTTCTACTTTTGGTTGTTCTTGGTGTGCTGTGTCTTTAGCGTTTGCTACGTGACTGCCAAATAATGTTCCAGTTCCTAGGACAGCGCATAAAAATAGACCACCTAACCAAGTGAAGAATGAAGGTTTCTTACTTCGCTCGTAGCGTTTAGCCAACTCAGCATCATCACCTAGTAAATGATTTAAGTCACCGTTCTGTGTTGAAACAACTCTGCTAAGGACAGGCTGGCTGTTTTCCTTTTGGGCAAAGCTAAGTGCTTGTTGTTTAATCTCTAAGGCTTGAGCTGAGATGCTCAAACTCGTTTGGTTACTTTGTTCGAGTTGTTGATTTAATCGGTCCAATTGCGCGCGATTATTTTTAAGTTCCATTTCTTTTGCTCGAATGGCTTCGTTCTTATCTGAGTTTTCGCGTTTAATCTTTTCAATTTCAACACGTAGAAAGTTGATTTCATCAGTCATTTGCGCATCTTTTAGTTCATAATCATTCATTCTTTTTTCAACGGCTAGTTCTAGACGTTCATTAAATGTTGTTTCGTTATGAATGATATCTTGTTCTAATTTGCTTATTTCTTGGCGCAAATGATCTACATCATCGCTACGCTTTTGAATTAGGCTTGCTACATCATGGTCCATTAGCTGTTGTAGCTCTGCTTTTTTGTCATCTATTGTTTGTTGGTGTCGATGTATAACATCGTCGACAATTTTTGAAATTTGTAATTCGTAATTATTTTGTACTTCGGCATGGAGTACTTTAATTTGATTATTATAAGATTGATTTGCTTTAGTAGTAAGTGTCGTTTCAAGTTCTTGTATTTTATTATTTAATAATGGGCGCTCTTCACGTTCAATCTTATCTTCCATGTCTCTACGTGCTTTGTCAGCACGAGATTGTTTATCTTGTTCGAATTGTTCTTCTAATTGTTGAGCATGTGTTGCTACCGTTGATGGAATTACGCTTAATGCATCTGCTAATTTCTGCTCAATTGCTATATAGTCATTGTGGTAAGTGGAATCAGCAGATTTGTAGTTTTTCAGCGTATCAGCTTCGATATTTTTACTCCATAAATCGGCAACAAGTTGGTTATAAATACTATTGATGATATCTTCACGCTTTTTTTGCAAAGTGTTTAATTTATCACTTTTAGCTTGGTTAAAGTCATCTTCAGTTAATTGCTCTAATTTTTGATATGTAGGTAAAACCTTCTCATCATAATCTTTATCTTTGATAATACTATTAAATTGTAATTTTTCGTCATCTAAATAAATTTTATCTATTAAACCGTTTAATGTATTATATAAATTGTTTTTTAATAGTTTAATGTCAGAATGTTCGACATTATGAGGTATTGTAGTTGCTTGTGCTTCTTCATCATTTACTGCATGGTTGTTATGGTTCTTCTGTTGAATTTGCTCGATGATTGCATCTCTTAACGGTACAAGTGTTTCGAAATTTAAGTCTTTACTCATATTTGCCGTGCCAAAATCAGGCATATTTGATGCATTTAAAATATCGTTGTTAATCACCTTTAATTGGTATGCATTCTCTGATGGTATATAGAGTCTTAAACCAAAATTACAGTCGTCATACTTTTCTTCTTTAATATTTTGTAGTGAAGCGAAATCTGTAACGCAGTACTCATGATCGGCAAAAATTTTGAAAGGCTCGTTGTCGTCTTTAGGATTAATAGTTACATCAAATGATTGGACAAGTTTTGTAGAGCATAAGATTTGTTTGAAATTATCAACGGCTTCACCTTTAGATTTTCCTAAGATTAAATTAGGTGCTACGACAGGTACAATATAAATCTTTGTGTCGCCCACTTCTGCATAATCCATTTCTAAATAGCTAATGTCTAAAACATTGTTAGTCATGTATTGGTCATCCTTCCATTCGTTTAATGTCTAAACGGTTATGAATTAGTATCTGTAGTAACAGAATATGATTTAATTTGAGTGTAGTGTATATTCTAGAAGTCAATTGATAATTAAGGCGTATTTCGCTATGTAAAAAAATTAATTATATAAAAACAAATATTAATTATCAGATTTTTATGATAACACATAAGTTGGTTATATAATATAAATATTTATTTAAATTTTATATATTATTGTTTTTATTAATGCCTCTAAGATTAATAAATTTTATTACTTTTGAAAATGACTTTATCGTAAGTAAGTATGACTAGATTGCATAACAAGGCTAAATGATGTATGTGACGTATTGTTTATTCAATTTCTGTATATTATGGATGAGGTTATATAATAAATAGATGAATATGTAAGGGGTCCGTATCATTATATTAGTTTAGTTCAAGCAGGGTGTTTCGTATGCAGTACGTGTAAGTATAAATATAATGTGATAGAGAAATCATTGTGAGATGTAATTGATCCCATCTCTTAACTGACGACGCAAGAATAGTTATAAAAAAACCTTCAAAGTTATGGTTAATCAATCATACTTTGAAGGTTTAGTCATGTTTTAAATTATAAGATAAAATTTTGTCGATTTAATTAGAATTATGGTCATTAGATGAGAAAATGTGGCTTGGTGGCTTAGGTGTATTACAATGCTTGCTAGATCCACATGAAGAACATTTTCCTGCTTTAGATTTTTTTATGAATTTTGTTAAAGTATAAGCAGCATATCCAAATATAGCTGCAAATAATATGATGTTAAAAATGATAGTCATGTGTTCACTTCCTTAGATAAATAATTGTCCGATTTGGTAAAGTGCTAAAGATAATACATAAGCTACAGCGATAGGATAAACGACTGCTAAAACAGTCCATTTTACGGAATATGTCTCCTTACGAATGGTAGCGACGGTAGATAAACATGGAATATATAAAAGGATGAATACCATAAATGAATATGCTGTCAATGGTGTGAAGTGACTTTGAACTACATTGACAAGTCCTGCTTCATCCGATGAATAAATGATTGCCATTGAACTGACAATGACTTCTTTTGCTAAGAATCCAGGTATCAAAGTAGCACCGGCTTGCCATGTACCAAATCCCAATGGTGTAACTAATACAGCAAAGAAGCTACCAATCATGTGCAAGAAACTTTGATTAATTTCTACATCAAAGCCACCTGGACCTGTGTAGTTTAATAACCAAATGACAACGGAACCACCGAATATAAATGTTCCAGCTTTTTTAACAAATCCTTTGGCCTTTTCCCAAGTACTTCTCCATAAAGTCTTGATTGAAGGTAAGCGATATGTAGGCAATTCAATAATAAATACAGAATCATCATTTTTTAGCACTGTCTTGGTAAGTAATACACTCGTCAATAAAGCGACGACGATACCTAAAACGTATAAGCTTAGTACAATAAGCGCTTGATGCGATTTAAAGAATATACCTACAAATAAGGCGTAGACTGGTAATCTCGCAGAACAAGACATGAATGGTGCAATTAATATAGTAGTTAATCGTTCTTTTTCACTCTCGATACTACGTGCAGCCATAATACTTGGTACGTTACAACCAAACCCAATAATCATTGGAATAAATGATTTACCACTTAAGCCAAAGACCTCCATTATTCTGTCCATCAGAATAGCAATACGGGCCATGTATCCTGAATCTTCTAATAATGATATAAAGAAGAATAGGACGAGAATTTGTGGTACGAATACTAATACAGCGCCTACACCTGCGATGATGCCATCAGTAACTAGGTCCTGTAAAAATGGTAAAATATGCAAATAATCCATGCTTGCTTTTACCGAATCAGTAAGGGTACCACCAAAGAAATCATCGAGTTGATCGGATATCGGTGTCCCAACCCAGGTGAATGTAATTTGGAAAATTAACCACATGATGCCAAGAAATATTGGAATACCAAGAATTCGATGTGTTAATAACTTATCTAAGCGATTTGAGAAATATTGCTTTTCTTCATCTGGATATTCAACGACACCCTCTAATAATGTATCTATGTATGTAGCTCGAGCATCGTGAATACATGTACGAATAGATTGTGACAAGGTATTTGCTAGTGCGACTCTTAAAGGTTCGATTTGAGCGATTACAGTGGCATCGAGTTGATCATATATTTTAGGATTATTGAGTAAAAATTGTATCGCAACAAAACGCAAATGATGCTTGTTAATGACAGAATGTTGACCGATAAGGTGTTGAATCTTCATAAGTGTTTCTTCTATGTCGTCACCATAGTTTATTTTTAAAGGAGAGCGACGTGTGAGGCAATCATCTTTCAGCGCGTCCAACACTTTCTGTGTGCCTTTACCCTTACGTGCAATAATAGGCATAAGTGGTGTCTTTAACTTGTGCATGAGGGCTTGATGATCGATATGTATTCCACGTTTAGCAGCTACATCCACCATATTGAGCCCAATAATTAGAGGTGCACCAAGTTCCATCAGTTGTACTGTAAGTTGTAAATTACGTTTCAGCTGACTTGCATCGACAATATTAAGCATGCCTGTGTAAGAATCGTTTAATAGATAATCCGTAACAACAGTTTCGTCTTTGGAAATAGGTGATACTTCGTAAATACCAGGTAAATCTACAAGATCCCCTAAATTATCCTTTAATCGGCCAACTTTCTTTTCAACGGTAACTCCGCTCCAGTTGCCTACATATTCGTATGTGCCAGTAAGTGCGTTAAACAAAGATGTCTTTCCTACATTGGGGTTTCCTAAGATACAATAACTATTAGCCATGAGCTTCCTCTAGAAAGATCTGACATGCATCACAACCGCGAATACTCAAATGTTGTCCGTTTACCTCTAAGATACAAGGTCCTTTAAATAAACATCTTTGTTTGATCTTCAAATCGGTTCCGTGGTTTAAACCTAAGGCGTTTAAACGCTGTACCATGCTATCATTTTTAATGTTCATGTGCTTTACTGTGTAGCGCTTATTTAAGCTTCCAGTCTTAATATTCAACATATTGATCACTCTTTCTTAAATACAAATAATAATCGTTATCAATTATACTACTGCGACAAAAGAAATTGTATAAAATTATTATAATAATTGTGAATATTCTGTTAAAAAGATTTGAATATAGCATAGGTATTTATCTGCATTAAAAATTATATAAAATAAATATAGTAATAAATTAAAAAGTGAGCAAAAGGGTTGTGTTTTCTTGGTTGTAATATTACACTGTAGTAAATAGAGGTAGCCTACTGTAATCACAAGGGAATGTTACATAGCCAAGATGCAAGATAATCACAGAAGTACATCATTTATTAGCTATGAATCTTTTATATACGGATGAACATGTATATTAAGGAGGGAGTTCAAATGGTCGTACGCGAGAATAAACGTATTAAAGTCAAACGTATAAACGAAACACGCTCTAATGACATTTCTGTCATGATTGATGAAGGTGGACTAGGTGCTGACCAATATTATCAAATTATTAAAGAGAATACGAACACATCCGAAGCCCATTTACATCAGTTTGAACATGAAGTTAGCGAGAAAACAAATGAATTCTTAATTGATTTGTTGATTGTCAATGCACAAGAAAGTAGTAACAAGGATTATAACGAAGCGATAAAGGTTATTAAAGCAGAGCTATTGCACAGACTTGAATAAGGAAGGGAATTTATAATTGAATATGATGCAGACGAGATATTAGCTGTTATGAGTGAAGTGATTAACTTTATTTATAACAGCTTTTTGTGTGAAATGAATTCAGAGTACACAGAATATATCATTGTAAGTGGCAAATTGTTATTAAAACTTAAATTATTGCGTTATTTAATTATATAAAAATTTATTAAAGTCATTGATTATTGATTATAAAACCCATAAAATTGATAATGATAATCGTTTTCAATAAAAGGGAGTGTAGTGATGAGAAAGTATAGTGTCATAGTATTGTTAGCCGTACTGTTATTAGCTTCATGTAGTGCACAGTCTAAAGCGACTAAGAAAGTAGAAACAAGGGATTATACATTGGATAGTGGTAAAAAGGTACCAGTACCCAAAGATCCTAAGCGAATTGTTGTTGTAGCAAATACATATGCCGGTGGATTAAAATATTTAGGCGGCAATATTGTTGGTGTGACGAAAGATATAGAAAAAAGTGCAGTATTAAAAGAAAAGTTCAAAGATACGCATAAGTTAAATGAAAATGATGTCGAAAAAGTGGCTAAATTGAAACCAGATTTAATTATTGTGGATTCAACTGATAAAAATATTAAAAAGTATAATAAAATAGCGACAACAATACCTATAACCTATGGTAAAAAAGACTACTTAGCTACACAAATTGAATTAGGGAAGATTTTAGGTAAAGAAACAGAAGCAAAACAATGGGTAAATAGTTGGAATAAGCAGACGAAAAAAGATGCACATGAAATTAAACAGCATATAGGTGAAGATGCTACAGTTTCTATATTTGATGATTTTAGCAAGACAATTTATGCCTTTGGTGAATCATGGGGCCGTGGTGGTGAAGTTGTTTATCAAGCGTTTGATTTAAATATGCCAACCGCGTTGCAGAAAGCTGTGAAGAAAGAGGGATGGAAAGAGTTATCCCAAGAAAAATTACCGCAGTATTCAGGAGATTATATTATCACGATGAGTGAAGGTAAAGCTCAACCTGAATTTGAAAAAACAGAAATGTGGAAAAACATTCCAGCAGTTAAGCAGGGACGAGTGATTAATGTGAAGGCTGAAACTTATTGGTTTAACGACCCTTATTCATTAGATTATGAACGAAAAGAGTTAAAAAACAAACTATTGGGTAAATAATATCAAAACATTCGACTGTCTAATTTAATAGGTGGTTGAATGTTTTTAAGTTTAAGCGTACAGCATTCAAAATTTAATTTGCTATACTTAACGTATTCATATATGGCTGAATTTCATATCTGAAAGGGGTTAACCGCAGTAATTCATATATTATGATTATAGTAAGGAGTAAAAATGTATAATTTACAGATTAAAACCTTTTTAAAGGTAGTAGATTTAGGTAGCTTTAATAAAGCGTCTATAGAGTTATATATTTCAGCATCTGCCGTTATTAAACAAATCAATGCATTAGAGAAAAATTTGGGTTTAACTTTATTGAATAGAAATGCCCAAGGTGTGACATTGACAGAATCTGGAAAGATTATTTATGAAGCAAGTAAAAAT
Source organism: Staphylococcus sp. TCBT05 (assembly GCF_055179755.1). Taxonomy (NCBI): domain Bacteria; kingdom Bacillati; phylum Bacillota; class Bacilli; order Caryophanales; family Staphylococcaceae; genus Staphylococcus; species Staphylococcus sp. TCBT05. The sequence goes on along the minus strand of NZ_JBUQDQ010000005.1, from coordinate 204,655 downwards.
TTAATTAACTACGCGGATGATGCATTGTCTAAAGCGAAAAAGATAGAAGAACAGAACCAACAAGTTATCAATTTGGGTGTATCACCAATGACCCCTGGTGATGTGTTAGTAAAACATTGGCCTACTATCAAGGCGAATCGTGATCATTTGCAGTTGAATATCGTACCATTTGAAAATTCGGAAGACAAAATTAATCATATATTACAGAATATAGGCGAATCGATTGATATTGTCATCGGCTTTTTAGATCGCGCATTGCTTAATTACTTTCAATGTGAAGGCGTAGAATTGTATCAAACGCCGGTTCGAATCGGTGTCCCACCTCAAAATAAATTGTTTAATCAAAGTGGTACATTGACTGTTCAAGATTTGAACCATCAAAAGATTATTATGTTGGAAGAGGGTATTAGTGATGCCTTTGATGTTGTACGTCAACAATTACAACAACTCCCTGATATTCAAATTGAAGATACAACTATCTACAATACACATACGTTTAATGATGCAGTACGTAAGGACTGTTTGGTACTGACATCGGATGAATGGGATAATGTGCATCCATTAGTACAACTACAGCCATTAGCATGGGACTGTGAATTTACCTTTGGTGTCTTTTATTCTGATTTGCTACCGGCGCATGTTGTCGATGTTATACAGCAACTACAACAAGTATTAACAAATAAAATTTAATAGTTAGTTATAACCATTTGGTTATAACGTTGGTCTAAAGAACATCTTCTACATAAGGTGTTCTTTTTTTATACTGTGATTGTATTCAAAAATATGAAATATCGTGTTGTAGAAAAATAGGGGGTCTGACAATGAATTATAGAAAACTTAGAAATATCGAGGTTTCTAGTATCGGTTATGGCTGTATGGGCTTTAGTCATGGATATGGCGAGATACCTAGTGAAGAAGAAGCAATTAGACTAATGCGATTGGCTTATGACAAAGGATGTACATTCTTTGACACTGCTGAGGTATACGGAGATGGACATAATGAAAGATTAGTAGGGAAAGCTATAGAACCATTTAGGGAGCATATTATTCTAGCGTCTAAGTTATTTATTGATAGTGAGGCTGTTGGGGATTCATTTGAGTCATTAGAAGCGCATATTAGAGCACATTTAGATGCCTCTCTTGAGAAATTACGCACGGATTATTTAGATATTTATTACCAACATCGCGTGAATGATGATATCCCTGTCGAAGATGTAGCAAGAGTTATGGGGAAACTGATTGTTGAAGGTAAAATTCGTGGTTGGGGTCAGTCACAACCAACTGCTGAACAAATCAGAAGAGCGCATGAGATTACACCACTTACTGCAGTTCAAAGTGAATATTCAATGATGGAACGTCAATTTGAACAAGATGTTATTCCTACTTGTAAGGAATTGAACATTGGATTTGTACCATTCTCACCTTTGGCAAGTGGTTTTTTATCTGGAAAATATAGTAATGAAGATCAATATCAAGGTGATGATGTCCGACGTGTAATTACACGATTCAACAAAGAAAATGTAAATAAAAATCAACCACTCATCGATTTGATACAAAAGTATGCTGACGAACAACAAGCAACACCTGCACAAATTTCATTAGCATGGATGCTGTATAAAGAACCATTTATTGTACCTATTCCAGGTATGAGAAAGGAAACTAGAGTCGATGAAAATTTAGGAGCGGCAGATGTTAAATTAACTGATGAAGCATATTTAGCGTTAGAGCATGAACTGTCAAAGATACAAATATATGGAAATCGTACAGATAAAGATATCGCTAAGTTACAAGATATAGAGTAACGATGATGACGTAAGATTTGATCCAACTTATACATTATGATTAAACAATTAAATTGGAGGAATTACACATATGGAATACGTAACATTAAATAATGGTGTTGAAATGCCAACTGAAGGATTTGGCGTATTTACAATAGAAGATTTAGACGTTTGTGAACAAGCCGTGTTAGATGCATTAGATGCAGGCTATAGATTAATTGATACGGCTTCAGCATATATGAATGAAGAGGCTGTAGGAGCTGCAATTCGAAAGTCTAATGTGCCAAGAGAAGAATTATTTATTACGACAAAGTTATGGGTGCAAGATGCAGGATATGAAGCAGCAAAACAAGCTTTTGAAACCTCTTTAGAGAAATTAGGATTAGAGTATATTGATTTGTATCTAATTCACCAGCCATTCAATGATTATTATGGTTCTTGGCGTGCTATGGAAGAGCTTTATGAAGAAGGAAAAATTAGAGCAATTGGTTTAAGTAACTTTGATAATGCACCTTTGGTAGATTTGATTATGAATAAAAAAATTGTTCCAGCAGTATTACAAATTGAAATGCATCCTTTCTTCCAACAGCAAGCAGCAATTGATGTGATGAAAGCATATGATATTCAACCACAAGCGTGGTCACCATTAGCTAAAACTTCAGAAGAAGTATTAAACAATAGTATCTTAAGTGATATTGCTAAAGTACATCAAAAAACAGTACCTCAAATTATGTTACGTTGGCATATCCAACGTGGTATCTCAGTCATTCCGAAATCCACGCATAGAAATAGAATAGAAGAAAATCTTGATGTGTGGGATTTTGAATTAACAGAAGAAGAAATGAATAAAATTAAAACACTAGATCAAGGGAAAAGTTTATATATTGACCGACAGACTGTTGAGACAGTAGAGATGTTTAATAATTGGAAGATACATGACTAATTGAGAGGATTTTTGAAGGGAGATAATGTAAATAGATGAAAGCTATCGTATTAAACAATATAGAAGATAATTATCGTTTAGCTGTAGAAGAAGTGCCAACACCAGTTGCTAGTGAAGGCGATGTTGTTGTTAAGTTAAAGGCTGCTGCCTTAAATAGACGTGACGTGATGATAGCAAGTGGCAGTTATCCAGGAACAGAAGTGCCAAAAATCATTGGTTCTGATGGTGCTGGAGAAGTTGTTGCAGTTGGTGATGGTGTAGCAGATGTTTCTGTAGGTGATGAAATAATTATTAACCCTGGCTTGAATTGGGGAGATAATCCTAAAGTTAAAAGTGCAGACTTTACCATTTTAGGAATGCCTTATGATGGCACATTTGCAGAATTTGTTAAAATCCCAGTCGAAAATGTTTATCCTAAACCCCAATATTTAACATGGGAAGAAGCTGCTGCACTACCATTATCAGGATTAACAGGATATCGCGCACTCATTACAAAAGGTAAGGTGCAAGCAAACGAAAATGTGTTTATTCCTGGTGCTGGTGGCGGTGTTGCAACGTACTTAATTCAATTTGCTAAAGCCTTAGGAGCGAATGTGTATGTATCTTCAAGCCAACAAGAGAAACTTGATTTTGCACTTAAACTTGGAGCACAAGCCGGTGTGAACTATAAGGATGCGGATTGGGAAAATGAATTACTAAATCAATCACAAGGTATAGATTTAACTATAGATAGTATTGGTGGAGAGTCATTTAAATCCTTTATCAATATTGGTAAATTAGGTAGCCGAATCGTTAGCTTTGGGGCAACACGTGGCCCTGTACCCAATTTATTATTGCCGACAATGACATTAAAAGAAATGACTTTATTGGGTTCAACAATGGGCAGTCCTGATGACTTTAAAGATATGATTGACCTTGTTGAACAACACCAAATTAAACCTGTCATAGGTGCACGTTATAATCTAGATGAAACACCAAAGGCATTGGAAGCATTATCGAATGGTGAAAATTTTGGTAAAATTGTTATTCGAATTTCAGAATAGTTGAATGATATAGTAAGTTATTATAAGGATAAGGTATACCTATAACGAAAGCCCTTAAATGAAATTAGATTCATTTAAGGGCTTTTATAGATTATATGACTGCTTTCATAAGGACTCACTTTAGTCTATATTCTGTATCTACTGCTTTGTTATATCATACAATATGCTATTTTTATCCGTTAAATTCAACAGGGTTTGGACCAATTCTTCTATCTTGATTTAATGCATCAATACGTTCAATTTGTTCTGTTGATAGTGAGAAGTCAAAGACATTTAAATTTTCGTCTATTCTATGAGGTGTAATAGATTTAGGTATAGTGACAACACCATGATCAATATTCCATCTGATTACGACTTGGGCAGGTGATTTCCCTAATTCTTGTGCAATATCATTTACAGTTTCGTCTGTTAAAATTTCAGCGTTCATTAATGGTGACCATGATTCTGCTTGAATATTTTCACTCGCCAAATAATTTCTTAAATTACGTTGAGTTAAATAAGGATGAAATTCAACTTGGTTGATTACTGGTTTGATTGAAGTATGTGCCTTTAATGTTTCCAAATTATCTTCTGTAAAGTTACTTACGCCGATGTTCTTCACTTTGCCAGCTTCATACAATGCTTCCATACCTTTCCAAGTATCAATCATGACTGCTTCATCAGTACCTGGCCAGTGGATTAAGTATAAGTCTAAATAATCTAAACCAAGACTATCTAACGACTTCTGATAACCAGCAGCTACATTGTCTTGACCGTAGTCAGTTAACCATAATTTTGAAGTAATGAATAAATCTTCTCTAGTAATTCCAGCTTCTGCAATACCTTCTTTAATACCTAAGCCAACATGTTCTTCATTACCATAAATTAATGCTGTGTCAATACTACGATAGCCATTAACAATTGCATGTTTGACTGCATCTTTGGCTGTGTCATCATTTTCTACTCTGAATACACCTAAACCTAATTGTGGCATTGTGTTGCCATTATAAAATTCAATATGTTGCATAATAACGCTCCTTTAAATTATATGCTTGTGCATATATAAGATTTATGATTCTCATTGTAAACATTTATTTTAAAAAATAAAAGTACGCACTTTTAAGTAACTATTAAAAATTAATTATTTGACTATAGGCATTTCGTGTGTGATTATATGCGTGTGCATACAAATTATAAAGTGAGGTCGTTAAAAATGAAAGATAATCACCTATTTACACCAGTCGATTTAAAAGGTTTAACAGTAAAGAATCGCATTATGATGTCACCGATGTGTCAATATAGTGTTATAGAAAAGGATGGGATAGCTACAGATTGGCATCATCATCATTATATTAGTAGAGCAATTGGTGGGTCAGGATTAGTCATGGTTGAAATGACTAACATTGAACCAGATGGTAGAATTACAGATTTTTGTTTGGGATTATGGAATGAAACTCAGAAAACAAAATTACAGGCTATTGTTGATGGCATTCATCAATATGGTGCTAAAGCGGCGATTCAAATAGGGCATGCAGGTAGAAAGGCAGAGTATGCAGAAACACCAGTGGGTCCTTCTGCGATTCCATTTGATGAAACATTTAAGACACCTCGTGCATTGGATAATGCGGAAGTGTATCAAATGATTGAGAAATATCGCTATTCTGTAAGAGCTGCAGTAGAAGCAGGATTTGATGCAATTGAAATACATGGCGCACATGGGTATTTAATACATCAATTTCATTCGCCACGTTCTAATCAACGCGGAGATGAATTTGGTGAAAGACTTACATTATTTGGTGAAAAAGTTATTGCTGCTGCTAGAGCAGAAATGCCAAACGAAATGCCACTTATTGTACGTATTTCTGCAACAGAATTTGTTGATGATGGATATGGTATTGAAACAGGAATTGATATTGCGCGTACATATTATGAAGCGGGTGCTGATGTAATTGATGTTTCTGCTGGTGGAGAAGGACCTATATCGCCGCATGGTAGACCTGGCACACATGCTGGATATCAACTACCATATGCCAGAAAGGTAAAGGAAGCATTAAACATACCAGTTATTGCTGTTGGCCGTTTGGATGATCTAATTTTAGCTAATGCCGTTATTGGTAATAATGAAGCGGATATGGTAGCGATTGGTAGAGGCTTATTGCGTAATCCGTATTGGCCATTGACTGCTAATGAACAATTGAGAAAGATTGCTAAAGAAGAGATTGTACCAACACAATATCAACCTGGATTTAGAGGTTAAATTGAACGAGGAGTGAGTATGATGGATGTCAGTATTTTAGATCAAACACAATTGATCGAAGGGGAGTCGAGTGAGCGAGAATTTAGTAATACTGTGGCTTTGGCACAATATTTAGATGAACTGGGCTATACACGCTATTGGTTATCCGAACATCATAGTACAGATGCACTTGCGGGGTCTGCCCCTGAGGTATTGGCTTCATATCTACTTGCTAAGACGGCAAACATTCGTGTTGGGACTGGTGGGGTGATGCTTACTCATTACAGCTCTTATAAGGTAGCGGAAATGTTTAATGTTATGAGTGCATTGGCACCTGGTAGAGTAGATTTAGGAGTGGGTCGAGCACCTGGTGGCCATCACCTGTCCAACATTGCATTACAAAGCGGTGTCATTGCTAAACGAAATGTAGATCAATTTCCACAAAAATTGAATGAAATCGCACATTACTTTAAGAATACAGTGCCCGAAGGTTCTGTAGTCAAAGGATTGCAGACGACACCTAAAGTTATGGAGCCAGCAGAATTATGGTTGCTAGGATCGAGTAATGATTCGGCAAAGTTAGCTGCAGAACAAGGTTTACCTTATGTTTTTGCGCATTTTATTAATTATGAAACAGGTGCGATGGAAGAAGCGATTACACTGTATCGTGAACAATTTCAGCCGTCAGCTATACTTTCAGAACCCAAGGTAATCGTAGCAATTAAAACAATTATGGCAGATACAAATGAACATGCACAAACACTTGCTAAAAGTGCATTACATGCGCAATTTTATCTGCATAGAGGTGTGTTATCAAGGCTTATAGCACCTGATAAAGCGTTAAGTGAAGTACAAACTGACAAAGAATGGGCAGAAATAGAAATGATTAAGGACACGTATGTTATAGGTGATAAAGCTACTGTTACACAGCAATTGAAGTCGTTAAAATTTGAGTTAGCTATAGATGAAGTGATGACGTTGAGTCCTATTTATGACTTTGAAGCGAGAAAAAATTCGCTCAAATTATTAAAAGAAGTGACTAATACATTATAGTATAGAAATAATAAGAATAATGTTTGTAACAATAAGTGCAAATTAACGTTAAGTTCTATAATAAATGAAATTATAAGCAAAAGTTATAAAGAATATCCAAAAATGTTAATAATTCCTCAAAAATTCATATATACATTATATTCAAAAATGATTATACTTAAAAACGTGTTTGTTTTTAATACATCAAGGAGTAATTTAGAATGAATTTTATTAAAAGAATATTGAAAAAAGAGGATTTTTCACTTTATCAAAATAAAGATGCGCATTTAGAGCGTACGCTTAGGGTTAGAGACTTTCTTGCATTAGGTGTAGGGACAATCGTTTCTACGGCAATATTCACCTTACCGGGTGTTGTTGCTGCTGACCATACAGGCCCTTCTGTAAGTTTGTCATTTCTTGTTTCTGCTATTGTAGCGGCACTGGTTGCCTTTGTTTATGCAGAGATGTCATCAGCCATGCCAGTTGCAGGTTCGGCATATACTTGGATTAGTATATTGTATGGTGAATTTTTTGGCTGGTTAGTAGGTTGGGCATTAATTGCTGAATATATTATTGCCGTCGCATTTGTTGCGTCTGGATTTTCTGCGAATTTAAGGGGATTGTTTGAACCTTTCCATGTGAAGTTACCGGATGCACTATCTAATTCATTAGGGACAAATGGCGGTATCATTGATTTAATTGCGGCTATCGTAATTATTATTACTGCTTTGTTATTATCTCGTGGGGCATCAGAAACCGCACGTGTACAAAATATATTAGTGGTGCTAAAAGTATTGGCAATATTACTATTTTTAATTGTTGGTTTAAGTGTAGTAGATATAGGACACTATGTGCCATTTATTCCTGAATATAAGATGACTGCTGATGGTGCCTTTGGTGGTTGGCAAGGTATCTATGCCGGAAGTTCAGTCATATTTATTTCGTATATCGGTTTTGATTCGATTGCTGCGAACTCGGGTGAAGCCATTAATCCACATAAGACAATGCCACGTGGTATTCTTGGGTCATTGGTCATTGCGGTGACATTGTTTGTAGCTGTGTCTTTAGTACTCGTAGGTATGTTTGACTATTCTCAGTATAAAGACAACGCTGAACCTGTAGGTTGGGCATTACGTACGAGCGGTCATGAAACGGTAGCTATTATTGTTCAAGCAGTGTCGGTAATCGGTATGTTTACGGCATTAATTGGTATGATGTTAGCTGGTTCCCGTTTGTTGTATTCATTTGGTAGAGATGGTATCTTGCCAGCTTGGATTGGACGATTAAACAATAAACATTTACCGAATAGAGCTTTATTAGTCTTAACAGTTGTTGCAGTATTAGTAGGATCGGTCTTCCCATTTGCATTCTTAGCACAGCTCATATCTGCAGGTACACTTGTTGCATTTATGTTTGTGACAGTTGGTATGTATGGACTACGTAGAAGAGAAGGTAAAGATTTACCAGAGCCTGGATTTAAATTACCACTTTATCCAGTAATGCCATTAATTATTTTTATTTGTATCTTTGCGGTATTTTGGGGATTGAGTGGTCAAGCTAAATTCTATACGTTGATGTGGTTTGTCATAGGGATTGCCTATTACCTATTTTACGTTACAAAAAGCATGATAAAAGAAAAGAAAGTACAGTAATTTATGGAATATCAAGCTGTGATAGATGGTTAACATCTGTTGCAGCTTTTTTATTTGTAAATATTTAAAGTATCAGAGGGTTTTAATTTTCAAAAAGTATGGTATATTGTAATTATGTTGCAAATGCAACAAAAAGGAGTTTGAAAATGAAAGATATATTGAGAGATATAGGTGTTATTGCCAGGGCACTTGATTCAATCAGTAATATTGAATTTAAAGAATTGAATTTAGCTAAAGGGCAATTTGTTTATTTAGTTAGAATTTGTGAGCATCCTGGAATTATTCAAGAAAAATTAGCTGAAATGTTGAAAATTGATAGAACTACGGCATCACGCGCTGTGAGCAATTTGGTTAAGAATGGATTTGTTGAGAAAATAGCAGATGATGATAATAAGAAGAATAAATTATTGTATGCGACTGACAAAGGCCAAGCTTTATATCCATTGATTATTAGAGAAAATGAACATTCTAATAAGGTCGCACTTAATCATTTTTCAGAAACAGAAATTACAGAATTAGCCTCTATGCTTCAAAGAGTTAAAGATAATATTTCAGATGATTGGTTGTATGTCAAAAAAGGTAATAAGCGTGATTATTAAAGATGGGGTGAAAAATTGATACAAGCATGTACTAAAGCAGATATCGACATTTTGAAGGATTTAAGTATTCAAACATTTGATGAAACGTTTAGATCACAGAATAAACCAGAGAATATTAATCAATATTTAGCAAATGCTTTTACGACAGCTAAATTATTAAGTGAAATTGAACATCCACATTCATATTTTTATGTGATTTATTATCATCAACAATTGGCTGGTTATTTGAAAGTAAATATTTTAGATGCACAAACGGAACAGTACCCAGGAAATAATTTAGAAATTGAACGTATTTATATAGCAAAGGATTATCAAAAGTTTGGCTTAGGAAAGCAGTTATTTGAGCATGCTTTAACTGTGGCAACTGAAAATAACTGTAATCGTATATGGCTCGGTGTATGGGAGAAGAATGATAATGCTATACAATTTTATAAACGTTTAGGATTTACCAAAATTGATGAGCATGCATTTTACATGGGGGATGAAAGGCAAATTGATTATATTATGTCTCGTCCTATAAAGGAGGATTAGCATAGCAATGTACATTCCAAAACAATATACTAAAGAGGATTATCAAGAGATCAAAGCATTTATGCAACGTCATAACTTTGTTACTGTTATTTCGACTGTGGAAGGCAGACCAATAGCGACACATGTTCCTGTAAATGTTCAAGAAGATGAGGAAACATTATATATTACAGGACACGTTGCGAAGGGGAACCAGCAATGGCAAACATTAGATCATGGAGGGAATATCTTAGTTATTTTTCAAGGACCTCATGCGTATATTTCTTCTACTTGGTACGAAGATGAAGATGTTCCGACCTGGAATTATCAAAGTGTACAAGTATATGGTAAGAGTAGGTTGTTAACGGAAGAGGAACTGGTATCTGATTTGACGATGCTATTGGATAAATATGAAGGGCAGCGAGATCAAGGTGCTACTTGGAACAATATGTCTGAAAGAACAAAGCGTCAGATGAAAGGTGTTAAGGGTTTCCGTATAAAAGTAACAGAAATTTTTGCGGCGTATAAATTAAGTCAAAGTCGTAGTACGACAGACAAAGATAATATTATTGATACACTGGATCATTCTGACAATCATTTAGACCGTGCAGTTGCCGAAGCAATGGCGAAAGAACAAGGACGCTCGAAATAAGGAATTCGTTGTTATAGAAACACTGAATCATGATCATAACTATAGTGAAAGAAAAAATTCTGGTAGTCCACGATTAAGTACAGTAGAATGTAGGAATCAACTTATTTATGCTAATAATTGTAGGTAATTAGCATATTAAAAGATTAAATGACAAAATTTATTTAAATGGAGATGACCTTAATGAATATTGTTTCAGTCATTTTAACTGTATTAGTGGCTTTGGAGTTCTTTTATATTATGTATTTAGAAACCTTTGCTACCACTTCTGCTAGTACGAGTAGAGTATTTAAGATTTCAAAAGAGAAGTTACAAGATGCTAATGTCAACGTACTACTTAAGAATCAAGGTGTGTATAATGGTGTAATTGGTCTTGTACTATTGTACGCCGTTGCATTTGCAAGTCACCCCAAAGAAATGGTTGCAGTGATATTGGTTTATATCATTATCGTTGCGATTTATGGTGGGCTATCTAGTGATAAGAGTATTATATTGAAACAAGGTGGTTTGCCAATTATTACATTAATCTCATTGTTCTTTTAAATTGCATTTGTGAGAATAGGAAAGTCGCTACGGTGTTGTGTAGTGGCTTAATTCCCGGGAAATAACCGAATAGGTTGAAATAAGCTAAGAAATTGTAGGTGAATGTAATGGAAACATTGGATGCATATTTTAAATTATTTGATGACTCGCGTGTGAGTGAAGAGAGTTTCAATCGTTTAGTGGCACTATTTAGTGAAGATATTACCTTTGTATTAAATGGTCAAGCTTATCACGGCATTGAAGCTTGGAAACAGTTTGTACGTAAAGTGTTTGAAATCAATGCAGATTTGAAACATATGTATGATGGTTGGATAGAAAATGAAGACGGTAGCTTTCAAACGCGATGGGCGGTTTGTGGTAAACGTTATGAAACAGGTGTTTATACGCAAGAAGGTATAGATATTGCGAAATTAAATGAACACCATCAAATTACTTATTTGGAAAACAAACCAGATGATAGTGGCTTATTTTCATCGGTAAATTAAATTATATTACTATCGAAACAGGTAACAATGTGTCTTGAGTAGTGGTTGAACGGTTAACGACTTAAAGTTAAACGTTAAGTAGGTAGACCACATACGTTTATGAGACGCGATGTTACCTTTTTTTTTGAAATATTGAATAATGTTGCGGATGGTAATTGAATTAATACTGACTTGCACTTGCTTTGAAAAATTACTGAAAAAATAGGACTCCATTAATATAAATTTGTGGTACCATCATACTTGTGTATATTTTTCTAAGATTACAATATTCGAGTAATAGCAACGAATATTTATAGATAGATAAGACGTTAAACGTGTTATCACTAGAAAAGTATGACCAGTAATGACTTGATGTGTGGGGAAAGTCTAATCATATAAGTGCTCGACAAGCAATATTGTAATTGAAATATATACATCAATATAGATTAGGAGGTCAAACACATCATGGTTACCAAGCAAAAATCGGGAGACAAATTGATTTTAGCTATAGTATTTAGTGTGTTAACGTATTGGCTATTTGCACAATCGTTTATAAATATATCTACGGAAGTACAAGCAACATATCACACGATGACTGGTGTCGTTAATTTATCAGTGAGCCTGGCATCGTTTGCTACAGGCATTTTTATGGTGGGAGCTGGAGACGTCGCAGATAAAATTGGTAAGTTGAAAATGACGTATATCGGTATTATCTTAAGTGTGATTGGCTCATTGCTAATCATTATTTCTAGCGTCACTGCGCTACTTATTGTGGGTAGGATTCTACAAGGATTATCAGCAGCAATACTATTACCAGCAACGGTCGGCGTATTAAATGATCAATTTAAAGGACAGGATCTGCGTAAAGCCTTTAGTTATTTAATGATTGCAAGTGTAGGAGGCGTTGGCTTTGCATCGATGGTCGGCGGTTTTGTAGCGACTTATATGACTTGGCAAGTTAACTTTGTCATTTCAATAGTAATCGCACTGATTGCATTTGTATTGTTGATAGGAACTAAAGAAGTAGAGAAGGAAATCATTGATCGTCAACCTTTTGACTATATCGGCATGTGTTTGTTTGCCATTATGATAGGCAGTGTTACTTTGTTTATGACGCAAGGTTTCGAACGTGGTTGGTTAAGTGTATTTTCAGTAAGCTGCCTCGTTGTATTTTTAATTTCAGGTATAGTATTTGTATTATTTGAACGTAAAAAGGCAATGCCGTTTATTGATTTTTCATTATTTAAACACCGTGCATTTGTAGGATCTTCGTTAAGTAATGTAATCTTGAATTCAGGTATTGGCATGATGACCGTATTTAATATGTATGTACAAACCGCAATTGGCTTAAATGCCTTTCAAGCTGGCCTGGTTACAGTGCCTTATGTGTTAATGGCGATCTTTATGGTGCGCATAGGAGAACGATTATCAGTGAGATATGGTGGTAAACCGATGTTGTTAGTAGGGCCACTGTTCCCAACAATGGGTCTCGTACTGATTAGTTTGACTATGTTACCAGCCCAGTGGTACATCATGGCTGCGACAATTGGCTTTGTTATTTGTGCTATCGGTAATGGCTTATGCGCAACCCCAGGACTAACGGTTGCCTTATTAACTGTGCCAGATGAAAAAGTAGGGCTAGCCACAGGTTTATATAAAATGTGTGCGACACTTGGTGGAGCCTTTGGAATTGCAGTAAGTACTACAGTTTATGCAATATTACAAACACATACGACAATAGAAATGGCTGCTATGGGTACGTTTCTAATCACATTGTGCATTATGGCGACAGGTGTTATTATGACACAATTGATTATTCCTAAGCATACAAAAGCTTAAGTACTAGTATGGATAAAGTGAATTAAGTAGATTAAATAAAGAGGTAACATCATTAATAACTGTGCAGTTTATTGTGCCACAGGTGAATAATGAATGTTACCTCTTTTTGTGTTTGGCGTTAATGCTTACTATTACTATACAATTTAACTTTAAATGAATGTTAGTCATATCTGTGTATTATAATGCACCTTTACTTGAACTTTATTGATATCTAAATTTATTAATAACGTAGGGTCGCTCGCATAAATAATGAATACAGTTTTTAAATAAGTATTATTTTGTGGAAAACGATAACTGACGATATATTTATTACCATCTTTGAAATAATCATATTTATAAGTTGGCGCAACAAGACGTGTCAGTTTATCTAAGTATTGTTCTTTAACAAAGCGATTAATACTTTTATATTTTTTATTCGTATACATTCGTTTACGAATGCGAGAAAGAGAATTTGGACATAATAAACTACAAAATAGTTCGGCGTCCCTTTTAACAATACTATTCATAAAATCTTCAATACATTGTTCTATTTTCATCATACCACCGCCTAATCATAATCTTTGAAAAGCTATACTTAAAACAGTGAATATCTAACAAAATGGAAAACAAAGCGTAGGAACAGTTGATGTCATTATTTGTTGAGCAGGCAAAAGCGTGTGACGTCATCATGCATATTCATAGTCATCTAAATTATTAATCACTTGTTATAATATGTACAAAACCATTTTCAAACAAAATTTTAATAATTTTAGAATTGAATATATTTCCATATTTTCCACTAATATTAGAAAATAAACATTTTTACTGTAAAATAACACTTTTGTATTGGTGCTACTTTATATTTTATTAACATATAAATTAAATTTAATTAATAACAAATAGTTTTATATTTGTTAATATGTAGTATGGGAGGTATACAATATGAAAATCAAAAATATTATAAGTTTAATTGGTATTGCAATAATTGCCGTCTTAATTGTCGGATGTGATGATGGTGAAGAAAAAAAGCCAAAGCAAGAAACGGTTAACAAACATAAGCAAGAGCTCGTATATTTTGAACAGTTAGCCAACGGTGATGAAGATTATCCAAGAGCAGAAATTGGATATAAAGACAAAAAAGGCAAAACGCATACATATACAACGGAAAGTAAAAATGTTTATGAACATATCTTGAAAGATAGTAAACAAAAACCATACGTTGTAAAAGATGGCAAGAAGTATCACGTCTATCGACTGCCATATATGACATACGATAATAATGAAATTGAAGGTGAAGTTAAAGATAAAGGAGAGGTAAGTAAAGATGATAAATAAGGTCAGCGTTTGGGTTTGTACGCTTGCCATGTTGGGACTTGTCTTTTCACCTGTGACAGAAGCTATTGGTAGTAGTGGTTCAAGTAGCTCAAGCAGTACGAGCAGTTCAAGTAGTTCAAGTAGCAGTTCGTCAACAAGTAGTACGACGAGTACGTCTTCAAGTGCTCGTGCGAGTGTAGCATCACGTGCTGCACAAAGTAATATGTCTACTAATATCAATAGTTCGAGAAATGCGACGTCACAAAAAGCGAATAGTAAAACAAGTAGTACGAAACCTTTATCAAGACCTTATCATTCCTTTATTACGCCTACTGCACCTTATAATGATCAGCGATTGGCATCAATGTATTTCAACAATACTTTGTTTTTTTGGATTGTAATGCAACATCATAATCTCGACATCAAGCAGCAACATCATATATTACAGAATAATATGACTGCAAAAGATAAACTATATACGATTACAATTAAAGATAAACGAGATAAAGAACATTTAATTGTTGTCCCTAAAAAGGATTACGATGCAATTCAAAAGGGTGCACATGTGAAATATAAGAATGGTAAGTTGATAACGACTCATAAGTAACATGGTTATTTAATCACGAAGTTTACAATTTTATATGAAAAAGACAGAAAATAATAGATATAAAAGTGTAAACAATAATGTGGCAGTCAGTGATACTATGCTATTATTTAATGTATAGTATAAAAAGAGTTAAAAAGGATGGGGAACATGGACTACTCAAATAGTGTTAAACCAAAAGGGAATCGCATTATTAATATATTAATATTTATAGGATTAATGTTCCTAGTGTCATCACCTACGATGATTGCGGGATCAATTATTTATTCTGTCGTCAATCATGCAAGTTTATGGATTGTTATAGGCATAACGGTATTGGGTATTATTTGGACTATATTTATAATGTGGTTATTTAGATGGTATTACCATAAAAAAAGCTATGAAACACTTCAACATCGATTTGGATTAAAAGATATTTTGATTAACATTTTGTGGTTTATTGTTTTACGTATTACGATTGGTGTTTTTACTCTTATTATGCAATCGGTATTTGGCGATAACATTTCGGAAAATGATAAAATCTTGCTAAATCAAATGGAACAATTGAACGATTTAAGTGTTGGATCAGTAATAGGATTGCTATTTTTCTTAATTGTCATTATTTTTGTAGCCCCATTTTTAGAAGAATTACTGTTTAGAGGTATTTTTAAGGAAACTATATTTAAAAAGTCGGCGTTTCTTTTACCATTGATTATATCTTCAGCAATATTCTCATCACTCCATGGCTCTACAAACTGGATTAGCTTTTTGATGTATATGACTTTGGGTATGTTTTTTTACTTAGTTTACAACAGACGTAAAAACTTGAAAGATAGCATGATGGTACATATGTTGAACAATGCTATGGCAGGTATTGCTATGTTAGTTATGGTATTTACGTAATATTTATTGGCAATATTGATTATACACAGTGCAAAAAGACGGTTAATAGCCGTCTTTTTTTATTACTTCGTATTGTTAGCTCGCTTTCCTAGGGTACAGCTTCAGCCTGTAGTCTTCCGCTTGTCCTGTTCCCTCAGGAGTCTCGCTAAAATACTGTCCAGAAATTAAGGTTTTACATTAAAATACTTTAGGGTTCCCGTATTAAATGTATACTATTTGTGTTGTGATATAAATCATCAAATATACAAATAACTCATCTATTATTTTTATTCATTACTGCGTATTGTTAGCTCGCTTTCCTAGGGTACAGCTTCAGCTTGCCCTGTTCCCTCAGGAATCTTGCTAAAATACTATCTAGATATTAAGGTTTTACATTAAATACCTTGAGATTCTCGAGTTAAATGTGTCTTATTTGTATTTGAGCATAAATCATTCAATATACAATAAAGCATCTACAGGCTTCTGATGTTTGTCCTAGAACTTTATATCTGAGAATCTTTATTTGTAGTGATATCTACAAGATGCCACTAATATAGCACTGTCATTTACCGTATATACTAGTCTATGTTCTTGATTAATTCGTCTACTATAATACCCAGAAAAATTGCCAACTAGCTTTTCTGGTTTGCCTATACCCTCTAAAGCACCATCTCTAGAGATACTTTTTAATAATTGATTAATTCTTTTAACCATCTTTCTATCCTTGTTTTGAATCAGATACATTCTGTCTGATATCTTTTAACAACCACAAAAATAGCAAAATCCAAATTTATATTATGAATAAGTAAATAACCTTGCCTCTTGTGGTTTCTATTTACACGCAAAGTTACGTATCGTTTCATAAGTGTATCGTTTCTATAATAGTTATAAAATTTTAAATTTTTGCATATTTCTCAAAATTAATGGTATATTACATGAAAGGGCTTACATATTTAAAGGGGGATGATGGTTAAACTTAGCGTCGAATTGTTGTGTTGCATTTAATGAATGATAGGAGATTATTGGTATGAAGATTATTCCATTATCTGAAGTAACAGACATTATAAAGGACGATAATACAATTGCTATAGCTGCTTTGTCATCAGCTAACTTGCCGGTAGCCTTACTAAAGGCATTGGTTGATCACTATGATGAGTTGCAGACACCTAAGAATTTAACGTTTATGTTAGCCAATGATATCAGCGACTATCGGGGGGATGGTGTTGATTTAGATTCATTTGTAACAAGAAATATGATAAAAAGGTTGATTACGAGCATTATAACAGCATCACCAGAAACAATTCGTGCGATGAAAGACAATGAAATTGAGGCATACTATATACCTCAAGGTGTACTGACGACACATTATCGTAATCATACAGCTGCTTCACCTGACTATTTAACACGAATTGGTTTGCATACGAATGTTGACCCTAGATATCGAGGAGGTAAAGTGAATCAACGAACTACAAAAGATTTGGTGAGCCTAGTAGAAGTTGATCATCGACAATATTTGAAATATGATTTTCCAAATATTGATATTGCTTTGTTAAGAGGAACTTATGCAGATCAAGATGGGAATATTTATATGACGCATGAAGCCCATCTTGGTGAGGGTTATAGTGTAGCACTAAAGGCACATAATAATGGTGGTAAAGTCATCGTGCAAGTTAAAGCGGTTATTGAGAATGGAAAATTTAATCCGCGAGATGTCTTTATTCCTGGAAAATTAGTTGATTATATCGTTGTAAATGAAAATCCAAAATACCATAGACAAGTAATGCAGCATTATTATGATCCTGCACTTGCTGGTGAATATCGTATTCCAGAAATTCGAGAACCTTTCTTACCATTAAGCATTCGCAAAGTAATATTACGTCGAGCTGCTCAATTTTTAAAGGCAGAAGATGTAGTGAGTATAGGCTTTGGTATCAATAATGACTTGTCGAATGTATTAATTGAAGAGAATGCGAATCATCTTGTGCAATTGAATATTGATACAGGTGTGTTTGGAGGCATGATTAGTAGCGGACAAAACTTTGGAATGAATTACAATGTTAGTGCGCAAATGAGGCATGATCAAACTTGGGATTTTATTTATAACGGCGGAGTAGATGTTGCTTATTTAAGTTTTGCAGAGGTTGATGCGGTAGGTAATGTCAATGTTTCAAAATTTGGTGACAAAATGAATGGTTGTGGTGGCTTTATTGATATTAGTCAGACGGTAAAGCGCATTGTTTTTTCAGGAACAATGGTTGCCGGGGGTCAACTTGATTTCAAGGATGGACAGATTGATATAAATAAACAAGGACACACGCATAAATTTGTGCAACATGTGGGCAGTGTAGACTTTAATGCACAATATGCACAGGAACTTGGTCAGGAAGTTTACTTTGTCACTGAACGGGGTGTATTTGAACTCATGAATAACGGCTTGAAATTAATTGAAATCGCACCAGGTCTAGACATCGAGAAAGATATTCTGGCACATATGGATTTCAAACCAATGGTTGCAGAGGATATAAAGGTGACTAATCCGGCGATTTATCATGACAAATGGGGAGGTTTAGCTCAAGTCATTAGGTCGGAAGATCGTATTTAAAGGGGGAGAAGAATATGAATTACGACTGGATTAAAACGAGAGCAGCATATGATGAAGTCAAACCAGCAGTGATCGATCCGTTTAAAGGCACATCGTGGTCTTATCAAGATTTGAATAAACGAGCAGAAAATTTAGCGACACATTTACAAGAAGCAGGGGTCCAACAAGGGGATGTCGTCGGTATTTTCGCACCAAATGATGTTTCATTGCTCGACTTGTTATTTGCTACAACAAAATTAGGCGCTGTATATTTACCGATAAATTGGAGACTTAAGCCAAAGGAAATAGAAAGTGTCATTTCAGATTCTAATGTGAAACACATATTTTATGCAGCAAAGCATTTATCAACATTACAAGGTATGGCAGATGATTTGTTATATATGGATGTTGACTCTGCTGAATATGATGAGATTGTCGATCCAACGAATCATAAACCATTTGAGTCAGTAGCTATTGATGGTGATACATTAGCTATATTGATGTATACAAGTGGTACGACTGGATTGCCAAAAGGTGTGATGTTCTCATATGATTCACTGGTCAATAATCTGATTAACACAGTTCTAACTTATAAGATTAATGCGACATATAAAACGATTATCGCCACGCCAATGTTCCATGTATTAGGTTTCAATGATTTGATATTGCCATTGTTGATGGCAGGGGGAACGGCAGTACTGCAACGTTACTTTAATGGTGAAGATTTAAATGATTTGATGACTGAACATAAGCCGAATTATTTAATTTTAATACCGACTATGTATTATGCTATGCTCGTTTCGAAAAACTTTAACATAGACAACTTTAAAGAGGTTGAGTTCTTAGTGCAGGGTGGATCCGCACCTCTTGCCGGAGTTCAACAAAAATTCACGGGAATGGGTCATCATATTATTAATGGTTATGGTCTGACAGAGGCCCCATTAGTAATGGTTAATACACCTGAAAATAGCATAAATAAACCTGGTAGTATAGGTAAACCAATTATGTTTGTTGATATCCGTGTCTTAGATGATAATCATGAGGATGTATTAGCAGGTGAAATTGGAGAATTGGCAGTAAGAGGTAAAAATGTAACGCCAGGTTATTGGAATAAACCCGAGGAGACTGAAAAAGCATTTGTTGATGGGTATTTTTTAACAGGGGATTTAGCTAGAGTAGATGAGGATGGCGATGTTTTTATAGTAGACCGTCGTAAAGAAATGATTATAACAGGTGGAGAAAATGTTCTACCTTCAGAAGTAGAAGCGGTTCTCACGACGCATCCATTAGTAGCACAAGGTGTTGTGTTAAGCTTTGATAGTCCAAAATATGGCGAATCTGTGGCAGCAGCAGTTGTATTAACAGAGGATGATCCAGACTTTGAACAGAAATTAGATGAGCACATGCGTGAAAAGTTAGCTGGCTATAAAGTACCACGTATGTATTTAAAAGTAACACACATGCCACTGAATTCAACTTCTAAACCAGATAAGTTAGAATTACAAAAGCTAATGAATCAAAAAGCACAAGATGGTAAAGCACATGCAGACGAGATTTAACCATTACATCATACTAACAATATTAAATAAAAAATTTTGTGCAGTTGTGTAAGCGCTATCATAATTTAAACAATAAGGATGGGGGTCCTAATTATGACTACAAAAGAAGAAGTAATTAAAGCGTTATATCCAGAAGATATATTAAGTGTGGCGAAAGATTTAACAGAAGGAGAAGTTAAATTATTAAAGCAACTCAATGACATGTTAGAAGAAAAGTATCGTGATTCAGTAAATGAGCATTGGTTAAATGCAACCGAGCCTGAGGGCTACTTTGAAGAATTAGGGAAATTAAATTACTTTAACAATCCGCTATTGTTTGAAGGACGTGAGGGTGCTCACACACCAAGTCAGTTATTCCAATTCTTTATGTCATATACAATCGCTAGATTTGATGTGTCATTAGCGACATTACTCGGCGTGCATCAAGGTTTAGGGCATAATTCATTTTGGTTTGGTGGCAGTAAAGAACAACAAGCTTATTATTTACCTAAATTACAATCACATGAATTGCGAACTTGCTTTGCACTCACTGAACCTGAACATGGTTCAGACGTTGCTGGTGGTCTCGAAACGACCGCTAAACGCCAAGGTGATGAATGGATTATCAATGGTGAGAAGAAATGGATCGGTGGTGCGAATGTTGCTGATGTGATGCCAGTCTATGCTGTAGATGTTGATACAGGGAAACCTAAAGGATTTATTATAGAACCAAAGCAAGATGGTGTGGAAATAGAAATACTCGAGCATAAAATTGCGCTTCGCATCGTTCCCAATGCGCGAATTCGCTTTAAAAATGTTGTAGTTAAAGAGGAGAATAGATTACAGAACATCAACGGATTTAAAGATATTGCGAAAGTATTATATTCAACGCGTGCTGGTGTAGCATATATGGCGACGGGGGCAATGGCTGGTGCATTAAAGGCAACGACAGATTATGTGACAAAACGTAAACAGTTTGGTAAAGAAATTAGCAAGTTTCAATTGATTCAAGAGAAGTTAGCAATGATGCAAGGTAATCTTGCACAAGCAATGGCGACATGCGCCCAACTTGCACGTATGCAAGCGAATGGTGAATATGATGAAGTAGCGACTTCTACTGCTAAGATGATGAATTCATTGAGATTACGAGAAACAGTTGCTATGGGCAGAGGTGTTCATGGTGGTAATGGTATCTTAGCAGGTGAGTATGATATTGCACGTTTCTTTGCTGATGCAGAAGCGATATACACATATGAAGGTACGCATGAAGTCAATGCGCTTGTTATAGGTCGTGCTATTACTGGAGATTCAGCTTTTATATAAGTAAGTGTATGGTCACGAAAATGCAAAATTAATATATTTGGAGGGTTTAGTATGACGATAAGAAAAGCAGTCGTATTAGGTGCAGGCACGATGGGAAGTCAAATCGCTGCATTACTTGTAAATGCAGGTCTGAAAGTAAAGATACTAGATATCGTGATTGATGAACAAGAACCAAATAAAATTTCTAAAAAAGCATATGAAACAATTACCAATCCGAAACGTCCATTGTTGTTTGACTTGGATTTTGCATCTAATCTATCATATGGAAATTTCAACGATGATTTAACGGAAGATGAAGATGCGGATATTTATATTGAAGCGGTAAAAGAAGAATTAGAAATCAAACATCAGATATGGGCTAAAGTGAAATCAGTAGCACAATCGGATGCTTTGTTTGCTACAAATACTTCGGGTATTCCAATTGAAGCTATTGCACAAGCTTTTGATCAAGAAGATAAGCAAAGATTCTTTGGTATGCATTTCTTCAATCCACCACGCATTATGAAATTGGTAGAAATTATTCCGAACGCAAATACTGCACAAGAATATATTGATCAAGTACAAGAATTTGCTGAGGATGTATTAGGTAAGGGTGTCGTGGTCGCAAATGATGTACCTGGATTTGTTGCGAACCGTGTGGGTACACAAACGATGAACGATATTATGTATAGAGCAGAATCTAGTGGCTTATCAATTACTGAAGTCGATGCGTTGACTGGCAAGAGTATTGGTCGTCCTAAGATGGGGACATACGGTTTGTCAGACTTAGTAGGTCTAGATATTGCTAAAGCAGTCATCGGTGGCTTGCAAAAAGTCCCAGAAGAACAACCGTATTTCCATGATACAAAAATTGCTGATAAATTATATGAAAATGGTGCGCTTGGTAATAAGACGAAACAAGGCTTTTATAAAAAGGAAGGAAAACGACGCTTAGTGTACGACTATGAAAGTGGTACGTATGTTGAGCCTACGCCACCACAACAACCTATTTTAAATGAGTTTGGTAAAGATTTAGCGCACAATTTAGATATTATCTTTAATGCACAGGACGATGCAGGTGTGTTTTTATGGGAAACATTAAGAAATAACTTCTACTATGCTGCATTAAATGTGCCGAAAGCTGCAGCCGATTATAAAGATGTTGATCGTGCAATTGTCTGGGGATTTAACTGGAAGCAAGGTCCATTCCAATTATGGGATATGATTGGCTTTGAACGTGTGAAATCTAGAATGAAACAAGAATTGGGTAAATTACCTGATTGGGTAGAGCAACGTAATGAGCCATTTTATGAAGAAGGAGAGACAATTCAACGTACAACTTCGGTAACAGAGTATATAGATAAGGATATATGGGACCACTCTGATTCTAAATTATCCGTAGTTCATGGTAATCAATTATTATTAAAATTACAAAGTGTCAATAATGTAGTGTCTGATGATTTCGTTAAAGATTTAGCTGCAGCGATAGATTTACTTGAAAATGAAGACTATTCAAGCATGGTAATTTATGCAGATGGCAATAACTTTAGTGTAGGTGCTAACTTGAAATTAATGATGAAAGCCCATGAAGAAGGCACAGTCGATCGAGATATAGGCGAAGGTGTCGATAATTTACACTATAGTTTCAGTAGATTGAAATACGCTTTGAAACCTGTTGTTACAGCTGTTCAAGGTAGAGCGCTAGGCGGTGGTTGTGAATTAGTGCTACATTCACCAATAGTAGTAGCTTCTAGCGAATCATATATCGGCTTGGTTGAGACAGGTGTAGGTTTATTGCCGGCTGGTGGTGGACTTGCAGAATTGTCAGATAGAATCTTACGTGGAAACCATAAACATGATGACAAACAACAAGCTATTACCAAGGTATTAATGAATATTGGTTTAGCTAAAGTATCCACAAATGCATATGAAGCGATTCGCTATGGTTATTTAAGAGAAACAGATACAGTCATATTTAACACTGAAAAGCGTGTTGAAATTGCTTTGAAAAGAGCACAATATGAAGCGGAAACAAATTATGTACCTAAGACAAAAGGACAATATATTGCACTTGGCAGAGACTTTAAAGCATTGGCAGAAGGACAGTTAGATGCACAGCGTTTGGGTCATTTTATCAGTGATTATGATTATGAGATTACGCTTAAAGTGGCAGAGGTGTTAGCTGGTGGGGATGTTCCAAGAAACACATATATCAATCAACGTTATCTACAAAAATTGGAAAAAGAACGCTTTTTAACATTACTCAAGAATCAAAAAACGTATGACAGAATTTCACATATGTTGAAAAAAGGTAAACCGTTACGTAATTAATTTAGAAGTCATTTTATAGATAACAGAAAGGATGATCTTAAATGCGAGATGCATATATTGTAGCGTATGGACGTTCGGCAGCAGGTAAAGCAAAGTTAGGCGGTGCGATGGCACACGAAAGACCTGATGAAGTAGCAGCAAAGGTATTGAAAGGTGTATTAGAACGTGTTGGAGGTAAGTTTGAGCCAGGCATGGTGGAAGACGTTATCGTAGGTAACTCGTTCCCAGAAGGTCTACAAGGACAAAATATTGCAAGAACGATTGCACTATTAGCCGGCTTACCACAAGAGGTACCTGGACAAACGGTCAATCGATACTGTTCTTCAGGATTGCAAACAGTGGCACTTGCAGCTAATCAAATTATTGCGGAACAAGCCGATGTCATTGTTGCAGGTGGTGTCGAATTGATGAGTGCAGTGCCAATGGGAGGTAATGAACCGACGAATAACCCTATTTTACAAGATCAAGATTCAGGAGTATCTCATCCGATGGGATTAACGGCTGAAAATGTAGCAGAAACTTATAAAGTCTCTCGTGAAGATCAAGATGCCTACGCAGTACAAAGTCATCAGCGTGCCAAACAAGCGCAAGATGCAGGCAAATTTGATGATGAAATTATTCCGATAGAAGTAAATAAGGTGACATATGATGTGAATGGTCCAGTAGTTTCCAAGGCTGTGCTAAAAGAAGATGAATTGATTAGACCAGACACAAATGCTGAATCTTTAGCTAAATTGCCAACCGTATTTAAAGCTGACGGCACAGTGACGGCAGGTTCATCTGCACCATTGACAGATGGTACAGGATTCGTAGTTGTGATGTCTGGTGATAAAGTAAAAGAATTAGGTGTCGAGCCGATTGCACGCTTCGTAGGATTTAAAGCGGTAGGTGTCGATCCTAAATTGATGGGCATAGGTCCAGCATATGCAATTCCAGAAGTCTTGAAGTTAACGAATCTTGAAGTGGGAGATATTGATTTAGTGGAACTCAATGAAGCCTTTGCCTCACAAACATTAGCATCTATCCGTGAGGTTGGATTAGATATTGAGAAGACAAATGTAAATGGCGGGGCGATTGCTTTAGGCCATCCGTTAGGTGCAACAGGTGCCATGTTAGTAGGGCGACTATTATCAGAAATGAAGAAACGTCCAGATACTCAATACGGTATGGTAACAATGTGTATCGGTGTTGGTATGGGCGCAGCAGGTATATTTGAATATGTAGGTAAACGTAGCTAAATTTTGATAATGTAATTAAATCTTTGATATGAGCGGAAATAATGAGTCATATTAAAAAGCAGTGTATATTTTACACTGCTTTTTAATCTTTATTAATATACATCACGTTGGTAACGTTGAGCTTTGATAAGTTCTGTTAAATAATGTTCTGCTGCAGTTTCATCATAGCCACCGTGTTGCATTACTACATTAACAAGTGATTGATGTACGCCTTTAGCCATATCCTCTTTATCACCACAAAGATAGATTGTTGCGCCATCTTCAAGCCAACGATAAAATTCAGCACCATTTTCTTCAATTCGATGTTGTACGTAGATTTTATTTTCTGTATCTCTAGAAAATGCTAAATCTAATTTACTCAATACGCCATCATTTAACCAGCGTTCTAGGTCTGTTTGATAGAGGTAATCAGTACTATAATTTTGATTTCCAAAGATTAACCATTGATTGCCAGCTAATCCTAAGTATTCGCGTTCTTGTAAATAAGCACGATATGGAGCAATACCAGTGCCGGCACCAATCATAATTGTTGCCGTGTTATTGTCATATGAGAATTTAAAGTTTGGATTTTTCTTTAAATATACAGGTAAGCTATCCCCAATTGGGGTACGTTCTGCAAGTTGTCCTGAGCATACGCCAAGACGTTCACGGTGATAGGCATCATAACGTACGACGCGTACTGTAAGATGCACGCTATCTGCATTTACTTTATTGCTGCTTGCAATAGAATACTCTCTTGGCGGTAACTTTCTCAAAATATCAATCAATGTTTGAGGTTCTATGCTATAAGGTGAGAAATCTGTGACCAGATCTATTAAATCTCTACCATAAATATAGTTAGTTATCCAAGTATCTTTTTGAGCATTTGCTCTCAGCATTGGGTTTTTAAATACATCTGCTGCTTGTTTAATGAGTGACGGACTTAGTTTTGAAATTTCAAAATGCTTTGTGAATGCTTCTTTGACAGTAATGGTTTCAGCGTCTTTGCCTATTTGAACTGTCGTATCTGCTTCCCATCCTAAGACGTGTATCAGTTTGTTGACTAATGATGGTGCATTTTCAGGAATAATTACTAAACTGTCGCCTGGTTCATAAGATTCGCCATAACCTGCTAAAGATAAAGATAAATGTCTTACTTCTCTCGTTGCCTCTGGTGCAGTCAATACAGTATTATCAATAACTTTAGCTTCATAAGGTTGGTCCTTAGAATAACCCTCCTCATGTGTCTCTAGCGTTACTTCTTCAGCAGTAGCTGTTTCTTTAACTTTATCGGGTGCACGAGCAGATAATAGTTCGACCATATCTGCCATCCATTGTTCTGATGTTTCTTCAAAATCGAAGTCGCAATCCACTCGTTCTGCGATACGGTTGGCACCTAATTGTTCGAGTATATGATCAAAGTCTTTTCCAGCTTGGCAAAAGTCAGGGAAATCTTGATCCCCCAATGCTAATACTGAATAATTTAATGATTCTAAACGTGGTGCTGTATCACCGTGTAAATACTCATATAAATCAATGGCATTTATTGGTGGTTCACCAACACCTTGGGTCGAACAAATTATAAATACATAGCCTACGGTTGTAAGTTTATCCTTTGGAAAGTCATCCATATCCCACAAATGTACATTAAAGTTATGAGATTTTAATGTTGTTTCAAACTGTTCTGAAACCTCTTCGGCATTACCTGTTTCAGTACCAAATAGAATATGAACATCTAAAGGCTCTGTTACAGTTTGAGTGTCTTCGGTAGCTACTGTTTCAACTGGTGATTCGCTAGAAGTTGAAGACGTAGTAGATGCAGAAGATGCCGTAGACGTAGTGTCAGTTTCTGAAGTGTAATCCTCTACGGATGAGTTGATAAGATAGCCACTTAACCAATGCTTTTGTTCGGAAGAGAGCATGGGCAGTAACTGATTTATGAGATCCAATTGATTCGTATCAAAAGGAGTATTTGATTGATTGAGTTGCAAAAATGTCACCTCGTTCTTAAATGTATAAAGTACAAAAATTCCACATACATACTATTTTTATATGAAATTTATAAAAATTATAACATTATTTTATAGTTTTATTAATTATTTGTAGAGACTTTTGTTATTTTGTATTATCAATAAATACTAAAAGTTTGATTTTTGTTGCGAAACTGTAACCTTAGTAGATATCGTCAATAATATCTTACATTCTTATGATACAAGTTAACCCCAAATCATTCCAAGGGATAGAATCGATTTGGGGTTATTGTTTATATTTATAGAAAGGAGAATGATAGTTATAAAAAGGGCTCAATTTTTTATAACTATCATTTATAATGGCTAGATTTTAGTGTTAATTGATTAATTTAAGGTTTGATTGCAAATGCACGAACAGGAAATCCTGGTGCGTCATTTGGTTTCGGGCTAATCGTATAAATGATTGCGCCGCGTGTTGGTAATTGATCTAAATTTGTTAACAGCTCAATTTGGTAGGTGTCTTGAGATAAGACGTAACGTTCGCCGACAATATCACCATTTTTGGCTACATCTACTGAGGCGTCAGTGTCAAAGGTTTCATGACCAATCGCTTTGATATGCCTTGCTTCAAATAAGAATTGTAAGGCGTCCAACCCCCAACCGGGTAAATGGAGATTTCCTTCAGTATCTCTATTTTCGAAACGTTCAATGTCTGGCCAACGTTTTGACCAATCGCTACGTAAAGCAACGAATGTGCCAGGCTCAATTTTGCCATGTTCAGCTTCCCACTGTGCGATATGATTTTGCGTTAAAATGAAATCAGCGTCTTTCGCAACTTCATCCGAGAAGTCTAACACAATGAGTGGAAGTGCGAGTTCTGTAAGTTCAATTTCATGTAAATATCTGGTATTTTCTACAAAATGTATTGGCGCATCAATATGTGTACCATACTGTGTAACGAGGTTCCAATTTTGAACGTAAAATCCATCGTCTTGTACATTGAACAAAGTAGATACTTTAGCACGTTCAAATTCACTGAAACATGGGATTGTTTCATCAAAGGAGTGGGTCAAGTCGACCCACGTTAATGTCTTAAGTTGTTCTAACTGTTTCCACAAAGGATAGCTCATAAGAATCACCTACAATAAGATTTATTAAACTGTTGCTGAATTTGTTGTTTTACGTAATTTATCAACTGAATTAACTAATACAGTTAATGCTTCGACAACTTCGTCTTCTTTACGTGTTTTTAGACCACAGTCAGGGTTAACCCAGAATAGTGAACGGTCGATTTCTTGTAAAGCACGGTCGATCGCAGTCGTGATTTCTTCTTCAGTTGGAATACGTGGACTGTGAATATCATAGACACCAAGGCCAATACCTAAGTCATACGTAATGTCTTCAAAGTCTTGGATTAAATCACCATGGCTACGTGAAGTTTCGATTGAGATTACATCTGCATCTAAATCATAGATTGCGTGAATGATTTGTCCAAATTGAGAATAACACATATGCGTATGGATTTGTGTTTCATCAGCCACTGAAGAAGTTGAAAGTTTGAATGAACGTACAGCTTTATCTAAATAGTCTGCATGATATTCTGAACGTAATGGTAAACCTTCACGTAATGCCGGCTCATCTACTTGGATGATTTGGATACCAGCTTCTTCTAAAGCAAGTACTTCTTCATTGATCGCTAGTGCGATTTGGTCTTGAACTTCTTCACGAGGTAAATCTACACGTTCGAATGACCAGTTTAAGATTGTAACTGGACCAGTTAACATACCTTTGACAGGTTTGTCTGTTAAACTTTGTGCGTATAAAGTTTCTTTCACAGTTAATGGTTCAGTCCATTTAACATCTCCATAGATGATTGGTGGCTTAACAGCACGTGAACCGTATGATTGAACCCAACCGAATTTAGTAACTAAGAAACCTTGTAATTTCTCACCGAAGAATTCTACCATGTCATTACGTTCGAACTCACCGTGTACTAATACATCTAAACCGATATCTTCTTGAATCTTAATCCAACGAGCAATCTCATTATCTAAGAATGTTTTGTATGCTTCGTCTGTGATACGGTTATTTTTCCAATCTGCACGTTGTTTACGTACTTCTTGTGATTGAGGGAATGAACCAATTGTTGTTGTTGGTAAATCTGGTAAGTTTAAGCGTGCATCTTGTGCTTTTTTACGCTCAGCAAATACTGATTTACGAGATGTTGGTACACTATCAAAGTCATATTCAAGGTTTTTGAATGATTGGTTTTGGAAACGTTCATAGCTTGCTTTTAACTCATTATATTTAGCATCATCGTTATCATTAAACAATCTTCGTAATGCATCAAGTTCGTCTAACTTTTCAGTTGCAAAGCTTAAGCCTTCAGCGATTGAATCGTCTAATGTTTCATCATCTAACGATACTGGAACGTGTAATAAAGAAGATGACGGTTGAATGACAAGATCATCTGTATATGATTGTAATGTTTCGATTAATTCTTTCTTTGCTTCGATATCAGTTGCCCAAACATTACGGCCATCGATGATACCAGCATAAAGTGTCTTAGAACGATCTAAATCGCCAGCTTTAATTTGCTCAAGGTTGAAGTTACGATCGTGAACGAAGTCTAAACCTAAACCTTTAACCGGTAGACTGTTTAAGAATTTTAAATTTACGCGTTCGAAGTATGTTTGGATGACTAGTTTATCTTCTAGTCCTGCATCAGCAAAATACTTATACGCTGCAGCAGTGATGTCTTCATAATCGGCACTATCATCTTCAACTAATGCTGGTTCATCAACTTGGATGTATTCAGCACCTGCATCAGCAAGTGATTGCAATACTTCTTTATATAATGGTAGTAATGTGTTTACTTTTTCTTCAAAAGTTTGGTTGCCGCCTTTTGATAATTTTACAAAAGTGATTGGGCCAACGATAACTGGGTGTGCATTAACATTTAAAGATTGTGCATATTTAAAGCGTTCTAACAAAACGTTATTGTTTAATTTTGGTTCTACATTATCCCATTCAGGTACGATATAGTGATAGTTTGTGTTAAACCATTTAATCAATGCGCTTGCAACATGTTCTTTGTTACCACGAGCAATATCGAATAATAAATCATCATTAACATCTCTACCTTGGAAACGCTCAGGAATAATGTTAAATAATAAAGATGTATCAAGAATGTGGTCGTAAAGTGAGAAGTCACCAACTGGAATACTTGATAAATTATAGTTCTTTTGTAGTAATAAGTTTTCTTTGTGTAAATCAGTTAATTGTTGGTGTAATGTGTCTAAGTCTACTTTCTTTGACCAGTATCCTTCGATCGCTTTTTTCCATTCTCTCTTTCTACCTAATCTTGGAAAACCTAAATTTGATGTTTGAATTGTCATAATATTGCCTCCTGTTTATTTGAAGTAATCGTTTTTGAATATGATGCAAGTTCAAGTGTATAATCGACGCTTTGGAATGGTGTGATTAAATATAGACCATTAAAATATTGATGAACGGTATCGATTAATTCCTTTGAAAGTTTCAAGCTTAAAGCTTTTGTTTTTTCTTTATCGTCTTTTACGGCTTCAAATTGACTGAGTATTTCTTCAGATAATTTGATACCTGGCACCTCATTATGTAAAAACAAGGCATTCTTATAACTTGTTACAGGCATGATGCCGATAAAAAACGGAGCGTCTAAATGTTTAGTTGCTTCATATACTTCTTTGATTTTTTCAGCACTGTAGACGGGTTGGGTGATGAAGTAATTCATCCCACTTTCTAACTTTCTTTCTAACCGTCGTACTGCACCATCTAACTTTCTTACATTCGGATCAAACGCGCCGGCGATGTTGAAGTTGGTATTGACCTTCAGCGCATCACCATCAGTATTGATACCTTGGTTAAAGCGTAATGCAATTTCAGTTAAACCTTTGGAATTTACATCATATACATTGGACGCACCTGGCAAGTGCCCAATCTTTGATGGATCACCAGTAATCGTTAAAATTTCATTAACGCCAATGAGTGATAGTCCGAGTAAATGTGACTGTAAACCGATAAGGTTTCTATCTCGACATGTGATATGAACGAGTGGCTCGATATCATATTGTTGCTTGATAATACTTGCTGCCGCAATATTACTAACACGAACGGTAGCGAGTGAATTGTCGGCAAGTGTGACTGCATCAATATCAGCCTCGTCAAGTTTTTTGATATTTCTGAAAAATTTGTCTGTGTCTAAATGCTTTGGTGTATCTAATTCAACAATAACAGTAGGTCGTGCTTTGACTTTATCTGTGAGATTTTGTTTAATTGTCGATTGATTACTTTGTTTTTTTACTTTTTTAGTGATTGGAATTACATTTTTGTCTGTAATGGGTGACAGTTCAGCTACAGATGATTTAATAAATTTGATATGTTCTGGTGTTGTGCCACAACATCCACCAATTAAACGAACACCTTCACTGATGAGTTGTTGTGCTACTTTGCCGAAATATACTGCATTATCACTATACTTAAATTCACTGTTATCTATGTCTAATAGGCTAGCATTGGGATAGCATGATAGATAAGCATCATCAGGTAATTCTATATGAGAAAATGATTCCTTCATATGATGTGGGCCGTGATGACAATTTAAGCCGACAATATCTGCACCGCTAGCTATCAATGTCTTTAAAGCTTCATTAATTTCAGTTCCATCTCGCAAATAATTAGTATTTAGCGCTGTGAGTTGAGCGATAATAGGGATATTGTATTTACGTTTAGTAGCGGTAATAATGTTAGTTAATTCATCTAAATCGTAATAGGTTTCGAAGAGTAAGCCATCGACACCTTCTTCTATTAAAGTATCTACTTGTATTTCTGTGTGATACTGAATTGCGGTCAGTTCTAAATCCTCTTGTTTAATACCTCTAAATCCACCTACAGTACCGAGAATAAATGTATCTTCGTTTGCTGCATTTTTAGCAATGCGCACAGCAGCCTGGTGTATTTCTTTAACCTTGTGCTCTAACCCAAAGACCTTTAACTTTTCAAAGTTTGCACCATACGTATTGGTTTGGATGATATCTGCACCTGCATCAATATAACTTTGATGTATACGTTGTACCTTTTCAGGATATGTTAAGTTGTACGCTTCTGGGCAAGTATCCAGGCCTTCAGAGTAAAATATAGTTCCGATTGCACCGTCAGCGACTAGAATATTGTTCTGTAATGCCTTGAGTAATTGACTCATTGAAAGCCTCCTTAAATGCATAGTTTAAATCTGCAATTAATTCTTCTGGTTGTTCTAAACCAACACTTAATCTAAACAAGCCAAATGTGATATTACGTGCTTCACGCACTTCTTGTGGTACCGCTGCATGTGACATTGTAGCTGGATGTGACAAGATTGTTTCGACACCGCCCAAACTAACTGAAACGAGTGGCAATGTTAATGCGTCTACAAATGCTTGTGCTTTGGATTCGTCTTTTAATCTAAATCCGAGTACTGCGCCACCATGGCTCGCTTGTGCCAAATGTAATGAATCATTACCTGGGTAATAGACTTCTGCGATTTCAGTTCTTTCTATTAAAAAGTCATATAATTTTTGAGCATTTGATACAGATTGATTAAAGCGAACAGGTAATGTTTTTAAATGTTTAGCCAGTGTCCAACTATCCTGAGCAGATAGAGCAGTTCCTGTACCATTTTGTAATAGGTATAAAGCATCAGCTACTTCTTTGTTACTAGTGATAGCTACACCTGCAATAATGTCGCTATGACCTCCTAAAAATTTAGTAGCACTATGTACCACAATATCAGCTCCCAAAGAGAGAGGTGATTGTCCAAGTGGTGTCATAAACGTATTGTCTACTGCGACTAATAATTCATGTTGTTGAGCGATTTGAACAATACCCTTGATGTCTGTAACTTTGAATAAAGGGTTAGACGGTGTTTCGATATAAATTAATTTGGTATTATCTTGAATCGCTGCTTCAACACTTTCTAACTCTGTAGTGTCAACTGTTGTAAATTGAATGTTATAACGCGTTAATATCTGTTCAGTTAATCGGAATGTGCCACCGTATACATCGTCTGGTAGAATAACATGATCACCTGCGCTGAGTGTTAATAACACTGCAGAAATTGCTGCAATACCTGAAGCATAAGCAAAGGCATAGTCTCCACCTTCAAGTTTGGCTAACTTTTCTTCGAGTAATGCTCTGTTAGGATTACCACTTCTTGCATAGTCATAAGTAGCATTGCCACCTAATACTTTTTGATGAAAAGTTGATGAATCATATAAAGGAGGATTAGCAGAATCATAATCAGTCCCTCTATGTGCGTCGAATATCACTTCAGTTTCTTTTGATAAACTCATGAAATCACTCCTTCTTTAGATTTTTCTAATGCTTGTATAATATCGCTTTCGATATCGTCATAGTCTTCAATCCCAATAGATAGTCTAAGTAGATGCTCATCAATGCCACGTTTATCCTTTTCTTCATCAGGCATATCGACATGGGTTTGTGTGTAAGGGAATGTAATAAAGGTTTCCGTTCCACCAAGACTTTCTGCAAAGATACAAATTTCTAAATTTTCCAAAAATTTATTTGCTTTAAAGTTCTTATTTAATCGTAAGCTGAGCATACCCGTCTGTCCGCTATAAAGAACTTCGTCAATTGCTTCTAAGTTACTACATCGTTCAGCGAGTAATTTGGCGTTATATTCTGAACGATCCATTCTGAGGTGCAAAGTCTTCAATCCGCGCTGTAGTAAGTAGCTATCGATTGGAGCAAGCGTAGCGCCAATCATGTTGTGAAAATCAGCGAATTGTTCTGCTAACGCGTCATCTTTAACTGTTACTACACCAGCTAGTACATCATTGTGACCACCGATATATTTAGTGGCTGAATGTAATACGATGTCTGCACCATCTTCGAGAGGTGTAGAGAGATAAGGTGTTAAAAATGTGTTATCTACAATTGTTAACAGATTATATTCTTTGCCTAAAATGTAATAAGGGTCTAAGTCAATCTTAATCATTTGAGGATTTGAGATTGGTTCAATGAATAAGGCTTTAGTATTGTCAGTGATTTGGCCTTTTACTTCTTCGTAATTTAGGAAATCTACGTATTTGAAACGAATACCGTATTGTTTCTCATAAAAATCAAATAGTCTAAATGTGCCACCATATAAATCGAATGAGACTAGTATTTCATCACCTGATTTAAATAAATTACAAACCAGTTGAATGGCTGCCATACCACTTGAAGTTGCGAAGGAAGCTGTTCCGCGTTCTAATTTTGCAAAAGCTTCTTCAAAGGCAGAGCGTGTTGGGTTCTTGGTACGAGTGTAATCGTAACCTGTAGACGCCCCTAAATGTGGATGTTGATATGCCGTTGATAAATATATTGGATTGGCGATTGCGCCTGTTTGATCTTCAGATAATGCAATTTGTGCTAGTTCAGTATTTTTCATAATCGATAACCTCCTTGTTTGAAATAAAAAAAGCCTCCGTCCTTTAAACCCGAATAAATCGGATGTAAAGGACGAAAGCTTAGCTCGCGGTACCACCTTAATTTGTCACGTTATCACTAACGTAACCTTATCCAGTACGCCATCTTGTTAATTTAACTTAACGTCTGAATTGTGTCATCATATAGTGCATTAAAAAACTCACCTTAATATATAATAATTAAAATGAGTATTAACGACGTATACGACGTGTGGATAAATCCAGTACGCCATTCAACAAAATGTTAATACTGTATCGCTGTAACGGGCGATCCCGTTGAAACCTCATATTGGCAACAACACTCAAAGGCCATTTTCGAACTTTCTTTCTGTGTCTTCTTTCAGCGTATCAAAGACTCTCTGTGTCAGCAGTGTAAGTTTTACTTTCCTTATTACTGTGTTTGGTTTGTTTCTGTTGTAAATTTGATATACCTAAGATTACACACTCGAATTCAATTTGTCAACAACTTATCAGAAAATTTTGATTTAACTAAAAATAATGTGATTCTATTCAGTAATAAATTAGCAATGCTATACTAGAAAATATATTAACAAAGTATAGGGCACTTTATTTTAGACTGGTTATTATAGAGGGAGAGGTGTAGCAATTATGAATGTAGAAGATCAACGATTACAGTTAGTGGGGGATGCTGAAATACAAGAGATAAAGCTTGATGAAATTAAAGCCAACCCTTATCAACCGAGAAAGACCTTTGATGAGGAGAAGCTAGATGACTTAGCTGGTTCGATTAAGAATCATGGTGTCTTGCAGCCTATCGTAGTTAGGAAGGCGATAACCGGTTATACAATTGTAGTTGGGGAAAGACGTTTTCGTGCTTCTCAACGAGCGGGGATGTCTCATATACCTGCAATCGTTAAATCTTTAACTGATGAAGATATGATGGAACTTGCCATAATAGAAAATTTGCAACGAGAAGACTTAAATGCAATAGAAGAGGCAGAAAGTTATAAGAAATTAATGACTGATTTGAAATTAACACAACAACAAGTGGCAACCCGTTTGAGTAAATCGCGCCCATATATTGCTAATATGCTACGTTTACTACACTTACCTAATGAAATAGCTCAAATGGTTAAAGCAGGAAAGCTTTCAGGTGCACATGGTAGAACGTTGTTAATCGTGAAAGAACCAACAAGGATGAAACAAATTGCCAACCAAGCAATCAAAGAATCATGGAGTGTCCGTGAATTAGAATCCTATGTACAAACGTTAACGACTAATAATCAAATAGCAGAACCTACACAAAGTGACTCAATTACGAAACCGAAATTTATTCGACAACAAGAACGTCAATTACAGGAACAATATGGTGCCAAAGTAGCCATTTCTACGCGTAATAGAAAGGGACATATCACATTTGAATTTAAGTCAGAAGAAGAATTTAGAAACTTAATACGACAATTAAATGATAAATACAATCTTGATTAATAATGTGATATACGCTGCCGTTTAATTCCAAATATGTAAAATTGGGCGCGCCTTAATCAATATGAGTGCGCTATAAGAAATTATCATTTATAAATACACTTTGAATGTTGCCGATATATCCCGACATGCAAAGTGTATTTTTGTGTTATCAATGTAAATAGAGTTGGTTTACAAATTAGAATCATTATAAAAAATAAAAATTTTCAAAAAACTAAAATCATTAATAAAGTCAATACTGACAAGGTTTGTAGGGATTTCAGATTATTGTAATTATCTTTTTAAAATAATTATAAAATCGGTTTATAAACGTTGATTTTAAAGGGTTTGCAGCGTTATTCTCAATTGAATTGAACGCTTGATTATACTGGTGAAATAGACTTGACATAAAAAATGACAGTGAGTAAAGTGATTAACATAAATTATTTTCGAATAATTCTAAATACGAAAATGTAGCGCGGAGTTTTACGGAGCACATTAAAGAAAAAAGGGGATGAACCCATTAATGTCAGTAGAAAAAATTACTTATGATAACTTTTATGATGACGCGTTTGACAATGTTGATATTACAGACGAGACAAAAGGTGCACGTGAAGTAATCTCTTGGGCTTATGAAACGTATGGTGACTCTATTATTTATTCATGTAGTTTTGGTGCAGAAGGCATGATTCTAATTGATTTGATCTATAGCGTGAAAAAAGATGCTGAGATTGTCTTTTTAGATACTGACCTCCATTTCCAAGAAACTTATGATTTGATAGACAGAGTTAAAGCACGTTATCCAGAACTCAATATAAAACTAAAGAAACCAGATTTAACATTAGAAGAGCAATCTGCGGAATATAAACCAGCATTATGGAAGAGTGACCCTAATATGTGTTGTTATATTCGCAAGATTAAACCTTTAGAAGAAGTATTATCAGGTGCGACAGCATGGGTTTCAGGTTTGCGTCGATCACAGGGACCTTCAAGAGCGAACACGAATTTTATCAACAAAGATGAACGCTTCCAATCTGTTAAGGTATGTCCTTTAATTCATTGGACTTGGGACGATGTATGGGATTACATCAAGAAATACGATTTACATTATAACGAATTACATGATTTTAACTATCCTAGTATTGGTTGCATTCCTTGTACATCAGCTGTCAGTGGTTCAGGTGATTCAAGAGCAGGAAGATGGACGAATTCAACTAAGACTGAATGTGGTTTGCATACAACACGACCTTAACGACTATATACACATATTTTTTTACTTTTAAACCTTAGTAAACTAATCAGTTATATAATCAATCGAGTATTATATTGTGTGCATTTTGCACGCAATATAAGGTTGGTTATCCTGTAACTTAATCAAATGTGTATGAAATGAAAGTATTTTAAAACAAGAGAAATGAAAATAGACTATATGAGGTGAACTTGCTGTGAATTTATCTGTAACAAACAGTCCATTCAACGAAGAACAAGCAACACAACTGAATCAAATCATTCAAAACCTTACGCCTGAGCAACAGACATGGTTAAGTGGTTACTTGACTGCTAATCAACAAGCTGTAGCAAATGGTTCGGCTCCAACGCCACAAGTGGCAGAATACGTCCTAAACAATGAACCCCAAGCAAACAGTGATCGACATATTACGATTTTATATGGTTCTGAGACTGGAAATGCACAAGGGTTAGGTGAAATCTTTGCTGATCGTTTAGTAGAACATAACTATACAGTTAAATTAAGTTCGATGGATGATTTTAAACCTAAAGATTTGAAAAAAGTAGAGGATTTATTTGTTATTTCATCTACTCATGGTGAAGGAGATCCACCTGATAATGCGTTAAGTTTCCATGAGTTTTTACATGGTAGAAAGGCACCAAAATTAGAAGGAGTTAGATTCTCTGTATTAGCTTTAGGTGATGAATCTTATGAATTCTTCTGCCAAACGGGTAAAGATTTCGATAAACGCTTAGAAGAATTAGGCGGCGAACGTATCATTGACCGTCAAGACTGTGATATAGACTATGATGATCTAGCTGAAAAATGGATGAACGCTAATATTGAAAAGCTTAATAGTAGTTCTGGTATTCAACAGCAGACGGTAACATCTACAGAAACAGTAGCTTCTGCAAAAGAGAAACGCTATTCAAAAGCAAATCCATATCGCGCAGAAGTATTAGAAAATATCAATTTAAATGGTAGAGGCTCAAACAAAGAAGTAAGACATGTCGAGTTATTGCTTGATAATTATGGTGAAGAATACGAGCCAGGTGATTGTTTAGTAGTCATCCCAGAAAATGATCCGGAAATCGTAACACTATTAATTGATACCTTGAAATTTGATGAGACAGAAGAAATTGCAATTAATGAAGATGGCGATACACTACCATTGCGTAAAGCATTGACTGAGCATTTTGAAATTACTAAATTGACGAAGCCATTATTACAAAAAGCAGCTGATCTGATTGGTAATACACAATTATCAGAAAAGGTGCAAGATGCAGATTGGGTACACACATACATAGATGGTAGAGATTTAGTCGATTTGTTTACTGATTTCCCATCTGAGACATTTAAAGCTGAGAATCTACATCAATTATTAAGAAAATTGCCACCAAGAGAATACTCTATTGCAAGTAGTTATAAAGCAAATCCAGATGAAGTACACATTACGGTTGGCGCAGTGAGATACCACGCACATGGTCGAGATCGTTCAGGCGTTTGTTCTGTACAACTCGCAGAAAGAGTTCAACCAGGTGATACGATTCCAATTTATTTGAAGAAGAATCCAAATTTCAAATTCCCAACAGATGAAACGCCTGTGATTATGATTGGGCCGGGGACGGGTGTTGCACCATTTAGAGCATACATGCAAGAACGTGAAGAATTAGGGTTAGAAAGTAAGACGTGGTTATTCTTTGGAGAACAACATTTTACAACGGACTTCCTATATCAAACTGAATGGCAAGAATGGCTTAAGGATGATGTATTAACTAAGTTAGATTTAGCATTCTCAAGAGACACAGATGAGAAAGTTTATGTCCAACATAGAATTGCGGAGCATAGTGCTACTTTCTATGAATGGTTAATGAATGGCGCTGCATTGTACGTTTGTGGAGATGAGAAACAAATGGCGAAGGATGTTCATCAAACTATTCGCTACGTATTAGAGCAAGAAGGCGGTATGTCAGAAACGGAAGCTGAAGCTTATCTAACGGAAATGAAAAAAGAAAAACGTTATCAACGTGACGTTTATTAAGAGAAAGGGATGATAGTATGGCTGATTCGAATTTAAACTTTTCAGAGAAACTTGATGAAATGGAACGAATCAAAACAGAAAGTAACTATCTTCGCGGTACGATTGAGGAAGGTTTAGCAGATAGAATTACAGGTGCAATAGCTGAAGAAGATACTAAACTTTTAAAATTCCATGGTAGTTACATGCAAGACGACAGAGATCTTCGAGATGAACGTCGAAAACAAAAATTAGAACCTGCTTATAGTTTCATGATTAGAGTTCGTGCGCCAGGCGGTGCGTCAACACCAGAGCAGTGGATTGCAATGGATGATATTGCAAATGAATATGCAAATCACACGATTAAATTGACAACACGCCAAGCATTCCAATTTCACGGTATCTTAAAGAGAAATCTTAAACAAACAATGTTTGATATAAACCAATCATTATTAGATACGTTAGCGGCATGTGGTGATGTTAACCGAAACGTTATGAGCAACCCGAACCCTTATCAATCAGATGTCCATGCAGAAGTTAACCAAATTGCTAGTGATATCAGTGCACATCTATCACCAAGAACACAAGCCTATCATGAGATTTGGTTAGATGGTGAAAAAGTGATGGACACAAGTGTTGAGGAAGAACCACTTTACGGTAAAACATATTTACCACGTAAATTTAAAATTGGTATTGCTGTTCCACCATCAAACGATATCGACGTATACTCGCAAGATATTGGTTTAATTTCTATTATTGAAGATGGCAAGCTTGTTGGATTTAATGTCACAGTTGGTGGCGGTATGGGTATGACACATGGTAATACCAAAACATATCCACAACTTGGGCGTTTAATAGGTTATTTCCCTAAAGAACATGCTTTAGATGTTTGTGAAAAGATCTTAACGATTCAACGTGATTATGGTAATAGACAAGAACGTAAAAATGCGCGTTTCAAATATACAGTAGACCGTTACGGTGCTGATTGGGTACTTAGTGAGTTGAATAACCGTTTAGGTTGGAGTTTAGAATCACCTCGTGAATTCCACTTCGATCATAATGGTGACAGATATGGTTGGACTGAAGGTAGTGGCAAGTGGCATTTCACGTTATTTATACAAAATGGTCGTGTTAAAGATACAGAAGATTACAAATTGAAAACAGCGTTACGTAAAATCGCTGAAATTCATACAGGTGATTTCAGATTAACACCAAACCAAAACTTGGTAATTGCTAATGTAGACGCACAGAAAAAACCAGAAATTGAAGCTTTAATTGATGAGTATGGATTAACTGATGGTAAACATTACACAGGTTTACGACGCAATTCAATGGCATGTGTTGCTTTCCCAACTTGTGGTTTAGCAATGGCAGAGTCTGAGAGATATCTACCTTCTTTAATTACTAAAATTGAAGATTTATTGGATGAAGCAGGCTTGAGTGAAGAAGAAATTACAATTCGTATGACAGGTTGCCCAAATGGTTGTGCGAGACCAGCATTGGCAGAAATAGCCTTTATAGGTAAAGCGCCAGGTAAATACAATATGTATTTAGGAGCCAGCTTTACGGGTGATCGATTAAATAAAATGTATAAAGAAAATATTGGAGAAGCAGAAATATTAGAAAGTTTAAGACCAATATTATTGCAATATGCAAAAGAAAGAACTGAGGGAGAACATTTTGGAGACTTCGTTGTACGTGCAGGTATTGTAGACGCAGTAAATGATGGTCAAGTGTTCCACAGTTAAAAAATAGAGAAAGTGGTGACAGGATGGGCAAAGTATATTTAGTAGGCGCAGGTCCAGGAGATCCTGATTTGATAACAGTAAAAGGTTTAAAAGCAATAGAACAAGCGGATGTTATTTTATATGATCGTTTGGTAAATAAAGAACTATTAAATCATGCTTCACCTTTAGCCAAATTTATGTATTGTGGTAAAGATCCAAACCATCATTCATTGCCACAAGAAGATACTAATAAAATGTTAGTGAGTTTGGCCAAAAAAGGGCTTACTGTCACTCGCTTAAAAGGTGGAGACCCCTTTATTTTTGGTAGAGGGGGAGAAGAAGCTGAGGTATTAGCAGAGCAGCATATTCCATTTGAAGTTGTACCTGGTATAACTTCAGGAATAGCTGCCCCAGCTTATGCTGGTATACCTGTGACACACCGTGATTATAGTTCGTCTGTAGCGTTTGTTACAGGTGTTATCAATAAAGGCATTGATAAAGATGAATATTGGAAACATTTAGCATTAGGACCAGAAACATTATGTATTTATATGGGTGTGAAAAAATTACCGGAAATTTGTGAGTTACTAACGACAAATGGTCGTTCAGTAGATACACCGGTCGCACTCGTACATCTAGGTACATCTGAATATCAAAAAACGGTTGTTGGTACATTGGATAATATTGTTGAGGTAGCTAAAGATATTGAAAATCCAGCGATGATTGTTGTCGGTGAAGTCGTTCGATTAAGAGATCAGATAAGTTGGTTTGAGACATTACCTGTGGATGAAGCGGTAGCTAAGTTGACTTATCAGTAATAGGAGGGGTTAGTGTGCGAGGTGTCTTATATGTCAGTCATGGCAGTAGAGTTGCTGAGGCTGTTGAAGAAGCGAAATCATTTATCGAAAAAGTAAAAGTACAAATAGATATCCCGCTACAGGAAATTTGCTTTTTAGAATTAACAAGCCCTAACTTATCTCAAGGATTTGAAAAGTTAGTAGCACAAGGTGCGACTCAAATTTCAATTGTACCGGTGTTATTGTTAAGTGCTGGGCATTACTTTAAAGATATTCCGGCAGAAATTGAAGAAAATCAGTTGAAATTTCCTAATGTAGAAGTGTCATATGGCCAACCTTTAGGGGTACAAAGACGATTAACGTCAGTGTTGAAAGAGCGAATTGCTGAGACAGGTATTAAACCTAATGATGATGCAAAAGTGTTGGTTATAGGAAGAGGTAGTTATAATCCACAGACACAAAAAGACATTTCAGCTATACGAGATCAATTATATGATCTCACAGAATTGAACGATATTGATGTTTGTTATTTAGCAGCTTGTGGTCCTAAATTTGAGGAAGCACTGCAGCAAGCAGTTGAAGCTAAACATTCTCAAATATTTGTTGTGCCTTATCTATGGTTTACAGGCATATTGGAACAACACATTGATAGTACTGTGAATAGTTATGAT
The DNA here is from genome assembly GCF_055179755.1 of Staphylococcus sp. TCBT05. NCBI lineage: Bacteria > Bacillati > Bacillota > Bacilli > Caryophanales > Staphylococcaceae > Staphylococcus > Staphylococcus sp. TCBT05. Next base: position 162,321 of record NZ_JBUQDQ010000005.1, on the reverse strand, counting down.
GTAGATAGCGACATTATACTCTGTCATAGACTAGGGCATCATAAGTATTTACAGCATGCATTAAGAGATAGAGTGTTAGAAACATTTGAATTAGTGAATCAGTAGATAATGAAATGTATAGAGAGAAGTGAGGACATGCCTTTGATTCCACTTATGTTTGATATATCAGATAAACAAGTTGTAGTGATTGGTGGTGGCAAGGTGGCTGAACGTAGAGTGCAAACATTAGCACAATATACTAAGCATATACTTGTCATCAGTCCAACACTTACGGATGTATTGCAAAAGTTATTTGAAAATTCTGTAATTAAATGGTGTAAAAGAGAATTTCAAGTAGCAGATGTTCAAACAGCATCGTTGATTATAGTGGCAACAAATGATTCTGCTACAAATAAACAGGTGTTGGAGGCGAAACCCCATCATGCATTAGTGAATTATGCAGAAGATGTTACTGCTGGGGATATTGCATTTCCAAGTATACTGCAAAGAGGGAAATTGACGCTAAGTGTATCAACACAAGGTGCTAGTCCCGGACTCACTTCTCAAATACTACAAGAATTTCGTGATCGTTATGATGAACACTATGAAGCCTATGTGGATTTTTTATATGAGTGTAGACAACGTATTAAACAGAGCCAATTGACAGCATCTGAAAGAAAGCAATTTCTTAAGGACATTCTGTCTTCAGACTATTTAAACAAACATAAACAATATGAAGTTAGAACATGGTTAGATTCAATAACCTAATAAATCGAAAGGGGTACGACGCATGCATAAATTATTTATCTTTGCACTTGCTGGTTTTCTTGCACAATTGATAGATGGGTCATTAGGAATGGGCTTCGGTGCATCCTCATCATCTATATTATTAACATTTGGTGTGGCGCCAGCTATTGCTTCCGCAACGATTCATTTTTCAGAGATTGCGACAACAGCAGCATCCGGTACATCACACTTGAAATTCGAGAACGTGCATAAACCTACATTAATTAAGTTGGCGATTCCAGGTGCAATTACTGCATTTATAGGCGCCGCATTCCTAAGTAATATTCATAGCGACTTAATTAAACCGTTTATCGCCGTGTTCTTACTAAGTATGGGGTTATACATCTTATACCAGTTTCTATTTAAAAGAAATCAACAGCTTTCTGACGAAATAAATCCCGACAAAGGCAGTCGTTTTTCTATGATACCACAAGGCTTAGTAGCAGGCTTTCTAGATGCAGTAGGCGGTGGTGGCTGGGGTCCGGTCAATACACCATTATTACTAGCTTCGAAAAAATTAGAGCCGCGCTATGCAATCGGTACGGTATCTGCAAGTGAATTTTTTGTAACTATTTCAGCATCGTTAGGTTTTATTATATTCCTTGGTTGGGATCAAATTAATTGGGCACTTGTAATTTCATTAAGTGTCGGTGGTATGTTAGCAGCACCTATCGCAGCATGGTTTGTCAAAATTCTACCTATGAATATATTGGCAGTTTGTGTTAGTGGATTAATTATCTTTACAAATAGTAGTTCGCTATTAAGTGTATTTAACCCAGGAACGACAGTAGCATTGACTATAAAAATAGCACTAATTGTCGTTTGGATAGGATTGGTTATTTTTGCATTATCACAAAATAAAAAATTACCTTTTTCAGTATCTAAAAAAAAGGCCAACGTAAATGAACTAGATTAATAATTAAAGGGAGTGTATGACAATGACAGTAACAAATAAACCTGTAAATAATACAATACAACCACATGGTGGCACATTAATTAATAGACAAGTAGAAGGTGCAGAAAGAGAGCAATTAATTCAAGAAGCGCAAAATTTTCCTGCTATAACACTAAATCCGTGGAGTTTATCTGATTTAGAACTTATTTCGATTGGTGGTTTCAGTCCGTTAGAAGGCTTTATGGGCGAGGCAGATTATACAGAAGTAGTCGAGAATGTGCATTTAAGTAATGGATTGGTATGGAGTATTCCTATTACATTACCAGTGGATGAAGCTCAAGCAAATGAATTAAATATTGGAGATAGAGTTGCTTTATATGGTGAGGATAATCATCTTTATGGTGTGTTAGATTTAGAAGAAAAATACACTTATGATAAAGAAAAAGAAGCGAAATTAGTATATGGTACAACAGATGTTGACCACCCAGGTGTGAAAAAAGTCTACGAAAAAGGCAGCGTATACTTAGCCGGTCCAGTTCATTTAGTGGATAGACCAAAGCATGACGAATTTGTAGATTTTCATCTAGATCCTGTTGAAACAAGACAATTATTTAGTGACTTAGGATGGAAGACGGTTGTTGGTTTTCAGACTAGAAATCCAGTGCATAGAGCACATGAATATATTCAAAAAGCAGCGCTAGAATCAGTTGATGGTTTACTATTAAATCCTTTAGTGGGAGAGACTAAATCTGACGATATACCTGCGGCAGTTAGAATGGAAAGTTATCAGGCGATATTAAAACATTATTATCCTGCTGACCGCACGCGTTTAGTCATCTATCCAGCTGCAATGAGATATGCAGGACCACGAGAAGCAATTTTACATGCGACAGTACGTAAAAACTATGGCTGTACACACTTTATTGTCGGTCGTGATCATGCTGGAGTCGGTGATTACTATGGCACATATGAAGCGCAAGAACTTATCTCGCAATATGAAGCTGAGTTAGGGATTCACATCTTAAAATTTGAACATGCTTTTTACTGTAAAAAATGTGAAAACATGGCAACTGCAAAAACATGCCCACACGATGCATCTGATCACTTACATTTAAGTGGAACAAAAGTAAGAGAAAAATTGAGAAATGGCGAATCATTACCTAAAGAATTCTCAAGACCGGAAGTAGCTGAAGTATTAATTAGAGGTTTACAAGAGAAATAACAGTCAAAGGAGTTTAATGATGAGTACATCTAAAAATATTACATGGCACGATTCAGAAGTGAAAAAAGTAGAAAGACAACATAGAAACAAACACAAAAGCGTAGTGATTTGGTTTACAGGTTTATCCGGGTCTGGTAAATCTACAGTTTCTGTGGCACTTGAACAAGAACTGTTTAAACAACAAGTACAAACTTATCGTTTAGACGGTGACAATATTCGTCATGGTTTAAATAATAATCTTGGCTTTAGTCCAGAAGATCGTAAGGAAAATATTCGCCGTATTGGTGAAGTTGGCAAACTTATGGTAGATGCAGGATTAGTTACAGTGACGGCATTCATTTCTCCATACAGAGAAGATAGAGATGCTGTACGTGACTTGCTAGAAGATGATGAATTTATTGAAGTTTACACAAAATGTAGTTTAGATGAGTGTGAAGCGAGAGACCCGAAAGGCCTTTATCAAAAAGCACGAAATGGTGAAATTCAAGGCTTTACTGGTATCAATGCACCGTATGAAGAACCGATTGATCCTGAAATTGTTATTGATACGGAACAAAATAGTGTTGAGGAATCTGTACGTTATATCATTTCTTACTTAAAATCACATGCTTATATTAAAAATAAATAAATGTGATGATAATAAGAAATCAATGTATGACATAAAAAATGATTTGAATCGTGAATGGAGCGTTGACTGATATGGCAATGTTAAATCTTGTCGCAGTTATTTTTCTTGTGATTTTGGTTTTCAGTGCGACAGTGGGTATAGTCCTTGTGAATAAAGGACAACACCGTAAACACTTTTTAAAAGAGTTAAAGATAAGCGTCGTATTATGCATAAGCGCATTGGTGGCACTTTGTGTGCTAATTGCGACTACGCAAGCTTTAGGATGAGGTTAAATTTGCACAAAATTATAATGAATTATCATTTGTATAGAAATAATTTATTCAAAATGTTATAGTATATCAATAAATTTTGAATAAGTTATACCATTTGTGATAAATGATTATAGATGATGACTTTCAAGTAAGGAAGGTTATGACGATGAAAAAGTGCATTCAAGACATTTCTAAAGTAGAATTGCATTGCCATTTAGATGGGTCGGTAAGTAGTGGCTTGATTAAACAATTAGCTGCTGAACAGCAAATACCACTAATCGAAGACAATTTGATAGTTAGTGAAGCATGTGAAAGTCTAGATGAGTATCTGCAATGTTTTGATGAAATATTAAAAGTATTGCAAACGACAGATAGCTTGAAACGAGCAGTAGTTGATGTTGTAAACCAAGCTGATCGTGACAATGTAAAATATATAGAGATTCGCTTTGCACCAATGTTACATATGGAAAAAGGACTTGGATTGCCAGAGATATTTGAAGCGGTAGAAGCAGGTGTAGAGACGGCTGTTGCCTCGACGGGTATCAAAGTGAATCTGCTGGTTTGTGCGATGCGCCAGCAAGACGCAACAGTAAATACAGCGCTATTTGATTATTTACAACAACGAAATAGTCAATTTGTCTGTGGGATTGACTTTGCAGGGCCAGAAGCACCATTTCCACCAAATACAATTGAAACACAGATTGAATACGGTGTGAATAAAGGCTTTAATTTAACTTTACATGCAGGTGAATGTGGTTGTATGCATAATGTGATGGAATCGATTAGATTAGGCGCAAAACGTATTGGCCATGGTGTAGCAATAAATCAAGATGAGGTAGCATTACAAGAAGTAAAAGCGCAAAATATTCTTTTAGAAATGTGTCCCAAAAGTAATATTCAAACCAAAGCGATACAAGACTTAAGTGACTTGAATTTGCCTTACTTATTACAAGAGGAAATCCCATTCTTGATCAATACAGATAATCGTACCGTGACGCAGACGAGTTTAAATGAAGAATACCAATTATTGTTGGAGCATCATTTGATTACGTTAGATCAAATCGAAACAATTAATCAAAACGCAATTAATTTTGCCTTTTTACCTGAAAATGAACGTCAACATATAAAAAGTAAATTAATGAGCTAATCGTACGTAAGTTAATCTGATATAAATGCCCCCTTGTTTCGCTGTTGTAGCGTAAAGAAGGGGGCGTTTTATATACAGTAGACAGAATAATAATACAAAAAGACAACGATTTGACAGTGTATAAATTTTGTATGTATATGCGTCCTATGCATAGATATGCACTATTTATTTAGGTAGTCCTAAAGTACGATTGAGGTTGTAGTAATATTCTGTTTTACTAGAATTTAAGTGCAATATTATATAAGCTGTTTTATCTTATGAATCATATTCATGTTATCTAAAGATAAGCAGTGTACTGTTTCATTTTAACGTTTGCTATGCAAAGGTGTAGCGTATCTCTAAAATGACAACTTAAGAGTAGGAAAGGAATTAGAAATACATGCAAAATTATTGGAAGATACTACCGCCTAGCTTATGTTTATTAGTATTAATGATTTGTATTCATCTCAATTTAACGAATAATTTAGATGGATTTGTGTATCGTTCGTTACATCACACATTCACTAGTGATGTTGTGGAACGTTACTTACACATTATTTCGGATGTTTTTTCACCATTAAATTGTTTGATACTCATATTATTGATTTTAGCTGTGTTGTTTTTTGTAAATAAATTTAAATTTTGGTGGTATGGATTTTGGTGCTTCTGTGTCTTGTTAATTGGCACATTCTTAAAAAATATCATCCAACGTCCGAGACCGAGCGTTTCGATAGATGGCTATAGCTTTCCAAGTATGCATGTGTTAAGTGTTTGCTTGTTAGTGACATTGGTTCTATTGTTGAAACGTAATAGCATTTTATATGTCATCGGCATAGTTCTTATTATCTCAATCATGATTTCTAGAATTTATTTACAAGCGCATTATTTTACGGATACGATTGGCAGTTTGTTTGTATTATGGGCGATGATCCAAGCTTTACAAATTGCGCGTCAGAGCGATGAACGTTTTAACCAGTCATTTCTAAATAAATCAGCACAAACACATAACATTTATTAGTTCGTAGTAATAACATATAAGAACTGCGTGTTGTTTCTGAGACACTTGAGAGCGTAGGATGAGTGTCGATACCGAGTCTCGCCTCAGCCGCCTAGGTAAACGAGTAATAACAATACGCAGTATTGATATCAATAACAAGCCCATCAAAGATTAAAAATCTTTGATGGGCTTAATGCTGGGTATTTATGGCTCAGATTCTTTATTTTTACAAGGATTCATATTATTTGAGTGTGTTTTCGTGATACATCTTTAACGCAGTCTTTGGCTGTCAATGTTTCTTCAAATTCTTCAGAAGGCTAATCTAAATTTAATTGTTAGATATTTTTTAATAGTAACTAATGCAAATAGGAACAATTACATTAAATCATATTAGTTACTAATGTATATATAGTTAAAAATCGAATTAAAATGAAAGAAAAGTAAATTTCTATTTGAAACGCTTTCAAAATAAGATTATAATAAAATAATAAATTTGAAGGGGTTGTAATAAAGTGAAAGTAAATAAAAGTTTAATATTTATTTTGGGAGCGCTAGGTGGCTTGTTATACGGTTATGATAACGGTGTCATATCTGGGGCGTTATTATTTATACATGATGATATTCCATTGAATAGCTTTACTGAGGGGCTCGTTGTAGCATCTATGTTAGTAGGTGCAATTATTGGTGCAGGGAGCAGTGGACCGCTATCAGATAAAATTGGTAGACGACGACTGGTGTTAATGATTGCTATCGTTTATATTGTTGGTTCTTTAATTATGGCATTTACGCCTAATATGCCTATCTTAGTATTGGGTAGATTAATTATTGGTTTGGCTGTTGGTGGTTCAATGGCAACAGTACCTGTATATCTATCGGAGATGGCGCCAACGGAATACCGTGGTTCATTAGGATCATTAAACCAGTTAATGATTACGATTGGTATATTAGCAGCTTATCTCGTTAATTTTGCTTTTTCAGATATGGAAGGGTGGAGATGGATGCTTGGTTTAGCTGTAGTACCTTCTGTCATCTTATTGGTAGGAATTGCATTTATGCCAGAGAGTCCGAGATGGTTATTGGAACATCGTAGCGAACAAGCAGCGCGTGATGTGATGAAGATTACGTTTAATGATGAAGAAGAAATCAATACAGAAATTAAAGAGATGAGAGAAATTTCAGCAGTATCTGAGTCAACATGGGCAATTTTAAAATCGCCATGGCTTAGACCGACGTTAATTATTGGTTGTGTATTTGCACTATTTCAACAAATTGTCGGTATCAATGCGATTATCTTCTATGCACCTACAATATTTAGTAAGGCAGGATTAGGTGAAGCAACGTCTATTCTAGGAACTGTCGGTATTGGTACAGTCAATGTGATTGTGACGATTATAGCTGTATTTATCGCTGATAAAATTGACCGTAAGAAATTATTAGTTACAGGTAATATAGGAATGATTGCTTCATTATTAATAATGGCCATCTTAATATGGACGATTGGGATTGAATCGTCTGAAATTATCATTATTATTTGTTTATCACTGTTTATCGTATTCTTTGGATTAACTTGGGGACCTATTCTTTGGGTTATGTTACCAGAAATGTTCCCAATGCGAGCGCGAGGTGCAGCGACAGGTATGGCTGCTTTAGTGCTTAACTTTGGTACATTATTAGTTGCACAACTTTTCCCAGTATTAAATGGAGCATTAAGTACAGAATGGGTATTCTTGATTTTTGCAATTATTGGTGTGTTAGCAATGATCTTTGTAATTAAATACTTACCGGAAACACGTGGACGTAGTTTAGAAGAAATTGAATATGATTTACGTAAAAAGACTTCAGGAGCTAATCCTTCAGAAATTTGATAAATAAGGTATTTGTTCCATAGTTATTTTTTATAGTTTTAGAGAGCCTATTGGCTAAACTCTAGAAAAATAGCACTCAGACTGATTGAATTCAATTGATCTGAGTGCTTCTTTGTATTCAAATATATGGTATTGTTGGCTCGCTTTCCTAGGGGACAGCTTCCGCTCGTCCTGTTCTCTCAGGAGTCTCGCCAAAATACTGTGCAAAAGTAATGATAATTGTATTGAAATACCAAAAAATAAGGCACCTCGTTCTTTTAGTTTAGTAAATGAACGAGGTGCCTTATGTATAAAGGTTATAACATGACTCTGTTTATATTGAGTGTAGATGTTATTTTTAAATACTATTTATCTGTTAAAGCTGTTTCTTTATTTAAGTTTTCTTGGTTGCTTTGTTCTTTTTTACGTTTAATTTTCAGGTACATGAGTGCTGTTGCGAGTAGCCATATAGGCAAGAAGTATACAGCGCGTCTAGTATCATCAGAAAAGAATAATAATACGAATACAAAAAAGAAAAATGCAAGTACGGCATAACCCGATAAAAAGCCGCCTTTTAATTTAAAAACATTCTGTTTATGTTCTTCTTTATGCGTATAAGCGTACTTTATATAAGAAACAATAATGAGAATCCATACGAGTAAATACAACACTGTCGAAATCGTTGTAATATAAATGAACAGTTGTATCGTATTTGGGAAAATATAGTTTAACATCACTGCAACAAGCAATATTGATGTTGAAATAAACATTGCAATATGAGGTACGCCGTGTTTATTTGTCTTACCCATAATTGCAGGTGCTTGTTTATCTTGGGCTAACCCGAATAACATTCTACTATCAGAAAAGATACCACTGTTTGTAGCAGATGCAGCAGCAGTTAATACTACAAAGTTAATCGCACTTGCTGCAAATGGTATACCGATGAGTGCAAATACTTGTACGAATGGACTTTTATCAGCTGAAATATGGTCCCAAGGTGTAATAGACATGATAACAATCAGAGATCCAATATAAAATAATAAGATTCTAATAGGCACGCTATTGACGGCACGTGGTATAGAGACGTTAGGATTCTTCGTTTCTCCAGCTGTAACCCCAATTAATTCAATACCAATGAATGAATAAACCGCCATTTGGAATGACATCAAGAAACCGTATGCGCCATGTGTAAAGACACCGTTGTTATATAAGTTCGTAAAGCTTGCAGTTGAATGGTTTGTTTTAAATCCTAAGATAATAAAAGCTAATCCGACGACGATTAATACAATAATCGTAATTATTTTAATCATAGAGAACCAAAATTCGATTTCTCCAAATAAATTAGAGCCTAAAGAGTTGAAAGCCATTAATAACAGCACAATAAATAAAATAGTAAGCCAGTTTGGTATATTAGAAGACCAATAACTGACATAGGAACCCATAGCAGTTAAATCTGACATACTTGAAGTAATCCAACTCATCCAGTAAGTCCAACCAATTAGGAAACCAGCGTATGGACCTAACTGATCATTGGCAATATCTACGAATGATTTATATCTTGAATTGCTCAGTAATAATTCTCCCAGTCCCCGCATAAACATGAATAGAACTACACCGATTATTAAATATGTAAAAATAATAGATGATCCAGTTAATGATATAGTCTGACCTGATCCTAAGAATAGACCGGTGCCGATTGCACCACCAATTGCAATTAACTGAATGTGTCTATTACTTAAACCCCTTTGAAGGTGATCTGACATTAACATGACTCCTTTGTGTTCAAAGACGTAAGTAATTATCATCTATAATATTTCAAAAATAACTTTATTGCAAATTTTAACTAATTAAATAATATAATTTTAATTTATTATCAATTAATAATAATTAAAAGCTAATAAAGATTATTATTATGTAGAGATAGGTGCTGAGAAAGCTTGAAATGTGGGTGTGTGCCGCTAATTATCAATGGGGAATCATATCTTATTAATTATATAAAAAGCATAAATTCGATTGACAGCCTATTGGGAGTAGTGTATCGTACATTAAAACATAGTAAACCAATCGGAATAAAAGGGTAGATTTATTATGTTGTTATATAGCTGAACTTAATAATTTAGATTTAGGTTTAAAAGGCCGAAGGAGGTATTATGAAAGTAAAATATAACATTGTTTTTCTTAGCTCTATTACGATATGTGCGGCATTTATTTTATATGGAGCAATTTTTACGAAACAATTTGAAACGTTTACCACTGCTTTGACTCAATATATTGCGGTTCAATTTAGTTGGTATTATCTTATTTTGATCGTTATTTTTCTAGCGTTGTGTTTATATTTATTATTTTCAAAATATAGGGATATTAAATTGGGCAAGGCAGATGAACAACCAGAATTTTCGTTAGTATCTTGGTTTTCAATGTTATTTTGTGCAGGTATGGGCATGGGTTTAGTATTTTGGACGACGTCTGAACCAATCAGTGATGCGTTTATTCTTTCTCCAGAACACAAAGAAGGTTCAAAAGGGGCTATAGCATCTGCATTACAATACTCATTTTTTCATTGGGGTATACATGCCTGGGCAGTTTATTGCATCGTGGCGCTCGTATTTGCGTACTTTAGTTTCTATAAAGGTTACCCTGGATTAGTTAGTGCGATGTTAAGACCGTTGTTAGGTGAGGGGCGTATACAACGTTATGTCGGTAACGTGAGTGATATATTGGCAGTCATTGCAACGGTTACAGGTGTGGCAGCAACATTAGGTTTTGGTACTGCACAAATCAATGATGGGCTAAATTTTCTCTTTGATGTACCGTCTAACCTCTTTGTCCAGACCTTTATTATCATTATGGCTACAGTGATTTTCACTATTTCGGCTTGGTCTGGCATTAGTAAAGGTATAAAACATTTGAGCAATATCAATATGATTCTTGCTGTTGTTATCTTGATTGCGGTATTTATCGTTGGACCTACCTTATACATACTTAATATGTTTACCAATACATTGGGAAATTATATGTCGGATTTCTTGAAAATGAGTTTAACTTTACCACTAGATTCACAGGATAAGCGATTTTCTTGGATGAAAAATTGGACGCTGTTTTATTGGGCGTGGTGGATTGCCTGGTCGCCATTTGTTGGTATATTTATCGCACGTATTTCAAGAGGGCGTACGATTAAAGAATTTATATTAGGTGTGTTGTTTGTGCCTGCATTGATATGCTTTGTATTTTTTGCAGTATTTGGAGGTGCCTCACTATACTTACAATCCAATCATATTGCTAAAATATCATCATTTAATACTGAAACAGCAACATTTGCAGTGTTAGAGCACTTTCCATTTGGATTTACGTTAAGTATTTTAACGATTATTGTGGTAGCAATCTTTTTTATTACTTCAGCAGATTCAGCCACATATGTATTAGGTATGTTGACATCAAGAGGTTCGCTTAATCCAACGGGATTCATAAAGGTGAGTTGGGGTGTCATATTGGCATTTTTTGCAATTATTATGTTCTATACTGGTGGGATGCAATCGATACAAAATCTCATGATTATTACAGCATTGCCATTTTCACTCATTATAATACTTATGATTATTTCATTTTTTAAAGTACTTAGGACAGATCATTCTGCTCAACGCAGTACCACGATTGAAACACACCATTCTGAGCAGAAGCTGGATATTACACAAGAAGTTGAAACTGAATGATTGGGGCTAGGAGAGACGAAGTACGACATCAAAAGACTGAATATTCAAATAATAAAATGTTATTTAAAAATTAAAGTATAAAAGGGGCGGTACATGATGGCTAACAAAAAAATACATTTTAATGCTTTTGTACAAAATTCACCATCGCCATATTCATCTGGTTTATGGAAGCATGAAAAAGATCATGGCACAAAGCACAATCGCTTGGATTTTTGGATTAATTTGGCTCAAACATTAGAGAAAGGTAAATTTGATTCTGTCTTTATTGCAGATGTATTAGGAACGTATAATACTTATAATAATTCATTTGATACGTCAGCGAAATACGCTGTACAATTACCATCTCATGAGCCGACAGTATTGGTATCTGCAATGGCAGCGGCCACTAAGCATATTGGTTTCGTACCCACAATTTCTACCACATATAGTCAACCTTATAGTTTGACGCGTCAGCTATCTACTTTAGATCATCTAACACAGGGGCGGATAGGATGGAATGTTGTGACATCTTATTTGAAAAGTGAAGCGGTGAACTTGGGTTTGCCTGAGCGTTTATCAAAGGATGAACGATACAATCGTGCAGATGAATTTTTAGAGGTAGCATATAAATTGTGGGAAGAGAGTTGGGAAGATGGAGCAGTGGTTCAAGATGCTGCAACAGATACGTATGCTAATCCGCAAAAAGTGCATACAGTAAAGTTTCATGGTCAATACTTTGATATTGATGGCCCTCATCTTGTTGAGCCTTCTGTTCAACGTACACCGGTGTTATTTCAAGCTGGTGCCTCAACAAAGGGGAAGCATTTTGCTGCAAAACATGCAGAAGCTGTATTTTCGAAGCACAACTCATTGGAAGATTTGAAACGATTTGTAGCTGAAATGGAAGAAAAAGCTGAAATATATGGTAGAGAGCGAGGTGATATTAGAGTCTTTCCGATGGTGTTACCAATTGTGGGTAAGACGGAAGCGGAGGCCTATGAAAAGCTTAAGATGTTAGAGTCGTATGTGAGTCATGAAGGTGTCGCTACGTTATTAAGCGGGCATACAGGTATCGATCTCTCACATATTGATCCTGATGATTATGTAGAAGATATTCAAACAGACGCGATTCAAGTTGACTTAGATTATTATGCTAAGGACACCACACGAAAATGGACGTTTAAAGAAGCATTGAAACATCATTGTATTGGTAATGGTGCAGCTATATTTATAGGAACGAAGGAACAAGTGGCTGATCAATTTGAGACATGGGCCATAGAAGGTGGTGCAGCGGGATTTAATATTACTCAAGCATATAATCCTGGTACGTTTGAAGAGTTAATCGATGAAGTTATTCCCATTTTACAGGAGCGGGGACTATATAGAACGGAATATGAAGGGACTACATTGCGTGAAAATTTATATGGCAAAGGACAGCAACATATTAAATATTCACATCCTGCACAAAGAAACAAGAAGATCCCAAATTAAAGTCGAATGATTTCTAAGATTGAATAAAAGCACAAAAGGCGTCTGGGACATAAATACCCAGCATTGAGCCCATCAAAGATCAAAATTCTTTGATGGGCTTGTTATTGATATCAATACTGCGTATTATTATCACTCGCTTACCAAGGGTCTGGGTCGAGTCTCGGTCTCGACACGCATCGTACTCCCTCAAGTGTCGCGCATATAATACACAGCTCTTATATGTTATTACTACAAAAACTAAGACGCTTTATAATGAATTAATTGAGACAGAAATTATCCTTGAGATAAAACAAGAAATGAAAAACGAGTTAAGTAATGAAGATTTAAGTAAAATTACAAATCATTTATCAGTAAAAATTAGTGACTTTATTTTAGTCTGAAAGACTAATCTCCCAAACGGCTTTGTCTATTCAAACACAATGTAAGTTCTGTAACAGATAAAGTGATAAAAGTTAGATTATTAAGCTTTGGTATCAATTACTTTTTTAGGTAAAATCTCTAAATAATTACGGTATGCTTCTAAGTTGATTGTATTGTCGACGAAGATGATTCTACCACCATTTCTAGAACCTTTTTGCTTTATATTTTTAATACGCTGGTAGCCAGTTGATGTGCTAGCAAAGTAACCTGTCGTATATGTTAAATCGTCTGAGACACAAAGTTCTGCAATAACACCTGGAAATTGATTAATACAAGATGCAATTGTGATAGCATCTTGTATTCGATCGTTATAATTATGTTGTGTTTCAAACATAAAACGCGTTACACGGATGCCACGTAGGCCAGTATCATCAAGACGTTGCCCATTATGAACTGATAAGATGATTGCACCACTGTAATTGTTAGCGTCTTCAATATAAGACCATGCCTTTTGCAAAATTTCTGCGTTAATATGAACTTGTGAAGCTAGATTTGTAATAGTGTCATTGTTGTCGTATATAGATAAACTTTGAATAGTTGTTAAAGGACGTGTTACTTTTTCAATTTTTAAATTAAGGAAATCAATAGCGCCATTTTCGTGATAAAAGCCCTTGTTAAAAAAACGAAGGAGTACATCGGCAATCGCAGGTTCATCACAAATCGTTTCGGCACCACTAATATGTTTACTTTGTTGGCTTGAACGCATCTTAATGCTGTACATGATTTAGTCTCCTTTGGTTAGATTATGGCATAGTTGTAATAATAGCTTGATGTCATCTTCATTATGAAAATAAGATAATGAAATCCGTAGCATGGGCCTATCAACGGTTGGATAACGGAAATAACTGACCAATATACCCTCTGTTAGTAACAGTTCATAAATGGTTTCTGCGTCTTTATAACTGTCAAATTCAATGTGCTTTATAGGTGAAAGTGTATGACAATTCTGCGTATTCATTTTATCTTTGGCTAAACGATTGAAATATTTACTCAAGTGAACTAATTTAGTTGCTCTGTATGATTGGGCGCATAAGTAATGTAAGTTACGCTCAATTTGGTATAGGTTAAATATCGGAAGTGCACTTGAATAAATGAGGGGTCTTGCTAAATTTACAAGGAGTTGTTTAACTGTGTTAGAACACAGAATAATGCCACCTTGTGTACCTAGTGCTTTAGATAAACTGGCTGTTAAAATATCAATACCCTCTAATGTATCGTAAAGATTTAAGCCTAGACCGTGTGCATGATCTACCACAATATATGTGTTAGGGTGACGTTTTTTTAGTGTTATGATTTGTTGCAAGTCAGCCATAGTTCCGTGCGTCGAAAAGATGCTATCAGTAACAATGAGCTTTGTAGTGGTCGGATGCAGACTGAGCTGTTGATCTAACGCATTATAGTCCAAATGAGGATAAATGCGCTTGGATAAGCCACTTAATTTAATGCCATCGATAATGCTGGCATGATTTCTAGCATCCGAAAATACTATGACATCCTGATCTTTGAATATATTGAATATAGCTAAATTTGCCTCATAACCACTATTTGTAATCAAAGCATCTTCAAACGGATAATGTGAACAGAATAATCGTTCAATATTGTGGTAAAGTTGTGAATTACCACTTACTAATCTAGAACTTGCATAGTTAATGCCATAGTACGACAAATAATAATTGAGTTGATTGACGTTGATTGGTAATTGTGCCAATCCTAGATAGTCGTTTGAGGTGAAATTGATATAGGTTTTTGCATTGATTGTGATGTGTTTTTTGGATACGTACTCGACATTGTTTAAGTGTCTAAAGGTTTTGTATTGCTTTAGTGTGTTTAGTTGTGATTCAAAATAAATTCTACTCACCTTCTTTGTAAACAATTGTGTAATGATCATCATTTAATCAAGTATTGTGGTTAATGCTTTGGTAAAGATGCGTACCATTTTTTTAATTTCCTTTTTAGACATAGTGAGAATAGGAACAAAAGTAATGACATGTTCTAAGTTACGAATCATCAGACCACATGCCTTGCATTCAGCAATTATGCTTTCTACTTTCTCTATAGATAAAGGTTGTCTTGTTGCTTTGTCAGCTACTAATTCAACGCCATACATTAATCCTCTGCCACGAATGTCTCCCACGTGTGGATGGTTTGCAAGTTTATGCAAGTAATTATGCAATATTTTTGAAGTCTTTTGAACGTGCTGTATAACATGATTCTGTTTATACAATTTGAGGCTTTCTAAAGCGACTGCACAAACAAGTTGATTCCCCGTGTATGTATGACCATGGAAAAAGGTATTAACACCGTGTGTATCACTTAAGAACGCATCATATATTCGTTGAGAGGTAAGTGTTGCTGCTAATGGTAAATAACCGCCAGTAATAGCTTTACCTAAACACATAATATCTGGTTCAACTTGTTCATGCTCACAAGCAAACATTGTTCCGGTTCTACCAAAGCCAACTGCGACTTCATCACAAATTAGTAATACATTATATTGTTTACATAACTGTTCTACGGCTTTGAGAAATCCATGAGGATGAACGAAAAGGCCAGTAGCACCTTGAATAAGTGGTTCGATAACAAAACCAACAATTTCATCAGCTTGTTGTTGCAGTATAGCTTCTATTTCTTCGAGAATAGCTTTGGTCATTGTTTCTTCCGTTTCGTAAGTACTTTGATACAATGATGGACTGCTTATTTGAATATTTTCAAAAATTAAATCCTCAAATATTTGGTGGAAAGTATCGATACCGCCAACACTAACTGCTCCCAATGTATCGCCATGGTAGCCATTATGTAATGTTAAGAACTTTCGCTTTTTGGCATATTGTATGGCATCTAAATTTTTCCAATATTGGTATGCCATTTTAATTGCGATTTCAACAGCAGCGCTACCCGTATCTGAATAGAACACTTTCTGTAAAGATTGGGGGGTAATGTCAACGAGTTGCTCGGCCAATTCAATTGATGGAATGTTTGAGGAACCCAATAAAGTAGAATGTGCAATTTGTTTTAGTTGTCGTTGTAGGGCACGGTTGAGTTGCTTATTATTGTGTCCATGAACATTTACCCACAGTGAGGCATAACCATCTAAATATTTATTACCATTTGTATCGTATAGATAACTTCCACGACCTTTCTTTATAATAATAGGCTTTGATTCTCTGTAAACACCCATCTGAGTAAAGGGATGCCATACATAATTCAAATCTTTAGCTACAAGTTGTTCATTGTTCATCATTAATCGCTCCTTCTAATATTGCTAATAATTGTTTTGAAGATTCCAGATTCTGCTTATGACTTTCACAAGTGAATACAGCTTTAGAAAGTAATTTTTCAAGTGTATGTTTATTGTCTTGTTCAATTGCTGTATTACTAAAATGGTTCATGATTATTACGTTAGTGGGTAGTGAACACTGTTCCAAATAAGATTGATGGACAATTACATCACTAATGGCACCAAGTTTTGAAGGTACTACGCTAACGATGAAATCTGCGGTGTCGCGTATTAAATCACTGGTCATATAACAGTAATCATTATTTTCGTAAATGGGCACAGCGATTCCTCCAGCCCCCTCAATCAAAATATAGTCATACCGCTGTTCTAAATAGGCTAATTTAGTGACTATACTATCTCGACTGAATCGTTGATTTGGCTCTAGCTTGAAGGCAAGGTGTGGAGATACTGGATCTCTGAATGTATAAAGCGATGTCTCTTCATATTCAAGGCCGCATACATTTTTATAGACCTCTAAATCTGGATAACATCCTAATCCAATTTCTTCAGTCTGAAAGGGTTTGAAAATTACTACTGACTTGCCTGCATTTTGTAATAAATTAAATAGTTGCGTTGTGATATAAGTTTTACCTATATCTGTATTTGTTCCTGTAATAAAAATATTCATGTTGTACCTCTTTTTAATTTGTGTCTTATGGGTATCATAAAACGATTCCAACCTAATTGTAAACTTAAAAATAAAATTAGTTTACATTTAAAAATGTTGAAACTTGATAAACCGTTCAGTTTACGGTGAATCTAAGTGATGCTTTATTTTTTAAATGAGTTGTTCTAAAATAGTGGATAATTCAAAGGAGGGTGTGTATGAGACAATATATAGTAGATGCATTTAGTGATAGTATATTTGGTGGAAATCCTGCTGCCGTATGTATAGTAGAGAAAAGTTTAAATGACGAACTTATGTTAGCAATTACTAAAGAGAATAATTTATCAGAAACGGCATTTGCAGTTAGAAAGGGCGATAAATATCATTTGAGATGGTTCACACCCGGTGGAGAAATTGATTTATGTGGACATGCTACCTTAGCTACAGCCTATGTATTAATGAATTATTATGATGATTCATTATCTACAGTAACGTTTACAACGATGAGTGGTGATTTGATAGTAAATAGAAATGATGAACTATATGAGATGAGCTTTCCTCCGTATGATTTAAAAAGCGTAAATCAATTAGACGAAATTGAAGCGGCAATAGGTGTGAGACCTCGTGAAGTGTTTAAGGGCAGAGACCTGCTATGTGTACTAGATGATGAAAAGTCTGTTATTGACTTAAAACCAGATTTAAAGAAAGTAGCTGAATTAGATGGATTGTTACTACAAGTAACAGCTGAAGGTACTGATTATGATTGTGTATCTAGAAGCTTTGCACCTAAGTTAAATGTGGACGAAGACCCAGTTTGTGGTTCAGGTCATTGTCATATTATTCCTTATTGGTCTGAAAAATTAAATAAAGAAACGATTAACGCTTATCAAGCATCGGCACGTGGTGGGAGTATTTATGCTACATATAAAGATGGGGCATTGACATTAGCAGGCAAAGCAACATTGTTTGCAATCAGTGAATTATATATTGATTAAATGATTCATATCAGAAGTTTAATTGTAATAGAAAAAGCAGCAATTTTCGTTGAGGAAATTACTGCTTTTTATTATTGAGGTGTAAACAATAACAAAGGTTAGCTAGGGATGTTGACGAAATCTTGACGCTCTAATTTTACCGATTCTCCACGATTGTACATTTTTTCTGCATGTAGTTCTCCCCAATAGCAAAGTGATGATAATATCTTGCCAAGTGTTTCGCCGTATTCAGAAAGTTCATATTCAACCTTTGGTGGTACTTGATCATATACAATACGATTGATAATACCATCGTTTTCTAATTCACGTAGCTGTTGTGTTAACATTTTTTGAGTGATTGAAGGAATGGCACGCTTTAATGCAGACGTACGCATGAGACCATTATTTTGCAAGTGACATAAAATGACAGGTTTCCATTTACCACCGATGACATCGATTGTAGCTTCTACACCGATATTGTAATTTTTACTCATAATTTGACCTCCTTATAGGTACTTAAAAGTACCTATAGCACTTTAAAGTGCGTACTTCCTCTTTTATATTGTGTAGTTTATATTAACACATATAATAAAAAAGAAGGAGTCAAATATATCATGAAAAACAATAAATTTGCTATTTTTGCATTAGCAATGTCAGCATTTGCGATTGGCATGACAGAGTTTATTAGTGTGGGATTATTACCACTAATTAAAGATTCATTTAACACAAGTATATCTATGGCAGGATTAACAGTTTCATTATATGCGATAGGAGTTACAGTAGGGGCACCAGTACTTACGCCATTAACGAATAAAATGAAACGTAAGCACTTATTACTGGGTATTATGTTGATATTTATTGTAGCCAATGCTTTAGCTGCAGTATCTGTAACATTTAGTATGCTGTTAGCAATGCGTATACTTTCAGCATTAATGCATGGTGTATTTATGTCTATTGCGACTGCAATCGCTAGTGATTTAGTAACACCGGATAAACGTTCAAGTGCAATTGCAATGATGTTTACTGGATTGACAGTTGCTACGATTACAGGAGTACCATTAGGGACTTGGATAGGTCAACAATTTGGTTGGGAAATGTCTTTTGTGGCTATTGCGATAATAGGATTAATTAGCTTCATTGGTAACTGGTTAGTAGTACCAAATGATTTAAATGAATATGATCAAGCGCCAATGGTAGAGCAGTTGAAAGTATTTAAGAATAAATCGTTAATGATGATTTATTTAATTACAGCATTAGGTTATGGTGGTACATTTGTTGTTTATACTTACCTTACAACAATCTTGACGGATGTCATGCACTATAGTGATAATGCGGTAGTCATTCTATTAATTATTTATGGTGTAATGGTAGCTATTGGTAACACATTAGGTGGAAAGTTAACCAACCATCAACCTACAAAGGTATTGGTTGCTATATTTACTATTCAAGCAATGGTATTATTGTTTGTCGGTATTACAGTAACGCATCAATTCATCGGTACAATTGCAGTGTTATTGATGGGATTGTTTGCCTTTATGAATGTACCTGGATTACAACTTATTGTCGTATTATTTGCAGAAAGAAAGCACAAAGCGACGGTTAATTTTGCATCAAGTTTAAATATCGCATCATTTAATATTGGTATTACCTTAGGTTCGGTAATTGGTGGATTTGTATTAAATCATTTCTCATTAACTATGACGCCGTATTTTGGATTTATTATGGTCATACTTGCTAGCGTAATGATGTATGTTACTTATAAGAAAGAAACAGCTACACAATCAACACTTGCCGAAGCTTGTACTGAATAAAGTGTTATATGTTTATTTTTTATAAGAAATGCACATTATAGAAACAGTAATTTTATTTTAAAAAAGTCAATTCACATCAATCAATTTATATTCTTTGAATTAGTGTTGAAAACATCTTAAAATTGTATTCGGACATATAATTTTAAAAATAATTGAGAGAAGTGAATGTTTATGAATTTAAAAGATACACTGTTTGAGAAGTTAGAGAAAAAAGAAAGTGAAATGATAAAGCATAGACGTCATTTACATCAACATCCAGAGTTGTCTTTCCAAGAAGAGCAAACAGCTCAATATATTAAAGATTTTTATAAAGGGAAGGACGTTACAGTAACGCAACCCGTAACAGAAAGTCATGCGGTCATCGTTGAAATCAAGGGGAGTAAACCTGGAAAAACGATTGGTCTACGTGCTGACTTTGATGCATTACCAATCAAAGAAGAAGCAGAAGTTGAATTTAAGTCATTAAATGAAGGTGTGATGCATGCATGTGGTCATGATGCGCACACTGCATATTTACTAGGCTTAGCAGATGCATTACTTGAAATTAAAGATGAGCTTTCTGGAACAATAAAAATTATTCATCAACATGCTGAGGAAAAGCCGCCGGGTGGAGCACAACAAATTGTAGCATCTGGTGCTTTAAAAGATGTTGATGAAATTTACGGTATCCATGTAGCGCCAATTATTGGTCCAAATGTAATAGCATACAATAAAGGCAATGCTTTCTCTGGTAGTTCCACATTTACATTAAAAATCAAAGGGCTTGGTGGTCATGCTGCAAGCCCGCATAAAACACATGATGCTTTAGTTGCTGGAACAAACTTTGTAAATACAATTCAAACGATTGTATCAAGAAGAATTGATCCATTAGAAATGGGTGTTATAACTATTGGTGCATTTGAAGCACCAGGTGGAGCGAATATCATTCAAGATACTGTGACGATTAAAGGGACTGCACGTTATCTAAATGATGAATTAGAACAATTTATGTACGAAGAAATTGATAAAGTGGCTCAAAGTGTAGCGGTAGGATTCGATGTCACTTATGACTTAGATTATCAATTTGGTTATCCTGTACTTTACAATCATCCGGAGCATACACAAAGTGTGGCTGATATTTTAGAAAAGAGTAAAGGTGACTATTATGAACATTTAGTTGAAATTCCACCTGTTACCGGTTCAGAAGATTTTGCTTATTATCTGAAGGAAATTCCAGGTACGTTCTATATTGTAGGATGTAAACCTGAAGCAGTGGAAACACCTTATATGAATCATCATCCTAAATTTGAAGTGAATGAAGATGCATTGATTGTAGCTGCAAAATCATTAGGAGAAATAGCGATTCAA
The DNA here is from genome assembly GCF_055179755.1 of Staphylococcus sp. TCBT05. Lineage (NCBI taxonomy): Bacteria > Bacillati > Bacillota > Bacilli > Caryophanales > Staphylococcaceae > Staphylococcus > Staphylococcus sp. TCBT05. The sequence continues at coordinate 140,977 of NZ_JBUQDQ010000005.1, read as the reverse complement.
CGTTTATCAGAAAAGTAATATATAAGACCATAGACAAAGCTATATCATAAAGATAGTAAAACCCTCACAATATCTGTTTAAGACAAGAATAGTGAGGGTTTTTTGAATATTATTATTTAATTGGGTGTCTTTAATAAGTTGGATGATGTACCTGTTGTGAGTATTTCATTAAAGTTTTTAAAGCTTGTTTCTACCATATTTGCAACAGCTTCATCTGTATTTGAGCCAATATGTGGTGTGATTAATACTCTTGGATACATGTTAATTAAGGATTGAATATCGGTGTCAGGTAATGGGCCCCATGCATCAAACTGTTTGAAGAATACATCTTGTTCATGCGGTAACACGTCTGTAGCGAAACCGGCGATGACATTATGCTCTAAAGCGGTAACGATGTCGTGATTATTTTGTAATTCGCCTCGTGCCGTATTAATTAAGATGGCGTCGTTTTTCATTTTAGTTAAAAATGCCCGATCAATCATGCCATCATTTTCACCTGGGATATGTGGTACATGAATACTAACGATATCGCTTAGGCTAAGTAATTCGTCCAAAGAGACATAATCTAAAGTGTCAGTACATAAATCATTAGGATATAAATCATAACCAATTACCTTTGCACCTAATCCTTTGAATAATTGGGCTTCAGTATAACCAATCTTACCTGTACCTATAATACCCACTGTACAGTTTCGTACTTCCTTACTAAACATCTTACTATCTACTCTAAAGTCAAACTGTTGTGTTCTATTTGTTGTAAAAGGAATATTACGTAATAAGTTGAGTGCTAATGTTAAAGAGAGTTCGGCAATAGCATTTGGTGAATAGCTAGGCACATTTGCCACTTTGATGCCAAGCGATGCTGCGGCTTCCAAGTCGATATGTGAAGTGCCGACAGTTCTAGTGAACACATACTCAATACCTTGTGCCTTCATATATTTTAAATTGGTCATTGTTGCATGACAATTTGCGCGTAATAATACGGCATGATGTCCATCAACTAACGTGATATTATCTGCGGTAAGCAATGATTCTACGAGCGTTAATTCGAAATCATAAGTATTAAATTGGTGGAAAATTTCGACCTCATGAGGTCTTACTCCAAAACAAATAATTTTAAACATAAGATAACCTACTTTCTAAGATGTTGTGTTAAAAAATGCCTAGATTACCAATAATTTTTAATATGACTAGCCAACTTGGGATAATAAATACGGCTACAATGGTCGAGAGTAATGATGCATTGGATGCTAAAACGGCTTCTTTATCAAAGTTGATTGCATAAGCTACTGCCACAGTTGCAGATGGTGTTGCCATCATTACAATCATTGTAGTGACAGCATTCATATCAAATATCAAAATGCCAGTTAATGTAGTTATAATAAAAATTACTAAGTTGATTAATGGCACCATCACTGTTTTCACACCGGCATAATACCAAGTCGTAGTATTTTTAGCAGCATCTTTAAAATTGATTTCTGCTAAAGTTGCACCAATAGATAACCATGCTAATGGTGAAGCAAGTTTAGATAAAAACATGATTGGTGCATAAAGCCAAGGTAAAGTCTGATCAATACGCAATATTGAAACTGAAATCTCGTTACCCTTTTGACTATGTAAGACTGTAATGTGTGGTGTTAAATCTTGAATGAGCCAAATAAATAAACCTAAAAATGTAGCAATAACAATTGGATTTAAAAACATAGTCTTGAGGTTTTTTATTTCCATTTTTAGTCCGCCCATCTTGATATATGCATAGGAATATAAGAAAATACGATAACCAATATTAAATATATTTGCATAGATAACACCAATTGGACCTAACATTGCACTTATAATAGGGATACCAAAAAATGTCGTAGAGCTAAATATAGAGAGTATTTCTAAAGTAGTCTTCTTATCTCCTTTATATTTAGCATAAAAAGGCTTGATTAAAATAATCAAAACAATATACATTAAGATGCCCCAAATTAAAACATTAATTCCTTGAGCTAAATGTTTTTGGTTCAAGTCAGTCATAAAGGCAGAAAATGCTAATGCTGGCAATGCAACAGTCAACACTACTTTAGATAAAATTTTAGCTGCTTGATTATTGAAGATATTTTTCTTTCTACAAAAATAACCTAGTAAAATGATTAAAACAGTTGAGGCTATTGCACTTAAAAATCCTTTGTCGGTAAATGTATTTACAACAATATTTACAATGTCCACATTTAAACCTCCGAATATTATATTTTATTTATATATTATAAAATGTAATTCGGTGTTTAGGTGTTATGCATTTTGTATATTTTGTGAATTAAATCACAGTATTATTGATTTATATTGCGCTATTATTAATAATTTCAAAATAAACGGTTGTAGAAGCAAGCTTGAACGGTGTATTTCAATAAATCGTAGTGTTATAATATTTATATTAAAATTTTTAATGGGATTCGCTATAAGGTGGACATTATAGTAGGGATGTAGTTTAGTATTAATCAGTTATAACATGGTTATAATATTTTGTTTGGAGAGATTTAAGGGATGCTCTCCAATAAGATTAAGTTAGATTTAAAGCATATAGAAACTTTAAAGGACTTATCTATCACAATAATAGGTGGGAAAATAATGGATAAAAAATATGATTTTATGAGCCCTTGGCTAGAGCTTGATCGCTTACAAAATAAAATCCGTAAAGAAGTTGAAGCAATTATTAGAGCGAGATATCAATTATCATTAAAAGAATTTTATGTATTATATTATATTTCGGTTTCTCCTGAGAAAAAGCTAAGACTACAAGAATTACAAAATCTATTAGACTTGAGTCAAAGTGCACTGTCTAGAATTGTTTCTAATATGGAATCTGAAAAATGCGGTGCATTGGAGAAATGTGTGTGTGCGGTGGATAGAAGAGGAACCTACACACAAATTACTGAATGGGGAGAAGAAAAACTACAAGGTAGTTTGGATATCATTCATGAAGTCATGTCTAAATACTTAGGTGACACCGACGCAAATGCATTAATGCAACAATTGGTTAAATCATTATAATGTCATGATGAGATTTAAATAGTCTCGTCTTGACATTTTTTTATTATAGCGTTAATTTATATGTATGCAGCATGCATATAAATTTCGGGAGGTTTTTATGATGAAAAAACAATTTGAACCACTGTTTGAACCATTAGAATTACCTAATGGTGTAAAGTTGAAAAATAGATTTGTCTTAGCACCATTGACACATTCATCATCAAATGACGATGGGACGACCTCAACAGCAGAGTTAGAACATTTTGACAAGAGATCTAAAGATGTTGGTTTAGCACTAACTGCGGCGAGTAATGTTACTGATCTTGGAAAGGCGTTTCCAGGACAACCATCAATTGCCCATGATTCGGACCTAGATGGATTGAAACAGTTAGCAACAACAATGAAGCAGAACGGTGCGAAAGCTGTAGTTCAAATACATCATGGTGGTGCACAATCGCTTCCATATTTAACACCTGGAGGAGATGTAGCAGGACCGAGTCCAATTACTATGCAAAGTTTTGATGAATCAGAACCTCATGATGCACGCGAAATAACACAAACAGAAATAGCAGAAACAATAACTGCCTTTGGTGAAGCAACGAAAAGAGCAATTGATGCTGGTTTCGATGGCGTAGAAATACATGGTGCCAATCACTACTTAATTCATCAATTCGTATCACCACATTATAATAAACGTACGGATGAATGGGGGAAAGACAGATTGAAATTCCCATTAGCAGTTATTGATGAAGTATTAAAAGTTGTTAAAGCGTATGGAAATGATGACTTTATTGTTGGTTACCGTCTATCACCTGAAGACCCAGAAGAAGATGGATTGAAAATGGAATTAACAGAAACGTTAGTTAAAACAATAATTGAAAAACCTTTAGATTATCTACATGTGTCGTTGATGCATGTTTTTGCAGATACGAAAGAAGGAAAATATAAAGGGCAAGAAAAAGTAGCTTTATTGCATGAATGGATTGGCGGACGTATGCCGCTAATTGGTATTGGTTCAGTGTTTACAGCTGGTGAAGCTTTAGAAGCAATAAACTCACCTAATGTTGATTTAATTGCCATTGGTAGAGGTATATTACTCGACTATAACTTTATCAGTAAAATTAAAAGTGGTAATGAAGATGAAATAATATCTGAATTTGATCCTAATAGAACTGATAAACATCATTTGCCACCTAAATTATGGGAACAATTAAATGCACAATTTTATCCATTACCAAGAGTGGATAAATAATTATTTCAACATATAACTTACTGTAAAAATATTAAGCAGCAAGAACTTCTAAATTTTAATTGTATAAACACATTTAAGTGAAGGAGAGATTGATTGTGAGTATAAATGTAAGAGATTATATTGACGAGAATTATGGGTTATTTATCAATGGAACATTTGTCGCAAGTGAACGAGGTGAAACATTAGAGGTTAACAATCCAGCGAATGGTGAATTCTTGGCTACTGTTGCCAAAGCAAGCGACAGTGATGTTGATAAAGCGGTTAAAGCCGCCCAAGAAGCATTTGTCAGCTGGAGTCAAACCTCAAATACTGAACGTGCAGAATACTTGAGAGAAATAGGAAATAAAATTGAGGCAAATAAAGAGAAGCTAGCCACTATAGAATCACTCAATAACGGTAAGCCAATTAGAGAAACACTAAATATTGACGTACCATTTGCCGCGAGACATTACAAATATTTCGGTAGTGTGATTGAAACAGATGAAGGGTCATTAAATGATATAGATAAAGATACGATGAGCTTAATACGACACGAACCAATAGGTGTGGTAGGTGCTGTTGTAGCATGGAACTTTCCTATCTTATTAGAAGCTTGGAAGATAGCGCCAGCCATAGCTGCCGGCAATACTATTGTTATTCAACCGTCTTCTTCAACACCATTAAGTTTGATTGAATTAGCGAAAATATTCCAAGAAGTCTTACCTAAAGGCGTGGTTAATATTATTACAGGTAAAGGATCAGAATCTGGAAATGCCATTTTTAATCATGAAGGTGTAGATAAACTATCGTTTACTGGATCAACGGATGTTGGTTACACTGTTGCGGAAGCAGGAGCAAAACGCATCGTTCCAGCAACGTTAGAATTAGGAGGTAAAAGTGCCAATATTATTTTAGATGATGCAAATTTAGATTTGGCATTAGAAGGTATTCAATTAGGCATACTGTTTAACCAAGGTGAAGTATGTAGTGCAGGCTCTCGCTTATTAGTTCATGAAAAAATTTATGATCAATTAATTGATAAGTTGAAAACAGCGTTTAGTAATATTAAGGTTGGAGATCCATTAGATGAAAACACACAAATGGGTAGTCAAACTGGTGAAGAACAAATAGAAAAAATTCAATCCTATATCGATTATGCTAAGCAATCAGACGCTGAAATACTTGTAGGAGGACAGCGCATTGTAGACAATGGTCTAGATAAAGGTTATTTCTTCGAACCAACGCTGATTTCGGTTCCTGATCATAATAATAAGTTAGCACAAGAAGAAATTTTTGGTCCGGTATTAACAGTTATTAAAGTGAAAGATGATGAAGAAGCTATCAAAGTTGCAAATGACTCTGAATATGGTTTAGCAGGTGGGGTATTTTCACAAGATATTACTCGTGCGCTTAATATAGCGAAAGCGGTTAGAACTGGCCGAGTATGGATAAATACCTACAACCAAGTACCAGAAGGCGCACCATTTGGAGGATATAAAAAATCAGGTATCGGTAGAGAAACTTATAAAGAGGCAATTAAAAATTATCAACAAGTTAAAAATATTTATATTGATACGAGTGATGCATTGAAAGGATTATATTAGCTCATATTTACATGTGCTGGAGTGAAATGCAGTTATTAATGAAGTAAAAAAACACAGGTTGAACCACGATGAGTGGCTCAACCTGTGTTTTTAATATGTGTGATTCACGATGTAGGGTTAAAATGTGAATCAACTCTGAAAAAGAATGATGCTTTACCATTATTTATTTAATGTAACAAATTATATTCAGAAGATCAGTCATATATATTCATAACTTAAATCGTTCTGCGTGTTGGCTTTGTCTTATCTGTAAGTTTGAATGATAATAGCAATGCCACTACTGAAATTGCAGCAGCAACAGTGAATGTTACATTAACACCATGAATAATGCCTGTGATGCCCGATTTAGGTATAGCTGTGACAGACATTAATGTAACAAATACAGCTGTACCAATAGCACCAGCCATCTGTCTAAAGGTATTATTCATTGCCGTACCATGAGCAATTAAGTTATTAGGTAATTGATTGATTGCTAATGTAGTCATTGGCATCATAACCATAGAAATGGATAACATTCTTAAGGCGTTACCAATTGCTAAATAAGTAAAGCTTGTATGTGCTGTTAATAGTGTGAATGGAATAGTTGAACCAACTAAGACAATTAAGCCTAGACGTGCGAGCCATTTTCCACCAAATCTATCAAACAGGTAACCTGTTACTGGGTTCATAATTCCCATTAAAATAGCACCAGGTAATAGTACTAAACCTGATTCTAAAGCTGAAAATTGTAACATGTTTTGCATGTATAACGGCAAAATAATATTAGTAGCAATTAATACACCAAATACAAACATACTTAATACAGTACCTAATGTATAGATGCCATAATTAAACACTCTAAATTCGAGCATTGGTTCTTTGAGTTTTAGTTGTCTACGAATAAAGATGACTAATGCAATAATTCCGATGATGAGTGGTAATAAAAATTGGATACTTGCCCAACCTGCTTCTCCGACAGAACTGAAACTATAAAGCAATCCGCCAAAGCCTAAGGTCGACAATATTACTGAAGCGATATCTAATTTTGGATGTGTAGTTTCTGTTACATTCTTTAATAGGAAATAAGATGTGATGATAATAATAATGGCTATTGGAAGTACCACATAGAAGACACTTCTCCATGATAGATGTTCTACTAATACACCTGATAATGTAGGTCCAATCGCTGGTGCGAATGCGATAACTAAACCAAATAATCCCATGGCAGTACCGCGCTTTTCAACTGGGAAGAGTAAAAATAAAATAGTCTGCATTAATGGCATCATAATACCTGCGCCAGCAGCTTGTAATACACGGCCAATAAGTAGTGTTGTAAATTCAGGCCCCACGGCACAAAGTAATGTACCGGCAGCAAATATAATCATAGCGGTTAAAAATAATTGTCGCGAGGTGAATCTTTCAATTAAAAATGCTGTAATAGGTATCATAATACCATTTACTAACATAAATATGGATTGTAACCATTGCACCGTGCTTTCAGATACTTGTAAGTCTTTCATTATTGGAGGTAACGCGGTACCAAGTAAAGTTTGGTTAAGTATCGTGATGAATGCACCTGATAGCAGTACGATGAACAACGGAATTCGCTTTTCGACATGAAACGTTCCTGCTTCTGTCACTAAGATCACTTCTTTCTTTTAAAAATTAACATTATAATATTATATCACTGTTATATTGAATAACAAAGTTATCTGTTTCGGTATGAGTGTAATAAAATTGTCAGTAGTTTATAAATTTATAAATAATGTTAATGAAAAATATTATGTTAAAATTCTGAAATTAAATCGTATCCTTTTACTTATGGGTGATTTAAAATTAAAATTATGAGGAATAGATTTAAATATTTTAATGTTGTTAATAACGCATAGTGAAATTTATGTTGAACTTCATGAATGATTTTGCGTTAGATTTAAGGAGAGTAGGCAATGAATAAAAATGATTTAATTGCACCAGAGCAGTACAATATCGTAAGTGAGATAGAGAAATATGCAGTAGATCAGTCGAAGAGAGCGATTATTTTTGAAGATGCATCCGGAGAAAAGCAAGAGATTACGTATCATGAACTAATCAATAATGCGAATCAGGTAGGTAATGTACTTTCAAGTTATGGATTAGAAAAAGGTGACAAGGTACTTGTAATGATGCCGCGTTGTATAGAAACTTACGAAATTTATTTAGCAGCACTTAAATTAGGAATTATAATTATCCCTAGTTCTGAAATGTTACGTACGAAAGACTTACAATACCGTATAACGCATGGTGAAGTTAAAGCAGTAGTCGTAATGGCAGAACGTATAGGTGAATTTAAAGATATCGATATATATGAACAACTTACTAAGTTCATCGTTGGCGGTCAGGAAACGGATTGGACTTCACTAGATAATGAGAAAGAAAGTGCAAGTACTAAATTAGAAATGGCAGAAACAACACGTGATGATGTCGCATTGCTATCTTATACGTCTGGTACTACAGGTAACCCTAAAGCAGTAGTCCACTCACATGGTTGGGGTTACGCACACATGCAGATGGCACCAAAACATTGGTTAAGTATTTCGGAAGATGATGTTGTTTGGGCGACTGCTGCACCAGGTTGGCAAAAGTGGGTTTGGAGTCCATTTTTATCTATTATGGGTTCTGGCGCTACAGCATTTGTTTATAATGGTAAATTTAACGCGGAGAAATACTTACAATTATTACAAGATTATCAAATCAATGTATTATGCTGTACACCAACAGAATACAGATTAATGGCTAAATTACCAAACCTTACAGACTATAATTTAGAACACTTGCACAGTGCAGTATCTGCTGGTGAACCACTAAATAAAGAAGTCGTCGATAAGTTCCAAGAAAACTTTAAACTTAAAGTTCGAGACGGTTATGGACAGACAGAGAGTACCTTACTAATTGGTTTCTTAAAGGATACAGAAGCTAGACCGGGTTCAATGGGTAAAGCGATTCCTGGTAGTCATGCTACTGTCGTAGATGATGACGGTAACTTAGCGGCAGTTGGAGAAATTGGTAATATTGCTGTGCCCGTAGACTTACCGGCACTTTTCAAAGGTTATTATAAGGATCCCGAACGTACGCAAGAACCGGTAGTAGGTGATTACTTTATTACAGGAGATTTAGCTAAAATAGATGAAGATGGTTATTTCTGGTTCGAAGGTAGAAGAGACGACATAATTATAAGTTCAGGTTATACAATCGGACCATTCGAAGTAGAAGATTCATTGACTAAACATCCATCAGTCAAAGAATGTGCTGTTGTCGCTAGTCCGCATGAAATAAGAGGTAATATTGTAAAAGCATTTGTAATACTTCAAGATGGTGTAACAGGTGATGAAGATACAGTAAAAGCATTACAAAACTTTGTTAAACAAGATGTAGCCCCATATAAATATCCGAGAGCGATTGAGTTTGTTGAAGATTTACCAAAAACAAATTCAGGTAAAATACGTCGTGTAGAATTACGTGAAGCGGAAAAGGAAAAATATTTATAATAAAAAACTGCGTGTCGATTAAATAAATATCGGCTCGCAGCTTTTTTGATTATAGATTCTAATTAGTATTCTAATTTTTTATAACTAATGACTGAAATGATATAGAAAATTGCAATATATAAAATAAATAAGAGGGATATCTCTGTTAAGATTTCTGCAAAGTTTGAGTTCGTTAATGACTTTAAATAACCATTAGGGAAAATATACTTAACTCCTTTAAATAATGGTGTTATGGAAGTGATAATAATGAATCCAATAGCGCCAAAGATTGTGTAACCATTAGGAAAATGAATAGATAATATTACACTTAGAAATATGCATATTATTTGGACATATAACGTGCCTAGGAACTCAACGACAATGTAGTTCCATGAATCGTCAGACAATGGCAAGAAATGATGTGAAGCAAGATCCGTATGTGTGATTTGTGTATAGTAAATCGTGACTGAACTTAAAAATAAAATTAAAACAAACATTAAATAAAGTAAAAGTAAGGCACATAATTTACTATTTAACAAACGTCCTTTAGGTAAATCTTTGTAGAAATATAGTTGTCCTTTTTCTTTTTCAGTATAAAAATTCAAACTAACCACGTAAATTAAAATAATCATCGAAATAATTGTACTATCTTGAAGGGAGAAGACCATCGAGAAGAATTCAAGACAACCTAAGGTATGTTTTTCCCCTGAGATATTCATAAAATTTGGATTTAAATACATAATAAGAAATAACGCTAAAGGTAATAAACCGAAAGCTAGGTATAACCATGTCGCTTTTATTTTTAGTAAGTTTTGGAATATTGCGGTGAATTTAATCATTTTTATCACTTCCCACTTTAAATCTATCTTGGATGGAGTCTTTTTTCTCTTTAATACTAATTATTCTATAATCCTTTGTTAAATCTGATATGAGTTCATTAAATTCAGGTGATTCTGCAGGGATTTCAATTATATTAGCCTGTTTGGTTTTATGGATTATTGAATCATATTTTATAGCAATAGCGGAATCAAGATTAAGTGGTTTATCTATTTCAATGACAGTCACAACTTCATGATCGCTATTAAAGTCTTCCTTTAATTGTCCATTATCTATAAATAAGTATCGATGACAAATGGCTTCTAATTCACTTAATTGATGACTTGAAATGATGATTGCCGAATCCTTTTTCTCAGCCCACGTTTTTAAAGTATGAATCAAATTAGCTACACCATTTGGATCTAAACCGACAAATGGTTCATCAAGGATTAATATTTTAGGGTCTGTAATAAGACAAAGTGCCAAAGACAAACGTTGTTTCATTCCAAAGGAATAATTACGAGGATTTTTATTACGCTTATCCCATAAACCGACAAATTTTAATATTTCTTCGATATTTGCTTCATGCTTTTTTTCACCGTTAAGTTTGATAAAATACTTTAAATGCTCAATAGCAGTTAAATGATTAAATAGAGTTCCTTCAATCATAAAACCGAAATCCTTTAAAGAATTGTGCTTCTTATAGATATTAATATCATTTAAGTAGACCTGTCCTGAAGTTGGTCTAATGGCCTTAGCTATTAATTTCATTAAAGTTGTCTTACCTGCACCGTTCTTGCCAATAAGTCCAACAATTTCTCCTTGAGATATTTCAAACGATACGTCTTTTAATGAATAATAATCGTTGTTTTTAAATTTTTTTGATAATTTTTCAACGCGTAACACGATGCTTTACCTTCTTTCTAACTATGATGTTAATCGAACAAATGATGATGAAATTAAGTAAAAAAATAAAAATGAGCTGACTTAAACTTGCTAAATTGGGATTAATATCAAGTTGCATTTCGCCATAGTATTTAGTGTTATTTTTTAAAAAATCAGGAAATGTGTCTCTAGTTGTAAAATAAAGGCTAAACATTAAATAACAAACAGTAGTAGTTAAAGCAGCGAGACAACTAGATCCTAATTTATATTTTTGATGTGTAAAAATGACCAGCAGGCTGTTTAGTATCAAAGGTAATAGATAAACGAGCAATACAAACCAAAATAAAGTCAAATGAGTATTGAAAAATGTCGCTACTCCGTAAATGATGACATTTGTTAATGTTAAAAAAATGAGTAGTTTAGACATAAATCCTCCTTTAAATAAGAAATTCTATAGGCTATTTTAAACATTATACAATAAAATTTACATTTTATATAAAAGTAATAACATCAATATCGTTTTTGATAAAATATAAATAGCAAGTTCCTCGATGATGAAATAAAGATTTTATGAATGTTAGTGCTAATTTTATCAATGATTTTGCTTTTGGGTGCCTCAAGGTAAGCAATTATGATGTCTTGTAGCGTAGTATTACGAGCTAGTTGCCTTTATATTAATTAAATGTGTCTAAAATAATAATTTTTAATAGTCAAAAAAATAATTAGGTAAGCCTAAAGTATGATTGTGTGTGAATACTATGTGTGGTTAACTAGAGTTCTTAAGTTTATGGGGGTGTATAACGATGAAAAAATATTTTTGAATCGCTAAAAAGGAGGATGAAACATTTAGATGTTAGTTTAATTATTTGTTATGTGTTGCTAGGAGTTATTGGTGTCATCATGGTCTACAGTGCCAGTATGGTTTCAGCTTCTAAAGGTTCATTAACAAATGGAGTTCCAGTAGCTGCAAATTACTTTATGAAAAGGCAGTTTTTATTTTTTATTATGGGATTTTTAGTCATCCTATTTATTAGTATGTTTATAAATATCAATGCTATTAAAAATGTAGAAATACAAAAATTTATCGTATTAAGCACATTGGCGTTATTGCTACTGACAATTTTAGTTGGTAAAGAGGTTAATGGTTCAAAGAACTGGATAAGTTTAGGGATTTTTAGTATTCAATCTTCAGAATTTTTAAAACTCGCTTCTATTTTCTATCTTTCTTATATTATTGATAAATTTCTTGCATTAAAGAAAGACTACAAATTAAGACATTTAATACCACCACTGGGCGTATTAGGGCTAGGTTTATTACTGGTACTTATGCAGGGGGATTTAGGCGGTACGTTATTGACAGTAGCTATTATTGGTTCCATATTACTGTATTCAGAGATAAAAAATAAAATAAAGTTGCAAATCTTGATTTTTACAGCAATACCTATGTTGTTATACATATGCTACACATTGATTTTTGACTCTAAAAATCTTTATAGATTAAAAAGAATTCAAGTAGTCTTAGATCCTTTTAAATATGAAAATGGCGACGGTTATCAATTAACAAGTGCATTGACTTCAATTGCCAATGGTGGACTGTTTGGTAAGGGGTTAGGTAATGGTATTTTAAAGCGAGGTTATTTACCAGAACCGCATACTGATTTTATTTTTACAGTTATTTCCGAGGAAACAGGTTTGATAGGTGTACTATTTGTCTTGGCTATTTATGGATTTATTTTATTTAAAGGACTGGTTTACGCGAATAGAACGGAAAATCATTTCTATAAACTGATATGTGTTGGCGTCGTTAGTTATCTGTTTATGCAAGTGTTCATTAATTTAGCTGGTATATCAGGACTAATTCCATTAACAGGGGTAACATTGCCCATGTTGAGTTATGGAGGTTCATCTATTATGAGTGTCAGTTTGGCATTAGGTGCAATGATTGCAGTTATACGTAAAATTAAACAAGAACAAATCACCAAGTAGTAGTGAAAAAGGAGGCAGGAGATGAAACTCTCTAAAAAAGGTAAAATTGTTGGCGTATTACTTGTCATTTTCATATTGATTGTTGCATTTTTAATATTTAAAGTAGTGCACTTAAATCATGCGATTCATGATTCCAAGGACCATACGCAGTCATTGACAAATGGTCAAAAGAAAGTTGCAAATAAGCAGCCGATTTCTGTTGCTATATTTGGTGTGGATTCAGATGCAAAAAGAGCTAAAGCCAATTTAGGACAACGAACAGATACCATTTTAATTGCATCGATTAATCCAGAGAAAGGTAAGACGAAACTCATTTCAATTCCAAGGGATACACGTGCTGAGATTTCTGGTTTTGATAGAACTGAAAAGATTGCGCATGCATATGCTTACGGTGGACCAAAAACAGCAATCAAGACGATTGAGGATAACTTCAATATTCCTATTGATGGTTATGTTACCGTAGATATGGATGGATTTGAAAAGCTTATTGATATCTTTGGTGGTGTTGACGTTAAAAGTAATGCGACATTTGAGTATAATGGCTCGCAGTTTAAACAAGGTGAGTCGATGCACTTAAATAGTAAAAAAGCACTGGATTATGTGCGAAGTAGAAAAGAAGATGGCGCAGGTGGTGATGAAGGTCGAACAGAACGTCAAAGACAAGTCATAGCCGCATTATCTGAAAAAATGTCTGAGACACATAATCTATTTAAACTTAATAAGATACTGCAAGTGAGTGAACAAAATGTTAAGACAAGCTTTGATCTTAAATCCTTGAAGACATTATATTCCAAATATAAAGGTGCAGGTAATGCTATCGATAAATTATCGATTTCAGGTCAAAACCTCATAGAAAGTGATGGGATTTGGTACTTTATACCAGACGTTACTGATAAAGAAGAGAAAATGAAAGTATACAAGCATAATTTACAAAGTAGTGATTAATTAGATATCAATAAAAAATTCGCGCTAACAATGACAAAGCGATAGTCAATATGTCATTGTTAGCGCGTTTGTTAATGTCCGGCCATCCATGGTCGGGCATTTGTTTGTGATCGTGGTGTTGATGAGGTATTAACTTTAAGTTTATCTCCAGAAATGAGCCTAGGTTGTTGCCCTGCTTCGATTCTCTTTTTTACCTTTGGGTTCATATTATAAGTTTGAAATGAAGTGAATACACGTTTGGCTGTATTGCCACAAGTAGGGCAAGTGGCAATGTCGTGATTATCATGAATTGATTGTTTAATTGTGAATTCATGGCACTGTACACAGTTATAAGTGTAATTTGGCATTATTCATCTGGCTCCAATGAAGGTAAGATATCCCCTTTAAATATTTCCCGAGGAATAGCTATCGTACAGCAAGCATTTGGCACATCAACAATACCAGCAACAGTTCCTTGGACTGGAGCAGAACCAAGTAGCATGTAGGCTTGTTCGCCTGTAAACCCACGTGTTTTTAAGAATTCAATTGCATTTAAACAAGCGTTACGATATGCAGTGTTTGCATCTAGGTAAGTCTGCTTTCCGCTAAATTCATTTACTGAGATACCTTCAAACACAATGTAATCTGTATAATTAGGCATAACTGGACCAGGTTTAAATGCTGGATTTTTCTTAATATTATATGTTTCCATACCATTTTTAATTACGTTTACACGTAACTCTATCCATCCAGGCATTTCGATACCACCACAAAAGGTAATTTCGCCATCGCCTTGTGAGAAGTGTAAGTCACCAACAGATAATTTAGCACCATCTACAAAGACTGGAAAATATATACGTGAGCCTTTAGATAAATTTTTAATATCACAGTTTCCTCCATTTTCTCTAGGAGGTACTGTACGTGCGCCTTCTTGAGCTACACGGTCAAAGTCTTTCCCTTTTAGCGTGCCTAACACTGCCGCATCTGTTTCAGGTAAGTTGGCTAATACGGGTTCTCTATTTGGATCTGTATTAACTAATTCACGTTCACGGCGGTTCCATTCGTTTAACATTTCTTGAGAAGGGGCAACCCCAATTAATCCTGGATGTATGATACCTGCGAATTCAACACCTGGTACATGACGACTTGTTGCATAAATACCATTAAAATCCCAAATAGATTTTTGAGCATTTGGGTAATGATCAACAAGGAAGCTACCGCCATTTGTTTTATCGAAAATACCATTGAATCCCCATGCATGTTCTTCGAATATACCGATATCTAAGATATCAACAACAAGTAAGTCTCCTGGCTTTACACCGTTGACATGGACAGGCCCGCTCAGTACATGAACACGATTTAAATTGACTTGCTTAATATCACTCGCATCGTCATTGTTTGAAATTTGTCCATCTGTCCAATCTAAACATTCCATTCTAAATGATTCACCTGGATCAACAGAAAATGCTGCAGGTATGTCTGGATGCCATCTGTTGTGACCTGGATGATCTTGTTGGTCCATTTTCTTACTTAAATCAATATTGAATAATTTCTTTGGCATAAGCATTATTCCCCCTATATCATTTAAATAGTAAATGTGACTGAATATTCTGTTAATGAAATAATAACACAAAAAATGTAAATGTATTATATGTTAAATGGAAAACGGCAAGTTAATTTTATTAATTTATCGTGTTGCTCTGTGATAATAATAGGATAGGTAATAATTGTGGTTAAATGGATATAACTGTATTGTAACGTGGGAGAAGTATACATGAATCAATAAACATAATATTTATAGAAATATAAAAAGCAATATATCCTAACGTAATGTCGTGTCAGTATATATTGCTAATACTTAAATTGAGCTAAGGATGTGAATTCGTATATTATCCTTTTTGACTTTTTCGATTGTTGAGTACGTTAACAATATCTTTAATATACGTACCTTTTAAATGATAACTCCATTTATATATAGCAAAGCTTGCGGTTACACAGATGATT
Source organism: Staphylococcus sp. TCBT05 (assembly GCF_055179755.1). NCBI lineage: Bacteria > Bacillati > Bacillota > Bacilli > Caryophanales > Staphylococcaceae > Staphylococcus > Staphylococcus sp. TCBT05. The sequence goes on along the minus strand of NZ_JBUQDQ010000005.1, from coordinate 125,033 downwards.
GGTAGTACCACCATGATGACGCGTAGGCCATTTTTAGTTAATTCACTTTGCTCTTGGCCAGGTTGATATCCTAATAATGTAAGACTCCATCCTGTTGCTAGACCAGAGAAGGCCATTGCAGTCTTCATTAAAAAGGTTTGGGTAGAAGTTATTACACTTTCATTTCTTTGACCAAATTTCATTTCACTATAGTCGATAACATCTGCTATAGAAACAGTGATGATACCCATGATAAGGCCAGAGCCAATTTTAATAAGTGAAGTACCTAAAATAACAGGAATAAAGGCCTTTGGTGCTACGTAACCAGCGACTAATATTACCAGTAAACCTAAGATAATACTAATTGTTGCGATTGGATATACACGCTCTCGAGAGAGCCATTTGGCAATTTTAGGAAATAAGAATAAAGCAATAATTTCCATAAAGCCCATCCCGTTGTAAAGTGAGAATAAGAACTTAGATTCAGTGACATAACTAAAGTAATAAATCATTACATTACCAATTAATTGTCCACATAGGAAAAAGGTTAATATCATGCCAATATATGCCAATAATTCTTTGTTAGTAAAGAGAATGCGCCATATATCCTTAAATCTTAATGTAATACCAGTGTCGATATTTGTTGGAGCTTCGTGAACGTTCTTAACTGTAATACCAATTGTAATGTTAAAGATGATAATAGTGATTACTGCAACAATTAGAAAGCCTGTTGACTGATCCCCGTTTCCAAACAAATTATCTAAGAATATAACAATAGTTAAACCTAATGCTCCTAAAATTAAATTAGCTAAACTTGCAAAAATACGTGGTAGAACAGAAACTTCTTCTCGTTCAGTAGGGTTATTTGTAAGGTTGGGTAACCATGACCAATAAGGTACATCCATCATAGTATAAGTCATCCCCCATACAATATACATGATTGAAACAAATACATAGAGCGCCGTACCTTCTAAGTGAAAGTTAGTGAATATTAATACTGTAATCACAGAATTGACCAGCGTCCCAATAACTAACCATGGCCTGAACTTTCCCCATTTAGTTTTAGTTTTATCTACGATCATTCCCATGATTGGGTCATTGATAGCATCCCATATCCGTGCTACAAAATATAATGTACCGACGAAACTTGCTGCAACGCCTAAGATATCGGTGAGGTAATACATGAGATATATACCGATAAGATTAACGACTAAATCTTTACCAAATGCCCCGAAACCGAATGAATATTTTTCTTTACGTGTTAATTGCTTTTGCAATAATACCACCCCTTGATAAAGCAATAAATGTAAGCGCTTTTACAACATGGTATAAAAAATACGCTTAGCTTATTTCAATGCTTTGCTATTGACTACAACTTAAAAAATGTATACTACATTTACCATTACTAATGTGCAATGGTATGTTAATCCTGTTTAATAAAAACCAGTCCACCCTCAAGTTTTATTGAGAGTTGGTATCTGGTTTGAAATAAAATTGAATAAAAATTTATTTAAATTCAGGTAGCCAATCGCCATGGGCTTCAATTAAATCATCACACAGTGCAATAATATCGTCGATTGAAAGTTCTGAAGCCGTATGTGGATCTAATAGTGCAGCTTGATAAATCTTATCTTTACTTTGAGTTAAAGCTGCTTCGATGGTTAATAATTGTGTATTAATATTGGTACGATTCAACGCCGCCAATTGTTCCGGCAGTGCTCCGACATATGTTGGAGCAATACCACTTGCATCAACTAAACATGGAACTTCTACTACGGCATTTTCAGGGAGATTGCTAATCAAACCACCAGTGTTTAATACATTACCACCAATCTTAAATGGCTGATCTGTCTCCATTGCTTCAATAATATAAGAACCATATTCATGTGAGCGTTCGTGAGTTAAATTCTGATCGTTTACAATATCATCGCGCATTTGTTTCCATTCTTCGATTTGATTTACACATCGACGTGGATATTCGTCTAATGGGATATTATATTTCTCGATGAGCTCAGGATATTGATCTTTAATAAAGTAGGGGTGATACTCCGCATTATGTTCTGAAGATTCAGTAACATAATAACCAAATTTATCTAGCAATTCGAAGCGGACCATATCATCATGTGTTGTTTGTTGCTTCGCTTTAGCTCTTTTTTTAATTTCAGGGTAAATATCTTTGCCATCTTGAGTAATTTCAAGTAACCAAGCCATATGATTTATGCCAGCAATCTTCCACTGGATATTATCCTGAGACATTTCTAATGATTCGAGTAAATGACTTGCACATACTTGGACACTATGACATAGGCCAACTGTTTTGATACCTTCTTGTAACATCACGTTTGTGAGTACTGCCATTGGATTTGTATAGTTTAAGAACCAGGCATCCGGACAAACTTCTTTCATATCACGTGCGAAATCTTGCATTACTGGAATAGTTCTTAAGTTTCGGAAAATACCTCCAATACCTAATGTATCTGCAATTGTTTGACGTAAGCCATATTTTTTAGGTATTTCAAAATCGGTGATTGTTGCTGGGTCATATCCACCAACTTGAATTGCATTTATGACATATTTTGCTCCTGATAAAGCGGCTTTTCTATCATGGTAAGCAGTCACTTTTACTGTTGAGTTTAAATTCTTTTTTAAATTGTTCAACATGAGTTCAGAATCACGTAAACGCTCTTCATCAATATCAAATAGTGCAAATTCAAAGTCTTGTAAAGCATCTACTGTCATACAATCTCCTAAGACATTCTTTGCGAAAACAGTACTTCCAGCGCCTAAAAACGTTATTTTATTCATATATTTTCCTCCTAAAGTAACACAATAATTTTTGTAAATATTATTCGAAAATTCTGATAAATAAGTCGATAAAATATTTTAAGTTTGCTATAGCTTAGTTATAGCTTAGTTACTTTAGAGGTAATATACAATCGTAAATAAATTTGAAAAGGGTAATATATTGCTGTTATTAGTCGATGAATATTTTGTCGACGGACATAATGGATGTGTCACGTCTATAACGATTCGGTGATACACCAACGATTTTTTTGAATACTTTACTAAAATAATTACTTGATGTATAGCCGACTTCTAGAGCTATTGTTTCAATATTAAAGTCATTGGCAGACAATAACACTAAAGCTTGTTTAATACGCGTCTTAGATAGATAGTTGATGGGTGTGTCTTTGACTGATTTTTTAAATTGGCGTGTGAAATGGTACTTTGATAATTGAGATACTGACACAATATCGTCTAATGTAATATCTTGCTTATAATTATTTTCGATAAAATGTATGGCTTTAGCAATGGCTAACGGGTATTGATTGACTTGTTGTTGGCCATATTCAAAGTATTCAAGACACTTCATCATAAATGTATAGGCACAAGCTGATGCATCATAACCATGCTTAATACCTAATGTTTCTATACGTTCTAACGTTTCAATAATATGGCAGATTGGTTCTGAGTGTATGGGTAATTTGAATATATGACCATAGCTACTGATAATTTGTTGGAATAAACGCCCAATTTCTTCACCATAAATTGTAAAATAAAGAAATTCCCACTGCTTAGAGTGTGTAGGTAGAAAATAACAGTGATCACTCGGGACATGTACAAAGAAAGCATCACCAGTCTCAAGGTATCTAGTTTCATTGTCCAAAGTTATAGCACCTTCGCCATTTATCGTGTATTGAAATATGTAAATATCTTCTTCCCCTCTATGTAAACCATGCCAACGATAATCATGAGTTTGTCTGAGTTCATAACCTGTCGCATTTAGTCCGGCAACTTTACTTTGAAAATCACCTTTAAATCTGAATCCATATGAGTTGTGTTTAATTTCTTTTTCCAAATTAAATACTACCTCCATTCATTTGATTTTTATTCTATCATTGTTTTATAACGAAATAGTATTGATATATGTAAGCGATATTAAAATTTTAGAAAATAAGGGTTGATAAAATATTATTATTTTAAATAAATGAATTGTGATTCTTTCCCTTTGAATATGTGATAAAATGCGTGGTAACTGTAGTGAATATGCAGTTTATTTTGAATTGGAGGGTTGAGGATGTGTACAGGTTTTTCAATATTATCACCTCAAAATATTAATTATTTAGCAAGAACTATGGATTTTGATTTTGAATTTAATGGTATCCCGATAGCGGTACCTTCTCAATATACTTGGACGTTTGATATTGCTGGGACGAAACAAATGAACTATGGTTTCATTGGTACAGGTGTCATGGTAGGTCGTTATAGTTTTGGTGACGGTGTAAATGAACATGGTTTAGCGATTTCGACTCATTATTTTACAGGCGAAGCAAGTTATGCAACTGAACCACGTGAAGGTTATTTTAATATAGGACCAGAAGAATTTATCGTATGGGCATTAGGTAACAATCAATCGTTAACTGACTTGCAACATAATCTACATAAGATTAATATCGTAGCAGTTGAGAATAAAGCGCTCAATAACATTCCACCATTGCATTTTATAATTACGGATCAATCAGGTGTTACGGTTTCTGTTGAACCTCATGATGGATTGTTGATTATGAAGGATAATCCAGTACATGTATTAACGAATAATCCTAAATTAGAATGGCACTTAGAAAATTTAAGAAATTATGTTCATTTAACGCCTGAACATGGCAGAGAAAAGCAGTTTGGTGAATTGCAATTTGCTACATTAGGTGTCGAGGGTGGAACATATGGTTTACCGGGGGGCTTTACGTCTGCAGAGCGTTTTGTTCGTGCTGCATATTTACGACACCATTTAGAAATGGACTCTGAAGATACATTACAAAATGTGAATAGTTGCTTTAAGGTATTGAACAATGTGAGTATACCTAGGGGTGCAGTGATAGACGGTGAGATGGCACATTACACACAATATCAATGTGTATTACAATGCCATGAACCGACGTATTTTATTAAACCGTATCATAGTAGTGAGGTCTTTGAGGTGAAGTTAACAGAAGCTTTACTCAATAAAGAAGAAATTACGTACTTTTCTATTGATCATCCTTTTAAAACACAGCGTTTAAATTAAATTGATCAGTAGCAATGTTATTTACCTATTATATGAAAGGTATAGCGATAAATTATAAGAACAAATGAAAGATTGCGTATGAAGTTTGGGGGGAGTATTGGTGAAAAAGAAAGAAGTGAGTATGTCGGAATTATTTTTCGACTTAGTGTTTGTGTTTGTATTATCTACGATTAATCAAACAATCGAACACATTTCAGAAGACTTGGCTTCATTAGAAAGCCTAGGCAAGAACTTTACAATGTTTTTAATCTTCTTTGCGATATGGGTATATCGTACATTGCTAGTAAATAGGTTCTTTGAGCAAAAATGGTATCAATATTTATTTGTATTTATTGATATGTTCTTGGTGTTATTGTTGTCGAAAGCTACGAATGCGGACTTTCAACAAACGTTTAAGCCGTTTGTAACGATGTCAATTTTGATATTCTTGAGTATAGCTATACAATACATCCTTAATTATAAGTTGAATAAGCAAGTAGTCACGTTACAACTCGTTAAGGTGTATGTTTCAGGCTTGTTATTAATGATAATTGTATCGTTGGTTTCGTTAGCGTTACCAGCAGGAATTAACTTTTGGATTTACTTTATCGGTATAGTGATTATGGCTATTTTCCCAGTACTATTCTTAAAGGTTTCCAAAGAGAATCCGCTATTTTTCTCACATTTCTCAGAACGTTTAAGTTTATTTATGATTTTATTATTTGGGGAAGGTATCGTACAAATAGTGAATAATGTCGAGATTGCACATATTAATGTATTAGACGTGGTTTACTTTGTGTTAGTTGTAAGTCTGTTTATGGTTTATACCTTACATTATAAGAAGAGTTTGAATTATGAGAGAGATGATGCAACAGGCTTTGCTAGTGCCTATTTACATTTAGCGTTAATCTTTACGTTAGACTTTATCTTTTTAATTATGAACAAGGTACTAGCAAATCACGAAATTAGTACAGTGGAATTATATATTTATACACTGGCTTTTGGTATTTTCCTACTAGCAATTTATATAGATACACAGTTACACAACTCAGTCATTGATCAACGTGCTTTATTTATAACTATTATCTTAATCGCCACGATAATTGGATTAATTATTACTAATATTTATTTAGTTACTATCGTAGAAATTATTGGCATTCTCCTGTTGTGCTTTATATTTTATTCAGGTAAAAGTGATGACGAAATAGGAATTAAATAAATTTATAATATAGTTTGATTTGAACATTCTATATATTAATTATAAATGCAAATTCTTGACAATCACGAATAATCAGTATATCGTGATATTATTGAATTAAAAATAACAAGTTGTTGAGAACTGTGTGACGTAGAAGATTGACACCTTAGCATTATGCTAATAACTTAAATTGGTTTGGTGAAAAGGTGAACAATAAGCTAGTTTAGGCAGAGATTGTGCGACTTATTAATGAACTTTTAAATTATAAACTTTAACTATATATGAGGTAGCAAAGCGAAGCATTACATTTATCCACATGTAATGAGTCGTATTGAAGCCGACAATGTTAATGAATCAATGATGATTTATTATATATTGTCGGCTTTTATTTATACTTAAATATTTTTGAAACAAGCGTATATAGCAAGTTAAAAAAATGTAAAGGAGGAATCGCCATGCTGGCATCGATAGATGTTTCTGTATATTTTATTGTATTTTTTGTAGCTTTAGCTGTTGCTATAGTAAGTGGCTTGTTCTTTTTATCGAATAAATTGCCGCTAGCCTATGTGCGTATCCATATTTGGCTCGTCGCACTACCCGTTATTGTTGCATTTGTAGGGTTGTTAGGTGCTGAGAAGAATATTGAACTAGGTGTTTGGTACTCAGATGTCTTGGCATGGTTGATGACCTTCTTTGTATTAGGTATTGGATTGATAATACAACGTTATTGTATTCGTTATCTCTCAGGAGATTTGAATTATAGAAAGTATTTTACTCTATTTACATTAATGACTAGTTTTGCTGCGAGTGCCTGGTTGACGGCAGACTTACGTATTATGGTTGTTTGTTGGGGACTTACACTGATATGTTTAACGTTATTAATAAGTTTGACGAAAGCATGGGGTGTTACACGTGAGGCGGCTAAAGTATCTGGCAAATTATTTTTAGTGAGCTGGATTGCATTAGCAATAGCAGTATTGTGGATGGGGACTTTAACTGGTGAATGGCATTATATTAATATCTTTACGCAAGAGCATGTGAGTCAAATCGCAGTGTGGCAAAGATTTATTATTAATATTTTAATCGTTATTGCGGTCATCATTCCTGCTGCTCAATGGCCTTTCCAAAGATGGTTAATTGAATCTGTGGCGGCACCTACACCTGTTTCAGCAATTATGCATGCTGGAATAGTGAATGCGGGTGGTATTATGTTAACGCGCTTTTCTCCACTATTTAACGGTGATTTAGCAACTGTCGTATTGTTATGCTTTGCGAGTGCATCTGTATTGATTGGTGCCGGTATTAGTTTAGTACATGTTGATTACAAACGATTATTAGTTGGTTCGACAATTGGTCAGATGGGCTTTATGTTGATTCAATGTGCACTTGGTGCATATATTCCAGCGATTATTCATTTAATGCTTCATGGTTTGTTTAAAGCAACATTGTTCTTGAGATCTGGCTCAGCAGTCAGACATTTTAATGTTCCAAGTCGAGCGAATGAACGTATGTCTTACTTGTGGATTCTAGTAGGGCGTTTGCTGGCGTTGTTAATTGGATTGAGTTTTTGGTTGAGTGAGCCTGGGCAAGGTTATAGATTAGTGAGTGGTCTAATTTTAGCATGGTCGTTATCTGTTTCGTGGGCACAGTTAGTTGCATTTGGTGAAGGTAAATTCGGACGTATAATGGGTCTATTAGTCTTACTTACTGTTGGTATTGTTTATTATTTAGTACATCATTACTTAAATGAAGCATTACATACAATTGCCTTCCAAAGTTCGCAACCACCAATGTTTATTGTTGTTATTGTAGCGCTAATCTTATTATTTGGTAGTGCGATGAGTACTTGGGTGGCTCGTCACCGTAATTCTACTGCCTTTGCAATGCTGTATATGTGGCTAGTGAGAATTGGAGACGCTAAAATAACTACGGTTGAACGTCATCCGAATTATTTGAAACAGTATTTATCGAAAGGAGGACACTCAAATGGGGAAAATGGATAAAACAACGATGTATCATAATATAGACAATAACGACTTAAATCAACTCATAGCAAACGCGCAAAAAGTCATTGTACCTTTGTCACCCATTTCAGTGTTTGCTGCCCGTAGTCCTTGGGCCAACCTAGAAGATAAAAATTTCGATGATGTGGCGCAATGGTTAAGGGAAGTGCGAGAAGTCGATATGTATCCAGCAGTTTCAACGATATTAGAGGCAAAGGACAACGGTGAAATTGCTCAAGATAAAGTAGATGAAGGCTTAGAACAATGGTTACAACAAACTACAGCTCCATGTGCATCTGAAACTTTAGCCCACTTTGTAAAGCAAGTGATGACGTTGAAATCCTTGCAGAAGACTAATGACAAAGCACAATATGCACAAGCAAAGCAATTTGCAACATCATTAGCGCGGTCAACAAGTGGTCATAAATCAAAACATGCTCGCTTAATCAGTGCCGCAATAATAGATGACCAAGGCACAAAAATAAGTGACTATGTTGATTATCATGTTATGAAATGGTGTAAGTTGTATGTTGATGATGCACAAGCTGGCTGGACAATGCCTGACAGAGAACGCGGTTTCTTTGCATCATGGTATCGATTGGTTCAACATGATCCGGCATTGACTAAGCAAGAGCGACAACGTATTAAAACATTGCCGAATGATTCGGAACTACTCTTAAATACTGCACTTCAGCGTTTAGGTATTGATGAGGGAGAGATCCAATCTTATCTGGAACAACACTTATTGGCCTTGCCTGGTTGGGCAGGTATGATGCTTTGGCAAGAAGAAAATGACGAACACGAAGATCATTTAATACGTACGTATCTAGCTATTCGATTAGCGCTAGAATGGTGTTTAGTAGACCCTTATTTACCTATTAAAGCTGAACCACGTGTTGATATATCACAGTGGACGGAAGCTATTTTACAATGGTTAGAATGGGGAGGGTATAGTGTTGAAGCATGGAGTCAGTTAACTTCAGAAAGTCAATTAGCGCATGTTCATTTTGCCTTACATTTTAACCATCAAGTGAGTAGGAAGATTTGGTTAGAAGCGTGGGAAGAGACGTATCAGCAACAGATGAAAGATCATTTAGAGCAGACCGCTACGAAAGTACAAGATGAAACAATAACACCAACAGCACAGTTGGCCTTCTGTATAGATGTGCGTTCTGAACCATTTCGTCGTCAGATTGAAAAGGCAGGTCACTTTGAAACGATTGGGATTGCAGGATTCTTTGGCTTGCCGATTGCTAAAAGTGAATTAGGCAAAAAGCATAGCCACCCATCGTTGCCTGTTATGAATCAACCACAACATAAGATTAAAGAATATACAGCTGAACGTGAGCCTACTGCTTTTCAACAACGTAAGCATGTCCTTCAGTCTGTGACTTATACTTTTAAGAAAATGAAACAAAACGCATTGCCAAGTTTATTGCTGCCGGAATTAAGTGGTCCATGGCTTACATTACAAACAATTACGCGTAGTTTTATTCCACGACGAACTGGAAATTTGATTAGAAAGTTTTACGGAAGATGGTTGCAAAAACCTCAAGATACAACATTAACCTTAGATTATCAACATGAGCATGAAGATCATTTGCCAATTGGTTTTACAGATGAAGAAAAGATTGCATATGCTAAGCAAGCATTAACATTGATGAATTTAACGAAGCGCTTTGCACCATTGGTCGTATTCTGTGGTCATGGTAGTCACAGTGCAAACAATCCGTATGCAGCTTCGTTAGATTGTGGTGCTTGTGGTGGAGCTGCCAGTGGATTTAATGCCAAGGTGTTAGCACAGTTATGCAATTTGCCAGAAGTACGAGCTGGATTAGCTAATGCAGACATAGTTATTCCTTCGACAACAGTGTTTGCCTCAGCGGAACACCATACATCTGTTGATGAGTTAGCATGGGTATATCTTCCGGAATTACCAGAAGCGGCTCAAGATGCATATGAAGCATTAACAGCTAGTATGCCTGAGATTAGTCGTCGTGCTAACCAACAACGTTTGTCACAGTTGCCAAACAATCACATAACTAAAAAGGATCCAATTAAAGAAGTACACCGATTAGCAAATGACTGGAGTGAAATTAGACCAGAATGGGGTCTAGCTAAAAATGCGTCATTTATTATTGGTGAGAGAAGTTTAACTAAGGATATAAACTTAGAGGGTCGTGCATTTCTGCATAATTATAATTGGAAAGATGATGAGGACGGTAGTATACTTGCAAATATCATTTCGGGACCTGCAACGGTCGCTCAATGGATAAATTTACAGTATTATGCTTCCACTGTAGCGCCACATTATTATGGTAGTGGAAATAAAATCACTCAAACAGTTACTGCTGGAATCGGTGTAATGCAAGGTAACGCGAGTGATTTGCTTACAGGTTTGCCTTGGCAATCAGTAATGTCAGCTGATAATAAGATGTATCATTCTCCTATTCGGTTATTAATCGTCGTTCAAGCACCACAACACGTGATTGTGAACCTTCTAGATGCGTTACCTGATTTCCGTCAAAAAGTAAATAATGGTTGGGTAAGATTAGCTAGTATAGATCACTTTGGTGACTGGAAAGAATGGTCTAATTAAATATAATGAAATAAGTAATAGATATAATAGGCAACAGATTAACATGTAAGGTCGACTACTTTCCCGTGACAATATAGGTATGATTTTTGAATGTAAATTATGCTATTATAGAAAAAATAGATCAAAAATGATACTGTTATTTTGGTAAGTTCGATTCTAGTTTAACCTCTTAAACTTGTTCTACAGGAGATGTATAGGTAATGAAGACGAAGAAGGGCACATACGAGTCTGAAATTAGTAAAGCCATCACACAATGGGAGAAGGATTTTCTTGGACGTGGCTCACTTTCAGTAAAGACAGATATTTTGCGAGATATGATCATCGTGAGTTTACAAGGCGTACTTACCCAAGCGGAATACAAAGTGTGTGAGACCAATGAAGGCTTGCTAACGATTAAGAAGACGCGCTCTAAATTAGTAGAGTCCGGCATAGACGCTTTAAATGAAATTGTGTTGTCTATAACTGGTGAATCAGTAAAAGGATTTCACACAGATTTAAGTTCCCGTACCGGCGAACGCGTTATGATATTTAAATTGTATAATGATTTGGAAAAGCAGTTAATTGAACAACATAAATAACTATTTAAGGTTGTTGTAGCTGTTTTGTAGATAATATAGAACAGATTAAAAAGGTCAATCTGAGGTAACACTTCGGTTGGTCTTTTTAATTATTTCATTGAGTGTGTTCATTGCGCATTATATAAAAGTCGTTAAGAGCATTTAGATTTGGAACTGTGGCGATTTAACGATTGGAATTATGCTTGCATGGTGGAAGGACACATAAGAAATGCACTTACCGATGTAAGGGTCAGTAAGTGCGATATACTTTTAGAAATTTGGAAGATTTTTTAGTTTAATTAATTTTATCATCATATAAATAATGTTTGGGTGTTAAAGAATTATAATTTTATCTAATGGTGACAGTAACTTTAAGATGAAATTTACAAGGTCATACTACTGTATTTTGAAAAGTTATCACACGAGGAAATATGTGAAAACTTAGTAATTAGCTCGGGAGAAATTTGAACCGGCTATTTAAGTAAAGTGTCACCTCCTTTATCAGAATATTATAATAATTTGTATATCTTTTGGTAAAATTTCCCTAGTTGTACCAATTCAATGCCGAATCGTTATTATTTATATGTTATTTAACTTTAATTGTATATAATTTTTTATCATTGCTATATAATGGATGTCATTCAAAAATCCGTATTTTATCTTAATAACATAATATGAATAACTTGTTTTAGCGCTTTGATTTGTAGTAAAATTACTGCTTGGGTGTTAAAGAATCATAATTTTTATTATGGTTCTTTTTCTTATGTCTAGCTTTAATATATTAAGTGAAGATATTGAAAAATGCTGACTATTAAAGTTGAAATTAAATCCGAAGTAGGATTTGTTTTATAATAATATTCAGTATAATAATTAAAAGTATATAGTGAGGTAATAAGGAGGACGGACGTATGACTCAACTCAAAAATATTCTGTATTCATTAATAGAACCTCTAACTAAGCCAGAAACGTACCAAAGTTTACTGTCTAATTTAATTATGATTGTTGTGTATGTTGTAGTGGCATGGATTGTCTTACGTTTTATTAATAAGGGTATTGAGCAATTCTTTAAAATTCAAAATAAAGGTAAAAAAGCGAATAAAAAACGTTCCAATACATTAATTTCACTGATTCAAAATGTGGTTTCCTATGTGGTATGGTTTATCGTATTGACGACAATTTTAAGTAAGTTTGGGATTAGTGTTGAAGGCATTATTGCAAGTGCTGGTGTAGTTGGTCTTGCAGTGGGCTTTGGTGCACAAACAGTAGTTAAAGATATTATTACAGGTTTCTTTATTATTTTTGAAAATCAATTTGATGTAGGGGACTATGTTAAAATTAATAGCGCAGGAACGACCGTTGCAGAAGGCACAGTTAAAGCGATAGGTCTCAGATCTACACGTATCAATACAATTAGTGGCGAGCTTACTACATTGCCAAATGGTAGTATGGGAGAAATAACAAATTACTCAGTGACAAACGGAGAATCTATAGTTGAAATTCCGGTTTCTGTTGAAGAAGATATCGACAGAGTCGAGGAAGTATTGACGAAGCATTTTGAAGCAATGAGATCTAAATACTATTTATTTGTATCAAATCCTAAGGTAGTAGGTATTAACTCAATAACTCGAGATGAAATTGTCTTAAGTATTTCTGCAGAAACAGTTCCGGGAGAAGGATTTTCCGGGGCGCGAATATTAAGAAAAGAAATTCATAAATTATTTAAAGACAATGGTATTAAAGTGCCTCAACCAGTTATGGTACAATATGATTCGAATCAACAAAATAAAGCATAGAAAGTTCGGAGGTGTGACATCATGACATCAGATTACGGTTTGAATGATATTGTAGAGATGAAGAAGCAACATGCATGTGGGACGAATCGTTTCAAGATTATTCGTGTTGGTGCAGACATCCGAATAAAATGTGAAAATTGTCAGCGAAGTATTTTGATTCCTAGACAAACGTTTAATAAAAAAATGAAGAAAATACTAGTATCCAATCAAGATACTGAAAATAAGGAGAATGAATAAATGGCTTTAACAGCAGGTATTGTTGGGCTACCCAACGTAGGTAAATCAACGCTATTTAACGCAATAACAAAAGCAGGTGCGCTTGCAGCGAATTATCCTTTCGCGACAATCGATCCCAATGTAGGAATCGTAGAAGTGCCAGATAGTCGACTTAATGTCTTAGAAGAAATGGTTCAACCGAAGAAGACCATCCCGACAACATTTGAATTTACAGATATTGCTGGAATCGTTAAGGGCGCTTCAAAGGGTGAAGGTTTAGGTAATAAATTCTTGTCACATATCCGTGAAGTTGATGCGATATGTCAGGTTGTACGTGCTTTTGATGATGACAACGTGACGCATGTTTCTGGTAAAGTAAATCCAATTGATGACATTGAAGTTATTAACATGGAATTAGTTCTTGCAGACTTAGAATCTGTTGAGAAGCGTTTGCCAAAAATTGAAAAGATGGCAAGACAAAAGGATAAAGATGCTGAAAATGAAGTGCGTATTTTATCAAGAATTAAAGAAGCTTTAGCAGATGGTAAGCCAGTTAGAAGTTTAGAGTTTACAGAAGAAGATCAAAGATATGTTAAACATGCACAATTGTTAACATCTAAAGAAATGTTATACATTGCCAACGTTGGAGAAGATGAAATTGGTGATGAAGATAATGAAAAAGTGAAAACAATTCGTGAATATGCACAACAAGAAGATTCTGAAGTTATCGTTATCAGTGCTAAAATTGAAGAAGAAATTGCAACATTGGACGATGAGGATAGAGAGATGTTCTTAGAAGATTTAGGCATTGAAGAACCGGGTCTAGATCGCTTGATTCGCACAACTTATGATTTACTAGGTTTAGCGACATACTTTACGGCAGGTGTGCAAGAAGTTAGAGCATGGACATTTATTAAAGGTATGACAGCACCACAATGTGCAGGCATCATCCATACTGACTTTGAGCGTGGATTTATTCGTGCTGAAGTTACAGGCTACGATGACTACGTTGAATACAATGGAGAAAGTGGCGCTAAAGAAGCTGGTAAGCAACGCCTTGAAGGTAAAGAATATATCATGAAAGACGGAGACGTCGTGCACTTTAGATTTAATGTTTAAACTAGCGTAGTGAATATTTAAATATAAATCAATTTGAGTTATAGCGGCCATACTCAAAATAACAGGAATAATCCAGAGTATTATCAATATATGGATTATTCCTTTTTACTTTAATTTAGCTTATGCTTTTGAAAGTACATAGTTGTCTTAATATGAACTTCAGCATAGTGTAAAACTGTAATTTAATAAAACAAGAAAACGTCAATTCCTATCTTAATTGTAAAAATGATAGAAATTGACGTTTATTTTAATGCTTTAACAATCTAGGTGTATTTGTAAATACTATATTCATTTAAGATGTAAACCAGTTGCTGCTAACATTTGGACCTAAATAATTCGCATCTACTTTTTGGTTAAGTTCTTGTGAATTATAACCGTCTGTATATTGCCACAGTACGTGTGGTGAAGTAGGCTGTGCCTCATTATAATTGGCAATCCATACGCCATCATAATTATTAGCAGATTGTGTAGCATGTTGTTTCATAAAGTTTTCATATGAATAAAATAAGACTTTCTTGTTTCCGGCAAGACTCTTCATTTCGTCATACCATGCATTAGTACTTTGATCCGTTGTGCCAGATGTTACAGAATTTTGTTCAAAATCATTGATGTAAAATTTAGCTTTTGGTGCGCGATTGTATAGTGTTTGGGCTTCATAACGGGCGTCGTCAGGATTTTCATACATGCTGTAAGAATAGACCCCGAAGTCCAAATTGTATTTATCTAATATAGCTGAATTATGGCTTAGAGAAGCATCGATTTTTTCAGAACCGTATTGGGCACGAATGATTATGAAATCATAGTTTTCTTTCAGTGATTTGACTTGTTGCTCTGTTAAATCACCTTGCCATTCTGAAATATCAAGTACTCTTTCACCATTTGTAGCAGCTTCAGGTTGCACTTGTTTAGTTTGTTGCTCTTTGGATTGTGCATCTGGATGTTTCGAAACATATTTTTGATAACCATACCCCATCGTACCTTGCTCACTCGTATTTGCTTCGGCAGCATTAGTAGAATGGATAGTTAAAGTAGATGCCAAAATAACAGTGGTTGTGATTAAACCTTTTTTGATTGTAGAAACCATAGTCTTCTCCTTTAATGTGCTTAAAATTACCTAAAAATAATCTAAGTGCATAGGGGTAAACAACAAATTATGTAGCGTAGTTGATATGCTAATAGAATTAGTTTTATTTAGCAACCTTATGTCGAAAAACATTAAAACTTTATAAAAAACAAATTCCAATTGTATAATTTGTTATTGTTATTATTGTGTTGCAACATAATATTGTGGTTCTAGAACGTGGATTTATGTGATTTTCGATAAATTGTTTCATATGAAACATCGAAATTTGAAATATATATTTGACGTACTGATTATCATTGTAAAAAGTAATACCGTGTGCTATAATTCTTGACTGTGAGTAATGAAAATTATTCCTTGCTTATCATATAGTATGATGAGCCGTATAGACCACAAGGAGGTGCAATTATAAAATGAGAACATATGAAGTTATGTATATCGTTCGTCCAAACATTGAAGAAGATGCTAAGAAAGCTGTCGTTGAACGTTTCAACGGAATTTTAGCAACTAACGGATCAGAGGTTTTAGAAACTAAAGATTGGGGCAAACGTCGTTTAGCTTATGAAATCAATGATTTCACAGAAGGTTACTACAATATCGTACGTATCCAAACTGAAAATAACGAAGCTACTGACGAATTCCAACGTTTAGCTAAAATCAATGATGACATCATCCGTTTTATCGTTATTCGTGAAGACGAAGATAAAACAAGAAAATAATTAATGGGGGTCGCTTAAATGATAAATAGAGTTGTTTTAGTCGGTCGTTTAACTAAAGATCCAGAATATAGAACAACACCCTCAGGCGTGAGTGTTGCGACTTTTACCCTAGCGGTAAATCGTACGTTTACAAATGCGCAAGGGGAACGCGAAGCTGATTTCATTAACTGTGTTGTTTTCAGAAAGCAAGCAGAGAATGTAAATAATTATCTTTCAAAAGGTAGTTTAGCTGGCGTTGACGGTCGCATTCAATCACGTAGCTATGAAAACCAAGAAGGACGTCGTATTTTTGTAACAGAAGTTGTTTGTGATAGCGTTCAATTCCTTGAACCTAAAGGACAAAACCAACGTCAACAACAGGATGGAAATAACAATTTCCAAGACTATGGCCAAGGTTTTGGTGGACAACAATCTGGACAAAACACGTCTTATCAAAATAACAACAACCCATCAAATAACAATGGACAATCAGATAATCCATTTGCAAATGCAAATGGTCCGATTGACATTAGTGATGATGATTTACCGTTCTAATCTACAAGTATTGTGTGAATACGAAATGTAGATTTAAAGATTAATCATAATATGTGTGAATTGCATTAAATATGTGTGTGTGAAATGTGTGAATAATAATGCAATAAAGAAGTACACCTTCAGAGATGAGGGTGTATTTTTTTATGCAATTTTATATCGCCAAGTGGAATGCGATACCTTACGCACTCTAACCACTATCATAAATCGGTCATTATCATTTGATAGAACTCCTATAAAAATTATATAAAGTTTCACCTTACACAAAAGCCCTTGATACATTAAAAGTAAAATATTAATAAAATATTTTTGTATTTAAATTTTAAGCACAAAATTGCTCTATAAAAATATTACAAAAATAAACTTTAAAATGTTTAGAAAGAGTATAAATAGGAATTAATTTATGCAACTGTAACTTATAATAAATATTATACGATTGGTTATAAAATAGAATAATATTATTATATTTTTTACTGTAGATTGATAGGAGGTTCGCTGCATTGACTGAAACAAAATTATTATCTTATGCACAAAAAGAAATATTACAGATTGAACAATATTATGAGAATACAAGTATTAGTAACATCGCTGGTGTAGTACATATGAAAAATGACGTATCATATGATGAGATTAATGAAGCCTTCAACGAGATAGTGAAGCAACATGATACGTTGCGTATTAGAATTACGAAAGAAGACGGTGTTTACAAACAATATGTAGTAGACTATGAACACGAAGATTTTGAATTTGTTAATTTTTATCAAGATCAAGAAGGTTACGAAAAGTGGATTAAAGAAACAGCTAGCACTAATATCTTTAATCTTGATGATAAATTATATAAGACAGTAGTATTTAAGTATCCTGAAGGATATTATGGTATCTTCCTATTGCAACATCATTTAATTAGTGACGCATGGGGTGTAACGATTGTTGTAAATAATTTAATTAAAAAGTTATTAGGTAAATCTGTATCTGAAGAAGATATTGGGGCTACTTATTTTGAGGCAATAGAATCAGAAGATAAATACGAAACGACAAACCGTTTTAATAAAGACAAGGCCTTCTGGTTAGAAAAGTTAGAAAATTTCGAAGACAACATTTTATTTGATAAATCCACGTTAGATAGCGCTATAGGTAAGAGAATAAGTGTGAAATTATCTGAAGCTGAAACTAAGCGTATCTTCCAATACTGTGAGGCGCATGGAGTTAGTATTAGTAATTTGTTCTCTGCAATTATGCAAATCATCAAACACAAGAACACACTTTCTACAACCAATTCTGTCGGACTACTTATACATAACAGGAATACGAAGAAGGAAAAATCATCAACTGGAATATTCTCACGTGTATTACCAATGATTGTTGATACAGATCCAGAACAAACCGTTCAAGATTACCTTGAAAAAATTCGTAGAGAAAGCTTGAATCTATTAAAGCATAGAAAATATCCATATGACTATATTGTAGAAAACAGTGGTAATAAAAAAGGTCTAGTAGACTGTTTTGTTTCTTTCCAAAACACACAATATGACGCTGAGTTTATCGAAGAGGGTTATACGGATGAATGGTTAGATAATGGAACAAACAATTCGCCACTTAGTGTTAACTTGAGTAACAGAAGTAATGGTGAAGGTATGGATATCGATTATGATTTCCAAATAGATGCTTTAGATGAAGAAGGTATCTATCATTTACATGAAACAATCTTCCACGTATTAAATCATATGATCGAACAACCAGAGTCACAAATTAAAGATATTGAAGTGGTTAATGGTGAAGAAAGAGAGACGATTTTAAATGACTTTAATGATTCATCATTAGCATTAAATAATGATACGACGTTTGTTCAACGATTTGAGCAACAGGTTGCTCAACATCCTAACAAGACTGCAGTTACATTTGAAGGAGAAAGTTTAACGTATGAAGCATTGAATGGCAAAGTTAACCAAATGGCTCGCCAATTACGTGCTGAGGGTGTAACGCCCGATTCTCTTGTGGCAGTTATGTCAAATAGAAGAATTGAAATGATTATAGGGATATATACCATTCTGAAGGCTGGTGGCGCCTATGTACCAATTGATCCTAATTATCCTACAGAACGTATTAACTATATTTTGGAAGATAGTGCAGCTAAGGTGTTGCTAACTGATCAACCGTTAAGTTCTGAAATAGTCTATAACAATAATGTAATTGATATTACTCAAACACAAACATTTGAAGCGTTGTCTGCAGAAAATTTAGAGCATAATACAGATGTTTCTAACCTAATGTATGTCATTTACACATCTGGTACGACAGGTAAACCTAAAGGTGTGCTTGTACCCGGAGAAAGTGTCATGAACCGATTGAACTGGTTAATTGATAAATATGACATTACAGATGAAGACAAAGTGTTCTTTAAGACACCGTTTACGTTTGATGTGTCTGTTTGGGAAGTCTTCGGTTTTGGTATGATTGGTGCACAAGCGGTACTTTTACCATCAGGAGAAGAAGGTAATCCTGAAAAAATTGTATCTGTTATTGCATCGTCACAACCTACCATGGTTCACTTTGTACCATCAATGTTTAGTGTATTTATTAATTATATTAAAGCATCGAATCAAGCTGCGTCGGTTTCAAGTTTGAGATATGTCTTAGCAAGTGGCGAAGCATTAAAACCAGAATTGGTAAATCAATTTAATGAATTGATTGCTGAGAAAAATGATACGCTACTTATTAATTTATATGGTCCAACTGAAGCAACC
Source organism: Staphylococcus sp. TCBT05 (assembly GCF_055179755.1). Lineage (NCBI taxonomy): Bacteria > Bacillati > Bacillota > Bacilli > Caryophanales > Staphylococcaceae > Staphylococcus > Staphylococcus sp. TCBT05. The sequence continues at coordinate 105,453 of NZ_JBUQDQ010000005.1, read as the reverse complement.
ATTGATGTGACAAGCTTTGATTGTGAGGTTGGTACACAATATGACATGATTCCAATTGGTAAACCGGTAGCAAATACGCAGGCATACATTTTAAATGACAGTAACAACTTGATGGCTATAGGTGTCGCTGGTGAATTATGTATTGCTGGTACCAATGTGACAAATGGTTATTTGAATCGTCCTGATTTAACAGCAGAAAAATTTGTCGACAATCCTTTTGGCAAAGGTAAGATGTATCGTACAGGTGATTTAGCCAAATGGGAAACTGATGGTAATATTACTTATTTAGGTCGTATTGATGAACAAGTTAAAATCCGTGGATATCGTATTGAGCTCGGAGAAGTTGAAAATGTACTACGTCAACAAAATATTGTTGCAGATGTAGCTGTTGTAGCAAAGCCAGTAGTTGATGAAGAATTGTCAATTTGCGCTTATATTGTATCCGACGAGTCTATTGATATAGAAGCTATCAAAGCACAATTGAATAAACAGTTACCTGAATATATGGTTCCTGCATATATTATGCAAGTTGAATCATTACCAGTATCTCAAAGCGGAAAGTTAAACAAACGCGCATTGCCAGACATTAAAGTGGACAGTAAAGACTATGTTGCGCCACGTAATGATATGGAACAAACTATTGTGGACATTTTTAGTAGTGTGCTAAATGTTGAACGTGTCAGTGTTTTTGACAATTTCTTCCAAATTGGTGGTCACTCTTTAAAAGCAATTAGTGTTATCAATGAAATTGAAAGTAAGACAGCTACACGTTTGCCTTTGAAGGCTATTTTCGACAATCCAACGGCATCACAATTATCTAGTTTACTTGAGAATGGTGAAACACAAATTGCAGGTCAAACGATTCCACAAGCAGAAACTAAACCATATTATCTAACATCTTCTCCTCAAAAACGCTTATATGTGTTGAATGAAATGGTTGAAGGTCAGACTGCTTATAATATGGCAAGTATGTTAGAAATTATTGGTGATGTAGATGTTAATCGTGTACAAAGCGCATTCCAAGCACTTGTTGAACGTCACGAAGCGTTGAGAACGCACTTTGATACTGTTGATGGTGAACCGGTTCAAATCATAGATAAACAAGGTGAGATTACAGTAGGTTATGAAGAAATAGCAACGTCTGATTATGATCAATTATTAAGTGATTTTGTTAGACCATTTGATTTAGCTAACGCGCCATTACTAAGAGTTAAAGTAGTGAAATGTGATGAAAAACGTTATGTATTACTATTTGATATGCATCACATAATTTCGGATGGCTTATCTATCAATATCATTATTAAAGAATTTACGGCGCTATATAAAGGTCGTGAATTAGATGAATTAGCTATTCAATATAAAGATTACAGTGAATGGATGCGTTCAAGAGACTTGGATGATCAGCGTCAGTTCTGGTTATCACAATTTGAAGAAGAAGCGCCAGTACTTGATTTACCATACGATCACGGGCGACCTAACCAACAAAGTTTTACTGGTAAGACGATAAGTCTCGAAATGCCGGAACAAACTAAACGTGCGATTCAGTCATTATCTCAACAGACTGGTAGTACGGATTATATGATCTTACTTTCTTCATTTATGGTGCTATTGCATAAATATAGTCGTCAAGAAGACATCGTTGTAGGTAGCCCAATTTCTGGCCGTACGCATAAAGATACTGAAAATATGCTCGGAATGTTTGTTAATACATTGGCGATGCGTTCAAACCCTGAACGAAATAAATCATTTACGCAGTTATTAGATGAAGTAAAGACAACATCATTAGAAGCCTTTGATAATCAAGAATATCCATTAGAATCACTAGTTGAAGAAATCGTAGAAAAGCGTGATTTAACACGTAATCCATTGTTTGATGTGTTATTTACATTACAAAACACTGAAAACGAAAGCTTCCAAATTGATGACTGGTCTACAAGACAAGTAGAGTCGTCAGTTACAAATGCTAAATTCGATTTAAGTATGACAATTTATGACAATGATGGTTATAGTGTGGCGTTAGAATATGCTGAAGAGTTGTTTGAATCTGAAACAATTGAACGTATGTTGGAACACTTTATGGAACTTGTAGCTGAAATTACTATGCATCCTGAGTATAAAATTAGTGAATTAGAATTAATTACTGAACAAGAGCAGCACTTAATTCTTAATGACTTTAATGATACTGAGATGCCTTATAATAACACGCAAACATTTGTTGAGCGTTTTGAACAGCAAGTGGCCAAAGCACCTGATAAAGTGGCACTTACCTTTGAAGGGGAAAGTTTGACTTATCAAGCATTGAACGAACGTGTAAACCAAGTTGCGTATAAATTGCGTGATGAAGGTGTCGGTGCAGACACGTTAGTAGCAGTCATGACGAATCGACGTATCGAAATGATTGTTGGTATATTCGGTATCTTAAAAGCAGGCGGTGCATACGTACCTGTTGATCCAAATTATCCTGTCGATCGTATTAATTACATTTTAGAAGATAGTGCAGCGCCAGTATTGCTGACAGACAAACCATTAGATGAAAATATTGTGTTTAATCATAAGGTGATTGATTTAACAGCGGATAAATCAATTTGGTCATTGCCAACAGACAACTTGCAACATAATACAGATGTTTCTAACTTAATGTATGTTATTTATACATCTGGTACGACAGGTAGACCAAAAGGTGTACTTGTACCTGGAGAAAGTGTTATGAACCGCTTGAATTGGATTATTGAAACCTATGGTATTACGAGCGAAGATACAATTTCCTTTAAGACACCATTTACGTTTGATGTGTCTGTTTGGGAAGTGTTTGGTTTCGCGATGATTGGTGCACAAGCAGCGCTATTGCCATCTGGTGAAGAAGGTAATCCTGAAAAAATAATGTCACTTATTCATAATAATAAAGCGACTATGGTACATTTCGTGCCGTCTATGTTCAGTGTGTTTATTAACTTTATCAAAGCGACAGATCAAGCGCATTTAATTTCAAGCTTGAGATATGTGTTGGCTAGTGGTGAAGCATTAAAACCAGAACTAGTTAACCAGTTTAATGAACATATTGGGACTAAGAATAATACATTGTTATTGAATTTCTATGGTCCTACTGAAACTACTATTGATGTAACAAGCTTTGATTGTGTAGCTGATGTACAATATGATGCTATACCAATTGGTAAACCGATTGCTAATACACAAGCGTATATCTTAGATGCTGACAATCACTTAATGGGTATCGGTGTTGCAGGTGAATTATGTATTGCTGGTACTAATGTAACGAATGGTTATTTGAATCGACCTGAATTGACAGCAGAAAAGTTTGTCGACAATCCATTTGGTGAAGGTAAAATGTACCGCACAGGGGATTTAACGCGTTGGAATGCTGATGGAAACATCGCTTATTTAGGACGTATTGATGAACAGGTGAAGATACGTGGTTATCGTATTGAATTAGGCGAAATTGATAGTGTATTACGCCAAAATACAGATTTATTAGATGTAGCAGTGGTTACTAAACCTATGTTAGATGGAGAGTTATCGATTTGCGCTTATGTAGTATCTGAACAAAACGTTGATTTAGAGGCAATCAAATTAGAGCTGAGTCATAAATTACCAGACTACATGGTGCCAAGCTATATGATGCAAATTGAAGACATACCAGTAACACAAAGTGGTAAGTTGAATCGTAAGGCATTACCTGAAATCAAAGTAGAAAGCAAGGCGTACGTTGCACCAACGACAGAAATGGAAACAATGCTAGTCGCAATTTATGAAGATGTCTTAAATTTAAAACAAGTTAGTATCACTGACAATTTCTTTGAAATCGGTGGACACTCATTAAGAGCAATTGGCATTATTAACCAAATAGAAAGTCGAATTGGCACACGTTTGCCACTAAAAATTATTTTTGAAAGTCCAACGATTCTACAATTAGCTAAAACGGTTGAACAATATGCGGTAGATGCGAGCACTCAAAGTATTCCGCAAGCAGAGCAGCAGCCATATTATCTGACTTCATCACCTCAAAAACGTTTATATGTGTTAAATGAAATGGTAGATGGTCAAACGGCTTACAATATGCCAAGTATGTTAGAAATCAAAGGTAATGTAGATGTTGCGCGTGTGCAAGATGCTTTTCAAACAATCGTAGATCGTCATGAAGCATTAAGAACGCATTTTGAAACTAAAGATGGAGAGCCTGTACAGGTGATAAATGATTCTGCATCGGTAGTCGTTGATTACGATGAGGTAACGACAGATGATTATGAGCGTATATTAAGTGACTTTGTACAACCTTTTGACTTAAGTAAGGCACCGTTAATTAGAGTTAGTATAGTTAAAGTATCAGAACAACGTTTTATCTTATTGTTTGATATGCACCATATCGTTTCTGATGGCTTCTCTATTAATTTGATTATCAAAGAATTTACAGCGCTATATCATGGTCAAGCGGTAGAGCCATTAGATGTACAATATAAAGATTATAGTGAATGGATGCGCTCAAGAGACTTGGATAGTCAGCGTCAGTTCTGGTTAAGTCAATTTGAGCATGAAGCGCCAGTACTTGATTTACCGTATGATCATTCAAGACCCAACCAACAAAGTTTCACAGGTAAAACGGTAACTGTAGATATGCCTACATCTGTTCAGCGTCATATTCAACAATTGACTCAAGCAACAGGCAGTACGGATTACATGGTGTTATTATCATCATTTATGGTACTGTTGCATAAATATAGCCGTCAGGAAGATATCGTTGTAGGTAGTCCAATATCTGGGCGTACACATAGAGATACAGAAAATATGATTGGTATGTTTGTTAATACTTTACCAATGCGTGCTTACCCTGAAAGTGGAAAATCATTTGCACAATTCTTATCAGAAGTGAAGGACCAATCGTTAAATGCCTTTGATAATCAAGAATATCCGTTAGAAGCACTTGTCGATGAAATTGTTGAAACACGTGATTTAACACGTAATCCATTATTCGATGTGCTATTCACATTACAAAATAATGAGAAAAATAGTCTGGAAATATCAGATTGGTCAGTTGAAGAAAAGGAAGCCTCTTATACTAATGCTAAATTTGATTTAAGTATGACAATTCATGAGAATGATGGCTATAAAGTTTCGTTAGAATATGCGGAAGAATTATTTGATAAAGATACGGTTGAACGTATGTTAAACCACTTTATCGAAGTGATTGCGAATGCAACGCAGCAACCAGAACAACTTATTAGTGATATCGACATTATAACAACAGCAGAAACTGAACTTATCTTGAACCAATTCAATGATACGGATCAGCCATTGGATAACACTGTGACACTTGTTGAACGTTTCGAACAACATGCGGCACAATCACCAGAAAAAGTAGCAATTACATTTGAAGGTGAAACATTAACGTATAAAGCACTGAACGAACGTGCAAACCAAGTGGCGTATCAATTACGTAATGAGGGCGTTAAACCTAATGACCTAGTAGGTATAATGTCACAACGTCGTTTAGAAATGATGATTGGTATTTATGGCATTTTAAAAGCAGGTGGCGCATATGTACCGTTGGATCCAAATCATCCACATGAGCGTACGAATTTCATTTTAGAAGATAGTAATCCACGTGTATTGCTCACGGATGAAAATATAAGCTATGGTATAAAATACGAAAAGGAAATTATCAAGTTAACAAATAATTCCTTCCTTGATAGCTTACCAACAGATAATTTGGCACATGTTACAGATGAAACAAACTTAATGTATATTATCTATACATCAGGTACAACAGGTAAACCTAAAGGTGTTATGGTTCCATACAGTAGTGTAATGAATCGTCTTAATTGGATGGTTGATTATTTCGAATTAGGTTCTACAGATAAAATATTATTCAAAACACCATTTACCTTTGATGTATCTATTTGGGAAGTCTTTGGTTGGGCAGTTATGGGTGGCGAAATTATCATGCTACGCTCAGGAGAAGAAAGTAACCCAGAGAAGATAGCTTCCGTAATCGATGCGTATAATATTACGATGGCACACTTTGTACCATCAATGTTAAGCGTCTTTATAGATTTCATTAAGACAACACACCGTCAAGATGATATTGTTTCGTTAAATCATGTATTTACAAGTGGTGAAACACTAAAAGTAGACTATGTAAATCAATTTAATCACTTGTTAGGTGGACCAAATCAAACATTGCTATACAACTTATATGGACCTACTGAAACAACTGTTGAGGTAACATATTATCCTGTCTTTGCAGGTCAAACTTATACAGAGGTTCCTATCGGTAGACCTATTGCCAACTCACAAGGTTATGTCTTAAATGAAGATAATAACTTGTTAGGTATTGGTGTACCTGGTGAATTGTGTATCGGTGGTGCAAATGTCACACAAGGTTACTTGAATAGACCAGATTTAACTGCTGAGAAGTACGTTGATAATCCATTTGGTTCTGGCAAAATGTATCGCACAGGCGATTTAGTAAAATGGAGAAAAGATGGACAATTAGAATATCTTGGTAGAATTGACGAACAAGTCAAGATACGCGGTTACCGTATTGAATTAGGTGAAATTGAAAGTTTGATTGCTCAAATCGATGCAGTATCTGAAGCTGCTGTAGTCACTAAAGCACCACAAGGTAGTGACGAAGCAATGATCGCTGCATATCTTGTTTCAGATCGTACGATAGATTTTGACGTAGTAAGAGCGGTCCTATCTAAGAAATTACCTGAGTATATGATTCCAACATATATGACGCAAATTGAACAATTGCCAGTTACAGCTAACGGTAAATTAGATAAAAAAGGACTTCCAGATATTGAATTAGAGGCAAAAGCCTATGTTGAACCACGTGATGAAATGGAAGAGACAATTGCGACAATCTTTGGCAACGTGTTAAATATTGAACGCGTAGGTGCAACAGATAACTTCTTTGAAATAGGCGGACATTCACTAAGAGCAATTAGTGTTATTAACGAACTAGAAAGCCAATTATCTGTACGTGTACCGTTGAAGACAATTTTTGAAAATTCGACAGTGGCACAATTAGCTAGAGCTATCGAAAATGAAGCGACTGCATCATCAACTCAAGAGATACCATTGGCTGAAACTAAGACACATTATCTAGCATCATCACCACAAAAACGTCTATACGTATTGAATGAAATGATGGACGGTCAAACATCTTATAATATGCCAAGTATGTTAGAAATTAGAGGGACTGTTGATGTTGAACGTGTTCAAAATGCATTCCAAAAATTAGTGAACCGTCATGAAGCATTACGTACACACTTTGATACAGTTGAAGGTGAACCGGTACAAATTGTCGAAGATAAAGTTCAAATAAATGTAGAATATGAGGTTGCTTATACAGAAGATTATGAACCATTATTAAATGCGTTCATTAGACCATTTAACTTAGAACAAGCACCTTTATTAAGAGTGAAAGTGGTTAAATGTGCAGAACAACGTTATGTACTTTTATTTGATATGCATCATATTATCTCTGATGGATTCTCTATTAATCTTATTATTAAAGAATTTACAGAGTTGTATCATAATCAAACTTTAGAACCTTTAAATGTACAATATAAAGATTACAGTGAATGGATGCATACACGTGACTTAAATGAACAACGTGAATTCTGGTTGTCTCAGTTTAAAGATGAAGCACCAGTACTTGATTTACCTTATGATTATTCACGTACAAACCATCAAAGTTACACAGGTGAATCAGTTAATGTATCTATTTCTGAAGCAACAAGAAATGCAATTCAACAATTAGCGCAAGATACCGGTGCAACGGATTATATGATCTTGTTATCATCATTTATGGTGCTATTGCATAAATATAGTAGACAAGAAGATATCGTTGTAGGTAGTCCGATCTCTGGTCGTACACATAAAGAAACAGAGCAAATGTTAGGTATGTTTGTTAACACGTTAGCAATGCGTGCCTACCCAGAGCGTGACAAATCATTTAAACAATTGCTTGAAGAAGTGAAAGCAACATCATTACAAGCATTTGATAATCAAGAATATCCATTAGAAGAACTTGTAGATGAAATTGTTGAGACACGTGATTTAACACGTAATCCATTGTTCGATGTGCTATTCACGTTACAAAATAATGAAAAAGAAAGCTTGCAAATTGATGACTGGTCAGTAGAACACAAAGAACCATCAACGACTAATGCTAAATTTGATTTGAGCATGACAATATTTGATGATAATGGTTATAGCATTGCTCTTGAATTCGCGCAAGAACTCTTCGATCGTGACACGGTTGAACGTATGTTGGCACATTATGTTGAAATCTTAGAGCACAGCGTACAACAACCTGAACAAAACATCAGTCATCTAGAAATGATTACACAACAAGAACAAGATATTATATTTAATGAATTCAATAATACCGATGTCCCATTAAATAATACAAAAACGTTTTTAGAAAGATTTGAGGCACAAGTCGCTAAAACACCAAAACAGACAGCCATCACATATGAAGGGGTTAGCTTGACTTATCAAGCACTCAATGCGAAGGCAAATCAATTAGCTAATTATTTACGTGTGGAAGGCATTGTGCCTGATGCGCCAGTCGGTTTACTGACAAATCGTAGTTTAGAAATGATGATTGGTATATACGGTATCTTAAAAGCGGGTGGTGCCTATGTACCGATTGACCCTAATTATCCAAGTGATCGTATTAACTATATCTTAGGTGATAGTCAACCAAGTGTACTGCTGACAGATCAAGCATTAGATGAATCAATTGAATTTGATAATAAAGTTGTTGATTTGACTGAAGACACGATGATTGCAACACAAGCAACAGACAATTTAGAACCTGTAACTACAGTTGATAACTTGATGTACATTATCTATACATCAGGTACAACAGGTAAGCCTAAAGGTGTAATGGTACCTTATAAAGGTGTCATGAATCGTCTGAACTGGATGATTGATAAATATCATATTAGTAGTGAAGATACGATTCTGTTCAAGACACCATTTACATTTGATGTGTCGGTATGGGAAATCTTTGGATTCGCTATGATAGGTGGTCAAGCCGTGCTATTACCATCTGGAGAAGAGAGTAATCCAGAAAAAATTACTGATCTATTAGAACAACATCAAATCTCAATGGTACACTTTGTGCCATCTATGTTAGGTGTGTTTATTGATTTTATAAAATCAACTAACAAAGTAGAGAACATTGCGACAGTTAATTATGTATTGGCAAGTGGAGAAGCATTGAAACCAGAACAAGTAAATCAATTTAATGCAATCATTGGTAAGCAAAATGATTCATTGTTGATTGACTTATATGGACCAACAGAAGCTTCTATTGAAGTAATCTATTATCCATGTACTGCAGATCAAACATATGACACGATTCCTATTGGTAAACCAATTGCTAATATTCAAGCTTATATCATGAATGAAGATAATAATCTAATGGGTATTGGCGTTCCTGGAGAACTCTGTATCGGCGGTGTTGGTGTGACAAAAGGTTACCTCAACAGACCAGATTTAACAGCAGAGAAATTTATCGACAATCCATTCGGCGAAGGAAAGTTATACCGTACAGGCGACTTAGCTAAATGGAGTGCGAATGGTAACGTAGAATATCTTGGTCGTATTGATGAGCAAGTTAAGATTAGAGGTTACCGTATTGAGTTAGGTGAAATTGAAAGCTTACTAGGACAAATTGATTACATTTCAGATGTAGCAGTCGTTGCTAAACCAATGGCAGGAGAAGAGTTAGCAATTTGTGCATATCTCGTATCTGATAAAGCAGTCGATAATGATGATGTAAAAGCTATATTAAGTCAAAAATTACCAGACTATATGGTACCGTCATATATGATGCAGATTGATCAGTTACCTGTGACTTCAAACGGTAAATTAGATAAGAAAAAATTACCTGAAATCAAAGTGGAAAGTAAAGCATACGTAGCACCTACGAATGATACAGAAGCAATGCTAGCAGCTATATATGAAGCTAATCTTAATATCGATCAAGTAAGTATTCACGATAATTTCTTTGAAATTGGTGGTCATTCATTAAAAGCGATTGGTATTATTAATAAGATTGAAGCTACAAACGGTGTGCGTTTACCATTGAAGGCTATGTTTGAAAATCCAACAATAGCTCAACTAGCTAAAGTTGTTGATGAACATGCGAATGAAACAACGGCACAACATATTCCAGTAGCAGCAGAACAGCCATACTATACAACTTCATCACCACAAAAACGACTTTATGTCCTTAATGAAATGGTGAAAGGTCAAACCGCATATAATATGCCAAGTATGTTAGAAATTCAAGGTGAAGTTGATCCTGAACGTGTGCAAAATGTATTCCAAACATTAATAGAACGTCATGAAACATTGCGTACTCACTTCGAAACAATCGATGGTGAACCTGTTCAAGTGATTAACGATTCAGCTGAAATCAATGTAGAATATGCTGAAATTAGTACAGATCATTACGAAACATTATTAGATGATTTCGTACAACCATTTGATTTAAGCCAAGCGCCATTGCTAAAAGTTAAAATTGTCAAAGTAGCAGAGTCACGTTATGTATTATTATTTGATATTCACCATGTTATTTCAGATGGTTTTTCAATTAATTTAATCATTAAAGAATTTACGGCTTTATATCACGATCAAACATTAGAAGAGTTGAAAGTACAATATAAAGACTATAGCGAATGGATGAGTACACGTGATTTAAGTGAACAACGTGAGTTCTGGTTATCACAATTTAAAGAAGAGGCACCTGTATTAGACTTACCGTATGATTTCACAAGACCGAAATCACAAAGCTTTACTGGTAAGACAGTAAGTGCACAAATACCAGCAGAAACTAGACATGCAATCAATCGTCTAACACAAAAAACAGGTTGTACAGACTTCATGATTCTATTGTCTTCATTTATGGTGTTATTGCATAAATACAGCAGACAAGAAGATGTTGTTGTCGGCAGTTCAATTGCTGGTCGTACACACCAAGATACTGAAAATATCGTCGGCATGTTTGTAAATACATTACCAATGCGAGCATATCCTGAAAGTAATAAATCATTTAAACAATTGTTAAATGAAGTGAAAGATGTTTCATTGAAGGCATATGACCATCAAGAATATCCATTGGAAGAATTAGTCGACGAAATCGTAGAAAAACGTGATCTAACAAGAAATCCATTATTTGATGTGTTATTCACACTGCAAAATAATGAAAAAGAAAGTCTAGATATCGAAGATTGGATTGTTGAACCGAAAGAAGCAACAAATATCAACGCTAAGTTCGACTTAAACATGATGATTGAAGATGATGGCGATTATAAGGTTTCTATTGAATACGGTGCGGAACTTTTCGAACATCAAACAGTTGAACGTATGTTGGCACATTACATTGAACTATTAGCTAATGTCGTACAACAACCAGAACATAATATTGGCGATATTAATATGGCAACAGCCGATGAGCGAACGTTAATCCTTGGTGAGTTCAATAATACGCGTGAAACTTTAGATAATAGACGTATATTTATGGATCATTTCGAAGCACAAGTTGAACAAACACCGAATCGTACTGCCATCGTTTATGAAGGAGAAAGTTTGACGTACCAAGAGTTGAACGATAAAGCAAATCAACTTGCATATAAATTACGTGCTGAAGGCGTAAAACCAAACATGGTAGTTGGAATGCTGACACAACGTAGTTTAGAGATGATGATTGGTATTTACGGTATCTTAAAAGCAGGCGGCGCATATGTACCAATTGATCCTCACAATCCAACGGATCGTATTAACTATATGCTAAACGACAGCCAACCTAAGATATTATTGACGGATGCGACACTAGATGAGCAGATTGAGTATGAAGGTCACATCATTAACTTAGCTGACAAGTCTGAATTAGAACATCTGCCAACTGAGAATTTACCAAGTGTTGTCACTGCCGATGATTTAATGTATATCATTTACACATCTGGTACTACAGGTAATCCAAAAGGCGTAATCGTATCATACGAAGGTGTTATGAACCGAATTAATTGGATGATTAAAGAATTCGACATTAATAGTGAAGACAAGGTACTATTCAAGACACTTTATACATTTGATGTGTCTGTTTGGGAAATCTTTGGATTTGCTATGGTAGGTGCACAATTAGTACTGCTACCATCTGGAGAAGAAGGTAACCCAGATAAACTAGCAACAATGATTCAAGAACATGAAATTACAATGGTTCACTTTGTACCGTCAATGCTAGGGGTATTTATTGATTACATTAAGTCCACAAATAGAATGGATGATATTGCGTCAATAAACTATATTCCATCAAGTGGCGAAGCGTTGAAACCAGAACAAGTTAATCGATTTAATGACTTGCTGGGTAGACCAAATAATTCTCTACTTATAGATTTATATGGACCAACAGAAGCATCGATTGAAGTGGTGTGTAATCCACTATATCCAAGTGAAACATACGATATTATTCCGATTGGTAGACCAATCTCAAATGTTCAAATTTATATTTTAAATGAGAAGAATAATCTAATGGGTATTGGTGTTCCTGGCGAGCTTTGTATCGGTGGCATTGCAGTTACACATGGTTATTTAAACCGTCCAGGCTTAACAGAACAACAATTTATCGACAATCCATTTGGTGAAGGTAAATTATATCGTTCTGGTGACTTAGCAAAATGGAGAGCAGATGGTGAACTTGAATATATTGGACGTATCGATGAACAAGTTAAGATCCGTGGTTACCGTATTGAGCTTGGAGAAATTGCGAGTCATTTACGTAGAATTGATGGTATATCAGATGTAGGTGTAATCGTTAGACAAATGGTTGGAGATGATTTATCTATTTGCGCTTACTTAGTTTCAGATCAAGAAATCTCATTCAGTGATATCAAAGCTGAATTAGGGAAGAAAGTACCTGACTACATGGTTCCTGCATATATGATGCAAATCGAGCAATTACCGTTGACTGCAAATGGTAAATTGAATAAACGCGCATTACCTGAAATTGAGGTAGAAAGCAAGACTTATGTTGAGCCTAGAAATGAAACTGAAGCAACAATAGTTGAAGCAGTTAAGCATGTCTTGAATGTAGAGCAAGTTGGCGTGTACGATAACTTCTTTGAAATTGGTGGCGATTCAATTAAAGCAATCAAGTTAACTTCAGAGTTATCTAAGACATATAATATTTCTATTAAAGACTTGTTTGAGCTACAGACGATAGAGCGCATCAGCGAAGCGTTAGATGATAGTGCTGACACGAACTTATTGACTAAGTTAGCATCGTTAAAAGAGTTTAACTTAGAACAGCCACATCAATTCAGCAATGATTTCATTCAAGAAATTGAAAGCTATAAAGAAAATAGTGCAGCAAATTATGAGGTTATTGATGTTGAAGCGGTTAAGTCTAATAAAAATGTATTACTCACAGGTGCGACTGGATTCTTTGGTATTTATTTACTAAACAACTTATTAGAAGATACTGACTTTGATATCTATGTGATGGTTCGAAGTAATAAAGAGATTACTGGAGAAACGAAATTGCATAACAACTGGGTTTACTATTTTGAATCTCAAATTGATGAGTCATTTGCAAATAGAATTCACATTGTTGAAGGTAATATCGAATCACCTCAATTAGGTATGGGTGAATCAACATATGCAGCATTGTCAGAAGAAATTGATTTAATTGTTAATGCTGCAGCCAATGTAAATCACTTTGCAACAAAAGATGCATCATATGGTGCCAACGTTGGTGGTATTGAACAAATTATCCAATTTGCACAAGATGGTAAAGCAAAAGAAATTCACCATATGTCTACCATTTCAATTGCTTCAGGTAAAGTTGAAGACAAGGCACAATTAACATTCTCTGAATACGATGTAGATATTGGTCAAAAACCAAACAACGTGTACTTAGATGGTAAAATTGAAGCTGAAAAAATATTAATCGATAGCCGTAAACAAGGTGTAGAAACAAATATTTACAGACTGGGTAACTTACAGTGTGATTCTCGAACTGGTTTATTCCAGAAAAATGAAGAAAATAACGCCTTCTATAGCGTTATTAAATCATTCAAGAAACTGGAAAAATTCCCAGACTTACCAGATGATAGCTTAGAGTTCACACCAGTAGACCAAGCCGCTGAAGCTTGTAGTACATTGATTAAAAACAACCAGTTGACGAATGAGATTCATCACATTTACAACACACATCATCTTACATTAACTCAATTGATGAATGTTTATAATCAACATGATTATCACATCGAGAATATTCAATGGAATGACTTTATGGACTTCTTAATGGAATGTATTGAACAAGGTATTAAGAGTGATGAAATAAATGATTTCTTATTACACACAGGCATCCTAGATAACAATATGTTTAACAAATCTCACTTTGAAGTATTAGACTTTAAGACAAATTACATCTTAGAAAAACTAAACTTCGAGTGGAAACCGACAGATAATGAAATACTTTCAAAAATGATCAGTCATCCAAAAAATAATTTCTAAGCAACAACTGAGGCAGCAAATACTTATTTGCTGCTTCAATTGCTTTGCTAATACAAAATGTGGAAGTGATACAGTGGAAGTTACTGTATATTTATTAGATACCAGTGATTCAATTTATCAAAATAAACGACGTAATGCTAAATACTCAGAATTGTTTAAGTGTTTTTGTGTTAAAGCGGCAACTGGTCATGAAATTGACGATATTGCGTTTAAAACAGGCGATTATGGGAAACCTTTGTTGTATAGGCCATATAACAAACACTTAAATATTTCGCATACGGATGGTTTTTCGGTTTGTATCGTTAGTGACATGAATGTAGGTATTGATATAGAAAAAGTAGAACCTATCGACTTAACGATTGCCAAAAATTATTTTGCGCAGGCTGAACATCAATACATCATGAAAGATAACAATGAACAAGCACAGTTGAACCGTTTTTTTGAAGTGTGGACATTGAAAGAATGTTATATCAAGATGCTTGGAACTGGAATATATAAAGCGTTAGATAGCTTTTCAATTACGCCAGAAGGACACACTTATAAGATGATTGAATTAGTAAATAATCAAGAACAACGTTTATCCAGTTTTCATAAATTATTATTTAATCAATATGCATTATCAATAATTTTAGAAACTGCTAATCAAGATATAAAAGTAAATTTCACAGACATCACACATACATTTAATGCAGAATGTATATGTTAAGGGGCGAGAATATGGCAAAGACAACATTATTTTGTATTCCGTTTGCAGGGGGAAGCAAAACCTTATATTATCCGTTGAAAGACAAATTACCGAGCCACATCCAATTTAAACCATTAGAGTTACCTGGTCGTGGTGAAAGACTGATTGAAGATGCACTAGATAGCATCGAAGACATGGTTGATGATTTAGCAAATCAAATTGTTAAAGAAGAGCCAGAAACATTTATCCTACTTGGTTATAGCTTAGGAACTATTTTAGCTTATGAATTATATTACAAATTAGATGAACTAGGTTATAGACCTGAGCATATGATTCTCTGCGCAAGTGAACCTATAGGCTGCATAGACCGTAACAATAATATTGCCAATATGACTGACGAAGAATTTAAGCAATTTATTAAAGATAAAGGCGGTACACCAGAAGAGGTATTAGCTCACGAAGAACTATGGGAACTTGTAAAACCTTCTCTAAAGAATGACTTCTTAGCAATAGATTACTACGATAATAAGCCTAAAGCTGAAAAAGTAAAAGCAAATATTTCTGTCTTTGTTGGAAAACAAGATAAGATTTGTGATCAAGATATCTACAAGTGGTCAGATTTAACGAGAGGCCAAGTTGATTATCAATTTTTCGATGGCGGACATTTCTTTATCAATAACCAATACGATGGATTCAGTGAAAAAATCAAACTCGTCTTAAATCACTAATTGTGATGATTGAGTGATATGTGATATTTTATGCGTTGAATTGTTGAAAGATGAAAATATTACTATGAAATGTGTATTTATAGTTTAGAACATATTGACAAATGTCATATAATTTTATACTATTAGTGGTGCACATATACACACACGTAAAGATTTAATACAATATTTCACACATATTATAAATCTTTTAATAATAGAAACGTATAAACATGAATCGCCATAGAGTGATTGATAAAGAACGCATATGAACGTTATAAAAAAATAATCAACAAGGGAGGCAGTTAACCATGGCAGGTGGACCAAGAAGAGGCGGACGTCGTCGTAAAAAAGTTTGTTACTTCACAGCAAACGGAATTACACACATCGACTATAAAGACACAGAATTATTAAAACGTTTTATCTCAGAACGCGGTAAAATTTTACCACGTCGTGTAACAGGCACTTCAGCTAAATATCAACGTATGTTAACTTTAGCTATTAAACGTGCTCGTCATATGGCATTATTACCATATGTTAAAGAAGAACAATAATAGTTATTGTATCTGAACAACCCCGTAGGCATAGGCTTACGGGGTTATTTTGTGTTTCTAGAGTTTGTGAAATTAGAGTTATGCTGAATTGAGACTAAAAATTTATGGAAAATGATGACCTTTCTTTTAGCTGATATCTATATACAATTTATATTATTGTAGTGCATTAGGGGCTTTAGCTAATATTACTATTGAATCAACTTAGCTCCCAGGGAAGTATTTCAATTGAAAAGGTTGGCGGTTATGGAGATGCGCGTTATTATTATAATTATAACTATGAGTTTATAAGGTATTGTTGTGACATTCATGTATATGCAAACAAGCATAACAATGCATTTACAAATATAGCTACACCAAAAAATCCCCCTGCTATCGAAAATAGTGGGGGATGTGGCATAACGATTTAATGTTCTTTGTTAAATACAGTATGATACCCTAGTGAGAAAGATTACAAAATGATTATCGAAAGAAGTTATTTTGTGATGAAGCATTGTTTTGGTTTAGTTAATACGTTTTTTATTTTCAAATATTTTTCTAAGGGCCAACAAAAACATTGTTGCAAAGATGATGAAACAAACCGCTGAAATACCTTTAGCTAATAAACTATCTTTAGTCAAAATAGTATGTATTGTTATGAAAAAAAAGAATATATAGATAGGTAAGACTGCTAATAATTTTTGGAGCTCTGTTTAGCTGCTTTTTGTAATTGGTGATTATACGGCATTGTGTATGATCCCTCCGGTTACTTATTGCTATTCTTGATTCTTTTATTAAAATCAGAAACTTTATTTTTATTACTAATTTATAAAATCTTTATAATTATTATCTCATTTTAAGTAATGTATTTAAAGGGTATCATGTAGTCTTGTCTTAATGAAATGGATTTTTGATAGTAGAAAGATTTTAAGAGTATGTTTTGAAAGCAAGAGACCATCTTTAAGGATAAATCATTTTTTGCAGAAACCAGTTGTATTCGCGTTAATAAATGAAATATACATAGCAGATTCGCTCACTCGTTTTTAGAGCGGATCTGCTATGTTCGTGTATTGATTCAATTAGTTGTCTATCTTGTCTAATGCAGCTTCTGGTACTTGTTGTTTCTGTACTTCTTTATAACTTTGGGTATCACCTAAACGTATTTCAAGTTTTAAGTAATGATTTGGTTTTAATTTATGCTCATTAAATGAGTTGAACTTAATTTCTTTTGTGTTACCTTGATGATTGGCTGAAATTTGTTTATAAGTATAGCTAATAAATTTTTGACCATTATCTGCATAATTAACGTTTTTTTTGATTGGTTGTTGTATTTTGACGTAATAATATTCGTTGTGAATTAAAGGGTTAAACTTAGCGTAATCGCGTACTTTATTATTATCTTGATGATTTTCAGCATACAGTTTCCATCCAAATAATGCTAAAAAGATGAAAACGAACAATAATAAGATAGGTAATATGAGCTTGTAGAGTAATCTCAAAAATAATTCCTCCTTAGAGAGATTTATAATTATATTCTAGAGATTTGTATATATGATATCTACAATTTAATGTGACAATATACCTTACAAAAATGTAATTAATATACTGCGTATTGTTATTAATGAAAAAGACAATTTCTATATAATTACAATAGAAATTGTCTTTTTACGCGAAAGCGTGCTTTGTGTAATGAATGTTTCATGTTATAAAGTTGTTATTTTTTATTTGTCTGTTCCTTGATACCTTTAGTTACAGCTTCGGCAAAATCATAAATATTTTGTCTGTAGTGACTTGTGTTTTCACGTGTTGAACGATTTAACTTACCATCTTCAAAAAATTGCTTTCTGTATTTAGTCGATATTTCTATTTGTACACCAGAACCACTATCATTTTTATTTATAATGTTATGTTCTGAATCGCCATTAACGTAGCGTGGACTTTTTTTAACATTAAAGCCTTCCTTTTCAAGGTGCTTAGTAATAGATTTTGCCATTTTCTTATCTTTTCCACCAATATAAACGGCTTTGTTGTATTCTTCAATACCATGAATAGAAATGGCTTCGTTTGATTTATACACCATTTCCGTTAACTTAGGGTCGTCAAAGTTTGTTGAGGTGATGTGGAGTTTCTTATTGTTTGATGGTAATAAACCTTCGAAACTATATAAATTATAATCACCTTTTTTAGAAATGATTTTGGCTAATTCTGATGTGCCTGGTTCAATACCTCCACCGTGAATTGCGGTGATAAGAATGTCTTTATTATTCGTTGTTTTAGTATTAATTTCCCAGTCTTTATGTGCTTTCGTGTCTGCTTTGAGTGCTGCAAAATCTTTGTAATAGTCGTTATTTGCTGGTTGGTCTTGTTTCCAGATATAGAGTATATATAATACTAAACAAATGATTATTACAATAGTTAACATGATTACATAATATAGGTAATCCTTTATAATACTTCTCATTTAAAGCTCCAAACGATTTAGAATGATTGATTACAAGATTATAACAAATACAATTATAATAAGATATTGTTATTTGTTTACAGTTAGGTTAAATCGATTATTATATTGAGAAGTATGTGTTTAAGAATAATACAGTTTATAGATATCCTAAAGTGTATTATTTAACTTCTTTTACCGCAAAATAATTATCTTCTGGATCAGCAAAGTTAAACACTCTACCCATTGGTAAAGTCATAATATCGCCGACTGTAATATCATTATCATTTAAGTGTTGATACAGTTCGTCGAATTGTGTAGTTGCAAATATCAGTGATGGAGTTGCAGTACTTACGCCCATATCCATTTCATCAACCTTTTTCTTGTCTTGGAGGACAATAGCAGTTTCTGCTTGATCTTGTGGTAATAATTTAACGACACGCATGCCCATCTCTGCTGTGTCTTCTGAAACGGTGAAATTCAAGTGTTCAGTCCAAAACTGCATCACTTTATCATGATCATAAACATAAATCATTACTTCATCTAATCTGTTCAACATATAAATCATCTCCTAAAATATATAGTTGTAATTACAAACTAGTATATAAAATTAGTTTAGTTTTGCAAAATGTTATAAGGGTAGATTTATTAATATATCGTCACTTTTATAATGAAGTAAAATAGTTTAACTTAAAT
The DNA here is from genome assembly GCF_055179755.1 of Staphylococcus sp. TCBT05. Classification (NCBI taxonomy): domain Bacteria; kingdom Bacillati; phylum Bacillota; class Bacilli; order Caryophanales; family Staphylococcaceae; genus Staphylococcus; species Staphylococcus sp. TCBT05. The sequence continues at coordinate 85,845 of NZ_JBUQDQ010000005.1, read as the reverse complement.
ATAGTTAGAAATAAAGAAGGGATAGTGGATATATGGATATTCAAACTCAGATGCAAATCAATGTTCCAGCCAATAAAGCTTATGAAGCATTTGTTAATCCAGAGGAAATTTCAGGATTTTGGTTTTCTCATAGTTCTGAAAGATGGGAAACAGGAAAAACTATTACACTAAAATATGTTGAATATAATGCAGAATTAGATATTGAGATTGTTCATATGGAAGAAAATCGCTTAATTCAGTTTACATGGGGAAATCATCCTGTCGACATACATTTTGAGGAAAATGACAATGGCGTTATTGTGACTACAATTGAACAAGATTTTGACAAAACTGAAGTAGAGCAATTGTTAGGACAAAAAGAGGGATGGGTCTATATGTTAAGTTGTTTGAAGGCATATCTAGAGTATAATGTGAAAATTAGAGCAGCACTGTTATAGTTAAATATGAATCAGGAGTTGAGCAGAATGGATCAATGTATGAAAATACGGAAGGTCATTCTACAGAAACTCCTGATTTTTTAAATATAAATAATTAATCCTATTAGAGGTTCATTTTGATGATAGCACCAATAAGCCAGAATACGCCGACAATCAAACAAATAACGCCAAAACTAATATAACTTTGTTTCTTACTCACATCTTTGCGCTTAGGTGTTAATTTATTAATGATTAATAATACGACACCAATAATGATCAATAGAATAGCAAAATATAACATTGATATCCCTCCTTACTGCATAGGTGAGAGCAAGGCTATTTATTATACATGTACCCGTTAAAATATATAGATAACTTATTAAAGCTTTACATATAAAAAAGTGTTTCTGAATCAGTTTTACTGTAGTGATTTTAACAGGAATTTTTTATTAACCATGTTAAACTGTTATTAATCAATGCATAGTCATTAAATAATAAATTTATAATGTCAATTTTAAATAATGTGAAATATGTATTTGATTCAAATGTAAGGATAAGGTGGTTGTTTGATATGGTATTGAAATACGAATATCAATTTAATATAAATGATGTGGAAGATATGATGGAGGTATACCATTCTAATGGTTGGGAAGGGCATTCGCAAGAAGATATTATCAAAATATTTAATATTAGTACACATGTTATTATCGCAAAAAAAGATGCTAAAGTAGTTGGATTTATACGTGCATTGTCAGATGGTGTGTTCAATGCAGCGATATATGATTTAGTGGTTCATATAGATTATCAACAGCAAGGGATAGGTAAAGCAATGATTAATCTGATGCTTGAACATCTAGGGGAATTGTCATGTGTGCATTTAATTTCTACTACAGGTAATGAAGCTTTATATGAGAAAATGGGCTTCAGAAAATTGAAAACTGGCATGGCGATTTATCAAAATCAAAAATTAAAAGATGAGTATACTGTGTAAGATTTACAGTAATACTCATCTTGGATAAATAACTTTATGATTATGATAAGGCATGGTGACGACTCACGTCCTCATATGTGAATGTTTTCAATAAAGAGCAACCTAATGGATGTTGACCGTTATCTACATGCTCATTTATTTCTTCTAAAACATCCAAAATTTCATATTCAGGTGTAGTCACATCGAAACTATATTTAAAAAGTTGTTTTTTATCTGATAATACCGTAGCGACAAGTTCGTCATTGTGCATTTTATAATTTAATAGTTGCATATTAATTCCCTCTTTCTCTAAATTTTATAATTCTAATTGATAAATTGAACTTGAAGTAGAAAACTAATACAAACATTACTTAAATTAGAATTATTATAATGTAACTCTTATTATACATGAAAAAGTACAAAATGTAGAGAGTTTTGCTTAAATAAATTAAAATAATTTTAATCTAGAGTATATAAAACGAGTGAAACGCTTTCATTAAATTAAAATAATTATAATGTATGAAATTGAATGATACTAGGTTGAATTATAATTAACTATTTGCTAAGATATAATGAAATTTAATAATAGCTTTCTAGGGTTCCGCAATGTAATTACAATTGGTCTGGTCCGAGAGAAAGCCACATTTTAAATGTGACACGGAAGGATAAAAGCCTGGGAGATAGTAATTTTTACTGTTTCCCAGGCTTTTTTATTTATTTAAGGAGGAATTGAGATGAATTGGATTAAGATTGTTATTGCAGCTATGTTTGAGGTAGGTTGGGTAGTTGGTTTGACGCATGCATCGTCAGCAATTGAGTGGTTATTGACTGCAATTGCTATCGTGCTGAGTTTTTATCTATTAATCAATGCGTCTAAAAGTTTGCCTGTTGGTACGGCATATGCAGTATTTGTTGGATTAGGAACAACAGGTGTTACGATATTTGACGTTTTAGTGTTTGCACATGGATTGAATATTGGAAAAGTGATTCTAATTTTCACTTTATTACTTGGCGTAATTGGATTGAAGTTGGTTACAAAAAATAAAGGAGAGGAAGTATAATGATGTGGATTATTTTAGTTTTTGCTGGGATATTTGAAATGTTAGGTATTAATTTTTTGAATGCTTATGTCAGTTATCGTAAGAAAGTTAACTTATTAATGATGTGTGTAACATTTATATTGAGTTTTATTCTACTTTCAGTAGCGATGAGTGAGTTACCTATGAGTACAGCATATGCTGTATGGACTGGAATAGGTGCTGTAGGTGGAACTTTGTTGGGGATGATATTTTATAAAGAGTCTAAGGATATAAAGCGAATATTATGTATTGTGGTAATTCTTGCAAGTACTGTAGGATTAAAATTATTAAGTTAAGATAGTTAATAAGATATAAAAAGTCTGTCAAAATAGGAAAAAGCGACGCCTTAAGGCATCGCTTTTAGAGTAATATGTTCATGAATATAAAAGACTAGTAGTCGGTTCCCAACTACACTTATAATATATCAAGTTTTAAACAAATACACAATGTAAACGCTACAATTTTTTTAATTAATTTTATTCAACTTTTTGATAATGTAATTGATTTCAGCATGATTTTTCAGATACTATTGCACCAGTATGGGTTGATTGATAGGATAAATGAATAGGAGGTGTATATGATGGAAGGACTCGCAGCATTTATAACCATCACACTAATGATCATTATTGTTCCTGGTCCTGATTTCTTTGTAGTAATGAAGAATTCTATTACATCAGGTAAAGGAAATGGCGCAATGGCAGCATTAGGTATAACGAGTGCACATGTATGTTATTCTTTATTAGCAGTGTTTGGAATTATTTTTATCTTAGCGAATATGTATTATGTATTTTTAGTTATTAAGGTACTTGGTGCATGTTATTTAATTTATTTAGGTATTAAAAGTATTATTACTGCAAGGCAAGGGATGGACTTCTCCCAGGATCATATGCAAGCTAAACAAATTAGCTATTTAAACTCTTATCGACAAGGATTTTTAAGTACATTATTAAATCCGAAAGCTTTATTATATTACATAAGTATTTTGCCGCAGTTTATTACGGCTGGTGATGGTGTTTCTACACAAATTGCCATTTTATCAGCAATAGTGACTACAGTTATATTGGTGTGGTTTATTTTCTGTGTATATATTTTTCAATATATTAAATTATTATTTAACAACAGAAAAGTAAAAGCTATATTTGATTATGCGGTAGGTGCTATATTAATCACGTTATCAATCAATTTATTATTTAGTAAAAGTAGTTAATCATTGTTATATATTATTAATTATGTGACTAAGTAGTCGATCTTTGTAAGTCAAAGTATGGACCGCTTAGTCTATTTTTATATTTGCTAGTGGTAAACTGAAAATGAAATAATTTAATTATAAAAAATAAAACACTATATTATTAAAAAGTCACAATTTATCTACATATTAATTTTCATAGTTATTTATAATGTTGAAAGAGAGGGGGTAATAGGTTGAAGAATACATTTAATCCACTACAAAGATTGCACTTTTACGCGGCATTATTTATAACACCATTGCTGATTACCTTGACGATATCAGGCATTGGTTATTTATTTTATCAAGAAGTTGAAAATAATATTTATAAAACTGAATTTTTCGGAGATAGTTCGAATAAGACACATCAATCTATGAATCAAGCTATTGATGATGTGGAGAAAAAATTCGATGGCTTTTATGTTAGTAAGGTTAGTATACTAGACGAACCTTATAATAAGAGAATTACATTAGATGATATGGCAGGTAACCAAAGGTATGTCTTTCTAGATCATAATAATCAAATTGTTGCTGATCAGAATGCCAAACATACATACGCGAATGTCCTTAGAAATATACATAGTTCTTTATTTACAGAGAATACTGTTATTAATTATTTAGTTGAATTAACGGCATGTTGGACGATCTTTATGATTATTTCGGGGACTTATTTACTAATTAAGAAAAAACTCATTAGCAATAAAAGTAAACAATTAAAGTTTCAAAAATGGCACGGCATTATTGGCGTAATCATTGCAATACCTATATTTGTACTTGTCCTGACTGGTTTGCCATGGTCAGGCTTTATGGGAGCTAAAATTGCAGATGTTATGAATAATTCGGGTAGTTTAGGTCAATCTGAATTGGCAATTAATCCACCTAAGTCAGATGTCAACGAAATTCCTTGGGCGACAAGAAGTAACAAACAACCAGCATCTGGTGAGCATGCAGCACATCATGGTGGAGGTGCTATGCCACAAACAGATTTGAAGCATCAAATTTCTTTAGATAAAGTAATCAAAAAAGCTGAAAAAGATGGTTTTAACAAACCATTTTCAATCGTTTATCCATCAAGCGTAGAAGGTACATTCACTATTTCTAAGGGTAGTAATACAGGTGTTACAGGTCTAGATGTTTCTCCATATGATGAAAAAACATTATATATGGATCAATATAATGGCAAAGACTTAGGACAAGTGAAATATCAAGAATATGGCATTATTGGTAAATGGTTTACTTGGGGAATTCCTTTGCATGAAGGACACTTATTTGGTGTTGCTAATAAAGTGATTAATCTATTGGTTTGTCTTGCATTACTAGTAGCTATTGGCTTTGGATTTACTTCATGGATTAAGCGTTTGAAAGGAAAGACGGTTAAAGTACCTCATAGAGTTAAAAAGCCAATGTCATTACCAGTAATTGTATTATTAATTATTTTAGGCATTTTAATGCCATTATTTGGCTTTTCACTTATTATTGTCTTTATTATTGAATTGTTATTGTATTTGAAAGATAAGAAAAAGCAATCAACAAACTAATAAGTTAAATAAAAAAAGAACCAATATCTAAGCATAACGTAACTGAACATTGTTGGGATTCCAACAGTGTGTTGTAGACGTATTATGAGCTATTGGTTCTTTTTAATATTTACATTTTCATATCCATCTCGTGAATCTTCATCATTAGACCATGAGGAATATCATCGTGCTTTACGACTTGCATTTTGTAAAATGTCTTGCCATCATCTTTTGAAACGAGTTTAACAAAATCGCCTTTCTTAGGTTTGAAATCGCTATTCGTTTTTAGCTTTACATTATGTGTTACAAGGCCATCTTTTTCACTTACAACCTTTTCAGCTGTGTTACTATTTTTCATATAACCGTAGTATGTGCTTTTCTGACTTGAAACGACCATAGTAATCGTCACGACAATTCCGATGATAACGAGTACACTTATTAAAGCTAAAGTAAGTTTATTTTTCATTATAATCTGTCTCCTTTTGTTCATCATAATAGATATTAAAGGATTCGTATATAAAGATTTTTAAAGTTTTAAATATTGTCAAATTTAGTTAATTACAAAGTTTATTTGAAATGATTTTCAATTTAAGGATTAAAAAAGCTTGATTCAGAAGTTAGTACACTTACACCTCTATATACATTTTTAATGGTATACCACACTGTCGCAAATGCCAGTAGGCACGCAATGATTATCACAATAATAGTGATCCAATTATTAGTTGCATTTTGCATTAATGATATCCCAAATGAACCAGTTAATAATGCAATGATTGGGCCTAAATACGTAATGATATGATAAACAAGAGACTTAGATGCATGTTGTGAAGTTGGCTTATCTGCAAAAATCCAAACAATAATAGGAACTATGATAGGAGCAAAAAATAAACTAAAATAACTGATAGATGCTAAGACATGATTTCCTTGGGGTGCAGATTTATAGTGATTACTGTTAATTTTTTCCATTTAATTTCACCTCGTGTTAAAGATTATCAAGAATATAAGACTAAATATAGTGTTTGGAAGTAATATTACAATTCTGTTAGTTTTAAATCGGTTAAATGTGACAATAGAATAATATATTGAAAATGGAGGAGTAGAAATATGAAAATATATTTAATAAGACATGGAGAATCACAATCTAATTATGATAAGAAGAACGGTAATCATTACTTTTGTGGTCAAATGGATGTGCCATTAACGGAAAAGGGTGAACAATCTGCTGTTGATTTACAAACGTATTTTGCAGATAAAGAGATTGATCATGTATACCTTTCTGATTTGACGAGAACTAAACAAACGGCTCAAGGTATATTTCCTAGTGATAAAGTGCCTAAAACGGAAACGCCTTTATTGAGAGAGCGTTCATTAGGAAAATTTGAAGGAGAAATGGTTGATGAATTAGAACAATCGACAGAATTTGCGCAATATTTTAATGATGAAGCATATAAATATTTCCGCCATAGCTTTAGTCAAAAGGCGCCAGAAGGTGAAAGTTATGCTGATGTCTTATATAGAGTGGAACAGTTTTTCAAAAATGAGGTACAAGCGCAAGATGATAATATTGCTATTGTGGCACATCAAGTCGTTATTCGTTGTATCCTTGTTTATTTTGGTTATGAATCTAAAGAGAGTGCCGTTGATACAAAAGTAGAGAACTGTGTGCCTTATGTCTTAGATATTAAATAATGTTATACAGAAAGTATGGGTATTATCCCTTTCTAATTTTCCAAATGAGGGAAGGGGTTGTTCTGATGAGCTGTTTCCTTAGGGGATAGGATGGGCTGATAATTATAAGCTGAGTTGTCCCATAGGAAAGCGAGCCAATAATTCGTAATATGAATAAAAAGAAGCACTCAGATAAATTGAATTATCTGAGTGCTATTTTTCTGGAATTTATGTGCCAGAGTGTTTAATATTTTTTAGCTGCTGTTAAGCTTTCATGAAATCCTTGGAATATCGTGTTTATATTGTCTAAAAAACTACCAACTATTACCGCAAGTATGACATAAGTAATGCTTAGTGCAATTGATTTAAATGATATAACACCATATTTTTCTTGTTTCTCAAAGAGATAATAAGCTATGAAGACAGCAGCCATTGCTCCAAATAAGATAGTTAAAATCATAATTATGGAACCTCCCAATTTTTAATACGATCGGCTGTGCTTCTCATTAAATAATTAATTGCCTAACTTGCCATTATCATAACAAATTACTATTTGAGAAAAAAAGGGATATTGTATTAAAAAACCTTACAATCATGTAAGGTTTTTTACGAATATAAGACAACGAAGATTGTTAAAATATACATATTTTAGGCTTGAAGCAATGTATATCTAGGAATCATCGTTGTCATCATTTTGTAATTAATCTGTCAATAAACATTTTTTAGCCAACACAACGTTGTTAATCGTTACTTTTTAAGTAATAACTTACAATGTTATTTAGTTGATTGTCACTATTTAGCCATTATTTGTCGATTGCTTTTGTAGGTAAATCTTTTGATTTTAGGAATTTTTTGATTTTATCTTGTTGTTTCCCGTTTACATCACCAGCAAATTTTGTTGAAACATCGACGACATTGAGTTCATTTTGAGGTTGATAATCTAATTCTTCGATAGCTTCATCGGCATCTTTAATTGTACTGTTTAAGGCAGTGAAATATTTGTGAATACGCTCTACATTTTCTTGATAACCTTTAGGTAGTGTGTTGTTCTTGATAAATTTCTCGAAACGTACATCATTTTTAACTGCTAAATGTGATAAGTTTGATAAACGTTTTGCTTGTGCATCTGTAATTTTCTTATCTGAGTTTGATTGTTTATCTAATTTATACTGAATTAAGTATTTATTATCCAAAATATCTGAATTGACAGCTAAATACTTTTTGATTGCTGCATTCATTTCTTGTTCGCTAATTTTTTGGCCCTTTTTATCTGTTTGGAAAATATCTTTTTCAGTTAGTGTTTTAACATTTTTTGGCGCGTGTCTTTCGCTATGTTGGTGGTCGTTATCTTCTGAATCACTATTTGAACATGCCGCAAGCATCATAGTTAAGACTAAAACTAACGATAATAGTATGCTTTTCTTCATAAATTAATACTGCTCCTTTGAAAATAATGGTACGTATATAAACAACGAAGTTCAATGTTTAAACGCATTTTATAAAATTATAACTTAAGCGTATCATGTAGTGCTATTTATTTGAATATGCTATGAAATAATAAATGCACAATCTCTTGAACAAATAAGAAGATGTGCCATTTTTATAACAAAGTGAAGATTCTAGAATGAATTTATCATTAAAGAAATAGTATGAATAAAGTGGTATATTAAAGTGCAACAACTGCATAACTCATTACGTATACGCGTAGTCTTATAAAATAATTTATGTATATAACAAGAAGAGTCGGTGAAAATTAAATTTATAATTTCCATCGACTCTTTTGTGATAGGATTTAGTTCCTATATTTATTTATATTTAAAATTGATAGGGTGATGATTAATGTCGAATGATATAATCAAATGCGTTTAATGCTGCATTGGCACCGGCACCCATTGAAATAATAATTTGTTTATTTCGATCATCGGTAACATCACCAGCGGCAAAGATACCTGGGATGCTCGTCGCATTTTTACGATCAATCATAATTTCGTTAGCTTGGTTTAACTCAACGTAATTGTCGAGCCATTCAGTGTTAGGCAATAAGCCAATTTGTACAAAAATACCTTCTAATTCAAGTGTTTGTTCTTCGCCACTATTCTTATCTTGGTACTTAAGACCTGTAACAGCACCATCTCCAAGAACTTCTGTTGTTTGGGCGTTCTTGATTACTGTTACATTTGGTAAAGAAGTCAGACGTTCTTGTAAGACTTTATCGGCTTTTAAGTTTGCATTTCTTTCTAGTAAGGTAACGTGTTTAACAATACCTGCTAAATCGATTGCTGCTTCAACGCCTGAGTTACCACCGCCGACAACGGCTACGTCTTTGTTTTCAAATAAAGGACCATCACAGTGCGGGCAGAATGCAACGCCTTTATTAATTAATGCTTCTTCACCTGGTACCTCTAATTTACGCCAACGCGCACCCGTTGAAATAATTACAGTTTTACTTTGTAATTGTGCGCCATTATCTAACGTAACATCGATACCGTGGTCTGTCTTTTCTATTGCACTTGCGCGTATACCAGTCATCACATCAACATTATATTGATTGATATGGTCTTGTAGCGCAGATGAGAACTTCGGTCCATCTGTTTCTTTAACAGTGATGAAGTTTTCAATTGCGGCAGTATCATTAACTTGACCACCAATGCGGTCAGCTACGATGCCCGTACGCAATCCTTTTCTTGCAGTATAAATCGCTGCACTACCACTCGCAGGGCCACCACCGATGATTAAGACATCGTATGGATCTTTATCGTTAAACTCTGCTGGGTCAGCCTTACTACCTAAACTAGATAAGATATCTTGAATCGTCATACGACCATTACCGAATTCTTCACCATCTAGGAAAATAGCTGGTACAGCCATGATATTTTCAGATTCTTCTCTGAAAATAGCACCATCAATCATTGTATGAGAAATATTAGGATTTAATAAACTCATCAAGTTTAAAGCTTGGACAACGTCAGGACATTTTTGACAAGTTAAACTAATATAAGTTTCAAAATGTAGTGGACGGTCTAATGCTTTGATTTGATCAATAACTGCTTGTTCTTCTTTAGGAGCACGACCACTCACTTGTAACAATGCTAATACGAGTGAATTAAATTCATGTCCCATTGGAAGACCTGCAAACGTAATGCCAGTTTCTTCAGTTGGTTTATTTACTGAGAAACTAGGTGTACGTTTCAGTGTTGATTCTTGTATTGAAATGCGGGGTGACATTTCAGCGACTTCTTCTAATAATTGCTTTAATTCCTTAGATTTGTCATCTGATCCAATGCTTGCATTGAGTACAACGTCACCCTCCATTAATTGAAGTAATTGTTGTAATTGTGATTTAAGTTGATCATCAAGCATTTAAATCAATGCCTCCTTAGATTTTACCTACTAAGTCAAGACCAGGTTGTAATGTTTCTGAACCTTCTTCCCATTTAGCTGGGCAAACTTCACCTGGATGTTGACGCACGTATTGTGCTGCTTTAATTTTGTGTACTAATGTGCTAGCGTCACGACCGATACCGTCAGCATTGATTTCTGCTGCTTGAACGACACCATCAGGGTCAACGATGAATGTACCACGTTGAGCAAGACCAGCTTCTTCATCTAATACATCAAAGTTACGAGTGATAGTTTGAGAAGGGTCACCAATCATAGCATATTGGATTTTGCTGATTGCATCTGAATGGTCATGCCATGCTTTGTGTACGAAATGCGTATCAGTTGATACTGAATAAACATTAACGCCTAATTCTTGTAATTTATCATATTGTCCTTGTAAATCTTCTAATTCAGTTGGACATACAAATGAGAAGTCTGCTGGGTAGAAGCAAACAACACTCCATGAACCTTTTAAGTTTTCATCTGAGATTTCGAAGAACTCATCTTTCTTTGGATCATAAGCATTTGCTGTAAATGGTAAAATTTCTTTATTGATTAAAGACATAAAAACATCCTCCTGATTATTTTCTTAAAATTTGATTAGAATTACTGAAAAGTAGATTGTTATGATTACTTAATTATAATAATTCTAATCTCTATGTTTTACATTATTGCATTTATTATATGTTTCGTCAACAATGTAAGCTCGTAAGTGAAAAGAGTAAAATAACGCCATATAAATACAATTTAATATAAAATGGCTAAGTCAGATTAGATCGTTTTACAGTGTGTTTCACACTACTAATACTAGACTTATAGTTCATAAATAACCAAGTTATTCTCAACTAAACATATAAAATTGAGAACTAAAGGTAATGATTATTATCATTTTAAAGCTATTGTGTCATTTGAGTTGTTATTCTTGAGTAATGATGAGTTGCCAAAGTGATTATTAAAAGAAAGGCACTTATTTACTGATTATATAATGTTCAATTAAGAGCATCAGCATAGTTGAAAGAAAGTCACTGAAAATGTGAACAAAAAATGAAAATTTATATAAGTATTCGTATTATAAATTACCTATATAAAATAAAGGAGGAAGTGCATTATAGAATGAGATAGACGTTAAATGTTATGAAAAGCGAATATATAGCGTTCCGTTTAATGGTAATAAATCACTTATTATTTCATTAATTGATTTATTATCTTTTAAATCATAGGAAAATGGGGTAAACAGAATATAAGCAATCCATATTTATGTCTGTTAAGCTATGTGTACAAAAACACAAAAGAGGAGCGGATGACATGTCTGAACATGTTTATAATTTAGTGAAACAGCACCATTCAGTAAGAAACTTTAAGAAAGAACGTATTTCAGAAGAACATATTAAACAACTTGTTGAAGCAGGGCAAAGCGCTTCAACGTCAAGTTACTTACAAACATATTCAATTATTGGTGTAGAAGATCCTGAAATTAAAGAAGAATTAAAAGAAGTTTCTGGTCAACCATACGTGGTAGAAAACGGTTATTTGTTTGTCTTTGTAATTGATTATTATAGACATTCTATTATAGATGAACATACAAAGGTTGATATGGCTACTTCATTTGAATCAGCTGAAGGGCTCCTAGTTGGTACTGTAGACGCGACATTAGTAGCACAAAATATTGCAGTAACTGCTGAAGATATGGGTTATGGCATCGTATACTTAGGATCATTAAGAAATGATATTGAACGAGTGAGAGAAATATTGAATTTACCTGATCACACTTTCCCATTATTTGGTATGGCATTAGGCATTCCTGAAGAGGGGGAAAATGGTAGCCCGAAACCACGTTTACCATTTGAAAATGTCTTCCATAAAGATCGTTATAACCAAGACAAAGAAACGCAACAAGAAGCGCTTGATAAATATGATCAAGAAGTAAGTGATTACTATAAATCACGTACGAATGGTGAACGTAGTGAAACATGGTCAGAACAAATTGCACAATTTATGAGTTCGAAACAACGACTAGATATGTTGGATCATTTAAATAGTTCAGGATTTATACGCAAGTAATACTAACTCAAACTATTTTAGTGTGAATTGAGAGAAGTATTAAATTTGCTCAATAATTATCTTGAGTGGAAAAAAGGAGTTGAAGAAGATGAGTATGTTTGAAAAGCTATTTCACAAGAAATCTAATGATGATGATAAGCAGAAAGATTCAAGCGATAGATACATTTACTCTTCTTCTAGTAAACTGACTCCGAACGAGGCTCAAGCGTATTGGGTCAAGATGGCACAAAAAATAGTTGTTGGAACAATTAAGTCAGTCGAACATACTGCTGAAAGGGTCTTTATTCTAATCTCTTTTGATGATAAAGCATCAACGATAGATATTTTCTTTCAAATGAATGGACAGTTAAGAATGTGGAATGATTTAGATAACGAAGATTACAAACGTACGATTTCACAAAATTTAATTACACAGGCACCCAATTTAGTTAAGCAAGTTAACTGTTTATATGACAGTGTAAATATGTCACGAATCGCGTATTCACAGATTCAATTTGAATTTGAAAGTAAGACTTGGTATTTACATGATATTACTGAGGATAGCGTTGAAGCACAGTTAGATAAAGAACCAGCATTTTTAAAGTGGTTCGATGATGTGGCTAGATCTGTAGAGTCATTGCCATTAGACAGTAAGGCAAAGGTGACGTGGGGGCCGTTTAAGCCAGAAGAATACTAACGTGAATATGACGTAGTTTAATCATTTTAAAGTAAATAATGCGCTCTATAAAAATTTAGACTGTTGAGGATATTGTCTCAGCAATCAAATTTTGATGGAGAACCATAAAAATAATATAGCGCACATCTCCTTATATAGATTGGAGGTGTGCTTTTTTTGTGAATGATGTCGTTACTGCCTCTCTATATTTACTGTATCAATGTTGAGGTTTAATCATTATCACGTTATCACGAAAGAATACTTATTAAATATAAAAAATATGCCACATTCTCATCCACCAATCATACTGCATGGTAGAGAAAATGTGACATGTATTATAAATAAACTTTATTTATTGCATTGAAATAAGATGTTTAATCATTTAGTTGCTTGCAGTTACTTCTGCATATTCGTTTGAATCATAGACATCTTTGTCTAAATGATTTGTTAATTTAGCTGTACCTGTACCTGCTAACATAGAATCATTAACGTTTAATGCAGTTCTTCCCATATCGATTAATGGTTCTACTGAGATGAGTACACCTGCTAATGCGACTGGCAAGTTCAATGTAGAAAGCACTAAGATTGATGCGAATGTTGCGCCACCGCCTACACCAGCTACACCAAATGAACTAATAACTACAACTCCGATAACAGTTAAGATAAATTGTAGATTGATTTCAACATGTGCTACAGGTGCGACCATAATTGCTAACATCGCTGGGTAAATACCAGCACAACCATTTTGTCCGATAGATAAACCAAATGATGCAGCGAAATTCGCAATACCATCAGGTACGCCTAATCTATTTTTCTGTGTCTGAACATTAATTGGCAAAGTACCTGCACTTGAACGAGAAGTAAATGCGAATAGTAATACTTCGCCCGTTTTTTTAATGAAGGTAATTGGGTTTAATCCTAATAATGAAATAATAATTAAATGTATGATATACATTGCGATTAATGCTACATATGAAGCAATAACGAATTTTCCTAATGTCCAAATAGCTCCAAAATCACTTGTAGCAATAGTTGAAGTCATAATTGCAAGAATACCATAAGGTGTTAAACGTAATACGAAAGTTACAATAGCCATAACTAAGTTGTAAAGTGCGTCAATACCACGTTTAAGGACGCTACCACTTTCTGGTTGCTTGCGCATTACACGTAAAAATGCAAAACCAACAAATGCAGCAAATATAACAACTGCAATCGTAGAAGTAGTACGTTGACCTGTGAAATCTAAGAATGGATTACTTGGAATTAATTGTAATATTTGTTGTGGTAACGTATTTGCTGTCATATCCTTAGCTTCTTTAGCAATTTCACTACCACGTGAACTTTCTGCATGACCTAAATCGATAGAAGAAGCATCCAAGTTAAATACCAATGCTGAAATGATACCAATAATAGATGCAATTGCTACTGTACCAATTAAGAAGATGAAAATATACATCCCAATTTTCGCGAATTTTTCACCAATCTTAATTTTAGTGAATGCTGAAACGATTGAAATGAAAATAAGAGGCATAACAATCATTTGTAATAATGCAATGTAGCCGTCGCCTACGATGCTAAACCAATCTGTTGTTTGCTTCGTAACGCTTGAGTCTATCCCATAAATTAAATGTAAAACAACGCCATATACAATCCCAATGCCTAAAGCAGTGAATACGCGTTTAGGAAATGATACATGTCGTCTTGTCATTGCATATAAAAGAATGAGAAAGGCCACAAAGATAATAATGTTAAGTATAGTTAATAACATATAAAAGGACCTGCACTTTCTATAAAAAATTTTGTTTTATAATCCGATACGCATACTAAGGATAGTAGCTAATGAAATATTATTCAAGTCTATTACTCAAAATAATTTATAAAATTGAAATGATTTTATTTTCTGACAATAATTGAATTGTATAAATGATAAATAATGATATGAGGCAGAGTGAGTAAGGAAGGTGAGTGTTACTTAATGATAAATGTACAATGCAAGAGTTTAAAATGTAGCATAGGACGAGGAATGAATGGGGTATAAATCAAAGGGAGTTAACAAAAAAATAGCGACTCTAATTGTTAGAGTCGCTCCGTTATAATCTAATCTTTGAATCTTATAAATTGAATAGTCTAGCGAAGAAACCTTTTCGTTCTTCTTTAGGTTCGCTATGCGTTGCTTGTGAAGTATATGTTTGAGTTGTCTCTTTATTATCATCTGAGATAGTTGCTTCTTTGTCAGTTTCCACAGAATGTTCTACTTTTTCATCGCGTGTAGCAGTAGAATCGTTAGTTGTTACTTGTTTGCTAGTATCGGTAGTACTGTCGGAAGTAGTTGTAGTCGCTGCTTTGTTAGCGTCATCTTTATCATCAGATTTAGTTGTTGTTGTGTCAGCAGGTTTGCTAACTTGAGTGATCTCATCTTTCTCAGTCTTTGCTTGTGCTGAGTTGTTCGAATTAGCAATCGATTTATCGACAGCTTTATCATCTTGTTGTGCGCTAGTCTCTGTTGTTTGTTTACTAGGTTCAGTACGTTGTTCAGTCGAACTTTCAGTATAGTTACTTTCTGAATCGCTTGTAGTTGTACTTTGATTAGCGGGTATTTGCTTTGATTCAACGTTAGACTGAGCAATCGTTTGTTGTTCGATTTGAGCTTCTTGAATCGCACTTTGTGTTGTCTTGATTTCATCCGTAGATGTTTGGATTGCCTTTAATGATTCGGTATTATTGTTTAATTGAGTAGTGATTTGATTTTGCACTTCATGTAATTCACGTTGTTGTTGGTGTACTTGATTGATCATTTGACCTAACATTTGTCGTTCGTCACGCATTTTTTGAATTTCATTACGCAAATCTTCGACTAAATGTGAAACATTTTGATCGGTTGGTAGATTGCTACCTTCGTCCTTTACAAGTACTTGTAAGAAGTCTTTCTCTTTTTCTAACTCATCAAATGCTAAATCATAACTATTTGTTTGTTTAACTTTATCTGCAATATCTTGGAAAAGTTCGATATCTTCTTCTTGGAAATCAGTTGCTTCACGGCCTCGGTATTCAGTTTTACTAAGTTGGTAACCGCGTTCTTCTAAATGTTGAACGATCTTGCGGACTTGTTTTTCACTTAGTTCCACACGTTGTGCAAATTCTTTGGTTAACATAGAAATAAGTCCTTTCATAATTAATTATTAGTATATGTATACTGACGTTTGTCTCCGGTTAGTGAAACGTCAGTCTTACCTCTACGTCATTTTAACCTGTTTAACCAGTGATTTCAAGTGCCTATCACAATCGCTTGCGCAGATCCATCTCTTCTAATAACGGGTAAATTATACTTCTAGAGATTTTATTGGCAAATACATATTTAAGAATATAGTTGGATTTGATACTGGGTCCATAGATATCTTTGGTAAGTTCGATGTTTGATTTAATAAATAAATCCATTGGTACACCATCGGCATAACCATATATACTTGGAGCTAAATAATCGATGTCAGTTTGTTTCTCAAAACCATGTTCAAATAAGAATTCTCGTCTGTTTTCTAAAATTTGAATATCCTTTTCTTCGACTTCAGCAGGTTCCCTTTCTACTTCAAGCATAATGAAATTAACATCATGTGCGTGTAATTGATTTGATAGTTTATTGATTTCAAGTTCGACTTGATCCAAAGTTTGTGTAATGAGTTCACTATGGTTAGACTGATTGACGGCTATAAGATAGATTAAAAATGCTGAGTTAGTTGTCGCTTCATAATGGGCGGTAGCGAGACTGACTGGTTGACCGTCTTCTAAACCTACGATGAATAAATAATCATCTTTAGTATGGACATTCTCTAATGATTGCTTGAAGATTTGTTTGTCTTCTGATAAACCAATATCAAACCTTTCATCATATATTTTCAATGCGGCTTCAAATAAAGGGTCATCAATAGATGTAACAGTCTTAAACTCCATGGGTACACCTCCAAAATTATTGCGTTTATTATAACATAGATGATGAGTTTGTAATAAATTGTAGATAAATAGCCAATATAAATGAAAGAACATTTTAGGTGCCATAATTATTGCGGAAATGAAAGCACCAACCCACAGTACATATCACAAGGGTTGGTGCTTTCATTGAAATATTAATTTGTTAAGGTGTGCGTAAGTAATTACGACTTAGGGCCATGCGTTTCTTCGGCGTAATGTGTTACGCCTGGTTTAGGCTTTGGGTCGTAAGCGGCATTATAATCCTCCACCTCTTCGTGTGTAGAAGTATCTTTCTTCGCTACTACTACATACTTACCATCTAGGATTGCGTCTTTATAGCGTGTCTTTTCTTCATCTGAAATATGATAATAAGATAAGACAATTTCTTCACCGTCTTCACCAGTTAACAGCTTAGCCATCTTATCACTGAACGTACCGCTCGTTGATGTTAGATTCACCTCTGAATCGTGTAACTCATCAATGTGAAGTTTGGATTTGCTTAATACAGAAAGTTCTGAAGCTTTATATCCTTCACTTAGCTTTTGTTCAATTGCGTTTAAAATTTCTTCCTTGCTTTGTACAACTGTGAAATCTGACATTTAAAGTCCCTCCATCCGATGTTGTGTGATTAGTAATATTTACCCACATACAAAATTAATAAAACGAATATACTATTATTATATAACTACGTGATAGTACTGACAATTACTATTTAGGTGAATTATGAAACGCTTTCACATACTGTTGTAGTTTTAATAGGATAATTATATAAAAACGATTACATAAAATGACATATTGAAAATAATCGTGAAATTTGCTATTATCAGTTAATAATTTATCTAACTCATATAATCTAAAGGATACGGCTTTAGAAGTTTCTACCATGTCGCCATGAACGATGTGACTATGAGTAACCTATACAATACACGAGACTAAAATTCATATTGTTTTATGCCTTTGCGGTTGCTAAAGCTAAAATAATAATGACATTACGATTAATACGACCTTACATTTTTATGAAAAGGGAAATGGATGTAAGGAACCAAGTTAGCGCGTAATCGTTATAAGATGGAGAATGGCTTCTTTTGGTATTGCACGTTCACTCATAGATCCTGAAACTAAGTTAGTTTAGGATTTTTTTTGTATACAAAATGAGGAGGTTTTTTGAGTGGATTTGTTAAAACAGAAGGTTGCAGATGACGGCGTAGTCATTGATGAAAAAATCCTTAAAGTAGATGGGTTTTTAAATCATCAAATTGACGCTAAGTTAATGCATAGTGTGGGGCAGACCTTTTACGAACAATTCAAAGAAGAAGGTATCACAAAAATTTTAACGATTGAAGCATCTGGTATAGCACCAGCAATTATGGCAGCTTTACATTTTGATGTACCTTGTCTATTTGCTAAAAAAGCAAAGCCAAGTACATTGACTCAAGATGTTTACCAAGCTTCAATTCATTCATTTACTAAAAACACTACAAGCACGGTCATTGTGTCTAATGAGTTTTTAAATGAAGATGATCGAGTGCTAATCATTGATGATTTCTTAGCAAATGGTGATGCATCACTAGGGCTAAATGAGATTGTTGAACAAGCGCAAGCTAAGACAGTTGGTGTTGGTATTGTCATTGAAAAGAGTTTCCAACCAGGTAGAGAACGTTTAGAACAAGCAGGATTAACGGTATCGTCATTATGTAAAGTTGCGTCATTAAAGGGTAACGAAGTGACATTCGTAGGTGACGAGGCATGAAGACATTTATCTTAAGTCTTCAACATTTATTAGCGATGTATGCTGGTGCAATATTAGTTCCGATTATCGTGGGTACGAGTTTGGATTTTACACCAGAACAAATCGCATTTCTAGTCACAGTAGACATCTTTATGTGTGGATTAGCAACATTCTTACAAGTGTGGAAAGGTACAGGGACAGGCTTACCGATTGTATTAGGTTGTACTTTCACCGCAGTGGCACCAATGATCCTAATCGGACAAACGAAAGGTATTGGCGATTTATATGGCTCATTATTCCTGTCAGGGATATTAGTAGTCATTATTGCTCCGTTTTTCTCTTATTTAGTTAAATTCTTCCCACCAGTAGTAACGGGCAGTGTAGTAACGATTATTGGTATTAATTTAATGCCAGTTGCTATGAACTATTTAGCAGGTGGAGAAGGTGCTAAAAATTATGGAGATGCTAAAAACATCATCTTAGGAGTGACGACATTAATCGTTATACTTGTCGTACAAAGATTGACGACAGGATTTATGAAATCCATCGCCATATTAATTGGTTTGATTGTTGGGACAGTACTCGCATCATTCTTTGGTGTCGTAGATGTGAAACAAGTGGGTGATGCGCATTGGTTTGCATTGCCACAACCCTTTAGATTTTCGACATTTAGTTTTGATTTTGGTGCGACATTAGTATTCTTTATCGTCGCACTAGTCAGTTTAATTGAATCTACTGGTGTATATCACGCTTTGAGTGAAATCACTGGTAAGCAGTTAGAACGTAAAGATTTTAGAAAGGGTTATACAGCAGAAGGTATTGCAATTATTTTAGGCTCTATCTTCAATGCATTTCCTTATACGGCTTATTCACAAAACGTCGGACTCGTATCTTTATCAGGGGCGAAGAAGAATAATGTAATTTATGGCATGGTCATTATGTTGCTTGTTTGTGGATGTATTCCCAAAATAGGCGCAATGGCTAATATGATTCCACTTCCAGTATTAGGCGGTGCGATGATAGCTATGTTTGGCATGGTCATGGCATATGGTGTTAGTATATTAGGTAATATTAATTTTAAGAATCAAAATAATTTATTGATTATTGCTGTATCAGTTGGACTAGGAACGGGTATAAGTGCAGTACCACAAGCATTTAAAGCACTAGGTGATAACTTCGCTTGGTTAACCCAGAATGGTATTGTACTTGGAGCAGTTTCGGCGATTGTTTTGAATTTCTTTTTTAATGGCATAAAGTATCAACAAAAGTCAGAAGTTATGGAATAATGTAACTATAAAACAAATATTAGGAGGCTGTACGAGTATGTGGGAAAATAAATTTGAAAAAGAATCACTAACATTTGATGATGTGTTATTGTTACCAGCGGAATCTGATGTGTTACCAAAAGAGGTAGATTTAAGTGTGCAATTATCAGAAGGTGTAAAATTAAATATACCCGTATTATCTGCAGGTATGGATACGGTAACTGAATCAAAAATGGCTATAGCAATGGCGCGTCAAGGTGGTTTAGGCGTTATTCATAAAAATATGAATATCGAAGATCAAGCAGACGAAGTACAAAAAGTTAAGCGTTCTGAAAATGGTGTCATCACTAATCCATTTTATTTAACTCCTGAGGAAAGTGTTTATGAAGCGGAGGCATTGATGGGTAAATATCGCATCTCTGGTGTACCTATCGTTAATAATACAACGGATAGACAATTCGTAGGTATTATCACAAATCGTGACTTACGCTTTATCGAAGATTTTTCAATTAAAATTTCTGACGTAATGACTAAAGAAGATTTAGTAACTGCGCCAGTTGGTACGACATTGGACGAAGCAGAAGAGTTACTACAACAACACAAAATTGAAAAGTTACCATTAGTTGAAAATGGACGCCTAGAAGGTTTAATTACAATTAAAGATATCGAAAAAGTACTTGAGTTCCCTAACTCAGCTAAAGATGCTCACGGTAGACTCTTAGTTGCAGCAGCAATTGGTATTGCGAAAGATACAGATATCCGTGCACAGAAATTAGTAGAGGCAGGCGTTGACGCACTTGTTATCGATACTGCACATGGTCATTCTAAAGGCGTATTAAACCAAGTAAAACACATTAAAGAAAAATTCCCACAAGTTACATTAATAGCAGGTAACGTAGCGACTGCAGCAGGAACTAAAGCGTTATACGAAGCTGGTGCAGACGTGGTTAAAGTTGGTATTGGTCCTGGATCAATCTGTACAACACGTGTCGTTGCTGGTGTTGGTGTACCTCAAATTACAGCAATCTATGATTGTGCTACAGAAGCACGTAAACATGGTAAAGCGATTATCGCAGATGGTGGAATTAAATTCTCAGGTGATATTATTAAAGCATTAGCTGCAGGTGGACACGCTGTTATGCTAGGAAGCTTATTGGCTGGTACAGAAGAAAGCCCAGGAGAAACAGAAATTTTCCAAGGTAGACAATATAAAGTATATCGTGGCATGGGCTCATTAGGTGCCATGGAAAGTGGTTCAAATGACCGTTACTTCCAAGAAGACAAAACACCTAAAAAATTCGTTCCAGAAGGCATCGAAGGCCGTATTGCATATAAAGGACCTTTACAAGATACAGTTTATCAATTAATGGGTGGCGTAAGATCTGGTATGGGCTATACTGGTTCAGCAAACTTAGAATCATTAAGAGAAGAAGCTCAATTTACACGCATGGGACCTGCTGGTTTAGCAGAAAGTCATCCACATGACGTTCAAATTACAAAAGAATCACCAAATTATTCATTCTAAGTTAAAGGAGATTTAAAGTTATGGAAATGGCGAAAGAGCAAGAATTGATACTTGTTTTAGACTTTGGTAGCCAATACAACCAATTGATTACACGACGTATTCGTGAAATGGGTGTATACAGTGAGTTACACGATCATGAAATTAGTATTGAAGAAATAAAACGTTTAAATCCTAAAGGTATTATCCTTTCTGGTGGACCAAATTCAGTATATGAAGAAAATTCATTTACAATCGATCCTGAAATTTATAATTTAGGTGTACCTATTTTAGGTATTTGTTATGGTATGCAGCTAACTACTAAATTACTAGGTGGTAAAGTTGAGCGTGCCAATGAACGTGAATATGGTAAAGCTGTAATTAATGCTAAGACAGACGAGTTATTCTTTGGTTTACCTGAAGAGCAAAACGTTTGGATGAGTCATTCGGATAAAGTAATCGAAATTCCTGAAGGATTCGAAGTGATCGCTGATAGCCCTAGCACAAATTATGCTGCTATCGAAGATAAATCACGTCGCATTTACGGCGTACAATTCCACCCTGAAGTACGTCATACAGAATACGGTAATGATTTATTACGTAACTTTGTGCGTCGCGTTTGTGATTGTACTGGTGAATGGTCAATGGAAAACTTTATTGAAATTGAAATTGAAAAGATTCGTGCCCAAGTAGGAGACCGTAAAGTACTTTGTGCAATGAGCGGTGGCGTGGATTCATCAGTAGTTGCAGTATTATTACACAAAGCAATTGGTGATCAATTGACATGTATCTTCGTTGACCACGGTTTATTACGTAAGGGCGAAGGCGACATGGTTATGGAACAATTTGGTGAAGGTTTCAACATGAATATTATTCGTGTAAATGCACAAGATCGTTTCATGAGCAAATTGCAAGGTGTTTCTGATCCAGAACAAAAACGTAAAATCATCGGTAATGAATTTGTCTACGTCTTTGATGATGAAGCATCTAAATTACAAGGTGTTGATTTCTTAGCGCAAGGTACATTATACACAGATGTAATTGAATCAGGAACTAAGACTGCACAAACAATTAAATCTCACCACAATGTTGGTGGATTACCAGAAGATATGGAATTCCAATTAATCGAGCCAATCAACACATTGTTTAAAGACGAAGTGCGTGAATTAGGTATTGAATTAGGTATTCCAGAACATTTAGTTTGGAGACAACCGTTCCCAGGTCCAGGTTTAGGTATCCGTGTACTTGGAGAAATTACTGAGGATAAACTAGAAATCGTCCGTGAATCAGATGCGATTTTACGACAAGTCATTCGTGAGGAAGGTCTTGAACGTGACATTTGGCAATACTTTACAGTATTACCGGGTATCCAATCAGTAGGTGTAATGGGAGACTACCGTACGTATGACCACACAGTGGGTATTCGTGCCGTAACTTCTATTGATGGTATGACAAGTGATTTTGCGCGTATCGATTGGGAAGTCTTACAAAAGATTTCAAGCAGAATCGTAAACGAAGTAGACCACGTAAACCGAGTAGTCTATGATATTACTTCTAAGCCACCAAGCACAATCGAGTGGGAATAATAGATAAGCATTTAAAAAGAGTTAGAAACGTTGCTGTTATGCACTTTCTAGCTCTTTTTATTTTGCCTTGAATACGTTTTGAATACGTTCGGTCTAAAAATTGATGTAATCAATAAATGAGTTAAGTTAAGTTTAGTAATGTACAATTTCACTTTATAAGTTGGGGTTAAAATTAAAGTATTTAAATCATCTGCAATTGGGTCAGTCTCCTATGTCAGTAATTATATGAACTTTTAATTTTAGCGAAAGTATCACGAGAAAAACATCTACTCTTTTAATGTGAAAATGTTCACAAAATATTAATATTCACAATCTAAATCATATTGAATTGAATAAATTTGCTTTGGTAAAATTTTGTTGTGGAAATAATATAAGGAGGATGTATTTATGAAAGGAAAAAATAAATTATCCCTTATTCAAATTGTGTATGTTGCACTTGCGGGTGGGGTATTATCTGGCATCGTTAAGTTTGGTTGGGAAGTTATGTTTCCACCAAGAACACCGGAACGTAATGCTACAAATCCACCACAGGAATTGTTGCAACATTTTGGTTTCAGTTCTGATTTTACACATTCAACATATCAATTCTCTGAGCAATCAATGCCTTGGGTGAGTTTTATTATACATTTTAGTTTTGCTATTGCATTTGCGCTCATTTATGCGATACTCGTGAATTATTCTACAAAGGTGGCAACGGGTTATGGTGCTGTATTTGGTATTATAGTTTGGATTGCATTTCATTTGATTATTATGCCTTTGATGGGTGTGGTGCCTAATGCATTACAACAGCCTTTGCATGAACACTTATCTGAGTTATTCGGCCATATCGTTTGGATGATGGTTATTGAATTTGTGAGAAGATATTTTGTTTATAAAAATAAGGCTTTTATTGAAAAATAATCATATTAAATATCGCTAACTAAAAAACGTCAATTTCTGTTGTAATAGAAATTGACGTTTTTTGCGAAAGTATATAGTTATATATAATTGAAGATAGATATTTAGGCTAGTGTGTCAACATATCTTTAAAGTGACTAGATAGTTTTTCTAATGAAGTTGGGTTTGAATATGTTGCTTCATCCTTTGAATAATAATAAACATGTTTGTTTTTATATGCTTCTTGATTTTTCCATAGTTCAGATTTTGTGAAATCATTGCTTTCAGCTTTGCCAGAATCAGTTGGAATCAAGACGTAATCAGCTGCATATTTATTGTATTGTTCATAAGGAATTTTTTTAAAGCCATTTTTAGCTAAGCCATCTTTGGCACCTTTCGGGAAAGGAAACTTATATTCTTGGTAGATAATCGGTGTACCTCTACCGAAATTTTCACCGAAAATGGATAGTTGTTTTGGCTGAATTTCCATAACTGTAAATGTTTTGTTTTTACCAATTTTTTGTTTGATATCTTGTCCATCTTGCTGTAACTGATTTTCTAAATCTTTAATTTGATCTTTCGCTTTTTGTTCTTTGTTTAAAATCTTACCAATTGCTAAGTGCATTTCTTTATAAGAGTAATCGGTGTATTTGATAGGAATGGTCGGAGCTATCTTTTTATATTTCTTGATTTTAGTATTAACGTCATAAGTTAAAATTAAATCCGGTTTGAGTTTTGCGACACTTTCTACATCTTCTGAACCAACACGTTTAGACCCTTTTTCATTAACATACTTTGATTTGGGAAAATCTGCATCGATGCCAACGGGTGTTACACCTAGATCTTTGAAGTTTCCCCCATTTGAAGTTAATACGACGACACGCTTTGGATTTTTAGGAATCTTAACCTTTTCTCCCGATTTTGTTTCAAAGGTTTTTGTGTCCTTTGAGGATGTTGACTTGTCTTGGCTGCATCCAGTGAGTACGAGTAATACAGCTATAAATAAGAAGATGTACTTCTTCATATAATCATTCCTTTTATTCTATATTTTTCTTAACATCAATTATGAATTAATTGGGAATCATTATCAATTTGAATTTTAAAAATACTATTAATTTTTCTATTGTATTGTAATAAAAAAGAGACCACATTTGTTGTAGTCTCTGAAAAGTGTAAATTATTTTTCATTAATAATACCGTCTTTGTCTCGATCACGACTTGCATCGTAACCAGGCATTCCTGAAGTAATCTCACCTGGTTTAGGCGTATCGACACCAGAATTATTATTTGAATTATTGTTTGAATTGTTATTCGATGAATTAACATTTGGTGTGCTAGGTATATCATTTTTTTCTGGAGCATCGACATCAACATCTGCATCTGGATCAGCGTATGCAGCATTAGATTCATTGGTTGATGATGATTGTGAGTTAGCTTTTTGTGTATTAGATTGGTTTGAAGCATTATTATGAGATGATGAAGTTTTGTCTGTATCATTATCATTTTCGTTGGTACTTTCATCACTTGCTTCTGTATTTTCTGTACTTTCGCTTTCCATCGTATTTGCATCTTGCTGATCATCGTCATTTTTCTTATCTTTGTGCTTTTTATCTTTATCAACTTTGTGTGTTTTCTTATCTTCGGTATCTGAATCATTATTTTGGGTTTTATCAATAATCATTGCACAACCGCTAAACAATACGATGATTAAAATGATTAACCCAAAGCAACCTAAACATCCAAGACAGCCAAAGATTCCTGCCTTTTTTTCGTCCATGAAATATCCTCCGCTATTCAATTTTTTGATAATATCTATGTATTTTGTCTACTTAAATAATAATATCTAAATTGCGCAAAATATAATAATTGATTTAAGTTATTATTAGATGAATATTGATAACTTATTCTTATACTTAATTATTTTGTTGAAAAGTATGTTTTATATGTTTTTGTGGTTGAATAAGAAAAATATATTTTTGCATTGTTTTCTAATTTATATTTCGGGAATTTAATAATTAATGAATGCAAGGAGGTTTTGATATGAAGTTGAAGTATATATCTGGAATTGTTTTAACGAGTGTATTATTAGTAGCTTGTGGTAACAGTGATGAAAGCAAAGAGGATAAGGACGAAGCAACAGGGGGCAATAAAGGAGCGAGTGACAAAGTTATTACTATTAACAAGGTAAAGACCAAGCCTACAGATGCCATTAAAAAGGCGCAGCAAACTTATACTAATCAAGACTTAAAAGGTATATCATTTGAAAAAAGTAATGGCAAGTGGAGTTATAAGGTGGAACAACAAGGGCAAAATGAAGAATCTGAAGTGGTGATCGCCGATAGTAATGGTAAAGTACTTCATAAAGAAAGCGAAAAAGAGAATGATATTGATAAACGAGAAGCATTTCATTATGATGATGTAATAGATTATAAAAAAGCTATTAAAAAAGGACAAAAGGAATTTGATGGTGAGATTAGAGAATGGTCTCTCGCTAAAGATGATGAACAGCTCGTTTATGATATGGATTTAAGTAAAGATCAAGAAACACATGAAATTACAGTAGATGCTAAAAATGGTAAAGTATTACAAAACGAAACAGATAATTAAGTCTTTCCAATAATAATAAACTGTATATAACAAGGCTTTATGCATTGAATTATTAATTTCTAACGATAAGTGTCACTTTAAAAATTATATCGTTTAATGCAATATAATAAACCTACTGATTAAAATTTAAAATTTATTATCCGAAAAAGGTGTACAAATGGAACTACTATCTTTATAATAGTAATTAAGTAATTTAGTTCGTGAAATTGATTTGTAGTTTTATTCTTTTGAATTTACTCCTTTTGATTTTTTAAGACAGATTACGAATATTCGTGCAAAAGCACATGGAGGAATTTAATATGAATAACGGTACAGTTAAATGGTTTAACGCAGAAAAAGGTTTTGGTTTTATCGAAGTTGAAGGTGGAAACGACGTATTCGTACACTTCTCAGCTATCGCTCAAGAAGGCTACAAATCATTAGAAGAAGGACAAGCTGTTGAATTCGAAATCGTTGATGGCGACCGCGGTCCTCAAGCAGCTAACGTTGTTAAATTATAATAACGGATAAAAAAGACGAGCATTGCTCGTCTTTTTTTTGTACTTTTTTAAGTTTGAAGTTCAGTAAATGAATCAGCACTGGCTGTATATTTTTGGTTTCTCACGGTAACTAAGTAAATACTTAGTATGCTTGCTAGAATTCCAACAAGTAATACATAATTTGAACCTAACGTACTGATAAACACACCTCCAATAAATGTACCAACTGTTGTGCCAAGGTTAACTGCGGATAGGAAAATGCCATTTGATAAATCTGGTGCGTCAGGTGCTGCGCTAGTGACAATATATTGTGTTATGTTAGAGGAAATGCCTGCAACAATCCCCCATATTAATGTCAATATGAACATTGGAATGAGTTGAGAACCAAATACAAACATTGCGCTATAAATAATAATTAAGGTAAAGGGTAGGCCAAATATAGCTTTCTGTGGAATGGTAGTTAATAATTTTCCGCTTAATATATTACCAATTATATTTGCTGCACCATATATAAAGAGTGCGATAGATGCGATGTAATGTGTTGCGCCTGTTACGTTATTTAAGAAATCTGTGAGATAGCTATAAACACCAAATATCCCAGCATTGAATAACAATGAAACGATGATGGAAATCCAAGTTAACGGTCGCCTTAACATTTGTAATTGACTACCGTAAGATGCAGTTTTGTTGTTGGCCATTTTTGGAATAAAGTTTAAAGTCATAATCAAGACTATAATGTTGATGACTGCAAAGAAGGACATTGCGATTGCTAATGAAAATTGAGATGCCAAGAAATTGACGATAGGTACGCCGATTACCATACCAGCAGAGACGCCTATAAATACACGTGACACAGCTTTTGGAGCATCTTTCCTTTCAACAGAATCGGCAGCTACAGAAAATGCTAAGGCTATATAAACCGGATGGAATATGGCCGGAATAATTCTGGCAATCAGTAGTATGGTGAAACTTGTAGTAAATATAGAGATCACATTACTGACAACAAAAATAGCTAGGACAAGTAGCATAATACTTTTACGTTCTAATTTTGACATTACTAATGGCATGATAGGACCGGAAATAGCGATGCCAATTGCGAATGCTGATACAAGCCATCCCGCAGTAGAGGTTGATACATTAAATTGTGTTCCAATATTGGGGATCAGTCCAATAAAACCCATTTCAGTATTTAAAATACCAAAGACACCTAAAGTCAGAATGAAGATAATTAGTCTATTATTGTTCAATATTGTCACTCCTAAAATAATTGTTATCAGTAGTGTAATGTGTATAATGAGTTATAACAATTACTTAATAACTATGTCTAGATATGCTTAATTAACATAACAGGAGGTTCAAAATGGATTTAAGAACTTTATTCTATTTCGTTACAGTAGCAAAGGAAGAAAGTATTACTAGAGCTGCAAACTCATTGCATATTACGCAACCTACACTCTCTAGACAGATTAAAGATTTAGAGGAAGAATTGGGCGTTAAGTTATTTACCAGAAGTAACCATCATATTCATATAACTGAAGCAGGTGTGTTATTGAAGCAACGTGCTCAAGAGTTGTTGGATATGTCGCAAAAGTTGCAAGACGAGTTTAAATATATCGATAAACAAATTGAAGGTAATGTTTATGTTGGGTGTGGTGAAACGATTGGAATACAAATTATTGCTGAGATATTTAAAGAGATTCAACAGGAATACCCTAATGTGTATTTTCATATTTATAGTGGGAATGCAGAAGACATTGAGTATCGTTTAGATAGGGGATTGTTAGACTTTGGTATCTTAATTCAACCTGCGAATTTAAATAAGTATGAGGCATTGAATTTACCTTCTTCGGATAGGTGGGGACTAATTACGCAAAGGAATAGTAAATTTGCGCACTATAAACAAATTGAAAGAAAAGTACTTAGTAATGAACCACTTATTTGTTCGAGACAGGCGATTGACCAAACGATACCTAATAATGAGTTTTTAGATTGGCTTGGTGACAGTTATGATGAAGCGAATGTTGTAGCAACGTTCAACTTGGCATTCAATGCTGGTTTGATGGTCAAGGCAAACATTGGTCATGCAATTTCATTGGAAAATTTAATCGATACATCCGAGGAGAATGATCTTTGCTTTATTCCATTATATCCAGTGTTAGAGGCTAAACATAATATTGTATGGCGTAAGGATCATACCTTTTCCAAAGCGGCGCAATTGTTCTTAGATAGAGCGACTGCTGTTTGTAAAGATAATTAAATATTAATATAAAAAACACCCTTACGTGCCCGTAATAGCGTAAGGGTGCTAGTATTATGACGCAATGTTATCTTTTTTGAGTACGAATCATTAAAGTTAAAACAAAACCAATAATCAACAATACTGTAGTGAATGCAAAGGCTGCATCTACACCGAGTACTGTTGCATGTTGCATGATTTCAGTCTTGGATTGTTGTTTAGCATGGTTGGCATAATTTGTTCTAACGATAGCCATAATTGTAATCATTATCGCAGTACCAATAGCGCCAGCGATAATTCTTAATGAATTCATGATAGCAGTACCGTGTGAAATATTTTTAGTATCTAAAGCATTAATGCCGATTGTATTTAAAGGCATAATAATCAATGCTACTGCGAACATTCTTACGGCATAAATGACTACCACATACCAATATGGTGTATCTACAGTTAAGAAACAATGTAAGATAGTCATAATAATTAATAAAATAAAACCAGGTATAGCAAGTACTTTCAAACCATATTTATCAAATATCTTGCCGGTGTATACTGACATAAATGCATTTACGACAGCACCAGGTAAGATAACTAGTCCAGATAATATAGCTGATAAGCCTAAACCAGTTTGAATATACATTGGTATTAATAAAGCGGGTCCCACAATTCCGATAAATAATACCATTGACGAGAATGCAGATAATGAAAATGTTCGATTAGCAAACACGCGCATATTCAATAAAGGATTGTCGATACGAATTTGTCTAGATACAAATACACCGACAATAATTATACCGAGAATTAACGAAATGATGACAATCGGAGAAGAAAATCCAAGGTTACCGGCACTACTAAATGCATAGAGCATTAAACCAAACCCAAATGTTGAATAAACAACTGAAGTTTTATCTAATTTCGTTAATTTAGTTTCATTATTACTTTCGACAAAAATAGCACCAATGATAAATGCAATCAAAGCGATTGTAGCGACTACAAGGAATGGCGCTCTCCAACTAAATGAATCAATTAAAAATCCTGTTAAAGTTGGTCCGATTGCTGGTGCGGATTGGGCTACGATACCAGTGAGCCCCATTGCGAATCCACGTTTTTCAGCTGGGAATAACGTGAAGACGGTAAACTGCATCAGTGGTAATAGTATACCTGCACCTATAGCTTGGATAACACGTGCAAACATGAGTAACCCAAACGATGGTGATAATGCAGCAATAATAGATCCAATCAAGAAAGCACTCATAGAGAATATATAGAGTGGTCTAGTATGGAATCGGTCCATTAGAAATGCTGTTAACGGAATCATAATCCCATTAACTAACATAAATCCCGTAATAAGCCATTGAGCAGTTGTTTCAGTTATTTTTAAACCTGTAATAATTGCAGGTAAAGCTGTGTTCAGTAGTGTTTGGTTAAGCATTGCTACAAATGCACTACTCAGCATAACTAAAATAATCGTATTTCTCTTTTTACTCGATAAAGCAATCTCCGACATTACAAATACATCTCCTTTTATAACATCCCAACAATAAATAGTAACGAATTTAAGTTAGCAAAGCAAACCATTTGTTTATAAAATCTAAATTCATTTGAATATATTCTTTTTAAAAACATAAACAAATTAAGCGTAATAGTGATGAAAACAGGGGATATAGTAATCGAAGTACAGTAGTTATATTGTATAGAGCGTAGATAAGGAGTAAGGAACATGAGAACAATAGAAGTGATGCCTTATGATGTTGCTTGGAAAGAAGCATTTAGTAGGGAGCAGGTGCAATTAGCAAAGTTGTTTAACAATGAAGTCGTTGATATATATCATATTGGTAGTACATCCGTACCCAATTTATACGCAAAACCCATCATTGATATATTGGTTGTAGTTAATAATATTAAAGTGGTAGATCATTATAACCAAGGGATGTTTGAATTGGGATACGCTGCAAAAGGTGAAAATGGTATTAAAAACCGTAGATTCTTTATAAAGGGTGGAGACCAAAGAACGCATCATGTCCATGTATTTCCTAAATCCGAACGGGCGCAAATTGAACGACATTTGGCTGTAAGAGACTATTTATTGGCGCATGACAATATGGCTGAACATTATGGTGAATTAAAGCGAAAATTGGCGAAGTCATTCAGATTTGATAGCGAAGGTTATTGTCAAAGTAAAGATGCGTATATGAAACGCTTAGAATCTATGGCGTTACAGTGGTATAACAACAAGCACCAGTAGCTACTTGTAAAAGCGAGATTTACAGGTCGACTACTGGTGCTTTAATTGATTTCAGGATATTAATTATGAAGTTGTTTGAAGTAGGGAGATGTCTAAATATTGCAACATAGGCACATTTAAACGAGTTACATACTTCGAGTTTTGAGAGTAACGCCGTGTTAGCTACACTATTCAAAGTCCATGATTTCAGAAACATATAATGCAATTCTGATATTTAAGGAATGAATTGGATCCTCGATATTGGTACCAATCATATTACTACATTTATTAATCCTGTATTTCACTGTATTACGATGGATATAAATTTTTTCTGCTGTCTTTGTAATGTCGCATTGGCTATCCATGTAGACTTGTAATGTTTGTTTAAGTTCTGAATCCTTCTTAGTTGAAGGATGACTTAGTGGTCCAAGCGTGTGTTTTACAAAGGGTTGTAGTTTCTCTTTAGGAATCAGTTGAAGTAACTCTTTGATATCCTTTGAATGATAGTCAGATATAAATTCGCGTTGATTATTTAATAAGGCATTTTCGTAAGCTTCATTTGCTTCGAAAAATGAAGATGCCAGTTGGGTGAATTCAGTGACCTCATTACCGATACCAAAGGAGATATTACCGTCAAAATGCTTAGGATATTCTTGTTGTATTTGTTGTAAATAATCATAATAATATTGATGCTTGCTTTGTAATAATATTGCGAATCGATCGTTACTCGGTAATCTATAAATACTTGTATAGGAATCGATGTCTGTCAGTTTATGCTTAAGCCAATGCAGTGTGAGTTGTTGACGCTCATTTATATAGTAACTATTCTCTAATGTATTCTCCGAATCAATGGCACAAATAATAATTTGATAATAATTAGAGCGATATATGTGATATTGCTGTAATAAGTCCGCATGTTTTTTGATAGATAATGCTTGATCCGACCGATTATTGACAAGTGACTCGAAAAAGCGATTAATGTCATTTTGTTCAGCTTCTTCAATTTTAGTATTTTTATATAAAGCAAAACTTAACACGCTTACAACCTGTTCGATCGTCAATAGACTAAATGGATAGGACAATTTGTCGACTTGAGAGACCATAAGGTAATAAGGGAAATAAGTATAGCCTAATACTTTAAAGATAATATGATCTTTATTTTCGAATACTTGCTTATTTTTATCTTGTTCTAGGTATTCGTGATAATGATTATGAAAATAGTTAATATGCGCGCGAGTCAATTTTTTGTTTTGTTGGTAATGATGACTGACCGCTTCTGGTACTTTGAAGGGATCAAATAAAATGATTGGAACACCTAATAATTTACTCATACGTTCTATCATCGATTTGATACTGAATCCTTTAATCAACAATTGATTTAGTTCTTGTTGAATGTGCAAAGCATAATTTAATTTTCCTGTTTCTGAATCAGAAATAAATGAGGAAATTTCATGTGTAATTTCTCCTAAATTCCATCCCTCTGGTATTTCAATTAATGGGAATCCAAGTTCATCCGCATATGCAATAACTTCTGGATCTATTTCGTGTAGAAACCTAGAAACTTTAATTCCCAGTCCTGCCGTGTGTATGTCATTTAAATCTTTGATTAATCTCTTTAAGCCTGCTTGACTCTCTTGGAATAAAACGCCAGTTGTTAATATAAATGAATTTTCTGACGTGAAATTTTTAATATCGTTGTTCTCAGTTATATCTAAATTGGTAACCTCAGACGACAAGTCCCCATTTTTATTTATAAGTTCTAAGCCTTTAAATTGAGGAACGGATAGAATTTCTTTAAGTGTAGTCAATGTGCTTACCTCCGTCTCCATAGTAGTTAAAATTTTTAGAAAATTTGCAAAAATAATTGCGTTTCTCTGTGAAAAAAAGTAATAATATAGTATATTTATAAGAAAATATCACATATTAATAACATTAGTAAATGAGATAAAAATAACTCTATATATTATGAATTATACACTTTTTTGTTCGAAATATATAATTTTTGTTAGAAGATATGTCATAGTCAACAAAGAAAAACGCTTACACTAGATATAAACTATTAATAAAGCATTATACAAAAAAGTTATAAGTTTATTATAGCAAAGGAGTTTTAAATAATGGGAACAGTGGGGAAGGCTACGTCGCATGACCAAAGCTTTTTCGAAAAGCGCGGTTACAACAAAGACATCATACCGAAGACGCCGGCACAAAGAAACAATTCCGCATTCAACTTTTTTACTTTGTGGATGGGTGCCGTGCATAATATACCGAATTATACAGCGGTTGGAGGGTTTTTATTAATTGGTTTATCGCCATTGCAAGTCATCATTGCATTAATCTTTAGTTCTTTCTTTATCGCATTACTATTAGTCGCAAATGGATATGCCGGTTCTAAATATGGCATACCTTTTTCTATGCAATTACGTTCTACATATGGTGATGTCGGTGCGAAACTGCCAGGCGTATTACGTGGTGTGATTGCTGGTATTGCATGGTTTGGCTTACAAACATTTGCTGGTTCGCAAGCGTTACATATTTTATTAAATAAGATCTTTCCAGGTTTTAATGATATTGGACATGGGATGACAATTTTAGGAATTACAATTCCAGCATTGATCGCTTTCCTTATATTCTGGGCAATTAGCTTTGCAATTGGCTTTGGTGGTGGTGAGATTCTTAATAAATTCACAGCCATTTTAAACCCATTAATATACATCGTGTTTGGAGGCATGGCGATATGGGGCATCACTGTTTCGGGTGGCGTCAGCAATATCCTAAATTATGATATTTCGACTAAGACAGATGGCATACTTTATCCAGCAATCTTATCATTCTTCTTGATATTTAACTCGTTGTTAGGTGTATGGGCTGGTCCTGGTTCCAGCGTTGCAGATTTTACACAAAATGCAAAATCTACTAAAGCACAAGTGATCGGTCAAATATCAGGTATTGTTGTAGCGCATGTTCTCTTTGCGTTTGCGAGTGTCTTTATTATCATTGGTGGTTCTATTTATCTTGGACATCAAGAATGGAATATTTTAACTATCATCAATGAATGGAGCAATTTCTGGGCAATACTTATTGCTACGGGTGTATTGTTGATGACTACGATTTCAACTAATGCGACAAGTAATATTATTCCGGCAGCGTATCAATTGAGTGCATTGATGCCTAAGATTGTGAATTACCGTAGAGGCGTCATTATTGCTTGTGTAGCAAGTGTACTTATTATGCCTTGGAAGATGATGGAAAATGAAGGCAGTATTGTAGTATTTCTAAATGCAATCGGGGCATTTTTAGGTCCGGTAGCAGGTGTGATGATTGTGCACTTCTACCTTGTGACTCGATGTCAAATTAATTTAGAAGAATTGTATTTTGATATGTTTGATAAAGAAATCAATATTCAACGTATTAACATTTCAGCATATATAGCAACTATTGTTGGTGTCGTAATTTCATTATTAGGATTTTTACCAGCATTTAAGGTTATTTCTGATTTTTCATGGTTTATCGGTTTCATAATTTCTAGTGTGATTTATATTATTTTGCACTATTTATTAAAGGTATTTTCTAAAGAAAAAGAAGGAGTGAAGTATAATGAAGTTTGATTTAATTATCAAAAATGGTTTAGTAATTTTAGAAAATGGAGAGCAAAATGTCGAGGTAGGAGTTAAAGATGGAAAAATAGCTGCAATTGGACATGACTTAGGCGAGGCTACGAAAGTCATCGATGCCGAAAATCAAATAGTATCTCCAGGTATGGTCGATGCACATGTGCATATTACTGAACCAGGTGGTGGATATCGTGATGGTTGGGAAGGTTATGAAACTGGAACTAAAGCCGCTGCTAAAGGTGGGGTAACTTCATTTATCGAAATGCCGTTAAACCAAGTACCAGCGACAACAGATAAAGCTTCTATTGAAGTGAAATTTGAGGCAGGTAAGGATGAACTTGCAGTAGACGTGGCAAGTTATGGTGGGTTAGTGCCATACAATTTAAATGGTGGTATTCAAGAGTTGGACGAAGCAGGTGTCATTGGTTATAAAGCGTTTATTGCTACTTGTGGAGACCGTTCTATTGAAGGAGACTTCCAAGATGTAGATGATTATTCATTGTATGAAGGAATGAAACAAATTGCTAAGACAGGAAAAATCTTATCAATTCATTCTGAGAATGCGGCCATTACAGATCGTTTAGGACAAATTGCTAAAGAAAATGGCGAAACAACATTGAGTGCTTATGTAGACACAAGACCAGTATTTACTGAAGTTGAACCAATCCGTAAAATTATCTTATTTGCGAAAGAAACAGGTTGTCGTGTGCATATTGTTCACGTTGCATGTGAAGAAGGTGTAGATGAGGTTGTTAAAGCACAGCAAGAAGGTGTTGATATTACCTGTGAAACATGTACACATTACCTTTACTTCTATAAAGAGGAGTTAGATGATATTGGTCCTGTAGTAAAATGCTCTCCACCAATCCGTGAAAAATCACGTCTTGAAGGTATGTGGAATCGTGTATTAAATGGTGATATCGGATTTGTTACATCAGATCATTCACCGTGTACACCAGACTTGAAAGCAACTGATAATGCCTTTGAAGCATGGGGTGGCATTGCAGGCTTACAAAATAATGTCGATGTACTCTATGATGAAGGTGTACAAAAACGTAATATGACTTTGAAACGTTTCGCAGAAATTATTGCCACTGAACCAGCAAAACGCTTTGGAATGTATGATAAGGGTAGTATCGAAATTGGTAAAGATGCAGACTTTGTATTTATCAAACCTGATTCACCTTATACTTTGACAGAAGCAGATTTAGAATATCGTAATAAAATGAGCCCATATCTTGGTAGAGAAATTGGAGCACAAGTGACTCGAACAATATTAAGAGGTCAAGAGATTTATAATCAAGAAACAGGTGTCGCAGATATCAGAAGCGGTCGTTTCATTAATTATTAATATGTAGTGAAAAATCCTTTAATGACACACAATATGTGTGGGTATTAAAGGATTTTTTGTATACATTACATTGCTGTTGATATGATGTAACTAGAGCATATCTTTTGATATCACAGGCTAGTCTATTACATTGTGGTTAACAATACGCAATTGGCTTATACGTAGCGGATTCTTAATTATTATATTTTGCTATTATTTGTTAATGTTTGAGGGTTTAAATGACTGATTTCATTATAGCTAACAATTTCACCTGAACGCTCACTTAGATGTAATGTTGTGATACCACCATTATTTAAACGTGACACTCCAGTCCCCATTTGTCCGTTCGTATAGTGGTAAACAATTGCATTGATAAAGGCACCATGTGAAACAATCAAAATATGTTGGTCTTTGTATTGTTGAGTTACTCTATCTAATCCTTTTAAAAAGCGAGCAGTTACCATGTTAGAGTGTTCTTTTTTAGGGTAGTTGCGTTCAGGGTATAATTGATCTCGCTCTGCAAATGTTAAACCTTCTGCTTCTCCGAAACCAACTTCTATAAATTCTTCCATTTCAATAAGAGGGATGTTGAGATGGTCTTGAATAATCTCAGCAGTCTTACGTGCTCTTTTTAAAGGACTTGTAATAATGATATCCCAATCATTTGGATTTAGAAATGTTCCGCATGCTTTGGCTTGTAGTTCGCCGTTTTGGTTTAAGGGGATATCTGTGCGCCCTTGTAGTCTTCCTGCAGTGTTCCATGCAGTTTCTCCATGTCTTATAAAGCTAATATATGTCATTATCATCAACCTCGTAATATGATTATCTAACTGTTACTCTATGATTCATAGTGTCTCACTAGTTTGTAATATTTTCAAAAATAAAAAACCGAGTCTCAATAATGGAACTCGGTTTTTTATATTAGGATTCATTTGTGGCTAATGTAATGTCTAACTTTGATAATTCAATCGTTGTATCGATAAGTACTTGTATGCCTTTTGCTATTTGCTCAGATGTGACGGATTCCTTTGGAGAATGACTGATTCCGTCTTTACAAGGTATGAAAATCATACTGGTTGGACAGATTGGAGCGAAATTCATTGCATCATGACCAGCACCACTATACATATAACGATAACTATAATCTTGATTTATACAACTGTGTTCAGTAATTTGGGCGATTTGTTGATTGAAGCTACGTGGCTGATCCTGCCCTAAATCGTCTAATTGATAGCTTTGTAAACGACGTTCAGTAATTTCTGCTATTGCTTGCTTAACCTCATTTACAACTTGTTCTCTGATAGCTTGCTTTTTACCACGAATATCTATAAGTAATGTAACTTCACCAGGAATGGCATTCATCGTATTAGGATATACTTGGGTGTATCCTACCGTTGTAACGATACCTTGCGCATGATAAGTCCTACCAATGGATTCGATTGTTAGAATGATTTCTGCAGCAGTGGTCAATGCATCACGTCGCATGGGCATTGGTGTGGAACCTGAATGACTTGTCACGCCTTGAATTTGTAATTTGAAACGGTGCGGAGCGGCAATGTCAGTAACAATACCAATATCTTTGTTATTATTTTCTAAAATAGGACCTTGTTCAATGTGTAATTCTAAAAAGGCTTTGATTTTATTGCGTTCAAATAATGCTGTTTTTCCATTCATATCTTGTGCCAAGGGTGCCACAATATCGTACAAAATATTGCCATCATTATCATGTATATCTTTCATGTCTTCTTTAGTCATTTTGCCGGTTAAATATTTACTACCTAAAGTAGCTTCATTGAAACGTGTCGATTCTTCACAAGCGAAAGCGATAATAATCAATGGGTGGTCTGTTTCAATTTGATGTTCATTTAAATGTTCAACTACTTCAAGGGCACCTAAAACCCCCAATAATCCATCATATTGTCCGCCATCTTTCACCGTATCGATATGCGAACCTAATACAATGGGTTTTAAATGAGGATATTTACCCTCTCTGCGAGCAATTACATTTCCAAAAAAGTCAAAATATACATCTAATCCAGCCTTTTGACAGAGCATTGAAAATTTAAGTGCTGCTAACCGTTCAGGATGACTAAAAGCAATCCGGTTGATACCACCATTCGACGTATTACGTGCAAAGTTATTAAATGTTTGGAAATTATCAATTACGTTATCTATATTCATTGGTTATCTCCTCCATAATGTTGGACAACTTGATTAAGGAATTGAACTACTTTGTGGTAAATTGCGATGCCTTTTTCATTAAATGTTCTATCAAAATCATGCTCATTTAAGGATAGGGATTCGAAATGACTTTCTTCTATAAAGCGATGAATATGTTCACTTTCACTATACGGCACATCTGGATCTCCAGTACAATGAACGATAAAGGTAGGTGGAAAAGATTCTAATTGTTGTGGTGAAATATTAAATTGCTGTTGTGAAGAAGATTGAATACCCAAATAATTAATCCATTCAGCTTGTCCTCTAGCATATAAATAAATTGTATATCTCGCTTGAATTGGTCCAGTGACTAACGGCTCCTTTTGAATGAGTTGATTGATGATATTAGGTGATAATTGTGATGATAGTGCTTGAAATTGTTTATTAGCTGTTAAAAAAGCAGGTGTATGTATGCGTGCATACCCATAAAAATCAATTACACCTGCGACTGTTTTGTTTAAGGCGACGAGCATCGCCAAGTATGCTCCGGCTGAACGACCGAAAGTGAACAGCGGTAGTTCTGGATAAGTTGCTTGTATATGATCAAAGTTGAGCAACGCGTCGCTGATAATGGTTTCTAAATTACTTTCCGGAGCTAAGCGATAAGAAACAAGTATTAAGTGATAATTTTCAGTGAGTATATCAATATATGCCTGTTCTAAATCATTTGGTTGTCCAAAGATCAGACCACCTCCATGATAATAAACGATAACCCCTTTAACATCATCTTGCTTAGCAGTAATAGTAGTGTATGGTAATGAAAAACCATCTGTCGTTAGACAGCTTGATGTTTGTTGAGTCAAAGTGATGAGCCCCCTATTTTAGATATATTTAGCTAATTATAGTATCTCAAAGAAAATTGTAGAAGTATTTGTATAAATCGAATAAAAGTAGTGCTTATTATTGTAAGAATTGTGAATGATAACAAAAATGTAAACGCTTATAATTAAATATGACATAGCAAAGGAGTTGAAATACATGGACATCCGATCTTCTTTTGAAGCTTTAGACAAAAAAATCACTAGTTATGGTGGATTGGCAGGCGGTGGCATCACACGCTTACTCTATACGAAAGAGTGGTCAAATGCTGTACATGGTTTAAGAGAATCACTAAATGAAAAAGGTTTCGACACACGTTTTGATAGTGTTGGAAATTTAATTGGTCGTATCGAAGGTAGTAAATATCCAGAGGAAATAATTATGTCTGGATCACACATCGATACAGTTGTTGAAGGTGGCCATCTCGATGGACAATTCGGTGTCCTCGCAGCAACAGTTGCGATGGAATCATTGAAGGCAACACATGGTCAACCATTACGTTCATTAGAAATATTAGCATTAGCAGAAGAGGAAGGCAGTCGTTTCCCGTTTGCATTTTGGGGAAGTAAAAACTTTTTCAATTTAGCAGAAAAGTCAGAAGTAGAATCTATTGCAGATGCAGAAGGTGTCAAATTCGAAGACGCAATGCATCAAGCAGGGTTCGATTATCGAACGGCTGACAATGATTATAGTGACGTGAAGTCATTCGTAGAAGTACATATTGAACAAGGGAAAGTGCTTGAAACTGAACAGAAAACGATTGGTATCGTAGAAGGTATTGTAGGTCAAAAGCGCTACACAATTAATTTAAAAGGTGAAGCAAACCACGCAGGAACTACACCTATGGGATTAAGAAGAGATGCTGTAGTTGCATTCAGCAAGATAGCCGTTGCGTTAACAGAACGTGCCGAAGAAATAGGCGATCCGTTGGTGATTACCTTTGGTCGTGTTGATCCTGTCCCTAATACAGTTAATGTAGTACCAGGAGAAGTAACGTTCTCTATTGACTGTAGACATATTAATCAAGCTGAGCTTGATCAATTTGCAGCGGAAATTGATACATGTATTAAGCAGATTTCTAAAGAGCAAGGCGTGGCTTGTGACATAGACTTATGGATGGACGAAGCGCCGACATTGATGGATGAACGTTTAGTAGGAGAAATTACTAAGGCAGCAGAACAAGTTGTTGGTCAAGCGGACTGTAAAGTAATGCCGTCAGGTGCAGGTCACGACTCTCAAATATTTGCAAAATATGTCCCTACTGCAATGATGTTCGTTCCTTCAATCAATGGTGTAAGTCATAACGTAGAAGAAGAGACAAAGTTAGACGATTTAGTTAAAGGTATAGAAGTATTAAAGCAAGTATTGTATCAGTTGGCTTATGAAGAATAATTAATAGTCACACTTTGCAATATTTTAACGATATATGAAGCGTTTATATTTCAATTTATAAGCGCTTTATATATTGAAATTCAATAGATATATAAGAAATAGAATGTAAATAACACGCAACAATAATAACTAGGTTTTATCAAAAAGACAAAGGAGCATGAATATTTATGGGTTATATCAATCATAATCAAGGATATAGAGAAGGTTTATTAGAAACGCGCTCAGTAATTAAGAAAGATAATTATGCAGT
This sequence comes from Staphylococcus sp. TCBT05, assembly GCF_055179755.1. Lineage (NCBI taxonomy): Bacteria > Bacillati > Bacillota > Bacilli > Caryophanales > Staphylococcaceae > Staphylococcus > Staphylococcus sp. TCBT05. The sequence continues at coordinate 44,785 of NZ_JBUQDQ010000005.1, read as the reverse complement.
AATTACACCGGATGGGCTAGTAAATAATGTCGTTCCCGGATTTGAAGATTGTGACGTAACAATTATGGGTTCACCAAGATTAGGTGCGCGTTTTGTAGATTATATTGTCACACTTAAAAATCAAGGCGGTAATAAACAAGGTTTTGGTGGCGATGGCGTACAAACATTTATCTATGTTGAATACGGAAATATCAAAGCATATGCTGGCGATAAAAAGTATGAATTAAGTGCAGGTGGCTATTTATATGTTCCACCACATTTAGTAATGACATTTGAAAATAGTAATCAAAATAATGATAGTCGTGTATTTTTATACAAAAAACGTTATCAACCATTAGCAGGTTTCGAGCCTGAAATCGTGACAGGTAATGTGAATGAAATGAAACAAGAACCTTATGAAGGTATGGCTGAAGTGAAAGTTATAGATTTACTTCCTAAAGAACTTGCTTATGACATGAATATTCATATTTTATCATTTGAACCTGGTGCTTCTCATGGTTATATCGAAACGCATGTTCAAGAGCATGGCGCATATATTTTAAGTGGACGTGGCATGTACAACTTAGATAATGAATGGATGCCAGTCGATAAAGGTGATTATATTTTCATGGGGGCTTATTCACCACAAGCAACATACGCAGTAGGGTTAGATGAACCTTTTGCTTACATCTATTCAAAAGATGCTAATAGAGATATAGAAATTTAAGAAAGGTTGTTAAGGATGGATGAAGAGTCATTAGTATACGTTGAGCGTGAGCAATTACGTCAGTTATTTATAGAGAAATTGACCAAAGCTGGTTTGCCAGCGATTTATGCAAATAAGACAGCAGATTTAATGTTGTTTGCAGATGAGCGGGGCATACATTCTCACGGCTCTGTCAGAATGCAATATTATGCTGAGCGTATTATGAAGCAAGGAATTAATTTGTCACCTGAGCTCAAATTCACGCAAACTGGACCTTCAACAGGTACGTATTTCGGTGATAATACAGTTGGTCATTATGTAGCGTATGAAGCAATGAAAGAAGCAATTTCACTTGCGAAATCAAATGGTATTGGTGTCGTAGGTGTTCGAGAAATTGGTCATAGTGGCGCAATAGGCTACTATGCTCAACAGGCTACATACGAGGGAATGGTAGCGTTGACTGTGTGTCAATCAGATCCAATGGTTGTGCCTTTTGGTGGCACCAAGCCATACTTCGGTACCAATCCAATTGCCTTTGCGGCACCACGTCAGTCGGGTGAACCATTACTATTTGATATGGCGACAACAGTACAAGCGTGGGGGAAAATATTGGATGCGCGTTCTAAACATAAATCTATACCTGAGACATGGGCAGTAGATGAGCAAGGTCAGCCGACGACCGATCCATATAAAGTATCCGCGTTACTGCCAGTAGCAGGGCCGAAAGGTTACGGCTTAATGATGATGATTGATATCCTTGCAGGCAGTCTCTTAGGTTTACCATTCGGCAAACATGTCAGTTCAATGTATGAAGATTTGAGTCAATATAGACGGTTAGGACAATTTCACATTGTGATTAATCCAGCTTTCTTTGGTGATGAACAACAGTTCTTGAACCAAATTACTGAAATGGTAAATGAATTACATGCTATCGATCCGGCGCAAGGGTTCGATCAAGTATATTACCCAGGTGAAATACAAGAAACAGTAAAGCAGCGTTACGCTGAAAGTGGCATACCGATTGCACGAAGTATTTATGAATACTTGATTTCGGATGAAATTTATTAACTTAAAGCATATAGAAGTGACCAGGATGATTTAATGAATTTTATCTTTTGATAGTAAATGATTGAACATCCTGAGTAACTTCTTTTTTATTGCATGCGTGTTAGAGATAGCTATTAACGTTATAGCATATGTAGATTAGCGATCAGTATTGCAAGTTAAGTGGCAATAACTGAACTTGTTTAGTATTGCATAAAATGAAATTTATGACGATTAATGATTAACCAAATGATTGAAGGAGGTAAAGATGTGCGTTTAACTAAAGAAACTTTATTTGATTTAATGAAACAAAAATTGCAAAAGGCAGGTTTAAACGAGGATGCAGCTAGTGATGTTGCTGATGTTCTAACATTTGCAGATCATCGAGGTATTCATTCGCATGGTGCAGTCAGAGTAGAATACTACGCCGAACGTATCGCAAAAGGTGGTATCACGACAAATCCAAACTATGAATTTGAACAGACGGGACCGTCATCAGCAGTATTTGAAGGCGATAATGGTCCGGGACATCAAGCTGCCAAGCAAGCGATGGAACATGCCATTGAGATGGCCAAGGAAAATGGCGTTGCGGTGGTTGGTGTTAAGCATATTTCTCATAGTGGCGCATTAGGCTACTTTGTCGAAATGGCTGCCAAGCAAGATATGGTTGGTATTAGTATGTGTCAATCAGATCCTATGGTAGTACCGTTTGGTGGAACAGAGCCATATTTTGGTACGAATCCAATTGCGTTTAGTTCACCTTCAAATGACGAACGTATCATTACGTTCGATATGGCAACGACTGTACAAGCATGGGGCAAAGTGTTAGATGCGAGAGCGAAACATCAATCTATACCAGATACATGGGCTGTAAATGGTAAAGGTGAACCAACTACTGATTCGAGAGATGTTCACGCGTTATTACCTGTAGCAGGACCAAAGGGTTATGGATTGATGATGATGGTCGATATTTTGTCAGGTAGTTTATTAGGTGTGCCACATGGCGTCCACGTGTCATCCATGTATAAGGACTTGACTAAAGGGCGTGACTTAGGGCAATTACATATCGTTATTAATCCAGCATTCTTTACAGATTTAAATGAATTTAAAAAGAATATATCTACAATGTTAGATGAACTTAAAGCGCAACCTGCAGCTGAAGGATATGGAGAAATTTTCTATCCAGGCGAAAGAGGAAGATTGCGCAGTGACAAGTATGATAAGGATGGCATCGAAATTGTCGATGACATTTATGATTATTTAGTCTCAGAAGATGTACATTACGATAGATATCACGGCAAAAATAGATTTGCAGAATAATAATGGAGGAATAAAATGTTACACACAATTATTAAAGAAAACACGTACCAAGATTCGATTGTGCTTATGTTGTTATCGAATAAATTATCTGCGATAGAAGGCGTAAATAAAGTTTCAATAATGATGGGAACGCCTGCTAATAAAGATATTTTCAAATCATCAGGTCTAGGAACAGCAGAATTAGAAAATGCTAAGCCGAACGATATTGTAATCGTCATTGACACTGAAGATGCTGCAAAAGTTGAAGAAGTCGATCAAGAAGTTGAGGCAGAACTAAAAGGTAAGGCAGAAAGTAATGATCAAGAGCAAAAGCACAATGAAGCTTCGAATTGGTCTCGTGCATTAGAGTTAGCTAATAATCCGAACTTAGCGTTGATTTCGATTCCAGGTCAATATGCAGCTATGGAAGCTGAAAATGCGTTAAATCATAATTTAAATGTCTTTATGTTTAGTGACAATGTAGCAAAAGAAGATGAAACACGTTTAAAAAATTTAGCACATGACAAAGGATTACTCGTTATGGGTCCTGATTGTGGTACAGGTATTATCCATGGCTTACCACTCGCATTTACGAATATTGTTAACGAAGGTGATATTGGTATTGTCGGTGCTTCTGGAACTGGTATTCAAGAAGTGACAACAATCATTGACCGCGAAGGTAAAGGTGTTACAAATGCTATCGGTACAGGTGGAAGAGATTTATCATCTGAAGTCGGGGCAATTACTATGTTAGACAGTATAAAAGCATTGAATCAAGATCCTACTGTAAAGGTTATAACAGTAATTTCTAAACCACCAGCTAAAGAAGTAGAGGAACAAGTACTTAGTGTGTTACGAAATATAGAAAAACCAGTAGTTACTTTATTCCTTGGAGCAAAACCAACTTATACGGAAACAAATATTTACCATGCTTATACATTAGAAGAAGCAGCACGTGTATCAGTGCAACTTTCAAATGGAGAGACACCAAACTTTAAACCAAGATTATTTGAAAATATATCAGCTAATCTAACAGCCAAGCAAGATGGTATCAAAGGTTTCTATTCTGGTGGAACATTAGCATCTGAAGCTGCAATGCTCGTTAAAGATACATTAGGTGATTTGTCTAGTGGCGAAACACCGGAAGGATTCGCATATAAAGGCGGTAACCACGAGATTATTGACTTGGGTGATGACATCTACACTCAAGGCAAACCACATCCAATGATTGATCCTTCAAAACGTATTGAAATGTTGGAAACATCTTCAGATGATCCTGCTACTGCAGTTATTATGTTAGACAACGTGATTGGTTATGGTAGTCATGATGATATGGCGAGTGAACTTGCACCTACAATTCAAAAGATCTTAAACAAAGTTAAAGCAGACGGTCGTTCTCTTGTAGTATTAGCGACTGTAGTGGGTACAGAACATGATTATCAAGGATATCAAGCTCAAATTGAAACATTAAAAGCTGCAGGCGCTATCGTTTGTGATACAAATGATCAAATGGTACGTACAGCATTAAATTTAATTGGTAGTACAGTTGAGCAACCACAATTAGAAGTGAAACAAATTGATGCAGATCCAGTTGATTTATCTGTAGACGATAAAATTATGAATTTAATCAATGTTAAACCTAGTGTGATTAACATTGGATTGAAGAGTTTTACTGAAGCAATTCAATCAAACGATGCACAAGTTGTCCAATTTAATTGGAGACCTATTGCTGGTGGAAATGAAAAATTAATGAAAGTACTCCAATACTTAAATAACTTCGAAGGAGAGACGGTATAAGATGGGTTACAAAACAATAGATGAAGCAAACCAAGCTGTAATAGATAAAATGATTTCAGCAGCACCTTTCTTAGTGGATGTTGTGCCTGCAAAATCAAAAATTCCAGAATTGACTGATCACGTATTATTACATGCTGGACCGCCAATCAAATATGAAAACATGACGGATCCAATGCAAGGTTCGTGTGTAGGCGCTATTTTGTTCGAAGGTTGGGCTAACAATGAGCAAGAAGCGAGACAATTATTAGAAGGTGGAAAGATTACATTAATTCCATGTCACCATGTAAATGCCGTTGGGCCTATGGGTGGTATCACTTCTGCGAATATGCCAGTTCTAGTCGTTGAGAATAGAGAAAGTGGAAATGAAGCATATTGCCAAATGAATGAAGGTATTGGTGCGGTTTTACGTTTTGGCGCTTATAACGAAACAGTCGTGAATCGTTTGCACTGGATGAAAGATGTATTAGGTCCAGTATTGAGTAAAGCTTTAAGACAAATGGATGAAGGTTTAAACGTAAATGTGTTAATTGCCAAAGCAATTGCAATGGGAGATGAATTCCATCAACGAAACATTGCTGCCTCTTTAGCATTCTTGAAGGAAGTTACACCAATCATTAGTTCGTTGGAAGATGTAGAGCCAGCACAACGTACTGAAGTGCTGCAATTTTTAGCAGATACGGATCAGTTCTTCCTAAATATTGCAATGGCAACAGGTAAAGCTATGATGGACGCAGCACGTCAAATTGAACATGGTACGGTTGTTACGGCAATGTGTCGTAATGGTGAAAACTTTGGTGTTCGTATTGCTGGAATGGGCGATGAATGGTTTACAGCACCTGTTAATACACCACAAGGATTATACTTTACAGGTTATTCTGCAGATGATGCTAATACAGATATTGGTGATTCAGCTATCACTGAAACTATTGGTGTAGGTGGTATGGCAATGATTGCAGCTCCTGCTGTAACAAGATTTGTTGGTACTGGTGGATTTGAAGATGCTTTAGAAATCAGTAATGATATGACTGAAATTTGTATTGGTGAAAATCCGAATTTCGTTATTCCAACATGGAACTTTAAAGGTGCTTGTCTTGGAATTGATGCTCGTAAAGTTGTTGAAACAGGCATCACACCTGTTATCAACACAGGTATCGCACATAAAATTGCTGGATACGGTCAAATTGGAGCAGGTACAGTACACCCACCAATTGAATGTTTTGAAAAAGCAATCACTGCTTATGCAGAAAAATTAGGCTTTAAGGCGTGATTTATAGAGCGCTTGCAATTGGGGGTATTGCCCAGGAAATACTAGAAGAACGTGAGACATTTTATGTGCATAGTATTTTTAAAAAAGGATTTAATATCGTTAATCATAGACAGGAACTTATATTTATTGGAACAGATGACAATGGCACATTCCCATTTGGTATTCAAATTGACGCGCAAACACGTGATCAATTACTAGGTAAAGTACATCAACAGCAAACGATTAAAGTGAGTGCGAATACGATTTATATCGATGCTGAATGTCAACTTGTTTGGAAAGTGAAGCAACTCGCTTCATTTGAAGCACATATGAGTGATCAGGTGACACAACTACGCTCATGTGTTGCTAAATATGATTTCTCTGAATATGAGCAAGGTGATTTTAATAGTTCATATTTAAGACACTTTATTTACGCTTTAGCACATGGTAGTTCTGAAGAAGTGGAACGTTACTATCGCTTTATTATCGGTAGAGGACAAGGGTTAACGCCAACAGGTGACGATATTTTAACAGGTATGTTGTTCATTCATTTTATCAATCCGTATATTAGAAATCATAATTTAATTATTTTAAAGCAACTACTGAGAGAAACATTAACGACACTTGTCAGTGAAACTTTCTTAAAATGTGCACAAAAAGGTCTATTTAGTTCGAAAATATCAGTGTTACAAACAGAACCAACACCAGACAATATTGATCGCTTAATACAAGTAGGGTCATCATCAGGGAAAGATACATTGTATGGTGTGTTTGTAGCATTAACGTTAAGGAGTGGAACGTATGGGTAAGCGAGTAGTACTTGCTTTAGGTGGAAATGCAATCTTACAACCAAAGCAAGAAGCGACATACGAAAATCAATATAATAATATCAGTGCTGCTACTAAAAAGATGGCAGAATTAAAGCAACAAGGACATAATGTAGTCGTTACTCACGGTAATGGACCGCAAGTAGGTAATATCATCGCTCAAAATGAAGCGGCTAAAGATATTGTAGAACCTTTACCGATCAATGCTTGTAACGCAGAATCACAAGGGTTTATTGGATATATGATGGAAGAAGCGTTAAAGAATCATCTTGAGACTTTAAATATAGAAAGTAATGTAGTAACGTTATTGACAATGGTAGAAGTTGACAAAGATGATCCAGCATTTAAAAATCCAACAAAACCAATTGGAGTATTCTTTGATGAGGCCGAAGCGAAACGTTTAGAAGAAAAGCACGGCTTTGTTATGGCAGAAGATGCAGGAAGAGGATATCGCCGTGTTGTTCCATCACCAGAGCCACTAGTGATTCATGGTGTGAATCAAATCAAGGCGCTTATTGATCAAGCGATTGTTATTTCATCTGGTGGTGGAGGTATACCTGTGTATCGTGATATCCAAGGTAAGATACATGGTGTCGAAGCTGTCATTGATAAAGATCGCTCTGGTTTAAAGTTAGCACAACAAGTTGATGCTGATACCTTTGTAATGCTGACTGATGTATCTAACGTCTATGTGAATTACGGTAAACCGAATGAAGAAAAGCTAGAGACAATTTCAGTAGAACAGGCTAAACAATATGTAAGTGAGGGGCAATTCCCAGCAGGTAGTATGTTACCTAAAGTTGAAGCAGCGATTCAATTTGCAGAAATGGGTAAAGAGGCCATCATTTGTTCATTAGATGATGCAATTGAAGCATTAGAAGGAAAAGCAGGTACACGCATCGTGCTAGAAGCGAGTACTGAAGTTGTAAATTAAACTTAAGTAAAGTTAATTTGGATACGAATCGGTCAAAGCTTATGTATTTGGTCGATTCGTTAACTTATTATATGACAAGATTACAAAGAAAGGTGATATAAAATGACTGATCCTTCTCATGTGAATAAGATAAATAAGAATTGGGGCGTGATTATAGCGATAGTATTTATCGCTTCGACGCTTCGTGCACCACTTACTTCCGTAGGTCCAGTAGTAGATGAGATAAAACATGTGATGGAGATAAATAATAGTGTTGCAGGTATACTCACAACGATACCGCTTGTTATTTTTGCTATTGTATCACCGGTTGTCTCTAAAGTAACAGCACGTCTGACGATGTCGCGAACGATATTGTACTCAACAATTTTACTCATATTTGCCCTTTATCTTCGTGTTACAGGTGATTTTACACTGTTTATTATTGGTACAGTTGTATTGGGTATTGCCATAGCATTTGGGAATGTGATGTTGCCTAGTTATGTAAAATGGTATTTTCCATTGCAAATTGGTGTGGCGACGGGAATTTATAGTGGGACGATGAATTTTACTGCAGGTTTAGGTGGAGGATTGAGCTTTCCATTATCACAAATATCACCTTTAGGATTTAGATTGTCTTTAGCATTTTGGATTGTTTTGGCAATTATGGCCATTATATTATGGTTGCCAAAAGCTCGAAAAGGGGCAACATTAGAACGTGCAGCTATGGATTCTAATGAGACGGTTAAACCAAAAAAAGTTAAAATCACTCGCTCTAAATTAGCGTGGATGGTAGCATTAACTATGGGCTTCCAATCAATGGTGTTTTATACCGTTGTTGCATGGGTACCATCAATTTTAGTAGATAGAGGTTTAGATCCATCAACTGCGGGTTATTTACTCATGTTAAATCAGTTCGCACAAGTACCAATGACCTTTACTTTTCCGATTATTGCTTCTAAGTTAAAGGATCAACGCATATTAGTAATTATTATTACGTTACTATTCATAGTAGGATTTAGCTTATTCTTCACACAATCTTTAGTACTACTTATTATAGGGATTGTTATTGCTGGTCTTGCGATGGGCGCTTGTTTCAGTTTATGTATGACATTCTTTTCAATTAGAGCGAAAACAAGTGAGGGCAGCATCTCTTTATCTGGTTTTGGTCAATCAGTAGGTTACTTGATAGCTGCCGTAGGTCCATTTTTAATCGGCTATCTTCATGATGCAACAGGTAGTTGGATTTCTGGAATCATTGCCTTGCTTGTAATGTCAGTGCTATTCTTTGCATTTGGTTATCCTGCTTCTAAGAGACGTGTCATAGAAGATGAATCATTATAACAAAAGAGTCAAGTTGAAAAATTAATTAGTTTGTAATGTAATAGCGATATTACGTCGAAGTAAGGTTGTTGTGATTCGATAGAGTTACTGTACAACTTATTAAGCCACCCACTTTCTAAGGATATTTGGAAGTGGGTGGCTTATTTATTATATTAATTCACAAGAAGCATCACTATACAATACTACAGTAGCTATTGGTGAGGATTTTTTACCGTGAATGGTAATAGTATGATCAGTATTAAAATCATGTTTGGTTTAGCTTTTGGTTAGACATTGTTGAGTATTGTTCAGTTGATATGTGTATTATAGCTCTAAAAGCGCCCTTAAATGAACGATTAATTTCATTTAAGGGCGCGTATTATTTTAAATTTAAAATGTGTAATTCATACAATTAATCTACGAGACATACATGTGTGATGTAAATCAAAAAGGATTAATCTTGTGTTGCGTAATGTTGTAATAATGTAGTAAGTGCTTTTTCAGGTTCTAAATTAGGTACACCTTGTTGTGCTAAGTAAAGTGAAAATACTGATAAGAAAGTTAATATATTTTGCTTTTCTACAGCATAACCCATTATGCCAATTCGCCAAATCTTACCTTGTAGATCTCCGAATGAACCAGCGATTTCAATACAATAGTGCTTTAATAAACCTTCTCTAAAGGTAGCATCATCTACACCATTTGGTATCTTTATACAGATTACCATTTTCATTTCATTTTCCTCATCACCATAAATCTCAAGTCCGAGTGCTTTAAGTGCAGCTTTCAAGCCTGTTTGATGGAAAGCGTGACGTTGTGCACGAGCTTCGATGCCTTCTTTAAGTGCAAGCTTCAATCCTGTGTTCAATGCATAAATTGAAGTTGTAGATTCTGTGTGATGATTTAAGCGTTTAGGGCTCCAGTAGTCTTGTAATTGGGTTAAATCTAAATAGTTACTGCGGATGAAAGGTTCTTGTTCGACTACTTCATCAGAACGTATACCAAGTTCGACACGTTTACGACGATTAATTGCTTCGCTAAAGCGCTCATTAAAGGTAATTGGTGTTATGCCTGAAGGGATAGATAAACACTTTTGAGCGCCTCCAACAACTGCATCAAGTTCCCATTCATCAACAGGGATAACCATACCTTGATATGTTGCTACTGCGTCTACTACCGATAAAATGCCACGTTCTTTACATGCACGACCAATTTTATCAATAGGTTGAAGACGTCCCGTAGATGTTTCGCCGTGTACAATAGCCAATACTTTTGGTTTGATTTCATCTAATGCAGCTATTATTTCGGATTGTTCAAATACTTCGCCCATAGGTTTTTGAATATTATGTACAATACCACCTGCTCTAGTGACAAGTTCAGTGAATAAATAACCGAAACGTCCGATAATCGGGATGAGTACATCATCACCAGGTTTAACAACACTAGAAATGACAGCTTCTAGTCCAGCACGACTTGTACCATCAATTGGGAATGACCATTGATTGTTAGTCAAAAAAGATTGGCGTATCAATTCCATTGTTTCATTCATTATACCAACAAACTCATAGTCGAACTGACCTAATATAGAATTAGACATTGCTTGAGAAACACGAGGGTCTACACTTACAGGACCTGGTGTCATAATTAATCGTTTATTAATCTTCAAATCATCCATATTTATAACCTCATTTTCTTTAAATTCCGTCATTTTATATTATACATGAATGGTAACAAGCATTATTCGTCAAAATTGATGAATTAATAAGGTTTATTTGTTTGAATATTACAAAAATGATATACACACATATATGACGAAGTGAATGATAAATATTATTAATTTTGCAAAATAGCTACAGTTATCGCGTCAGCAAATTCATGCATGATAGGGCTCCAATTTGTTTCATCTTCTCTTGAAAAGCGTGTTAAATCCCCATTATTAAAAAATGAAGCACGTAAACCTAATGATAGTTCTAACTGTACGCCTGCATTTTTAGCATTACGATTCGCAATATTGGCATCGGAATCTCCTTCTAAATATCGAGGGGTAGGTTGAACATTAAATCCTCTGAGTTCTAATTGCTTCTTGATTGAGCTCTTTAACGGCTCGTCCTTTCCTCCTATGTAAACAACTGAGTCTGAACCACTAGCGCCATGTATCATAACGGATTTAGTCATTTGTTGTTGCATATCTAAAATAGTTGGTTCGTCATAATTTGTAGATGTTACGTGCAATTCCCCATTATTTGTCGTTCTAATACCTTCAAAACTATAATAATTATAAAATCCATTGTTGGCGATTAATTTAGAAACCTCTGTTGTACCAGGTTCAATATTGCCACCATGTACAGCTGCAATTATCGTATTGCCAAAACGCTTGTCATACGATAAATTCCAGTCAATCCCCTGTTCTGTATCATTCATCAGTTCGGTCATTGAAGCATAACTGTCAGCATATACAGGTTTAGAAAAGACTGATAAAAGGTAAATAAACATACAAGTGAAGGTTATGATATATAATTCTTTTTTAAAAAACCATTTGAAAAAATATGTATTTTCTGCCATTGAATTCTCCTGTATTTTAAAATTTAATTACACATTAAATATGTTAACATATTATTATTAAATTAATAAATTATTTTTATTTTTAAAGGGATATATTGGTTTTTTCTACAATTGATAATGATATATGGTATGTAGCATGGTAACGTACAAATTAACCATGTTTTTAAAAAAGTAAGTTCTAAAAAGTGGGGAACGCTTGATTTTATAATGAATATTAGAAAATTTATGTCATGGAGGTAATAATAAATGATTAATATTATATCGGCTATTGGCTCGATTGGAACTTTTGTCATGGCTTTGTTTTACTTTGTATCAGTAAGTATACAACTTTATCAAATGAAGATTAGTTTTATACCGGCGTTAAGCTTCAATCAGATTCTTGTTACACGTGAGAAGGGTCAATTACAACTTACCAATACAGGTATTGATAGTGAGTCTGAACAAGATTATATGAAATTATATAATCTTGGTGGTGGGGCTGCTAAAAATATAAAAGTTGAAATTTACCTAGGTGATGATGATGTATTGCAACGTAAATATATTAATATATTACCTAGTAAAGAGGGATATTTATTGCCAATTAATAAGGATGTATATTCTGAAATAGAAAATACAATAAAAAATGAAGGCTATGATTCGAATTTAAATATCAAGATAACATATAAACATAATGTGAGTAGAAAGGAACAATATTTACACTTGAACGGGAAGATTGATAGCTTTAATACGTATAATGATAAATCTGTTTATGAACTACAATTTTTCTAGTTGTTAAGTCTTTAAAATAATTTGTATTAAAACATTTCAATATAGCGTTGCTTTAATTTAGTATGAACATTCAAATTGAAGCAACGTTTATTTATTGTCATATCAATAAATGAGGTGAATTGTTTTGTGCGATTGAATTTTTTAGCTTAAACTTGTATATGAAATTAATATTTGGAGTGACAAAAGATGATAAATGTAAAAGCACCAAATTCTTTATTTTTAGAACAGCAGGAGGCAAGTCACGCGATATTGCTGTTACATTCTTTTACCGGTACGATAAGAGATGTGAAGTTATTAGCGAATAAATTACATAAAGTAGGCTATACGTGCTATGTACCAGCATATGAAGGTCATGGTTTGTTATTAGAAGATTTACTAGAGTACAATACGGATGATTGGTTGAAAACGGCACAAGCTGGCTATCGCTTTTTACAAGAGCAAGGGTATCAACAAATCAGTGTTTGTGGTGTGTCATTAGGTGGTATCTTATCGTTGAAATTAGCGGAAACGACTGATGTGCACTCAGTAGTTGTCATGTCGACACCATTTAGTAAAGATGATGCAGGATTAGAAGCGCGCTTAACATATTATTGCCAACGCATGGGTGATTTAGTAGGGTTATCTGAGGAAGAGGTAACCAGACAATTGACGATGATTGAAAGTTATCATGCACAGTTACAGAAATTTAAATTGCTCGTAGATGAAGTGATGGCAAATTTAGAAGATATTACTGCACCGATTGCAATTAAATATGGAGAACAAGACGAACAGTCCTATGCAAAGAGTGCAAATTACATTTATGAACATATTAAACATAATGACAAGGAAATTTCTGGATATCCACATTCGAAACATCTTATGACGCATGGAGAGGGGCGCCCAGATGTAGAACGGGATATTATTGCTTTCTTAGAAGATTATGAATAAAAAATACAAATGAGTGTAAATATCATGGATCTTATTGGTTTGAATCTAAGCTCAACAAAAAAGACAATTACTATTATCGGTGAAGATAAAGTAGTAATTGTCTTTTATTAATTAGTAGCATATTTTTGTCTTTAGCATGTTAAGTGCGAACTATGCATTACTTAGCATTTAAGACGCTATACTGCTTTACTTTCTCCAAAATGAATCACAGTTCTGTTTATCATCAATATTAAATTGGATAATATCTTGTAATAAATTAAAATCAATATCCTGTGTCCATTTTATTTTGAATAAATTATTGGTTTGTGAATAACCTGCATTTGTAATGCGTTCAGAAAAATGGGACATAGTTTTCGCTTCAGGTGCGATTGAGAAATGTTGTTTAGCCTTACTAAACGCTATGATAAATGTGCCATGATCAGTATACATAGGTTGGTTCCACTTCACAGTTGTCTCTAGTTTTGGAAATGTGTCATTCATCCATTGAAATACTTGGCTCATGGTGTCTTTTTGAGAATCTGTTTCTAAAGTATTGAGAAATGATTTAAATAAGTCCAAGTAAATGTCAGCTCCTTTTAAAGTGAAATAATTATATCTTTACATGTAAATGTGTAATATTTCTTTGATTATAGCATAACAGAATGGGCTAGTAACACCGCTTATGGTAAATAGCGTGATTTCAAATAATATATAGTAATCATGTTGTTTAAATTAATTCATAATAGATAGACAAAAGGTATCAAGTCTTGAATATGTTAAATGAGTAATTCAAGGATCTTGATACCTTTAAGAGTTGCTCTAAATGCCACGGTTAAGTGCTTTGTTTTGCGCACTAGTTTGAGCGTGTTACCGAAATAGACAGTTAGATAAGCTATTGTGTTGTTGTGGTGGTTACACCGTTACTTTTCGTTTTTTATGTTGAAATAATGCATCAATAATTAAGCCGATAATAAGTAATAGGATAAATGGCAATAACCATGCGAGTTGGATATCGGCTAATGGTAATGCATGATATAAATTTGAGATGGCTGAACTTAACTTAAAGTCACTAACAATTTGTAATACTGAAATAATTAAAGTGACTATAGTTGGTAAAATATACGCAAATTTTAAATCAAATGGTATGAAAATACTCACTAATGAAATAATTACCAATACGATAGAAGTTGGGTAGATGAACGTCAATAGTGGTACTGCAATTTGTAAAATTAAGTCTAAACCTAGTGTAGAAACTAAGAAACCTAATAATGAAAAGATAAGTACAAACATTTTATATGAAATTTTAGGCAGTTTTTTCATGGCGAAAGCCGCACATGCATTGACTAGACCGACGCAAGTTGTTAAACATGCGAGTATAACAATGATACCGAAAATTAAATTACCTAGTGAGCCAAATACACGTAATGAGTTAAAAGTTAAAATGCCAGTGCCATCTTTGAAACCAGCGTGACTCGTTGTTGCTCCAACATAAGCAAGTGCAAAATAGATTAATAATAATAAGATAGCAGAAATAAGACCTGCTTTAATTACATTTTTTACTAATGTACGATGATCTTCGATGCCATGCATTTTAAACATTTGTACAATCACAACTGAAAATGCCAATGCGGCTACGAGATCCATTGTGAAATAACCTTGTAAGATTCCTGATACGATTGGTGTTTTCGCATAGTCACCAGTTGCTTGTCCGATTGATCCTTCTGGATTAAAAATAACGAGTATGCACAGGATCGCAATTATAATAATTAATATAGGTGTTAGATATTTTCCTAAATTATCTATAATTCGGCTAGGATATAATGCGATAAAGTATACAACAAAGAAAAATATAACAGAGAATATGATTAAAGTTGCATGGTTATGTACAGGTAAAACATGGTTCGTACCTATTTCATATGCTACATTGGCAGCTCTTGGGATGCCGTAAAGTGCACCTATTGATAAATATATACATACTGCAAAAATAGTGCCGAATATTGGATGTACTTTATTACCAATACTCTCCACGCCACCATTCATATATGCGACAACAATGACGGTTAAATAAGGTAATAAAATACCAGTTATTGCAAAGCCGCCCATCGCAATCCACATATTATCTTGGGCAGTATAGCCAAGCATCGGTGGGAAAATTAAATTTCCAGCCCCAAAGAAAAATGAAAATAACATGAGACCAGACATTAATATTAGTTTATTCATTATGATTACCTCAATTTCAAGGATATTTACTTGCGCAAAACACAAAATACTTTAACACAGAATACCATTTAATTCAATGAAGTTTCAGACAATTTCTAATATTTAAAGTATTACAACTACATATAGTCACAAATTGTACATTTTCAGCGAGAATTAGGGCTATAAAAGAGTAAATGAAGGTATGTCATTTTTGTGTTAATAAAAACGCTATTGAGCCGAAAGTAGAAAAATGATATAGTATAATCTATATCGCTAAAACGCTTTAACGCAATAAAGTTTTGTAAAATATAAAGGATGTAGGGTTATGAGTAAACAATCACAATGGAAGTCTTCAACTGGCTTTATATTAGCTAGTGCAGGCTCTGCAATAGGACTAGGCGCAATGTGGAAATTCCCATATATGGCAGGTATATATGGCGGTGGCGCCTTTTTATTAATGTTTTTAGTATTTACAATTTTTGTAGGTTTACCATTATTAGTTATGGAATTTACTGTTGGTAAAATGGGACAAACATATACCACTAAAATTTATGAGAAATTAACACAAAAAAGATGGTTGAATATCATTGGTTGGAACGGTAATTTAGCTGTTTTTGTATTGTTTGGTTTTTACAGTGTTATTGGTGGATGGATTATCATTTATATATTTAATGTAGCACTGCAATTATTATCATTCCAAGGTGGTAAACTTGGAGATATTCAATTTGAATCCATTATTGGAAGTCCGTTATTGACGATAATAGGACAAGGTGTGTTTATCTTGTTAACTATGATTATAGTCATGATGGGCGTTGAAAAAGGACTAGAAAAAGCTTCGAAATTTATGATGCCTTTACTATTTATCTTCTTAATTGTCATAGTTATAAAATCATTGACGTTAGGTGGTTCAATGGAAGGGTTGAAATTTATATTACAACCTCGTGTTGAAGATATCACTATGGAAGGTATCTTGTTTGCTTTAGGTCAATCATTCTTTACACTTTCACTTGGAACTACAGGTATGATTACGTATGCGAGCTATGCTTCAAAAGAGATGCCGATTAAAACATCTGCAGTATCTATTGTAGCGATGAATATATTGGTGTCAGTACTTGCAGGGCTAGCTATTTTCCCAGCAATTGCAGCATTTGGTTACAAGCCAACGGATGGCCCAGGTTTATTGTTTAAAGTATTGCCAAAAGTATTTGATCAAATGGCTCTTGGTTCTACATTCTATTTTATCTTCTTGATACTATTCTTGTTTGCTGCGTTAACGTCTTCTATTTCATTATTAGAGTTGAACGTATCTAACTTCACTAAAAATGATAACAGTAAAAGAAAATCGGTATCATTTTATGCTAGTTTATTAGTATTTATTATCAGTATTCCAGCAACACTATCCTTCAGTAGTTTGAGTGGTATTCATTTTGCAGCGGGTACAATTTTCGATAATATGGATTTCTTAGTATCAAATATTTTAATGCCATTAGGTGCATTAGGGACAACGCTCGTTGTAGGTCATGTGCTTAGCAAAGAAGATTTAGTTGAACACTTTGGTAAAGATAAATTTAAATTGTTTGCACCGTGGTATTACTTAATAAAATTTGTATTGCCGATTGTAATCATTTTGATATTTGTTGTTCAATTTATTTAAAGATAACACTCTATTTTATTAATAGTTATAGGTAGGTGCCGACAAAGTATTGCGCTTTGTTGGCACTTTTTTATATGCAGTTGATGACGGTTAAATTTGACTAAAACTTTGTAGTAGTTTATTAATAAAGAATTTACTTCAGTAAAATGAGTATGAAGTATATAGAATCAATCGTTGCAAATTAAATTAGCTAAATATATTGTTTAAATCAGCAATAAACAGGTAATAGTTGTATAAAATTAAATTGTGTCATTTCATTGACATTTAACTATCAGTTTAGTACAATTTTAATAAATTATTTATTAGAAGCAATTAATTGTTAATTATAGTATACGAATATATAAATTATAGATTAATACTTTTAATAAATAAAATTTTTCTTTGTAAATGTAAGCGTTTTCTAAAGAGGGGTAAAATTATGGAAGCTCTCATCGGAAAGTTTTTTGAATTATTACCACGCTTCATCGTTAATTTATTTATTTAAAATGCGTTGGGTTTTAAGAGTGTAATTTTGAATATTTTTAAGAGGTGTCTAAGATGGAGAAAAAACAAAATAAATACAGTATCAGAAAATTTAGTGTTGGTGCATCGTCAATCCTCATTGGAGCTTTATTATTTTTAGGGGCAGGAACTGCACAAGCTGCTGAAGAAGAGCAACAACAAGTTGACGCTACACAATCTAAGCAAGAAGTGAATACTAATACTTCTTTATCAGACGAATCGAATCAAAATAATACGCAAGATATAAACCAAGTAAACAGTAAAGATGCAACTACTGAGTCATCGTCACAAAAGGATGTACATAATGCACAAGATGTGGCTACAGAAAGTGATTTAACCACTAACGATGTAAATCCAAAATACAACGAACAAGATAAAGCAGATACAGCAACAAAAGATCAACAGGCAGAAGGAACAACGAAAGAGAATCAAACAAAATCAACAGAATCACCAGTGGATCCAGAATATAACGAACAAGATAAAGTAGATACAGCAACAAAAGATCAACAGACAGAAGGAACAACGAAAGATACACAGGACCAAACAAAATCAACAGAATCACCAGTGGATCCAGAATATAACGAACAAGATAAAGTAGATACAGCAACAAAAGATCAACAGGCAGAAGAAACAACGAAAGAGGACCAAACAAAATCAACAGAATCACCAGTGGATCCAGAATATAACGAACAAGATAAAGTAGATACAGCAACAAAAGATCAACAGGCAGAAGGAACAACGAAAGATACACAAGAGCAAACTTCAACTAACCAACAGAGTAAAGTAGAACGTCCACAAAATGTAATTCAAGATAATAAATTAACTCAAACAAATAATGCAAATGTAGCTAATGAAGATATAGTTGCGACCCAAGATAATACTGGCGTGGAAGCAGATAACCAACAAGTTGTGTCAGAAAAGGTTGATATCAGTCAACAAAATGATACTGTATCACTTGAACAACTTCAAAGCGAATTACAATCTACAGATAGCTCACAGGATAATAGTAAAGATGAAGATTCTACTTCAACACTAAAAGCACTCAAAGACAGTGCAGTAGCTACTGTACCAAAACAAACACAACAAACAAGTGAACAAACAAATGAACAACCTACTAAAACAGCAAAACAAGGTCAATATAAGAATGATGATCCAATTATTTTAGTGCATGGTTTCAACGGTTTCACAGATGATATAAATCCACCAATCCTTTCACATTATTGGGGTGGAGATAAACTAAACATTAGACAAGATTTACAAGACAATGGTTATGAAACGTATGAAGCAAGTATTGGGGCGTTGAGTAGTAACTATGACAGAGCTGTTGAATTGTATTATTACATTAAAGGTGGAACAGTAGATTACGGTGCTGCTCACGCTGAAAAATATGGACACGAACGTTACGGAAAAACATATGAGGGTGTCTACAAAGATTGGCAACCAGGACAAAAAGTACATTTGGTAGCGCATAGTATGGGTGGTCAAACAGTTAGACAATTAGAAGAATTACTGCGCAATGGTAATCCAGAGGAAATTGCTTACCAGAAAGAACACGGTGGTGAAATTTCACCACTTTATCAAGGTGGCAATGATAATATGATTACTTCGATTACTACGCTTGGTACACCACATAATGGAACAGTTGCGTCAGATGAATTAGGTAATGAAGCATTTATTAGACAGGTTGTTTATGATTATGTGAAATTTAAAGGTAATACAGATTCACATTCTGATTTTGGTCTAAATCAATGGGGATTAAAACAAAAAGAGGGCGAATCTTATTTAGATTACGTTAAACGTGTACAAAATAGTAAATTATGGAAAACGCAAGACAATGGTTTATATGATTTAAGTACAGAAGGTGCTGCAAAATTAAATGCTAATACTTCTCTCAATCCAAATATTGTCTATAAAACATATACAGGTGAATCTACAAGACCGACATTATTTGGCCGTCAGAAATCTGATTTAAATATGTTCTTACCATTTACGCTTACTGGTAATATCATTGGTAAAACAGCTAATACGTCATGGAGAGAAAATGATGGACTTGTATCTGTTGTTTCATCTCAACATCCAAATAATCAAGCATATGTTGATGCTACTGATGAAATTCAAAAAGGTGTTTGGCAAGTAACACCAGTAAGACATGGTTGGGATCACGTTGACTTTGTTGGACAAGATGCTACTGACCCAACTCACGATAGCGTGGAATTACAACAATTCTGGCACGGTATCGCCGATGAATTAGTAAGAAGTGAACAATTAGACGCCTAAAATAACAAGTATAAATTAAGAAAGAGGGATTAACATGACTGGAGATATTTTCGAATTATTAGGTTCATTATTTAATGTACTTAAGACATTATTTTCATAATTATAATCAGTAGGGTAGCTAATCACAGCTACCCTATTTTTATTGGGTATCTTCGTATTGTTGGCTCGCTTTCCTAGGGGACAGCTTCAGCCTGTAGTCTTCAGCTTGTCCTGTTCCCACAGGAGTCTCGCCAACATACTTTAAAATGATTTGTGATGTTTAATTACCATCTGCTTAAATTTTCTTACTAAATTTAACTTTATAGTGTTGCCATACCAATTATTAAATATTTGAAAAATTATCTACTACCAATTTTATTCAATATCTAGTATTGTTGGCTCACTTTCATAGGGGAGAGCTTCAGGCTGTAGTCTTCAGCTTGTCTTGTTCCATCAGGAGCCTCAGGAGTTTCGCCAACATACTCGTGGTATTAATCCGTATCATTTCATAAAATATTGAAAAAGGCAATTTCTATATTATTTCAATAGAAATTGCCTGCTTATACTTGTCCGAAAACTTTATGTCTTAGACGCTTGCATAGTCGAAAAACAAAATGTTTCAGCTATTTAAGTATGATTAACTATAAATTATTTAGAGAAAGTTTCGATTAATTTTTTGATGATATCGATGATGAATTCCATTATTGTTTCACCCCTCTTTATCTTTGTTAACTTAAGTCTAATATAATTGAGTTTTATAGTGTTGCATACTTCTTAAGTTGTGATATTTTATGCGAAATTGAATAAAATTTACATTTTTTTACAGTTTTGAATTCGAAACTGTATTGTTCTAAATTTATTTAATAAAAAAACACATTAACTACAACCGTTGGAAGACGATAGTTAATGTGTGATGTTGAAAGTATATTGATTATAAAGGTAATTATTCAGTTGTAGCACCTTTGGATGCAGAAGAGACAAGTTTAGCATATTTTGCTAAAGCGCCCTTAGTTGCTTTCAGTGGTGGTGCTTGCCATTTTTCGCGACGGCGCTTGAGTTCATCTTCGCTAACATCAAAGCTGATTTCTAATCGTTCGGCATCAATTGTAACGATGTCATTTTCTTCAAGTAATGCCATAGGTCCACCTACTTGAGACTCAGGTGCGGCATGGCCGATAACTAAGCCGTGGGAACCACCAGAAAATCTACCATCTGTAACCAATGCTACAGATTCGCCTAATCCTTTTCCTACTAATATTGATGAAGCAGATAACATTTCAGGCATACCAGGTGCTCCTTTTGGACCAGCATAACGAATGACGATAACATCTCCTTCATTAATTTGATTATTTAAGATTGCTTTCGTCGCAGCTGGTTCAGAATCGAATACACGAGCAGGACCTTTAATATATGTGACACTTAAACCAGAAATTTTTGCTACAGCGCCTTCAGGAGCAAGGTTACCCTTTAAAATAACAAGTGGACCGGTTGGATATTTTGGATTGTCGAAATCAATAATTGATTTATTGTCCGTTAATGGCTCTTGGTCAGCTAAATTTTCTGCTACTGTTTTACCTGTAACAGTCATACAATCACCGTGAATCAAGCCTTTGTCGTAAAGTAACTTCATTACAGCTGGGATACCGCCAACTTCATCTAAATGCGCCATTACATACTTTCCGCTAGGACGTAAGTCGGCAATATGTGGGACACGTTTACGAACCTTTTCGAAATCATCGAGTGTTAAATCAACATCTGCTGATTGTGCGATTGCAAGTAAGTGTAGAATTGCGTTGGTTGAGCCTCCTAACGCCATTACAATTGTTATAGCATTTTCGAATGCTTCTTTAGTCATGATATCTTTTGGATAGATTCCTTGCTCTAACAATCGGTAAACTGCTTTACCTGCAGCGCGACTGTCCTTTGCTTTATTTGCAGAAACAGCAGGATGCGAGGCACTTCCAGGTAAGCTCATACCCATCGCTTCAATCGCAGATGCCATTGTATTAGCAGTGAACATACCGCCGCAAGATCCAGCACCAGGACAAGCTGCACATTCTACTTTATGCAGTGCTGCATCGTCAATTTCTCCGTTATTATATTGTCCCACACCTTCAAATGCGGATACTGCATCTACATCTTTGCCATCTAATTTTCCAGGTAAAGTGGTGCCTCCGTAAACAAATACGGATGGTAAATTCAAACGCGCAATGCCTATCATACAGCCAGGCATATTTTTATCGCAACCACCAATCGCAACTAAAGCATCTAAGTTTTCAGCGCTAATTACCGTTTCTATAGAATCTGCAATTATTTCACGACTTGGTAATGAAAAACGCATGCCATCTGTACCCATCGAGATACCGTCGGACACTGTAATTGTGTTGAAAATAAGTGCGGATGCATCCGATTCATTGACACCTTGCTTTGATGCGCGTGCTAACTTATCGATATGCATGTTACATGGTGTTACTTCACTCCATGTACTCGCAATGCCTATCATCGGTTTATTGAAATCTTCATCTTCGAAGCCTAATGCCCGTAAATATGAACGATTTGGCGTTCTACTAACACCTTCACTTATAGCTTTACTTCTAATACGTAAATCTTTATTTGCACTTTGTTCAGTCAAATAATTACCCCCCAGTAATGATTCGAGTTATATCTGCAAAAGTTTAATTATTTTTAAGATAAGTAAAAACATAATGCAAGTTGTTATACTTTCTATTGATGTTATACATTTCTTTACCCGTATCTGTTTTTATTAAAGGAAAATGAAAGAATCGATAGTAAAATTATTGGTTTTTATGATTGAATTTAAAGATGAAAATTAAATTGTGATAAAGATATTCGGAATTATATTACAAAATGCTATGAAATTAGTGTAATATTTTGAAATGAAACTTAGACAAAGTTAATCGTGGTGTATGTTTAGTGTGAATTTAGAATAATTCATCTTTGTAATAATAATGTCATATAAAATTTATACTAAAATACAATTTCTAGTTGTATAATTAAGTAGTGAAAAATTGTACACAAGATGAAAGAGATATATTGGGAGGTTTACAATTAGTGCGTAAAAAAATTCTTGCAACGGTAATTGGGAGTAGTGCGCTAGCTGCGGTTGCTACAACGTCAAACGCAGAAGCTGCTACAACTTATAAGGTGAAGAGCGGAGATTCACTTTGGTCAATAGCGAATAAGTTTAATATTTCAGTATCTAAATTGAAATCATTAAATAATTTATCTTCAAATGTTATATTCCCTAACCAAACATTAAAAGTTTCGGGGACTACAAGCTCAAGTACTTCATCAACAAGTACTTCATCAGGAACTACATATACAGTGAAATCAGGGGATTCATTATCTGCAATTGCTGCAAAGTATGGTACAACATATCAAAAAATAATGAGTTTAAACAACTTATCAAACTATAACATATACCCAGGTCAGACATTAAAGATTTCAGGTAGTACGTCAACATCTACAGGAAGCACTGGTGGAACGAGTACAAGTGGTTCAACAACGTATTATACAGTAAAATCAGGAGACTCATTATCTGCAATTGCTGCAAAATATGGCACAACATATCAAAAAATAATGAGCTTAAATAACTTATCGAATTATAATATTTATCCAGGACAAAGATTGAAAGTTTCGGGTACAGCTACAAGCGGTTCATCAAGTTCAGGTTCGACATCAGGTTCAACTAGCTATAATACCCCTATATTCAACCATTCTAATTTGTATGATTGGGGTCAATGTACTTGGCACGTATTTAACAGAAGAGCAGAAATTGGTAAAGGTATTAGTACTTATTGGTGGAATGCAAATAATTGGGATACTGCTTCTGCTGCTGATGGTTACACAGTAGATCATAAAGCGACAGTTGGTTCAATATTACAATCAGATGCTGGATATTATGGTCATGTTGCTTTTGTAGAATCTAAAAATTCTGATGGCAGCATTACAGTTTCAGAAATGAATTACAGTGCTTCTCCAGGTATTAAAACGTATAGAACGATTCCTGCTTCACAAGTGAGCGCTTATAAGTATATTCATTAATTACTATATATTAAAGAAAGACTCCTAACTACTAGGTGAATGATGTATTCACTTAGTGCTAGGAGTCTTATTTATTGTTATGCTCACTCGAATACTTAGTTGTTTAGAGTTAAGATGTTTGCTTACGTAGAGATTTAATACGTCTAGCAGTTGTGAATAATGTGCTAGTTAAAGTAAATGCTGAAAATAGTTTAGCGAATTTCTTCGGTGATTTTAAGGCAGTATAAAAATCAAGTACAGCACTGACGCTCGAAATTGCCATGCTCGCATAAATTAATTTTTTATTTTTAGATTGATATGCATACCAATTAAATCCTTCGACAGCTACGCCAACAAAATTGACAGTATTAGAAATACGATTAAGTTTAGTTTTTTTAGCCATTCTAGAAGCCTCCATTGTTTGTATTAATAAGTATCGCTCAATATTATAGCATTTTTGCTATAAAATAAGTTTGATAATTAAGGTTATTTTAAAAAACTTGCTACGTGTGAATATTGAAGTATGATAACATAAGCTAGAATTGTTTAAAAATACTTTGTCTAATAAACCTAGGATGTATGAAGGAGTGTAAAGTGATGATTAGATGTGTGTGCTTAGTCATAGAACAGGATGACCAACTATTACTAGTGCAAGCTAGGCATCGTGAAAAATATTATTTTCCGGGAGGTAAGATCGACCCTGGAGAATTACATATTCAGGCATTGCAAAGAGAAATACAAGAGGAATTACAAATGACGCTTGCAGAAACTGATATAGAGTATATGACTACGATTATAGGTGATGCATATCCTCAGCCGAATACGCAAACAGAGTTGAACTTATTTAGACTTATAGCAGATGTAGATTGGGAGAAATTAAATCCTGCTCAAGAAATTACTGATATGCAATGGATTGATGTTACGGCACGAGATCAAATTGCACCTGCAGTATTGAAATGGATTGATTATTCTAGAGGAAGCAACAATGTTGCAGCGGCACCAAGTGGCATTGCTTTAATACCGTATAATGAAGATTTATATGAAGCGGTTGAAGGTATAACATTAAAAGCTGAAGACAATCAATTTACAAAAACGCCTATAGAAAATATTAGACTTGCACAAATAGATTCAGAGCGACATCCAACCTTGGTTTTTAATGCGCAACAGCAATGTGTGGGGTTCTTTACGTTGCACGAAGGTGATGGTGTACGTCCGTATTCAAGCAATGTTGCTGAAAGCATCTTCTTTAGATCGTTTAGTATTGATGTAAGATATCGAGGTATGGGGTATGCCAAATGCATAATAGAAGAACTTGAAAGGTATGTACGTAGCTATTTCCCACATGTTAAATCTATTTATTTAACTGTTAATAATGATAATGAAATCGCTCGAAAATTATATGCTGCTTGTAATTATGAACACGAAGGTGACAGTTTATTAGAAGGGCGACCAGTCTATAATATGATGAAAAAAATAGTATAATTCGTTAAAGTGCGTCATGAAATCTAACACATAGTGTTATTTTACATGACGCATTTTTGCTATTGCTTTAATTTGGGGGTATGATGCATTGCAAAGGAGTGATGTAAATTGAATCTAAATGATACGCTGTTTTTATTCTTATGTACTTTATTGGTTTGGTTGATGACGCCTGGGTTGAGTTTGTTTTATGGTGGATTAGTCCAATCGAAAAATGTCTTGAATACTGTAATGCAAAGTATGTCGGCGATTGTTGTGGTGACTTTTGCTTGGATTATACTTGGCTTTAGTTTAGGGTTTGGTTCAGGAAATCGAATCCTAGGGGATGTTACATATTTAGGATTACAACATGTTGGCTTTAACACACAAGCAGATATTTCACCGCATATACCATTGGCATTATTTATGTTATTTCAATTAATGTTTTGTACGATTGCGGTATCCATATTGTCTGGGTCTATTGCTGAAAAGATGAAGTTTATTCCGTACTTAATATTTGTATTTTTATGGGTTATCTTAGTTTATAGTCCAGTTGCTCATTGGGTCTGGGGCGGCGGTTGGATTGATGAATTAGGTGCTATAGATTATGCAGGTGGTACAGTGGTTCATATTACATCAGGTGTATCTGGGTTGGTATTGGCGATTATGATAGGTGCAGGGAAAAACTTTGATAAACGTCCGCCACATAACCTAATCATTACACTGATAGGTGCCATTCTTGTTTGGGTCGGTTGGTATGGATTTAATGTAGGAAGTGCTTTGACATTTGATAGTATTGCGATGACATCGTTTGTGAATACGGTCATTGCTGCTAGTGCAGGTGCACTTGGCTGGTCTGTAATGGAGCATATCATGAAAAAGACAACAAGTTTAATTGGAATGTTATCAGGAATGTTAGCTGGTTTGGTAGCAATTACGCCAGCTGCAGGCTTCGTTGGCTATATGAGCGCAATTATTATCGCACTTATTGGAGGAATTTGTTGCTACTTTGCAATTAATTATATAAAGGTTAAATTGAAATATAATGACGCTTTAGATGCATTTGGCATTCATGGTATAGGCGGAGTGGTAGGCGCTATATTAACGGGCGTATTCCAATCACATAAAGTGAATGAAAGTGTGACTAATGGTTTGGCATTTGGTGGGGGAATTGAAACGGTGTGGGTACAAATTGTTGCAGTTGTCGTAACGATTATATTTAGTGGTGTACTCACATTTGTTATTGCAAAAGTAATCGGGCTATTTAGTGCTTTAGGAACAGATGAAGTGGAAGAAGCTCAAGGCTTGGATTATGTAGTTCATGGAGAGCGTGCATATTTTAGTGGTGAATTTGGAGAACGGGATTATTTCAGTGGAGAGTTGAATAAGTTTAATAGACGACCATAAATATATGAAATGTAAAAAGGGAATATTCTACCTAATGGACAGTATTACAACGAGCGCATTCAAATAAATACGGGAATCATAACGGGAGTATGGTGACGGAACAATACAAAATAATACAACATGAACAAAATCGTCTCTCGAGCATAAGGAATAAGCTAGAGAGACGATTTTTTATTATAATTAAGATTCACTTTCTTGTTCATGGCGTTGTTGCTGCTTGATTAATATTGCAGATAACCATGCAGTGATAGGAATGCTGATTGCAACAGCGATACCACCAAGTAAGATTGAAATAAATTCTTGAACAAAGATTTTTGAGTTGATGATATGTCCAAATGAATAATTTAGTTTGAAGAACCAAAAGAACAATGTCAGTTGTCCGCCAAAGTATGCTAGATAAATTGTATTTGCTGATGTGGCTAATATTTCACGTCCTACACGCATACCAGAATGGAATAAATCGCTTTGACTGAGTGTAGGGTTCGCTCTATTCAACTCATACATTGGAGAACTAATAGTTATGGCTAAGTCGATAACAACTGCGATTACGGCAAGCACAATGGTAAATACCATAAATTTCACCATATCAATACCGATATTCATGGAAAAGATATAAGTTTCATCTTGTTGTTCGGTTGCGAAACCTTGCAAATGGCCAATAGCAACTGAAAGATAAATACCGATGATTAATATCACTGTAGTTAGGATCGTGGCATAGAATGCAGCCTTTGTTTTTGTATTGTAACTATTGAGTACAAATAAATTACAACAAGCGATAACGATACAGAAAACCAATGTAACGATATAAATGGGTGCGCCAAACATAATGATAATAATCGATAATAATAAAATGACAAAATTTAAAAATAATGTCAGATAAGATACGAGTCCTTTTTTACCGCCGAAAACCAACATCAAAATCAATAATATAATACCTAAAATTGTAGTGACACTCATTACTTCGCACCTCGCAGTTTAAACCATAATTGCATCAATACAATGGTTATTGGGATGGTCAAGACAATTCCAATTCCGCCTGTGATCGCTCTCGAAATTTCTAATGACCAGTTCATAGAAATTGTATAGGTAATCGTATTACCATTTTTTAAATAAATGAGGAGCATTGCTAAGCTGCCTGACAAATATGAAAATAATAGAATGTTTGTCATGGTGCCCATAATATCTTGCCCTATATTTCGGCCAGCCAATGCCCATCTAGTCATGCTGATATCAGGTGTTCGACGCAAGATTTCATGCATGCCACTTGCAATAGTAATGGCGACATCCATTACTGCTCCTAGAGAACCTATCAGAACTGAAGAAAGAAATACTTCTTTAGGTGGTAAGGTTAAAAAGCTCATTGTTTCAAATTTTAAGCCCTTGCCATCTGTCAGTTCGATAACTAACTGAGTAATGCCAATACAGATGAAAGTACCGAGCAAGGTGCTGACTATGGTGATTAAGGTTCGCCATTGCCATCCGGTAACCAGTAGTAATGTCAAAGTTGTAGATATAATAATGCCGATGCTTACTAATAAGAATAAACTGACATTAGGTGAATGATTGTGAATCATAATAGCTAAGATGACTACGCCAGAGTTGATTACTAAGGATACTAAAGATTGTAAACCAATCTTTCTACCAACAAGCAATACGGTTAACAAGAAGATGCCAGTAACTGCAACTGTGAGACTGTCGCGTTTCTTCTCAGTGATATAGGCATCGTTTGGATGTTTATCAATGTGCAATAGTACTTTATTATGTTTTGAAAATGCTTCGCTATCGGCTTGAGAAGCTATGTAAGTATTTTCAATGGTTGCTGTTTTACCTTCGAACTGTCCGTTTAAAATTTTAATCGTCAATAATTGCTTGTGTTTGATATCACGATTGTGATGTTCATCGGTTACTTTGGAAGTTGATTTGTTTTCCACTTTCGTAATTTCTCCAATTGTATTGTGGTAGAATTTATCATTTACAAAAGTAAATAGAAATAAGCCGATGAAAATGACACAAAACACTAAGATAACCCAGTTGAAGGGGTGTTTAAAAAATGAATTCATCTTCATAGTTGTATTCCAATCCTCTCTCTATAGACAATGTGATTATACGCCCGTAAAAAAATGAATTCAAAGATTTATATGTTTGATTAATCGTTATAATAATTTAATGATAGGTTGCACTTCTACTCAACAATTGCTCGATCGTCGATTGCATCAGTTGTATATCATTCTTTCGATTATCTTTACGCATCACGCTACAAATTGTACGTTTAAGTTCGGTGTGATTCAATGGTATATCAACCCATTTGCTAGGGTTACGCTCTAAAAAATGATACGTCGCAGTGATAATATAACCACGTTCGTGATTTAATAAATATTGAGCGAGTTGCGGATGTGTTACAGTTCGGATTGGCTTTTCTACTATATTGCTTAATGTTTGTCTAATATTGTTTGGTAATGGATAAAATTCGTAAATTGATTTAGTTGAGAATTGAACTAACGGTGGATTGGTTGCCATTGTGATGGGGTCATCTTTAGGTGCGTAGATATGATAGTTCTCTTCGAACAATGGATTAGTCTTTAGGCGTTGATTCTGTTTGACGTCGTTAGTTAAATCCGTAAAGCCAATATCGATTTGATCTGTTAATAAGGAGCTAATGATTTCACCTTCTTCCATTAAGATTGGTTCGATAATGGATTCACTTTTATTCTCAAATGATTGAATTAATAAAGTTAATACTTGAGAGATATAACTTTCGACATAGCCAATACGAATTATATAGTGGTTTGAGCGTGACTGTTCGTGAAATAGGCGTTTTGTTTCATCTAATTGTTCAATAATTTTCGTGGCTTCTGAAAATAATTGTTTGCCAGAATCTGTGAGATAAATGTTACGACCTTCTCTTTTAAATAATGTAACTTGCAATTCTTCTTCTAACTGAGTAATTTGTCTACTAATTGCTGATTGCGCGATATCTAATTCAAGTGCTGCCTCAGATAAATGTTCACGTTTGGCAACTTCTATAAAGTACTTTAATTGCTTTATCTCCAATATTTAATCCCCCATTAATCAACTATTGTTCTATTAATTAGAATGATATCATCTAATTTATATATTGAACAGATTAATTTACTGCTATATAGTTTACTTACTTATTTAATATTCAGAATTTTCGTAAAAGAGGTGAACATCATGCTCGAATATAATAAAAAATTGGGCTTATATGATAGTCGTGAAGAACATGATGCATGTGGTATAGGATTTTATGCCAATATGGATAATAACAGAAATCATGATATCGTTGAAAAATCATTAGAAATGTTACGTAGACTAGATCATCGTGGCGGTGTTGGAGCTGACGGCGTTACAGGTGATGGGGCAGGTATTATGACTGAAGTGCCTTATGACTACTTTTCAAAATATACAGATTTAGAATTACCAGCAGAAGGTCATTACGCAGTAGGTATGTTTTTTGCTAAAGAAAAAATAGCCGGTTCTAATCATGAAGCACAATTTAATGCGCATTTTGAAGCGGAAGGTTTATCAGTAATTGGCTATAGAGATGTGCCTGTAGATGTGACGGCGATTGCACCACACGTTGCAGCAACAATGCCGCATATTCAACAAGTATTCGTTGCTTTAAATGATGTTTCACATGTAGAACGCATGCTTTTTTTAGCTCGTAAACAAATCGAAAATTATGCAAATCAACAAGATTTGGATTTATATTTTACTAGTTTGTCTAATAGAACAATTGTTTATAAAGGTTGGTTACGTTCAGACCAAATTAAAGCATTATACTTGGATTTAAATCATGAAGCTTATGTTTCTAAGTTAGGTTTGGTGCATTCTAGATTTAGTACTAATACATTTCCAAGTTGGAAACGTGCGCATCCAAATAGATTATTAATGCACAATGGTGAAATCAATACGATTAAGGGTAACGTCAATTGGATGAGAGCAAGACAAAACGAATTAATCGAAACTGTATTTGGTGCTGAAAAAGATAAAGTTAAAGAAATAGTTGATGAAGATGGTAGTGACTCTGCTATTGTAGATAATGCATTAGAATTCTTATCATTAGCTATGGAACCTGAACGTGCTGCTATGCTGATGATTCCAGAACCATGGTTATATAATAAGGCAAATGATGCGAATGTACGTGCATTTTATGAGTTCTATAGTTATTTAATGGAGCCTTGGGATGGACCGACGATGATTTCTTTCTGTAACGGGGATAAAATTGGTGCATTAACTGACCGAAATGGTTTGCGTCCAGGACGTTATACAATTACGAATGATAACTATATCGTCTTTTCATCAGAGGTTGGTGTAATTGATGTACCGGAGGAAGATGTTGCTTTTAAAGGTCAATTAAATCCAGGTAAGTTATTACTAGTAGACTTCAAAGAAAATAAAGTCGTTGAAAATAATGAACTTAAGGCACGTATTGCAGATGAATTGCCGTATGAAAGTTGGTTGGAGCAATTTTCCGTAGATTTAAAATTAGATCAAGTGAAATATGAAGCGTCTGATTGGACGGAAGAGACATTAACTAAATTACAAAAGCAATTTGTTTACACTAAGGAAGAAATGGACAAATACATGACCGAATTGGTAGAAAGTAAGAAAGATCCAATCGGTGCGATGGGCTACGATGTGCCGATAGCTGTGTTAAATGAAAAAGACGAAACGTTGTTTAACTATTTTAAACAACTCTTTGCACAGGTTACCAATCCACCAATTGATGCTTATCGTGAAAAAATAGTAACAAGTGAGTTGAGCTATCTTGGTAGTGAAGGTAATTTATTAGAGCCAAATGAAGATGTCTTGAACAGAATTCAACTGAAAAAACCTGTCATTACTGAAAGTCAATTAGCAACGATTGAAAATAGTAGATTTAATGTGAAACATTTATCTACTATATATAGTGAAGATCTTGAAACAGCATTGGAAAAATTAGGTGAACAAGCAATTCATGCTGTCCAAGAAGGTAATGAAATCTTGGTGCTAGACGATAGAGTACTTGCGTCTGAAGATGGCTACGCAATGCCTATGCTGTTAGCTCTTAGCCATATTCATCAGTTGTTAATAAGAGAAGGCTTACGTATGCGTACGAGTTTGGTTGCTTTATCAGGTGAAACAAGAGAAGTGCATCATGTTGCTTGCTTATTAGGTTATGGGGCAAATGCAGTCGTACCTTATTTAGCACAAAGAACGATAGAACAATTAGTGCTAAATAAACGTATCGATGGTGAAGTTGCTGAAAATGTGCAAGCTTATACGGATACATTATCTGAAGGTGTCATTAAAGTGATGGCTAAGATGGGTATATCAACAGTGCAAAGTTACCAAGGTGCTCAAATTTTTGAGGCTATTGGTTTATCTGATGAAGTAATCGATAAATACTTTACGGGAACACAATCTAAATTATCTGGTATTTCAATAGATATGATAGACCGTGAGAATAAAGCGAGACAAACGCCGAAAAGTGAATATATTGAATCAGGCAGTACATTCCAATGGCGTCAGCAAGGTCAACATCACGCGTTTAATCCGACTTCAATTCATTTATTACAACATGCTTGTCGCTCGAATGACTATGCAAAATTCAAGCAATTTTCAACTGAAGTAAATCATAAACGTACAGACCATATCCGACATTTAATGGAATTCAAGACACAAGAACCAATTGATATTAGTCAAGTAGAACCGGCAAGTGAGATTGTTAAGCGTTTCAACACTGGAGCGATGAGTTATGGTTCTATTTCGGAAGAAGCACACCAAACATTAGCAGAAGCTATGAATCGTATGGGTGGTAAGAGTAATAGTGGTGAAGGTGGGGAAAACCCAGAACGCTATACTATAGATGAAGAAGGTCGCGATCATTCAAGTGCCATCAAGCAAGTTGCATCAGGTAGATTCGGTGTTACAAGTGATTATTTACAACATGCAAAAGAAATACAAATCAAAGTAGCTCAAGGTGCGAAGCCAGGTGAAGGTGGACAGTTGCCAGGTACAAAGGTATATCCTTGGATTGCTGAAGTCAGAGGGTCAACACCTGGTATTGGTTTGATTTCACCACCACCACACCATGATATTTATTCAATAGAAGATTTGGCTCAGTTGATTCATGATTTGAAAAATGCGAATAAAGAAGCGAATATCACAGTGAAACTTGTTTCTAAAACGGGTGTCGGCACAATAGCTGCAGGTGTTGCAAAAGCCTACGCCGATAAAATTGTTATCAGTGGCTATGACGGTGGTACAGGTGCTTCACCTAAAACAAGTATTCAACATGCTGGGGTGCCATGGGAAATTGGTCTTGCTGAAACGCATCAGACTTTAATGATGAATGATTTAAGATCTAGAGTGAAAGTGGAAACAGACGGTAAATTACTGACTGGTAAAGATGTTGCTTATGCTTGTGCGCTTGGTGCAGAAGAATTTGGTTTCGCAACGGCACCACTTGTGGTGTTAGGTTGTATTATGATGCGCGTGTGCCATAAGGATACATGTCCAGTAGGTATAGCAACACAAAACCAAGACTTGCGTGCTTTGTATAATGGTCGTGCAGATCATGTCGTTAACTTTATGCACTTTATCGCTGAAGAGCTAAGAGAAATATTAGCAGAATTAGGTTTGAAATCAGTAGAAGAATTAATTGGTAGAACAGATTTGTTACAACGTACAGGCAACTTGGCTTCGCGTCGACCTAAAGCTGCGGCGATGGATGTTGAAGCATTATTGTATCAGCATGAAGGTGATCGCTTTAAGAAAATTGAACAAGATCATCATCTTGATGTCAGTCTAGACATGACGAGACTATATCCTGAAGCGCAAGAGGCAATTGAGCAAGGTGGCACATTTACAGGTGAATATGTATTAAATAATGAACAGCGTGACGTTGGTGTAATTACGGGCAGTGCAATAACAAGAGTGCATGGTACAGCAGGATTACCTGAGGATTCTATTTATGCTAAAACAACTGGCCATGCTGGTCAAAGCTTAGCGGCATATACACCAAAAGGCTTTACAGTGCATCATACTGGTGATGCCAATGACTATGTAGGTAAAGGCTTATCTGGCGGTAAAATTATTATCAATGCACCTAATAAACAACGCGAACAAGAAATTATAGCCGGAAATGTTTGTTTCTATGGTGCTTCTGAAGGTAAAGCATTTATCAATGGTAAAGCAGGAGAACGTTTCTGTATTCGTAATAGTGGTGTCCAAGCAGTTGTCGAAGGCATAGGAGATCATGGTTTAGAGTATATGACTGGTGGACGTATTGTGATCCTTGGTGATGTTGGTAAGAACTTTGGCCAAGGTATGAGTGGAGGCGTAAGTTATATCTTCCCATCAGACGTTAAACAGTTTAAGAAAGAACATAAGTTAGATACGCTTGATTTCGATGCTATTACGGTAAAGGAAGAACGCTCAGTATTAAAAGAGATGCTAGAAGCACATGTTAAATATACCGATAGTACCAAAGCGAAAGAGATATTAGCAGATTTTGATAATATTGCTGATAAAGTTGTAAAAGTGATACCTAAAGATTACAAATTAATGATGCAAAAAATAGATTTACAAAAACGTAATTCAAGTCAATTAGATGAAGCTTTATTAAAAGCATTTAATGACAAACGCACACATATTGAATCAGAACAACAATTGAGTGCCGTTTATTAATCGTAGAGGGGGGATTTATCATGGGTGAATTCAAAGGATTTATGAATTATGAAAAACAACAACTACATGAATTGTCACTAGTTGATCGTTTAAATAATCACGAAGCTTTTCAACAAAGATTTACCAATGAGGAAGCGGCTGAACAAGGGGCGCGCTGTATGGATTGTGGCACACCATTTTGTCAGACAGGTGAACCGTTTGGTAGAGAGACGATAGGTTGTCCTATTGGTAACTATATTCCTGAATGGAATGATCTCGTGTATAGACACGATTTTAAAACGGCATATGAACGTTTGAGCGAAACAAATAATTTTCCGGAATTTACAGGGCGTGTTTGTCCAGCTCCATGCGAGCAGTCATGTGTCATGAAGATTAATCGTGAATCTGTAGCTATTAAAGGTATTGAGAGAACAATTATTGATGAAGCTTATGAAAATGGATGGGTACAACCGACAATTCCGACTGAACGAAAAAATGAAACGGTCGCAATTGTTGGGAGTGGTCCAGCTGGTTTGACTGCTGCAGATGAGTTGAATAAATTAGGTTACAATGTAACTGTTTATGAACGTGCGCATGAAGCAGGTGGTCTATTGATGTATGGTATACCAAATATGAAATTGGATAAAGATGTGATTCGTCGTAGAATTAAAATTATGCAAGATTCAGGTATTGAGTTTGTAACTGATACGGAAATTGGTGTCGACATCAGTAGAGAGGAATTAAATGAACGTCACGATGCTATTATTCTTTGTACAGGATCGCAAAATGCAAGAGATTTACCATTAGAAGGACGTATGGGTCAAGGTATTCACTTTGCTATGGATTATTTGACTGAACAAATGCAAGTATTGAATGGTGAATTGAGTGAACCTACAATCACAGCTGAAGGCAAAAATGTTATTGTTATCGGTGCCGGTGATACAGGGGCAGACTGTGTTGCAACTGCATTACGTGAAAATTGCAAGTCAATTGTTCAATTTAACAAATACACAAAACAACCAGAAGAAATAGAATTTGATGAAAATACGTATTGGCCATTGGCAATGCCGGTATTTAAAATGGATTATGCACATAAAGAATATCAATCACGCTTTGGTTTTGAACCACGTGCATACGGTGTACAAACAATGCGTTATGATGTGGATCACATTGGAAATATTAAAGGTGTATATACTCAAATTTTAGAAGAAACGGATGAAGGCATGGTCGTTGTTGATGGGACAGAACGCCATTGGCCTGCTGACTTAGTATTATTATCTATTGGCTTTATTGGTACAGAAACAACAGTTCCTCATGCGTTTGATATTCAAACTGAACGTAATAAAATCGTTGCTGATAATAAAGATTTTAGAACGAATCAACCTCATATCTTTGCTGCTGGTGACGCAAGAAGAGGTCAAAGCCTTGTCGTATGGGCGATTCAAGAGGGTAGAGCTGTAGCGAATTCAGTTGATGAATATTTGAAAGAAAAAACACTGGTGTAACACAAAAAAATGTTTGACTTTTATGACGGGCTATAATATTATAATTATTGTGTTCGTTTGGAGGAATACCCAAGTCCGGCTGAAGGGATCGGTCTTGAAAACCGACAGGGGCTTAACGGCTCGCGGGGGTTCGAATCCCTCTTCCTCCGCCATTGTTTTTTAAAACCAAGACTAATAAATAGATTTGACCACCACTTAATATGTATTAAGTGGTGGTCTTTTTTGTCTGCAGTGAAAGATGTATAACAGATTGAACGTGGCTATGAAACGAACTATCCATGTTAAAGCCATTACATTCTATAGTCGAAGATATCGTTAATCATATTATTTACATTTGAGTTTTTTATTAAGTGTCGTAAGCTTGATGGTTCCAGTTGCGCTTAAAAAGTGCTTATACATTATAAATTGTTATCGTTTTACAATAGGTTACTTTAAGAAGTAAAACATTTTCAAATGAAAGCCTTTACAAAACTTGTATAGACAAGTTATACTTTGGTTAATTACAAAATGTAAGGGAGTGGATCATCATGGCTGTGAAAAAGAAAGATGTAGAAGATATAGTCGAAGCGGTTGGGGGCAAAGAAAATTTGGACACAGCAACGCATTGTGTCACACGCTTAAGATTAGTCTTAAAAGATGATGATAAAGTGGATAAAGATAGATTGAGTAACAACGATTTAGTTAAAGGGCAGTTTAAGGCGGACAATCAATACCAAATTGTTATTGGCCCGGGAACTGTTGATGAAGTATATAAACAGTTTGTTGAAGTAACAGGTACGACTGAAGCTTCGAAGGAAGACGCAAAGTCAGCCGCAGCTAAAAAGGGTAACCCGGTTCAAAGATTGATTAAATTGTTGGGAGATATCTTTATACCAATCTTGCCGGCAATCGTTACTGCAGGTTTGTTAATGGGAATAAACAACTTATTGACGATGAAAGGTTTGTTTGGTCCAAAACCATTAGTTGAACAATTTCCGCAACTTGGCGACTTTTCTAATATTATAAATGTGATTGCAAGCACAGCATTTATCTTCCTACCGGCACTTATTGGGTGGAGTAGTATGAGAGTGTTTGGTGGTAGTCAAATTCTAGGTTTGGTACTCGGATTAGTATTGATGAACCCACAACTTGTGTCACAGTATGATATCGCTAAAGGTCATATACCAACTTGGCATATCTTCGGTTTAGAAATTAAACAATTGAATTATCAAGGACAAGTATTGCCGATACTGTTGGCTTCTTATGTATTAGCGCAGATTGAAAAGGGCTTAAATAAAGTAGTGCATGATTCTATTAAAATGCTAGTCGTTGGGCCTGTTGCATTATTAATAACAGGGTTCTTGTCATTTATCATTATTGGGCCGCTTGCATTATGGTTAGGAACTGGAATCACAAACGGTGTGACATTTGTTTTTGAACATGCAGGTTGGTTAGGCGGAGCGATTTATGGTCTGTTTTACGCGCCGCTAGTAATCACTGGTTTACATCATATGTTCTTGGCTGTTGATTTCCAATTGATGGGAAGCGAACTTGGCGGAACGTATTTATGGCCAATCCTTGCTATTTCTAATATCTGTCAAGGTTCTGCGGCATTTGGTGCATGGTATATTTATAAAAAAAGAAAAATGGGCAAGGAACAAGGTTTAGCAATGACTTCAGGTATATCTGGTTTCTTAGGAGTGACAGAACCAGCGATGTTTGGTGTGAACTTGCCATTAAAATATCCATTTATTGCATCTATCATTACATCAGGTGTATTGGGTGCGTTTATAGGCGCTAATAGAGTGCTAGGTAATGTAGGTGTCGGAGGTGTACCGGCAATTATTTCTATACAAAAAGAATATTGGTTAGTATATGGTATTTGTATCATTATAGCGATATGTGTACCATTTATACTAACAGTCTTTTTATCAAGATTTAGTAAAGAAGAAACGAAAGAACTTGTCGATGAATAGGGCGTGACAGCCAACAATTAAACTCGCTAAATGATATTAGCGAGTTTTTTTCAAATAATAACTTAAGGTGGTTTTAAATATGGAACAAAATGATTGGAGAAAATCAGTCGTCTATCAAATTTATCCGAAGTCTTTTAATGACACAACGGGTAGTGGTGAAGGAGATATTCAAGGCATTATAGAAAAGTTAGACTACTTACAATATTTAGGGGTCGATTATTTATGGCTAACGCCAGTGTATGAGTCTCCGATGAATGATAACGGATACGATATAAGTAATTACTATAAGATCAATGAGCGATTTGGGACAATTGAAGATTTAAAGTCACTCATTGCAAAAGCGCATCAACGTAACTTGAAAATCATGATGGATATTGTAATCAATCATACTTCTACAGATCACGAATGGTTTAAAAAAGCCTATGAAGATCAAGAAAGTCCATATAGAGATTATTATTTCTTTAGACGCTCTGCAGACAATAGACCGCCGACAAACTGGGAATCTAAATTTGGGGGAAATGCCTGGAAATATGATCCTAAAACAGAATCATACTATTTACATCTGTTCGATGTGACGCAAGCAGATTTAAATTGGGATAATCCGGAAGTAAGAAAGGCACTATATGACATTATAAATTATTGGATAGACTTTGGTGTTGATGGCTTTAGATTTGATGTCATAAACTTAATTTCTAAAGGTGAATTTAAAGATTCGCAATATATTGGTAAGGAATTTTATACTGATGGACCGCGTGTACATGAATATTTACATGAAATGAACCAGCATACTTTCGGTAATCGAGAGATGATGACTGTCGGGGAAATGTCTTCTACAACTATTGAAGATTGTATTAAGTACTCTAACCCTGAACGTCAAGAATTGAGCAGTGTATTTAACTTCCATCACTTGAAAGTAGATTATGTAAATGGTGAAAAATGGACGAATGCAAAGTTAAACTTTCATAAATTGAAAGAAATTTTAATGGAGTGGCAACTTGGTATATATGATGGGAATGGTTGGAATGCTATATTCTGGTGCAATCATGATCAACCTAGAGTTGTTTCTAGATTTGGTGACGACTCGACACCGCACAATCATCAAGAAAGTGCCAAGATGCTAGCAACGGTCTTGCATATGTTACAAGGAACACCATATATTTATCAAGGTGAAGAAATTGGTATGACCGATCCTCATTTTAATGATATTAATCAATATAGAGATGTTGAGTCGCTAAACGCATATGATAATATGAAAGAACGTGGATTTGAAGAAAGTGAAATACTTGAAATATTAGGTCAAAAATCACGAGATAACTCTAGAACGCCAGTACAATGGTCAAATTTAGAAAATGCAGGATTTACAACTGGACAACCGTGGATTGATATCCCTGAAAATTATCATAGCATTAATGTAGAAACTGCCATAAATGATGAGAATTCAGTGTTGCATACGTATAGAAAGTTAATACAATTAAGACATGAACACGACATTGTGACTTATGGCAGTATTGAGCCTTTGCATATGGAGCACGATAAACTATTTATTTATAAACGTCACTATAATGAAGAAACGTGGTTAATTATTGCTAATTTTTCTAAAGAATCATGTGAAATACCTGCAAATATCAATTTAGAAGGAGAAGTGATGATTACTAACGGTACAATAACTGGTAATCAGATTACCGGGTTTGGTTCTATTGTGATACAACAGTAATATTAAAAAAGGTAAGAGAGTGGACGACAATGGTACAGAAAAAATTTATTACGATATATGAAACGCTTCGTAAAGACATCTTGGAATCAAATTTAGTGTACGGTGCTCAATTACCGTCAGAGAATGAATTGGTAGAACAGTATCAATCATCACGAGAAACCGTACGTAAAGCACTGAACCTATTAGTACGTGATGGGATGATACAAAAAATTCGCGGCAAAGGATCTGTAGTGATATATCAAGGATTAACTGAATTTCCTTTTTCTGACCTTATTAGTTTTAGTGAAGTGCAACAGGGTTTAGGTTTACAACATGAAACGACTGTTGAAGTGCTGGAAAGTATAACAGCGAATGAGGTTCCTTATGTTAAGTCAGCTTTAGAAATTAGTGGTACGACGAGGTTGTGGCATTTAATTCGTACAAGAAGTATAAATAATCAAGTGAAAATTATTGATGAAGATTACTTTGTTAAAGATATTATTCCGGGCATTACTGAGTCGATTGCACAACAATCATTATATGCTTATATTGAAAATGAGTTGAATTTAGTTATAAGTTATTCGAATAAATCTATCACTTTTGAGCCGTTTGGAACATTAGAATACGATATATTCGGGGATGATGTTGCACCTTATACTGCAACAGTGAGAGGGATAGTTCATTTAGAGGATACAACTAAATTCCAGTATAATATCTCTAGACATTTAGCTACTGACTTTAAATTCAATGACTTTTCGAGAAGGCATTAAGATGTAATGGATGTGTTTAATGCACTTCATATTAAATAAGAAAATAGTTGAAATAAAAATAATATAATGAATGAAAGCTTATACTTGCATTTCAGTGTCTGATTATAGTATGATATATTTTGCCGTGCTAGGTGGGGAGGTAGCGGTTCCCTGTACTCGAAATCCGCTTTATGCGAGACTTAATTCCTTTGCTGAGGCTGTGTTTTTGTGAAGCAGCCCGAAGCACGTAGTGTTTGAAGATTTCGGTCCTATGCAATATGAACCCATGAATCATGTCAGGTCCTGACGGAAGCAGCATTAAGTGGATCATCATATGTGCCGTAGGGTTGCCGAGATTTAGCTGTCGACTTCGGTAACGTTTATGATACACACTCGAAGCGAAGGTGCACGGCTTTAATTATTAATATAATGATTTACATATAGAGTGAGTGACTTGTCTTTTGATAGCAGTCGCTCTTTTTTTATATTAAAATATAATAAATAATTTGTTATTATAAGGAATAGTTTGTGAATGAAGATTAAAGGTGTTATTGAAACAATTTATTTATGGTATAGCTAAGAGGAGGCGCCAATGCAAATTTATTTGAGTTCTTTAACAGAAAATGATTATGACACGAGTTTACAGGCGATAAAGGCAGCGTTTGAAGATGTGGTTGAATCGAATCATGACGAACAAGAATTAGTAGTGAGATTAAGAGAAGCTCCAGAATATAATTATGAATTAGAAGTTGTCGCGAAAAATGAAAATGGAGACGTTGTAGGACATATAATGTTGTCAGAAGTGAAGATTGTAAGTGATGATACAACATATACTGCCTTAGCCCTTGCACCATTGTCTGTATTGCCAGAATATCGTAACAAAGGTTTGGGAAAAGCGTTGATTCAAGCAGTAGAGGAACGTGTAAAAGCATTAGACTATACAACGATTGTTGTGCTGGGCGACCCAAATTACTATGGTAAATTTGGGTATGAGGAAGCAAAAGATTACGACATTGATAGTCCTTTTGACGTACCATCCGAATACTTTATGGTGAAATTTTTGTGGGATCAACTTATAGATAGACCTGTAGGTACCGTGGTCTATCCTGAATCATTTAATTGATATTCACAATGCCGAAATAAAATGTATAATAACTGTTGAACGCTATTGGAGGTGCGAAAGTGAATTATCAAGCATTATATAGAATGTTTCGTCCGCAAAGCTTTGAAGATGTTGTCGGACAGGAACACGTAACAAAGACGTTGCGCAATGCGATATCAAAAAACAAACAATCGCATGCCTATATTTTTAGTGGGCCGAGAGGAACAGGAAAGACGAGTATCGCTAAAGTATTTGCGAAAGCGATTAATTGTTTAGAACGTTCTGATGGAGAGCCTTGCAATGAATGTGCGATTTGTAAAGGTATTACGCGAGGTACAAATTCAGATGTTATTGAAATTGATGCTGCGAGTAATAATGGTGTAGATGAAATAAGAAATATAAGAGATAAAGTTAAATATGCCCCTAGTGAATCAAAATTCAAAGTTTATATTATTGATGAAGTGCATATGTTAACTACAGGTGCATTTAATGCATTATTAAAAACATTAGAAGAGCCACCAGCACATGCAATATTTATCTTAGCGACAACAGAACCACATAAGATACCTCCAACAATTATTTCTAGGGCACAGCGATTTGATTTTAAAGCGATTGGGCATGATGAAATTGTTGAACGACTAAAATTTGTGGCACAATCACAATCTATAGAATATGATGATGCAGCGCTGGAATTTATTGCAAAAGCCTCTGAAGGTGGTATGAGGGATGCGTTGAGTATCATGGATCAAGCGATTGCATTCGGAGACGACCATCTTACATTGCAAGATGCACTGAATGTGACTGGGAGCGTAGATGCGAGTGCACTTAATGATTTGTTTAAAGAAATAGCAAGTGGAGATGTGAAGTCTGCATTTGCGACATACCATCAATTTGTTTCAGAAGGTAAAGAAGTCAATAGGTTGATTAATGATATGATTTACTTTGTGAGAGATACAATTATGAATAAGACTTCGAATCAAGAAGGCGCACATGACGCACTTTTACATTATGATTTAGATACATTGTATAAAATGATAGATGTTATAAATGACACGCTTGTATCAATTCGATTCAGTGTAAACCAGAATGTGCACTTTGAAGTACTATTGGTAAAAATTGCTGAAATGATAAAAGCACAACCAGAGCATGTACAAACAATTGCTACAACAAGTGTGGCAGCAGAACCCAACAATGATGTGTTACTGCAAAGAATGGAACAACTTGAAAATGAACTTAAAGCAATAAAGGCGCAAGGTGTATCCGTAAGTGGAGCACCACAACAGCAAACTAAAAGATCAGCGAATAGCAGGAATAACCAAAATAAGAATGCTTTTTCAATGCAACAGATAGCCAAAGTGTTAGACAAAGCTAATAAAGACGATATTAAATTGTTGAAAGATCACTGGAATGAAGTAGTGGATCACGCTAAAACAAATGATATGAAATCATTAGTTAGCTTATTGCAAAACTCAGAACCTGTTGCTGCGAGTGAAACGCATGTGCTAATTAAGTTAGAAGAGGAAATTCATTGTGAAATTGTAAATAAAGATGATGAAAAACGTACAAATATAGAAAATGTAGTATGTAAGATAATAGATAAGACGGTAAAAGTCGTAGGCGTACCTGCCGATCAATGGATGAGAGTGAGAACGGAATACATTCAAAATAGAAAAGGTACAAGTGTTGGTAATACTCAAGAAGGAAGCGAAGAACACAATACATCGCAGCAGAAGGAAAGTGAAACTGTAGACGTCGTTCAAAAAGCGAAAGACCTTTTCGGTGAAAGTACAGTGAATGTATTAGATGAAGAGTGATACATGACAATGATTAAAAAGGTATGTATAATAAAATAAAAGCAAATAATTAATGACTTTATATAGAAGATTTAAGGAGGATATATTATGCGCGGTGGCGGAAATATGCAACAAATGATGAAACAAATGCAAAAAATGCAAAAGAAAATGGGCGAAGAACAAGAAAAATTAAAAGAAGAAAAAGTACAAGGTACAGCTGGTGGCGGAATGGTAACAGTAACTGTTTCTGGTCATAAAGAAGTATTAGATGTAGAAATCAAAGAAGAAGCTGTAGATCCAGATGATATCGAAATGTTACAAGATCTTGTAATTGCTGCAACTAATGAAGCGATGAATAAAGCTGATGAACTTACACAAGAACGTTTAGGTAAGCATACGCAAGGCTTAAACATTCCAGGTATGTGATAATATGCATTATCCAGAACCAATTTCTAAACTCATTGATAGTTTCATGAAACTGCCAGGCATTGGACCGAAGACGGCTCAACGTCTGGCGTTTCATGTATTAGATATGAAAGAAGATGACGTAGTACAATTTGCTAAAGCCTTAGTTGATGTAAAGCGAGAGCTTACTTATTGTAGTGTTTGTGGTCACATTACAGAAAATGATCCATGTTATATATGTGAAGATAAACATAGAGATCGTTCGGTTATTTGTGTGGTAGAAGATGATAAAGATGTTATTGCAATGGAGAAAATGCGAGAGTATAAAGGACTATATCATGTATTGCATGGTTCGATATCACCTATGGATGGCATTGGTCCAGAAGATATTAACATTCCATCATTAATAGAACGTTTAAAAAATGATGAAGTAAAAGAATTGATTCTAGCAATGAATCCTAACTTGGAAGGTGAATCGACAGCAATGTATATCTCTCGTCTAGTTAAACCGATTGGCATTACTGTTACTAGATTGGCGCAAGGTCTTTCAGTTGGGGGAGATTTAGAATATGCAGATGAGGTAACACTATCCAAAGCAATAATGGGAAGAACTGAAATGTAAGTAATAGTGTTATGACAAGGTTACTAAACTAAAATAGAACTACCTTTATAGGTAGTTCTATTTTAGTTTAGTAAGAAAGTTAAAAAAATGTAAAATAAATTAAAGTTTGTTTTATAGTGCGTTTTCTATAATTGTAGTGAGATTTAGAGGGATTAATGTATCATAATAAGAACTTGGGTGTGCAAAAAGGTTATAAAGTTCGTGTATTGAGTTGGAAAGGTTTGTTAACAATAGAAATAGTGTAATTTTTAGCGTTGTTAAAGTGTTGATAAGCGTGTATAGTATTTACTTGTCGGACGAAGCAAACGACATAAACAAACAAAATGCTTTAAACAAACAAAAAAATTAATTTT
The DNA here is from genome assembly GCF_055179755.1 of Staphylococcus sp. TCBT05. Taxonomy (NCBI): domain Bacteria; kingdom Bacillati; phylum Bacillota; class Bacilli; order Caryophanales; family Staphylococcaceae; genus Staphylococcus; species Staphylococcus sp. TCBT05. Next base: position 51 of record NZ_JBUQDQ010000005.1, on the reverse strand, counting down.
AAAAAGTTGTTGACTTTTCGAGTTGAAACCTGTAAAATTAATTCTTGTGTT
>NZ_JBUQDQ010000004.1:0-2659 GCF_055179755.1 Staphylococcus sp. TCBT05 | reverse complement strand
TAGCGAAAGCAAAATCGGTTCGTGATAAATTAGAACGAATTTATATTGCTGCTATGGATTTTTCAATAGTAGATGCATATAAAGAGGAGATTCAAAAAGAGTTTGAACGAATTGCTGCTACTGTAATTGAAAAGCAACAATAGACGTTTCATTAGGCTGTCAGTAATTTCTGACAGTTTTTTTAGTATGTAGTAAAATTAATAGTGTATTGTCGAATTTCCAAGGAAATAATCAAAAAATGGAGATGTTATGAAATGAGAGAGAAAATCGAGTTGGAGTTAGAAAGAATTGAAAAAGAGAATGATGTAAAAATTTTATTTGCGGTGGAATCAGGGAGTCGTGCTTGGGGGTTTCCATCGAAAGATAGCGATTATGATGTTAGGTTTGTTTATATACATCCGGTAGAATGGTATTTATCAATTCATGACAAACGAGATGTAATTGAATATCCAATTAGTGATGATTTAGATATAAGTGGTTGGGATATTAAAAAGGCGTTGCAACTATTCGCGAAGTCGAATCCTGCTTTACTTGAGTGGATTCGATCACCAATTTTTTATTCGAAAAACTCTAATTTTCCAGAACTACTTCAACAGATGAGTGAGAAGAATTTTGATCCAAAAGCAACGATATATCATTATTTACATATGGCGTCGAAAAATTATCGTGAATTTTTGCAAGGTGAGAATGTAAAGCTGAAAAAGTACTTTTATGTATTACGTCCCATTTTAGCTTGTAAGTGGCTAGAAGAGAAAACGACTTTACCTCCTGTAGAATTTGATCGATTAATTACAGAATTATCATTAGAACGTAGCGTATTAGATGAAATTGAAAAGTTGTTAATAAAGAAAAAAGCAGGTACTGAATTAGATGTTGGATTGAAAATTAAGGTGCTAAATCAATTTTTAGAAGAACAAATTCATTACTATCAGCAATATGTAAAAGGAATTGAAAAGGGATCAGGAATCGATATTGAGAGTTTAAATACATTGTTTCGAGATATGTTGTTTGAAGCATATGAAAAAGAGCACAAGTAAGTTGAACTGCACCCCAATTGTTAGACACAGTCTAACAATTGGAGGTGCAGTTTTTCTATGGCTAAATTTACAGCTGATGAAAAAATACAAATCGTTCTACGTTATTTGAACGGAAATGAAAGTTATCGAGAAATGGGTAGATCGCTCGGTATAAGTGACACAATCATTTTGAATTGGGTAAACCAATATAAACAGAATGGTCTGGAAGCTTTTCTAAAACGATGTACAAATTACACACAACAATTTAAACTAGACGTACTAAACTTTATGATTGAAAACGGTATGTCCTTATTTGAGACGGCAGCTATCTTTAATATTCCTGCCCCTTCAACGATTTCTGTTTGGAAAAAACAGCTCGAAACACAAGGAATTGATGCCCTTCAATCTAAGAAAAAGGGGCGTCCATCCATGAAAAAAGATTCAAATAAACAATTAAAACAACCTTTAGCTGAAGGGTCAGTCGAAGCACTTGAAGCACGCATTAAACAGCTTGAGATGGAAAATGAGTACTTAAAAAAGTTAAATGCCTTAGTTCAAAACAAGGAAAAATCACAAAACAAGACAAAGCGCAAGTAGTCTACGAATTAAGGCATAAATATTCGGTGAAGGCACTCGTGGAGCTAGCTACTATTCCTCGAAGCACGTATTATGATTTAGTAAAGAAAATGAATCGTCCAGATGTAGATGCCGATTTGAAAGCTGAGATTAAAGCGATTTATGAGGAAAATGAAGGTCGTTATGGTTACCGTCGCATTCGTGATGAATTAACGAATCGTGGCCAGAAAGTGAACCACAAGAAGGTTCAGCGTATTATGAAAGAGCTTGGGTTAAAGTGTGTTGTGCGTATGAAGAAATATAAATCCTATAAAGGAAAAGTCGGTAGAATTGCACCTAATATTTTAGAGCGTAATTTTCATACAGATGCACCGAATCAAAAGTGGGTAACAGACATCACAGAGTTTAAATTGTTTGGAGAAAAACTGTATGTATCACCTGTATTAGATTTGTATAATGGTGAAATTATTACCTATACAATTGGTTCTAGACCGACGTATTCGCTTGTTTCAGACATGTTAGAGAAAGCATTGGAACGTTTACCTGAAACCCACCAGCTACTGATGCATTCGGATCAAGGATGGCATTATCAAATGAGACAGTACGTCCGGACACTTGAATCAAGAGCTATCGTCCAGAGTATGTCTCGAAAAGGAAACTGTTACGACAACGCAGTAATAGAAAATTTCTTTGGGATTATGAAGTCGGAGTTCCTCTACATAAAAGAATTTGAAAATGTAGAGCACTTTAAAATAGAATTAGAAAAATATATAGATTATTATAATACGAAACGGATTAAGGCAAAATTAAAAATGAGCCCGGTACAATACCGGACTCACTTTTATCAAGCTGCCTAATGAAATAACCGTGTCTAACTTTTAGGGGTCACTTCAGAACAGTGCTCTTTTCCGGAGTGTAATTTGAGTTTTAAAAGATGACTCATATCCTTAAAATAATATATATGATTTTAAAATGAAAGGTGCATAAACAACAAAAGAGCAGCTAGCAAAAGCTAACTACTCAGGTTAAGAAATGGGTATCTATATTATTGACGGAATATTGAATTT
>NZ_JBUQDQ010000003.1:0-265 GCF_055179755.1 Staphylococcus sp. TCBT05 | reverse complement strand
CTACCTGTGTCGGTTTGCGGTACGGGCACCTTTTCCCTCGCTAGAGGCTTTTCTTGGCAGTGTGGAATCAGGAACTTCGGTACTAAATTTCCCTCGCCGTCACAGCTCAGCCTGATGCAAACGGGATTTGCCTCGTTTGCAGCCTAACTGCTTGGACGCGCATATCCAACAGCGCGCTTACCCTATCCTCCTGCGTCCCCCCATTGCTCAAACGGTAAAGAGGTGGTACAGGAATATCAACCTGTTGTCCATCGCCTACGCCTTT
>NZ_JBUQDQ010000002.1:0-2500 GCF_055179755.1 Staphylococcus sp. TCBT05 | reverse complement strand
TACGATCCCGTGCGAGGTTAAGCTGAAGAGGCGGAGCCGCAGCGAAAGCGAGTCTGAATAGGGCGTTTAGTACGTGGTCGTAGACCCGAAACCAGGTGATCTACCCATGTCCAGGGTGAAGTTCAGGTAACACTGAATGGAGGCCCGAACCCACGCACGTTGAAAAGTGCGGGGATGAGGTGTGGGTAGCGGAGAAATTCCAATCGAACCTGGAGATAGCTGGTTCTCCCCGAAATAGCTTTAGGGCTAGCCTTAAGTGTAAGAGTCTTGGAGGTAGAGCACTGATTGGACTAGGGGTCCTCATCGGATTACCGAATTCAGTCAAACTCCGAATGCCAATGACTTATCCTTAGGAGTCAGACTGCGAGTGATAAGATCCGTAGTCAAAAGGGAAACAGCCCAGACCGCCAGCTAAGGTCCCAAAGTGTGTATTAAGTGGAAAAGGATGTGGAGTTGCTTAGACAACTAGGATGTTGGCTTAGAAGCAGCCACCATTTAAAGAGTGCGTAATAGCTCACTAGTCGAGTGACTCTGCGCCGAAAATGTACCGGGGCTAAATACACCACCGAAGCTGCGGATTGATACCAATGGTATCAGTGGTAGGGGAGCGTTCTAAGGACAGTGAAGTCAGACCGGAAGGACTGGTGGAGTGCTTAGAAGTGAGAATGCCGGTATGAGTAGCGAAAGACGGGTGAGAATCCCGTCCACCGAATGCCTAAGGTTTCCTGAGGAAGGCTCGTCCGCTCAGGGTTAGTCAGGACCTAAGCCGAGGCCGACAGGCGTAGGCGATGGACAACAGGTTGATATTCCTGTACCACCTCTTTATCGTTTGAGCAATGGAGGGACGCAGAAGGATAGAAGAAGCGTGCGATTGGTTGTGCACGTCCAAGCAGTTAGGCTGATAAGTAGGCAAATCCGCTTATCGTGAAGGCTGAGCTGTGATGGGGAAGCTCCTTATGGAGCGAAGTCTTTGATTCCCCGCTGCCAAGAAAAGCTTCTAGCGAGATAAAAGGTGCCTGTACCGCAAACCGACACAGGTAGGCGAGGAGAGAATCCTAAGGTGTGCGAGAGAACTCTGGTTAAGGAACTCGGCAAAATGACCCCGTAACTTCGGGAGAAGGGGTGCTTTCTTAACGGAAAGCCGCAGTGAATAGGCCCAAGCGACTGTTTAGCAAAAACACAGCTCTCTGCGAAGCCGTAAGGCGAAGTATAGGGGGTGACACCTGCCCGGTGCTGGAAGGTTAAGGAGAGGGGTTAGCGTAAGCGAAGCTCTGAACTGAAGCCCCAGTAAACGGCGGCCGTAACTATAACGGTCCTAAGGTAGCGAAATTCCTTGTCGGGTAAGTTCCGACCCGCACGAAAGGTGTAACGATTTGGGCACTGTCTCAACCAGAGACTCGGTGAAATTATAGTACCTGTGAAGATGCAGGTTACCCGCGACAGGACGGAAAGACCCCGTGGAGCTTTACTGTAGCCTGATATTGAATTTTGGTACAGTTTGTACAGGATAGGCGGGAGCCATTGAAACCGGAGCGCTAGCTTCGGTGGAGGCGCTGGTGGGATACCGCCCTGACTGTATTGAAATTCTAACCTACGGGTCTTATCGACCCGGGAGACAGTGTCAGGTGGGCAGTTTGACTGGGGCGGTCGCCTCCTAAAGTGTAACGGAGGCGCCCAAAGGTTCCCTCAGAATGGTTGGAAATCATTCGTAGAGTGCAAAGGCATAAGGGAGCTTGACTGCGAGACCTACAAGTCGAGCAGGGACGAAAGTCGGGCTTAGTGATCCGGTGGTTCCGCATGGAAGGGCCATCGCTCAACGGATAAAAGCTACCCCGGGGATAACAGGCTTATCTCCCCCAAGAGTCCACATCGACGGGGAGGTTTGGCACCTCGATGTCGGCTCATCGCATCCTGGGGCTGTAGTCGGTCCCAAGGGTTGGGCTGTTCGCCCATTAAAGCGGTACGCGAGCTGGGTTCAGAACGTCGTGAGACAGTTCGGTCCCTATCCGTCGTGGGCGTAGGAAATTTGAGAGGAGCTGTCCTTAGTACGAGAGGACCGGGATGGACGCACCGCTGGTGTACCAGTTGTTCTGCCAAGGGCATAGCTGGGTAGCTATGTGCGGAAGGGATAAGTGCTGAAAGCATCTAAGCATGAAGCCCCCCTCAAGATGAGATTTCCCATAGCGTAAGCTAGTAAGATCCCTGAAAGATGATCAGGTTGATAGGTTCGAGGTGGAAGCATGGTGACATGTGGAGCTGACGAATACTAATAGATCGAGGACTTAACCATATAATATGTAGCAATGTTATCTAGTTTTGAAGGAATATGCCTTCATAGTTTGGTGATGATGGCAGAGAGGTCACACCCGTTCCCATACCGAACACGGAAGTTAAGCTCTCTAGCGCCGATGGTAGTTGGGACCTTGTCCCTGTGAGAGTAGGACGTCGCCAAGCAACTAAACACGAGTCAAATGACTCGTGTTTTTTCGTGTTTTCTTTT
>NZ_JBUQDQ010000001.1:0-4123 GCF_055179755.1 Staphylococcus sp. TCBT05 | reverse complement strand
CAGCAATCCTACTTTTTCTGTTTCTGCTTGCAACCTTCTCATATCAAACAAAGGAAATCCTTGTATATCGTTTTGTACCTGCTCCTTCGTTTCTTTTAATTTTGTAATCTCTTCTTTTGTATCACCTACTTGTTTTTGTAGGTCATTCCGTTCTTGTTGTTGTTTTCTCACAATCTGTTCTAACTGTCCTTGAACTGTTTGTAATTCTTCTACTTTTCCCTCTGACTGTTTCACTTCTTTGTCTACCCGTTGTAAATAGCTTTCTTTTTCCTGTACCTGTTTTTCTACAACGGACTTTGTTTCCGCATATTCTTTGTATTGTTTTACTTTCATGTACTTATGAGACCCTACATTCGCTCGTTCAAAATCAGGAATATATTCTTTCGCCAATGATTCGATATATGCAGTTTCTACCGCTCTCCAATTCGCAATCAGTTCCATCCCTTTTCCTTCCACGCCTTGTTGTTGCAAAGCTCTATCCATTCCGACACGCTTCGTTAATCCACGACTACTTGAAAAATGTGGGACATAATTGATATGCAGATGCGGATTCGCTTCATCATCATGTAAAACCATGTTATAGACTGCTAGATTGGGATTCCGCTCTTGAAACGCTTCTGCATACCGCTGTAGCGTTTCTTTTTTCTCTTCCCTACACATTGGGTCATCTTTGCCTTCTCCAATCGCTACAACCAATTCTCGTTGTTCATGTACTTTTTCGCTTTTCTTGATTTTCTCGTAGTAATCTTGAATCTTACGGTCATTTCGTTTTTGTTTCTCGTTATAAGTATCTACTGCTTCCTGAAATATCTCTTTGTATACACTCCTAATATCCTTTTGAACAAAATATATATTCTCTTTTAACCTAGATGGATCAATACCAGGATTTCCATGCGTATTTTCTCGATTGTTATGACTGATGGAACTTTTATGAGATTGATTAAATGAGATAGAACGCAACATCACATGCACCCACTTCCCTAGAATGATTGATACCATGAGTCTAGCAAAGAGACGAAATGGAGTCAATTAACGTAACCCTATACATATTTTGACACTACGCATCAAAATATATAGGGCTCTGCGAGGCCCTTGTCGGCATAGCCGAGTCACCTAGTGACAAAAAAACAATCTTGGGCGTCGCCCAAACCCACTGGGGAACTCTTCCCCAGACCCCATAAAAAAACACCCCCAACCCCCTCATTTTTGAGGGGGCTCCCTCGCCGGTAGGCAGGTTCAAACGGGTACCGTTTGAACACCACAAGAGGGTTTTGGGTTTTGGGCAGTTTGTCAACTCCTTAATGCTCACTTCGTTCCGCTTACCGTTGACAAACACATTGTATTGAAAACTCCTCTCTTTTATTTTCCGAAAATTCTAATATTTAAAGTAATCGTTTTCACCCCTTGTTTCTTCCGTCATCTACCATTAATGTTAGAGATATCAAATTAAAAGGGGCAAAATTATGAATAAAAAAACAATTTTGAAATCACTAGCAGCTGCAGCTATTATCACTACTGGCATTTCGCCAACAGTATCTTTTGCTAAAGAAAATACTGTTAGTAATAAAATTGTTCAAACAACTAATGTTACACCTGTAACAATTGAACAATTAAACTCAAATTATCAAATTATTGATGCTAGTATGGAAGGGTTAATTCGTACAAATACATACGAAAAAGACGGTGAACGTCATATTGTTGTGTTTGATGGAGTAACAGGTAATGTTAAAATTGATAATGTAATTCAAAAAGATTTATCATATGAATATGATCCTATTGCAGCACACAATAGAAATAATTCAATTGAAAAAGATAATCCTATAATGAGAGCAGCTGCACCTAAAGCAGGCTATCAATATGTAGGAACTCTTAAAGGTCATACTAGCGAAGCTAAAAACGCTGCTGCACTTGGAGCAGCTCTGGCTGGTACTATACCTGGTTTAGGATGGGGAGCTAAAGTAGCTATAATTTTAACTGGTTATGGAGCAAATCAAAAAATACCTGCTTGCTATTATTCTTATGATTTATATCAAAAAGGTTTTATGACAAATAATTGGTATCAATATTCTACGACTCGATTATATAAAGATAGCGCCCGTACAAAACCAATGGGACAATCTTGGACAAGTCAACCGAAAAAAATTTATTTGCCTAATAGTTAATAAAAAAGACGCTTAGTTTTTAAACTAAGCGTCTTTTTTATTACTAATTTTCAAAAATAAAAGTTGTTTAATTTTATATATAATTATTACCCCAATAAGAATGGAATATAAATATATGTATACTAAATCAACAGTATCTAATATCCAATACATACAGAAAATGTAAGTGGCTATATACATAATAATATCAAAAATAGTACTTTTATAGGATTTCATAATAGTCATTCCTAACATAATTTTATTTATTAATAGTGTATCATTAAACTGATTTATAAAGTAATGAAAATTCAGTTTTTTGTCATTTGATTTTTAAAGATTTTCTGATTCCCTTTGTTTTTCGGTGTGAGACTGACTGGGGGTTTGGGGGTTAGCCCCCAAGGTTTGCGTATCGGGATCATGTTACATAACAACATAAAGAACGAAAGAACAGGCTGGTTTCGGTATGGTACAATCTTCGTTCAAGTCGAGAATCAAAATTCCCATGTTTTTCGTATGCTCGACTTGACGACTACAAATCGAGCATACCGAAATCAGCTATTCAATAGCAAAAGAGTGGAGATTTTTTGAGTGTCTTTTCTCAAAAAATACTACTCGACTATTGAATAGCTGAAAGCCACTTAATTATATAGAAAAGAGTAATTAGTAGTTTAAAAGTAGAATCAGGCTTGATACATAGCTATGTAAGCGCTTACTTTTTGTTGTACTTTTTTACAACCTTTGTTGTACTTTTTTACAACTTTTGTTGTACTTTTTTTACAACATTTGTTATACTTTGTTTAAAATTAAATTAGAGAGGATAGGTAAAATGCCAAAACAAAGAACTGAAAATGATGTAATTTATAACGGTAAAAGAAGGCTACAAGATTTAGATACAGGTGAAATATTTGAAGTTGATGATATTGTAAAAAAAACACCAAGAAATGGCTTTATGATCACGTATTTAACCGCAATCGTTCAATTGATAGATAGTTTAGGTAATAAAAAAATGCAAGTAGTAAAATACATACTAGAGAATATGGATAAATCTACAAACACATTAATTATCACTACAAGAGAATTATCAGAAAAAAGCCAAGTCTCAATCAAAACTGTTGTAGAAACATTAAAAACATTAGAACAAGCTCAAATTATTACGAGAAGGACTGGAGCCATTATGATACATCCAAGTCTAATACATCGTGGTAAAGACACTAAAGAAAAATACTTACTTGCTAGATTTCAAGATTTTAATAATAATAAATCTCCAATTAACGAAGTAGAATAAACCGCTTTAAAGTTAATCCTAAAGCGGTTTATTCTTTCTTTATCCTTTGTACTTACATTTCATGTTCAAATCCTCTATCGCGTTCTTTTTTCGGTTCTAAAGCTTGTACAGATTGTTCAATTCCTTTACTCAATCCAATTTCCTTATCCACTTTCTCCGCTAGATCATCACTCCCCATTTTTCTAAGCCAATAACTTGTATAATTTGCAATCGCATCTACCAATCTATTTCCACGTTCATTTAGCGGTTGTTCATATTCTTTCTTGCTATATTTCATCATCCCAACTGCTTTCGCTACATTCGCAAAACTCATTTTTAATCCTTCGTACATTTCATTCACTTTGTTCAACGTTCGTTTCAAACGACTATTTTCTACGGTTAATAGATTCACTTGTTCTTGTAATCTTTGCTTTTCTTCCCACCATTTTTGACCATTCTCAACAGCTGCTTCTTTCCCAATCAATTTTCGTTCTCTTTGGTTCACTTCTAATTCTTTATAGCTAATATCCAACTCCTTTTGATTGATAAACTCTTCTCTTTCATTTAGTTGCGCCTCTCTGGCTTCTAGTAAGCTTTTAGACCTATCTATAGCACTTAACCCTTCTTTGATACTAGAAACACCCCTGAGGCGCTTAGAGAGCTTCTGAGCGTCTTCTTTTGTCAGAATATAGTTTCCTGTTTTTACTTCTTTTTTTTT